>JAVJQW010000062.1:0-317500 GCA_040218735.1 Deltaproteobacteria bacterium
GGACGCCGGATCGGATGCGGACGCCGGATCGGATGCGGACGCCGGATCGGATGCGGACGCCGGATCGGATGCGGACGCCGGATCGGATGCGGACGCCGGATCGGATGCGGACGCCGGATCGGATGCGGACGCCGGACCGGATGCGGAATCGGATTCGGATTCGGCAGCCGACGCGGAAGCGGACTCGGACTCGGACTCGGACTCGGACGCGGAAGCGGACTCGGAAGCGAAAGCGGAAGCGGACTCGGACGCGGCATCGGCAGCCGACACGGACGCGGAAGCGGACTCGGACGCCGACTCACGCGCAGACGCAACCGACGGCTCGACCCCGGACGCGGACTCGCGATCGGGCGCGGTGACCGACTCCGACGCGGAAGCGGAAGCGGCGACGGACTCGGACGCAGGCTCGCGTTCGGGCGCGGACGCAGACGCGGCGGCCGACATCGGATCCGGCGCGGAATCGGGGACCGACGCGGAGGCCGATTCGGACGCGCTCGCTTCGGCGTCGGCACCCACCGGCGCGAGGACCTCGGTGTTCTTCGCAGCGTCGGCCCGCGACCTCGACGATGCGGCCACGGACTCGGTCGTCCGTGCGCCCGCGTCGGACGCACCGACAGGCTCACCCTCGGAAAGGGGCGCGGCGGCGATGGATTCGGTCTTCGTCCCCGCATCGTCGTCCACGACGGACGCGGTCCCGGCGGCAACGTCGTTCGACGCCGCCCCGGCCTTCGATTCGATGTCCGAAACGTCGCTCTCGGACGCCGTCGAGACGCCGAGCGCAGCGACGGCGTCGCTCTTCGAATCGGTCGACGAGGAGGCCTCGGACGCCGCCAACGCGACGGCGGACGCAGTCGTCGAGGCGGGATCGGATCCGGAGACGGACGCGGGATCGGATTCGGAGACCGACGCCGAATCGGAGCCCGAGGCCGATGCCGAATCGGAGCTCGAGTCCGACGCCGAATCGGAGCCGAACGCCAACGTAGCTCCGGAGTCGGACGCGGACGCAGTACCGAACGCCAACGTCGGAGTGGACTCAGACGCGGACGCGGACGCCGAAGCGGACTCGGACTCGGACTCGGACGCCGACGCCGACACGGACGAGGGCGCGGAGGCCAACGCCGAATCGGAGGCCGACGCCGAATCGGACTCCGACTCGGACTCCGAATCGGACTCAGACGCGGAACTGGACGCGGAGGCCGACGCCGGATCGGAGGCGGACGCCGGATCGGAGGCCGACGCCGAATCGGAGGCCGACGCCGGATCGGATGCGGACGCGGAGGCCGACGCCAGATTCGCTTCGGAGGCGGATCCGGATGTTGCCACGGACTCGGCCGTCGACGATGCAGCCGACTCAGGAACCGCCTCGGACTCGGCCGCGGCCGCCAACGTCCCTGCGGACTCCACGACGGAATCGGCGCCCTCCGCCGCCGCCACCTCGCGATGCGGCTCGGCCGCTTCCGCCTCCGCAGCACCGCCCTCGCTCGCGTCCGCGCGCACCACGGCCACCGGCTGCGTCGGCGCGTCCGCGCCGTTCTTCTTCGCGGCCCCCTTCGCCGACCACGTCGACTTCCTCGGCAGCGATCCGTTCGTCGGGGCGCTGCGATCCGGGACCTCGGTCTCCTCGGACCACTCCGACGCCGCCGCTTCGGCGCGGTACTGCGCGGCGATCGCCTCCGCCTCGGGGCCCGTGACGACGGGGGTCTCCTCCGTCGTGCGGCGCGAGGCCTCGCCCTCGGCGGCCTCCTTTGCGTTGGCCTTCGCCTCGGCGAGGCGCTGGATCCAGCCCTCGTTCGCCGGTCGCAGCGTCGTCGCCTCGGAGCCGACGAGCACGACGTCCTCCGACAGGTCCTCCAGCTCGTCGTAGGACGACTCGGGATCGGTGCCGCGCCGGGACGGATCGTCGCGTGCGTCCTCGACCGTCGGCACGATCCCCTCGGGGACCGGCGTGAGCGGCTCGGCCTGCGTCGTGACCTGCTCCGACATCGGCACCGGCGGCGACGCGCTCACGCCGTCCGTGAGCGACTCGAACACCGGCAGGGCGATCGGTCGGGACGGCTCCTCACCGGGCTGCGTCCACTGGCGGTCCGACGGGAGCTCCCAGGACGTCACCGCGAGCGGGTCCACCGACGGCAGCGGATCCGGCGCCGTCATCGCCGTCTCGCCCGTGTCCTCCGCGGTCGCCGCGCCATTCGCGTTGGCCTCCGGCTCGGGCGTCCCGATCCGCTCCAACAGCAGACGCGCCTCGTGGGCGTTGCTCGGGCGCTGGTCGGGATCCGCGTGCGCCAGGCGCCGCAGCCCCTCCTCGACCCGCGGCGGGAGCCGCGTCTTCGCCCCGAGCGCCAACAGCAGCGTCCCGAGCCGCCACAGATCCCCGCTCGGCTTCGTATCCTCGGGGCCCGTCTCCTCGGGCGCGAGCCGCACGCTGGGGGTCTTGTCGGAGCGCCACGTCTCGTCGATCGACACCGGCACCGCGACCACCTCGATCGCGCCGGTCTCCCCCATCCTCAGGACGTGCTCGGTAAGAATGGGCTCGGTCTGACCGTCCGCGTGCCGCCGCGCCATCCGCCGCGCGAGCCCCACACCGATCGCGACGAGCTCCTCGACGCCGAGGGCCGCGCGCTCGACAAGCAGGGGCGCCTCGCCCCAGGGCAACGCCCAGAACAGGAAGCGCTCCCCGTCCGTCGCGTCCGCGCCACCGTGGGCGTGCACGACGAAGTCGCCGCCGGCCATGACCAGCTCCGCGGTCTGCCGCGCGATCTGCTTTTCGTGGTCGTGGCGGCGGCCCCGCTCCTCTTCGTCGGCGGGGGCGCGGAAGCGCGCGAGCTGCAGCAGCCGCCGCTCGCCGTCCGCGTCCCGCGCCTCGACCAACACGAGGCCCGGCGCGCGGGTGACTTCACGTACGACTTCGAACGGCCCGACTCGGTCCGCGCTCACGGCTGCTCGCTCCCCTCGGGTCGAGGCTCGGCCAATGGGGGCGCCCCACGCACCCCGGCACCGTCCAGACCCGACCTCGCACGGTAGAAGCCCGATCCGCGACCTGCCCATCCGTCGATAGGCGCCCGACGCGGACAAGGCCTTACCCGCGCCCCCTGCCGTGTCGAACCCGCGTCTATGGGTTGACTCGGGTCCGCTGCTTCACTACCGAGCTTGTCGGCGCCCGTGCGCCAACCGCCGAGGAACTCATGCCTTTCGATTTTGCCCAAGTCCTGATCTTCATGGTGGTCGCGGTCGGATTCGTCCTCGCCGCGCTCACGTTCTCGCGCCTCGTCGCGCCCCGGTTCCCCACCGTCGACAAGGGGGAGATCTACGAGTGCGGTGAGCGGCCGATCGGCGACGCGTGGTTCCAGTTCAACCCGCGGTTCTACATCATCGCGCTGATCTTCGTCGTGTTCGACGTCGAGATCGCGCTCACCTTCCCGGTCGCCGTCGTGTTCAAGGCGTGGAAGGAGAACGCCTCCGGGTTCGTCGCGCTCGGAGAGCTCTTGGTCTTCGTGTTCATCCTCCTCGCGGGCCTCGCCTATGTATGGAAGAAGGGCGACCTCGAGTGGATCAAGAACCTCCGGGCCGAGTAGCCGAGACGGAGGAAGGAAGCATCATGACGTCCGACGCCAACAGCATGATCGCAGGCGACGAGGGCATGGTCCTCGTCAGCAAGCTCGACAACCTCATCAACTGGAACCGCAAGTCCTCCATCTGGTACCTGCTGTTCGGCCTCGCCTGCTGCGGGATCGAGCTGATGCAGACCGGCGGCCCGCGCAGCGACATCGACCGCTTCGGCGCCGTCCCGCGCGCCACGCCGCGCCAGGCGGACCTGATGATCGTGGCCGGCACGCTCACCTACAAGATGGCGCTGCGGACCAAGCTCCTCTACGACCAGATGCCCGACCCCAAGTACGTGATCTCCATGGGGGCCTGCGCGACCTGCGGCGGCCTGTTCCAGCTCGCGTACTCGGTGTGCAAGGGCGTCGACAAGATCGTGCCGGTCGACATCTACGTCCCCGGCTGCCCCCCGCGCCCCGAGGCGCTCACGGAGGGCTTCATGCGCATCCAGGACAAGATGATGCGCGAGCGTTGGGTCGGGAAGCTCGGCAACCCGGCGCGCGCGGTCTGAGGCGAGAGCGAAGATGGCCAAAGCGAGCAAACAAGAAGAGGCCCGCGAGAAGTCGCCCACGCGACCCGTCGGGCAGAAGATCCACGAGGCGATCGCCGCGAAGTTCGGCGAGGCCGTCGAGCTGGTCGACGCCATCGATCCCTTCACCGTCGTGAAGGACGTCGTGCTGTTCTCGGAGGTGATGAAGTTCCTGCGTCACGACCCGTCGATGCAGTTCGACTTCCTGCGCTCCGTGACCGGCGTCGACTGGCCGGAGGACGGCTACATCGACTCGGTCTACCACCTCTACAGCTACCCGCTGGAGCACGCGCACGTCGTGAAGTACCGCTGCCCGCGCGCGGCGCCCGAGGTGCCGAGCGTCGAAGGGCTGTGGCCGACGGCGAACTGGTTCGAGCGCGAGACGTTCGACCTCCTCGGCATCATCTACCTCAACCACTCCGACCTGCGCCGGATCATGCTCCCGGACGACTGGACGGGGCACCCGCTCCGGAAGGACTACACCGAGGAGCAGGACTACCGCGGGATCGGAACGACGCGCGCGTCGCCGCTCGCGGCGTTCAAGCAGATGGACGAGACCCGCGCGAAGGCGCGCGAGGAGCGCGGCGAAGATGCGCCAGCGCCGATCGTCTCCAACATCGAGCCGCCCGCGGACTGGGTCGATCCCAAGGAGAAGCGGAAGGCCGAGGCCGCCGCGAAGGCCAAGGCCGCCGCCGCCGCGAAGGCCGCCGAAGCCGCGAAGGCCGCCGAGGCCGCGAAGGCCCCCGAGGCCGCACCGCCGGCCGCGACCGACGGTGAAGGAGAGAACGAATGAGCGAAGCACTCGAACCGCTCCGCGCGCCGCAGCGCGAAGAGATGCTCCTCAACATGGGGCCGCAGCACCCGTCGACGCACGGGGTGATCAACCTCCTCGTCGAGTCCGACGGCGAGGTGATCTCGCGGGTCATCCCCGAGGTGGGCTACCTCCATCGTTCCATTGAGAAGATTGGAGAGAAGGTCACCTACAACGGCTTCATGCCGTACACGGACCGCGTCGACTACGTCGCTGCGATGACCGCGAACGAGGGCTACGCGATGGCCGTCGAGCGGCTCCTCGGCGTCACGGCAGACATCCCACGGCGCGCCTCGTACTGCCGCACGATCGCGAGCGAGCTGTGCCGGATCGCGTCACACCACGTCTCCACGGGGACGATGGTGATGGACGTCGGCGCGTTCTCGCCCTTCCTCTGGTGGCTCCGCGAGCGCGAGACGATCAACGACTTCATGGAGGAGCTCTGCGGCGCGCGCTTGACGTACAACTACATGCGCATCGGCGGCGTCATGGCGGACATCCCGCGGGGCTTCGACCGGCGCGTGCTGCGCTGGCTCGATCACTTCGAGCCGATCATCGACGAGTTCAACCGCGCCGCGTCGACGAACAAGATCTTCATCGAGCGGCTCGCCGACGTCGGCATCATCGACAAGGAGATGGCGATCGCGTGGGGCCTCGTCGGGCCGAACCTGCGCGCGTCGGGGCTGAAGTTCGACGTCCGCAAGAACATCCCGTACTCGGTGTATCCGGAGTTCGACTTCGACATCCCGATCGGCACGGGCTTCTACGGGACGGCGGGTGACAGCTACGACCGCTTCTACGTGCGCATCCTGGAGATGAAGGAGAGCTGCAAGATCCTGCGCCAGGCCCTCGAGGGGATTCCGGAGGGCGACTACATGGCGAAGGTGCCGCGCAAGATCAAACCGGAGCTCGACGAGGCGTACGCCGCCGTCGAGGCCGCGCGCGGCGAGATGGGCTACTACGTCGTCTCGAACGGCGAAGAGAACGCGTGGCGCGTGAAGGTGCGGACCGGCAGCTTCACGGCGACACAGGTGATGCAACCGATCGCACCGGGGACGATGATCGGTGACGTCGTGGCGATGTTCGCGTCGCTGGACGTCGTGGCCCCCGAGCTGGACCGCTGACATGAACTCCGAGCTACCTGCCCTTCAGAAAGTCGCCGACGCGATCATCGCGGCGGCGTTCGGCGTCGACCCCGCGACGTGGCCGCTCACCGAGCTGGTCTACCTCGCGTTCATGGGTGCGGCGGCGGGCGCCGTGTTCGGCTTCGCGCTGAACTTCGCCGGCTTCTTCATCTTCTTCGAGCGTCGCATCGCGGCGCGGATGCAGTCGCGCATCGGCCCGAACCGCGTCGGCCCGCAAGGCCTCTTGCAGTTCATGGTCGACGGGCTGAAGTGCCTCTTCAAGGAGGACCTCGTCCCGACGGAGGCCGACCAGCCGCTGTTCCGGATGGCGCCCTACTTCGTGGTGCTCGGCATGGTGCTCGCGTTCGCGGCGATGCCGTTCTCGAGCGCGCTCATCGCGACCGACATCAACATCGGCATCCTCTTCGTGCTCGGCGTGACCTCGCTGGTGGTCATCGGCGTCCTGATGGGCGGCTGGGGCTCGAACAGCAAGTGGGCGCTCCTCGGCGGGATGCGCTCCGCGGCGCAGGTCATCTCGTACGAGATCCCGGCCGGGCTCGCGGCGATGACGGTCATCATCATCTCCGGCTCGCTGTCGATGCAGGACCTCATCGCGGCGCAGGGCGGCGACGGGATCGTCAGCTGGGGCATCTTCCACTCGCCCTTCACCGTGGCGGCGTTCTTCGTGTTCTTCGTGGCGCAGCTCGCGGAGGGCAACCGCACCCCGTTCGACCTCCCGGAGGCGGAGTCGGAGCTCGTGTCCGGTTACAACACCGAGTACTCGGGGATGCGCTTCCTGATGTTCTTCCTCGGTGAGTTCGCGAACGTCTGGATCCTCTGCGCGGTGTCCGTGGCCCTGTTCCTCGGCGGCTGGCAGATCCCGTTCGGGACGTTGGAGGACGGCATGACCCCGAGCCCGTGGCTCGTGGGTGCGACCGGCCCGCTCTTCGCGGTGATGCTCGCCGGCGCCTCGATCCCCGCGGCGTTCATCGGCGTGCAGATCTTCCGCTACCGCAGCCGCGCGCACGCGGCGATCGACCGCGCGAAGATCCCCGGCATGGCGCCCGGCCTCACGCGCATGGCGCTGCACGGCGGCCTCGACGGAGCGATGCTCGTCCACCTCCTCGCGGCGGTCGGGCTCGTCGGCGCCGCGGCGTTCCAGCTGAGCGGCGGCTTCGCCGAGACGTTCGAAGGCATCACGGGCTTCGCGTGGGCGGCCGTCCGCGCCCCCATCGCGATCAACGGCCTGCAGTTCGGTGTCTTCGTCGCGAAGACGCTGGGGCTGGTCTTCATCGTCATCCAGCTGCGCTGGACGCTCCCGCGCATCCGCGTCGACCAGATGATGACGCTGTGCTGGAAGTACCTCGTCCCGATCTCCTTCGCCTGCATGCTGGGCGTGCTGGTCTGGGAGCTCGTCGTCTACGCCGTCCCGATCCTCGGGCTGATCATGCGGGTGGCGATGTTCTTCGTGGTGGTGGCCGTGTTCGCCATGTACGTGAAGAAGATCAAGGCGAGCTACGACGTGGACAAGGATAACTACGAGAACTTCACGGGTGAATCGGCCTGGCACCCGCCGTGGAAGTTGGTCTGAGCCATGGCAGTCACGATCAAGAGCTACATCGACAACATCAAGGACGCGGCGTCTTCGGTCTTCGAGGGCATGAGCGTCACGATGAGCTACATGTTCCGTCGCCCGTCGACGATCCAGTACCCCGACCGCATCCCGAAGCCGGTGCACGAGATGCTCCCGGCGCGGTACCGCGGGTTCCTCGAGGTCGACATGGACATCTGCACGGCGTGCCTCGCGTGCGAGCGTGCGTGTCCGATCGAGTGCATCAAGATCGACGCGGCCAAGGACAAGGAGACGCGGCGCCTGGTGATGTCGCGCTTCGACATCGACATCGCGAAGTGCATGTTCTGTGGGCTGTGCAGCGAGCCGTGCCCGACCGGCGCCATCACGCACACGCCGCACTTCGAAGCCGCGAACGCGTTCGTCGAGAACCTCACGTTCCGGTTCGTCCCGCAGGACTCGTCGGTCGAGGCGTTCAAGCCGTTCAAGGGCTACGACGCGCCCCGCAAGCGCCGCGGCGACGTCCTCGAAGCGATGGGCCTGGTGCACACCGCCGCTCGCACGCGCGCCTTCAAGCCGCCGCCCTTGGACCTCCCCCGCCTGCCGCCGCCGAAGGTCGCGGGTGTGGTCGACAAGGCCGCCAAGTTCGAGTTGCCGACCGACCGCGTGTCGTCGTTCGCCCCCAAGGTGATCGGCGCGACGAAGGAGAAGCTCGCCGTGGTCCTCGAAGAGGTCATGGCCGGCACCGACTGCGGCACGTGCGACTGGCCGACCTGCAAGGAGTACGCGGAGGCGTTGGCGTTCGGTAAGGACGACAACCCCCACAAGTGCGAGCCCGGCGGCGTCGACTCCAAGTACGAGGCCGACGTGGTCCTGCGCTCCTGGAAGGCCGGCGCCCTGGTGCCCGAGGCCAAGGGCGAGGCCCCCCCGGCGGCGCCCGCCGAGGGCGCAGCCCCCGCGGAGGGCGCAGCCCCCGCCGAGGCCCCCGCGGCCGACACCCCCGCCGAGTCCTGACGGATCCGACGCTTCGCCGTCCCAAATCGCCAGCGCGTCGCGAATCGGTGACGACCTGGGCCAACACATCTGAATCGGGGCGCCGCGCGGGCCGTCACACCCTCATCCTGTGCGGCGTGTTAATCTCGTGCGCGTGACGTTCCGTCCCTTCGCCCTGCTCCTCGCCGGCGCGTACCTCGTGGCGCCTATCGCGGCCGAGGCCGGCCCCTGGGAGGACCTCATGGGCGAAGGCAAGCCGCAGATCTGGACGGACCCGAAGTCGCGCTTCTACCTGGACCTCCCCGTCGGCTGGAAGGCGAAGCCGAACCCCGACTACCCGGTCGTCGACTTCTGGAAGCAGCACCCCGACTACGGCCACACGGCGCGCGTCTCGGTGGAGATGCGGACGCTCCCGCCGAACGTGAACACGCGCCACTTCGCGCTGTCCCACATCAACGACATCAAGAAGCGCGCGCCGCAGTTCCGGATGATCAAGGAGTCGCGGCTGCGGGTCTCCGGCGTGCCGGCGGTCCGGATGCACTTCACCTTCCAGGAGCGGAACAACGTCGCGCTCGTGAACGAGGTGACGCAGGTGATCCTCATCGTCGGCGAGCGCGCGTTCATCATCACGCTGCAGACCGCGTTCGGGGCGCGGGAGATCTTCCTGGAGGACTTCAAGAAGATGGTGAAGGGCTTCACGGGGCGCGCGCCCGGCGAGGAGAGCCGCCCCACCCCGCGGCAACGCAAACGCGTGAAGTCCGGCGAGATGGTGAACCCGGACGCCGTCGGATACTGATACGGTCCGCGCGTGCTCCTCGCGCTCGACATCGGGAACACCAACCTCACGCTCGGGCTCTACGACGGTGAGACGCTCACTGACTCGTGGCGCCTCGAGACCGTCCACACCCGCACCGAGGACGAGTACGCGCTGCTGATCCGCCAGCTCCTCGCGGCGGACGCCATCGCGGTGTCGGCGATCGACGGCGTCATCCTGGCGTCCGTCGTCCCGATCCTGACCCAGACGGTGCGCGCGGCCGTGGAGCGGGTGTTCGACGTCAAGGCGAAGGTCGTGGGCCCCGGCTTCAAGACGAAGATGGTGGTGCTGTACAACCCGCCGAAGGACGTCGGCGCGGACCGCATCGTCAACGCGGTCGCGGCGTACGAGCGGTTCGGTACGGCGTGCATCGTCGTGGACTTCGGCACCGCGACCACGTTCGACAGCATCACCGCGAAGGGGGAGTACGCGGGCGGCGCCATCGCGCCCGGCATCCACTCCTCGATGGCCGCCCTCTTCGAGCGGGCGGCCAAGCTCCCCAAGGTCGACTTCTCGCGGCCGTCGGCGGTGATCGGCAAGAGCACGGTCGAGTCCATCCAAAGCGGCGCCTTCTTCGGCTACGCGGCCCTGGTGGACGGGCTCGTGACGCGGATGAAGGCCGAAATGGGCGACGAGGTCATCCGGGTCATCGCGACCGGCGGCCTCGCCCCCACGATCGCGGACGCGTCCGAGACCATCGAGGCCGTCGACGCGGACCTCACGCTCGAAGGGCTCCGCCTCCTCTTCGTCCGCAGCGCCTAATGGGGCGCCCTCGGGCTACCTTGACGCCGTCCAACCCCCCGGATAGCGTCCCCCCCTCTTTCCCCAGGGGGTAACGCTCGAGCATGAAGGTCTTCGAATCCAAGGACATCCGCAACGTCGGCCTGATCGGCCACAAGGCCTGTGGCAAGACATCCGTCGCCGAATCGGCCCTGTGGGCGGCCAAGGTGACCAACCGCCTCGGTCAGACGGCCGGCGGCACCAGCGCGCTCGACTTCGAGCCCGAAGAGGAGAAACGCGTGATGAGCGTATCGGTCTCCGTCGGGCAGCTGCCTTGGAAGAAGACCAAGATCAATCTCCTCGACACCCCCGGCGACGGCAACTTCCTCAAGGACACCCGCGTCGCGATGCAGGCGATGGACGGGGTCGTCCTGGTCGTCTCCGCGAAGGACGGCGTCGAGCCGATGACCGACCGCGTGTTCAACTGGGCCTCCGACATGGGGCTCATGCGGGCCATCCTGATCAGCAAGATGGACGCGGAGCACTCGTCGTTCGACAAGACGCTCGCGGACCTCAAGGAGAACCTGACCAGCGACTGCACTGCGGTGCAGATCCCGATCGGCAAGGAAGCCGGCTTCTCGGGGGTCGTGGATCTGCTATCGCAGAAGGCCTACATGTTCGGTGATGGCGACCAGGGCGCCATCAAGGAGACGGACATCCCCGCCGACATGGCGGACGCGGCCGAAGAGGCGCGCAACGCGCTCATCGAGGACATCGCGACCAACGACGAAGCGCTGATGGAGAAGTTCTTCGAGGGGACGCTGACGACCGAAGAGATCGTCGGCGGCCTGAAGAACGCGATGAGCGAGGGGCTGATCGTCCCGGTGTTCTGCGCGAGCGGCCTCTTGAACCGCGGCGTCACGACGCTCCTCGACTTCCTGGTCGACGCGTTCCCGAACCCGCTGGAGGCCAAGGCGTACGAGGCGCGCGAGGGCGACGCACGCGAGGCGAAGGCGGACGGCCCCGTCACGTGCCTGTGCTTCAAGACGGTCGTCGACCAGCACGCGGGCAAGATCTCCATCATGCGGGTGCTCTCGGGCACCGCCTCGAGCGACCCGACGCTCGAGAACAACACCCGCTCGAACGGCACGAAGGAGCGCCTCGGTTCCATGAACACGATCGTCGGCAAGAAGCTCGACGGCGTGGACAAGGCCCCGGTCGGCGACATCATCGCCGTCACGAAGCTCAAGGACACCCATACGGGCGACACGCTCAGCGAGGACGGCTGGGTGGCCAAGACGATTCAGCTCGCCGCCCCGCTCATCTCACGCGCCGTGAGCGCTGCGGAGAAGGGGGCGGAGGACAAGATCAGCGCCGCGCTGAACCGCATCGTCGAGGAGGACCCGGGCCTCACGCTCACGCGTGACGAGCGCACGGGGCAGATCCTCCTCAACGGCACGGGCCAGCAGCACGTCGAGGTCGCCATCGAGAAGATGGAGCGGAAGTTCGGCGTGAAGGCGGAGCTGTCGCTGCCGCAGGTCCCGTACCTCGAGACGTTCACGGTCCCGGTGAAGAACGTCGAAGGGAAGCACAAGAAGCAGACCGGCGGCGCCGGCCAGTTCGGCGTGTGTTACCTCGACTTCGAGCCGACCGAGCGTGGCTCCGGCTTCGTCTTCGAGGACGCGATCGTCGGCGGCTCGATCCCGCGCCAGTTCATCCCGTCCGTGGAGAAGGGTTGCGTCAGCGCGATGAAGCGCGGCGTGATCGCGGGCTTCCCGCTGGTGGACGTGAAGGTCCGCCTCTTCGACGGGAAGTATCACCCGGTGGATTCGAAGGACATGGCGTTCCAGCTGGCGGCGTCGAAGGCCTTCAAGGCGGCGGCGCCCAAGGCGCGCGCCGTTCTGCTCGAGCCGATCATGAACATGGAGGTCATGGTCCCCGAGGAGAACATGGGCGACGTGATGGGTGACGTGAACACGCGGCGCGGACGCGTGCTCGGGTCGGAGCGCGTCGGCAAGTACATGTGCATCAAGGCGCAGATCCCGTACGCGGAGATTCAGCAGTACGAGGCGACGCTCCGCTCGATGACGCAGGGTCGCGGCTCCTTCACGATGGAGAAGTCGCACATGGACGTTGTGCCGCCGAACATCCAGGACAAGATCATCAAGGAGTCCGGCTTCACCGACCAGGACGACGAGGATTGACCGAGGAGCGCATGAGCGAGACCGAGCAGGCGGGTTGTCCGATCCCCGAAGGGGACCTGAGCCCGAACGTCCTCAAGAACGTCGGCGCGAAGGCGCCCGGGCCGTTGAAGATGATGACGGCGCGGGGCCTCGCTCCGCTGCCGCCGCGTGACCTGGTCACGGCGCAGTTCGTCCTGACGTTCGACGCCGACGAGAAGATCGCGCAGTCGGCGTCCGGCTCGCTCTCGAACCTCGACGCTCGCATCGCCAACGCGGTGCTAGCCGACCAGGCCGTCAGCCCGCACGTCCTGGGGTTCTTGGCGCAGGCGCTCGCGACGAACGACGCCTACGCGGAGAAGCTCCTCCTCAACCCGAAGACGCCGTCGTTGGCGTTCGTGCAGGTCGCCGAGGTCTGCTCGGAGGCCATCGCGGAGATCATCGCGAACAACCAGGCGCGCATCCTGGAGGTGCCGGAGATCGCGCGGGGGTTGTCGAAGAACCCGAACGCTCTCAAGTCGAGCATCGACCGCGTCATCGACTTCCTCGTCCGCAACGGCGTCATCCTCGACGGGCTGCGCCAGTTCGAGGAGGCCCTGCTCCGCCTCAACGGTGACGAGCGCGCGAAGGCCGCGGCGAAGGTCGCGCTGCCGTCGCACCTGGTCGACGAGCAGTTCCTCACGGAAGAGGAAAAGCGCGAGCGCCGACTGATCGACGACGACGAAGAGGCGCCGGAGGAAGAGCAGGAGTCGCTGCACAACCTCCTGCGCAACATGAGCGCCGCGCAGAAGGTGGCGGCCGCGACCAAGGGCACCAAGGCGGTGCGCTCCGAGTGCCTCCGCGACACCAACCGCCTCGTCGCCCTCGCGGCGATCACGTCGCCGGCGATCACCGAGCAAGAGGTCATCGCCGCGGCGCAGTCGCGCACGGTCCACCAGGATGTCATCGCGCACATCTGCCGCGACAAGCAGAACAACTGGGTGCGGAACTACCAGGTGAAGAACGCGCTGGTGAACAACCCCAAGACGCCGCTTCCGGAGGCGATGCGTCTCGTACCCTCGCTCAACCCGCGCGACCTGCGCATGGCGGCGAAGTCCCGCAACATCCCCGCGGGCGTGCGGAACCTCGCCTCGAAGCTGGTCAAGACGAAGACGCGCTGAGCGGCGCCGGGGCGCCTGCCCTCCCTCGTCCAAGCCCCGTCTAAGCCGTAAGGGTCCCTCGCTTCGCGAGTGGCCTTGGCACAGCCTTCGGACCGGCCGCATTCGCGACCGGCCTCTAGGCGTCGGCTTCCTCGATGACGTCGTCGGCGTCGACCAGCGACGGCTCGGAGTCCTGAAGCAGCGACACCGCGATGGCGAGCGCCTCGCGCGTCTTGGCGCGGGTCTCCTCGTCCTCGCGGATGCGGGCGTACGCGCGCGACGCGCGATCCTCGGCGTCCCGCAGCTGGCCCTGGAGGGTCCGGATCTCGGTCTTCTTGTTCTCGACGTCGAGCTCGAGGCCGTCGATCGTGGTCGACAGCTCGGCGACCCGAGCCTCCTTGTCCGAGAGCTGCTGGCGCAGCGAGTCGGACTCGGCGGTGGACGCAGACAGCTCGTTCGTCACGCGCGTGATCTCGGCGTTGAGGGTCTGCTGCGTGCGCTTGTGCTCCGCGATCTCGGCGTCTCGCTCGCCGACGGTGTCGGTGAGCGCCTGGACCTCCTCCAGCTTGCTGTTGAGCGCGCCGTCCAGCTCCGCCTCGTGCGCGGCGGCCTGACTCAGCTGCCGGTTGAGGTCTTCGATCTGCGCGCTGGAGCTCTTCTCGAGCTCCGAGGCGCGCGTCTCGGCCGCGGCGATCTTCCCCTCGGCCTCGATGCGGGCTTGGTCGGCCGCCTCGGCGTCCTCCTGGGCCTGCACGACGCGACCCTCGAGCTCCATCTCCTTGTCGCGGAGCGCGACGATCTGCTTGTCCTTCTCGTGGACCTTGTCGCCGAGCTCGAGGAGCTCGTGCTCCTTGGCGTTGAGCTGCTTCTTGACCTCGAGGAGCTCACGCGACTGCTGCGCGGCCGTCGGCGGCGTGCTGGCGTTCATCGCCTGCGCTTGGGCCGCGGCGGCCTTCTCGTTCGCGATCGCGATGTCGCGCTCGCGCTCGGCGTTTGCGCGCGCCTCGCGCTCGGTCTGCAGCTGCTTCTTGAGATCCGCAAGATCCTGCGAGCTGTTGGCGTCCTCCATCGGCGGGCGGCCGACGGTGGTCATCAGCTCGTCCTCCTCGAAGCGGTCCTTCAGGCCCGCGCCGCCCTCCAGATCGATCGGCGGCGGCTGCTGCTCAAGCTGTTCGATCGCGCTGTCGAGCGCGCCCACCGGCATGTCGCCGGCGGACATCGCAATCGTCTCGTCGGCGGAGAACGCTTCGTCGTCCTGCAGTGTCGTCGGAATGGTCCCGTTCTGCTTGGGACCGACGTCGACGTAGTTGCGCAGCAGCTCCACGAGCACGTCCGGCTCGAACGGCTTCTTGAGGTACTCCTCGGCGCGCGTCTTGAGCTTCTTGTGATGCTCGAACGTCTCCTGCGTGGCCTCGGCGCTGGTGATGATCAACGGCACGCCCTTGAGCGTCGCGTCCTTCTTCAGCTTCGCGCAGATCGAGTAGCCCGACATGCGCGGCAGCTCCACGCACAGGACGATCGCGTCCGGGATGTTGATGTGCGCCATGTCCAGGCCGGCCTTGCCGTCACTGGTGAGCGTCGGCTCCACGCCGTGCGCGCGGACCTCGTCCGCGAGCCGCTGTGCGAAGTCTTCTTCGGCGTCGATGATGAGAACGGAACCCATGGTGGATCGGCCGGAGGCTAAGCCGCGCCCTACCCGGTGTCAAAACGCGGCGAGCCCCCTGGGGCCGGGCTCAGCGGTCGGTCGAGACGGCGAGGTCGATCAGCTCGCTGGCGTCGACGTCGGAGACCAGCGAATACACCGTCTGGCCCTGGGACCACGTGACGACGTTGTAGCCGCGGTGCTGACCGACGAGGAGGGGCTGGCCGTGGACCTGGCGCTCCTCGAAGCCCGGGGGCGTACCGAAGCGCTTGGGCTTGGGGTACGCAAACAGGGAGATCCGCGCGCCCCGGTGGTCGTACATCACATACGCGGCGTCCTGGTTGGCGATGTTGGACAGCCGCGCGCCGACGAGGCGGACGTTGGACCGGGGTGTCTGCGGCCGCGGGACGGCGACGCGGTACTTCAGGTTCTTCTCGAAGAACCGGTGCACCTCGCGCTCGCTGCCGCGCGCACGCACCTCCGGCGGGAGATTCTTGGTGTGGCGACGCACCGGATCCTCCGGATCCAGCGTCGCCTCGCTCTGCGGACTCCAGATCACCAACAACAGCGCGGCCGCCGCGACCGAGACCGGGACGAGGCGCCGCCACGGGACGCGGCCCGAGGTGTGCGCTTCGTGGTGGATCTGGGTGGCGATGCGGGCGCGGAGGTCGTTGGGGAGCTCGATGTTGTCCGACGTGGACTGAAGCTTGGCTCTGAGCTGAGCCTGATACCAACTGCGGCCAGAGACGGAGTTCTTACAGCCCGGACACTTCGCGAGGTGGGCCTCGAGGTCGGCCTTGTCACTCGCATCGATCTCGCCATCCAGGGAAAGCTCCGCGAGCCTTTCGATGTCTCGACACTCCATGCGTTTCGTGAGCCCGGTTTGCTAACCCGCGAAGGGGCCGGCTTCATCCCGAGAGCGATGGGTGTGATCGAACGAAAGGTGCGGGCAAAAGGCAAGATTCAGGCAGACTTCTTCTTCCGCTGCCGGAACGACTCCAGATCGATCGGCTGACCCTGCTCATCCATGTCCGGCGAGATGATGCCTTCGCGGATGGCGTAGCCGTACAGCTGCTTCTGCAGGATTCGGCGGCCTCGGAAGAGGCGGCTCATCACGGTGCCCACCGGGCACCCGACGATCTCCGCGATCTCCTTATATGAGAACCCCTGAATGTCAGCCAGGATGACGACCATGCGGAAGTCGACCGGGACCTGATCGAGGGCTTCGATGACCTCGTCGGACAGCAAGCGGCCGAAGAAGTCCCCCTCGGGGTCCTGCAGCGCGCGCACTTGGTCCGAAGAGACGAAGCGGTCGAGCACGATGTCCTCGGGCGGCGCCTCGGCGACCTCGCGCTCCTTCACCTTGCGGCGGTACTTGTTGATGAACGTGTTCGTCTGGATCTTGAAGAGCCAGGCCTTGATGTTCGTCCCCTTCTCGAAGCTGTCGAAGAAGCGGAACGCTTTGAGGAAGGTGTCCTGGACGAGGTCTTCCGCGTCCTTGGGGCTCCGCGTGAGCCGAAGGGCCGCGCCGTACAGCGCGTCCATGTGCTCGAGCGTCAGCCGCTCGAACTCGCTCTTATCGGTCTTGCTGGTGTTTCGACTGAATCCGAACATTCCCCTAGTACTCCCTGGCCTTGGCCCGACTGAACCGCACGCCGCTTCTCCGTTTACCCACGTTGGTCGCCGCGTGAAGTGCTTTTTATTGTCTGCATCCTTCGGACCATGATGCCCGTCAGCGGAAGAGGCCCCGCTTCGGCCGAGTTATGCGATGTGCCCTTTTTGACGTGGTGCTTTTCACCCCGCCATGTTGTCAGCAGGTGTGAAGAGATTGTTCCACTTCGGTGAGCTGTCCGCATGACCCTGCACGAGATCAACGCACGAGCCGGGAAAATGTTTCGAGGATTCTTCGCGATTTTGGCCTTGGGTCTTGCGGGGTTCGCCGCCCAGGAGCGCGCCGAGGCGGCCCCCTCGCCGTCGATTGCCGAATTGTCACGCCGCGTCGCCAAGCTGTCCGGCGCGCGGGTGGATCCGGCCCTCGCCCAGGCCGCCCAGCGCCACGCGCGGGCCGTGGCCGAGGACACCACGCGGGCCACCCGCAGCGAGCTCGAGCGCGCCGTGGGTCGGGAGGGGCTGGCGGACGCCCTCATCGTCCCGTTCTCGATCGTCGGCGCCCGGCGCGCAGCGCTCGACTTGGCGCTCCTGGCGTTCACCCGCGACACCGCGAAGGGGCGCGCGCCGACCCACGTGGGCGTCGCGCTCGCCCACCGCGGGGGCCGCCTGGCCCTCGTCGCGCTCTTCTCCCGGCGGCTCGTCGAGCTCGCCCCCCTCCCCGCTCGCCTGAAGCCCACCCGCTACACGCTCCGCGGGCGCGCCGCGAGCCCCGACCCGGTGTCCGCGTGGGTCCTGGGCCCCTGCCGCGAGACCTGCGGCGCGGTCCGCGGCGCGACGGTCGTGCGCAAAAAGGACGTCCTCGCGGTCGAGGTCGATCTGACCCGACGCGGCTGGTACCTCGTGGAGCTGTTCGTCGACGGCGCGCGGGGCCCCGAGCCCGCGGCGCTGTGGCGCGTGGCCGTGGGCAAGGCGGGCAAGGTGGGCCCCTGGCCCGGCGACACGGTGCCCAACACCCCACCGTCGTACCAGATCGGCCGGGCGCGCCGCGCCGCCGATCTCGCGCCGCTCGTCGCGAGCGCGACGCTGTCGAAGGCCGCGCAGGGCCACGCCGAAGCGGTGTGCCGCTCTGGCCTCGCCGTTCACGTCCTGAAGCCGGGCGACACGCCCACGACGCGCGCACGCGCGGCGGGCTTCGAGGGGGACGTTACGGAGAACGTCGCCATCGCCACCACCGCGCCGCAGGCCCACCACAACATCATGTGGAGCCCAGGGCACCGCCGAAACGTGATGGACCCGACCGCCACCTACCTGGGGATCGGGATCGCCACGCGCCCCGCGGCGCCGGGCGTCGCCCCGAGCACCTGCCTCGTCGAGCTGTTCGGTCAGACCTTGTAGGTCGGTCAGACCTTGTAGGTCGGTCAGGCCTTGTAAAAGGTGTAGAGGACGTCGCCGAGGACGTTGCAGTAGGCGTGGAAGCCGACGGCGCCGACGATGCTGCCGGTGCGCGTCCGAAGCCAACCGAACAGCAGCGCCGGGAAGAACGGCCCCAGGCGGTCCGGCCGGTACTCGCCGACGAAGTGCGCGAGCGCGAACACCGCGGCGGCGCCCACGATCGCCGCGCCGAAGGGGACGCCGAACAACCTTCGCTTCGCCGGCCACAGGGCCTCCATCCGCATCTGGAGGTAGCCGCGGAAGAACAGCTCCTCCGAGAGCCCGACCACGAAGACCTGAATCGCGAGCATTTCCAGGAAGTCGGAGGGCAGGCGCCACGTGAAGGTTCGGCCGAACAGGCTCGACTGCCAGAAGTGATGCCCGAGCGCGAAGGGGATCGTGACGATCAGCGCCCACACGGCGACCCCCGCGAGGTCCCGCTTCCAGTGGTCGAGCGTCAGGCCGAGCTTCACCTTCGTGAGGCCGCGGCGCCCGATGAGGAGGATCGGGACGTACAACTGCACCGCCGCCGCGATCGTGAAGCTGTGGCGCCCGACGACCGGAACGAACGCGCCGATGTGTTTCACCGCGCCGAGCACGACGAGTATCCCCACCGACGCGAGGACGACCTCGCGAACGATCTGCTCGCGGGACAGCGGTTCGGGCTCAGCTTCCACCGAGCACCACCCTCGACAGGAACGGCATCACGTCGCGGATCGGCATCACACGAACACGCCGACGTCCACGGGCGATCGCGATGCCGACCAGCGCGCCGTCGGCGGCGAGGACGGGACGACCGGGCGCCCCGGGCACCTCGACCCACGCCGTGCGGCGGCCGTCCTTGCCGCGCTTCGGAGCCGACGCCACGACGCCAGCATGCGGTTCGGCGCGCCCCTTCTTGTCGTGGCCGAGGATGACGACCCAGGTCTCCGGGTACAGCGGATCGTCGCGCTGGGCCCGCAGCGGGAGGCGGTCGAGGTGGTCGACGATGCCGACGCCGAGGCCCAGCGTTCGGTCGAAGCCGAGGAGGCGCCCCGCGTGTTCGATGCCTTCATCGGTCCGCACCGAGAGCGCGGCGGTGGGCGCGCGTTCGAGCCCGAACACAAACTCCCCGTTGGCGCCGATGACGAAGCCCGTCACCCACTCGGGGCGGTCCGTGCGCACCTTCACACGCACGAGCGCTGCACGATGTTTGGAGAAAACACGTCCAAATGCCGAAGGACCGAGGGGACGCGTCCGCGGTGGCGCGGCATACCCCGAGAAAGGACCGCCCGTGAAAAGAACGAAACCGATCGCGAGGAGGAACGTTGAACGGAGTGTGCTGGCAGCCACTTCGGCGGTCCGGACCCGCAACGACTATACTCGACGGGAGGTACGTTCATGAACCGCGTTCGACACTTGGCTTGGCTTTTCGGGACGTCCCTCCTCCTGGGCGCTGCGCCGCCGGCGAAGTCGACGCCGAAGACGGTGCAGCCGCTGAAGCGCCCGCAGCTGTTGGGGCGGCTCCGCCCCGACCTGCGAAAGCGTACGGCGCGCAAGCGTGTCGTCCCGAAGGCGAAGCGGGAGGCGCTCCCGAAGTGTGAAGGGATGGCCGTGCTGCCGACGCACGATACGCGCCCCTTCGCGATCGGCGAGGAGCTGTCGTACGAGCTGACGGTGGCCGGTGCGTACCTCGGTCGCTTCGAGACGAAGGTCGGCAAGCCCCGCCGCGTGGGCGGGGAGACGGTCATCCCGCTGTTCGGACGCGCGCGGACGAACTCGTTCGTGTCGGCGATCCAGCCGTTCGCCGGGCGCTACATGGCGATGGTGAACCCCGAGACGCTGCGCCCAGTCGGGCTGCGCGTGGAGGCGAAGTTCGGGGACGACGATCGCTGGGAGAAGGTGAAGTTCTCGAAGGACCTCGAGAAGGCGACGGTCGACTACCGCCTCAAGGGACACGAGCGTCGGCGCGACTGGATGACGGACCACCAGCTGACGGACCTGCTGTCGATGCTCTACGCGGCGCGCTCCGTCCGCATCACGCCCGGCGCGACGGCGTGTCAGGACGTCTTCGGGGCGCGGCGGCTGTGGCGCATGGACGCGAAGGTCGAGGGGATCGAGAAGGTCGACACGCCGGTGGGGAAGAAGGACGCGTTCAAGGTCGCGACCAAGTTCCTCCGGAAGAACCACCGCACGCTGAGCCGGACGAACCGCCCGCGCGCGGAGGTCGACATCTACTTCGCTGCGGACGGGTCGCAGACCCCGCTGAAGTTCGTGGTGCGTAGCCAGGGCGTGGAGGCGACGGGCACGCTGGTGCGCTGGTCGCTCGAGGGCGGATCGAGCGAGGACACCTGGGGGATCTGACCCAAGCCGGGCCTTCGGAACGAATTTCGCGCGCGAGGCGATTGCGGCGCACGGCTAGGCTCAGGGCCTCGGGCGCGCGCCGGTTGCGGCTGTCGAACGAATTTCGACGCATTGTCGTCACCTCGGTGGGCGATAATCCGGGTCGATGTCTCGCACGGTCCGCACCGACGACGCCCAGCGCGCGCTCGCCCGCCTCATCCGCGACGATCTCGACGCCGCCTCTCCGAACAACGACCTCGTCTCCAAGGACGAAGCCACGGCGCTCGACCCGTTCGTCCGCCGCGCCGAGGGTGCGGTCCGCGACGGCAAGCCGCGCTACGGTCGCGTCACGAAGAACGAGGTCGTCGACCGCGCGATGACCGACGCGATGGCGGCGTGGAACGGCGTCAACCCGCGCTCGAAGCCACGGGACCACCGCACGCTCGCACAGAGCGAGATACGCGCGCTCGCCGACCGCGACCCGGAGCTCGGCGCGCTCACGCGACGTGCGTACGACGTCGTGCGCGGCGGGGTGGATCGGCCGACGGCGGTGCGTGCTGCGATCGAGGCGCAGCCGGGGATCGGCGCGCTGCTACGGAGGACGAGCTCTTTCGGCACCCGCATCGACGCCCGCGAAGGCCAAGCAGGGCGTGCGGATCTCCCGGCGTCGGTGGTGTCGGCGTTCGACGCGCACTTCGTGACGGAGGCGACGGACCGTGGCGCGGCGACGCTCAAGCGCTTCGCGCTCGGCGGCGGCGACGTCTTCGCGCTCTACACGACCAGCGACGGCGACGACGCGATCCTCGAGCTGTTCGACACCAACGGCGCCGCGCTCGCGTCCGCGCGGTTCTTCGGCGACCGGTTCCTCCGCTGGGACGAGCACTTCGGCGGCGGGCGCTTCTTGGGGGTCTTCGGGCGCTCGGACCACCCGCACGTGGACGGCTACTCGTCGGCCGACGAGCAGCGCGCCACCGGCCAGATCGTCCGGGCGGAGTGGCAGCCCGACGCGGTCGTCCGCGACATCGCGGTGGAGCGGGACGGCAGCACGATCACCGCGGTCCGGACTCGAACCGATCTGACCCCCGCGCAGGACGAGGTCTTCCGCGCCGTCATCGCCCTCGCCTATCAGCGCACCACGCGCATCGCCGGCCCGGCGACGGGCAACTTCGACATGGGCCAATTCGGACGCGTCCGCGTCGGCACGCACCACGACCCGGTCGGCGGACGCGACTTCATCGTCGGCGACTGGATCGACCACGACGACGGCTCGTACACGTTCTACTTCAACCGCGACGCACACGGCCGGCTGGGGATCGAGCGCGAGCAGGTGAACGGCTGACCCCCGCGTTTGCTTCACCCGGTGCCGGTGTCCTCCGAGTCCGTGCGCCCCGACTTCCTTCGTTGCGCGCGGCGTCCGGCGGCGATCCCACCGATCCCGATGACCGATCCCACGAAGGCGCCCGCGAAGATGTCCGTCGGGTAGTGCACGCCGAGCTGCACGCGCGAGAAGGCCACGGCGCTCGCAGCAGGTAGGTAGATGGCCCACCCGTACGGCACCGCGCGCGCCGCCGGGACGTAGAACGCAAACGCGACCGTCGCGTGGCCGGACGGGAAGCTCTTTCCGACGCCGCAGCTCGACACCTTCACGAGGCCGTCCAACGTTCGGCAGGGGCGCTCGCGGGCGAAGGTCGGCTTGAGGATCCGCGCGGTGACGACATCGCCAACGCCCATCGACAGCGCGATGCTCGCGACCGCCATGAAGCGCCGCTTGTAGAGCAGGTACAGCGCGGTCGGGGTGCAGATGAGCACGACCATCCACGGCGACGACGCGAAGTTGGCCCAGCCCGCGACCCAGGGATCGGACGACCACGCGTTGACGGCCCTGACGATCGCCTCGTCCATCGCGCGGCGCGACGGTCCTACGCCGTGCGCGCGAACACAAGCGCACCCGTCACCCGGCGTGACCGGTAACACGTACGACGCGGCCGCTCGCCGGCCGCGCGAGGGCAGGTGCACGATGATCAAAAGCCATTACAATGTTCCCCGATTCGTGCTACCGCGCGCTGAACGCGGGCAATACCGCGTGGTTCGTCGCTCGAGAGGAGATATGCGTATGCTCAGGCAGCGCCTGGCTTTCACCACCTACGTCTGCGGATTCACAGTGGCCACCGCCCTCGCCACCGGTTGCGCGCGCGACCTGACGCTCGAAGACCCGGTCAACCCGGCCGACGTCACGATCGCGCAGTTCGATCCCACCAACCCGATCCCCGTGCTTCAGTTGATCCCCGCGCCGACCGCCCTGGCGCAGATCCCCGGCACGAAGCTGATCAACAAGGCCGCCGTCGCGCCCGAGCCGTGTGAGCTCCCGACGATCGCGCAGTGCCTCGCGTTCGTGGACGGCTGGTCGACGACCACCTACCCCACGCTCTACTTCTCCAAGGCGCCCGACCAGGCCTCGCTTCAGCAGGGCATCATCTGGTTGGAGGTCGGCGCGACGGGCATTCAGCCGGTCGAGTTCACCGCGGTGATCCGGGAGCGCGACGCGATCAACCCGGCGTGCATGAGCGGTGACAACGGGAGCAACCCGGCCCAGACCTATACGGCTGACGACGTCCCGGCCGGGGTGCAGGTCAACCTGATCCCGACCTCCCCGCTCAAGCCCGGCACGCAGTACCTGATGGCGCTCGTGAGCAACGAGGGCGGCGGTCTGCGCGGCCCCGACGGCGACCAGGTGTACCCGTCGGCGCTCTTCGCCATCCTCAACACGGACGACCCGCCGGTCGCGCAGGACGGCACGATCACCGACGGCCTCCTCCGCAGCCAGGCGCAGGGCGCCGCCATCGCGCGCCTGTACCCGAACACCTCGCCCGAAGAGCTCGACGCCGACCAGCAGGCCGCCGTCGCCGCCGCGGTCGCCGCGAGCGGCGAGACCCTCGTCGGCCTCTACGCCTTCATCTCGCAGGTGAGCTCGGCGTTCCTCGACGCGGGCCTGGTCATGGACCGCAACGACCTCGTGTTCGTGAACTCCTGGGACACCGGCGAAGCGGCTGCGGCGATCGAGTTCGACCCGCAGGCGGGCATCGTCCCGATCCCCAACACGCAGCTGCTCACGGTCGAAAACGAAAACACCCCCACGGGCCTGCAGGTCAGCTTCCCGCGCGACCCGTCGAACCCCACGCGTGACGCGCTCATCGGGGGCCTCAACACCCTCGACGGCTTCGGGCTCAGCCGCCCCGTCATGACGGTCTCCGTGAACGCGGTCCTCGACGCGTCGACGCTCCAGGACAACATCGCGATGTACGCCGTGAACAGCGAAGGCAACGCGACGGGCCCGTCGGTGCCGCTCGCGTTCCAGACGACCACGACCACGACCGCGACGACGGCGAGCACGACGATCAACATCGTCGCCTTCGGCCCGCTCCCGCAGAGCACCGACTTCGCAGTGGTCCTCAAGCGCGGCATCATGGCCGCGGACGGCCGCGAGGTGCAGCGCAACTCGACGTTCAACCTCCTCGCCCTCGACGACAACCCGTTCGTCGACGAGAGCGGAGCCGTTCAGAACCCCGTCATCGAGCAGGCGCTCCAGTGCCAGCCCGTCCCCGTGACCGGGATGCTCGCCCAGGACCCCGAGGTGCGTGGCACCGCGGCGGCGCTCGAGACGCTCCTCAACCACGCCGGTTGGACCACGACGCTGACCGCGCTCGAAAACCACACCGACCCGGCCGAGGCCGTGGCGCGTGAGGACATCATCATGGCGTGGGGGTACACGACCCAGACGCTCACCGGCGCGGTCGGCACCGCCAAGCAGCTCATCCAGAGCGGGACCTGGGACATGGCCGTCCCCGGCCCGAAGGCGCTCGGACCGCTCCCGCCCTCCCCGATCGTCGGCACCGCGAGCATCGCGGCGACGGTTCAGGTCGTCCCGCAGTTCTGCGTACCGATCTGCGAGGTCGGCACGATGGAGCCCGGCATCGACCGCGACGACTGCGTCACGCGCGACATGGAGGGCAACATCACCTCGATCAACCCGGCGCTCCCGGGCAACCAGTTCTGCCAGCTCGCCGTGAACATCATCGCGGGCAACCTGAACAACGCGTCGCTGTACGCGGTGAAGAGCTACGAGCTGCGTGCCGGCAACCCGTACGTCGCGGGCACCTTCGACCCGGCGAAGTTCGCCGCGCCGGATGCGTCCACGCTCCTGGTCTGGGTCATCGAGCCGAACGGCACGCCGCCGGCCGAGGGTTGGCCGGTCGTGATGTTCCAGCACGGCATCGGGCAGTTCAAGGAGACCGGCTTCTACCTCGCGAACTCGATGGCGAACCTCGGCATCGCGACGGTGCTGATGGACCTGCCGCTGCACGGCTCGCGTGCGTCGGACCTCGCGATGCTCGTCGACACCCCGCTCGGCCCGCAGGAGGTGCCCTGCACCGACGCGAACGGCATCCCGAACATCGATCCGGCGGACGTCATGTGTGACCCGGCGACCGGCATGTGCCAGGGCGGCTGCGACGGCGTGCGGGACTCGTCGGCGACGGGTTTCCTGTCGACGAACCTCTTCGGGACCCGCGACAACCTGCGCCAGGCGACGATCGACCAGCTCGCGCTGATCGACGCCATCCAGGAGGCCTCCATGACCGGCGGACCGCTCGAGCGCCTCGACGGCACGAGCATCGGCTACATCGGGCAGTCCCTCGGCGCGATCACCGGCGGTAACCTCGCCGCGTACGCGGACGGCCTCGGCGCTTCGGTGCTGAACGTCGGCGGCGGTGACTGGGTGACGATCCTCGAGCAGACGGTGCCGCAGATCTCGGCGCCGCTCTTCGTCGGCCTGGCGAACGCCGGCGTCTGCACGCTCATCAACCCGGCGAACCCGGGCGAAGGCTGCGTGCGCAACGCCGCGTACCTGGAGTTCCTCAACACCCTCCGCTGGATTCTCGAGCCTGCGGATCCGGTGCCGCTGTCGCAGGCGGTCCCGGACGGCCTGGGTCTGGACAACGTCCTCATCCAGATGGCGACCGACGATCCGGTGGTTCCGAACGCCGCGACGGCGCTCCTGGCGGCGTCCTACGGCCTGGCGGATCTCGACCTTCGGACGGGGACGGCGACGCCGACCTCCGACCGGTTCCAGATCTACGACTTCACCGCGCTCCCGCAGTCGCGGATCGGCAGCGGCTGCCACGGTTGGATCCTCCAGCCGACGTGCGGCGGCTTCGACATGAACGGCGACCTCGACGTTGCGGACGCACTCTGCAACTCGATCGGCGCTCAGCTGCAGGCGGGTGAGTTCCTTCTCAACCAGATGTCGGTGGCGGATCAGCGCCCCGCGACCGTGTCGGGCATTCCGTGCCCGTAGGTGGATGACAGGAAGGTGGAGCAACCGATGTCCAACATGAAGAAGATGCCCTGGGCCGCGACAATCGCGGCCACCCTTGTCGCGAGCCCCGCGTTCGGCGCGGGCTTTCAGGTCAACGAGCACTCGGCGCCCAACACCGGGCGCGCGAGCTCGGTGACCGCGACCGTCGACGACCCGTCCGCGATCTTCCACAACCCCGCCGGTCTCACGCAGACCGAGGGGACGGAGTTCCAGGGCGGCGTCACGTTCATCATCCCGCGCGGCACGTACACCGGGCCGGGCAACGATCCGAACGGTGAGGTCGTCTCGCAGAGCACCACGAGCCCCGTGGTTCCGGTGCCCAACGCGTACATCTCGCGCGCGCTGTCGTCGAAGGCGTACGTCGGGTTCGGCTTCTACGCGCCGTACGGCCTCGGAATCGCGTGGGCCAACCCCGACGACTTCATCGGCCGCACGGTGGTGCAGGAGCTGAGCCTCCGCTCGTTCTTCCTCACCCCGTCGATCGCGCTGAAGCTGTCGGACATGGTGAGCGTCGCGGTCGGCGTGTCGCTCGTCCCGGCGACCGTCTACCTGAAGCGCGTGCTCGGCGCGACGGACAACGGCCAGACGCTGTTCCCGACGTCCCGGTACTCGCAAGAGGGCACGGTGGAGATCGCCGGTAGCGCCTTCGGCGTCGGCGCAAACGCGGGCGTTCAGCTCACCCTGATCGACAACCTGAAGATCGGCCTCGCGCTCCGCTCGGCCGTCGACCTGTCGTTCTCGGGTGACGCCGACTTCGAGCTCCCGCCGGAGGCGGCCCCGGAGATCCAGGCGAACTTCCCCGACCAGGGCGGCTCCGCCAACCTGACGCTTCCGCACTCGATCTCGTTCGGGATCGGCTGGGTGCAGGACTCGCTGACGGTGGAGGCTTCGACGCAGGTGACGCTGTGGAACTCGTACGACGAGCTCCGCCTCAACTTCGAGACGGGTCGCCCCACGCCGTCCTCCGCGTCGCCGCGCGACTGGACGGTCGTGCCGATGTTCCGCCTCGGCGGCCAGTACATGCTGGACGACCTCGCGGTTCGGGCGGGCGTCGCGTACGACATCTCGCCCGCGCCGGACGAGACGGTCGACCCGACCCTCCCGGACAACGACCGTTTCATCTTCTCGGCGGGCGCCGGCTACGACTTCGGGTTCCTGCGCGCGGATGTCGCGTACATGGGCCTGTATGTCTTCGGTCGCGACGTCCCGGCGGGAACGAACCTCAACTTCGCGCGTCAGTCCGACAGCACGTACGAGGGTGGCTTCGTCCACGTCATCTCGACGTCGCTCGGGGTGAAGATCTAGCGCGATCGCCGCCACCGCTGCGGTGAAGTGACCTGGGCGCAGGAGGTCAACGAACCATGGACAACCGTGACAACCAGAGGCTCATCGTTCGGATGGGCCTCCTCGCTCCCCTCCTCTTCTTCGCATGCAGTGGTGACGACGGCGACGACGATGCTCCGCCGCCGCCGCCGCCGCCCGTCACGAACCTGAAGATCGACGCTTCGGATCCGTGCACCGCCGACGTCCCGACGCCGACGGACCTGTTCACGAACGACGACGGCACCACGGAGCAAGGCGACTGCCCCCTCCCCTCGGATCCGCTGGAGGCCGCGATGGCCGACGCGTTCCGAAACATGGGCGCAGCGACCGACGCCGAGATCCTGATCCCGGTGAACGGTTCGCTCGACCCGCTGTCGCTGTCGTCGACGACGACGTTTGCGCTGACCGGCTCCAACACGGGCGGCCCGCCGCCGGTGGTGATGATCGCGCTGACGGGCAGCGCGACGGCCGCGAGCGGCTGGGAGGTCGTGGCGGCGGACGTCCGCTACGTCGAGCCGAACATCACGATCCGACCGCGCGCGACGCTCGCCGAGGCCCAGTACCACGTCGTCGTCACGACGAACGCGATGCGGGACAACGAGGGCATGAACGCACGCGTGCAGGTCAGGCCGATCTTCGCGCTGCTCACGGGCACGGAGGCCATCACGGCGTCGTCGCTCGAAGACCTCGACGCGGCGACCGCGGAGCGGCTCGAGCGCGAGCGCCAGCGGCTACAGCCCGCGTTGGAGATCCTCGAAGCGGGCTCGCCGCCGATTCCGCGCGACAGCATCACGTCGATTCAGGGCTTCACGACCGACCCGGGCTACGGGCGGTTCCAGCGGCTCGTCGAGCTGTATTACGACGCGCTGGACGCCGGCACCTACGCGACGGGCACGACCCACGCCACGGTGCCCCGCGAGGACGTCTTCCTCGGCAATCCGAACGACTACCCGAACGTCGCCGAGGTGCACTACGGCACGGTGACCGCGCCGCGCCTGCTCGGCGACGACGGGCGCATCCGCCCCAACTGGCATCTCAACGCCGAGACGATCGAGATCCCGTTCTCGTTCACGGTGCCGACGGGCGAGGACCGCTACCCCGTGCTGCTGTTCACGCCCGGCTACGGCCGCGGACGCATCGACGTCCGGAGCATCGCGCAGATCGCCTCGGAGACGGGCGCGGCCGGCGTGATGGCGCTCGAGCTGCGCTGCCACGGCAACCGCTCGCCGGAGCTCGATGGCATCTGCGGCGAGAACCGCTCCGAGGCCGAGGTCGACGCCCTGCTCGACGCGCAGCCCAACAACGGCAACATGCAGATCCAGGGCGCCGACGGCATCCCGGACGACAGCGGCCAGGGTTACTTCCCCGGCGACGCCGTGGCCCTACGTGACTCGCAGATGGCGGCGGCGATCGAGCTGCTCCACGTCATCCGCACGTTGCGGAACCCGTCGAACTTCGACGGGCTGCAGCCGAACGCGGGGCAGATCCACCTCATCGCCCACGGCCAGACGGCGCCAGCCGCGGTGCTCGCGATCGCCGAGACGGAGTACCCGACGACCAACCTGACGATGTCGATGCCGGCGGGCGGCGGGGACTACAAGAGCCTCGTCCTCGACGGCCCGAACGCGCTGACGGACGCGTGGGTTGCGTCGCTCCCGCACGGCCTCCTCGAGGCCCAGGGCAGCGCGTACTTCGACTTCGCGAACGACACGCTGTTCCGTGCAATCGATCTCTCCGTCGCCGGTCCGCGCGCCGCGGACCGCCTCCGCAACGGCCAGACCTTCCGGCGAGGCCTGCTGTCGCACGGGACGGTCCCCACGGCCGTGCCGGTCGTCGCGCGTGACGCGCTGGTCGACGCGCTCGGGCTCCCGTCGAACCGCGTGAGCCAGCACGCGCCGCAGTGCGATGACTTCTTCCTGTTCCCGTGTCCGTTCGGCGACAACCCGTTGCGGCAGGAGGAGTCGATCCGCCAGATGGTGGTGTTCGTGAACTCCGGCGGTAACACGGTGACCACGCCGTCGCCGTGACCGTCCGCCCCCTCCTCGTCGCGTTGACGCTGTCGCTCGTCGCCTGTAGCGGCGACGACGACGACAGCACACCCCTCCCGATGGACGGCAACGTCATCGTCGGCATGGACCGCGACGGCGGTCCGCGGGACGCCGGGCCCCCGCGCGACGCCGGTCCGCGACCCGACGCCGGGTTTAGGGACGGCGGCAACCGCGACGGCGGGGAACGCGACGGCGGACCCGCTCGCGACGGCGGACCCGCCGACGCCGGTGACGTCTGCAACGTCATGCCCACCGCCACGCTGACGGCCGAACAGGCGCTTACGGAAGCATCGATGCGCGACGGGACGATCGTCGAGGTCGTCGGGACCGCGACGCGCACGCCGTACGCGTGCACGGACATCCCCTGTCCGAAGGAGAACCCGTGCTGCAACACGTGTTCGGCGGACATCTCCGTCGAAGGGGTGCTGCCGCTCGCCGCCGACGCCTGCTTCGGACCGCGCGTCGGCTGCGCGGGCACGGAGTGCGCGCAGACCTGCCAACCCGCGCTGCTCGGGCTGCCGAATCGCTTCGTCGGGCGTATCGTAGACGGGATGCCGCCCCGCCTCGACCTGTACCGCGTGACCACCCCGTGAGGCGGACGCTCGCTGCGATCGCCTGCGTGGGGTTGGTGGCGTGTGAGTCACTCGAGCCCCGCGTCCCCGCCGACCGTCCGACGATCCTCATCGACGCGCCGATCGACGGCGACGAGGTGGAGATCAACGCGACGTTCTCGCTGACCGGTGTCGTGCGTGCGCCCGCGGGTGGGACGCTCCGGGACGCGCGCATCGTGTTGTCCGGCGCCGCGAACGAGGAACGCACGGTCCCGCTGTCCGGGCGGAACGCCGAGCTGAACGAGGAGCTCACGGTCGCGCGCGATCGCTTCGCGGGCGTCGACGGGCGCCCGATCGATCTCGTGGTCGTCGCGACCGCGATCGTGGGGACGCAGATCGTCGACAGCGAACCGGTGGGGCGCACGCTCACGCTCGTGGACCGCACGCCACCTCAGGTCTCGCTGCGACTCACCCCCGGCCTCGGCCGCGACGGGGACTTCGACGAGCGTTACGCCGCGGGCATGCCCTTCGTGCTCGAGGTCGACGCGGAAGACCGCATCGGCGGCGTGCACCGCATCCGCCTCGAAGCCCCCGCCCACCTCGGCGGTGCGCGTGAGGTGACGTTCAGCGGCGAGCCGGTCGTGTCGACCGCCTTCAGCTTCGAGCCGGCCGCGCGCGACGACATCACGCTGTCGGTCTTCGTCGACGACGTAGCGCAGCGCCCCAACTCAACAGGCCAAGCGGTGCGCGTGCAGGTCGGCGAGGGCCCGCTCGACACCGAGCCCCCGCAGGTGGAGCTCGTTCGCCCCCACGTCCTCGCGTGCGGGCGCACCTCGACCGTCGCGCTCGTCGCGCGCGACTCGGGCGTGGGCGTCGACCGGGTCCTGTTCACCGCGCCCCAGTCGGAGGCGGTCTACTTCGCGCCGTCGGCGCGCGCGACGTTCGCCGTCACCGCGACGGTCGTCGCGCCGCGCTCGGGGACGATCGAGCTGTCGGCGTCCGCCGTCGACGCCGTGGGCAACACCAGCTCGGCGACGACGGCGCGGTACACGATCGCCGACACACTCCCGCCGAGCCTGGACCGCGCCGACGTCCTCGCGGCCGCCATCGCGCCCGGTGAAGACCTCGACGTCGCGCTCACGGCGATGGACGCGTGCACCGACCTCGACGTCTTCGAGATCGCCTTCAACGACGCGCGCGGTGTCCAGCGCACCGGCACCGTCCCGCTCGGCGCGCCCTCCGTGGACGCGACGGTGTTCGTCCCCGTGCCGCCCGACCTGTGCGCGCTGGAGCCGATCGCCCTGTCGCCGCGGGTGCGCGACGCGACGGGGCTCGTCACGACGGGCTTCAGCACCGTGCTCCCCGGCGAGGACCGAACGCGGCCAACGATTCAGGTGAACACGCTGGTGCCGAGCGGTGGCCTGGAGCCCGGTCAGATCCTCTCGGCCGACGTCGTGCTCTTCGATCCCCAGTCGGGCGTCCGCACCGCGACGATCACCGTGCGCGGGCAGGACCTCGGTGTCGCGAACCCGCTGTTCGTGCAGGTCGTCGACTTCGCCGTCGCGAACTGCGACGACGTCATGCCGCAGGTCGCGGCGGTGCGAAACCTCATCCCGGCCGACATTCCATTCAATGGACCCACGGCCGCGCTCATCATCGACGTCGTCGCCGAGGATGGCGCGGGGCTCGTGAACACCGCGCAGGCGTCGGTGCCCCTCACCTCCTCGCAGCCCCCCGAGGTGCGTTTCCTCGCGCCCCCCGCCGGCCTCGCGTACGCACCCGGCGCGAGTGAGACGGTCGAGGTGTTCGTGGCCGACGCGGGCCACCCGGTCGACACGCTGAGCCTCTCCGTGCGCGGGCCGGCGACGCTGCAAGGTGCGGCGAGCTCGACGGTGGCCGTGCTCGCGCGCTCCGCGACCGTGGCGTTCACGCTCACCGTCGACGCCAACGCCCCCGCCGACGCCGACGTCGAGCTCATCGCCACGGCCTACGACGGCGCGACGCCGCCCAACGTCGCGCAAGCGCGCCGCGCGCTGCGGACCTGCGGCAGCGCATCGATCGCGAGTGTGTCCCCTGCGCTCGGCCCGGTCGCGGGCGACCAGATCGTCACGCTCGTCGGCGACGGCTTCGGCCCACAGATGACCGTGGCGATCGGCGCGTCCTCGCTCGTGGACGTCACCGTCGCGAGCGCCACCGTCGCGACGGCGCGGATCCCCGCGGGCACCTACCTGGCCGGCACGAACGACGTCACCGTCGCGTGTGACGGCGCGGCGACCTCGGCGACGCTCGCGGACGGATACCGGTTCGTCGCACCCCCGGTCGTCACGTTGATTCAACCGGAGCCCGGCCTCGTCGTCGCGCCCGGCGCGGACCTGCACGTCGCGATGTCGGCGCGCGCCGACGGCGTTCAGCTCGCGCTGCTCGAGCTGGCGGGACCCGCGTCGGTGCAGAAGGCACTGAGCGCCCCGTTCGACGTGTTCGACGCGCAGCTCCCAGCGCCGCAGAGCCCCGGGACCGTGACGATCACGGGATCCGCCACCGACGACCTCGGGCAGACCTCGATCGCGCAGCGCCTCGTCTCGGTGGAGGTGCCGCAACCGGTGAGCCTCGAGCTCCTCACCTCCTCGTCGACGGTGGCGACCGGCGCGACGGTCGGCGTACACGTGTTGGTCACGCTGACGGACGGGACCGTCGTGGACCGAACTCCGCAGGCCTCGGTGACCGTGACCTCGACCGCCGCCTCTGTCGTCGACTCGAGCCGATTGGTTACGGTGTCGCCCGGCGAGGTCACCATCAACGCGACCCTCGGAGCGCTCGCGACCTCGTCATCGATCGTCGTCGTCGACGACGCCCTCGAGTTCGTGCACCCGCCGCTGTTCATGTCATTCCCGGCCGGGGCGTCGGCCGAGGTCGAGGTGCACCGATTCAGCCTGGGCAATCGGACCGATGTCACCTCGCAGGTCACGCTGAGCTCCGACGACCCGGCGGTGGTCGACGTCGTTCAGGGCCTCCTGGTCGCGACGGGCGTCGGCGACGCCACGATCACCGCTGCGCTCTCGTCGACGATGACCGACACCCTCCACGTTCGCGTACGACGCGACCTCGATGTGGAGAGCGGCGAGGTCTTCGCGCTCCCGAACAATCAGGCCTTCGCTTCGGGTCGGATCGATGGCCGCGTCGAGGCCCACTGGACCTCCACTGGCGTGACCGCGTTCCGCTCGAACGCTACGGGCAGCGGCGTCCTCGTGATCAACGGAGCGTTTGTGGCGCACGGGCGCCCCGGTGGCCCCGCCGACGGCGGGCGCGGCGGCTTCGGCGGCGGCGGCGGGGGAGCCCGCAGCGGTTCTCCGGGCGGAGTCGGCGGCGACGGCGTACCCCCGGGTGATTCCACGGCCTCGAACCCCGCACCCATGTCGCCGGCCGGGTCCGGCGGCGGGTTCGGCACCGGCGGCCAAGGGGCGCGCGTCGAGGCCACCAGCGCGGGCGCGGGCGGCGGTGCACTCGGCCGAGGCGGCGACGGCGGAGGAATTGTCGTCGCGTTCGGCGGCGCCATGTCCACGGTCGTTGGCTCCGGCGGGGGGGGTGGCGGCCACGGCGCGGGTGGCGGCGGCGCGGGCTCGTCCGTGACCTTCACGTGGAGCCGCGTCGTGCTCGACGGTGTACTCGACTTGCGCGGGGCACCGGGGGGAAGCGCCAACAGCGGTACCCCGGGTGGCGGCGGCGCCGGAGGCTTCGCGCGCTTCTGGAACGAGCTCGAGGGCAGCGGTGAGGTGATCGTCGCCGGGGGCCCAGGAGGATCTGGCAGCATCAGCGGCGGTGGCGGCGGGGCCGCCGGACGGATGGTGCTGCTCTTGGGGACACCCGACAGCGCCGCGCACCTCGTACGCGTCCACTATCGCGGAGGTCGCGCGGGTGAAGGGCCCCTCCCGGGCGAAGCCGGCGCGGCGGGCGGAACCTATCGATCCAGCTTTTGAGGCGGGCGGCTACTTCGCTGCGTAACCCGTGTGCTCGATGAGCACCGTCTCCAGCTCCGCCTCGGTCAGCTTCGCGGAGTGTTTCCACACGACCTCGCCCTGCGGCGAGATGAGCACCGTGTAGGGGAGCGAACCGTCGAAGGCGAGCTTCGGGTCCACCTCGGCCTCCGTGTAGTCGTCCGAGATGCGCAAGGCCGAGGTCGTGGGGACCTGGATCGATTGCATGAACGTCTTCGCGGCGTCGAGGCCGTCGGCGTCCTCGACCGCGACGACCGTGAAGCGCTGCCCGCGGGCCTCGAACTTGTTGCCGACGCGCGCCATGAAGTCCTTCAGCTCCAGCTTGCAGGGCGCGCACCACGTGGCCCAGAGGTTCACGAGCGTCCACTTGCCGGGCGCGATGGCGCAGGTCGCGGCGCCGTCCGAGAGGCGCTCCGCGACGAGCTTCACCTTACCCGAGCAGACGTCCGTGCCGGCCTTCGCGAGCTTCGGCTCCGACGCGGCGGGTGATGCAGCTTCGTTCTTGGCGATCGAATCCAGGAGGAACTGCCGGAACTCCTCCGGGTCGTTCGTCGAGCTGGCGAAGGTCCCGAGCACAGTCCCGTCCGCGCGCTCCACCGAGTAGTGCGGCAGCGCCGCCGTCTGGAAGCGTTCCACCTGCGACAGGCGGTTTCGCTTGTGCTCGTCGCGCCGGCCGTCCGTGTACAGCTCCACCAGCACCATCGTGTTCAGCACACTCGCGATCTCGGGCCGCGGGAAGACGCCGCCCTCCATGTACCGGCAGTTGGTGCAGTTGAAGCCGGTGTAGTTCACGAAGACGAGCTTGCCCTGCGCCTTCGCGAGGCCGCGCCCCTCGTCGAGGTCGTGCACCCACGCGAGGGTCGGCTGCGCCGCCGCGCCCCCGCCGCCCCCGCGCGCGACGGCCACCTGGTTCGCGGGCGGCAGCCACCCGTCGATCCACCCGCCGAACGTCCGCGCGTTGAACAGCCCCACCGCGAGGTAGATCGACAGCGTGAACATCGCCGCGCCCGAGAGGACCTGCGGCACCGACACGCCGGCGTCGGGGCTCGACACGGCCTCGTGGCCGATGCGGATCTTGCCGATGAGGAACAGGCCGCACAGCACGAACAGCGGGATCCAGATCGAGAGCACGAGATCGCGCGTGAGGATCTCCGTCTCCCAGACGAGATCCGCGTTGCTGAGGAACTTCGTCGCCGCCGCCATCTCCAGGAAGCCAAGCGTCACGCGCGTCGCCGAGAGCCAGCCGCCCGCCTTGCCCTGCAGCCGCTTCGCGGCCTGCGGGAACATCGCGAGGAAGAAGAAGGGCAGCGCAAACGCCGTCGAGAACGAGAGCATCCCGACCGTCGGCCAGACCCACTCACCCTGCGCCGCTTGCACGAGCACGAGCCCGACGAAGCCGACCGTGCACGTGAAGAACACCGTCGTCGCGGTGAGCGCGGCGATCGCGACGACGAGGTAGTCCCCGATCCCGCCGCCCTTCTTCTGGGCCCCGACGCCGAGCGCCGCGGCGCGGCCGAACTTCATCTCGAGTTTGTTGACGCCCGACACCAAGAACGCCGGCGGGCGAATCTCGAACAGCCCGAGCAGGTTCAGCGCGAAGAACACCAGCACCGCGCCGAGCACGAGGTTGAACACCGGGTGACCCGCGAAGTCGCTCACCCCGGTGACGCCGAAGAGGATGGAGATGAGGACACCCGCCGCCGTGTACGCGAGCACCATCGTCAGCGCGTAGACGCCCGCGAGCCGCGCGCCGCGCGCGAAGTTCTCCTCCGAGTACTTGGAGAAGAACGAGATCGTGAGCGGAATGGCCGGGAAGACACACGGCGTCGCGAGCGCCGCGAGCCCGAAGCCGAACGCGGCGAGCAGGAACGCGAGCAGGCCGCCCTCCCCCGGCGACGCCTTCTTGGGCTGTTGCGTCGCGACCTTCGCGGGCTCGGACGGCGGCGCACGCACCACCATCGCCGCGACGGTGAGCTTGCCCCCCGTCAGGGTCGGCGCCGCGGCGCCGGTCGCGAAGTCCGCGACAGTGAACGCGAGCGGCACCCGCTTGTTCTGCGGGATGCAGCGGCCTTCGTTGCAGATCTGGCCGTCAATCAGGACGTGCGTGCTGGCTTCACCGGAGGCGGCGTCGTTCGCGACCTGGAAGTGACGCGACAGCGCGACCTTCCCCTCCTTGTACTGCGCGCGGTCGCCCTCGAAGCCGCGGTCGTAGACCATCACCGGCGTGTCGCCGTGCCAGTCGCCGACGAGCGTGCCCGGCGCGCCCTCCTCGATCGACAGCTCGAGCGGCTGCGGCCCTTCCCCGGGATCGAGGCTCCACAGGTGCCACCCCTCGGGGACGTCGATCGTCAGATCGAGACGCCCCGTCTCCCCCGGGCCCAGCGCCGAGGGCTCGACCTTCGCGTCGACCGAGATGCTGGGATCCGCCGCCCACGCCGAAGGCGCCGCGAGCAGTCCCAGGAGCGCAAGAATGGAGGCTCGACCACACACCGCGCTCCACGATCGCCCTTTGGGCCATCGGGAGCAACCGTCGAGACGACCCTGGCTGACCCTGACACTGGACATGGCTTGCGTTCCACCATAACCGGGTGATCCGCGAACGTGTTCCCACCCGACGACAACGAGCCGCGGCTGCTCACCTGGACCCGGAACCCCGAGGTTCGGCAGACGCTGATCACCACCTGGCGGCGGGTGCGCAGGACCTCGATCCTCGTGGGTCTGTGGCTGTTCCTGGCGGTGGTCCTCGTGTGGTTCCGCGGGGTTCTGCTCCCGTTCGGCCTCGCGTTCCTCCTCGCGTTCATCCTCGACCCCGCGGTCGACTTCCTCTCGAAGCGCCCCTTCGCCGGCCGCCGGTTCCCGCGCGTCGCGTGGGTCATCGGCATCTACGTGGTCGCCATCAGCTTCCTCGCGGTGTTCGGGGCCTGGGCCATCGCGCAGATCGGCCGGGAGCTGGCGGGGCTCGGACAGGTCACCAAGACCATCGTCGCGGACGTCACGGCCCTCGCGACCAACCTCCTCGACGCCGCCGAGCGCTTCGCCGAGACCAACGCCCTCCCCGTCGACCGCGAAGCCATCGAAGCGGTGATTCAGAAGAACATCCGCGGCTTCGCGGCCGAGGTCAGCCAGAACGCGACCTCACTCGTGAGCCTCGGCTCCAACATCGTCGGCGTCACGTTCCGCGCCGTCTTCGGCAGCTTCCTCGTCCTGATGCTCACCGCGTTCATCAGCATCGACCGCGCGCGCATCCTGAAGTTCTTCTACTCACTCGTCCCGCCCGAGGTCCGCGGCTCCTACCGCACGATCCTCAAGGGGATGAGCGTCGGTCTCGCGGGGGTCGTGCGCGGCCAAGCGATGATCTGCCTCGCCAACGGCGTGCTCACGTTCGTCGGCCTGTGGCTCCTCGACGTGAAGCTCCCGCTGATCCTCGCGTCGATCGCGACGGTCTTCTCGCTCATCCCGATCTTCGGCTCGATCCTCTCCACGATCCCCATCGTGACGATGGCGATCACCGACTCCTTCGCGAAGGGGGTCTTCGCCCTCCTGTGGATCATCGGCATCCACCTCGTGGAGGCCAACTTCCTCAACCCGAAGATCATGGGCGACGCCGCCAAGATCCACCCGGTCATCGTGGTGTTCGTGCTGATCGTCGGGGAGTCGACCGCCGGCCTGATCGGGGCGCTCTTCGCGGTGCCGATCGCCGCCGTGGTCATCACGGTCTTCAAGTTCCTGCACCGCCGCGCGCTCGCGAACGACGCCGGCACCGCGCGCTCGCCCTCCGTCTACGACGGCGTGCCCCCGACCCTCTCCACCCCGAGCGCGCCCCAAGAGCCCGCTTCGAAGTAGACTGGTCGTGGTGTCGCGCAGGGCCCTCGGACTCGCCGCGCTCATCGGGCTGCTCTTCGGCTGTCCGACGCCCGAGTACGTCTACCCGCCGGGGCCCCCCGCGATCCTCCGGCTCGACGTCGTCCCGAACGTCTTCGATCCCGGCGAGGTCGTCCTCGTCCGCTGGAGAGTGCAGGACGCCGACAGCGTGCAGCTCACGCTCGGCGACGCCGCGGCGATCGGCGTCGGCGCCGAGGGTGAGATGTCCTTCACCCCGAGCACCAGCGGCGACGTCGTGCTCGTCGCGACCAGCGCGGGCGGCGAACGACGCGGGCGCGTCGCGTACACCCTCCGCAACCCGTCGCCGGTGCAGGTGCTCCGGTTCCTCGCCGAGCCACAGCTCGTACGCCCGGGCGAGCCGGTCACGCTGCGGTGGGAGACGCAGAACGCGACGCACATCCGCATTCGCAGCAGCGACGGCGAGTCGTACTACGACGGCAACGACGCATCGAGCGCCCTGACGATCCGCCCGACGCGGAGCCTGCAGATCACCCTCACGGCCGAAGGCTTCGGCGGTCCCGTGGTCAGCGCGTTGTCGATCTCGACCGAAGAGGGGCTCCCGTTCATCTACAACTTCTCCGCGGATCCGCCCGTCATCTCCTCACGCGACACGCCGCGCGTCGCGTGGCTCACCGGCCGCGCGACCCGCGTCGAGCTCAGCGAGCGCATCGACGACGCCTGGGTCGTCCTCCACAGCGAACCCGCTTCCCTGCAGACGGTCTGGTACGCGCTCGACGCCACACCCGGCACGCGGCGCTTCCGACTCGAGGCGAGGAACGCGAGCGGCTCCACCTTCGCGGAGGCGACGGCCGTGGTGCTCGAGACCCGCGAGCCGATCATCCAGACGTTCACCGCGACCCCGACCGTGAACGGCTTCGGCGGCACTGTTCGACTCGCCTGGGGCGCCGTCGGCGCGAGTGACGTCCGCATCGACGCTGCGGGTCAGCAGGTCGCCGGCAACCTTCCGCTCTACGGGAGCCGCGCGTTCATGCTGTTCGACGACGTGGAGCTCGTCCTGATCGCGCGCGACGACTTCGGCGCGCAGACCTCCTCCATCGCGTCGATCACCATCGACACCAGCCGGCCGCGCATCCAGCAGTTCCTCGTCAACCCGACGCACGTCGTCCACGGCGAGCCGGTGCAGCTGCGCCACTTCGTCGACGGCGCCGACGCGGTCGAGGTGCGAACGGAGGAAGGCGTCGTCATCCCGCTCGACCCGAGCGGCCTCACGACTTGGGTGCCCGACCGGACCACGATCCTCACCCTCCGCGCGCGCAACGCGTTCGGGCCGACGGTCATCGAGCGCCGCGTCTCGGTGGGCGCGCTCCCCGCCATCGAACAGTTCACCGTCGACGACCTCGTGGTCCGCAACGGACGCGAGACCGAAGCGCGGTGGCGAACCCAAAACGCCATCTCGACGCGGCTCCTCCTCCGCGGGTTCGCCAACCCGGTGGATCCGGACAGCGGCTCCGCCCGCATTTTTGTGAGCAGCGCCGAGCCCGTCCCGTTGGAGCTACAGGTGTCCGGCGCCGGGGGCTACATCGTCACGGCCACCGTGACCGTCGATGGCCTCGAGGCCGTGCAGGGCCCGGGCGTCGAAGTCGAACCGAACGACGGTCCGACGACGGCCCACGTCCTCGACCCGACCGAATCTCCGACCGTCACGGGCACCGTCGCCGCGAGCGACGAAGACTGGTTCTTCGTCAGCACCGGTTTTGGGCGGCGCCTCCAGAGCTTCGACACCGCGCCCGCCGGCGGGCAGTGCCCGGGGCTCCGAGTCTCATTCTTCGTCGACGACGAAACCGGCAACGCGCTCGGCCCGCTGGGGGTCTTCGGCGGGCCCGGCGTCTGCCCCGCCGCCACCGCGCACGAGCTCCCGTTGCTCGCGGACCTCCCGCTCGGGTTCCTCGTTCGCATCGACCGACCGCCCGGCGCACTCACGAGCACGAGCTCGTATGCCTTCACGCTGACGACGGCGATCAGCCGATGCTCCGACCTGGTGCTCGACCGCGCCGAGACCTGCGACGACGGCAACGTCCAGCCGAACGACGGCTGCGACGACGAGTGCCACGACGAGAGCTCGGACGAACAGGAGCCGAACTTCACGACGACGCTCGCGGATCCGCTCGTCGTTGCGACGCCGCTGTTCGGTCGCCTGGCTCCGGATGACGTCGACCTCTTCTACTTCGACGTGGAGCCGAATCAAGGCGGCCCCGTCTCGGTGACGCTGACGTCGCTGAACGGCTCGTGCGGCATCGACGCATCGCTCGAGCTGTTCAACGACTTCGGCCAGCTCCTCCTGCGGCGTGAAGACGTCAACGGCTGCACCACGCTCGACGGTCCGTTCGCCGTGCTCCCCGAGGGGCGGTACTTCGTCCAGATCGAAGCCGGGCTCGGCGCCGTCCTTCCGGTCCGCGCCTCGTATCGCCTCACCCTACAGAGGTAGGACTCGACAACGGCCAGACGCCGTGGGAAGCCCGTGGGCGCGTGATCTCGACGGTCGAGAAAGTCCTCTTCTTGAAGTCGATCGATCTGTTCAGCCAGATCCCCGGCGAAGATCTCGCGCGGGTCGCGCAGATCGCGGAGGAGATCGACTTCGAGCCCTCCGACGTCGTCATCACCGAGGGTGAGATCGGCGACTCGATGTACCTGATCGTGGACGGCCGCGTTCAGGTCTACAAAGGCGACCGCCTCGTCGTGGAGCTCGGGGAGCGCGAGTGCGTCGGCGAGATGGCCATCCTCGACAGCGAGCCGCGCAGCGCGACCGTGAAGACGCAGTCGGCGGTCCGCGCGCTGAAGATCGAGCGCGAGGACTTCTACGACCTGATGAACGAAAAGCTCGAGATCGCGCAGGGCATCATCAAGGTCCTCACGCGTCGGCTCCGTAAGACCACCGCGCGTTGATCCCCCCGGGTTGATCCCCTTCCGTCGGCCGTTAGAGACCTGACACCCGTCGGACATTGTCACCACCGTCGGTCGGTTTTTCGTTGGGTGGTGGATTGGGTCTGTCCTGTGCAACCCTATCTGCCCGTGCGTGCCCGCCTCGCCGCCCTGTTCGTTGGCCTCACGCTGGGCGGATGCAGCTGCGATGGCGACGTGGTGGTGGGCGGCACGTCCTCGCTCGCGTCGGACCGCCTGGTCCTCGACTTCGGCCGGGTCTTCATCGGCCAGAGCCGCACCCAGACGCTCCTGTTGTCGGCCCCCGGCGAGCTGCCGGTGACCTTCGAGGGGACCTTCCTCGGCAACGCGGGCGGCTTCGCGGCAGGCCCGGCCAACGGGGTCGTCGCCGCGAACAACGCGGTCGAGGTCGCCGTGACGTTTGCTCCGATGGTCGCGGGCGAGCGCGCGGCGGCGCTGATCTTCACCAGCGACGCGACGCGGAGCGCGACCGTCGGCATCGAGCTGCGCGCGCTCGCTGCGTCCCCGCCGGACTGTGAGGACGGCAACGGCTGCACCGTCGACACGTTCGACCTGAACACCGGCGTCTGCGTCCACCGCGCCGAGCGGCTCGCGTGCGACGACTTCGACGCCTGCACGATCTCCGACACCTGTGTCGAGGCCGTGTGCCTCGGTGAGTCGCGCAGCTGCGACGACGGCAACGCGTGCACCGACGACTTCTGCGACGCACGCGAGGGCTGCATCAACGTCGTCACCACCAACTGCGACGACAACAACCCTTGCACCGAGGACATCTGCCGACCCGACGGCGGCTGCGACAACATCGTCCTCGACGACGGGACCCCCTGCAACGACCTCGAACAGTGCACCGTCGCGGACATCTGCGTGGCGGGGTTCTGCGTCGGCGTCCCCGAGGGCATCGAGTGCGACGACGGGGACCCGTGCTCGAAGATGGAGGCCTGCTTCGACGGCGAGTGCCTCGACCCGACCTACGAGCCGCCGGGCTTCGGCGATGTGAAGTTCGCGACCGACCTCGGCCGCCTCCCCCCGGGCGCCGGCAGCAACGTGATCCTCGACCGCACGGACAACCTCTTCGTGGCGACGTCCTCGGGCGTCGCGGCGATCGACGAGTGCGGCGAGGTCGTGTGGACGAACGACACGCTCGGCCCGTCGAGCTTCGGCGCGGCGGTCTCCTTCCCCGGCCTGTTGTCGCTCCCGATCGACGGCCGCATCGTCGACATCGACACCTCGACCGGCTCGGTGCTCCGCGAGATCGTCTTCGACGACGTCTTCGAAACGATCGGCACCGCGACCACCGCCACGATCGCCATCGCCGTGCACGACGTCGCGGTGCGCGCGTCCGGGAGCCTCGTCGTGTCGGTCAGCCGCACGATCGACGACGGGATCGCGACGACGTTCGAGGGCGTGCTCGCGGAGGTCGATCCCACGCACTCGATCAGCACGCTGTTCCTGAACCTCGGCGAACGTTGGGCGCGTCGTGTCGCGATCGACGCGGACGAAGGCGTCGTGGCGATCGTCGAACGCGGCCGACCCGGCGACGCCACCTCCGTCGCGCAGGTCCTCCGCCTCGGCGTCGGCGCGGTCCCCGGTGACACGTGGTCGTCGTCCGAGATCGACGCGGCCCGCACGGACCTCGCGATCGGCGAGGGGAGCGAGGTGTGGTGGTCGGCGGGGCTGCAGGCGTTCTCGAAGGACGGCGTGCCCTACGGGTTGATACCGGCGCCGCTCGACCCCGCCGCCGTGCACGCGGGGTCCCCACTCGCGGTCGGCGAGCGCGTGCACGTGGTCGTGCGTCGCGAAGACTCCGCCAACTTCGCGCCGGGCGGCGTGTATCACCTGCTCACGATCTCGGCGACGACCGGTGAGACGCTGTCCGACATCATGTTCATGGACCCGGTCGTGGGGATGAGCCCGGTGGTCGACCTCGTCGGTAACGTCTACGTGCTGACCGGGCGCGGGACGCTGTTCGGCTTCACCGAGCTCGGGCAGCTCCTGTTCGCCACCGACCTGCCGATCGACACATCGCGTCGTCTCGACGACATCGCCCTGGCCATCACGTCCAAGGGCGTCGTCGTCGGTGCAGCCGGGGGGCATGCATTCGGCGTACAATCGAACTTCCCCATGTCGGGCGCCGCTTGGCCGCGGCACCGACGGGACAACCTGGCCACGGGACACCGATGAAGAGCACCCTTCGACGCCTCGCGCCCTGCGGTCTGCTGCTCGTCGCGAGCTGTAGCGGCTGCGAGGACACCGGCGGCTTCGTGAGCCTCGAGCCGGGGCTCTCGGTGAACCCGCTCGTGCTGGACCTCGGCGAGGTGCCGCTCGGCGTGCGAGCGCAGGGGGTCTTCACGGTGCGCAGCCGGGGCGACGCTCCCTTGATGATCAGCCGCCTCGAGCTCGAAGAGACGGACATCTTCCAGATCGTGAACGAGACGGCGCGCGCCCTCGCGCCCGCGCAGAGCGACGTGGTGCAGGTCGCGGCGCGCCCGATGACACTCGGCATGCACGAGACCGTGTTGGTGATCGAGTCGAACGACTCCGAGGCCCCGCGCCTCGACATCCCGGTGCGCGTGACCGCGGTGGAGCAGCCGCCGTGCGACGACCTCAACGTCTGCACGACGGACGTCTTCGACACGGAGCTCGCGCGCTGCACACACAGCTTCGCCGACGGGACGGCATGTGAGGCGGCCGACAAGTGCATCATCAACGCCGTCTGCTCGCAGGGCGTCTGCCTCGGCGCGTCGAAGACCTGCGACGACGGAAGCGTCTGCACGCGCGACCTGTGCCGCCAGATCGACGGGGAGTGCATCTTCATCGACAACGAGCTCGCGTGTGAGGACGACAACCCGTGCACGGCGGACCTCTGCGGTCCGACGGGCTGCGAGCACGTGGCGCTCTCCAACGGCACCGCCTGCGACGACGGCGACCTCTGCACGCAGGGCGACGCGTGTTTCGCGGGCGCGTGCGTCGGCACCGGGATGCCGGACGGGACGGCGTGTGACGACCTCGACTCCTGCACCGTCGAAGACACGTGCCGGGCCGGCGTTTGCTCGGGGACCTCGATCGTCGCATCGAAGGCGGAGGGCGAGCACGTCTTCACCTACGACCTCACCGCGTGGCCGGAGCGCGCGTTCCTCCACCGGCGTGAAGTCAGCATGTCCGACGACGGCGTCTTCTACGGGCTCGACCACCTCAACCTGCCGAACAACCAGGGGCTCACGCACGTCGTCTTCGCGTTCTCGCAGTGCGGCACGCCGGTGTACGAGTTCGCGTATCGGCCGCCGGACGCGCACGTGCTCGTGAGCTACGTGCGGCGCGCGATGCAGATCGGCGCGAACGACGAGGTCCGGATGGTGGTCGGCGTCCGCCAGCAGCCGCAGAACGGCTTCGAGCCGCAGACCACGACCTACCTCCTCGACGACACCGGGCAGGTCCTCCTCTCGGGCGTCCAAGCGCTCGGCGGCGAGACCGGGCGAGCGCTGCTCCCCGACGGCTCGTACATCTTCGGGACCATCTGGCCGCTGTCCTCGCACATCCCGTCGCCCGAGAACCCGTCGCGCCAGAACCTCGTCGTGGTGCGCGAGGACGTCTCCGGCAACGTGCTGTGGCGCCACGAGCGCGAGTCGGGGCCCTGGGCCGAGTTCCTCGGCGTCGCGGGCCCGCGCGTCCTCTTCTGGGCGCTCGGCCGCTTCGGCGCGCTGGACTTCAACACGGGCGCGACGGTGTGGTCGCAGGAGACGCCGTTCATCACCAAGGAGATGGCGCTCGCGACCGGCCTCAACCTCGGCGTCGCGCGTGCGAACGATCAGCTCATCGGCGTAGAGATATTGAATGGAACGCAGGTGTTCCGGTTCCCGGAGGCCGCTTCGTTCGAGTACGTCGCACGCACGGACCCGGTCATCTCGGCGGACGGACGGGTCCTGGTCATGATGGAGCGCCGCAACACCGAGACGTTCCAGCCCGAGACCCTGTCGTGGGTCGTGCTCGACGCTCAGGGCCAGGTCGTCAACGAGACGCCCCTCCCGTACGTCTTCCCGGCCGACTACGCCGAGACGCGCCACGAAGACTACTTCGACGACCCCTCCCCCACCGTCGCGGACGACGGCGTGGCGTACATCGGCTACGGCGACACGTTCTGGGCGATCGACCCCACCGGCAACATCCGCTGGACGTACACGTCGACGGTCGAGAACGCGTTCACCGGCACCGTCCCGCTCTTGCGCGACGACGGCGTCATGCTGATCAACGAGACGAGCCGCCGCATCATCGGCATCCGCACCAACGGCGGGCAGATGAGCGACGACGGGTGGGCGAGCTTCCGTCACGACAACGAGCGCACGAACTTCACGCCCTGAAGTCGCCTCAGAGGAACATGCCCGCCTCGAGCTGCCGGAAGGGCTTCGGATCCGTGAACAGCTCCGGCCGACAGCCGCCGACGCTGGCGCACTCTTCGAGGAGCGCAGGGTCCATCGGACGATTCACCGGACACGGCGCCGCGCAGTCCGTCGTGCACGGGCAGTACGCGCTGTACCCGCCGCAGTAGCATCCGACCCCCGGCTGCTTGCCGGAGTAGCAGATACAGCCCTCCTCGTCCGCGCGATCGAAGAGGCTGAGATCGATCATGAGCCCGATACAGTCCTTCCGCTCCGCCTGGTCGGGGTACGGCAGGTAGAGCAACGGTGTGTCCGCGCCCTCGATCGCGATCGCACGAGCCCCACGTTTGGAGAGCCACTTCTTGGCGGCGATGACCTCCTTCAGATCCTTGGAGCGGTCGAAGAACTTCGCGCGCTCGAGGAGCTCGATCGCCTTAGCGCCTGTGATGACCTTGCCGGCGCGCTCCCTCGCGATCAGCGCGTTCTTGCCGTGGAGCTGCCGCGTCACCTCGCCGATGACCGTCCGCAGCTGACCGAGCGTCTGCGCGTAGACGACGGCCTCCGCGCCGGCGTCGCCTTGGCTCGGAGTCTTGCAGCCCTCCAGCGCCATGACCGCGACCGCAGCCGAGAAGATGAGTGTTCGGTTCGTGGTTGTGTTCATGCGCGGCGTGAGTGCACCGCGTATGCCAGTCGCGCAGCCTGCTCCGCCGACGTGATTGTCCCGTGGGTCACCGTGCGAGCACGTGCACGGCCGAGCGCCGCACGCGCTACGGCGCCGGAGGCACCGCGAGGAGCCGCTCCGCTTCCTCGATGTTGAGGCGCGCGGCCGCCTCGTCGCCGTTCAGCAACGCGTCCGCGGCCGAGTTCGTGTACTGCCACACGGTGTTCGGGATCGGGCGCTGGTTCGCCTGGCGCTGTTTGATCTCGGCGCTTATCGCTCCGTACCGACTCCGCAAGTCAGCTTGCGCCCGGTCGCCCGACTTGATCTTCGCGACCACCGTCCCGATACCGATGCCCACGGCGATCGCGAACAAGAGCAGCCCGGCGAGCAGCATGAGGTTCCGGCTCGCCGAGGAGTTGCGTTTTTGGGGGCGAGCCTTCTGCGCGCTGCCCGTCGCGCGCGACGGGCGCTGCGGCGTCGCCACCGGCGCCGGGGCGCTCACCCGCGCCTTCGCGCGCGGCGCCGACGGTTCACTCTTCGACTTCTTCTCCTGAATCGCGCGCGGCGCGGAGCGTGAAGGCCGGAACGTCGGATCCAAGGCCCCGTCCTCGGGCCCCGGCGACGACGACGAACCCACCGGCTTCACGATCACCGAGTCCGGGTTGCTGCGACGCTGACGCGCCGAAGTGCCGCCGTTGGGCGGGATGGAGCCGTTGGTCTTCGCGGGGGCGCTCGGCAACGCCAGCGCGGGGCCGCTCGCGGGATCCGGGTTCGTGATGCCGCCCGGCGCGAACGAATCGAGGTTCTTCGCGAAGCCCGCACCGCGATCGATGAAGCCGGGGAGCTGCGTCTCCGCGTCGCCGTCGGACGTGTCGATGTCGAGCAGGCCGACGTTCTTGCCGGTGGTCGGGAGCGGCGCGTCGAGGCCCAGGTCCGGGAACATCGAGACGGCGCGGGTCGGCATCCCGTCGTCGTCCTCGTCGAGCTCCGAGACGTGCGCGACGTTCGCGGCCATCGTCACGTCGCTGGGGCCGGTGCCCTCGCCGTCGAACGTCGGCGCCGGGCGCCCGCCGATCTGCGCGACGGCGGAGTGAATCTCGTCCTCCACCAGGTCGAGCTCGGTGCCCTGGTGTTCGTCGAACACCGCCGTCTCGAGGTCCTTCGGCCCCTCCAACCGCGACCCAGCGCGCGGGCGCGCGAGCACCACGGTGCCCTCCGACTGGACGACGTACTCCTCGATGTCGATCTGCACGATGCGATCGCGCTCCTCGAGCTCCTCACCCTTCTCCGCTTCGAACAGCTTGCCGAGCCAGTGCCCGACCGCCGTCCGCGGCACGAGGAGGCCCGCGTTGCGCGCGTCGTTGGTGAGCTGCGCGAGCAGCTTCGCCGCGTCCTGCGGGCGCCGCGACGGGTCCTTGTCGAGGAGCCGGTGCACGAACGACACGAGCCACGGCGGCAGGTCCGGCCGCAGATCCGACAGCGGCCGCACCGTCTCCGAGAGCACCTTCAGCAGCACCTCGGCGGTCGTGCCCTGGTGCGGCGCGACGCCCGTGAGGAACCGGTACATCACTGCGCCGAGGCCATACAGATCCGACGCGGGCGACGCCGGCTCGCCGCGGATGACCTCCGGTGCGAGGTAGTGCGGCGTCCCGAGGATCTCGCCGTGGTTGGTCAGGTTGCTGCCCTCGGTGAGCAGCGACTTCGCCAGCCCGAAGTCGGCGACCCGCGCGATCCCGTCGTAGCCGACCAGCACATTCCCGGGCGTGACGTCGCGGTGCACCAGCTTCAGTGGCTTGCCGTCGGGCTCCCGGACGCCGTGCACGTAGCCCAGCCCCGCGAGTGTATCGATCAGGAGGCGAATCGCGACCGCCGCGGGTCCGCCCTGCCCGCGCTCGCGCAGCCGGTCCGCGACGATGCCGGTGTCCTTGCCCATCACGAGCACCGACGCGACGTACAGCTGCCCCTCGACCGAGCCGACGTCGAGGGTCCCGACGACGTGCTGGTGCGACAGGCGCACCGCGAGCTCCGATTCGTGCTGAAAGCGCTCGGCGAACGTGGGGACACGCGCCACATCCGGCCGCAGCCGCTTCACGGCCGCGAGCGGGTTTTCGTCCCACGGGGTGCGGGCGATGAAGACTTCGCCCATCCCCCCACGGCCGAGTGTTCGGACGATCAGGAACGGCCCGAAGCGATGGAGGCTCGGATCCAACACGAGGGAAAGCTCACGGGGAGTCTAGTGTAGTCCCCTCGGCGACTCCACTCATTGGATCGCTTCGTCGCGCTCCTGGTTCCACATCGCCCACTGCAGGTCTGCACCGGCGTCCGTGAAGTCCTCGGCGGGCGCGATCTCACCCAGCGCCGTGACCTTCACCTGCTTCATCGCGGTCGCGATGACCTCTTCCCACTGCTTCTTGTCGATGCGGGAAGGGCCCGCCACCTGCGTCCGCGCGCGGCGACGGTACGGGTTCTCGTTCTTCTTCACGCCGACAGTGCCGGTGTAGACCTTCACGAGGCTCGACAGGTCGGTGTTCGCGACGACGGTGAACGACGTCCCGCGTACCCCTGCGACGGCATTGTCGGTCTGGACCTCGAACTTGCTGCCGCCCGACATGCGCTTCGCGACCTTCGCCCACAGGCGTCCCACCCAGACCCGAACCGAGACGGTGCGCTGCTTGCCCTTCATCCGAGCCTGCGACAACGCGAGCGTGGTCTTCTCGTCCACGCGGATCCGCGAACCGTCGCCGAGCTTCAGCTCCAGCCGCGCGTCCGCCGCGGTGCGCACCGCGGCGCCCTCCGCGAGCTTCGCGCCCTTCTTCAGCGCCTTCCACGGCGCCTTCGCCGCGATCTGGCCGTCCTTCGTGTGTTTCGCCGCGTTGGGCAGATACTCCGTCTTGCCCTTCGCGTACGTCACCTTCGTCGGCGCCGCCGCCGCGACCTGAGCCGTCAGGAGCAGCGCCAACGCCGCCCCCGCTGCCATGACGCTCCGCATCGAAGTCACCGCTTCAGCGCGACGACGACCTTCGAGCGCGTCACGTCCTCGACCTCGACGGAGAATCCTTCGAACGTCTTGTTCTCCAGGTCGTACCCGAAGTCCGACGCCCGCGCGCGTACGCGTACCGCGAGGTACGCGCTGCCGCCCTTGCGACGGCGCACCCGCACGGACTCGACGCCGCGCACCTGCTCCTTGATGACCTTCTGGAGCTTGCGCACCATCGACGACGACTTCGCGCCGCGCGCCACGAGCTCGATGTCCCGCGCGCTGGCGGCTTCGGCCGTCCACTTGGTGAGGATCTTCTTCTCGAGGTCCGCGGAGATCTTCTTGCCGAGCGCCTTGATCGCGAGGCGCCCGCCCATGTTCGGGTCGATGTGCGGCGCCACGCCGGTGTCTTCCTTCACCGCGATGATCTCGCCGGTGTCGATCGACAGCACACGCAGGTTGCCGACCGCGTGGAACGAGTGCATCCGCACCCCGTCCATCACCGGCCCCGCGTCACTCACGAGGACCTGGCCGACGATCGCGATGTCGGCGTCCGCATCGCGCCCGAGGGTCACGGCCATGTTGTTGTCCACGCCGGGTTTGCGCATCGCGCCCTGCACCTGGAGCTTGTCGGAGAGGAGCGCCGGGTCGATGAACTTGTAGCCGCGCGGCTGCCACTGCTCGATCAGCGCGGTCTGCATGAGGCCCATGTCGGAGACGAAGCCCGAGTTGCCCCACCAGTACGAAAAGCCCTTCGAGCCTACGTTCTGCTCCGCGATCATCACGATCACGCGCGGCTTGGTCGCGAAGATCTGCTCGAGGTCCTCGGCGACACGCGCGGTGTCGACCGTCGCCTCGATCTTCACGTGGTAGACGCCCTCTTCCTTGTACTCCGCGATGATCTTGTAGTTCTTCACGAAGCCGCTGGCGCGGGCGTAGATCTTGTCTTCGACCAGCTGGAAGTTCTCGGTGATGCTCTGCGCCGAGACCTGCGTCCCGGCGACCTGCTCCACGGCCTTCCGCTTGGCGTCGTCGAGCGCGCGGTCGCGCGCCGTCGCGATGTCGTCGTTGATGACCGCCGCGACGCCCTCGACCTTGATCGTCTGCGTCTCGGCGCTCGCGGCCGGCGCAGCGATCGTCACCGCCGCCGCCGCCAGGATCGGAATCACGAACCCTCGGTGCTCCTGCATGCTGTACTCCTGTTTCCTCACGGTCCGTCCGTCACGATGACGACCCGCGCCTCCGCGAGGAACGTCTGGTTCACGTTGCGAAGCGCCGCGGCGTCCTCACCCGAGATCTGGATGTCCGACGCCACCTCGCCGAGCGCCGACGCCTTCACGACGAGCGGGCTCTTGCCGACGAGCTGGTTCTGCTTCGCTTCGTCCACCGTGCGCGCGTAGGACGCGGTCCCGCGCTGCCGGAGCACGCTCGGCCCGACCATCGCGGCCTCGTAGACGGGCTCGCCCTTGTCGTCGAGGACCCGCGGCTTGAGGGCCGGCTTCGCCGTGGTGCCCACCGCGTCGATGATGAGACCCGTGTACTTGGCCTCACCGTCCATCTTGACCTTCTTGTAGGACTTCACGGGCGACAGGGTCGTCGCGAGCCCACCGTCGAGCGCGCAACGCACCACGACGTCCACGCCGCCGTCCGAGTAGTAACGGGTGTCGACCGTCTTGCAGCCGCGCAAGATCCCTTGCACCTGCGCGCGGACCTGCGCGTTCTCCAGCGCTTTCGACCCCGGCTCGCCCGCCGTGATCTTCACGCCCTTGAGCGCCTCGAGCACGTTCCGATACGCGTCGACCTTGGCGGCGCGCTCGGCGTTGAGCCGCACCGCGGCCACGTTCTCCAGCTTGAGGTTGGGCGCCCCCGAGCCGGTGGCGACGACGGTCTTCGTCGTCCAGTTCACCTCACCGTGCTCGAGCTTTTCGACGATGGGGTCGTCCGCCGCGGCGGCGACCGACGACAGACCGAGAATGACCAGCGCGGGGATCCAACCCACACGCGCGCAACGAACGTCCGACATACCTTGAAAGACTTCCCCTCCGGGTCCTTGGGACGTGGACCCATGGGAGAAATTCACCGGGTATGCGTTTTTTTTCGACCCCGGCCGCAACCACTGGAAATCTCCCGGTTTCGTGGCATCCTTCCCCACGCGATGGTGCTCCCCCGCGAGGTCTTTCTCCGCCACCACGACGGCGCCGCCGTCGGGCCGCTCCTGACGCGAGACCTCGAAGTCCTCTTCGACAGCCGCGTCGTCGACGAGGGGACGTGGGTCTCGCACGACGGCACCGCCTTCAAGACGCTCCGCGAGTGGCCGGAGCTCCTCGCGCGCCTGCTCGAGGTCAAGGAGATGCTCGGCATCGGCGGCGACCCTTGGGCCAACGCCGAAGACCTCGATAGCGGCCCGCGCACGGCGGCCGACGACGACGCGAGCCTCCTCCGCGTCCTCCTCGACACCGCCATCAGCAAGGCCAGCGGACACCTGATGCTCGAGGACGGCGACGGCAAGCTCACCGTCACCTTCAAGGACGGGAAGGTCGGCACCATCGACACCGACATCCCCGCGCTGTCGCTCGAGTCCTACCTCCTCAAACACAAGATCTGCGACGCCGACGCCATCGCGACCGGCAAGGAGCGCGCGCCCGCGATGGGCGGCGACCTCGGCGCCGCGCTGATCTCCACCGGCGCCGTGCAACCGCACGAGTGGTTCGAGAAGCTCGTCGCCTGGGCGTACGAGACCCTCGCGAGCGCGGTGAGCCGCGAATTCGACCGACGCAGCTTCGAAGCCGCCGACGTCCCCGCCCCCCCGGTGCCGCTCGGGATGGACCGGCTCGGCGTCTCGTTCGAGCTCGTCCGGCGCCTCGAAAACGCGCGCCTGGTCGAGCTCGTCGAAGCGTCCGGCGGGTGCCCGGTGATCCCGTCGCAGGTGGAGGGGGTCACGATCGAGGACACCAAACCCAAGCCGCGCGAGCTCCGCGTCCTCAACGCGATCGACGGCGTGAAGACGGTCGACGAGCTCCTCGAAGCCAACGGAGGCGACGAGAAGGCCACGCGCTGGGTTCGCCAGGCCATCTACTACGCGGTGCGGACGGGCTTCGCCGTGCTCGGCGAGGACCCGCGCCTCAAGAAGGAGCGGGAGGAAGCCGTCGCGCTCCTCGAGAAGTACGAGCGCATGCGCGAGCAGACGATGTTCGACCTCCTCAACGTCACGGAGAAGTCGACCGACGAGGAGGTCCGCGCCCGGTACACCGAGTACGCGAAGCTGTACCACCCCGACACGTTGCGCTCGAACGCCGCCGAGGAGCTGCTCGAAGCGCGCAAGCGAGTCTTCGAGCTGATCGGCGAGGCATTCGAGGCCGTCGACACCGAGGACAAACGCTTTCAGTACGCGCACGACCTCGAGCAGGGGCTCGTCGGCTCCAGCCAGGACCTTCAGAAGGTGCAAGACGCCTTGCAGTCGGAGACGCTGTTCAAGAAGGCGGAGATCCTGCTGCGCGTGAAGAAGTACAAGGAGGCGTTGCAGCACATCGAACAGGCGATTCAGCTCAACGACGACGACATCGAGTTCAAGGTCCTCCGTTCGTACATCGTCTACCTCGACGCGGCGAAACAGGGGGACGCCGTCCCGGCCGCGACCGCCGCGATCAAACACATCCTCGCGTTGATGAAGAACAACGCGAACATTGCGAGCGGCTACCTCTACCTCGGCCACCTCAACAAGGTCGTCGACAAGGGCCCGCTCGCGATCAAGTACTTCGAGAAGGTCCTCGAGTACGACGAGAACCATCCGGAGGCGCTCCGCGAGGTCCGCATCGCGCGTCTGCGCGAGAGCAAGAAGAAGAAGAAGAAACGTTGGCCGCTCTGAGGGTCGCGGCCGTCGCCCTCACCGCGTTCGCCTCGACGGGCTGTACGGACTGGCGTGAGAAGGTGCGGCCGGGCCTCGCTTCCGGCCCGGTCCAGACCCCCGTGGAGGCCGTGCCCTCCGCGCTGCAGTTCGGCGCGACGAAGGCTTCGCTGCTCGCGCGTGCGCACTACGAGACGACCGCGTGGGTCGTCGCCGTCGACGACGACTTCGACGATGGCCTCGAAGAGGTGATGCCGCTCGACGTCGCGCTCGCGTGGGGGCCCCTCGGCAACCCGGACATCCTCGAGACGATGTCGTTCCACCTCGCGCGGCGGTACGTCTCCGCGCGATGGGACGGTGAGATGCCGCTCGCGAACGACGTCGTGATGCAGCACCTCTCGAACCACCACCTCGTGTTCTCCAGCGAGGCCCTGCGCGCGCAGCTCGAAGACGTCGAGCCGGGAGAGCTGCTCGAGCTCGAGGGGCACCTCGTCGACATCGACCTCGGGCACCGAAAGGTCCGCACCAGCCTCAGCCGCAAGGACAAGGGTAACGGCGCGTGTGAGGTGCTCTTCGTCGAGCGCGCCGTGCGCTCGCGCCCCGGTCACTGAACGTCGGCGAGCACCCGGGTGTCGGTGAACTGATCGAAGCGAACGATGCGCCCGTCCTCCACGCGGTAGGCGTGCGCGAAGGGGACCTCCACGGTCCGCCCGGCACCGTCGACGAGCACGTAGCGCCCCAGCGCGACGACGCGATCCCCGTCGGCGACCAGCTCGTCGACCCGCGCCGCGAAGTCCTTCCACCGGCGGCGGTTCCCGCGCAGCACCCCCTCCAGCACCTCGGCGCGCCCCCGGCGCACGTCGCCACCGGGGAATCCGGCCATCTGGGCCCAGACGACCTCGGAGTGCAGGAGCGCTTCGATCTTCGGTTCGTCACGCGCGGCGAACGCCTCGTACAGGTGGCTCACGATGTCTCGATTCGTCATGCAAGGTAGCTTGCGCCCCGGCGCGGCGATCGACACGTGCCGAGTCGGCAAGGCGGGGTTGCGTTTAGCTCAAGTGACGGCGCGAGCGACTTGCGTGCGCAGCCACCGGTGGGCCGGGTCGTTTCGGAAGATCTCGTGCCAGCCCATGCTCATCGTGAAGCCCCGAATCTCGACAGGCGCGCGGAGCACACGCAGGGGGTGGTTCGCCGCGAGGTACCGCCCCCACCGCCTCGGCACGGCGGCGACGCGCGCGGTGCCGACGAGGAGGTGAGGCACCATCAGGAACGACGTCGCGAGCACCGACACCCGACGCGTCACCTCGAGCTCGGCGAGCGCGTCGTCGACCACCCCGCCCCGCTCGCCGCGCGGCGCGACCAACACATGATCGAGCGCCGCGTACCCCTTCGGCGTGAGGCGACGAGCGGGGTGGTCGGCCGCCACGAGACACACGTAGTCCTCGGCGTACAACGGGGTCCACACCACGCCCGCGCTGGACGTGTGTCGCGGGTAGATCGACAGATCCAGCGTCCCGGCGTCGAGCTCGCGGTCGGTGCGCGGGCTGCGGTGGTGCAGCTCGATCTCCACGTGCGGCGCTTCGTCGGCGAACCGCGCGATCATCGGTCCGAGCAAGGCGGCTTGCACGTAGTCGACGCCGGCGATCCGAAAACGGCGGTCGGAGGTCGCCGGGTCGAACGTCGGCGCGCTCGTAACCAGGCGCTCGACCTCCGCGAGGAGCTGCGCGAGCGGCGCGGCGAGCGCCTCCGCCCGCTGCGTCGGCGTCAGCCCGCGGCCGGTGCGCACGAACAGCTCGTCGTCGAGCAGGACCCGGAGACGCGCGAGCGCACGGCTCACTCCGGACGGCGTCTGGTTCAAACGACGCGCAGCCGACGTGACACCCCCCTCTTCGAGCAGCGCGGAGAGCACGACGAGGAGGTTGAGGTCGATTCCGGAGAGTTGCGCCATCCGCAACATCATCGGACTACCCTTGCGTCTGCAGCAACACTCGACACGATGCCCGCACCGACCGATGCTGTGTCCATGCCCTGGTACCGCGGCCCCGAGACCGAGCGCCTCATCCTCCGCGCCGCGACCGTGGACGACGCGCCCGCGCTGTACGTGATGAACAGCGACCCCGAGGTCATGCGTTACACCGGCGAGCCCATGCCCGCGTCGGTCGACGTGATGCGAAAGATGATCGCCGACTACCCGGACTTCGAACGCCACGGCTACGGCCGCTGGGTGTGCGAGGAGAAGGCGACCGGCGAGGTCATCGGCTTCGCGGGGCTCAAGTACCTCGAAGACTTCGGCGAGGTCGACGTGGGCTACCGCCTCCGCCGCACCTGGTGGGGCCGCGGCCTCGCGACGGAGGCGGCGCGCGCGTGCCTCGACTTCGGGTTCGAGGCGATCGGCCTCGAAGAGATCGTGGCGTTCGTCGAGCCGGAGAACGCCGCGTCCGTGCGCGTCGCCGAGAAGCTCGGGATGCAGCTCGCCGGCCCCTTCGACTACGACGGCACCCCGTGCCTGCGCTACGTGCGGCGGCGGCGCTAGGGCGGCGGCGCGGCGTCGACGTCCTGGGTCGCGGCGTCGAAGCGCTCGAAGTACTCCAACCCGTCGCGGTACTGCCCGTCGTAGTACGTGATGCGCCCGGCGTAGTAGAGCACCGACGGGTTCGCGGCGACGAAGGTGTCGTCGTTGACGACCTTCTCGATGAGGTAGGTCGCGTCGATGAAGCGGTCGCGGCGGTAGCAGAGGAACGCGTATAGGAAGCGATGCGCGAGGCTCTTGTCCTCGACGCCGTCCTCCGACTCCAGGATCGCGAGCGCGTCGCGGTCGTTGCCGCGCATCATCGTGTACGCCGCGAGCACGTAGTTTTCGTCGTCCTTCGTGGTGGCGTCGGCGACCACCACGGCCTGGCTGTCCGCTTCGTCGACGTAGCCGATCATTCGGCGGAGGAACGTCACGTCCGCGCCCTCCAGGCGCGCCTCCTCCGCGAAGCGCTTCGCGTCCTTCAAGCGCCCCTGCCCCAACAACGCGCGCGCCGCTTCGGCGTAGAACCGCGGGTCGGCGTCGAACCCCACGAAGTACCGCCCCATCTGATCCAGCCGCGCGCCCTCCATCTGCACGATGAACGGCAGGTCCGGGTCCGACGACGCAAACGTCAACAAGTCGCGCGGCGCCGCGTACTCGATCAGGGAGTTGTCGTCCGTGTTGAGCGGACCGGGTCCGACGAGGCGCGGGATGTCTTCGCCACCCACGAGGAACAGCCCGATCATGTCCTCGGGCCGCCGCACCTCCGCGCGCTCCAGCTCCTTGCGCAGCGCGGGGTCGTCGAGCATCGCGGAGAGCCGCTTGCGGTCGAGCTTCAGCGGGTGGCGTGCCCCGACGAGGAACGTGTCGTTGCTCCGCGGGTCCGGCGTGAACATCACGACGTACTCGAACGACGCGTGGAACGTTCGGATCAGCGCGTGGATGTTGTCGGGGCCGAGCTCGTAGAGCTGGAGCCACTGCAGGAAGACGCCGTCCTTCGCGAGGCGGGACTTCGCGATCGCGAAGAAGTCCTGCGTGAACAAGCTCGCGGCGCCCGTCATCCACGGGTTCGACGGCTCGCTGATGATCACGTCGAAGCGCCGCTCCGGGTTGCGGAGCAGGAAGTTCCGGCCGTCGTCGACGACGAGCGACGCGCGCGGGTCGTCGAAGGGGCGGTGGTTCACGTGCGCGAAGTGAGTGTTCGACGCCTCGTAAACCGCCGACTCGATCTCCGCGACCGTCACCTTGTCGACCGGCGCCTGCAGCACCGCCCCCGGCGTCACGCCGGAACCGTACCCGATCACGAGGACGTCCTTCGGGTCGGGGTGCAACATCACCGGCAGCAGCCCCGAGAGGATCTGCGTGGGCATGTCGCCGATGTCGCTCGCGTCGACCTTGCCGTTGACCTTCAGCGAGACGCCGACGCCGTCGTCCTGGCGCTCGACGGTGACGGACGTCGCGACGCCGTCCTCGTGAAAGACGACCTGTCCGTGCGGCGACCAGCCGTCGCGATAGACGTTCGTCGCGAGGTACATGCGGAACAGCCCCGCCGTCCACGAACGCACGTCCCACCGCGGCCCGAACGCGATCAGGGCCGCGCCGAGCGCCGCGACGACGGCGACGCGTTTCAGGGTCTTCGGGCGCTCCATCGCGAGCGCGACGCCGAGCACGATGCTCGTCGCGGCCGCCACGTGGATGCCGCGCTCCACGCCGAGAACCGGCAGCATCACGAACCCGCCGAGGAAGCTGCCGACGATCGAGCCCAGCGTGTTCAGCGCGTACGCCTTCCCGACGATCGGTCCGGCGTGATCGACGCCGGTCGGGGCGATGATTCGCACCACGAGCGGCATCACCGCGCCGAGCGCGATCGTCGCCGGTAACATCACGGCCGCAGCGATGAGGAAGTTCGTGAAGTAGATCTGCGTCATCGTGACGCCAGCGGAGCGCGCGACCGCGTGGAGCCACAGCGGTAAACGATCCGCGAAGGCGGTGGTCAGGATCGCGGTGATGCCCACGATGACCTCCACGGCCGCGAGCCACGACACAGGATCACGCAGGCGATCGATGCGCCTCGTCATCCAGGCGGCGCCGACCGCCAACCCGACGAGGAAGGTCGTGAGGATCAGCGTGAACGAATAGGTGCTCGCGCCGATCACTACGCCCACCAGACGCGAGCACAGCACTTCGAGCGCCATCGCCGCCGCGCCCGACACGCCGAACCCGAGGAGCGCGAGCTTGCGTTCGCGCGACGACACCTCGATGACCGGCGCTTCGATGATCTCGTGCAGCACGTCGTCCGGGCGGTCGCGCTTCAGCCGCAGTAGGAGCGCCTCGCCGCCGATGGAGCCGAGCGCGACGACCGCGACCGCGACGAACAGATCGATCGCCGCGGCCAGGTACACCGTGGTCGTGATGCCGAGCGCAGGGATGAGGACGAACCCCGCACCGAAGGCCCCCGCCACGGCGCCGAAGGTGTTGGCGGCGTAGAGGCGCCCGACGTCCGAGGCGATCTGCTCAGAGCGCTTCACGACCCCCTCCGCGAGGATCGGGAGGGTCGCCCCCATCGCCGTGGTGGGGATGATCAGGATGAGCGCGACGAAGCCGAAGCGCGCGACGGCGTACGCCCAGAACCCCGAGTCGGCGGACGTCACGGAGGCGAGGAGCGCCGGCATGAACCCGAGCAGCGTCGGCACCAACAGGCCGTAGAGCCCCACCGACGTCTCCAGAACCGCGAACGCCAACAGGGGACGCCGAAGCCGCGGCGCGTAACGGCCGCCGAGGTGGCTCCCCAGCGCGAGGCCGCCCATGAACACAGTGAGCGTCGTGGAGATCGCAAGCGCGGTTGCACCAAAGACGTGCCCGAGCATGCGGGTCCAGAGCACCTGCAGGATTAGCGCAGCCGCGCCCGAGAGGAAGAAGCAGATCGCGACCGGCACGCCCGGCGGCGAGCTTGGCACGGATGGCGGTTCGCGTCTCGTGCCTCCGGTTGACGTCGGTTCGCCCGTTATGAGCACGTCGCCGCGTGCGTTTCGGGGTCTACGTCGCGACCTTCGCCGCCCTCGCCGGAGGGTGTCGCGACGCGTCGAAGAAGAGCGGAGGCCAACGGCCAGCGGCCGTCTCGGTCACCGCGATCGAACGCGGGAGCATCGCGCTGTCGCGCACCCTCAGCGGGACGCTGCAGGCCCCGGACGCAATCGTCGTCGCGGCCCAGACCGAAGGGCTCGTCGTCGAGGTCACCGCCGACCTCGGTGACACGATCGAATCGGGCCGCGTGCTCGTGCGCCTCGACGACCGTCCGCAGCGCCAGCTCGTCTCCCAGGCGACGGCGGAGCGCGCCGTGGCGGAGGCCAACCACGCCGAAGCGCAGCGCGCGCTCGCGCTCGCCAAGCGGGATCTTCAGCGCGTCGAGAAGCTCGCGCAGCGCGGGGTCAGCTCCGAGGCCCAGCTGGACGCAGCGCGCGCGAACGACAACGCGAAGTCGGCGCAGGTCGAGGTCACGGCGGCGCACGTGAAGCGCGCGACGGCGGCGCTCGAGGCGGCGCGGATCGCGCTGAGCCAGACGAAGATCGCAGCGACGTGGTCCGGCGACGCGAAGCGTGTCGTGGCGGAGCGGTTCGTCGACGTCGGCGCGTTGGTCTCGGCGAACAGTCGCCTGATGTCCGTGGTGCAGCTCGACCCGATCGAAGCGGTCGTCTTCGTCGCGGAGAAGGACTACGCGCGGCTCCGCGTCGGACTCCGCGCGCAGCTCGTCGTCGACGCGTTCCCGCAGGAGAAGTTCGAAGCACGGGTCGCGCGCATCGCGCCGGTGTTCTCGGAGTCTTCGAGGCAGGCGCGCGTCGAGCTGTCGGTGGACAACGCCGAGGGGCGCCTCAAGCCGGGTATGTTCGTGCGCGCGACGATCGGGCTGGCGGAGGTCGACGACACCCTCCTCGTCCCCGTCGAGGCGATCACCACCCGCGATACGAAGACCGGCGTGTTCCTCCTGACCGACGACGACACCGTCGCGTGGCGACCGGTGAAGATCGGAATCGGCGACGGGCGTCGCGTTCAGCTCCTCGACGGCCCGGACCGCGGGCGAGTCGTGACGCTCGGGCACCAACTCCTCGACGACGGATCGAAGGTCACGATCCCCGACGGCGCCGCCCCGTGAACCTGCCTGGCTTCTCCGTTCGGCGTCCGGTGCTGACGTCGATGGTCACGTCGATCGTCGCGCTCCTCGGCTTCGTCGCGGTTCAGCGCCTGCAGATCGATCTGCTCCCGAACATCGAGCTGCCGACCGTCTCCGTGCGCACCGAGTACGCCGGCGCGAGCCCCGAGGTGATGGAGCGGCTCGTCACGCAGATCGTCGAGGAGATCGTCGCGACGGTGCCGGGCGTGGTGGAGCTGAGGTCGCAATCGGCGCAGGGCAACAGCGAGGTCCAGGTGACGTTCGGCTGGGGCACGGACGTCAACGCCGCGGCGCTCGACCTGCAGGGCACGCTCGAAGACGAGATCAACGAGCTGCCCGAGGAGATCACGCGACCGAACGTTCGCAAGTTCGACATCGCGAGCTTCCCGGTCGTGCTGCTCGGCATCAGCAGCAAGCTCGACCCGATCGAGCTCACGGAGATCGTCGAGAACCAGCTCCGCCACCGCTTCTCCCGCATCCCCGACATCGCGCAGGTCGACCTGTGGGGCGGCTACCCGCGCGAGGTCCGCATCGAGCTCGACCCGGAGCGCGTGAAGGCGCTCGCCCTCCCCCTCGACCAGATCCTCGGCGCGATCGGCGACGCCAACCTCGACCTCCCCGCCGGCAAGCTCGAAGCCGGCCGCCTCGAGGTCACGCTGCGCGCCCCGGCCGAGTACCAGAGCGTCGAAGAGATCCGTCAGACGGTGGTCGCGACCTCCAACGGCGCGGCGGTGACGCTCGGGCAGATCGCCCGCATCCACGACACCTACGAGAAGCTCACCCGCATCGTCCGGGTGAACGGCGACCTCGGCATCCGGCTCGCGATCCGCAAGCAGGCCAACGCCAACACCGTCGAGGTGTCGCGGCGGGTGCTGGAGGTCGCGGACCAGATCAACGCCGAGTTCCCGCAGGTGAAGATCGTCCCGGTCATCAACCAGGGCAACTTCATCGAGCGGTCGATCGAAAACGTCGCGAAGTCCGTCCTCTACGGCGGCCTCCTCGCGGTCTTCATCCTGCTGTTCTTCCTCGCGAGCCTCCGGAGCACCGGCGTCATCGGCGTGTCGATCCCGGTTTCGATCCTCGCGACGCTCGCGATGATCTACTTCGCCGGCCTCACCATCAACCTGACCACGCTCGGCGGGCTCGCGCTCGGCGTCGGCATGATGGTCGACAGCTCGATCGTCGTCCTGGAGAACGTCTTCCGGCGCCGCGACGAGGACCGCGAGACCCTCGTCGTCGCCTCCGTCACCGGCGCGCGCGAGGTCGCGGGTGCGATCGTCGCGAGCACGATCACCACCCTCGTCGTCTTCCTCCCGCTCGCGTTCGTGCGCGGCGTGTCGGGGCTGCTGTTCTCCGAGCTCGCGTACGTCGTCGTGTTCTCGCTGGTGTGTTCGCTGGTGGTGTCGCTGACGTTGCTGCCGATGCTCGCGTCGCGCCTCCTCGCGAGTGAGACCGAGCCGCCGCCGTGGGCGCAGCGCGCGAAGCTCCTGCTGCAGCGCCTCAACGTCGCGTACCTCCGTGTCCTCGAGCGCGCGCTGACGCGACCCCGCCTCGCCATCGGGAGCGCCGTCGCGCTCCTCGCGGCGAGCCTCCTGCTCGCGCCGCTGATCGGCACCGAGTTCCTCCCGCCGAGCGACGAAGGTGAGGTCCGGATCCAAGGCGAGATGGAGGTCGGGACACGCCTGTCGCTCGTCGACCGGCAGACACAGAAGATGGAGCGCATCGTCACGCCGGCGGTGCCCGAGGCGATCGCGTCCGTCGTGAACGTCGGCGCGTCGGGGCGGCGCCCGGAGCAGGCGTCGCAGGGGCAGATCCAGCTGTCGATCGGCTCCGCCGCGGATCGGGATCGCTCGAACACCGAGATCGCGGCCGATCTCCGCAAGCGGCTCGAAGGTCAGATCCCCGGGATGCGCATCCGCGTCCGTGCGCCACAGGGTAGCTTCATCCTGGAGCGGGTGCTCGGCGGCGAGGAGGGGCTCGCGATCGAGATCCGCGGGTTCGATCTCGAACGCCTCGACGCCCTCGGTCAGGTCGTCGCGGCGGCGGTGCGCGACGTCGACGGGATCACCGACGTCGAGGTCACCCGCGAGGCCGGCATCCCGCAGGAGGAGATCCATATCGACCGCGCGAAGGTCGCCGACCTCGGGCTCACGGTGCGCGACGTGACGCAGGCGATCCAGACCGCCGTGGCCGGCTCCGAAGCGGGGGAGTACCGCAAAGAGGGCAACTCGTACCGCATCCTCGTGCAGCTCGCGGACGTCGAGGAGCTCTCCCTCGACGAGGTGCTCGGCCTGACGCTCCGCACCGCGAACGGCGAGGCGGTCACGATCGGGAGCGTCGTCGACACCCGGGCTTCGCTCGGACCGCTCGTCATCCACCGCAAGAACCAGCAGCGCATCGTGACGGTGAACGCCAACGTCGCGGGGCGGGACCTCGGCTCCGTCGCGAGCGACGTCGAGGCGCGCCTCGCGCAGGTGCCGCGCCCGGCCGGCTACGAGGTCACGGTGTCGGGCGCGTTCGAGGAGCAGGAGAAGGCGTTCTCGGAGCTCCTGGTCTCGCTCGCGCTCGCGCTGTTGCTCGTCTACATGGTCCTCGCGTCGCAGTACGAGTCGCTGCGCGATCCGCTGATCGTGATGCTGTCGGTCCCGCTCGCGACGATCGGCGTGTTGGTCACGCTGTTCCTCACCGGCACGACGCTCAACGTGCAGTCGTACATCGGGTGCATCATGTTGGGCGGCATCGTCGTGAACAACGCGATCCTGCTGGTGGATCAAGCGGGCGCCTTGATGCGCGACGGACGCTCGTCACGGGAGGCCGCGACGGAGGCCGGGCGTCGCCGCCTCCGCCCGATCCTGATGACCACCGCGACGACGATCCTCGGGCTGCTCCCCCTCGCGCTCGGCATCGGCGAAGGCGCCGACGCGCAGGCGCCGCTCGCGCGCGCGGTGATCGGTGGGCTCCTCGGGTCGACGCCCGTGACCCTCGTGCTCATCCCCGCCGTGTTCATGCTCGTGCACCGCAAGGACGCGTCGTGAGGTCCCTCGCCCTCTGCGCCGTCGCGCTGTGCGCGTGCGCGACGTCGACCCCCGAGCCCTACCCGCTCACGAAGGTCGAGCCCGTGGTCCTCGCGCCGCCGCCCACGCGGACGACGACGGTGAGCGGGACGGTCGCGATGTCGATCGAAGACGCGATCTACGAAGCGCTCGCGAACAACCGTGACCTTCGCATCCAGCGCTTCGGTCCGGTCCTCGCAGGGACGTTCGAGCAGATCGAGCGCGGGGTGTTCGACCCCGAGGTCTTCGCCGAGCTCCGGCTGCAACGCGAACGCGCCTCGCAGGTCGCGCGCGCGACGGGCGAACGGTTCGACGTCACGGGCACGAACGCCGACACGGTGCTCGGGGTTCGGCAGCGCCTCCCGACCGGGACGACGCTGGAGGCGACGGCGTCCCACGGCTACGACGACTCGGACCGCACCCCTCGCCAGCAGGCGGTGCGGCTCGGCCTCAGCGTCACGCAGTCGCTGCTGCGGGGCTTCGGCCCGGCGGTGAACCTCGCCCGGCTCGACCAGGCGCGACTGGACTTCGACGCGAGCGTGCACGAGCTCGAAGGCTACGCACAGGCGGTGATCGCGGCGGCGGAGATCGCGTACTGGCGGTTCGTGATGCGCACCGCGGAGATCGCGATTCACACGCGCTCGCTGGAGGTCGCCGAGAGTCAGGAGAACGAGGTCGCGCAGCGCATCGATGTCGGCCTCCTTCCGCCGCTCGAAGCGGCCGCCGCGCAGGCGGAGGTCGCGCGCCGCAAGCAGGCGGTGATCGACGCCAAGAGCCTCCGTCGCGCGGCCGAGCTCCAGCTCGCCCGGATGATCCTCCCCGATGTCGAGAACGCGGTCAGCATCGACGCGACGAGCGCGCCTCGAACGACCACCCCGGCGTTGTCAGAAGCCGAAGCGCACGTCGCGCTCGCGCTGAAGACCCGGCCGGAGATCGAGGAGGCCCAGACACGCCTCGAGCAGCGGCGGCTCGACACCGTCGTCACCGAGAACGGCATCCTCCCGCGCCTCGACTTCTTCGTCGCGCTGGGGAAGACCGGCTTCGACAGCTCCGCGCGCGGCAGCATCGCGGCGCTCACGAGTGAGACCTACGACGTCGTCGCGGGGCTGCAGCTCTCCGACGTGCTGGGGCATCGCGCGACGAACGCGATCGACCGCGCGGCGCGCGTGGATCGACGCCGCAGCGAAGAGGCGGTCGCCAACCTACGGCAGGCGGTGTCACTCGAGGTGCGCCTCGCGCTGAACGAGGTCGAGCGTGCGCGCGCGCAGATCGACGCGACGGCCGCGACGCGTTCGCTTCAAGAGAAGGCGGTCGCCGCCGAGAAGGAGCGCTTCGACGTCGGCGACTCGACCGCCCTCCTCGTTGCGTCCGCGCAGCGCGACTTGTTGATGAGCGAGATCGACGAGGTGCGCGCCGTCGTCGACTACCGCATCGCGCTGGTGAACCTCTACCGCTCCGAAGGCACGCTGCTGGCGCGACGCGGCATCACGCTCTCGGCGCCGTGAGTTTGTTGGCAGCGATTCGCGCACCGCTCTGTCCAAGGCAGCGTGAGACTCGAGACTGCGGTCCTGGCCGCACTGATCACCCTGGGGTGTGAAACCGCCCCCGAAACCCTCGCGACGTCGCGCGACGAGATCAACGCGTGCCCCGAGACGCCGGAGCGCCAGCTGTTGTGGGGCGACCTCCACGTCCACACGAGCTGGTCGTTCGACGCGAACATCGCCGGCACGACCGCCGATCCGAGCGACGCGTATGCGTTCGCGAAGGCCTCGACACCGTCGAGATCGCCACCGAAACGGGTCCGCGGATCCCGATGCACATCGGCCCGCCGCTGCAGTTCACGGCGGTGACGGATCACTCCGAGTTCCTCGCCGAGACGCAGATCTGCACGACGCCCGGGATGCCGGGCTACACGTCGTCGACCTGCCAGACCTATCGCAACAACCCGACGCTCGCGTTCGCGCTCTTCGGTCTGCGACTTACGTCCCAGAACCCGACGCGCTTCACGTTCTGCTCGCAGCCCGGCGTCGACTGCTCGGGGGTCGCGCGCACCACGTGGCAGCGTGTGCAGGACGCGGCGGACGACGCCAACGATCCGTGCAACTTCACGGCGCTGAGCGCCTACGAGTGGACCGGCACGACGGACCTCGACAACTTCCACCGGAACGTCGTCTTCCGCGGGACGCAGCTCCCGACGCAGCCGACGAGTTACTTCGAAGCGCCGACGCCGCAGGACCTGTGGAGCCGGCTGTTCCTCGACTGCCAGTCCGGGAACCGCGACTGCGACGTGCTGGCCATCCCGCACAACTCGAACGCGAGCGGCGGCAACATGTTCGTCCCCGAGAACCCGGACGGCTCGCCGCTCAGCGCGGCGCAAGCCAACTTCCGCGCGCGCATGGAGCCGCTCGTCGAGATCTACCAGCACAAGGGTGACTCGGAGTGCCTCCCGGGGATCTTCGCGGGTGAAGAGGAGTGCGGCTTCGAGAAACTCGGCGGCATCCAGCAGGGCGCCGGGTACGTCCGCAACGCGCTCGAAGAGGGGCTGCGCCAGCAGCGAAGCATCGGCGCGAACCCGTTCAAGCTCGGCATCATCGCCTCGACCGACACCCACAACGCATCGCCCGGCGCGGTCGACGAGAACCGGTGGGAGGGCCACCTCGGCAACACCGAGTCGTCGCCCGAGCAGCGCCTCTCGAACGGCGCCTTCTCCCCGGGCGGCCTCGCCGCGGTCTGGGCGACGAGCAACACCCGCGACGGTGTCTTCGACGCGCTCGCGCGGCGCGAGACCTACGGCACCAGCGGCCCCCGCATCGCCGTGCGCATGTTCGGTGGCTGGGACTATCCGGACGACCTGTGCAACAGCGCGACGCTCGTCGAGGACGGCTACGCGGGCGGCGTCCCGATGGGCGCCGACCTCACATCGCGCCCGAACGGCAACGCGCGTCCGAGGATCGTCGTCGCCGCGACCTGGGACCCTGGGCACGACATCGCGGGTGTCGGCGACGGCTACGCCCCGCGCGACGGCACGCGACTCGAGCGCATCCAGATCGTGAAGGCCTGGGTCGACGGCTTCGGCATCACGCGCGAGCGCGTCTACGATATCGCCGGCCAAGTCTCGAACGCGCAGGTCGACACCAACACCTGCGCCCCGACGCCCACCGGCGCGGAGCACCTCTGCGCGGTGTGGGAGGACCCGACGTTCAACGCCAACGCGCCGGCGTTCTACTACGCGCGTGTCCTCGAGGAGCCGTCGTGTCGCTGGGACGCGTTCGAGTGCATCGACGCGGGCATCACGTGCGGCGGCAGCGTGCCGCGGGAGTACAGATACTGCTGCAACGGCACCGACCTCACCGTACAGGAGCGGGCCTGGACCTCGCCCGTCTGGTACACGCCATGAAGAAGCTGCTCGCGGATCCGATGCTCCGGTACCTCGTCGTCGGGGTTGGTTTGTTCCTCGTGTTCGGTGACCTCGTCGACGACGGCCGTGCACCGATCGAGGTCTCGGCGGGTTACGTCGATGGCCTCGCGATGTTGGAGTCCGAGCGCCTCGGGCGCGCGCCGACCGAAGCCGAGCGCCAACAACTCGTCGACCGCCACGTCGAGGAGGAAGCGCTCTACCGCGAGGCCATCGCGATGGGCCTCGACGAAGGTGACGTCATCGTGCGGCGCCGCCTCATCCAGAAGATGCGGTTCCTCCTCGACGACGCGATCGTCACGGAGCCGCCGTCTCAGGCGGAGCTCACGGAGCACCTCACGGCGAACGTCGAACGCTTCGCGCGCCCGGCGCGCCTGGGGTTCGAGCACCGCTTCTTCGTGCCGGACCGCCCCGACGCGTTCGTCGCGGACGCCAAGGCGAAGCTGGTGGCGCAGCAAGAGATCGTGAGTGATCCGTTTCTGCTCACGGGCCTGACCCTCCGCGACGTCTCCACCACGGAGATCACCCGGACGTTCGGACGCGACATGGTCGAAGGCCTCGCCGACGCTCCGCTCGACGTGTGGTGGGGTCCGGTGCGATCGCGCTACGGACGGCACCTCATCCGAGTCACGTCGCGCACGGAGCCCGGGGCGCCGTCGCTCGAAGACCCCGCGGTGCGCGCCCAGGTGTTGCGCTCGCTGACGGAGCAACGTCACGCCGCGGACGTCCGGGCGGCGGTGGGTGCGATCGTCTCGTCCTACCCGACGTCGCGTCCCGAGGTCCCCCCCACCACGGTCGCGCAGGTGCAGCGATGAGACGCCTCCTCGGGGTCCTCGTGCTGCTCGCGCCCCACGCGGCGTGGGCGCACGACTTCGCGCCAGGCCGCCTCGACGTGACCGTCGACGGCGACGCGGTCGAAGCACAGCTCGCCGTCCCGCTGAGCGCACCGGGCGCCGAAGACGTTCGCCTCGTGCCGCCCGACGGGTGCCGCGTGGTCGCGAGCCACCGGGTCCCGCACGAGCGAATGGTCGTGACGCGCTCGCGCCTGACGTGCGACGGCGACATCCCCGCGCTCGAGGTCGCGGGCTTGATGCGTTCGCGGCTCGACCTGTTCGTTCAGCTCGACGGGACGCCGCAACCTCTCTTGCGCCCAGCCGCACCCGTGCTGGCGATCGACAGAGGCTCGGTGGCGGACACCTTCCGCACCGCGTTCGTGACTCGGTTCGTCGAAGTGCTCCGCCCCGTTTCGATCCTCGCCGCGCTCGCGGTGGGGTTGTTCTGCGCGGCGCGTGAGCGGAGGTTCGTCGCCCTGCTCCTCCCCGTCGGCTTCCTCGCAGGTCTGTGGATCGCGGTGCCCGCGTTCGTAACCGGGGGCGTGTTGCTCCTCGGCGCGGTCGCCCTCGCAGCGCGCCGGACCAACGCGCCTATACCGCACGCCGCGCTGGTGATGTTCGCGCTCGCCGCGGGGCTCCTCGTCAGCACGGAGGCCCCGCGCCTCGACGTCGCGCTCGTGCAGCTCGCCGGCTGGTGGATCGCGTGGGTCGGCCTCGCGTTCCTCGGCGCGACGCTCACGCGGTGGCGCCGCCCGCTCGCCCCAGTGCTCGGCGTCGCGGCGGCCTTCTGCCTCGGTCTTTGACGCTAAGGGCCCGTGGAGACGAACGGGCGCACCTGCTTGATCACGATGCGCCCGTCTTGCGTGTGTTTCAGCTCCACGTCGAGCGCGAGCGGCGCGAGGTGCGCGTAGACGTTCGCCGCGAAGTGGTCGTGTACGTCGAAGAGCAGCGACGCGATCGTCGCGAGCTCCGCCTCCGTGAACACCCGCTCCCCCGCCGGCAGGCGCGACGACTCCACCTGCACCTCGACGTCCGCCGGCGCGTCGTTCTCGCGCCGGAACGTCAGGGCCTCCGCGATCGCCGTGGGATCGTCGGGGCGCACCACGCTCTCACTCCCCGTCTGCGCGTTGAGCCGGTACAGCGGCGCCCCCTCGTCGACGTTCAGCTCGGTGATCGCCACCGCGCTCGCGCGCTCCAGAACAAACGACGGGTTCACCGCGATCCCCATGTACGCGTCGCGATGATCGATCCCGTAGTACGCGCGCTCGTCGAACGCGCGCACGTTCCACAGGCTCGCCCACACCGCCCGAATCGCACGGGCCACCGTGCGCTCGTTGTTCAGGTCACCTTCGAGGTCCGCGATGATCGTGGAGAGGTACGTGCGGTCCGGGTGCATCGACAGCTCCGCGCGCCGCGCTGCGAGCTGTCCCTCCTTCGCCGCGCGCTCCTCGGCGGAGACACACAGCGACGGCCCGAGCTCGTCGTCGTCCCGGTCGTCCGCGATACACCCGCTCTTGGAGTCGTACAGCCCCGCGCCGGTGAGGGCGTCGAGGTCCTCCACGTTGGTCGAGCTGCGGAAGCGAATGCGTTCGAGCGCCCCGACCCGCTGCTCGACCTCGTCGATCAGCGAAGGCGCGATCGGCGCGTCCCGGATCGCGTCGCGGATCGTCTTCAACCCACCCCGTTTGAAGATCGCGTCGGTCGAGCTGCGCGGGTCGGCCAGGAACGCTTCGATCCGGGCGTCGATCCCGTTCGCGGTCACGTGTTCGACGTAGCGCGAGAACGGAATGCCGAACCCGCCGGGCCGATGCTCCGACGGGAGGACCGCGTCGAGCTCGGCGATGTTCGCCGCCTTCGCACCGTAGGCGTCGGCGGCCTCGCTCCCGATCGCGGCGTAGTCGCCAATGCCCGTCACCGTGAGATCCGCGCGCGGCGTCGGCACGGTCGGTCGCGTCCGCGCCCAGAAGGCCTCGGCGTCCTCCAGGTTCGCGGGCTCCAGCGTGAAGCGATCCTCGGCGACCACCAAACGCACGAGCTGATCCGCGTACCCCTCGACCACCGCCGACTCGTAGATCCGGGGCACCGCCACGTTCGGGATGCCCTTCTCCACCAACCGCAGGTTGGTGTGGCTCAGCTGGTTCTGCGGGTCCTTCGTGATGAGCCCCGCGACGACCGAGATGTCGTTCGGTGCGCTCTCGACCACGACGATGTCGCGCGGGCCGTAGTCGTCCAGCCGCTCGCCGGCCGGGACGACGCGCAGCGTCCCGTATCCCTCGCCTTCGCTGTACGCGACGTGCGTCAGCCCGCTGATGAGCTGCTCCGGCATGAGGAACGCCACGCCCAGCTCGGCGAGCCGCTGCTGCTCGGCGACGACGAGGCTCTTCTGCCAGGGGCCGGCCGGGACGAACACCCGCAGGTCCTTCGCAAACGGCGCGCACCGTTCGACCAAACCATCGACCTCGGCGATGTCGTCGACCGTGAGGTTCGACGGCTCCGCGTACACCGCGTAGGCGAACACGCCGAGCCGGTCGCTAACTGGGTGCCGCACGCCCGGGTGGAGCTGCACACCTCCCGCCCACCACTGTCGTGACCCCGAACGCTGCGTGAGCGAGACGTACGCTTCGAACCCGAGCGTCCGGAACGCCTCGAACGACTGCAGCCACGCGAGGTGCCAGTCGTACTGGCGCATGTTCATGAAGTAGCAGTCCTGGTCCAGCGGCGCCGCGCGCTCCACACCGTCGACGTTGAAGAGGTACTTCACGTCGGGCGCGTGCGTGCTCGTGAGCGCCCCGTAGTCGGCGACCGCGTCGAGCCGCAATCGGTACCGACTGTCGACGGGCACACCGCCGTCGCGGACGGGCACGCCGCCGTCGCGATCCGGCGCGGGCGGCGCGATGGGCGCCGCCTCACCGCAGGCGGTCGCGAACAACAACAGGATCAGCGCGCGGCGCATGACAGGGTCCCTTCAGCGTACCGGTCCGTGACGTGGAACGTCACTTCGAACGACGTCGCGATGTGTGCGCCGGACACGACGTGACGCCGCCTCAGGAGCCCGCCTCCGGTCGGCGCGGCCAGGATGCGCGCGACCTCGCTCACCGGGGCGAGTCGCACCGGATCGAGGAGCACGAGCTCGACGTCGTGGTTCGGCACGCAGCCCGCGCAGACGTAGATGTGATCGCCCCGCCCCCAGGTCAGCGCGACCGCGTCGCCGTACGTAAACAGCGCGGGTTCGACGTAGTCGATGTCGACGACCGGCGGCGTCAACACGTGCGGCCCGTCGACCACGGCGCCGTCGGCGTCGAGCCGAGCAACCTCGACCATCGTCCACGCCTCCCCGTCGATGGTCTCCGCGGGCGACGAGTCGGCCCACGCGGCGAGGAACCCGTCCCCCTGCGGCAGCAGCGCGACGCGGTCGAACGCAAACCCCAGGAACCGCGGACCGACCTCGGCGATCTGCACCTCGTCACCGACCGCGGCGCCGGACGCGTCGAGGCGACCGAAGTGCATCGTGCCGCCGCCCTCGGTCGGCTTGGCGTAGAGGTAGACCGCGCCGCCGTCGACCTCGACGAACGCCGGCCGCGGTGGAGCGAACCGTGCGCCCAGATCGATCGCCACGCGCGGGGCGCCGCTCGCGCGACCGTCTTGGTCGACCGCCAGCATGAAGAGCTGCGTCACGCCGGTGACACCACCGCTGAGCTTGCCCCAGAAGACGAGCGCGCTGTCGTCACCGGTCGCGACGACCTCGAGCGCACCGAACGTCGTGTCGAGGTCGTGCAGCGCGTGCGGCCCGGAGTGGACGGTGCCGTCGGAGGCGAAGGCGGCCGACATCAGCTCGCCGTCCTCGACCCACACCGCGAGGAGCGTGTCGCCGAGCGCCGTGGCGGAGAGGTTCGTTCGCTCACCTTCGCCGATGCCCACGACGACGGGCGCGCCCAACGAACCGTCTTCGGCGACGGGCGCGACCTGGAGTGAGATGTCGTCGGTCGGGAACCACTGCGCGACCGTCGCGGCAGAGACGAGCGAGACGCCGAACGCTGCGTCGTCCGTCGCGACGTTCGCGCGACCCGTGATCTTCCCGAACTCGTGCGTGATCCCCAACGCGCCGGTGCAGTCGTGCGTGAGCGTGGCGCTTCTTTCGAGGATCGGCCCCGTGGGGAGGGGCTCGGCGCCGCCGTCGCGACCGCCATCGCCGCCGCCGTCACGGTCGTCGTCGACGCGGGATGAGCCCCCGCAGGCCACTGCGAGCGCGAGCGCCGCCACCGAAATCCATCGCATGGCGGTCGTTGTTAACAAGAGCCGTACCAGCGTGTGCGGCTCGCGCTTACGCGCGGGGGCTCCGGACCGTCGCGACAAGGGCGCGGGGGGCCATCAGAACTTCGAGTCGCGTCAGTTTTCTTCCGCGATCGCTTCGAGGTGGCCTTCGACCATCACGAGCCGCCGCGGCATCCGCTCCGACAGGTGCGAGCTGTGCGTGACGAGCACGATCGTCAGCCCGGTCTTTGCGTTCAGCTCGTCGAGCAGATCGTGGATGCCGTTCGCCGAGGTCTCGTCGAGGTTGCCGGTCGGCTCGTCGGCGAGGAGGAGCTTCGGCCCCAGCACGAGCGCGCGCGCGATCGCGACGCGCTGCTGCTCACCGCCGGACAGCTCGCCCGGGCGGTGGTCGACGCGGTGCCCGAGGCCCACGACGTCGAGGATCTCCCGCGCGCGGCGGTCGGCCTCACCCTGCGGCATCCGCTGGATGAGGCCCGGCATCATCACGTTCTCCAGCGCGGAGAACTCGGGGAGCAGGTGGTGGAACTGGAACACAAAACCGATCGTGCGGTTCCGAAAGTCCGCGACCTTCGCCGGCCCCTCCGCGAATGGGTTCTTGCCCTCGAAGGTGATGGTGCCCTGCGTCGGCTCGTCGAGGGTGCCGACGAGGTGCAGGAAGGTCGACTTGCCGGATCCGGAGCGCCCGATGATCGAGATGCGCTCGCCGGCGTGGATGTCGAGGTCCACCCCGCGCAGCACTTCGATCGTGCGGCCTTCGAGGTGGTAGTGCTTCACGAGGCCGCGTACGGCGACCAGCGGCTCAGTCATCGCGGAGACCCTCCACCGGGTGGTGCTGCGCGGCGGTCACCGCGGGGTAGATGGTCGCGAGGTAGCTCATGATCACCGCGCACACGGCGATGGCGGCGATCTCGCCCCACGCCATCACCACCGGGAGGCGCTCGATGTAGAACACCCGCGGGTCGAGGTCTACGCCGAACTTGGCGACGAGCAGGCACACCACGACGCCGATCGCGCCGCCGAGGAGCGCGCCGCCGCAGCCGAGTATCAAGCCCTGCACCACGAACACCTTCATGATCGAGGCGTCGCTCGACCCGAGTGATTTGAGGATCGCGATCTCCTTCTTGCGTTGAAGGACGATCATCACGAGCACGGCGACGATCAGGAACGACGCGACCATCACGATCATCCCCAGCGCGATGAACATCGCGATCTTCTCCAGCAGCAGCGCGGAGAAGAGCTCCTTGTTCATCGAGCGCCAGTCCTTGACCGTGTACGGGTGCCCGCCGAGGCGGCGCTTCACCTCTTCGACGATGCGCGCGGTGTCGTCGATGTCTGCGACCTTCACCTCCACGCCGGACGCGCGCTGGCGCATCCCGAAGAAGCGCTGCGCCTGCTCCATGTCGATGTACGTGAACTTTGCGTCGTACTCGTACATCCCGCTGTAGAAGATCCCGGCCACGCGGAACCGGCGCAGCTTGGGCATCGGCCCCATCGGCCCGATCTCCTCCGACGCCGGTGACACGAGCTTCACGGTGTCCCCGACGTACGCGCGCAGCGTCTTCGACAGCTCGCGGCCGATCAGGATCCCCGGCAGCACGCGCCGGTCCTTGCAAGGCTGGCGGATCGCGGGCTCGAGCAGCTCCAGCGGCTCGCCCGGTTTGCCGGAGGGGGCCTTCGGCGGCGGGAACTCGATGCGAGGACACGCGCCCGGGATCTCCTCGGGGTGCTCCAGGTACTCGAACTCACCCTTGGTGACGGTGGCGCGGAGGGCCTTGGTGCCCTGCTCGCTCGACGCCTCGATCCCCTTCACGAGCGTCCCGGAGAGGCCGACGTCGGTCGACACCATCGCGTCGCCCATCACGAACGCGGCGACGGTCTCGACGCCCTTGGTGTCCATGAGCTGGCCCTCGACGTCGCCGTACTCGGTGAAGTCGTCGCCGTGTTTGCCGACCACGACGTGGGCGTGCGCTCCGAGGATCTTCGTCTTCAGATCGTTCTCGAAGCCGCTCATGATCGACAGCACGATGATCAGCGCCATCACGCCGAGGCAGACGCCCGCGACGGCGAAGAAGGTCACGAGCCCCACGAAGGCGTCGCGGCTGCGCGCGGCGAGGTAGCGGCGCGCGATGTCGATCTCGTAGCGGAAGCCGGGGTCGAACCGGCCGCCGCCGTGGAGCAGGAATCCGACGCTCGCACCGACGGTGAGCAACGCGCCGAACACGATCGTCGGGAAAATCGCGAGCGCGAGGAACACCTGCTCCTCGGGGAGGCTCGACGCCTTCGCCCACGCGGAGGGCCCGAGCGCCATGCCGAGGTAGAGCACGTACCCGGCGATGAGCGCGACGTACATCAGCTCGACGAACGCGAGGCGCTTCACCACCCACGCGACCGCGAAGCCGGCGACGAGCGCCGAGAGCATCGCAAACGCCACCGCGAGCCCGAGCACCACGGCCGGATCGTAGGAGAGGTACCGCGCGAAGAACGCACCCGCCGTGATGAGCGCGGCGAGCGTCGCGAAACCGGCGGCCGCGCGCAGGAGTGTCTTCGACGTGGTGCTCCCGCCGAGCAACGCACCGATCGCGAGCAGCGGCAGCGCGTAGCGATCTGCGGCGAACACCGCGCGTAGCAGGCCGCGCTCGATCAACGCCTCCGCCGGGAACATGGAGGTCAGGAACGTGGTGTACGAGAGCACCGCCGCGCCGAGCGCGAGCCACACCGCGGTCGCGACGACGGCGCCCCAGGGCCGCTCGCGGCGCTGCGTCCCGAGGAGCGCCCCCGCGGCGAACGCGACGAGCGTCGCGAGGCACACCCCGGTCGCCTGCGCGCGTGTGCCGGACATCGCGACGCCGGGCGGCCAGGACAGCCCGAAGACGAACGCGATGCCCTGCTGGAGGGGATCGAGGATCCGCGCGAACACGATCTGGCCCGCGATGGCGATGATCGCGTGGACGAGACCGATGAACGCGTTCCGACCCAAGCGAGACCTCAGGCGTTGCGCATCTGCGGGAAAAGGATGACGTCGCGGATGGAGTGGGTGTTCGTCAGGAGCATGACGAGCCGGTCCACGCCGATGCCCTCACCGGCGGCCGGCGGCATGCCGATCTCCAGCGCGTGGCAGTAGTCCTCGTCGTAGTCCATCGTCTCCTCGGCGCCGGCGGCCTTCGCGGCCATCTGCGCCTTGAAGCGCTCGCGCTGGTCGTCAGGATCGTTGAGCTCCGAGAAGGCGTTCGCGATCTCGCGGCCCGCGACGTACAGCTCGAAGCGATCCGTGAGCGTCGGATCCGACGGCTTCTTGCGGGCGAGCGGCGAGACCTCCAGCGGGAAGTCGGTGACGAAGGTCGGCTGGATGAGCTCGGCCTCCCAGATGTGCTCGAACAGCTCCATCTGCATCTTCCCGACGGGGTGCTTCTCGTGGAGCTCCAGCCCCTTGTCCTTCGCAGCGGCGCGCACGGCGTCCGGATCCGTCAGGTCCAACCCGGGGATCTTCTCGAGGATTCCATCGCGCACGGGGATACAACGGAAAGGCTCGTCGAAGCGCAGGGTGTGATCGCCGTACGTCACCTGCGCGGACCCGGTGACGTGCTCGGCGGCGCCCCGGAACATCTCTTCGGTGAGGTCCATCAGCGTCTGGTACGTGGCCCAGGCCATGTAGAACTCGAGCATCGTGAACTCGGGGTTGTGGCGCGTGGAGAGCCCCTCGTTCCGGAAGTTGCGGCCGATCTCGTAGACGCGGTCGAACCCGCCGACCACGAGGCGCTTGAGGAACAGCTCCGGCGCGATGCGGCAATACAGGTCCATGTCCAGCGCGTTGTGGTGCGTGATGAACGGGCGCGCCGCAGCCCCGCCGATCAACGACTGGAGCATCGGCGTCTCGACCTCCATGAAGTCGCGGCCGTCGAGGAAGTCGCGCAGGTAGCGGATCAGCTTGGTGCGCTTCACGAACACGTCCCGCGACTCACGGTTGGTGATGAGGTCGACGTAGCGCTGGCGGTAGCGCTGCTCGACGTCGGTGAGGCCGGCGTGTTTGTCGGGGAGCGGGTACAGGCTCTTGGTGCCGAGCGTGACCTTCTTGGGCTGGAGCGTGAGCTCGCCCATGCGCGTCACGAAGCGGGGGCCGGTGACGACCACGATGTCACCGAGGTCGAGCTTCTTGCACAGCTCGTAGCTCTCCTCGCCGACCTCGTTCAGCCGGATCATCAGCTGGATCTTGCCGTCGCGATCCCACAGGTCGCAGAACATCGTCTTGCCCTTGCGGCGGATCGAGAGGAGCCGCCCCGCGACGGTGAACTGGGGCGCGCCCTCGACGACCTCCGTGGGGTGGTCTTCACCCGCGCGGACGTCGGCCGTGGTGTGGTCGATATCGAAGCCGTTGGGGAACGACGGCCAGCCGTCCTCGGCGAGCTTTTCGGCCTTCTCGCGACGCTTGGCGAGGATCGCGTCGAGGCCACCTGCGGAGTCGTCCATGGGTGGGCTCGCTTACCGCCGGCCGATCTGCATGGTCAACGCCGACTTGTCCTTGCCCTTTGGCGACAAAGCGATGCATGGGGCGCGCGATGGCGCACGAGTTCATCTACACGATGCAGGACCTGAAGAAGGTCGTGCCCGGCAAGACGATCGTGAAGGACATGACCCTGGCGTTCCTCCCGGGCGCGAAGATCGGGGTCCTCGGTCAGAACGGCGCGGGTAAGTCGACGCTGCTGCGGATCATGGCGGGGGTCGACACCGAGTTCGTGGGTGAGGCCAAGCCGGCGAAGGGGATCAAGGTCGGCTACCTGGCGCAGGAGCCGGAGCTGGATCCGGACAAGACGGTGAAGGAGAACGTCGAGGAGGCGGTCGCCGAGCAGCGCGGGATCCTCGCGCGCTTCGACGAGCTGTCGATGAAGCTCGGCGAGCCGCTCGACGACGACGAGATGACCAAGGTCCTCGACGAGCAGGGGCGCGTGCAGGACCAGATCGACGCCGCCAACCTCTGGGACCTGGACCTGATCCTCGACCGCGCGATGGACGCGTTGCGCTGCCCGCCGGGGGACTCGGCGGTCACGCACCTCTCCGGCGGTGAGAAGCGCCGCGTGGCGCTGTGCCGCGAGCTGCTGAAGAAGCCGGACCTGCTGCTCCTCGACGAGCCGACCAACCACCTCGACGCCGAGTCGGTGCTCTGGCTCGAGCAGCACCTCGCGGAGTTCCCGGGGACCGTCGTGGCCATCACCCACGATCGTTACTTCCTCGACAACGTCGCGGGCTGGATCCTGGAGCTCGACCGCGGGCACGGCATCCCGTGGAAGGGCAACTACAGCTCGTGGCTCGAGCAGAAGAGCAAGCGGCTGGAGATCGAAGAGAAGCAGAAGAGCGCGCGGCGCCGGACGCTGGAGCGCGAGCTGGAGTGGGTGCGGCAGTCACCGCGCGCGCGTCAGGCCAAGAACAAGGCGCGTCTGAAGGCGTACGAGGAGCTGCGCGAGCAGGGCGAGGCGGAGAAGATCGAGAACGTCGAGATCCACATCCCGCCGGGCGAGCGCCTCGGCGACGTGGTCGTGGAGGCGGAGGGCCTCACGAAGTCGTTCGGCGAGAAGCTCCTGTTCGACGACCTGACGTTCAGGCTCCCGCCCGGCGGCATCGTCGGGGTCATCGGCGCGAACGGCGCCGGTAAGTCGACGCTGTTCAAGATCCTCACCGGCCAGGAGACGCCGGACGGCGGCGCGCTGAAGGTCGGCGAAACGGTGCAGTTCGCGTACGTCGATCAGTCGCGCGAAGCGCTGGATCCGGAGAACGCGCTCTGGGAGGAAATCTCCGACGGCAAGGACGTCGTCGAGCTCGGCAACAAGTCGGTCCCGGCGCGCGCCTACGCGGCGTCGTTCAACTTCAAGGGCTCCGACCAGCAGAAGATCGTCGGCCAGCTCTCCGGCGGTGAGCGCAACCGCGTGCACCTCGCGAAGCTCCTGAAGAGCGGCGGCAACGTGCTGCTGTTGGACGAGCCGACGAACGACCTGGATGTCGACACGCTGCGTGCGCTGGAGGATGCGCTGCTGAACTTCGCGGGCTGCGCGGTGGTCATCAGCCACGATCGCTGGTTCCTCGACCGCATCGCGACGCACATCTTGGCGTTCGAAGGCGACAGCCGGACGTTCTTCTTCGAGGGCAACTTCGAGGACTACGAGAAGGACAAGAAGAAGCGCCTGGGCCCGGCGGCGGATGCGCCGAAGCGGATCAAGTACAGAAAGCTCACGAAGTAGTCCCCGCCGCGCAAGGTCCTCCGCCCTGCCCTCGAACGCAGTGCAGGAGGGACCGATGAAGAACACAAGACGCGTGCGATGCACGCTCGCCGCGCTGGGCCTCGCCGCGGCCCTGACGACCACGACCCACGCACACGCCGCGACGCCGATCGCGCTCGCGCCACAGATCGAAGCCTACGGCCGCGAATACGAAGAGCCGTACTGGGCCAAGGACGGCCTCGTCATCACGCTCGGCGGGCTCCTGAAGCAGAAGTCACCGCACAAGTGGGATCGGCTCGGCACGCTCCCGCCCGAGGCGCGGCCCACGCAATCCGTGGTCTTCGACGCCAACAGCCACCACGGTCGGGTGCGAATCACGATCCGCGCCGACGGCGACATCCTCGCGTACCCGACGCCCGGGCAGATCTCCCACGGCTGGATCAGCCTCTCCGGCATCACGTACCCCGCGACGCCCGGCACCCAGATCAACCTGCGCTCGGGCGTGACGCCCTACGGCGGGCGCTTCAAGGAGCCGCGCTGGTACCGACAGGACGGCGCCGTCTTCCTCCAGGGCATGTTGATCGACAAGACGAAGCGGTGGGGTCACGTCGCGACGCTCCCCAAGGGCGCGCGCCCGACGCAGCGGCTGATCTTCAACGCCAACAGCCACGGGGAGGACGTCCGGGTCGACGTGCTCGAAGACGGTCAGATCACGGTGAGCGCGGCGACGGGGCCGGTGGCGAAGTGGGTCAGCCTCGGTGGGATTTCGTTCCCCCTGAAGGCGGGGCGCGCGCTCCCGCTCGCGCGCGGCAGCAAGCCGCTGGGCGCCGCGTACGGCGGCGTCTCGTACTCGACGTACGGCGACCGCGTGATGCTCTCCGGGGCGCTCGTCTCGGCCGGCAAGAAGTTCGGGACGGTCGCGACGCTACCGCCGTCGCTGCGTCCGACCGAGAGGCTGATCTTCCACGGCAACAGCCACGCCGAGGCGATGCGGATCGACGTGCACCCCGACGGCCGGGTGATCGTGAACGCGGCGACCGGGCCCAAGGCGCAGACCTGGATCAGCCTCTCGAACGTCGTCTTCGACAAGAGCGGCACGCGCGCGGTGGCGCAGACGTTCCGCAACGTCGACATCCGAAACGGCGGAGGCCTCTGCCTCGACCTCGCCGGCCCGCACCACGAAGCGAAGAAACAAGGCGGAAAGGTCCAGGGTTGGAGCTGCAACGGCCAGGACAACCAGCGGTGGAGCCTCGTCGGCGGGCGCATCGAGTCCACCAACGGGCTCTGCCTCGACGTCGTCCGGCCCGCCATGACCGAGCCCGGCGCGAAGGTTCAGGTGTGGTCGTGCCACGACAAGGCCAACCAGCAGTGGCGGCTGGACGCCGAGGGCCGGCTCGTCAACGGCGGCGGCCTGTGCCTCGACATCGTCCGCGGCGCGATGAAGGACAACGGCGCGCGCGTGCAGGTCTGGAGCTGCAACGACCTGCCGAACCAGAAGTGGGCGATGGTGGAGGCGAAACCCAGCGCTCCGAAGCCGTCGACGAAGGTCACGCATCACATCCCGCCGCCGAAGGACGGTGCGATGGTCGAGGTCCGAACGACGGTCCCGGGGACGAACGGCAAGTGGCTTCGTGTCCGCTACGCGAACGATCTCTACTGGATGGAGGACGTACCCATCACGCCCTCTTCCGTGTACGCGATCAAGGGCGGGCCGAGCGTCGAGCTCCCTTCACACCTGACGGTCGACGCATCCGACAGCTCGAGGTGGGACGGCGGAGTCATCCCCTATGAGATCGCCGCGAATCACCCGTTCACGAAGACGATCGAAAGCGGAATCGGCCACATCAACGCGCTGACCAATCTGAACATCCGGCCCAAGAAGTCATCGGATGACTATTGGGTAAGCATCATTCACGACAACAGCGGCGCGATGCCGGCGTGTTCGTCGTTCGTGGGCCGCCTCGCGATCACCCACCAGCCACAGCGACTCAACCTCGCCCTGGGGTGTAACCGCGTCGGAACCGTCGTCCACGAGCTCCTTCACGCGGCTGGGTTTCATCACGAACAGAACCGAAGCGACAGAGACGAGCACCTGCAGATCGTCCTTGCGAACATCGACCCCAACCACCACCACAACTTCGACAATGCCTTTGGGTACGACGTGACCCCCTACGACGTGGGCTCGGTCATGCACTACGGCTGGATGGACTTCGCGAAGGACCCGGTGAACATCTACGTCACGATCGACATCCCCAAAGTGGGCCGAGTGCAGTTCGCGAACATGACCGAGTATTACGTAGCCACCCGCAGGGCGGCGATACTCTCCCATTACGGGGTCTCCCATAACCTGAAGATGGGTACGGCGAAGAGGCTGAGCGCGATGGACATCGTGGGTATCAACCGCGTCTATCCGAAGCCGACGACCCACGCAGAGCTACGGCCGGAGATCGTCGTCTACCAGCACACCGGGTACGGCGGACGGTCGGTGCGACTGGTTGATTCCGTGCCGAACCTGAAGAGTCGTGCGGGCTGGATCAACGACGCCGCGTCGTCGATCGAAGTCATCTCCGGTCAGTGGAGCATGTACACGAACTTCTCGTTCAAGGGGACGCGCTACGACGTCACGCCCTTGGGCGGAAGCAAGGAGAACGGGCGATACGGCGACCCCGGTCATTGGGGTGGATCGCACGACAAGGTGTCATCGGTGCACCTGAGATCCGCTGACAAATCCGACTTCGCCTACGATGGTGATCCCATCGCGCTGCGCTTCAAGACCTGCGGTGACTGCTTCCTCCAGCTCGCGACGGACACGGATCCTCCCACCTTCGTGGTGGGCCCCATTCGAGGCGGGGATGTGGACAGCGCGTCGTTCATCGCGCGCCGCGAGAAGTTCCCGGTCGGTAACGGTGTGGCGCTCGAATCCGTCGCCGTGCCGGGGGTGTTCATCTATCAGGGCGTCTACGGCGACATCGTCCCGTGGAACGAGGCCAGCGCCGACGCGGACTTCGGACGGCGCGTCACGTTCACCGCGCGCGTCGCGCAGCCTGGCTCGGGCCCCAAGATCATCTCGCTGTACGGCGCCAAGGGCTTCGTGACCGCAGGGGCACAGAAGGACTTTCCGACGCGCGTCCAAGCGGACGGTCAGTGGCAGCCCGGCCCGACGTTCCCGGCCCACGCGGTCTCGAGCGTCGAGGACGGCGTCGTGCCGAACAGCGGCTGGGGGCCCCACGCGTTCGAGGTGGTCCCGGCGGAGGCGGTCACGCGCTGAACCGCCCGCCCTACTCTTCCTCGTCGTCGATCTTCTTCGCGCGCATCTGCAGCCGCACGAAGTTCCGCACCCCGTTCACGTCGAACGGCTTCTCGATCTGGTAGTTGTCGACCTGCGCCAGGAACTCGTGCATCCGCGCGTCCACCGGTCCGCCGGTCATGAAGACGATGCGGCTGGTCAGGTCGGGGCGGTGCTCCTTCACCCACCGGTACACGTCGACGCCCGTCCGGTCCGGCATGATCAGGTCGCAGAAGATCAGGTCCGGCTCGACGTTCGGGTCCTCGAGCAGCTCGATCGCCTCGGTGCCGCTCTTCGAGATCCGCACCGCGTGTTCCTTGAGCGCGCGCCCGAGCGCGGTCCCGACGAACGGCTCGTCGTCGACGATCAGGATCCGTGCGGGCTTCGAGTCGCCGGTGGGCTCCGGCGCGTTGAACACCGGCGTCCGCTCCTCGTCGTCGTCGTCGCGCGCGGCCGGGAGATAGACCCGGAACGTCGCGCCCTCGCCGAGCACGCTGTCGACGGTGATGCGCCCGTGCATCTCCTTCACGATGCTGTGCGCGATCGTCAGGCCGAGGCCGCTGCCGATGCCGATCGGCTGCGCGGTGAGGAACGTGTCGAAGACGTGCCCGATCCGCTCGGGCGGGATGCCCGGCCCGGTGTCCGAGAGGGTGATGACGACGCGGTTCTTGTCGTCGAGGTGCGTCGCGACGCGGATCTCGTTGCCCGCCGCCTGGCCGTCCTGGAGGGCGTGCGCCGCGTTGAGCAACAGGTTCAGGACGACCTGCGCGAGCTTCGACGCCCGGACGTTCACCGGCGGGACGTGCTGGAAGTCGCGGACGAGCTTCGCGCGCTGCCGGATCTGCGGGTACGCCATCGCGATCGCGCTCTCGATGGCCTCCTCGACCGACACGGGGCCGACCCCGCGCTCCATCGGCGAGGCGAACAGGTGCAGGTCCTTCACGATCTTCGCCGCGCGGTCGACCTCCGTGCGCGCCTCCGCGAGCGCCTCGCCGACCTCCTGCGTGATCTCGGAGGACGGATCCTTCACGATGCCGTCGAGCTGCTCCGCGGCGAACGCGATGTTCCCCGCGACCGCGGAGAGCGGGTTGTTGACCTCGTGGGCGACCCCGGCCGCGAGGGCGCCGACCGACATCGCGCGGTCGGCGACGAGGATGCGCGCCTGCAGCTTGCGCAGGTTCGTGATGTCGCGGCTGACGAACGCGTGCGAGACGACTGCGCCGAACTGCCGAGGCGGAAGTGGCGTCACCTCCAGCGCGATGGTGTCGCCGTTGGCCTTGAGGAAACGGAACTCACCGTCCTTGCGCTGGTCGAAGCGCTGCGACGCGAGCCAGCTCGCCATGAGCGGCCGGTCGCCGTCGTGGATGTCGTCCAACATCTTGCGGCCGGTGTGTCCCGACGCGGGACGACCGAGCTGCTCCGCCCACGCCTGATTGACGTACACGTAGCGACCGTCCGCGAGGAGAGCGACGCCATACGGCATGACGTCGATGAGAGCGGCAAAACGTTCCGGAGAGAGCATCTCAGGGGGGCGACCCGAATTGTATGCCCACCCCGCCCTGCCAGACGACCCCCTCCCACGATTCTACGTCCACGGCGTAGGGGGCCAGGACCCCGAGCTCGGGGAAGAGGACCCAGGTGTCGACCGTGAAGCGCAGCCCGAGCGTGCCCCCGACGCCCAGCAGCAGCGTGCCCACGTCCGGCCGGCCGCCCGTCACCGTCTCCGCCGGGGACGTCTGGAGGTGGACCCGGGGCGCCGCGACGAGCTCCGCCGACCCGATCTGCAGGCCCAGGAGGACCGGGAGCCCGAAGCTCGCGTACGGGACGATGTCCTCGTCGGTGCCGAACGGCGCGAACCCGATCCCGGTCGAGGGGAGGATCGCGACGGAGAGCCGGCCCGTGACGAGCGTCATCTTGGTGTTGAACTCCCCGCCGAAGACGCCGACCTTGCCGCCGATGTCGACGCGCTCCGTCAAACCGTGGCGCACCGTGAACTCGAAGTTCGGAACGGTCCGGTTGGCGCCGGCCGGCTGGAGCACCTGAACGTCCAGGTTGAAGCCGTAGCGCGTCTCACCGGGTGGTGTGGGGCGCGGGCTGACGCGCGTCGAGTAGGACGCGCAGCCGGCCGAGAGGACCGCGGCGGCGGCGAGCCATCGAGCGCCCCTCATGCGGGGAACGCTCGGCAAAATCGACCCCGCCGTCAACGTGCTGTAAGAAGGGGCGGCAGGCGCTGGCGATGGAGCGACTGGGTCGATATCAGCTGTTGCGCTCGCTCGCCTCTGGCGGGATGGGCGAGATCTACCTCGCGGAGCACACGGGGATCGCGGGGTTCGCGAAGCGCGTCGCGCTGAAGCGGATCCGCCCCGAGCTCGCGCGCGACACGAGCTACGTGCAGCTGTTCTTGAACGAAGCGCGTGTCGGCTCGTTCCTCAACCACCCCAACATCGTGCACATCTTCGACGTCGGCCACGCGGACGGCCAGCTGTGGCTGGTGATGGAGTACGTGTCGGGCGTCGATCTGAAGCGCCTACAGCGCCGCGCGGTGCTCGCCGGGGCGCCGCTGCCGCCCGCGATGATCGCGTGGATCGTCGTCGAGGTCCTCGCCGCGCTCGCGGAGGCGCACGCGGGTGGGCCGTTCCTCGGTGCGCCGATCGTTCACCGCGACATGTCGCCGGAGAACATCCTCATCGCCCGCAGCGGCGCGGTGAAGGTGTTGGACTTCGGACTGGCGAAGTGGATGCCGGCGTCCGAGCGCGTGCCTTCGATGGAAGGCAACATGATCTTCGGCAAGGTCCGCTACATGCCGCCGGAGCAGCTCAAGGGCCACTTCATCGACGCGCGCGCCGACCTCTTCTCGCTCGGCGTCGTCATGTACGAGGCGCTCCACGGCGCGCTCCCCTTCGGACGCGGCTCCGCGAACCAGGTCCTCGCAAACATCATGGCCGGGCCGCCGCCCTCCCCGACCAAGGAGCGCTACGGCGTCGACCACGAGCTGGACGCGATCATCCTGCAAGCCCTCGAGCCGCGCGCCGAGGATCGATTCCAGACCGCGGAAGAGATGCGCGAGACGCTCGTCGAGTACCTCCGCGGGCGACCGCTGGAGCTCCCGATGGAGACGCTCCGTCGGAAGCTCAAGCGCGGCAGCCCGCTCACCGTGTCGAGCGGTGGGTCGAGCCAGACGAACCCGGGCGGCCGGGAGGAGCACACCCCCACCGAGATCGCGCTGTCCGTCGCGGAGCGGTGCGGCAAGTGCGGCGGTGACTTCTCGGCGCTGTTCCTCGACGGGATGATCGTCGACCGCTGCAACGCGTGCCGCGGCGTGTGGCTGGATCACTCGGAGATCGATCGCATCCTCGGGCAGGCGTCGGAGTCGGCGCCGACCATGCTCCCCGGGCAGAAGTTCTCGCAGGCGCCGCTCGACGAGCTCGTCGGCTCGTGTCCGACGTGCCGCGTCGGCTTGGTCGCCCACTCGGTGCCCGGGCAGCCGGCGTCGCTCGAGATCTGCCCGAACTGCTTCGGGGTGTGGTTCGACCACGAGGAGCTTCGACTGCTGTCCCACGACGACGTGGTGACGTGGCTCAGGTACTTGCTCGACAGCTTGCGTGTGGGCCGCGCGAAGTAGCGCTCACATCTCGCGGCGGCCGGCGAGCGCCTGCGAGATGGTCGCGGGATCCGCGTACTCGAAGTCCCCACCGATCGGCAGGCCCGACGCGATGCGGGTGACGCGGTAGCCCAGCGGCGCGAGCATCTTCTTGAGGTACAGCGCGGTGGCCTCCCCTTCCACGCTCGGGTTGGTCGCGATGATCAGCTCCTCGACCTCCGAGGTGGGCGCCTGGAGGCGCAGGAAGAGCTCCTTCATCTTGAGCTCGTCCGGGCCGATGCCTTCGAGCGGCGCGAGCGTGCCGTGCAGGACGTGGAACTGGCCGCGGTACTCGTTGCTCTTCTGGATCGCGCGGAGGTCCTGCACGGTCTCGACGACGCAGATCGTCTTCCCGTCGCGCCGGGCGTCGAGGCACAGCGTGCACAGCGAGCCGTCGGTGAGGTTCATGCAGCGCTCGCAGAAGCCGACCTTCTCGGTCGCTTCGAGGAGCGCTTCGGCGAGGCCGCGGGCGTAGTCGGCGCCCTGGCGAAGGACGAAGAACGCGAGGCGGGTCGCCGACTTCTCCCCGATCCCCGGGAGGCGGGAGAACGCCTGGATGAGGCGCGCGATGGGATCGACGCGCCGCGCTTCGTCCGCGTGAGGCATCCGACGCTTCAGAACATGCCGGGGAGCGCCATGCCGCCGGTCACCTTGGCCAGCTCCGACTGCATCATCTCGTTGGCGCGTTGGAGGGCCTGGTTCGTCGCGGCGGCGACGAGGTCCTGGAGCATCTCGATCTCCTCGGGATCGACGACCTCCTTCTCGATCTTCACCGACTGGATCTCGCTGCGGCCGTTGCAGACCACGACGACCATGCCGCCGCCCGCGCTCCCCTCGACCGTCTTGTTGCCGGCCTCTTCGCGGATCTTCTCGATCTTGTTCTGCATGCGCTTCGCCTCGCGCATCATGCTCTGCAAATCCATGGACCTACTCCTGGCTCTCAGCCTTCATCGAGGACACGTACCTTGGCAATCTCGCCGCCGAGCTCGCCCTCGATCGCCTTGACGGCGGGGTGCGATTTGGCGGCGCGTTCCTTCTCCCGTCGCGTCGCCTGACGTCCGGCCTCGTGGACCTCGTCGAGCGTCGCAGGGCGCTCCTGCGAGGGCGCGCCGCCGCCTTTGCTGTGCCGCACCTCGATGCGCGTGGGCGCACCGAAGTACTCCTCGAGGTAACCCTCGAGCGTCTTCTTGGTGTCGGCGTCCTCGAGTTTGTGGAGATCGAACCGCGTCTCGCAGCCGAGCTCGACGCGGCCCTTCTCGAACGTCAACGGCCGCACCTGAACGAGCGTCGCCGCGAGCGGCGGGCGCTTCTTCTTCACGAGATCGACGAACGCCTTGAACCGCGCGGGCACCGTCGCCGCGAGCGCGTCGGGCGACGCGTGGCCGTTGGCGCCGTTGACTCCCGCGGAGTGCGGCGGCTCGTCATAGCCGGGCGCGCCGCGCTCTTCGTAGCCGGGCGGTGGCCCGCGGTCGTGGTCGCCGGCTGGGTGCGGCGGCTCGTCGTAGCCGGGCGGCGGGCCGTGATCGTCGGCGCGGTAGCCGCCACGATCGTCGGGGCGGCTCGGTCCGCGGTCGTCGCCGCGGTGACCACCGCGATCGTCCGGGCGGCTCATGCCGCGGTCGTCGTCGCGGTGTTGACCGCGATCGTCGGGGCGGCCCGGTCCGCGATCGTCCGGGCGGCTCATTCCGTTGTCGTCGTCGCGGTGGTGACCGCGATCGTCGGGGCGGCCCGGTCCGCGATCGTCCGGGCGCATTCCGTTGTCGTCGTCGCGGTGGTGACCGCGATCGTCGGGGCGGCCCGGTCCGCGATCGTCCGGGCGGCTCATCCCACGGTCGTCGGCGCGGTCGTTGCCGCGGTAACGGCCGCGATCGTCCGGGCGGCTCATCCCGCGGTTGTCGCCGCGTCCGCGGTCGTCGGCGCGCTGGCTTGCGCGCTCCTCGTACCGGCTCGGGCCCCGCTCACCGCGCCCTTCGAAGCGTGCGCCGGGGCCGCCGTCACCACGCCCGTCGTCGGCGCGCTGGCGTCCGCGCTCGAAGCGTTCGTAGCCGCCGCGACCACCGCCGCCGCCGCTCCCGCTACTGCCGCCGCCGCGCGGAGCTGCGCCGCCGTCGAGGCGCGCCTGCACGTTGCGGAGCTCCTCGAGGAGCGCCTCGACCGGGACGCGCGCCGGGGCCTCCGCGATCGACGCGAGCTGCACCTCCAGAACGAAGCGCGGGTGCGACGCGCGGCCGACCTCCTCCACCGCTTTGCACAGGTGCTCGAACACCCGCTCCAGCTCGGGGGCCGGGACGGTCTTCGCGCGGTCCACGAGCGCGTCGATCTCGTCGGACGGGCGGTCGAGGACGTTGCTCGGCGTCGGCACCAGGCGCGCGACGAGGAGGTCGCGCACATGCTCGACGAGCGCGTCCGCGAACCGCGACAGGTCCAGCCCGCGCTCGTGGACGTCGGAGACGATCTCGATGGCCGCCCCGGGCTCGCGCCCGAGGATCGCGTCGACGGCGCGCCCCACCAGCGCGGCGTCGACCACGCCGAGCGCGTCGCGGACCAGCGGACCGTCGAGGCGACGCTGCCCGGCGAACGCGAGCACCTGCTCGAGCAGCGACTGCGCATCGCGCATGGAGCCCTCGGCCTCGCGCGCGACGAGCGTCAGCGCAGAGGGATCGTGCTCGATGCCCTCCTCGCTCAGGATGAACGACAACCGCTCCGCGATCCGCGACAGCGCGATGCGCCGGAAGTCGTAGCGCTGGCAGCGCGAGAGGATCGTGACGGGGACCTTGTGGACGTCGGTCGTCGCGAGCACGAACTTCACGTGCGCGGGCGGCTCCTCCAGCGTCTTCAGGAGCGCGTTGAAGGCGCCCGTCGAGAGCATGTGGACCTCGTCGACGACGTAGATCTTGTAGCGCGCCGCGCTCGGGAGGTAGCGGACGTTGTCGATGATCTCGCGGACGTTATCGACGCCCGTGTGTGACGCGGCGTCGATCTCGAAGACGTCCGTCGAACGCCCGTCGGTGATCTGCTGGCACTGCTGACAGACCCCGCACGGCGTCGCCGTCGGTCCGTCCTGCGCTTCGCAGCACAGCGCCTTCGCGAGGATCCGCGCCGCCGAAGTCTTTCCGACGCCGCGCGGCCCCGAGAACAGGAACGCGTGGGCGATCCGGTCCGACGCGATGGCGTTGGTGAGCGTCTGGGTGACGTGCTCTTGCCCGAGGACGTCCGAGAACTGCTGCGGGCGCCACTTGCGAGCGAGGACGACGTAGCTCATCGAAGGGCCCGGGCGAAGAAGTGATCGCCAGGCACCCTACAACACACGTGCTAAGCTCCTACCGTTGCTTCCTTCCGGACCTGGCGGGGTTCAGAGCCGCCCGTTGCGTAGGACCCGGCGACCGAGGCGGACACTAAGCACCCAACGGGGTCACAGGCAAGACAATCCGGCGTCGTCATGTCCGGCGTTGCCATCTCGTTCTTCATTCGCTACACAGCGGGCCGATTTCAGGAGAGGTGGCCGAGTGGCTTAAGGTGCACGACTGGAAATCGTGTGTGCTGGAAACAGTACCGAGGGTTCGAATCCCTCTCTCTCCGTCCCCTGCCTTCGACGTCGCCCGCTACTCGGGTGGGCTCAGCATCAACTCGCCGTTTCGGTAGGCCTGCATCACGAGGTCGAACAGCTCGTCGTCGCTGGCGTCCGGATTGGCCACGGCGATGCGTCGCCCGACGGCGTTGTTGTGTAGGTCCATCGCCTGGTCGGCCTCGGGGGTGTCCGAGCCGGTCTCGTGCGCCGTCGCAAACGCGTCCGCGAACTCGGCGCCCGCGCGCCTCGTCATGATCGCGTTCCAGTAGGCGTGCCGGAAGGCGTCAGCGTCCCCGCCGCCGAGCCCGTCGAGACCGGTTCGCGCAGCGGCGTCGTGGGCCAGCTGCGGCGTGTCGGCGACCGCCAACATCTGGAGCGGATGCCGCAACGCCACTTCCAGCTCGTGCGGGTTCAGACGCGGAGCGGGCCCCGCCGGCGCGGGCTGTTGTCCGAGCAACCCACCGCCCTTCTGCGGGTCCGGCGCAGCCTCACCCAGCGGCCACGGGGCTTCGTCCATCTCCACCGCGTTCGCGGGCGGGAACCCGGGATGCCCGAGCCCCTGGAGCATCTGGCCCTCGTCGAGCTCCACCGCGTTCGCCGGCGGGACCCCGGGCTGGCCCTGCGCCTGGATCAGCTGCTCTGGCCCGGCGGCGGGCACCACATTCGGATCGAACGCGCCGTCACCGAGCATGAACGCCCGCATGGCTTGCTCGTCCACGCGGCGGGTCGTGCGCGCCAGCGCGCGGCTCTCGGCGGTCGGCGTTTCGACGGCGCCGCCGGCGAGCCGCTCTTCGATCGGCCGCACCTCGGGCGGCAGCTCCGCCTGCGCGAGCTGGGTGGGTGATTCGTCCTCGAGACGGAGGTCCGGGCTCCTACCGAGGGTCGGGCTCCTGCCCGTATCGACACTCGTCGTCATGCCCGGTGCAGCATGCGATGCGCACACCAACGCGATGGGACTCGTGTCCCGCCGCAGATGTGACGGGTGCACCCAACACCCGACGGCTCATTCCGGCAGACTCGTCAGCAGCTCACCGCGCCGGTGGGCCCGCATCACCCGATCGAACAGCGAGGCCTCCGAGGCGTCCGGGTCGTCGAGCGCGATGCGCCGTCCGACCGCGTCGTTGTGCAGGTCCATCGTCTGGTGCGCACCCGCCGCCGCACCATGCCGTGCCGGCTCAGCCCATCAACGCCGCGCCGCGAAGAACGCCTTCAAGACCTCGGAGCACTCCGCCGCCATCACCCCGCCCTTCACGTCGGCGCGGTGATTGAGTCGCGGGTCCGCCAGCACCGCGTAGAGCGACTGCACGGCGCCGGCCTTCGGATCCGCGGCGCCGTACACGACGCGCCCGACGCGCGCATTCACGATCGCACCCGCGCACATGACACACGGCTCGAGGGTCACGTAGAGCGTGCACTCGGACAGGCGCCAGCGCTCCAGCGTCCGACCGGCGCGCGCCATCGCGAGGAGCTCGGCGTGGGAGGTCGGGTCGAAGGACGACTCGCGTTCGTTGTGCGCGCGGACGACGATCTCCTTGCCGAGGGTCACGACCGCCCCCACCGGCACCTCACCGATCGACGCGGCGCGCTCCGCCTCCCGGAGCGCGAGCGCCATCATCGCCTCGTCGAAGGCCTTCACGCCTGGTGTTCGGGGTGCGACGGAACCACCAACACGGAGACGTTCGAGGAGCGCAGCACCTTGGCGGTCGTCGAGCCGAGCTCGATGAAGGGCGCGATGTGGCGGCCGTGCGTGCCGACGACGATCAGCGAGGCGCCGACCTCGTCCGCGACCGCGCAGATCTGATCCTCCGGGTCACCCCGTTCGACGCGCTGCTGGATCTCGATACCGCTGTCCGCGTGGGTCTTGGCGATCGCCGCCAGGGACGCCCGCGCCCCCTCGGCCATCGCGGCCCGAATCTCGTCGACCGCTTCCTGGCCTTCGGTGTCCGCACCCACGATCGGGACGTCGGAGAGGTCCTCGCACGTCATCAGCGTCACCACCGGCTTGCGCTTCTTCAGCGCACGTAGACCTTCGATCGCGACCCGCACCACCTCGGCGGCCTCGGCGTGGAGATCGACCGCGATGACGACGTTCAGCAGCGCCTTCAGCTCTTCGTCCGGCGTGACGCCATCGTTACCCGTCGGCATCACGATCACCGGGACCTTCGTCCCGCGCACGATCGACTCCGCGACGCTCCCCTTCAGCCACCGCCGCACGCCCTTGCGCGCGTGGGTGCCGACGGCCAACAACGTCACGCCGCTCTCGGCGCAGACCTCGGGGATGACACGCGTCGGCGCCCCCTCGACGATCCGGGTCTCGACCGCCACACCCTCGGGCGCGCCGACCTCGTCGACCATCGCGTCGAGCTGCTTTTGGGCGCTGCTCTGGATCCGCTCCTGGAGCGCCTCGAGGCGCGCGCGGACGACGGGCTGGTCGCCGGTCGGGAGCACGACCTCCTCGACCGAGTGCATCACGGTCAGCTTCGGCGTTCCGCCCATGCGGGCGAGCCGAAACGCCGCCTTGAGAGCGACACGCGAAGGCTCCGAGAAGTCGACGGCCAACGCGAGGTGATCGAACAGCGCCATGGCCTTTGAGTATCTTCGTCGCGTCAGTACAACAAGAGCTGCGTCAGCGCGGCCTCGATCTTGTCCGCATTCGGCAGGACGAAGCCCTCCATCCCGCGCTCGGCCGGCGTCGGGGTGTCGAGCGCCGCGACGCGACGCACCGGGGCGTCGAGGCGGTCGAACGCCAGATCCGCGATCGTCGCCGCGATCTCCCCGCCGAAGCCGGAGGTCCGCGACGCCTCGTGCACGACGAGCACGCGCCCGGTCTTGTCGACGGAGCGCATCACCGTCTGCCAGTCCCACGGCACGAGGGTGCGGAGGTCGATCACCTCGACGTCGTACCCGCGGGTCGCGAGCGCGTCGGCGGCGGCCAAGGACATCGACACGGTGTTCGCGTAGGTCACCACCGTCGCGTGTGTCCCCTCGCGCGCGACGTGCGCGCGGCCGAAGGGGATCGCATCGACGCCCTCGAGCTCGTCCTTCTCGCGGCGGTACAGGTACTTCTGCTCCAGGTAGATCACCGGATCGGGATCGCGGATCGCGCTGAGCATCAGCCCCTTCGCGTCGCGCGGCGTCGCGGGCGCGACGACCTTCAGCCCCGGCGTGTGTGTGAACCACGCCTCGGGGTTCTTGGAGTGGAACGGACCGCCGCCGACCTGCCCGCCCGCCGGGAGGCGCACGACCATCGGGACCGCGACGCCGAGCCGGTAGTGAAACGTCGATGCGTTGTACGCGAGCTGCGAGAAACCACACGCGACGAAGTCCGCGAACTGCATCTCGGCCACAGGCCGCAGCCCCCGGATCGCCGCGCCGATCGCGACGCCGAGGATCAGGCCCTCGGCGATCGGCGTGTCGACGACGCGGCCGCGGCCGTACTTTTCGAGGAGCCCTTCGGTCGCCTTGAACGCGCCGCCGAAGTGGCCGATGTCCTCGCCGATGCAGAACACCCGCGCGTCGCGCTCCATCTCCTCGTCGAGGGCTTCGCGGATCGCCGCGACGTAGGTCGACGCGCTCACGAGTCCAGCTCCCAGTCCTCGCCGGAGGGCACCGTCCACTCCGGCGCCCAGTGGCGGAAGACACCCTCCCCGCCGGACTCCGGCTTGGGCATCGGGTCCGCGCGGGCGATGTCGATCGCACGCTCGATCTCCGTGTCGATGTCCTCGCCGACGGAGCGGCGCTCGTCGGCGGTGAGGACGTGGTGTTCCTCGAGGTAGCGCTCGAAGCGCTCGATCGGGTCCCAACGCCACCACGCTTCGAGCAGATCCGAAGGGACGTACTTGAAGTCGTCGTGCTCCGAGTGCCCGCGCGCGCGCATCGTCACGGACTCGATCAGCGTCGGCCCTTCGCCGCGACGCGCGCGGGTGTAGGCGCGGCGGGCGGCGTCGTAGACCTCGATCGCGTCGGTGCCGTCGACCGTTTCACCCGGCATCCCGTAGCCCATCGCGCGGTCCGAGAGTTTGTCGCACGCGTACTGCAGCGAAACCGGCGTCGAGTACGCGTACTGGTTGTTCACGATGACGAACAGCACCGGCAGCTTCTGCACCGCGGCGAAGTTGAGCGCCTCGTGGAAGTCGCCGAGCGAGGTCGCGCCGTCGCCCACCGTGGTGAGCACGCAGCTGTTGCGACCGAGCTGACGCTCCGCGAGCGCGACCCCCACCGCGACGGGCGCCATGTGCGCGAGGTGCGAAATCATCCCGACGATGTTCGAGCCCTCCGCGCCCATGTGCAGGCTGGAGTCCTTGCCGCGCGTCGCCCCCGTCGCGCGCTTCAGATACTGCTGCATGATCTGGAGCGGCGTGTGGCCGCGGACCACGTGCGAGCCCATGTCGCGGTGGGTCGGCACGAGGACGTCGTGCTCGGCGAGTGGCCACGCGGTCGCGACGCTCGTCGCTTCGTTACCGATGCCGGTGTAGCAGCCGCCGGTGACGATGCCCTGCCGGTACAGCTCGATGACGCGCCGCTCGATTCGACGCGACGTGATCATCGCGCGGTACAGACCGACGGCGTCCGCGTTCGACGGGTGGCGGTCCGACGGGACGCGCTTGCCGATGGGGCCCGGATCCGAGGTCGGCGGCGCCGGGTGCACTACGGGAGGGGGACGTGCGGCGCTCAAGGGGTCGCGAGTCTCGTGAGCACGCTCGACGACGTCAAGGGGATCGCGATGTGCTAAAGAGGCGGGCCGTGACGATCCCGGTCGTGATGCCGCAGCTCGGGGAGAGCATCGTCGAGGCGACGCTCGTGCACTGGCGCGTCGAGGTCGGGGCGCGCGTCGAGCGCGGCGCGCCGATCGCCGACGTGGAGACCGACAAGGCGACGAGCGAGCTGCTCGCGCCGGCCACGGGCCGCCTCACGCGACACCTGGTCGAAGCCGGCACGACGGTGGACGTCGGGACCCCCGTCGCGGAGCTCGAAGCGGAGGACGCGGCCGCGCCCCGCACCGCGTCGACCCTCCCCGCGCAGCGTGCCCAGCGCGACGCGCCGACCGCACCCGCGCGCCCGCCCGACCCGTCGACCGCCGGTCGGCTGACGCGGGACTACGGCGAGGCGGAGCGCGGCGGCCCACCGCGACACTCCCCGGCGGTGCGTCGCCTCGCGCGGATGCACGGGATCGATCTGGACGGCCTGGTCGGCTCGGGCCGCAACGGTCGCGTCACGCGCGACGACCTCCTCGCGATGGTCGAGGGCACGGCGCCGACGCCCATCGTGCGCAGCACGCCTCCGACGCTGCCACCGGCGCCGAGGACGCGCGAGATCGTGGCGCCCACCGCTCCGCCCGCGCCGTCGATCCCGCCGCCCGTGGCGCGCGAGCAGCTCACGCCCTTCGAGACCGCGCTCCCGAGCCCCGTCGAGCCGCGGACCTACCGGCCGACCCGCTACGTCCCGCAGCCGGACGACGAGATCGTCCCGTTCACGCGGCGCCGCATGTGGATCGCGGAGCACATGGTCCACAGCCTCGGCGTGTCGGCGCACGTCGCGACGGTTACGGAGATCGACATGTCGCGCGTCGCGCGCGCGCGCGCCGACGCGAAGGCGGACGCCGCGAGCCGCGGCTTCGAGCTGACGTACATGCCGTACATCGTGTCGGCCGTCGCGGACGCGCTCGCGGCCTACCCGGAGCTCAACGCGACGGTCCTCGACGAGCAGCTCGTGCTGCGCGGCGACCGCAACATCGGCATCGCGGTCGACACGTCGGAGGGGCTCGCGGTGTTCGTGGTGAAACGCGCCGACGAGCTCGGGTTGTTCGGCATCGCGCGCGCGATGCACACCATGGCGGCGCGCGCCCGCGCCGGCGCGCTGGAGCCGGACGACACCGCCGGCGGCTCGTTCACGATCAGCAACCCCGGCAAGGACGGGAACCTGTTCGGCGTCTCGATCATCCGCCAGCCGGAGGTCGGCATCCTGCGCATCGGCGCGATCGTGAAGCGCCCGGTGGTCCGCCAGATCGACGGCGAAGACGCGATCGTGATCCGCCCGATGATGTACGCGTGCCTGTCCTACGATCACCGCGTGATCGACGGACGCACCGGCAACGCCTTCCTCTCGCGCATCGCGTCGCGCCTCGCGACGTGGGGCGACCGGGACTGATCGGGGACGGCTCGGGGCCGACCGGAACGCTCAGGAGCCGATGACGTCCGGCTTTCGGACATCCGGGTTCGGCGCGACGCTCAGCACGTGCCGCGGGAACTGCTCCACGAGGAAGTTCACGATGTCCCGAACGGAAACCACGCCGACGGGTTTCTTCGTAATGTCGACCAGCGGCACGTGACGGAACCCGCCGACGGTCATCTTGTTGAGCGCGACGGCGATCGTGTCGTGGAACGCGACCGCCTCGGGATCGCGGGTCATCACCTCCCCGATCGGGGTGCTGGGATCCGCGTGCCCGTAGACGCGCCGGAGCACGTCGCGCTCCGTGAAGATGCCGGTGAGCACGCCGTCCTTCGTGACGAGCACGCAACCGTGGTTGCGATCGGCGAGGCCCTGCACGACGTCGCCGACGCGCGCGTCCTCCGTGACGCAGACCGGCTCCGTCGTGCCGATGTCCTCGAGCGTCCGTGACAGCAGCTCGGCCGAAAAACCGTCCTGGTCTTCGGTCGGCTCGGCTTCGTAGGCCTCGGTGAACTCGCTGGTGTTCGTGATCCCGAGATCCTCGTCCTGGATGATGCCCATGTCGTGCTCCCCCTTCGGGGCAGGGTCGCCGGGTTCCGAGCGTCGGACCAGGGGGCGATGGGTGCAGGCCTCAAACCACGAAGATCACTCGGGGTGCGGGTCGCATCGACGCCCTAAAGGTGCGTCGGCGCCCAACAAACTTCACCTGCGCGCCGTTCAACCTTAACCTCGGGGCAATTTTGGCAACGAAGAGCGAGCTGAAGATCGCCGAACAGATCTTGGATCGGTTCTACCGGGACGCGGAGGGCAAGACCAACCGACAGGTCGACGTCTACTACGCGCTCGAAGACATGGGGATCCCGCGCGACAAAGCCGACCCGGCGATCACGTACCTCGTCAGTCGCGGGCTCGTGAACACGTTCGGACCGGACATCGCGTTCCTCACGGATCGTGGCGTGCAGGTGATGATCGAAGAGATCGACATCTCCACGCTCGACAAGGTGCTGAAAGACTTCATCCAAAAACCCGTCGACGATGCGCCCGCCCCGCCTCCGCCCGCCGCCGCAGGCAAGCCCGCGAAGGCCGCCACCGCGCGCCCGAAGGTCGCGAGCCTCACACACATCGATCTCGAAGGTCAGGAGTACACCCTCGCGCTCGGTTGGGTGTGCACGATCGGACGCGCCGACGCGAACCACGTGCGTGTCAACGACCAGCGCGCGTCCAAGAAACACGCGGAGATTCGCTACGAAGACGGCGGCTTCGTGCTGCACGATCTCGAGTCCGCGAACGGCACCCTGCTCAACGGCCAGTACGTCGTCGAGCCGGAGCCGCTCAAACACGACGACGAGATCGTCATCGGCCGCACCATGCTGCTGTTCACGGCGCCGCATCAGGTCGCGGCGCCCTCCGAGCCGCCCCCGGGCACCGAGGAGCCCGCCGCGGAGCCCGCGACGATCGTGCCGATGGCGCCGACCGAGCGCCCCGCCGAGGTCGACCCGCCGTCGATCCGCGTCGTGAAGGGGACCCCAGCGCCGGCGCCCGTCGCGCCGAGCGTGAAGTCCGATCTGTTCGCCGAACCTGCGCGCGAAGCGTCGGGCGCCGACCTCTTCGGCGGCGCCGAGCCGGCGCCCAGCGCCGACGGCGATCTGTTCGCGGGCAAGTCACGTCCGGCGCCGCGACCGCCGTCCGACGATCTGTTCGGCGGCGACGCCCCCGCCCCGCGCGACGACGGTGATCTGTTCGGGGAGGCGTCGAAGCCCAGCGCATCGAGCGACGACCTCTTCGGAGAGCCCTCGCAGCCCGGCGCGTCCAGCGAGGACCTGTTCGGCGAGACGTCGCGGCCCGGCGCCGGTGGTGACGATCTGTTCGGGGAGAAGTCCCGCCCCGGCGCGACGACGCCCCCGCCGAAGACCGACCTGTTCGGCGACGAGCCCCCGACGGAGGCGGGCTCCAGCTCCGATCTGTTCGATCGCAACCCCACGCAGACCGGGCGCCTCGAGCCGCCGACCGTGACCCCGGAGGTCCAGTCCGTGCCGGTCGTCCCGCTCGCAGACATGGCCGACATCCCGTCGGCCCCGCCGGGGGCTCTCGAGGAGATCGAGGCGATGGAGGACGACGTCCCCGTCGCGCCGGAGTCGACGGCGGACTGGGACGAGGACACCCCGCCCTCCGCGGGTCCGACGCCACAGCAGCTGCTGGAGAACCAGCCCGTCCGCGCCGCGCGGAAGGACGACGCCGCCGCGACCGTCATGATGACGCGTGAGGCGATCTTCGGGGAGGGAGACCGCGCCGAGGAGGAGCCCCCGCACTGGGGGGACGATCGGCCGCCGATGGGGAGTCACCCGGCGTTCGGCGACGCCGCCGAGGCGCTCCCGGTGGCGACCGCCTCCCTCGCGAACCTCGGTGCGCCCGGCCCGACCGAAGACGTCTCGGACGACGACGCGGGCGACACGATGGACTCGGAGCTGTCCGCGGAGCACGCGTTCCACGAGACGCTGAAGGTGCTCAGGGCCCAGACGGAGCGCGCCGATCTCCCGGATCGTGACGCCGTGCTGCAGGCGATCGACCTGCTCTTCGGGCACCCTTACGTCCGCGTCGTGCTGCAGAAGATCTCGGACTGAATCGGGCGAAGTTTTTGTTGCCTACCCCTCGGACCTCGTCTAGGAGGGACGGCCTATGTCTCGATACACCGGTCCTCGTCTCAGGATCGCGCGGCGCCTCGGCGGCGCCGAGCTGCCCGGCCTCGTGGTTCCGAAGGAGCTTCGTCGCCCGTATCCGCCCGGCCAGCACGGCCCCACGCAGCGCATCAAGCTGTCGGACTACGCGATTCGTCTGCGTGAGAAGCAGAAGCTGCGCCACCACTACGGCGTCGGTGAGAAGCAGTTCCGTCGGTACATGCTCCGCGCCAAGCGGGCGAAGGGCAACACCGGCTCGAACCTGCTGGTGTTCCTCGAGAGCCGCCTCGACAACGTGGTCTTCCGCCTCGGCTTCGCGCGCACCATCCGCGCCGCGCGCCAGCTCGTGGGCCACGGTCACATCACGGTGAACGGTCACCGGTGTGACATCGCGTCCTGCCAGCTCCGCCCCGGCGACATCGTCGGTGTGCGCGAGAAGAGCAAGATGAAGGAGAAGATCGCGGCCGAGGTCGCCGGTCCGGTGCTCCTCGCCATCCCGTCGTACCTCGAGCGCGAGGACACGGCGCTCCGCGGCACGTTCAAGACCGCGCCCGAGTCGGGGGACTGCCCGCTCGCGATCAACGAAGCCCTCGTCGTCGAGCTCTACGCGCTCGCGATGTAGCGCACGCTACGTCCGTTCTTCCAACACACGCTTGGCCAGGGTGAAGCGCACGTTCGTGCCCTGGCCCAGCTCCGACTCGACCCAGATACGCCCGCCGTGGCGATCCACGATCCGCTTGCAGACGGCGAGGCCGATGCCCGTCCCCGGAAACTCGCGCTCGCTGTGGAGCCGGCGAAACGCCTCGAAGATGCGCTCGTGGTGCGCCGCCGGGACGCCGATGCCGTTGTCCTTCACCGACACGCTCCACGCGTCGTCGTGAACGGTCGAGCTCACCTCGACGCGCGGCGTCGATTCACCGCGGAACTTGATCGCGTTGGCCACGAGGTTCTGGAGGAGCTGACGCAACATCGCGGCGTCACCGACGACCACGGGCAGGCTCGACACGATCACATTCGCCTCGGTCTCCGCGATCGTGTGGGAGAGATCCGTCCGCACCTGCGCCAGGATCTGTGTGAGATCCACCACCTCGAGCTCGGAGACCCGACGCCCGACCCGCGCGTAGTCGAGGAGATCGGTCACCAGGCGTCGGAGGCGCTCGGCGCTCGACTCGATGAACCCGAGGTGCAACGCGGCGTCGTCGCTCAGGCCCTCCCCCAGCTCCCCGCGTAGTAGTCCGGCGAACGACACGATCGAGCGCAGAGGCGCCTTGAGATCGTGGGAGGCGACCGCGGCAAAATCACCCAGCTCGGTGTTCGAGCGCTCGAGCTCGGCGTTGAGGCGCTCGAGCTCCGCGAGGACACGTTCGCGTTCGGAGACCTCGTCGTAGATGACGGCGACCAGGTCGTTGTCGACCCGCGCCGCGCGGATGTCGAACAGCTCCCCGGCCTCGCCGAACGGGTACGCGGAGACCCGCTGTAGCTCTCGCTTCTCGATCGCGTCGACGTACATCTGGGGAAGGTCCGTCTCGAGGAGCGCCGGAGAGATCTCCGTGATGGGGCGATCGAGGAGCCCACCGCGTCCTTCCCACCCATCGGTTGCGAAGCGGTTCCCGTCGACGAAGTGGAGCGTGCTCAGGTCGGAGCGATCTTCGATACGCCCCACCAGGACGCCGAACGGCAGGTGGTCGAAGATCTCTCGGTAGATACGGAGCGCGTTCTCACGTTCGCGGAGCTCGTTGATGTCGAGCACCGTCACGAAGCGGCGCACCTCCCCGTTCGCAGCCCGCTTCACCGTGACATCGAACAGCGCCGCGAAGACGTCACCGTCCCCGCGCACCATCGTGGTCTCGAAGCGTTCGTGGCCGCTCGTCTCGGCCTTCGTCATCGTGTCGCGCGCGGCCTCGACGGCGCTCGGGTGGAAGAGGGACTCGAGACTTCGTCCGATCAGCTCCGCTTCGGTCACACGGAACTTTCGAACGAAGGCGGCGTTCACGTCCGAGAGACACCCGCCCTCCCCGGGGGCGATGGCCAAGCCGATGCCGGCGACGCGGAATGCCTCCGCCCACTTGCTCACCGTCTCGTCGAGCTCTAGGACCGTCCCTTCCGCCTGGCGAAGGTCGGCGATGTTCGTCGACATCCCGCCCAGCCCGACGATGCGACCGTCGTCGGCGTGTACGGGGAAGAGCGAGAGTTGGTAGACGAGTCGCCCCTCGGGGGAGCTGAAGTGCTCCTCGTAGCTCTGGACCGCGTTGGCGTTCAGGACCTCGGCGTCGCGAGCGTCGACCCGACGCGCGTGGTTCGGATCGAAGTCGTGCTGGGTCCGCCCGATGACGTCCTTCGCTTCACCGGTGATCTTCTCGACGGCCTGACGGAAGGCCCGGTTCACGAAGGTGAAGTGGCCCTCGACGTCCTTCATGAAGATGGGCTGCGGCGCGGCGTCGAGGAGCGCCGACAGCTCGAGTCCACCGCCCGCGGTCGGCGACAGGTGCGCCGTGCCCGCGACGACGTCGTCGACGGGTTGCAGCGTGCCGAAAATACCGACGTCCGAGCGCTCGACGACGTGACGTACGAACCTCAGCGCACCGTCCATGCCACGCACCCGCACGGTGTGTGGTTTCGCAGGTCCGCCCGCGCGCGCCGATCGGACGGCCGCCTCGAACGAACGCCGGTCTGCGGCGTGGATCAACGCCAGCAACCCGTCGAGCGACTTCAGGTCGGCGTCGGGGTGACCGAGCGCCGCGCAGGCTTCGGCGTCGATGGTGAGCGCGTCGGCCGCGTCGCAGACGTAGGTGTGAACGCCCGCGAGCCGCGCGCGCCGCGTGTCGTCGCTGGGCGAGCCCATCCCCTTGCGGCAGGATGAATCCTCCCCCACCCAAAACGCAATCGCTGCAGGGCTCGGTCAGTCCTTGGGGGGCTTCGACGTTCCAGGGGGAGGCACGGCGCGTGGTTTTTGCGCGCGGACCTGCATGGTCGGCCTCATGTCGGGCGGGAGGATGTCGGCGAACTGAGCGCGCAGCGGCGTCCAGTCCTCCCGGCGGAGCGTCTCGTAGTCGACGTCGCCCTCGTGTCCGAGCCCCTTCCAGAGCGGCTGGTAGAAGTCGTCGGGTGAGTAGGCCTCCGCGGCGACCTTCGCGAACGCCATCGAAACCACCGGGTCCAGCCCGGAGTCCGACAGGATGTTGGCGATGGACGCGACCGAGAGCGCCCCGGTCTCGTCCTCGACGAGCGGGAGGCCACCGTCACCGCGGCCGAGGATTCGGTTCATGCTGATGAGCGGGTCGCGGATGAGGTGCTCGACGAGCGACTTGCGCTCCACGCCCACCCCGGAGGGGCGCTCCCGCATCAGCAGGCGCAGGAGGCACGTCTTCGCCGCCTGTTCGGCCTGCGCGGACTCGAGGCCGCATTCTTGGAAGATGTCGATCAGCCAGCGTTGGTCCACCGTTGCTCCGCTCCGTCCTGGGCTGGCGGTATGATGCCCTCGAATGCACCTTGTCGTCAGCCCACCTCGAGCGCCAGTTTTTGTCGGCCGGGTGGTCCGCGGTGGGGTCTGACGCTATCCTGCGGCTCGCTCGATGACTGCACCCCAAGCGGCCCCACCGCCCGAGCGGCTACCGGGAGGAGAAGAGCGCGCGGGTTCGATCACGCTCACGGCGACGGTCGCGAGCGGACGCCGCTCGACCGCCCTGTTCGGGCATCGCGACGGCGAGGCGACGCCCGTCATCGTCCGGCGCCCGCTCGCCAACCCCGCGCGGTTCCTCGCCGACTGTGAAGAGGCCGGCGGGCTGCGCGTCGGGGGCGCGGGGGTGACGGAAGACGGGATGCCGACGATGCCGGCCGTCGTCGGCGAGAGCCTCGCGACGGTCCTCGCGTCGCTCTTCGAGCGGCAAGAGCCCCTCCCGATCCACCTCGCGCTGACGGTCGCGATGGGCATCGCGGACGAGCTGTTGAAGCTCGGTAAGGACGGCGTCCACGGGGACCTCGTGCCGCATCACGTGCTGATCGGCTACGACGGGTCCGTCGCGCTGATCGATCCGGCGGCGAGCGCCTACCTCGATCGTGCGCAATCTGCGGGGCGCGAAGGGTACCGGTCCCCGGAGCACATCGACGCGGATGGTCTGACGAAGGCGTCCGACATCTTCGTGCTGGGCATCCTCCTCTTCGAGATGACGACTGGGCACCCGCTCTACGCCGAGCCCACGCACGCGGACAACGAGGTACGTATCAAGGCCGGCGAGATGCCGAAGCCGCGCACGCTGGTGGGCGACGGCTATCCCATCGAGCTGCAGCTGGTGCTCCGCAAGATGCTGCGGCCGCAGACGTCGGGCCGTTTCGCGGACGCGCGCGCCGCGAAGGACGCGTTGCGGCTCGCGGCGACGAGCCGGTCCGACGTGGGCCCCGACGCGCTGGGGCAGTGGCTGTCGGACCGATTCCGGGAGCGTCGCGCGGCGTGGGACGACCTGCTCGACGCGACGCGCGGACGGACGGCGCCGATGCCCGTCGCATCGCGTGCCGCGACGGACGAAACGACGCCCCCGTCGCGCGCCCCGACGGCGCTCGAGTCGCGGCCTTCGCGGCCGTTCTCGCTGAGCGGAATCACCGCCGAGCCCACGGTCCCGACCCGCGCGCTCCCGCGGACGCCCTCGCCCGCCGACGACAAGGAGAGCCCGCTGGAGGTCGACACGTTCCAGGAGCTCGCGCCCGTGTCGGGGCCGCTCACGATGGAGGCGATCGAACGGGCGGACGCGGAGGAGCGGTCGCTGTTTTCGTTTCCGTCCGCCAGTGAAACCGACAACGAGGGCGAGGTCGCGGACGACCCGACGGCTTCGCTCCCGCGTGCGCGCAAACGGGGCGCAGGGCGTGCCGCCATCCCGGGGATCATCCCGGACCTCCCGACGGAGGTTTCGGGGCGACGCACGCCGCGGTCCGACGAGTCCACGATGGACGAGGCGTCGGAGCCAACGGCGCTCGACGAGATCGTGGAGAGCGATCTGTTGTCGGGATCGCTCGAGGCGCTGACGTTGGAGCCGCTCCCGAGCCTGCAACTCGACGACGACGGTGACGGCGCGCCCCGCTGGCAGGCGCCGTTGGAGCTCGAGGCGTCGGAGGAGACCGCGACGGGGGACGCGCCGGGCCGCGTGCTACCCGACGTGAGCTTCGACGAGCCCGCGCCCTCGACGGGTCCCTCGCCCGCGCCGTTCTCCGCGGAGGACTTCCTCGTGGACGACGAGGACGAGGACGCCCTGCCCGCGCTGGCGGCGGACGACGGGGCCTTCGCGCCGCTCGACGCCGACTTCCTGGACAGCCTCGCCGACGACACCCCGGCGCCCCTCGCGAGCGCCGACTTCCTCGACGCGCTCCCGAGGCCGGAGGACGCCGGGTTCGACGTCGACGCCTCCCCCACCACCGACCGTCAGAACGCGGCGGGCGCGCTGGCGCTGGACGACGAAGCCCCCGACACGTTCCCGCCGGACGGCCTGCTCGGGCTCGACACACCCCACGAGGGGGTGCCGGTGGCGCCCCACGACCCAGGCGCCCCGGCCACCGAGCTTTCGACGCACAGCGGCGGTGGGCTCCCCGCGCCGATCGACGACGACCACCCGACCCGCCGCGGCAGCGCGCTCCCCGCGCCGAGCGGAGACGATCACGCGACGCGACGCGGGCTCCCCGGGACGAGCGCCGACGGGATCACGTCGGGCCCTGAGCTCTCCTCGCTCAGCCTCGACGAACACCCGACCCGCCGCGGCGGCGGGCTCCCCGCGCCGAGCAGCGGCAGCGGGCTCCCGGCGCCGAGCCGAGAAGCCGACCCGGCGAGCCGCGGCAGCGGGGTCCCCACGCCGAGCCGAGAAGCGGTGCCGAGCCGTCCGAGCGGGCTCCCCGCGCCGAGCCGAGACGGGCTCCCCGCGCCGAGTCGAGACGGGCTCCCCGCGCCGAGCCGAGACGGGCTCGCGGCCCGGGCGACCGGCCTCCCCGCGTCGAGCGGAGACGCGGCCCCGACGAGCCGCGGGAGCGGGCTCCCCGCGTCGAGCGCCGGCGGCCTCCCCGCGCCGAGCGGTGCGCCCGCGACCCGAGGAAGCGGGCTCCCGGCCGCACGTCCGAGTGGGCTCCCCGCCGCGGGTCGAGCGGCGCCCCCCGACGGCGCCGTGCCGCACGGCTTCACGGACGCTGCGCCGCCCGCGTTGGCGCTCGAGGACGAGCTGTCCTCGGACCTGCGCCTCGACAAGCCGAGCTTCGACGAAGAGTCCGACTCGCGCGACCTCACCAGCGATCTCTGGGACGACGATCCGAACGAGCCCAACGACACGATCGACGAGAGCGCCGCCGAGGACATCCTGACCCCCGACGAGCTCGCGCTCGTGCAGCGCGCCGCCGAGATCGTCCCCGCCAAACGCGACGACACGGTCCCGCTGCCGATGTCCCCCTTCCGGGCGGCGACGGATCCCAACCCGAACGCCCCGACCGCGCCCCTGCGCGGCGCCACGGATCCGAGCGGGCCACCGAGCGGACTGCCCACGCCCAGCGAGCGCCCCACCGCGATGGGCGGGTCCGCGCCGCTCCCCGCGCACAAACCACGTCCCAAGCCGAACCCGGACGAGATGTCGGTCCGTCCGATCGCACCGCTGATGAAGCCAGCGGAGTCCGACCGTCCGAACCAACGCGGGATCGCCACCCAGGTCGTGCGTGACCGCATCACCGACCAGCACGGCGCCGCCATCCCCAGCTCGGACTTCGTCACCGAGGGCCAGGTCCCGACGCAGGTCGTCCGCGAGCGTTCGACGTCCACGCCGAGACACGACCGTCGCCCCGCCGTGGAGCGCGATCAGACACCGGTCCGCGCCGGACCGACGCTCGTCGACTCGCTGCTCCCCGAAGACAGCCAAAACAGCGAGCTGGTCATCCCGCTCTCCGACGACGAGATCCGAAACTCCGAGCGGAGGAAGCGCGTCCTCATCGGCGCGCTCGTCGTCGCGCCCGTCACGATCCTCGCGATCGGGTTCCTCGCCTACGCGCAGCTCACGCGCGCGCCGACGGCCGTCTCGATCCCCAGCCAGGGCGCCAACGCCGGTGAGGTGAACACCGAAGTGCTCGACCGCGCGCGCGTCGAGCCGCCCGTGAAGGCCGCGCCCGACGAGACCCCGGCGCCCGCGGAGGACGGCGCCCCCTCGGGCGTCGAGGCCCCACCGCCCGCGGCGCCACCGCCGCCCGTCGCCGCGCCGCCGGTCGAACGCGCGCCGCCGCCGGTCGTGCCTCCGCCGCCGCCCGTCGTGCCTCCGCCGCCGCCGGTCGAGACCGCACCGCCGGTCGAGACCGCGCCGCCGCCGGTCGAGACCGCGACCGACGAACCGCCGCCCGACGAAGCGCCGCCGGACGAAGCGGCGCCGGACGAGCCGCAGACACCGACGAAGGTCGTCGTGCGCATCCTCCCCCCGCACGCGAAGTTCGAGGTGGACGGCGTGGAGTACCAAAACGGCGCGACGCTCGAGGTCGGTGCCGACCCGATCGACCTCCGCGCGTTCGCGAAGGGCTACATCGCGCAGCGCCAGACGATCGCGCCGTTCGAGCGACGCAACGTCACGGTCCTCCTGATGAAGGAGCCGCAGCCCGAGTCGAACGAACCGGAGACGATCGAGCCCGAGACGATCGAGCCCTAGTCACGGATTCAAGCCCTCAGAAGATCATGCGGACGCCGGTGCGGAGGCCGATGACCGTGTCTTGTCCGCCCGTGGCGATGCGCGTCGCGTCGGCCGCGGGATCCAGCGACAGCGTGTACGAGAGGTACTCGCCCATCAGAACGACGCCGACGCGCGACGTGACGCTGTACCGCAGGCCCGCGGACAGCTCGAGGCCACGCGCGGATCCGTTCGGGAAGTAACCCGGGGCGAGGATCGGCCCGCCCGAGAGCACCGGCAGGAACGCCGCGGTCACCACGAGCGTCGTCTTCTCCACCACCACGGCTTCGACGTCACCGCCGAGGAACGCGCTGACGTATGCGACGTTGGGCAGCTCGAGCTCGGGGACGCCGGAGCTGGACGCGTCGAGCGAGAAGCGCATGACGTGGAGGCCGACGCTCGGCGACACCATCACCGGCACACTCGCCGGCACGCGGATCCGATATCCGAGCCGCGCCTCGACACGGTCGTGCGTCGCGTCGTGTGACGGGCCACCGTCGGGGCGACGCGCGCTGATGAACGCGGCGCGTGCGAAGCGGACCCGGGCGAAGAGCGGGTCGAGCCAACGCTTGCCGAGCGAGCGGAGGAAGAACGCCCGCACCGCGATCCCGGGCACCGGCATGGCACCGATGTCGAACGCGCGGAGGTTGTCCGTCTGCACACCCTCGAAACCCAACGCCCGCCGGTGCAGCCCCAGCTCCAGCGTCGCCTCGACCAGCAGCTTGCGCCTCGCCCGCTGGGGAGGCGGTGGCGGAGGCGGCGGTGTGATCGTCGCGGTCGCCGTTGGCGACGACTTCGCGGGCGGAGGCGGCGGAGGCGGTGGAGGCGGCGGCGGCTCGACCTCGGGCTCGAGCTCGTCGATCGGATCGGGATCCGGCGGAGGGGGCGGCGGCGGTGGTGGTGGTGGAGGCGGCGGCGCCGCGGCGATCAGCTCGGGGCGATCGATGCTGCGACGAATCCACGTGCGCACCAGCCCCGTGGTGCGTCGGCCGAGCCGACAGCCCCCGCGGGTGTGGATCTTCTCGAGGCCGACGAGGGCGCGGGTCTTCACGTCGTAGGCCTGCAGGACGATGCCGCGCCCGAGGACGTTGCCGAGCACGATGATGTCGGCCGCGAGCTCGCCCTGCCTCGACTCCAGCCACTTCGCGAGCGCCTCGAACGTCTTGAAGGACGCCCCGGTCTTCACCTCGGTCCACGGGACGACCTGGAGCTTCTCGGTGGCGATGACCTCCTCGATGCGCCGCGCACACTCCGGGCCGGTGCGCCCCATGAACGGCGACACCGCGACGCGCGGCGCAGCGGTGGCCTCGGGGGCCGCGAAGAGCACGGTCGTGACGACGAGGGCGAGCCGCATCGAAGAACGCGCGGACCCTAGCACGGACCTACATCGAACGCGTCAGTCGCAGGCGATGATCTCGACGACCGGGTCGCGCGCGACGCCGGCCCAGCTCGCGCCGGACGCCGACGAGACGTTCACCACATCGTCGGTGCCGTTGTTCTGGTAGATGAGCGCGTCCGAGTCGTCGCCGGTGAGCGCGGGGCACCCGGCGGCCGCGTACGCGGAGGCGACGCGGTCCGAGTCGACGAGCGCGCCGATGTCCGCGATCGGGATGTCGGCGGAGACGTTCCCGGCGTCGGGCTCGAGCACCGGGTTCGGCATCGACCACACCTGGGAGAACCACGTGACCGTGAGCGCCTGCATCGTCGTCGGATTCAGGAAGCCGAACTGAAGCCGGACGCTGTAACTCGCGGCGCGGTCGATCCGGATCGTGCCGTCGGCGTCGAGCCCGAGCGCAAACACCGAGACCAGCACGGCGTTCGGATCCTCCATCGCCGCGACCGCGATCGCCTCGTCGAGCCGCTGGCGCATCGTCACCGCGTCGAACTCGCCGGTTCCTCCGACCGTGAAGATCCGCGCCGGCATCTCGTACGACCCCGACGTCCCGATGCAGCGGTAGTCCGCGTTCACCTTCAGGTCGTCGCCGCCGAACGGGACGGTGACGACGTCGGGCTGGAGCCGGTTGCCGACCGCGTCCTCGACGATCGCGACGAGCACGTACGTGTTGTCGGGCAACGTCGTGAGATCGACCGTGAAGGTCGCCGGGCTCGTGTTCGCGACGCCGAGCTCCGTCGCCCCGCCGTACGAGTACGTGCCCTGCGCGTTGCGCGGCATCGCGACCAACCGGATGGAGCCGATGCCCGCGGGCGCCGTCGCCTCCACCGTCACCTGCGAGACCGCGCTCGGGTTCGGGATCTCGGCGGGCTCGAACCGCGTGATCTGAGGGACGGCCAACGCGAGCGTGTAGCTCGCGGTCATCATCGTCGCGTTGAGCTCGGTGTCCTTCGCGGTCATCGCGACCGTGGTCGGCCCGGGCTCGAGCCCCTCGAGCGCCGCCGGGAGGTTGAGCGCTGTCGTCTCCCAGTGCCCGGGGCTCGTCTCCATCGCGTAGACCTGCGCGTCGCCGGAGGGCGTCGCGTCCTCGAGGATCACTTCGAACGACGTGACCCCCGACGCGTCGGCGATGTCCGCGCCGATCGTCGTGTGGCAGCCGACCATCGAGCCATCCGCCGGCGTGAGGTTCGTGATCTCGGGCCCGAGCTGATCGTCGATCGGGCACGTCGCGGGGTTGCAGTCGCTGTCGATCGTGTCCGTGCAGTCGTCCGTCGCGCCGGGGAAGATCGTCGCGTCGCGGTCGGCGCAGTCCATGCCCGCTTGGCCGTACGGCAGGTCCGGTCGAGGGACGCCGTCCCCGTCGCAGTCTTCGTGGCTGCCGTCCGGCACGATCGTGAACGCGTCCGTCGACGCCGCGGGTGTGCAGTCGTCCCCGTCGATGACGCCGTCCCCGTCGGAGTCCGGGTTCGTCGGGTCGGCGGACCAGAGGATCTCGTCCAACATCCCGAGCCCGTCCTGGTCGAGATCACCACCGTCTTCGGGGCGGCCGATCGTGTCGAGCGGGCGAGAGAACACCGGCGACGCAGAGTTGCCGGCGCTCACCGTGAAGGCGTTCGACGTCCACCGCCCGAGGAACACGCGCTCGCCGCCCGCCGTCGGGACCCCGCGAAAGACGACCTCCAACGTGTACTCACCCGGTCCGGCGTCGACGAACCCGGAGAACGTCACGCCGTCGTCGCCGCGCGAGAGCTCGACGCCCTCCCCCGGCGCACCACCGCGCGCCACGAGGTGCGCCGTCGCCGAGAGATCGCCGACGGCCGTCAGCGCGCGGACCAGTCGTCCCGGAGCCGGCATCGTCGTCGTGCGCTCCTCGAACGGCGCGCACGTCACCAACGTGCACAACGCAATGGGGAGCGCACGTCGCACGCTCATCGACCTCCGGTGAAGGCGGCGTCGGCGTCGACCGCGACGTTCACGCCGGTCGCGCCGGGTGTGCCGCCGTCGTCGCGACCGAGCAGATAGGCGGTCCCCACCGCCGCGCCCGCGACGCCGACGGCGGTCGCCGTCCAGAACCACCACGTGGCGTAGAACGGGCTCGACGGCTTGTCCTGCAAGTCCACGGGGACCGCGGTGACCTTGTCGGTCTTCACGACGACCCACCGTTCGAACGGCAGATGATCCTCGGACGCCACGCGCACGCGACGTGCGCCGACCGGGATCTTCGACATCTGGCCCGCGGGGGCCGTGCCGCGGATCTCGTCGTCGACGAAGATGCGGCTGCCGTCCTCGGCGCCGGTCACCTCGAGGGAGCCGAACAGCGGCGCCTTGGAGAACAGGCGGTCCACCAACGGATCGACGAGCTCCAGGAGCCCGATCGACTCCCCGCCCCAGCGGTCGCTGACGGTGCCGAGCGGGACGGCGCGCCGCGCATCGACGCTGTTGATCGAGAGCGCGAAGCCCTCTTCGATCTTCGCGACGCGCCCCTTCACGAGGACGTCCGCGCCGAGCATCCCGCCGATCTCCGCGAGGCAGGAGTCGTCGTCACAGCCGAGGAGCTGCTTTTCGGACTCCTTCTCCAGGAGCGCGCGGATGTCGTCCGGCGAGATGGTCGTGACGCCGTCGCGTTTCGCGATGACCTCCGCGAGGCGCGCCGTCATCTGGCGGCCGATGACCGGATCGGCGCCGCCTTCGACGGTCACTTCCAGGATCGCGATCTTCTGACCCGCGCTCACGGGCGCGGCGACGAACATGAAGGCGGCGGCGACGAAGAGAGTACGCAACGCCGCGTCAGGTTAACGCGATGTGTAGCCTACGGACAGGGCTCCTCCGGGTCGTACTCGAAGTGCGCGTGGATCTGATAGTAGCTGCAAGACTGCGCCCCCGCTTTGTTGCGGACGCGCACTTTGACCTGCCGCGAGTCGTCGCCGCCGCAGGTGCCGCCCCACTTCACCCCCATCACGTAGGAGTTTGCGCTCGGCACCCAGCGCGACGCGGTGCTGCAGATCAGGTTGTCCGGTCCGACCGCGGTGCAGTTGTCGGTGACCGCGACGCAGACCTCGTAGTCCTCTTCGTTCGCGGCGCCCGACAGCTCAAGCTGCACGACGAGCACGAAGGCACACTGGCTCGAGCCCGGGAAACACGCGCCGTGGCTCGTCTCCTCCGCGCGGAACCGGTACCAGTCCTCGTCGCCGATCGGATAGATCGTCGGGTACGTCTGCAGGTTCGCGGGGTCGGAGACGTTGAGCGAGATCCACCCGCCGCCGTCGACCGCGTTCGGCAGGGACGTCGCGCCACCGCAGGTGTTCGAGCCCTCGAAGGGGTCGTCGTCCCAGCCCACGCCGGTCGCGATGTTCCAGTCCGCGCGCCCGTCGCAGTCGTCGTCGATGCCGTTGCAGGTCTCGGCCACCGGATCGATCGCGCCGTCGCAGACCAGGCTCCACTGCCCCTGGCCATCACACGTGAGCGTGCCGGAGCGGCAGGCGCCTTCGTCGATGCCGCAGGTCTGTGTGTCGTTCGGCGTGCACTGGCAGCCTTCGTCGATGTTGCCGTCGCAGTTGTCGTCGACACCGTTGGTGCAGATCTCCATCGGCTCGGGTCCGATCTCTCCGAAGCACTCTTGGTTGAGCACGCCGTCGACACACTGCTGGATGCCGGCGCGGCAGGCGCCGACGTCGGTGCCGCAAGGTTGCGTCATGCCGTGGATGCACTCGCAGCCCTCGTCGATCTCGTCGTTGCAGTTGTCGTCGATGCCGTTGCAGACCTCTTCCTTCGGCGCGGCCGCGACGCACTCGCCCCACGCGCCGTTTTCGCAGGTCTGCAGCCCGCCGCCGCAGCCGAGGTCGCAGGCCTGGCGCAGGATGCCGCCGTCATCGCCCTCGTCGACGTCGCCGTCGCAGTCGTCGTCGATGTTGTTGCAGAGCTCGAGGCCCATGGTGGCCTCGTTCGTCTGGCAGCCCGGCGGCGGGGGCGGCGGGATGAACGTGCTGTCGTCGTCGTCGACCGCCGGATTACAGGCCGCGGCGAAGAGGATGCCGCAGACCCAGAGCGCTGAACCAAGTAGGGCTTGTCGCGACATGCACCTACACTGAACGTCCGGGCGCGGCCGGTTCATCGGACGAACGCCCGAGAGGGCATCGGCGTAGCCCGCATCCCTCGACCGACGGTCGGATCCGACCTCCACCCGACCGTCCGGTCCAGGACGTAGGATTTCTTCGTGGTGGTGCAGCGCGGCCCCTCCGAGCGTCCCTCGTCGTTCGTCTCGGCGCGGTTCTCCCTTGAGCGACGCCTCGGCGCGGGCTCCGTCGGGGTCGTCTATCTCGCCTACGATCACGTGCGAAAGGGCTCTGTCGCGCTCAAGACGCTCCGAACGATCGCGCCGCTGCCGCTGTTTCGGTTCAAACAAGAGTTCCGCGCGCTCACCGACGTCGTTCATCCCAACCTCGTCCAACTCTACGAGCTCATCTGCGAAGACGGTCACTGGTTCTTCACGATGGAGGCCATCCGTGGCGTCGACTTCGTCACCTACTGTCAGCATAACCCAGACCGGACGCGCGACGCCGTCGTGCAGCTCGTCCGCGGCGTGGCCGCGCTCCACGACGCAGGACGCCTGCACCGCGACATCAAGCCAAGCAACATCATCGTGACGCCGTCCGGGCGGGTCGTCGTGCTCGACTTCGGCCTCGTCACCGACGTCGACGGCTTCGAGCTCGGCGGCCGCCAGCGGGTGTGCGGCAGCGCGGGCTACATGTCGCCCGAACAATCGAGCGCGGGACCGCTGACCTTCGCGAGTGATCTGTACGCGGTCGGGTCGGTGCTGTTCGAAGCCCTCACCGGCCGCCTCCCCTTCGAAGGCACCGTCGAGGACGTCATGGCGATGAAGCGGCGACGCGACGGCCCCTCGCCGAGCGAATTCGTCACGGATGTCGACCCCACCCTGGATCGCCTCGCCGCCGATCTACTCAAACGAACGCCGGAGGATCGCCCCGGCGAGACCAGCGTCCTGCACCGGCTCGCCGCGGAGACGATCGACGGCGCGCGACCCGAGCGCGGACGCACCGCCCCGCCGAGCGCGCCGATCCTCGCCGCACGGGAACCGACCTTCGTGGGCCGCGACGCGCCGCTCGCCCAGCTCCGCGACGCGTTCGATCGTTCGAGCGCGGGGCCCCAGGTCGTCGTCGTTCGCGGCGAATCCGGCGTCGGCAAGAGCGCGCTCGTCACGCAGTTCCTCGGCCAGCTCGACGCCACCGTGCTCGCGGGCCGGTGTTACGAGCGCGAGTCCGTCCCCTTCAAGGCGATCGACCCCCTCGTCGACGCGCTGTGCCACCAGCTGATCCTCGCGGGCGCCGTCGATCCCCAAGCGCTCTGCCCCGAGACCGCGGCGCTCGTCGAGGTGTTCCCGGTGCTGAGGCGGTCCCCGGTGATCGACCGCTGGGTCGACGCCCACGCGAGCCCTGAAGATCCGCGCCAGCTCCGCCTCGACGCGTTCGTCGCGCTCCGCGCGCTGCTCGGCGCGATCGCTCGCCCGCGACGCCTCGTGCTCTACGTCGAAGACGCCCACTGGGCCGACGCCGACAGCGCCGCCGCGCTCGCCGCGATCCTCCGCGGTGTCGACGCGCCCCCGCTCCTGCTCGTGGTGTGCGGCCGCGACGACGAACGGATCGACGGCCTCGTCACCCGCCTCGCCCGCAGCGCCCAGACCATCCGGCTCGACCGCCTCGAGCCGCACCACGCCGAGGCCCTCGCCCACGCGATGCTCGTCGACGCCGACGTCGCGCCCGACGCCGCACGGTCCCGCGCGGCCGCGATCGCGAGGGAGGCCGGCGGTCACCCCTTGCTCGTCGAAGAGCTCACGCGTCACGCCATCGAGGAGGCACTCGTCGACGGCGCGGATCTCGCGCTCGAAGCCGTCCTCGCGCGACGCATCCACCGCCTCGAAGCCGAGGACCGCCGAATCCTGGAGGTCGTCGCGGTGGCCGGGCAGCCGCTCGAACGTGTGATCGCGCTGCGCGCCGCCGACGTCGCCAAGTCCGAACGCCACCGCGTCCCCCGCCTGTTCAACGCGCGGCTCCTCGAACGCGCCGGCACGACGGTCGAGTGTGTTCGCACCGCGCACGACCGCATCCGTGAGCACGTCGTCCGGCACCTCACGCCGGAGCGACGCCGGTCGATCCACCGTAGACTCGCCGCGGAGCTCGGTCGGATCGACGCCGCCCCGGAGACGATCGCGGCGCACCACGTCGAGGCCGGTCGCCCCGACCTCGCGGTGGAGCTGTTCGTGCTCGCGGGGCGCAGCGCGTTCGCCGCGTACGCGTTCGACCACGCCGCGCAGCTCTTCGCGCGCGCGTTGACGATAACGCCGGACGACGGCGCGCTGCTTCGGCGACGCGCGGACGCGCTGGCGAACGCCGGCCGGGGCGCGGAGGCGGGCCGCACCTACCTCGCGGCGGCCGAGCGGCTGGGCCCTCGCGACGCCCTCACGTGTCGGCGCTGCGCCGCCGAGCAGCTCCTGCGGTCCGGTCACGTCGACGAAGGCATCGCGCTGCTCGAGACGGGACTGCGCACCATCGACGCCCCGGTTCCGCAGCGCGATACGAGCGCGGTGTTGTCGCTGGTCCGGCGCCGCGCCCGTCTGCTCCTACGCGGGACCCACTTCGTGGAGCGCGGGGTGCGCGACGTCGAGAAGGACACGCGGCTCGCGATCGACATGCTGTGGGCCGGCGCGCTCGGCCTCGCGCTGGTCGACGTGGTGCGCGCCTACGACTACTCCACCGCGCACCTGCTCGCGGCGCTGGACGCGGGGGAGCCGTACCGCGTCGCGCGCGCGCTCGCCGGCGAAGCGCTCAACTCGGCCGCGGGTGGCTCGGCGACGCGTCGGCGAACGCGGCGTCTGCTGCGCGACGCGGATCGGCTCGCCGAGCGCATCGACCACCCGCACGCGAAGGGCCTCGTGCTGTTGGCGAGCGGGATGTCGCAGAGCCTCGTCGGGCACTGGCGCGCGTCGCTCGATCCCTACGCGCGGGCGATCGCGATGTTCGAGCGACGCTGCTCGGGTGTCGCGTGGGAGCGCGACACCGTCGAGCACATGCGGCTGTGGGCGTACGCGTATCTCGGGGACCTCGACGCGATGCGCGAGCGCATCCCGAAGCTCGTGCACGACGCCAAGGAGCGCGGCGACCGCTACGCCGTGTCGCTGTTCACGGGCGGCCTCGCCAACCTCGTCTTCCTCGCGGACGACGATCCCGACGGAGCGCGGCGCGGCGTCGTCGAAGGGATGCGCCCGTGGTCGACGCACGGCTTCCACCTGCAGCACTACAACCAGCTGTTGGCGGCGGCGCACGTCGACCTCTACGAGGGCCGCGCGCTCCGGGCGCACCACAACGTCAGCGAGACGTGGCCGCATCTGATGCGCTCGCACCTGTTGTCGGTCGAGCAGATCCGCGTCGAAGCGTGGCACCTCCGTGGCCGGGTCGCGCTCGCCGCCGCGAAGGAAGCGACGGACCCGACGCCCTACCTCGCCATCGCGACCAAGGCGGTGCGGCGGCTCGAAAAGGAGCGCGTCGCGTGGAGCCGCCCGCTCGCGCGGTTGATCGAGGCCGGGCTCGCCGAGCAGCGCGGCGCGCTCGACGCGGCCTACACCGCCTACGCCGACGCGATCTGCCGACTCGACGATCAGGACATGGCCTTGCTGGCAAACGCGGCGCGGCGCCGGTTGGGGACCTGCGTCGGCGACGGACACACCCGCGACGCGGATGCATGGTTTTCGGCGGCGAGGGTGCGCAAACCTGCGGCGTTTGCGGGCATCTTCGTCCCGTGACGTGACCCCCGGCGAGGGCCTACGATTCAGGGGGCGTGGAGGCGACGAAGCGAGATCCGGCGTTCGGGCCGTACCTCCTCGAGCGGCGCATCGCCACCCGTCGACGCATCGAGCTGTACCGCGCGACCGCGATCGGCACCGACGGCCGCCCGAAGCCGGTGGCGCTGAGACGCACGGGGTCCCTCGACGACGGCGTCCACGACCGCTTCCTCGCGGGCGCGATGAACTACGCCGTGGTGCACCACAGCTCGATCGCCGAAGTCGTGGACCTCGGGACGATCGACGGGCGCAGCTACATCGTCACGGACTTCGTCGATGGGCGTGACCTCCTCAAGGTGCTCGCGCGCTGCGCGCAGGTGCGGCTCGGCTTCCCGACGGACGTGGCGCTGCACGTGTTGGATCGTGTCCTCGCCGCGCTGCAGGCCGCGCACGACACCAAGGACCGCGAGGGGCGCTCCGTTCCGATAGTGCACGGCGACCTGTGCCACTCGAACGTGCTGCTCACGGACGAGGGGGACGTCGCGGTGACGGACTTCTCGATGGGCATCGCGAGCACGCGACGCCGCACGACGTCGGGGCTCCATCAGGGCGCCAAGAACCGGTTCACCTGCTACGCGAGCCCGGAGCAGCTGCGCGGCGAGACCGCAACGGAGCGGTCCGACGTTTTCATGGCCGGCATCCTCCTGTACGAGCTGGTGACCGGTCGGGTGCTGTTCAAGGGGCGTGACGACGAGGACCTCGTCGAGCTGATCGCGAGCGAGCGCTTCGAGGTGCCGCTAGAACGGCACCGGGCGGATCTGCACCCTCGCCTCGCGCGGATCGTGCACACGGCGCTGGCGGCGGATCCCGCGCATCGCTTCGCGTCGGCGCGCGCGTTCTCGGAGGCGATCGCGGGGCTACTGGACAGCGTGCAGGCGAGCGTGGATCGGCGGTTCCTCGCGCAGCTGATGCGGCGCCTGTTCGACGCCGGCGCCGCGGCGTCGGCGTAGCGCGCTACAAGACCAACGCGAGCGTCACGGCCGCCAACAGGATCGTCCCGCCCAGCAGCATCAGCACCATCGGGTTGGGGCCGGTGCGGACGCGGTGGAGCGCCGAGACGACCTCCTCCACCGGGTCGGGCGGAACCGTCTCCTCTTCGGCCGGCGCAGCGACCGCGAAGTTCGGCTCGACGTCGAAGACCACCGGCGTCGGATCGTTGGCCTCCGGGACCGACGGCGGGCGACGCGACGGGAGCGGCGGCGGCAGGTCGTCGCGCCTCGACGGGAGCGGCGGCGGCTCCGCCGCGTAGCCCTCCATCGGCTCCAGCGGATCCACCGTGATCAGATCCGGGTCGATGTCCTCGCGGATGATCATCGCCGAGAGGGTGTCCTCGGGGACGACCGACAGCGGGATGTCGTCCACCGTGTCGCCCGGGAACAGGTCCTCGACGCACATGCGCATCGAGCGCTCCGGCGTCGCGCGCTCCATCGGCTTGGAGATGTGCTCGCCCGTGAGCCCGAACGCCACCGACGAGCCCTCGTACAGGCCGTGGCGATCCATGAACCTCGACACCAGCGAAGGCATCGCGTGCCGGCCGCTGTCGTGCAGCCACGTGTTCAGCGCCGTGGCCATCGCCTGCGCGTCCGCGAACCGGTGCGCCGGATCCGCGTTCGTCGCGCGCGCGACGATCTTCTGCAGCCCGACCGGCACGTCCTCCTCGCCGAGGGTGTGCAGCGGGATCCCGGACTCGATCGTTTGAATGTAAACGCTGTCGGGCCTGCGCCCCTCGAACGCGTCGTGGCCGACCAGCAGCTCGTACAGCAGTCGTCCGATCGCGTAGACGTCCGACGCGCGCGTCCACCCCTGTTGCTGCAGCGACTCCGGCGCGAGGTACGCCGTGGCGCGCTGGGCCATCTCCATGACCGCGTTCATGTCGTCGGCGCGGGACAGCTGCAGCGCAAACGTCGCGAGCTTCACCTGCCCCGTCCTCGAAATCAGCACGTTCGCCGGACACAGCTCGCCGACGACGACCCGAAGCGAACGCCCGTGTTCGTCGGACAGCTCGTGCGCGTGGTGCAGGCCGCGCAGCACCTCCGCGACGATCCACGCCACGACCTCGAACGGCAGCGCTTCCTTGCGCTCCCGCATCTCGGACGTGACGCGCGCGAGGTTGGTGCCCTCGAGGTGCTCGAACGCGACGTACGCGCCCAGCTGATCCTCCCCGGCGTGTTCGACGCTCACGAGGTTCGGGTGGTGGAACGCGGCGCCGATGCGCGCTTGCGCCAGCGTCCGCGCGCGGCGCGCGGTGTAGTCGAAGTCGTTCTTCAGGAGCCGCAGCAAGAAGGCGCGGCGCGGGACACCGAACGCCATGGGTTTTTCGCCGATGTACAGGCGCCCGCTCGACGTCGTGCCGAGCGCGTTGATCAGCTCGAAACCGCCCGGGCGATCCGGCCCCACCTCGACGCGGCTCTTCCGGTTGATCACCGCGGACAGCGCGGCCTCGCCGACCATCGCGGTGTCGTCCTCGTCGTCACCGTCGAGCGCGAAGTCCTGCTCCGTGACCGACAACGGTACCGACGAGATCACGGAGAAGCGCGGGGGCGCCTGCGTGTTCACGAGGGTCGCCACCTCCTCCGAGGGATCCGTGCTGAGGAGGCCTGATTCGATCCTGGGCCGGTTATCCAGGGCGGGCGCTCGACTGTCCTGTCGCATGGGTGGGCTCCTGGATCCCAGGATCGAGGGACGGAGCCGGCGGCACAACGGGGCGGATGCACCTCAACTGCGCACCTGACCGACCATCGGTCGGCGAATGAGATGACGCCGCGCTGACGCGAAGAGGACAAACGTCGCAGTTCGGGAAGATAGTGGGTCGGGGGACGTAATCCGGCTCGTGCATCGCTGGACAACCGTTCCCCTGCTCGCCCTCGCGCTCGCTGCGGCGCCGACCCTCGCGGGCGCGACCCCGACCATCACGCTCACCGGCAACGCCGAAGGCCCCAAGACCCACGACGCGCGCGGGACGGTGTCCGGCATGGTCTACAAGGTCCCCGACAGCCCCTTTCGCGACTGCGGCCTCTACAGCGTGATGGTTCGCGACGTCCTCGCGGTGGTCGAGGTGAAGGCGAAGACCGAGGCGAAGATCTCCATCGTACGCGACGGACGCGCGATCGACGGCCTCGGGCTCATCCTGAGCGATTTGGAGCGCAAGAAGTACGAGTGCACGAAGGGCGGCCGCACCTCGATCGCCAAAATCCTCCAGCCGGGACGGTACGAGGTCTACCTCAAAGCGCTCCGGAGCGCGCTGACCGCGGGCCAAAAGGGCGACGCTTCCGCGATCGTCCGGGTCGACGTCGCCGCGCCGCCGCCGCCCAAACCGCCGCCCGTCGTCGTCGCGGACCCACTCACCCGGGCCCCCGACATCCAGCGTGCCGAATTCGTGAAGGGCAGCGGCCAGGTCGTGGTCCAGACCGTCGAGGCCCCCGCAGGGTCGATCCGCGCCAAGTGCGGTCCTTCGCACGACTGGTCGGGCGGTCAGCCGTACTTCGTGTTCCCCGACGAAGCGAGCCTCGAGATCGACTTCGCCCGGCCGACGGGCGACGTCGTGATCGAGTACGCGTCGGTCGAGTCGACGGAAGTCGCGCACCACGTGACCTATGCGAACGGACGCACGAGCTGCTTCCCGCTCGAAGACGACAGCCCGCGCAACTTCGGGACCGGTAGGATGGCGACGGACCCCGTGATTCCGGACGGACCGGTCCTCGTGCGCGTCGGATTCATCGAGAAGAAGCCGCGGCCGCGGGTGACGGTCGTGATCCGCGAGCGGAAGACGCCGATCGACGCGCTCGCGGTCATGGGCGACATCCCGAACGAGATACCGCTCGCGGAGCGCTACACGAACCGTTGGGTGCCGTTGATGACGCTGACCTGGAACCACGCCGAGGACCTGTCGCTCCTGTTCGAGAAGCTCCCCCGGTCGTTGTGGGTGTACGCGCGCTACGACTTCGACAAGGACGTCGTCAAACCGACGTGGCTCGGCGGGATGTCGGGACCGACCGAGGAGGACCTGTTGGCCGTGAAGTACCCCAAGAAGAACGAGCCGCTGCTGCTGGTCGCCGAGCAGACGGGGACCGCCGTGATCAGCGCCGACGGCAACCGGTATCGCCTGAAGAGTCGAAGCGCGGTGGTCGACGCCCCGGACGGCGAGCCCGTGTTTCCCGCAAAGGCGCGCAACGTGACGCTCGATCTCGACGAGGGGTCGGAGCACGCGGACGCGAAGCTCGTCGCTGCCGTCGCCAAACACAAGAAGCGCGCGGCGAAGGCGGAGGCGTGCTGGTTCAAGACCGTGAAAAAGCTCGGAGGGTTCACCAGCCGCGGCGTGAAGATGTACGAGGTCACCTACCGAAACGGCGAGGTCGTCAGCGTCCAGGACTACGGCAACAAGGTGAGCCGCCGAGCGTCGAAGAAGTGCGGCGTGAATCGCTACCGGAAGGCGGAGGAGAAGCTCCTTCGACGGCTGCACAAGTCGTACGACGTGCGCGCCAAGAAGCGCCTGGCGGCGATCGCGGCGAAGGCCAACTAAGGGGCCCTCGAGCCTCAGCCCGACGCGAAGCCTTCGAGCCTCGGTCCGGTCGTCGTTCGCGCGTCAGGAGAAGAGGGAGAAAAATGGCGCACCAGGAAGGATTCGAACCTCCGACCTCCGGATTCGTAGTCCGGCGCTCTATCCGGGCTAAGCTACTGGTGCGCTGCCCGGCGCCGTAATCACCATCCGCTGGGACCAATGTCAACCGATAAGTCGCTGCGCGGTCGGACGGGCGAGCGCTTCCGTCTCTTTCGCGCTCGCTTCGATGGCGTCGACCGAATCCACGAGCTCGTCGAGGCGGCCCGAGATCTCCTCGGGGGAGTCCATCGTCGCCACCTGGTCGCGGATCAGCGCCATCGTGTTCTCGACGAGCTGTAGCTGCCCGCGCGCGTGACGGACCCGCCGTCGCATCTCGGCGACCCGCTCCAGGCGGGCCTCCATCAGCGCGAGGTTGTCGGCGGCGGTGCGGCGCGCTTCGTCGTCCGAGGTCTTCTCGACCACCGCGCGCTGACGTCGGACCTCCGCTTCGAGCGCGTCGAGATCCGTCCCGTCGAGGAACGCGTCCAACCGCGCCGCCTCCGAAGCGATCCGCACGAACGACTCGACGAGGTGATCCACCTTCGACAGCTCGCCCTGCATCATCGACATCGACAGCGACGGGTTCTCACCGGTCAGCCGGTGCACGTCCTTCCGCATCCGATCCACTTCGAGGTAGCGGCGACGGTCGTCCTCCGACACCTTCGACAGCTGCGTCTGCGTGTCGACCGCGCGCGCTTCGGACGCCGTGTCCGCGAGCAGCGCGGCGTGGTACCGACGCGGCCCCGGCAACGCGGCGCCGACCGTCAGCCACAACAGCTCCGTCGCGCCCGCGACCGCGAGCGGAATCCAGGTCCCGGTCAGGAACGCCGTCACGCCGGCGCCCGCCAACATCATGACGTTCAGCGGGTGCGTGAGGGCGGTGGAGAATCGGCTCGGTGCGGCCACCGCGCCGACTACATCGTCTTCTGCGCGGCCTTCGCGGCGGCGCGCTTGGCCTTGAGCTCCTCGAGCTGCTTCTTGGCCGTGACGTCGCCGGTCTGGCGGCGGAGCTTCGCGAGCTTGCCGTCGAGCGACTCACCGGCCAGCTCGCGACCGAGCTTCGCCTCGGCGGACATGTTGTTGATGTGGTCGCGCACGTTGTCGAGCGCCTTGACCTCGGCGTCCACCGACAGACCTTCCAGCTGATCCTGGATCTGGATCCGCGCCTTGGCGCTCGCCATCTTCGCGAGCATCCGATCCTTCTCGGACTTGAGCTTGTTGATCTCGGCCTGAACGTTCAGGAGCGATCCCTTCGCGTCCTCCGCGTCCTGCTTGGCCTGCTCGAGCTCTTGGTTGAGCTCGTTCACCTCGGCCTCGAGCGCGTTCTTCTTCGAGATCAGGACCATCGCGATGTCGTCCTGCTCGGTCTCGATTGCGGTGTTGAGATCCGCGTCGATCTGCTCCAGCTCCTTGGTCCGCGCCTTGAGGCGGGTCTCGATATCCTCCCGGCGACGGATGATCGCCGCGGTGGCCTTCTTGAGCTGGGTGTACTTCTCGATCATCCCGTTGATCGAGTTCTCGTAGGCAATCTCGGGGTGGTCTTTCTCCATGTCCGAGATCCACAAGGAGAGGAACCCCGTCCAGAGGTTCGAGAGGCGCGCGAAGAAACCTTGGTTGGCCACGTGACCTTTCAGATAACCGCGCGCAAAAACACCGTCAAGCGGCCCCCACCATGACATCGATCCCGGCCACTGGTAGCGTTCCCGGGCCGCGCTGGGCCCCGGTACGGCCGCTCGAGCCATGAACGTCTCCTGTCCATCGTGCAAGACCCGCTATTCCGTCGACGACAGCCGCGTCCCTGCGACCGGCGTCACGATCCGCTGCCCCAAATGCAGCCATACGTTCGTCGCCAAACGCCCCGACGCGGGGGCACGGCCGCAGAGCGCCGTCGCCCTCCCCGGTAGCGTCGCGAACGACCGTCCGGCCGCACCGCGCGGATCCAGCGCCGTCGCCCTCCCCGGCAGCGTCGCGGGGAACAGCCGAATCCCGGCGGCCACCACCGACGCCGGCCTCGACGACGACCTCGATCTCGGCATCGAGGACACGCCGCCGCCGAGCCCCAGCCCCGCGCCGGGCGGCTACACGGACCTCCCCGCGCCCCGCGCGAGCGCCGCGCAGGCGCAGTCCTTCGACGACGGCGTCCTCGACTTCATCGACAACACCGCCGACCGCGCGGGCGTCGATGGCGCCCGGCCGGCCTCCATCGAGTACAAGGTTCGGCGCCGCAACGGACGCGTCGACGGCCCATTCGGCGTGCCGCGCCTCGTCGTGATGATCCGCAACAAGGAGCTCACGGGCGGCGAGGACATCTCCGAAGACGGCGTGCAGTGGCGCGCGATGACCAGCCACCCCGAGCTCAACCAGGCGATCAACGCGATCGCCGCGGCCGAAGACGGGATGGCGTTCGGCAACGTCGACCTCCCGATCCCCGCCGGCACGGACCTCCCCGCGAGCCGCGACATGCCGGACCTCGCCGCGCGCGGTCACGCTGCCCCCAGCAGCGCGCCGCCCGCGTTCGGCGGCGGCGCACCGATCGGCGGTGACCTCGAGCTCGACAGCCCCGGCGGCGGCAACGCCTTCGGAGGCGGCGGCGGCGGCCGCGCCGCGGCTCCGCGTACCCCCTCGTCCATGGATGACCTCATGGACGATCTCGACCTCGACGACGATCTCGGCGACGGCGACCTCGACGATCTCGACGACGATCCCCTCGGCGAGGATCCGCCCGCGCCCGGCGAGCGCGCCGCACGCGCCCCGGACGACCTCGAGGTCGGCGACATCCCCGAGCTCCCGCCGTTCTGGAAGACGTACAAGAAGCCGATCCTCGCGTTCGTCGGCGCCGCGGCGCTGATCCTGGTCGGCGTCTTCACGCAGCTGTTCACCAAGTGCGGCGCGTTCGGCGTGCTGTGCGCCTACGAAGCGATCACCGCCACCGCGCCGCCGCCGGCGCCGCCCAAGCCGCCGCCGCCCCCGCCGAAGGTCGCCGATCCCAAGGAGATCGCGTCGCTGATCGACTCCGGGACCTACGAAGGCTTCCGTTCGGTGTTCGCGACGATCCAGCAGGCCGGCCCCACGCTGCCGGACAACATGCTCGCGCTCGCGAAGGCCCGTGGCTTCGCCACGCTCGCGTACGGCCCCGCGGTGTTCCCGCTCGACGACCTGACGAGCTCGGTCGAAGCGCTCAACACCGTCGACCTCGCGAAGGCGATGGGCGGTAACTCCGCCGCGGCGAACGTCGAGATCCTCAAGGCGCGCTCCGCTCTGGAGATCCTCACCGCGCAGGCGGGTTCCGCGGCCAACCAGCTCTCCGGGCTCGCGGCGCAGCGATCGGACGACGAGGAGATCGCGCTCCTGCTGGGGGTCGCGTTGTCCAAGACGAAGAAACCCGTCGAAGCGCTCGCCGCGCTCGACAAGGCGATCATCGCCGCCCCGAAGTACGCGCCTGCGCTCCACGCGATCGGCGACGTCGTCGCGTCGATGGAGGAGGAGTCGAGCCAGATCGACGCCGCGGTCTGGTACGAAAAGGCGCTGGTCGCGAAGCCGGAGCACGCCCGCTCCGCGATGGCCGCCGCGGATCTCTACACCGCGATGCATCGGTTCGGGGAGCGCCGCCGCGTCCGCGTGAAGGCGTGTGAGCACGCGGCGGTCGGCCTGCCGCCGGAGCAACGGGCGCCGGTGCTGCTCGCGACGGTCCAGGACTTCGACCGCCTCGGCCGCATCCTCGAGGTCACGAAGTTCGCCGCCGAGGGTGCGCGGCTCGAGCCCGCCAACTCGAAGCACGTCGGGCTCGCGGCCATCGCGCTGTCGGCGGAAGGCAAACACGACGAGGGCTTCGCGCTCATCGACAACCTCCTGAAGCGCAACCCCGCAGACGCCGAGGGGCTCCTCGCCCGCGCGCGCCTCTACAACGCGACGGAGGACATCGCGAAGGGCTTCCTCGATCTCGACGCCGCCCGAAAGTCGGCACCGAAGGACTACCGCCCGCCGCTGTGGGAGGCGCGCTTTCACCTTCAGCTCGGCAAGTTCAGCGACGCGCGGCTGTCACTCGCGCGCGCGATCAAGCTCGCGAAGACGGACCCCACGCCGAGCGTGGAGCTCGGTCGCCTCGACCTCTCCGAGGGTGACGTCGATGCGGCATTCCTCCTCGCGCAGGACGCCGTGAAGGTCGACCCGTACGACGCGCGGTCGCACGTGCTCCTCGGCGCGTGTTACGGCGCGCGCGGTCAGCTCGACAAGGCGCTCGAGACGTACCAGACGGCGCGCACGCTGGACGACGAGCTCGTCGACGCGCAGCTCGGCTACGCGAACACCCTCCGCGAGCTCGGCGCGAAGCGGAAGGATCCGGCCACGTCGAAGGAGCTCGGCGAAGCGATCCCGACCTACCTCGCCGTGCTCGAAGCGAACCCCGGCAACCCGCAGGTGCTGTTCGAGTACGGACGCGGGCTGGAGATGACCGGCGACGTCCAGGCCGCGCTCGCGCTGTACAAGGAGGCGTCGAGCCTCGACGAGCGCGACGTCCGCCCGCACCTCAAGATGGTGCAGGCCTACCTCACGCAAGAGGAGCCGGACCTCGCGGAGGCCACGAAGTCGCTGAAGGTGGCGAAGAAGATCGAGGCGCAGGCCGGCAAGCCGACCGCGGAGGTGTCCTTCTGGGACGCGCGCGTGGCGCTGACCGACAGACGAGTGCACGACGCCGAGTCCGCGATGCGACAGGCGGTGGAGATGGAGCCGAAGAACGCGGAGTACGCGTTCTGGTTGGGGCGGGTTCTGGAGAAGAACAACTCGCTGTACGAGGCGATCACGTTCTACGAGAAGTCGGTCTCCCTGAACTCGCGGCTGGCGAAGGCGCACCGTGCGCTGGGGTGGACGGCGATCGAGCGGCACCAGTTCGAAAAGGCCCGCCTCGCGTTCGAAAAGTACCGTGAAGCCGCGCCGGACGACCCGTCGATCTGGGCCGACATCGGGGAGAGTTACACGCGGCAGAACATGGACGGTAAGGCGCTCACCGCGTTCGAGAAGGCGGTCGCCGCGAACCCGAAACACGCCGACGCGCTGATGCAGATCGGGCAGATCCTCAGCCGGCGCGGCAAGGACAAGGACGCCGTGAGTTTCTTCAAGCGAGCGACCCGCGCGGCGCCGAAGCGCGCCGACGCTTGGTGTCAGCTCGGCATCGCGACGAGTCAGCGCGGCGTGACGAAGGAGTCGCGTCGGGCCCTGCAGAAGTGCATCGAGCTCCCGAACGCCCCCGAGGACATGCGGGTCACCGCGACGAACATCCTCGAGTCACGCTGACGCCCTACCAGTAGAGCGCCTCGAACCCGGGGCGATCCAACGCGACCACGATACGAACGTGGTAGGCGGCGCGGGACTTCTGCAGCTCGGTGCCGACGAGCGCCGCCTCGATGCAGCCGACCTCCGCGTCCAGATCCGCGGTCACGAGCTCGGCGCGCGCGGCGGTGATTCGACCGCTGGCGTCGACGTCGGCGACGTACGCCATCGTCACCGGATCCGTGATCGCCTCGCGCGTCGACGCGGTGCACGTCTCGATCTTGTCGCGGGCGGCGGCGACCGCGACCGTCGCGCGCTCGTCATCGACGGCGGCGTCGAGGGCGCGCGCTTCGATGCGCACCTTCGCGTCGCCCGGACGAACCCAAGCGGCGAGCCGCTTCATCGCCTCCGTCTCGAGCTGCGCGAGGGCGTCACCCTCGGCGGGGACCAGCCGATACGCGAGGGCCTCGACGTGCAGCGCCCACTGACCGCTCCCCTTCTTCGTGAAGCAGGAAGCGAGCGCACCCGCTTCGGCCTCCGCGAGGCGGAACGTGACTTCGAGCTCGAGCGCCTTCGCCGCGCGCTGGGCCTTGGCGCGGTCGGCGCGGGTCGCGTCGATGGTGAACGCGGCGTCGCGCTCGTCCGCCGACAACAACGCGGCGCCGTCGAGCGCGAGGAGCGGACGATCCAGCGCGAGCGGGAGCGCGCCGTCCGCGTACGCGCGGAAGTCGAACCCGGCCGGACCGATCCGCGTGCGGTAGACGGCGCCGACCGCGGACGGCTCCCCGCCGCAGAGCTGCTTCAGGGCGTCGACCGTCAGGGCGCTCGGCTTCGCGAGCGAGCCCGGCCGGTCCGACCGCAGCATCGCGCGCTCGTCGGGGGCCGGCGCGGCCACGAGACCGAGGGCGAGCGAGAGGGCGAGCGGCTGCGCGATAACCATAAAGTGATGCTAAATTATGGTCTAATTAAACATCAATCATGGAGGCCCCACTTCGCACGATTTGGTGTTGCGCGTGTGGGACGTTTCTGGTTTATGCGTACGCCTTCCGTGGGCGCCAACTTAGCTCAGTCGGTAGAGCAACGGTTTCGTAAACCGTAGGTCACCAGTTCGAATCTGGTAGTTGGCTCCACACCTTTCCCCGCGGCTTCAGTCGCGATCTCCGCACAGCAGGGCCTCTTCGATGCCTTCGATCGGCTCGGGCCACAGGACCGTCGCGTCGAACCCGTCTTCGAAGGTCCGGAGCAGCTCGTCCGTCACGGTGGCGGTGACGGTGACGCGGCGGTCCTCGATCTCCCACGGCCGCGCCAAAAGGGCTCGGATTCCGAAGGCTTCGCAGACCTCGCCCGCCCCCGCGAGGCGGGTGACGAGTCGGGAGGTCAGCACCCGCTCCCCGGCCTGCACGTCGAAGATCGTGAAGTCGACGGTCGCCCGCGTCCCCGGCAGCCCCGTGGTGCGCACCGCGAGATCCAGGTGGCAGCCCCCCTGGGGCCCGCGGGCGAGCCGCAGCGTCCCGTCCGGCGGCGCGTAGCCGGTCGCGCCCTGCCCGAGCTCCACCGTCGCCTCCGGGCTCGACGCACAACCGACGTCGAGCGGCGGCACCTCCCCGGTGCAGCCGGCGAGCGTCGCGAGGAATACCCAAATCCCGAAGTTTCTCGGCACCATGGGGCAAGTCGCGGATGGTCGATTCGACCCCCGAAACCCGAAAGTGCGCACGCCCGTACGAGACCGGTTCGTCGCACCCCGCGGCGGACCTCGCCGTGCGGCGCCCCAACGGATCGCTCGAATGAAAAGCACGTACGCCTCGATTACCGCCGTCCTCACGCTTTTGGCGACCCCGGCCGCGGCCGACACCCCGGACATCTTCGGACGTACCGGGATCTACGACCTCACCGGACACCCCGAAATCGCGGACATCCGCATCGATCAGAGCTTCGTGATGGGCGGCGAGCCCGCCGACCCGGCCCTGAATCGGCTGAAGGGCGCTCCGACCGTCGAGGTCCGAGAGAACTTCCTGTACGTGCACGACGCGGACGGGCAGCTCACGATCCCGCCGCGCAGCGGACGTGACCTCGGCGAGTACTTCCAGCTCGCGGCGACCGAGCTGTACCGCGTCCTCCCCGACGAGTTCGTGTTCCTGATCCTGTTCACGACGTTCGACGCCAACGTCGGCGCGTTCTTCTACAGCCCGGAAGCCAACGACACCCGCGGCATCGGCTCGCAGGTGTTCGACTCCAACGGGTCGTCCCCGCGCGAAGGTATCGTGTTCATGAACTACTACCGCGCCGTCGACGAGCTGTACGGCCAGCTCGGCCTCCCCCAGCCGTCGATCGACGCGCAGCGCCGCAGCATCTTCAACCAGGAGGTCGGGCACCGCTGGGGTTCCTTCGTCACCGTCGGCGGCGGTCCGAACGGGTCGGGCGACGACATCCTCCTCGGGCGCGACGAAGGGCACTGGAGCTACTTCGCCCACACCGGCGGCTCGCCGATGGAAGGCAACGACTGGGCCGACAACGGCAACGGCACGTTCACGACGCGCACCGGCGTCGACAACTACATCTACTCGGACCTCGACCTGTACCTGATGGGCATGCTCGCGCCAACCGAGGTGGCGCCGTGGTTCGTCATCGACAACGTCGACGTCGGCGGCGCCCGCGACCTCTCCGGTCGCACCGTGAATCGTGCGTCGCCCCCGCAGTTCATCAGCGCCTTCCGCGGCGGGTCGGTGACGGTGAGCGGGACGCGCGTCGAGATGACGGTGCAGAACATCATCAACCGCGCGGGCAACCGAACGCCCAACGCCGACGACGCGCCCCGCAGCTTCCGCACCGCGATCGTCTTCCTCGGCGGCCAGTCGACGCCGGCGAGCGAGCCCGTGAAGCAGCAGTTCGGCGCGATGGTCGACAACGTCGTCGCCGGCTTCGAGACCGGCACCGGCGGGCGCGGCACGCTCGACTACATCCTGATGGAGCAGCCCCGCATCCCGATCGGCGGCGTCTGCAGCCAGGCCTCCGAGTGCGACCCGATGGACGCCACGATCTGCGTCGGCCTCCCCGCCGGCACCACGCCGATCTGCACACGCGCGTGCGACTCGGAGGCGACCTGCCCCACCGGCTGGTGCTGCGCGCTCCACGCGCCGAGCGGCACGAACGTGTGCGCCACCGGCGACGCCTGCATCGAGCCGGAGCCGGAACCCGAGCCCGAGCCGATGACGTGCGCCTGCGACATGACGGCCATGACCTGCGACGCCAACTGCGCCTGCGACACGGACTGCGGCACCGTCGACCCGAGCGGCATCTGCAGCTGCGACCTCACGTACGCGTGTGACACCGCGCCGGGCGGTGGCGAGTGCCTCTGCGATCCGGAGTGCGACAGCGGCTGCGGCTGCGCGAGCACCGAGGCCGAGGCCGCGACGACGCCGGCGTTGATGGCGGCGCTGGTGCTGATCGCCTTCGCGATCCGACGACGACGCTGAACGAACCGACGCCCTAGACGCAAGAAAGGCCGCGAGCCCCAGGGGCCGCGGCCTTTCGTCTTTTCGGGGCTTTCGACTACTTGGGCGGTGCTTCGGGGGGCGTCCCGAGGAGCTCCTCGAGATCGAGCGCTTCCCCCGTAGCGAAGTGGAAGTACGCCTGCGCGGCCTCCTGCGCGAGCGTCTTGTAGATGGCGTCCCGGTGGGACGAGCTCAATGCGGGGTCGCTCTGGACCCCGCGGAGTGCCTCTGCGAACGCTTCGAGGTCGGTCCCCGCCTCCGAGATCGTCCGGATGTGTCGGAGGATTCGAGGGTCTCGGGGACCGATGCGCTCGATCTTGTCGGCGTCTGCCATGTCGGCGACGACTCTAGCTCAAAAGCGGCCTAAAAGGCGCCCCACATCATCGAGCCCATCATCATCGGGTTGTAAGGCATCGCACCCATCATCATGGGGTTCATGCCGTACGCGCCCATCGCCATCGGGTTCATGAACATCGCGGCACCAAAGCCACCGTTGTACATGGCCGACATCGTGCGGCTGCCGAGGAACAGTTTGCCGAGACCATCGCCGAAGTAGGTCTTCAGGAAGCCTCCGCGGCCGGTCATCCGGTTCATCATCCACGCCTGGGTGAAGTCCGGATCCGAGCCGAAGAGCTTTCCGATCATGTTCGCGCCGGTGAAAAGACCGATCGCGCCCACGGCGAGCTTAGCGGCGAGCAAGGGGAATGCCATGTTCTTGTCTTCCTTTCACACGTACACGTGTACGTGTCGCTCCCTTATCGGCGCCCGGGTCCGACCCGTTGCGCGAAAATGATAGACATCACAAACACTTACACGAGCCTACAACAGATCACCTTCGGCCGCCGCCGAGGCGCTCCTTCATGAACCGGTCGAAGAGCTCCCGCTCCACCTTCCGATCGCTGGTGGCCTTGTCCTGCATGCCGCCTTCCCCGGTCGCTGCAGAGACCTTGGTCTCGCCGCCGACCAGCTTGCGGGCGTCACGGGTGGTGTCGCCGATCTGCGCCTCGTCCTCGGCGTCGACACCGGCACCTTCCGCCGGGAAATCGAGGATGAACGAGTAGTCCAGCGGGTTGTCCATCGCCCACTCGATGTAGCCGAACCACTGCTCAGGCGTGAGCCCCGTGTTGTCGATGATGATCTTCTGCGTCGCGAACCAGCGCTGCAGGTTGTCCTGCTGCTCCTTGGGGAGGGCCTCGAAGGACTCGAGCCACTCCTGAATCGCTTTTTCGTGCTCGGCACCTGCGCTCGCCATGGAGCGCTCAGAGTATCAAAAGCGGATTTCGATCGCGAGCGAACGATTGTCGGGCATCCCGGGTCGCATGCCCCGCTCCGTCAGCGGCACCCGGTAGCTGTCCTTGTACAGCCCCGTGTAGATGCCCAGCACCTTGGGCCCGTACCCCGGCGGGATGAACATCGTGAACGGATCCGCCACAATCTCCCCGACCTGCCAGACATCGGTCGGGTACTTCCCCTTCGCCGGGAAGTGGTCACCGTGCAGCCGGTTCGCGCTCCCGCCGATCGCGTCGCCGTGCACGAAGACCTCGTAGTCCTCGGGCATCACCTTGAGCGCCTTCCAGTAGAAGGTGATCGTCACCCGCGTCCCCGGCGTCGGGTTCGGCGGATCGAGCCGGTACCCGGCGAGCTCCGCCCAGTCCCCGAACACCGCCCCGATCGGCTGCGCTCCGTCGGGGAGCGCGTCGAACAGCAGCTCGCCGCGCAGACCGTCGCGCGGGAACTCCTCCCGCCGCTCCTTCACGGACTGGGGGTTCGGCAGGCACGCGAGGAGCCCGGCGGCCAGCACACCAGCGACGACGCGGAGGCGCTTCACGACCTACAGCGCGACCTTTTCGATCTTCGGCAGCAGGATGATCTCGAGGCGACGGTTCTTCGCCCGCCCCTCCTCGGTCTCGTTGCTCTCGATCGGATCGTGCTCCCCGAAGCCCGCCGCGGCGAGCTGGTCCGGGTTGACCCCGTTGTCGATCATCAGCTGCACGACCTCCACGGCGCGCGCCGTGGACAGGCCCCAGTTGTTCTTGAAGCGGCTCTTGCGGCCGAGCGGCACGTTGTCGGTGTGCCCGGCGATCAGGAACTCGCGGTCCTTCACGTCCTTGAGCACCGCGGCGACCGACTGCAGGGCCTCCTTACCGTCCTTCTTCAGGCGCTGGCTTCCGCTCGGGAAGAGGATGTTGTCCGGCAGCTTCAGGTTGATGCGGCCCTTGCGCATCACGACCTCGAGCTGCCCCGCGTCGACCATCGACTTGAGCTTCTGGGCGATCGCGCGGAACTGCGCCGCCTCCTTCTCCGCCTCGGCGCGCAGCTTGCGCAGCTGCTCGACCTCCGCCGTCGTCGCGGCGAGGTCCGTCTTCGTCGCCGCGAGGTCCGCGACGCGATCCCCGAGGTCCGCGCGCACCCGCGCGAGGTCACCACCGAGCTTCTTCACCTCGCTCTCGAGGCCCTTGATCATCTGATCCTTCGAATCGATGACTTCCTTCTTCTTCGCAGCCTCGTCGTCCGACGCGGCCTGCATCTTCTTCATCTTGGCGTCGTACTCGGCCTTTTGAGCGTCGAGCGCCTGCTGGACCTTCTGGTCGTGCTCCTCCTGGGAGATGCCGCACGACACGACGAAGGCGAGCGAGAGAACCGTAAGGGGCAATCGAATGTGCTTCACGACGGCGAGCCTTCTCGCGCGAATTACGGTGCGAAAGCAAGCGAACGTTCGGGGCCTCAACGGGTCGAGACGTCCACCACGAGATCGCGCGCCGTCACGCGACCCGGCGCGATCTCCACCTCGCACGTGCCTTCGATCGTGACGATTCCGCACACCGCGCAGACGTCGTCCGCGGTGACGAACACCGAATAGAAGCCCGCGTCCAACGTCGCCACCACTTCGCCGAGCGCCTCGGACGACGTGACCTCCAACGCCGCGCGTTCGGACAGCTCGGCGACAGCGTACCCACCGTCGCAGCCGTCGCCGACCGGGACGCTCTGGTTCACGTCCAACACGAACACCCGCATCGGGCGCCGCTCCCGCGCGCACGCCGGCATCGTCACCACCTCACAGGACGCGGTGTCGACCCCGCCCTGCGACGCCGACGGTCGGCAGTCGCCGTAGACGTACGTCGTGCTGAGCGCGATGCCGGTCGAGACCGACGCGTCGATCTTGCGCGCCCGCGCCTCCGTCATGGGCACCGGCGTCGGCGGCGTCGGACAGCCCGCTCCGCAGTCCCCGTGCAGGTTGGCGAGCGCGACCAGCACAAACGCCGCGCGCGATCTCATTCGACGTCCTTGGTGTCCTCGTTCAGAAACTGCAGCAGGTCCATGTCCACGCGACGTTCCTTCTTGCCCTGACCGCGCTCCTCGATCGCCTTCACCGGCGGCGCTTCGGGTTTCTTCCCGGACGCGAGGGCCTCGTCGATGCGCTGATTCCACCACGCTTGCGTCTCGGCGTCGAACGCCTTCGCCGCGCGCTCCTTGGCCGTGGCGAGGTTCGGCTTCGCGGCGTCACGCTGGTCGAGCGCGATCTGCGCGCGCGCCATCCAGTACAGGTTCTCGACGGTGCGGTCCCAGCGCTTCAGCCGTTCGTTGATCGCGAGCGAGCGCTTCGCCTCCGTCACCGTTCGTTCGTGCTGCTTCGCCGCGAACGCCGCCTCCGCGATGTTCTCGTAGACGTCCGCCGCGTTCTTCGCGTCGCTCGCCGCCTCGGCCCGTCGAAGCGCGCGCTCGAACGACTCGATCGCCTCCGGGTACCGACCGAGCCGGTACGCCGCCACACCCATCGCGTTCACCACGACCGGGATCCACGTCTCGTAGCGACGCGGCTCCTGCTCCATCTCCGAGAGCAGGCGCGCGTACGTCCCGAGCGCCTCTTCGAGCTTGCCGTCGTCCGCCGCCTTGTCCGCCGCGACCAACAGCTGCACACGCACGTCGGAGTCCGACGCTCGCGGCTCGGGCAGCGCGACGTGGTCGAGGTACCCGAACCCGCTCACGCGCAGCACGAAGTCCGACGCTGGCGTCCGGCCCTGGTCGCGGAAGTTGAACTCCGACTCGAGCTTCTTCTTCACCGACCGCCGAAAACGCGCGCGCTTCGTCGTCGAGAACGGATTCATCGCCGCGTAGACCTTGCCGTCGCTGATCGCCGACACCCAGACCGTCTGGTGCGCGTCGAGCGCCAAGCCCTTGTCGCCCTTCCCCACGCGTCCGCGCGCCCACGTGTATCCCGCGTCGGGGAGCGTCACGCGCACCCGGGTCTCGGCGAGCTGCTTGCCCGGCTTGCCGTTGGCGTCCGCGTACAGCCGCAGCCGCACCGTCCCGCGCTGGCGAGGTCGGCCCGCGATGAACGCTTCGAGCGCGTACGCGCGGTACCCGCCGGGCGTCGCCTCCAGCTGCATCAACACCTCGGAGCCCGCGCCGAGGGGCACGGTGGAGAACCGACCGTACTGATAGCCGTCCTTCATCAGCGTGTACGGCACGCCGCCCGGGTCGAAGATCGTCGGACGCACCACGTCGACGTGCATCACCGACTCCGGCGGTCCGATTACACTCAAACGAATCTGCGAAGGCTGCCCGTCGTTGCCGCGCGCGCTCGGGTTGGTGTCGTCGGAGAGCACCGCCGGCCCGCGCCCGGAGAAGACGTCCGGCAGGTACTTCGGCGCGGCGGTGCGGTCGAGGCGATCCAGATCCTGGTCGCGCGACGCTTCGACGACGTCGACCATCTTGCGCCGCTCGTCGTCGTTGTCACCCTTGCTCTCGTCGATGTGCCAGACGAGGAGCCCCTCCGCGGGGAGCTCGGTGTCGAAGCCCACGCGGCGCCGGTTCTCCACGAGGAAGTACTCCGGCGAGTCGATCGATCCGATCGGGATCCGCAGCGCAAACGAACGCTCCGACGCCGACGGGATCGCGAAGTTCTGCACCGGCCGTGAGATCACGGTGGGCTGGATCCAACCGAGGCGCGCCTTCGCCCACGCCGAGAAGTGCAGCGGTCGCTCGGCGTCGCCCGCCCAGCTCCCCGACGCCATCGTGCACCACTGCCCCGCGCCGTGGCTGGAGTAGTCGCGGTCGTACAGGTCCGGCAGCCCGAGGTCGTGCCCGAACTCGTGGACGTACACGCCGAGCCGCGCGGCGTGGTTCATCACCGTGTAACTCGCGACGCGCAGCCCGCCGGGCAGGTCGACTTGAATCGATCCGCGGTGCGGCCAGATCGGCGAGAAGCCGTCGAAGCGCCCGGTCTTCTCCGCGTAGATCACCATGACGTGGTCGACGATGCCGTCCTTGCGCGGCCGACCGTGCACGTCGTGGGTGTCGTAGGCCTTCAGGTCCGTCTTGCGCGCGGCCTGTTTCATCGCCGCCTCGATCAGCTTGTGGACGCCGCGCGGGTCGCCGCCGGTCTGGCTGTACGCGTAGTCCGTCATCCGGCCCGGCACACGCAGCGGACCGACGACCTCACCCACCAGATCGAACGCGCCGTAGCTGTTCTCCTTGTAGTACTCGCGCATCGACGACGCCGACGTCCCGAACACCAGGCGCTCGTAGCGCGCGGGGGTGTAACGCTGAGGCCACGGCGAGTCGGCGGTCTCGGCGAGGACGACCAGCAGCCGATGTTTTCCGGACAGCGCGACGGCCGGCGGCGGCGCGGTCGTGGAGATCGGCTTCACTTCAGTGATCCGCCGGACCTTCACGTTGACGATCGAGTCCTTCGCCTTCCCCGCCTCGAACCGCGGCGGCATCGCGTGGGCTGCGCTCGCGGTGAGGAGGAAGATCAGGGCTGGCGCAGAACGGAGCATGGCCGGTCGAATGTAGCGGGACGTCGAGGGCGAGGCCACGGGGTGAGGGACCGCACGTCCCGCCGGTGTCTACTCCAGGATCTCGTCCACGCGATCGGTCGCCTTGCCGCCCGTCCCCAGCGAACCGTCGAGCGAGCGGATGTCCGCCTGCGTGATGTCGACATTCGGGACCAGCAGCTCCCGCTGCACCTCACGCGCGATGCGCCGCCCGATCGCGTCGGGTGTATCACTCCGCCCCGCAGGGATCGGCACCATCGCGAGCGTGCTGCCGTCCGGCGCGACGAGGTCTACGCGGGTCTCGCCGACCCGCAACACAAAGCCCCACGGCGCCTCGTCGAACAGCGGCGAGTCTTCGAGCCGATCGATCGCGGCATCCACACCGGGGGTGTCCCCCGCGGGCTCGATCCGGACCGGCAGCGTCATCCCCATCCGTCGAATGATCTGCGGGTCACTCGACAGCACGACGCGCAGGTAACCCAACGCATCCTCGAAGCGCTGCTCCTCGCGCGCCGCCGCCTGCGCCACCGCAGCGACCCGCGCGCGCAGCAACGCCTCCGACGGCGGCAGGACGTCCAACGCCTCCTTCGCCAGCGTGAGCGCCTCCTCCTCGTCACCCGCGAGGAAGGCCGCCTCGGTCTCGAGCGAGAGGAAGATCTGATCGGCGTACTTCGCGTCGAGCGTCTCTTCGGCGCGCGCCTCCTTCAGCGCAGCACGCGCGACCCCCGGGCCCACGATCTCGATCACCTCGGCGTCGAGCCACGCCGGCATCTCCAGGGAGCCGGGCACCTCCGGACGCAGCGAGGTCACCAGGCGTTCTCGGTCCGCGAGCACCTCCGCCGCCGTGCGGGTCACGACCCACGCGCGGAACCGGAGCATCAGCGCGTCGACGCGGAGGCCGATCGCCTCCTTCCACTCCGAGGCCGCGGCCTCCTCCTCCAGGCGCCGCGCCGCGGTCAGCTTCGCGACCCGATCCGTGATGGCCGCGCCGCCCTCGTTCTGCTCGGTCGCCGCGCTCGACGTGCCCTGACGGTCCGGCCGATTGACGGTGCGCGCGGTGATGCGCTCGGCCTCGGTCGGCTTCCCCGCGATGAGCAACACCGACGCGCCGATCAGATCCGCCTCCGACTGATCCTGCTGGTCGAGGTACGAGCCGGGACGCGACGCCCGGTACCGGCGCATCTCGCGCCACGACGAAACCGCCTCCGCGAAGCGCCCCTGGCGCAGGTACAGCCGCACCAGCCGGCCCCACGGGTTCACGGAGCCCTCCGGGGGTCGTCGCGCGGACTCCAGGAAGTACCGCTCCGCCTCGTCGAACCGGAACATCTCCTCCGACGCGGCCCCCGCGTTCGACAGCTCGATCGCACCGTCGCGACCGGAGCGCATCACGCGCTGCGCTGCGCCCGTGCATGCCTCGTACGCGGCGTCGCGTTTGCGCTGCTCACTCTCGACCGCACACAGCGCGGTCATCCCCACGGCGCGGTACCACGGCTCCTCGTGGTTGGTCGCGCGCTCGGCGATCTGTTTGGCCTCTTCGTAGCGCCCGAGCTTCAACAGCGGCCACGCCTTGAGCGGCTCGTAGTCGATCTCCAGCCGCCGGTTCAGCTTGTCGACGTACGCGATCTTCTGCTCGTGGTGATCCATCTCCCCGTGCACGTAGATGAGCTCGCTCATCGTGCGGTGGAAGACACGCCACAGGGTCCCCTCCATCGCGGGGCGCTCGCCGAAGCGATCGATGAAGACCTGCTCGGCGTGGTTCAGGTGGAACAGCGCCTTCGGCAGGTTCCCCTCGCCGAGGTGTTGGGCGAGCCCCATCAGGTAGTTCCCGCGGATCGAGTCGGCGTCGCGGTTCAGCACCTCGTTCGCGAGGGTGCGAGTGGTGACGTACTCCCGGCGCTGCGCCGCGCAGTACGCGCCGCGTTCGAGGTCCGTCCCGCCGAACATCTCGGAGCCGCGGCAGTCCGGCTCGTAGTCCGGAAGGTGTTTCTTCTTCGGTTTCGGCTCGGGGGTGTCGACGGGCGCGGCCGGCTCGGTCAGGGGCGACTGCGCGACGAAGAGCGCGAGGACGTACGGGAGCGCGCTCATACCTCTCCCTTCCCTGACAACCGTCCGGGCGCCGCGATTCCGAAGAGTTCCACCGCGCGTTCATTTCTACCGCGGACGCACCGTTCGACGAAAGATGCCTCCAGGGTCATCGCTCCGGCCACGGCCCGGACGCGCGCGCGCTCGACGCGCGAATCTCCCGGCGATCGCAGGCCTACTCGCCCTGGAGCGTGACGCGCGCGACGCGCTCGAGCGGTCCGGCCATCGCGGCGTGGACGACCTCGTCCACGTCCGCGCCGCCGGCGCCCAGCTCCACGCGGTGCCCGAAGACGTGCGGCAACAGCGCCGCGAGATCCTCGGAGCTGACGTAGTCGCGCCCGTAGAGCATCGCGCGCGTCTGGAGCGCCGGCACCGCGAGCACGAGCGCGCGTGTCGAGACACCTTGGAGGACGCGCCGGTCCTCGCGAATCGCGGTGGCGATGTCTACGAGCGCCTCCTGGATCAGCGGGTGCACGCGCACGCGATCCTCGATCGTCTGGCGCGCGCGGATGATCTCGTCGCGGCTCACCGGCGGCATCGAGCGCGACGCGCCCGCCTTGCGCTCCGCGATGCTGCGCAACACGTCGAGCTCCGCGCCGCGATCGATGTGTGTCATGCGGATCTTGAAGAGGAAGCGATCGAGCTGCGCGACCGGGAGCGGATACGTGCCGGCGAGGTCGAGCGGGTTCTGCGTCGCGATGACGAAGAACAGCTCGTCGAGGCGCCGCGTCCGATTGTCGACGGTGACCTGCTTCTCGGCCATCGCCTCCAACATCGCGGACTGCACCTTCGGCGAGGTCCGGTTGATCTCGTCCGCGAGCACCACGTGCGCGAACACGGGCCCCGGCCGGAACGTGAACGACCCGGAGTTCGGCTCGAAGATCGTCGTCCCCATGACGTCCGACGGCAGCAGGTCCGGCGTGAACTGGATGCGACGGAACGGCTCGATGACGCCGCGCTCCTCGTCGGAGCGGGTGTCGACGATCGCCTCGCCGAGTGTCTTCGCGAGCGTCGTCTTGCCGGAGCCCGGGAAGTCTTCGAGCAGGATGTGCCCGTCCGCGAAGAGCGCGTTGAGCACCAGCTCGATGACGTCGTCGCGCCCGCGCACGGCGGAGCGCACGCGGTCGAACAATCGACGCGCCACTTCGTGACAGGCGTCGAGCCCGAACGTCTGCGCCGCTGGGGGCGCCGATTGTAGAGGAGTCGTTTCGATTTCCACGGTTCAGTTCACCTCGACCACCACCACGCGATGGGGTTCAGCCCGCCGAGCAACCAACGCCACCACGGCGTCGACTGCCGGACCTCGCGCCCCACGTCGGACGACAGCGAACGGACGCTGCGCCCCTTCCCCGCGGCGAGCGGTGCACGCGAGCCCAGCGCGGTGCCGACGTGCACGCCGGTCAGCGCTTCCAGGCTCGGAGCGATCGTTTCGATGCGTCTTGCGAAGCGCTCGGGGGGCTCGCCGCGACGACGCGCGTGGCCGACCGCCGAGCATCGATCCAGCGCGGCGCGGTACGCCAGACGCGCCGCCTTCTTCTCGGACGCCAACATCGGCACCACGAGCCGCCACAGCTTCACGCCGTACGCGAGCAGCACGAGCACCAGCACGAAGTACGGGACGGCCGCCCACACCTTCTCGAGGAGCTCGCCGAGCTTCGGCCCCGAGTAGGAGGCGCGCTCGGTGCGGCCCTCCTTGCGCGCCATCTCTCCGAGGAGCTGCTGAAGGTCCTTCTCCTGGAACGGCGACGGCTCCACGTCCGTCTTCTCGGGGGTCACCTCGATCGGGATCCAGCCGACCCCCTCCAGATAGATCTCTGCCCACGCGTGCGCGTCGCCGCTCTTGATCAGGAGCGCCGATCCCCCGGCGAGGTTTTCGGCGGGAACGCCGTACCCCGCCGACACCCGCGCGGGCACGCCGAGCGCGCGCACGAGGTACGCCTCGGCGTGCGCGAGGTGGACGCAGTAGCCGCGTTTGTCCTCGGAGAAGAGGAAGTCCGCGGTCGGGTCGTCGGAGCCCGCGTACTTGTTCTTGAACGAGTACGTCGCGTTCTTCTCCAGGTAGCGCTTCACGACGAACGCCAACGCGAGCGGGTCCGACTTCAGATCCGGTCGCAGCTGCGACTGCAGCTCACGCGCGAGCTCGTGGTAGCGCTCGTCGTGCGGCGCCTCGGTGTAGTGGGCCCAGATCTCGTCGCTCCAGTCCGGCGACCCCGGCGCCATGCCGATGAAGGCTTCGTAGTCCTCGGTGAGCACCTGCGAGACGACGCGATACGCGCGGCGGAAACGCGCCGGCTCCGGGTTCGGCATCGGCGCGACCTCCGTCGCGTCCGTCAGCGCGAACATCCGGCTGTGCGGCGTGAGGAGCGCGACGTCGGTCGCGACCTCGGTGCGTCCGTCACCGTCGTTGTGCACGCCCGGCACCGGCCGGGTCTCGAACGGGAAGTCGTGCCGTGCGTCTTCGCCGACGCCAGCGAGCGTCGATTCGATCAGCCGCGCCCCGTTGAACTGCGAGAACGCGCCGTGCCGGAAGTAGAAGATGCCGCTCGACGGGGTGACGTCGCGGTGGAAGACGACGATCGCGGACGGCTTGCTCTTCTCCTGCTGGCCGCCCTGCGGGAGGTCGTCCTCCTTCTTGTCGTTTTTGTTCTGGCCGGAGCCCTGCCCGCCCCCCTGACCGTTGCGTTTGTCGTCCTTGTTCTTCTCGAGGTTCTGCCCGACCGCGTTCTTGGCCGGCGTGACGGAGTCGGTGCCGTGGATCCGCGAAGCGAGGAAGAAGCCGAGGAGCAGGACCAACAGCAGCTGCACGAGCGTGCGTCGTTTGGAGCGACCGTACGCGAGCACCCCCGCGAGGAGCACGGCGCCGCCGAGGCCCACACCGAGGAACGCGATCACCGGGTCGATCCCCTGGCGCCAGAACCAGTCGGAGATCTCGAGCGGGCGCGCGATCATGCCGTCGCGGTGCGCTGCGATCGTGGTGACCACCGCGAGCACGACGATCGATCCTTCGAGCGCGAGCGCCGCCCTGAACCGCACCGCCGCTGCACGCAGCGCCGTCGCGAACCCCCACGTGAGCGTGCCCCACCGCAGCACCTCACCGAGGCGTAACGCGAGCGTCGGCGAGGCGGCGACCGCGATGGCCTCGGAGCCGAGGAACCACGACGTCACCAGCGCACCGAACCCGACGATGCCCAGGCCCACCGCGAGGATGACCCAGGTGCGGTAACGCAGGCGGAGGAGCCGCGCCGCGAGGAGCGTCCCGAACACGGCGCCCACGGCGCCCGCGATGAGGCCGGGCGTCAGCGCGATGCGGTGCGCGGCGACCGCGAACGCCGTCGCGAGGAGCAGCCCGTGGAACAGCTCGGTGGACTTCGACGTCTTCATGCGACGTGACGCTCCATGGCCTGCCCCAACCCGAGCGGGATCGTCCGACCCGTCACGCGATTCACCGCGCCGACCTCCGCGCCGGCGCGCGCGAGGCGCTTGGCGATCGAGCTGATCTCCGCCGCGTTCGCGACGTTCTCTTCGGACGGATCCGGATCCTCGGGGACGCGCAGCACCCGCTCAGCGACGGGTGTCTTCGTGGGCTCATCGACGACGCCGTCCGCCACGAGCACGACGCTGGTGTGCGCGGGGTGGCGAGCGATCGCGGCGGCGACGGTGTCGACCCACGCGCCGCCCACCGCGGGCACGAAGAGCACCGCGCGCGCCGGCTCGTCCTCGGAGGCGGCGGCGAGGAAGTGAGTGAGGCCGCCGCCGTGCCCGAGCTCGGCGTCGTTCGAATAGCGGCGGGAGTCGACGATCTGCGCGAGCGCTTCTTCGCGTGTGCTCGCGAGGCGCTCGCCGCCGTCGGCGCCGAACACCCAACGCTCACCGAGCAAGCCCCCCTCCACCGCGACGCGGGCGGCGGCGGCCGGCGCTTCATCCCCGCGCGCGGCGACGAGGTACGCGGCGACGCGCACCGCGGGGGCGATCGCGCGCTCGGGCGTGCGGACCATCAGCACCCGCGTCCGCGCGTAGACCTTCCACAGCGCGAGGCGAAGCGGATCCCCGGGGACGTAGCGACGCATGTCGACGCGGTCCCCTTCGAGCGCGCCGCGCGGGTGCGGACGGTCGTCGCCGCTCGCGAGCGAGCGGAGCAGCGGTGAGCGGCTCAGCGCGCCGACCCACGGGACGACGGTGACTTCGCGCGCCTCTTCGCGACGAAGCACGATTCGCGCGAGCCCGAAGCCGTCCTCGATGACGAAGCGCCGACGGATCTGTTTGGCGTGGGTGCGCGCGGGGCTCTCGACGTTCTCGAGGATCGATCCCTCGACCCGCGCACTCGTGACGGTCATGGCCTCGGGGGTCTCCCAGACCCACTCGACCTCCAGCAGGGGGAACCAGCGGCGCGCCGGCATGGTGAGCGCGGTGGCAAATCCGCTGACCGCTTCGAAGTACAGCGGCGGCGCCTCGATGGGCTCGCGCTTCAGGGCGAGGTGCGTCAGCAACGCGCCGACGACGACCACGAGGAACGCGCCCGCGACGAGCGCGATCGCGACGGCCGCGACGATCTGCACGGCGTAGTCCGCGCGCGGCAGCCCGAAGAAGAAGTACGCGACGAGCCCGGCGGCGAGGATCACCACGCCGAGGTTCGTCAGCACCAGCCACTCACGGAATCGGCGCAGGCCTCGAAGCACGGAGGACATCGACTTCGATTCCGACTGTACCCCAACCACCTCTGTTTTCGCCCCCATGCCCAAGCGCCGGGCATCCCACCGTTATTCCCGCTATCCTCCGGCGCCATGACGCAGTCCTCGTCCGCGCTCGCGGCCTGCACCCTCGCGCTGGTGTTCGCGTGCGCGAGCGCCAAGCCCCCCTCCGCGTTCGACGGGCCGCCCCTGACCTCCGAGGCCGACCGCCGGATGGCGATGCTCGCGGAGCGTTTCCTCGACCGGTCGCTGGAGCTGGACCCCGTCGCGGCGTCGTACGTCGGGTACCACAAGTGGGACGGCCGGCTGCCCGACTACTCGGCGCGGGGGATCCGTAGCGCGATCCACACCCTCCAGTCGTTTGCGACGGAGCTGCGGCGGATCGACCGCTCGAAGCTGAGCCTCGCCTGGGCGATCGACCACGAGCTGATCCAGGCGCGCATCGAGGACGACCTGTTCGTGCTGCGCGAGCTGCGCCCGTTCGAGTGGAACGTGAACCTCTACAACGAGGAGATCGGGGCGGCGTTCTACTACCTGTCGATCCCCCCGAAGGACGCGGCCGAGGTCCCGGCGCGGCTCGACGCGATCGTCGCGCGCGCGAAGGCGCTCCCGCGGTTCGTCGCGGTGGCGAAGTCGAAGCTGGTCCGGCCGCCGAAGATCTTCACGCAGTTCGTCATCCAGCAGAACCCCGGGAACCGGAAGATGCTCGCCGAGGTCCTCCCGCCGCTCTTCGCGAAACACCCCGAGCACCGCGCGCGCTTCGAGGCGGTCCTCCCCGCGGCGCTCACGGCGCTCGATGACTTTCAGGCGTTCCTCGAGGGGCCCCTCCTCGAGCGCTCGGACGGCGACTACCGCCTCGGGCGTTCGCTCTGGGAGAAACATCTGCTGCACACGTTGGGCGCGCAGATGTCGAGCGACGACCTCTACCTCGCGGCGGAGCGCGGGCTCGAGCTGACGCGGCTGCACATGTACGACCTCGCGCTGCCGCTGTTCAACGAACGGTACCCCGACGACAAACGCTACCTGTCGATGGTCGGCGACGAGCGGATCAACCACGTCGTCGGTCGGGTGCTCGAGGCGGGCGCGAAAGAGCACGGGACGCCCGAGACGTTCTTCGCCGACGTGAAGAAGACGGCCGATTCGATCCGAGGTTGGTTGGAGGCTTCGAAGTTCATGCCGCTGCCGCCGAAGGACGACAACTTCGTCATCGAGCCCACGCCCGCGTTCCTCGACGGGCTCGCGGTCGCGTTCTTCAACCCGGCGCCGGCGTTCGACCCCGACGCGAAGAAGGCGTTCTGGATCAGCACGGTCCCGAGCTCGGGCGACGACAGCGAGAGTTACCTGCGCGAGTACAACAAGTACGCGATGGAGGCGCTCACGATCCACGAGGCGCTCCCCGGGCACTACGTGCAGCTGTACTGGTCGAGCCGGAGCAAGAACGCGTCGGTGACGAAGCGCGTGTTGGAGAGCTCGACGATGGCGGAGGGCTGGGCGGTGATGGTCGAACAGCTCGTACACGAAGCCGGCTACCGTCAGGACCAGCCGCTCTCGATGCTGTTCTCGCTGAAGATGCGGCTGAGGATCTTCATCAACGCGATGATCGACGCGAAGCTGCACACGTCCGACGACGAGGGCGCGGAGGCCTTCGCGATGATGCTGATGACGCAGAAGGGGTTTCAGGAGGAGGCGGAGGCGACCCGAAAGCTGCGACGCGCGCAGCTCACGGCGACGCAGCTGTCGACCTACTTCGTCGGCTACCGCGAGATGTTGGACCTGTATCGGCGCGCGGCGGCGAAGGGCGGCGACACGTTCGATCGGTCGGCGTTCCTCGCGCAGATGATCGGCTACGGTACGATCTACCCGAGGATCATCGAGCGCCTTCTTCAGCGAGACGGCTGGCTCTGAAAGCGGTGCGCCGCTGCATCCGCGCGAAGGCGCTGTGGAGCGCCTCGCGGGAGATCGGCTTACCGACCACCATCTCGCCGCGCCGCTCCACGAAGGCGCGCGCGCGTGCGCTGGGGAGGCCGCCGGTCATGAACACGACGCGCGAGCTCAGGTGCGGCAGCTCGCTCTGTAGCGCCTCGAAGAACGCCGGACCGTCCATGCCGGGCATGATGACGTCGCAGAGGATGATGTCGAACTCCGGGTCGAGGCGGAGCCGCTCCAGCGCGACCTCACCGCTCGCCTCGGTGACGACCTCGTGGCTCCCCTGCAGGAGCCGAACGAGGCTCGAGCGAATGTCGCGCTCGTCGTCGATGATCAACACACGCAGTCGACCGATCGGCACCGGGGTGTAGGGGCCCTCGACCGCATCCTCGGTCTGCACGTCCGGAAGCCACAGGCGGAACGCGCTCCCCTTGGGGCCCGTACTCTCGAGGGCGAGTGTGCCGCCGTGTTCGTGCGCGATACGCGCCGAGATGGACAGCCCGAGCCCCGTGCCCCGCCCTGCCGACTTGGTCGTGAAGAGCGACTCGAAGATGCGCGCGCGGTGGGCGTCGGGGATGCCGTTCCCGGTGTCGGTGACGGTGCAGTAGACACCGCCGTCGGCGACGCCGGTCTTGATCGTGATGCGGTTGTCGTTGACGTTGCCCTCTTCGATCGCTTGGGCCGCGTTCGAGATGAGGTTGACGATGATCTGACCGATCGCCCCCGCGCGCATCGTCACGCGTCGCAGCGGCCCCTCTTCGAGCTCGAGCGTCGCGCGCCCTCGCACTTCCGGAGCCGTCATGGTGATCGCGGCACGGACGACCTCGTTGATGTCGGACGGTGCCGGCGCGCTGTTGCCGTCGACCCGCGTGAAGCGCACGAGGTCACCGACGATCGCGGCCACGCGTTGGATCGCTTCGCGGATCTGGATGCAGCCCTCTGTGAGGTCGTCCAAGTGCTCGCGTGGGTTCGTCTCCTGGAGGATCTTGTCGAGCGCGTCGTTGGACGATGCGGTCTCCTCCAACAGATCACACAGGGTGGTGAGGGCCTCCAGCGAGTAATCGCTCGCTTCGGCGTTGGCGAGCACGACCATCGACGGGTTGTTGATCTCGTGTGCGACCCCGGCGGAGAGCCGGCCGATCGCCGCCAGGCGATCCGCCTGCTCGAGCTGCTTGCGCTGCTCGATGGCCTCCGTGACGTCGCGCGCGACCACCGCGACGAGGTCGCGATTGCCGGCGGCGAATCGCTTCAAACGAATGTCGCAGACGAACGGGTCGCCGCCCTTTCGGTACGCGCGCACCTGCGGCACCCACGCCTCCCCCGCCTCACTCAGCACGTCGTCGAACGAGATGGCGGGCTGGCGTTCGTCACCTGGTGCGAGGTCGCGGTCGGTCATCTGGAGCAGCTCCTCCAGCGAGTACGCAAACAGTGCGATGGCGGCGGCGTTGGCCTGGACGATCTTGTGGGTCTCGAGCTCGAGGACCAAGACCGCGTCGGGCACGGCCTCGAACAGAGCCTCGTAACTCGCCTCTCGTTCGGCGAGGCGGGACTCGAACCGCGACGCCTCCGTCTGGAGGCGCGTCATTTCGGTTTCGGCGCGCCGCAGTCTCTCTTCGAGATCCAAGCGGGTCTACGATAACAGGACTAGCCCGCAGGCAAAAATTTCATCCGCCGAGGTCGAGGTACCCGGCCGCCTGCAGATTGAACATGCGTGCGTACCGACGGTCTTCGGCCATGAGTGCGTCATGGGTCCCGACCTCTTCGATGCGACCCTTCGCGAGCACCGCGATGCGGTCGGCCATGCGCACGGTCGAGAAGCGGTGGGAGATCAACAACGCCATCTTTCTCTCGGTGAGATCTCGAAAACGTAGGAAGAGCGCATGCTCGGCTTCCGCGTCGAGTGAGGCGGTCGGTTCGTCGAGCACTAGGATGTCCGCGTCGCGCATGAACGCGCGCGACACCGCGATCTTCTGCCAGTTGCCCATCGACAGATCGACGCCGCCGTCGAACCACCGACCGAGCTGCGTATTCCACCGCTCGGGGAGCCCGTCGATGACCGCGGTCGCCCCGCCCTTCTCGGCGGCGAGCTCGATGCGCTCGAGGTCTTCGAGGTGGTCGGGCTGGCCGAGGCCCACGTTCTCCTGCGCGGTGAACTGGTACCGCCCGAAGTCCTGCAGGACGACGCCGAAGCGGCGGTGCAACGTCTCGGCCGGGATCTGATCGAGCGGCACGCCGTCGAGGCGGATGCTGCCCTCCGTCGGCCGGTACAGCCCACACAGCAGCTTGATGAGGGTCGTCTTGCCCGCGCCGTTCGCGCCGACGATCGCGAGCTTCTCTTCCGGGCCGATCACCAGGTCGAGCTTCTCCAGAACCCACCGCTTCGTGCCCGGGTACCGAAAGCTCACGTTCTCGAGCACGAAGCCACGCTCCCCTTCGACCGGCGCCGCGCGCGTCTCGGACGGCGGGATCGGCTGCCCCGTCGGGAGCTCGAGGAACCCGAACAAGTTCGACAGGAACATGTTGTCCTCGTACGTCGTGCCGAGCGCGCGGAGGATGTTGCGCAAGCTACCTTGCCCCTGCCGAAAGACGGAGATGTACAGCGTCATGTCGCCGAGCGTCAGGCGACCTTCGACGGTGGCGAGCACGATCCACGCGTACGAACCGTACAGGCACAGCGTCGAGAACGTCCCGAGCAGGAAGCCCCACAGCGAACGCCGAACAGCGAGCGAGCGTTCCTCACCGAAGAACTTCTCGTACAGCGCGCGGTAGCGCGACAGGAGCAGCTCACCGAGCGCGAACAGCTTCACCTCCTTCGCGTGTGTGTCGCGCGTGAGGAGGATCTCGAGGTAGCGCATGCGACGCCCTTCGGGCGCGCGCCAGGTGAACAACCGAAACGCTTCGCCGGAGAACTTCGCCTCGACGAGGAACGTCGGAACGGTCGCGACGACGAGGACGACGAGGAGCGCCAGCGAGAACGTCGCGAGCACCGCGCCGTACGACAGCAGCGTGACGATGCTGGAGACGATGTCGACCGCGTTGGTGAACGCGTTGAGCGGACGCGAGCTCGCTTCGCGACGCGCGTTCTGGAGCTTGTCGTAGATCGCCGGCGTCTCGAAGTGCACGAGGTCCAGCGTCTGCGCCTTCTCGAGGATGCGGAGGTTGATGAGGTAACCGAGCTTCGTGCCGAGCAACGCGCGCAGCAGTCCGGTGGTGCGCGACAGCAGCGCGGTCGCGAGCATCAGGCCGAGCTCCACGGCGACCAGCACGAGCGCGTGCTCCTTGTGCTCCGCGGTGCCCGTCTCGGCGGCGAGCAGCACGCCGTCGACGATCAGCTTACCGACGTACGCGATCGCGAGCGGGAGGAGCGCACCGACGAACGAGAACAGCACGATGCCGATCGCGCTCTTGCCGTCGGCGGAGAGCACGAGTCGAACGGCGCGCGGGATCTGACTGAACGACCGCGTGAGATCCTTGAAGGAAGGCTTCGGCTTGTCGTCTTCTGCCATCGCGAAAAGAAAAAAGGCGCCGTGACCACGTCCTGTAGGTCACGGCGCCCAAGAGAAACACGAAGCGCGCGCGGGCAGCCACACACCACGAGTTTTGTTCGGACTTCCTGTCCGCGTCGCCCGGCGAGGCCTCCTGGCCCTGCGCGCGACGTCCCTCCTCCTGGAGGGGATTGAAGCGTTGATTAACGGCCGATCGACTGGATGATGTTCTTGGCCGTCTCGTTGTACTTGTCGATGATCTGCCGGAGCATGTCGAACATCTGCGAGCGCTTGTCGATGAGGCGCTTGAGCTTCATCGTCTCGACGTCGATGGACGGGCTGGAGCCACCCCCACCCTTGCCGCCGCCCTTACCGCCGCCTTTGCCGCCGCCCTTTCCACCACCGCTCTGCTGCTGCTGCAGATCGTTGATGTAGTTGGCCATCGCCTCGATCTCCTTATCCATCTTCTTCATGATGGCCATGATCAGGAGCGTGACCTTGTCCTCGACGGTAAGGCTCGAGTCGTTGAGGATCGCGGACGTGTCGAGCCCGTGATCGTTCATGCCGAACGCGCCCTGCGCGGGGTGCGGCGCGCCGTTGCTGTGCGGGCCGCCGGTGTTCCAGTTCCCACCACCGTTCTGCGCGTTGCCCTGGCCGGGCAGACCGCGGAACCAGTCGGACAGGAGCGACTCGCCACCGATGCCGGAGCCGTTGCCGCTCCCGCTCACATTCCCGCCGCCGAGCAGGTTCGCGAGCGCGCCCATCATCACCGCGGGGAACGCCATGAACGGCGGCAGGCCCATGCCGGCCGCGGCCTGCGCGAACTGGTCGAGGAACTGCAGCGCCTGGTTGGTCGCCTGCGAGTGCTGGCCGCCGGCCGGCGCGTAGCCGCGCGGGAACGGGAGGACCGTCATGCGGCCGTCGTTGCGGCCGTCGGGGATGATGTGCCCGCCGAGCATCATCTCGACCTGCTGACGCGCAAAGGGGTCGTTCGCGAGGAGGCGCTCGAACTGACGCCCCTGCTGGCGGTTCATGATGCCCTCGAAGAAGCCCTGGCCGGGACGCGCACCAAAGTCGAACGACTGCGGCGGCGCGTACATGCCGGCGGCGGGGCTGCCGGAGTAGGCGTTCGGCGGAATCATCGCGCCCTGGGCGGGGATGCCTCCGGTCTGGAGGAGGTTCGCGAGCGCGTTGGCACCGAACGAGCCGGCGGCCATCATGAAGCTATCGCGCAGCCCCTGCATGAAGGCCGGGTTGCCCTGGAACTGCTGCAGCTGATCGAAGAAGCCGTCGACGTTGAAGCCGAGCGCGCGCAGCAGGTGGGAGCCGCCGAGTAGATTCGTGTTCCAGACCATGAGTGTCTCCTTTGCCCTTTCGTCGCCCCATCCTGTGAGCGACGCCCCTCTCTAGAGCAGGCGCCGTGCCAACAGGCGGAGGGCCCATATCTCGGATCGCGCGCCCTCCGTTCACTTGCAGTGCGCACCCGAACAGGTGCAACTCTGCCCACTGCACCCAACTCGTGTTCATCCGCGGTGGCGGGTGGAGCGGTCCTCGTAGTCGGCGCGCGCGGCGTGGTCGGCGTCCCGGAAGAGGCGGTCGACGCCCAGCTTGGCGGCGATGCCCTCCAGGACCCGGCGCGGGAGCAGCGAGGGCATGGCGGCGATCAAGCGCTGGCTCCTGGGGACGAAGACCTCGATGCGGCGGTTGCGCACCGCGTCGAGGATCGCCGCAGCGACCGCCTCGGGCTCGACGGGCGGCGGCCACTGCAGGTCCTTCACCCCCGCGATCAGCTGGGTCCTCACCGGTATGGGGCAGACGTAGCCGAGGTGCACGCCCGTCGCGTCCAGCTCGAAGCGCACCGCCTCGGTGAGGGCGACGACCGCGTGTTTGGTCGCCGAGTAGACGGCGCCGTACGGGGTCGGGACCTTGCCGGCCATCGATGCCACGTTGATCACCGCTCCGCGCCCGCGCCCCTTCATCCGGGGCAGCACGGCGCGCATCCCGTTGAGGACGCCGCGGACGTTCACATCGAGCATCCGTTCGTCGTGGTGCGCGGGCTGCTCCAAAAACGGGCCGATCGTCATGATCCCCGCGTTGTTGACGAGGACGTCGATCGGGCCGACGTGGGCCTCGACGTCCTCGACGCAGGCCTCGAACGCCGCCGCGTCGGTGACGTCCAGCCCGCGGACGGGGCTGCCCCCCAGCGCGGCGCCGGCCGCTTCGACCCGGTCACGGTCGCGGTCCGTGAGCACGACCTTCGCCCCGGCGTCGACGAACGCGGCCGCCGTCGCCCGCCCAATCCCCTGCGCCGCCCCGGTCACGAGGACGACCTGTCCGCGCACATCCACCACCCGTCAGGCCTACCACGACGTGATCGCGCAAACGATGTCTCGCCCGGCGCGCCGGCTCGGTCCGTAGAAGGAGAGGAGAAGCGCCCCAGTTTGACTGGGATTCTCCGCTGCGGGAGGCTTGGGTGAGGATGGCCGGGGAGCAAGGCACCGTACGCCAGATCGGGCGCTACGAGGTCATCCGCAAGATCGCGACCGGGGGCATGGCCGAGCTGTTCCTGGCCCGGTTCGTCGGTCCGGGCGGGTTCGAGAAGCGGTGTGCGCTCAAGCGCATCCTGCCCCAGTTCGCCTCCGACCAGGTCTTCACGCGCATGTTCCTCAACGAGGCGCGCGTCACGGCGATGTTCGACCACCCCAACCTCGTCCAGATCTTCGAGCTGGGTCAGGACGAGCGAGGTCAGTTCTTCATCGCGATGGAGCTGGTGAACGGGATCAACCTTCGTCAGTTGCTGCACCTCACGCGCGAGCGACAGATCCCCATACCCCCGGAGCTCGCCGCCTTCATGATGACGCAGGCGCTCGACGGGCTGGCGTATGCGCACGGTTTTCACGATCCGGACGGTCGTCCTCTGAACCTCGTCCACCGGGACATCAGCCCGCAGAACATCCTCGTCTCCTACGAGGGTGCGGTGAAGCTGGTCGACTTCGGCATCGTGAAGGGCTCGTCGATCAGCGGCGAGACGCAAGCCGGCATGCTCAAGGGGAAGGTCACGTACATGTCGCCCGAGCAGGCCTCGGGGGAGCGCATGGACGGGCGCTCCGACCTGTTCTCCCTCGGCGTCTGTTTCTACGAGCTCATCGCGCAGGAGCGGCCCTTCGTGGCGGTCAACGAGCTGATGACGCTCAAGGCGATCCTCGAGAAGCCGCCGGTCGCCCTCACCCGCTACGTCCCCGACGTCCCCGAGGCGATCGAGCGCGCCATCTACCGCGCGCTCGAGAAGAACCCGGACGACCGGTACACCTCGGCCCGCGAGTTCCACCTGGAGCTCACCGCGATCCTGCGCGCCTGCCCCACGCCGATCGGGCGACACGTCGTCGCGGAGTTCCTGCAGAGCCTCACCGAAGCGAGCACCGTCCAGTTCGACGCGAGCCGCCTCCGCATCCCGCGGCGCGCGCGCACCGCGGGGTTCGGCCACTCGGCGACGGCGGCGGAGACGCCCATCCCTCCGGCGCCGCGGCCGATGCCCGTAGATCGCGCGCCGACGATCCGCCCCGACCCCACGCCGACCCCCACCGGCGCGGGCGTCGCGCCGCTCACCTCGATCTCCACGGACCTGCGCGCGGCTGGCCTCGACCGACGCGTGACCCCGGCGATGTTGATCGTGTTCCTCGTCTCGGCCCTCACCGGCGCCGCGGTGGTGTGGGCCGCGATGCGGGAGCCGACGCCCGTGGTGGTGGAGGGCCTCCACGAGCCCTCGGACACCGTCCCGCCGATCGCCACGTCCGACCCGCCCGCGATCGCGGCGAACCTCGAGATAGCCGCGCCGCCGCCGGCCGAGGTCGCGACGGAGGCGGACGCGGGCGTCGCGCGCGACGCGGGCGTCGAGCCGGTCGAAGCCTCCCCGCCGCCGAAGTCGACGAAGCCGGAGAAAAAGAAACGCCGACGCCGCAAGAAGCGGCGCACGCCGGTGGAGGAAGCGCCGCCTCCCCCGCCGCCGCCGGACCGCTCCCCGGGCGACGCGCCGCGCACGACGGTGACCCGCATCGAGCCGCCCCCCGCGCCAAAAGCGCCGACGGGCTCCGTCCGCCTGACCTCGTCACCGTCCGGGCTGTTCGTCACGGAGGGCCGCAAGAAGCTCGGCACGACGCCGCTCCGCCTGGACCTCGAGTCGGGTCGCCACCGCCTCGTCCTGTCGAGCCGAAGGCTCGGCATCCGGCGCGTCCTCAACCTCGACATCAACGCGAACACGACGACCACCGAGATCGTCACCATCCCCAAGGGATCGCTGAAGGTGATCTCCCGCCCCTGGGCCTGGGTTCACCACAACGGCACGAAGGTCGGCCGCACCCCCCTGACCTTCGAAGCCTACGAAGGCAAGCACGAGCTACGCCTGGTCGCGGAGACCGGCGAGGAGCAGTCCCGCGTCGTGCAGACGAAGGGCGACGGCGAGCAGCTGGTGACGGTGAAGTTCTAGCGAGGCTGCGCCTCGAACGGTCCAGGCTCGGTCGAAACGCAGTGCGGCGCATCCTCGCGCTGGCAGCCCACAGCGGGCAGCCAGCAGCTTTGGTGCCGCGATCGTTGGGCCGGGCTTAGGCCTCCCCAGAGATCAATGAACGCCGTGCATCCACTTCTTCAGGAACGGCGAGAGCGCGGTGATGACCACGCCGCCGACGAGCGGGAGCAGCACGAGCAGCAGGAAGAAGCCCGGGAGGCCCGGGAACACAAACGTGTGCTCGGCGGGGGCGCCGCCCTCGCCGGGGAGGAAGGCGCGCGACAGGACGGCGACCTGCGCGCCGACGAAGTTCGCGCCGGCGAGGGAGAGGAACCAGATGCCCATCATCAGCGCCTGCAGGCGCTTCGGGGCCAGCTTCGTCACCATCGACAGACCGACCGGCGAGAGGCACAGCTCACCCCAGGTGACGACGACGAACGTGATGAAGAGCCAGTGCGGACCGGCCATGCCGCCGTCCTGCGCCTGCATCGAGCCGAAGATCATCGCGATGAACGACAGGCCGAGGAGCCACTGACCCCACGCGAACTTCATCGGCGTCGACGGGTTCTTGTCCATGGCGTTGAGCTTCACCCACAGCCACGAGAACACCGGCGCGAACACCACGATCGCGAGCGGGTTCACCGCTTGGTACCAGGTCGCCGGGAACGCCGTGCCGAAGATCGTGCGGTCCGTGTTCTCCGCGGCGAACACGTTCAGCGTCGTGCCGGCCTGCTCGAAGAACGCCCAGAACATGATGTTGCCGAGGATGGCGAGCACGACGATGACGACGAGCCGCTGGAAGTCGACCGACGTGAGCGGGCGCGTGGCCTCGTGCGCGTCCACGCGGGCGGCCTCGATCTCCTCCGGCGTCGGGTCGCGACCCGCCTCCTTGGCGGCGTCGTGGCTCGGCGGCAGGCCGATGCCCGCGAGGTACTTCGGGCGGAGGAACTGGTAGCAGATCAGCCCCATGATCATGCCGACCGCCGCGGCGCCGAAGCCCCAGTGCCAGCCGACCTTCTCGCCGAGCGTACCGGCGACGAGCGGCGACAGGAGCGCGCCGAGGTTGATGCCCATGTAGAAGATCGTGAACCCGGAGTCGCGGCGCGGGTCACCCTCGCCGTACAGCTGACCGACCATCACGGACACACACGGCTTGAAGAAGCCGGTACCGACGACGATCAGGACCAGACCGCCGACGAAGCAGATCAGCGAGCCCGCGCTCGCCTGCATGCTCACCACCGAGCCGGGCGTGATCCCGAACAGCTCGGTCCCCGCCAGCGTGATGTGGCCCGCGGCGATGATCCAACCGCCGATCAACATCGAGCGGTGTGTCCCGAGGAACTTGTCCGCGAGCCAGCCGCCGACCAACGGCGTGATGTACACCGCCGACGTGTAGTACCCGTACAGCTCGTACGCCGACGCCTCGTCCCAGCCGAAGCCGGGGTTCCAGTTCTTCCCCCCGTCGGGGAGCAGCTCGTCGGTGCTCGCGATCAGGTACAGCACCAAGAGCGCGCGCATCCCGTAGTAGGAGAACCGCTCCCACATCTCGGTGATGAAGAGGACCCAGAGTCCCTTGGGATGCCCGGACGGCGCCGGCTGCGCTTGGCCATGCATGATTTCGGGGGCGTAAGTCACAGCGTTGTGACGTACACGTCAACCGACAACGGCGCGTCCAGACCTCGGGGTCGTTCAGGGCCTCGGGGCGTTCACGGCGTGTGGCTGCCGAGGACGATCGTCTCTTCGGTCTGCTCGCCGTTCACGATCTCGACGCCCTCGAGGCACCCGAACGCGATCGGCACGCCGCCCGCGTCGAAGCCCCACACCGCCAACGCGTAGGTGCCCGCGCGGAGGTCGAAGAGCACGCCGGTCGCCGCGTCGTCCGCGGCGTTCACGCTCATCGTCTGATTGTGCAGACCGAGGGTCGCCGCCGACGACAGCTCGATCCCCAGGCAGCTCGCGTCCCCCGGGTACAGGGAGATGCGCGCCGTCGTCATGTTCGGGAACAGGCCGCGGCTGGTCGCGTCGATCGACAGCCCCAAACCGGGCTCGCCGCCGCCGCAGGCGACCAGCGCCAACAGCGCGAGCGCGCCGAGGCGCCTCATTGGAAGTCCACGACGAGGCATCCGCCGTCCCCCCGATCACAAGCGGTGCTCGACCCACCGAGCGCCACGATGGCGACCACCGTCGCCACGGCCACGACCCCCGCGCCAATCCCCACGAACACCCACGGGCTCACGCCGTCGTCCTTGGGCGGCAGCTTCGTCACCGTCGTCTCCCCCGACGTCGGCGGCGGAGGCGGCGGTGGCACGAGCTCCACCTCGTCCGGCGGAGGGGGTGGAGGCGGCGGCGGTGGAGGCGGTGGCGAGGACGCCGTCGGCATCGAGCTCTTCACCCGCGCGATGGCGATCTTCGTCTTGGGTGAGGTCCCCTCGGGGACGACGACGTTCCGGTCGAGCTTCAGCGCCTGCACGAAGGCGGCGTCGGCGGCCTCGGTGTTGCCGAGCTCGAAGTCGAGCATCCCGAGGTAGAGGAACGCGCGGGCGCGATCGGCGTCGGGCAGATCCTTCGCGCGGCTCGCGGCGTTCAGCCGCGCGCGGGCGCGGTCGATGTCGAGGTTGTCGTAGAAGGCGATGCCGTCATCGAGGTCGCGTTTGCCGTCCGCGAGCGCGGCGCCCGGGAGCAGGCAGCACGCGAGCACCACTGATGCGGTCCACCGCAAGTCTTTGGGTTCCGAGGCGCCGGTCAGGCCGTGCCGGCGAGCGCCGCCTTGAGGCGCTTCTGAATCGACTTCTCGAGGAGGTCCGGCTTCACGCCCGCCATCTTGGCCATCATGCCCAGCTTGACCACGACGGTGACGTTCTTGTCCGTGACACGCACGTCGCCGGAGGCGCCCGTCCCCTTGAGGTCGGCGTTCGCCCCGCTCCACTCGAGCTTCATCCCATACTTCGAGAGGTCCCCCTCGAAGCTGGCGAGCGACTTCTTGGCGTCGTCGACGGAGAGCGCGTGCGATTCGGTGACCGTAATCGTGCTCATGAGCGCCGACCTACTTCAGCTTCTTCTCGACGAAGAGGACGTGCTTGCGCGCCTTCGGGTCGTACTTCTTGAGCTCCAGCTTGTTGGTCATCGTCCGGCGGTTCTTGGTGGTGATGTAGAAGAACCCGGTGCCCGCCGATGACTCGAGCTTGATCTTTTCGCGGCCGGTCTTTGCCATGGTCCGGCCTGGCTATCCGATGTCCGCCCAATCAGCAAGGGCTTTGTCGCCCTGCGCTACAGCGCGTGCTCCATCCGCACCGCCGGCGCCTTGCCCCGGCACGGGCGCACCTCGCCGATGATCCAGGCCGACAGCTCGGCGGCGAGCGCCTCGGCCCGCCGGGGGGAGACCGCCATCAGCAAGCCCCCGCTCGTCTGCGGGTCCGCCGCCAGCCGGGTCGCGGCCCGCGGGGCGGTCTTGGCGGGCGCGAACTGGCGCCCGTAGCCGTTCAGGTTGACCTGCGTCGGGCCGACCTCGACCCCCTGCCCCAGGTAATCCATGACGCCCGGCAGCGTGGGGAGCGCCGAGGCGTCGAGCATCACGTCCACGTTCGACGCCCGCGCGATGTTGAGCGCGTGGCCCGCCAGGCCGAACCCGGTCACGTCGGTTGCGCAGCGAACCCGGGCCTCGATCATCGCGGCGCTCGCGACGTCGTTCAGGGTCGTCATCGACGCGACGAGCGCGCGCGTCTGCTTCGCCGTGCGCAGCCCGTTCTTCATCGCCTGGTACAGGACCCCCGTCCCGAGGGGCTTCGTCAGGACCAGGACGTCCTTCGGTTTGGCACCGGCGACCGTCGTCATCTTCTTGCTGCGCACGATGCCCGTCACCGCGAAGCCGAGCTTGAGCTCGGAGTCCTTCACCGTGTGCCCACCGATCAACATCGCACCCGCCGAGAACAGCAGCTCCTCCGCGCCGCGGAGCATCGGCCCCAGCGCGCGCGGCGGCAGATCCTTGGGGACGGCGAGGAACGACACCGCGGACATCGGCTGCCCGCCCATCGCGAAGATGTCGCTCACCGCGTTGGCGGCGGCGACGCGCCCGAAGGTCTCGGGGTCATCGACGATCGGCGTGATGACGTCGATGGTGTGGAGCAGCCCGCGATCCGCGTCCAGGCGCACCGCTCCAGCGTCGTCGACCGTGTTCATGTCGACGAGGATTCGTTTATCGGCCCGCGGCGCGAGCGAACCGAGCATGGCCTTCAGGTCACCCGGACCCAACTTGGCCGCTCACCCACCCGACAGCGCGTATTGGGTGAGACGAATGCGCTTTCCCATCGACGTCGGCTTAGTCGTCCGTCGTCTGCGAAGCAAGCGTCGCCTCGATCGCGCGGCGGGTGTGCACACGTTCGAGGCGCCTCGCGTCGGCGAGCGCGCGCTCGAGGTCCTCGGCGCGATCGACGTCGTAGCCGACCTCGAGCTTCGCGATCTTCAGCGCAGCGGCGCCCGCCGCACGTTCCGTCGCGGCCATGACCTCGGGGGTCGACCACGGGATGTCTTGGAGCAGCGCAGGCTGCGGACCCGCGAACCCGACGAGATCGTAGCCGCCGTCTTCGGTCGGCCCAAAGACCGCGTCGTGCTCCGCGAGCGCGGCGAACGCGGCGCGGATGCGACCGGGCGCCATCGTCGGGGCGTCGCTCCCGAGCACCAGCACGTGATCGGCGGCGCCGCGCACGCGTGCGTCTTCGATGCGCGCGCCCAACCCTTCGCCGGACTGCGCCGCGACGTCCCACCCCGCGGGCGCGAGCGCGCGGGCTTCGTCGATCGTGTCGCCCTCCGTGAGCGCGCAGGAGAAGACGCGGCGTTCGTTCGTCTCGCGATCGACGTACGCGAACACGTCGGCGAGGAACGCACCGTACAGGTGCGCGGCGTTCTCGGGCGTGAGCGGCGGGCACATCCGCGTCTTCACGCGCCCCGGGCGGGGCAACTTGCCCATGACGACGACGGCGCGCGTCGTCATCGCATCACGCACTGGAACCCTTGCGCGGTCATGATGCAGGCGGTGCCGGGCGGGCAGCTGTTGGGATCGTTCGGGTCGCAGGAACCGGGCGCCCCGCTTCCGCCGTCGCGCCCCTGGCCGCTCCCACACACCGTCGTGATCCCGCGGCCCGGCGTCTGCTGCGGGAGGCACATCAGCGGCGCGACACACGCGCCCGCGACGTTTGGATCACACGCTTCCCCCGCCTCCGCCGGTTCGCCGCAGGTGCATCGCGCCTGGCCGAAGACGATCGGACACGTGCAGCCGAGCGAGGTCTGACAGGAGCCGTCACCCGGTTCACAGGCGCGCCCTTCGGCGCCGTCGCTACAGAAGAAGAACGCGCCGCCGCCCGAGCCGATCGCTCGGACACACACGCCGTTCGGGCACGTCTCCGGGACGAAGCGATCACACAGCTCGTTGTTCGGATCGTGGGCGTCGCGGCAGCGGCAGTCCGTCGTGCTCGAAGCGTCCGTGTAACAGACACACCCGAGCTGCGTGGTGCAGATATCCGCGGTCTTGGAGCACGCGATCCCCAGGCGACCGTCGCTGCAGATGTCGATATCGAAGCCTTCGGAGCGCGCGCGCACGCATTGGAACGGGCTCTCGCAGGTCTCGGGGTGTTGGACGTCGCACGGTTCGTTGAACGCCTTGGGTGTATGGCACCCGCAGTCGCCGAGGATGCAGCCGCACACCTGCCCGCCGCTGCACGTCACCGGGCACTGGTACGGCCCCGCGTCATTGAGGCCGGAGTCGTAGAAGCCGGCGTCGATGAAGCCGGCGTCGGGGATCGTGAACGCACCACCGTCGATGCCACGCTGCCCGGAGGTGTCCTTGCAGGTCACCAGCAGCAGGAGAGCGAAGACGGAAGCGAGGCGACGCACGATTTGGCATCATCGCCGCGCGACACACGCGAGGTCAAAACAGGCCGAGCGCGAGCAGGTCCTGGACGTCGAGCAGCCCCACCGGGCGGTGCTTCGTATCCACGACCGCGACCTGGTCGACGTGATGCGCCCGCATCACCGCCGCCGCCTCCGCGACACGCTGATCCGGCGTGATGGTCTTGGGCAAAGTCGACATCACCGAAGAGATCGGCGCCGCGAGATCACAGGTGCCCGACTCCATCAGGCGGCGCAGGTCGCCGTCCGTGAACATGCCGACGAGCTTCTTGTAGGGACCGATCACCGTCGCCGCGCCGGGGCGACCGGGCGTCGACGTCATCACGCTGATCACCTCGGCGATCGTCGCCTTCGGCTTCACACACGGCAGCATCTCGCCGCCCCGCATGACGTCCTCGACGAGCATCAGCCGCCGACCGAGCGAGCCGGCGGGGTGGAACTGCTTGAACTCGTCCTCGGTGAAGCCGCGCAGCTCGAGCACGACCATCGCGAGCGCGTCGCCGAGCGCGAGCATCACGGTGGTCGACGTGGTCGGCGCGAGGCCGGTCCCCGCTTCGTCCCAGCGGCCCATCTCGATCGTCAGGTCCGCGCCGCGCGCGAGTGAGGAGCGCTTCGACGCGGTCATCGCGATCACCGTCGCGCCGACCTGCTTCACCGCGGGGATGAGCCGCAGCATCTCCTCGGTCTCCCCCGAGTGCGACAGCGCGAGCACCACGTCCGCCGGCGTGAGCCGACCGAGGTCGCCGTGCAGCGCGTCGGCCGGGTGGAGGAACAACGACGGGGTGCCGGTGGAGGCAAACGTCGCGGAGATCTTCTGCGAGACGAAGTTCGCCTTGCCCATCCCCGTGACGACGAGGCGCCCCTCACACGCGGCGATGAGGTGCGTCGCCTTCGTGAAGGCGCCGTTCAGGCGCTCCCCGGCCTCGGCGACCGCGCGTGCTTCGTCGGCGAGGACACGCCGCCCGATCGCGAGCGGCCGCACCGTCGACTTTCGCTTCAATGGATTGCGGCGCCGGGCCACGGCGCGGACCGTAGCCACCCGCCGCGGGAGCTGTAAAGTCAGATCGCCAGCAGGACGCTGGTACCGATCTTGAGATCCCCGCTGAAGACCGTCGCGCCCTCCAGCGGCGGGTCGTCCACGAACGGCGTGCGGTCCCCCATCCCGGTGAGCCCGACACGCTGGAACGTGTAGCTCACGCCGAGCTGCAGCCCGAACGCGGACGAGACCCAGAAGCGCCCGCCGCCGCCGACGCGGAAGTTGATGCCGAACCCGTCACGCCCCGTGGTCGTGGGGCCTTCGTTGTAGACGGGGACGATCCCGAAGCGGCCCTCGGCGTCGAGCACGAGCTGCTCGTTCACCTGAACGGTGGCGCGCCCACCCGCTTCGAGCCCGATCGCGGACCAGCTCACGACGACGGTGTTCTCACCCTGCCCTTCCACGGTCATGGAGTCGTAGAAGAACCCGGCCAGCGGCGTGAGCACGAACCGCCCGGCCTCGTCGTCGCCGAATCGCGCGAGCTCGAGGTTGTAGTGCGCCGCGACGCCGACGTTGAAGAAGCGCCCGGTCGGCTCCGCGGGCGACACCGCGGGCTCGACGTCGATCGAGTACTTCACCGGCACGAACGACAGCCGCGCGTCGAAACCAAAGCCCACGCCGGGGATCGTCACACGCGCCCCCGCGTCGATCAGCATGAGCGGCGACAACGTGTACGCCAGCCCGGTGACGACGCCGCCGACCGCGACGGTGTACGCGGACAGGGCCTGCGTCCCCGCGCCGAGGCGGAGCTGCAACATGCTCTGCTCGCCGCTCCCCGAGCCCTCCGATCCACCGACGCTCGTCTGCGCCCCCGTCGGCGACTCGTCCTTGGGTTTCGGCCGCGCGGCGGGGGGTGGCGGCGGCGGATCCGGATCGGGGGTCACCGCGGCGATCGGCGCGGGCGGCGGCGGCGGTGGTGCCGACACGCGGGACTTGATCGAGGCGGCCATCCCGCTCCCGATCGCGCGGCCGATCTTGGTCGCGCTCTTCCCGCGCCGGTAGGACTTCTTGATCTTCTCGATCTCTTCGCCGGTGCGCACGTCGATCAGACGCGCCGTCGCGAAGTACTTCTTGCGGCTCCGGGTGATCTTCACGAGCAGCTGATACTGCGCGTCTGCGGCTTGCGCGGCCTCCAACGAGGTGGCCTTGGCGCCCGCGGACTTCGCGGCGCCGCGCAGCTCCTTGCCGTACACGACGAGCAGCCCCTGGCCGGCGAGGCCGGCGACGATGCCGCGCGTGAGGTTTTGCGCCTTCGCGCGGCGGGGGCCGCGAATCTTGGGGAGGGCGACGGACGCTTCCTGCGCCTCGGCGAGGTCGGGGGCGACCGCCGCCAGGAAGGCAGCCGTCGCGAGCGCTATCGATCTGATCGACACGCTCGCATCATACAACATCCGACACCGACTCAGCGGGAGCCAAAGATCCGATCGAGGAGACTCTTACGCTGCGCCGCAGGGTCGGCTTCCACGTCCGAGGCTTTCACCTCGTTCTCCCCCTTCGGTACGGTCCCGGTGAAACGCGAGCCGCTGTCCTTCGGCGCCTCCTTCGGCGCTTTCGGGCTGCTCTGCGCCTCGGCGGACACGGTCGCGGGTTTCGACGACGCGTCGCCGTTCGAACCCTTGCCGGCCTTCTGCTCTTCCTCGCGTCGCTTCCGCCTGGCCTGGCGTTCGGCTTTGAGTCTTTCGAGCATCTCGGCGGACGGGCGACCGGTGAACGTGGTGTCGCCCTTCGCTTCGATCGCGGGCGCGCTCTTGTCGCTCTTCTCGCTCCGCTCGCCCTTGGCGGCGCCGCGCTCCGACGACTTCGCTTCGCCGTCCTCGCCGCCGCGACGACGTTTGCGCTTGGACTTCTTCTTCGGGAGCTCCGAGACGGAGACCTCGTTGCTGTCGGCCTGCGCCTCGCGGCGCTTCTTCGTGCGGCGACGTTTGCGCTGCGAGCGATCCCGACGCCGGTCCTCGCGCGGCGGGAGCTTGTCGGTGATCTCGGCGAGCACCTCGCCCTTCGAGAGGAACGTGACCTCGTCCTGGTTGCGCTCCATCTCCGGGCGCGCCTTCACGACGATGCGGCAGTCGTACTCCTTCTCGAGCGCCATCAGCTGCGCGCGGCGCTGGTTGAGCATGTACTCCGCCGTCTCGCGGTGCGTCGTCACCCTCGCCTCGCCGACGCCGCCCTGCGCGAGCCGCGCCTCGAGGCGACGCACCAGCGACAGCGAGTGCGACTCGGCGCTCCGACGCCAGCCGGTGCCGCCGCAGGTCTCGCAGCGGTGCTGGAACGCGCGCCGCATCCCCTGACGGATGCGCTGGCGGGTCAGGACACACAGGCCCTTGGAGTTGATGCGCGAGATCTTGTAGCGCGCCTTGTCGTCCTTGGCCGCCTCCGCGAGGACCTTCTCGACCTCGCGTTTGTGCTTCGTCATCTCCATGTCGATGAAGTCGATGACGACGATGCCGCCGAGGTCGCGCAACTTGAGTTGACGCGCGATCTCCTCGGCCGCCTCACTGTTCACGGCGAAGACGGTGTCCTCGTGGCCCCCCTCGCGGGTGTTCTTGCCCGAGTTCACGTCGATGGCGACGAGCGCCTCGGTCTGGTCCACGACGATCGAGCCGCCGCTCGGGAGCGCCACGCGACGCTCGAACGTGGACTCGATCTGCGCCTCCACGTGGTAGTACGCGAAGATCGGGATCGGGTTCGAGTAGAAGTGCAGCCGGTCCTTGAAGTCCGGCATCACCTCGTCGAAGTACTCGACCGCGGCGTCGTACTCCTCCTGGGTGTCGATCCAGACCTCGTCGATGTCCTCGTTGAAGAAGTCGCGCAGCGTGCGCGCGACGAGGTCCGGCTCGGCGTAGAGGATCGACGGAGCCCGCGCGATCTCGGCGGCCTTCGTGACCTTCTCGTACTGCGCCGAGACGGCGTCGAGGTCCTTCTGGATCCCGACCCGCGTCTGGTTGAGCCCGGCGGTCCGGACGATGAAGCCGCAACCCTCGGGTTTGTTCAGCTTCGACGCCATGGTGCGGATCCGCTTACGCACCTTGTCGTCCTCGATCTTGCGCGAGATGCCACCGGCGTCGCTGCCGGGCATCAGCACGGTGTACCGACCGGCCAGCGACAGGTACGTCGTGAGCGTCACGCCCTTGTCGCCGATGGCGTCCTTGGCGACCTGGACGACGATGTCCTGGCCGCGCCGCACCACGTCCGTGATGCGCGGCGACTCCTTGGCGGACCAGCGGCGATAGTATTGGTCGGGCTTGATCTCCGAGAACGGGAGGAAGCCCTGCTTGTGGGAGCCGATGTCGACGAAAGCGGCCTCGAGGCTGCCTTCGACGTTGTGGACGACACCTTTGTAGATGTTGCCCTTCAGTGTGCTCGTTTCGGACGCTTCGATGTCGAGCTCGGCGAGCTCACCATCCTCCACCACGGCGATGCGCAGCTCGTTTTGAGCTGTCGCGTTGATCAACATTTTGATGGTCATTGAAAGGTCGTCTCCGGGAGCCGTTCGCACTTTCGGTGCGGGTGCCGCGGATCGTGTCGCGTTGGCTTCGATCTCGCGCCGGTCGACCTAGGTGGGGTCGAGATGGGATCGTACGGATCAGCACGCGGGCTCCAGCTTCGTCGCGCTCGTTCTTCGGGCCGTTCGTCGGCGCGCGGCGCGCGGGTTGAATGGAAGGCAGCATACACGGCCACGCCGGGTTGTCCTAGGTAAACGCATCCGCGATCTAGGGTAGGAGGGAGCGGGACGTTGGGTGTATGGATCGGCCGCCATGGACAACCTCGACCTCCCCACCGGCCTGGCTTTCGACGACGTCCTCCTGGAGCCCGGGTATTCGGAAACCCTACCCCGTGAGACCCAGGTCCGGACCCAGCTGACCGCGCGCATCCGGCTCGAGCTGCCGCTGCTCTCCGCCGCGATGGACACGGTGACGGAGTCGCGGCTCGCGATCGCCCTCGCCCAGCTCGGCGGGATCGGCGTCATCCACAAGAACATGACCCCGGCGCAGCACGCGGCGGAGGTCCGGCGGGTGAAGCGGTTCGAGTCGGCGATGATCCACAACCCGATCACCGTGCGCCCCGACCAACCGGTGCGGGACGCCATCGGGCTGACGATCGAGCACGGCTTCTCGTCCTTCCCGGTGGAGCGTGAAGGCAAGCTCGTCGGGATGCTGACCGGCCGCGACATCCGCGCGGCCGCCTCGAACGACGTCCGCATCGAGGCCCTGATGACGAAGGAGCCCGTGACGATCCCCGTCGGCACCACGCCCGACGAAGCGCGCCGCGTGATGCACGAGAACCGCAAGGAGACGCTCCCGATCCTCGGCGAGGACGGCAAGCTCGTCGGGCTCGTCACGCTGAAGGACGTCGAAAAACACGCCCGCCACCCGAACGCGTCGCTCGATCCGTCGGGCCGCCTGCGCGTCGCCGCGGCGCTCGGCGTCGGGCCGGACCGGGAGGAGCGCGCCGCCGCGCTCGCGGAGGCCGAGGTCGACCTCATCGTCATCGACACCGCGCACGGTCACAGCAAGGGCGTCATCGACGCCGTCAGCGAGACCAAGAAGAAGTATCCGAGCGTCGACGTCGCCGCGGGCAACGTCGCCACCGCCGACGGCGCCAAGGCGCTGATCGACGCCGGCGCGGACGCGGTGAAGGTCGGCATCGGGCCGGGCTCGATCTGCACCACGCGCATCGTCGCGGGCGTCGGTGTGCCGCAGATCTCGGCGGTCATGGCCTGCGCGAGGGCCGGCGCCGACGCCGGCGTCCCCGTCATCGCGGACGGCGGCATCAAGTACTCCGGCGACATCGTGAAGGCGCTCGCCGCCGGCGCGCACGCGGTGATGATCGGCTCGCTGTTGGCCGGCGTCGCGGAGTCCCCCGGCGAGATGGTCTTGCTCGAGGGCCGCGCCTTCAAGGCGTACCGCGGGATGGGCTCGCTCGGCGCGATGCAGCAGGGCTCGGCGGAGCGCTACGCGCAGGCCGGGATCGAAGCGAGGAAGCTCGTGCCCGAGGGCATCGAAGGGCGCGTCCCGTTCAAGGGCCCGCTCGAAGAGACGATCACGCAGCTCATCGGCGGCCTGCGCGCCGGCATGGGTTACGTCGGCGCCCAGGACCTCGTCACGCTCCACGAGCGCGCGAAGTTCGTCCGCATCAGCGCCGCGGGCCTACGCGAGTCCCACGTGCACGACGTCGTGGTGACCAAGGAAGCGCCCAACTACTCGCGCTGAGCGAGACGGGAGCTAAGCCCCCGTCCCCTTGAAGTCCTCCGCCGCGATCTTGTGGCGCTTCATCAGCTGCCACAGGTTCTTGCGATCCAACCCCGCGCGCTTCGCGGCGTTGGTGATGTGGCCCTCCGCCTCTTCGAGCACGGCGGTCACGTAGTCGCGCTCGAAGCGTCGGAGGATGGCGTCCTTTTCGTCCTTGAACGTCCCGAAGCCCGCCTGGATCCGCGGCGCGGCGGCGCCGGCGGCGGGCGCGGCGCCGAGGTCGATGTCGTCCGCGCGTACCTCGCTCTCGCGCGCCATCACGACGATCTGCTCGACCTTGTTCTCGAGCTCACGGATGTTGCCCGGCCACGCGTAGCTCTCCAGCCGACGGTAGACCTCCGGTGAAAACGCGATCTGCTTCTTGAACTGCGCGTTGAACCGCTCCAGGAAGCTCGAAGCGAGCAGCGCGATGTCGCCGGTCCGCTCCGACAGCGGAGGTAGCTGCACCGGCACCACGTTGAGGCGATAGAACAGGTCTTCGCGGAACGTCTTGTCCTCGACGGCCTGCTTCAGGTCGCGGTTCGTCGCCGCGATGATCCGTACGTCGGCGATGCGGCTCTTCGGCGAGCCGACCGGCTTGTACTCCTTCAGCTCGAGGAACCGCAGCAGCTTCACCTGCACCGACAGCGAGATCTCGCCGATCTCGTCGAGGAACAGCGTACCGGTGTCGGCCGCGTCGACGAGGCCGGGGTTGTCGGCGTGGGCGTCCGTGAACGCGCCGCGCCGGTAGCCGAACAGCTCCGACTCGAGGAGCTGCTCCGGGAGCGCGCCGCAGTTCACGGTCACGAACGGCTTGTCGGCGCGCCGAGACAGCTCGTGCACACACCGTGCGACGACCTCCTTGCCTGTCCCCGACTCGCCGTAGATGACGACCGACGCCTCCGTCTGCGCGAGCGTGGGGAGCTGGTTCTTCAGCTCGATCATCTTCGGGCTCCGCCCGATCAGCCGCTCGGAGGGCCCGGCCGCGATGGAGCTCTTGAGGCGCTGCACCTCCTTGGTGAGGGAGACCTGCTCCATCACGCGCTCGAGGCGGTGGATGAACACCTCCTTGGTGAGAGGCTTGGTCAGGTAGTCGTCCGCGCCCCGCTGCAGGTAGTCGACGGCGCCCTCGATCGAGCCGTACCCCGTCATGATGATGACCGGGATGTGCGCAAATTCGCGCTTCACCGTGGTGAGGAGCTCGTCGCCCGAGAGGACCGGCATCCTCAGGTCCGTGATGAGGATGTCGACCTCGCCGGCCTGGACCCGGTCCAGCGCCTCCTGTCCGTTGCTGGCGAAGTCGAGGCGGATGTCCTGCCGGTCGCGGCAGAAGATCTTGAGCAAATAGAGGTTCGTCTTGTCGTCGTCGGCGATGAGGACGTTGATCATGGGGAGCCCCAAGAGGGAGTCTGACCTGGACGGGGTAAAAAGACCACGCGCTATCTTCGCGATCTCCCCACAATTTACGGGGAGCGACCCTTATTGGGGCGAAATTACCGCGGCAAAACGAGGCTCAATCACCACGTTTTGACGCCCTGCATGAGAAAAACCCAGTCTTTCAGACAGCCCAATGTTGGCACCGCCATTGCTATGTTGGTGATTGCCGACGGAAACGTCTCGGGTGTGTTCCCCCCACTGCTCGAGAGGTGTCCTGAGGCGCGGAAACCGGGTGTGGGCAAGCATCTGGGCTGACGGGAATCCCCCCTTCCTCGAGGCACGGTGCTTGTCCAGCCTTCTTTTTGCTCCCAACAGCAAGTTTTCATTTGTCGATGGTCTCCTCGGGTGCGCTGCGCCCGAGGAGACGGTCGAGTAGCTCGGCCGGCGTCCGGCTGAGCGTCGAGACCTGCGCCCGCAGGCCCTCCGGGTCGAAGCCCCACCGCACGCCGAAGAACGGTCCGCCGAACCGCGCCGCGGTCGCCGCGTCGATCGGCATGTCGCCGACGTACGCGACCTCTTGCGGATCGATCCCGGCGCAGCCCGCGCGCTCGAGCGCGAGGTGCACCACGGCCGGGTCCGGCTTCTTGTTCGGGACCTCGTCGGCGCTCGCCGCCGCGAGTCCCAGCGCGAGCCCCTCCACCACGGGCACCGTGAACGCCGCCGGTTTGTTCGTCGCGATCGCGCACGTGACGTTCGCGGCGCGCAGCCCGTCGAGCATCGCCCGGACACCATCGTAAGGGCGCGTGGTCTCGAGGAGCCGCCGCCGGTACGCGTCGTAGAACCGCGCGTGGGTCGCTTCGAAGAGCTCGTCCACACGTTCGCCGAGCGCACGTTGGATCAGGACCTTGGCGCCGCCGCCGATCATCGTCCGGATCACGTCGGGTCCGAGCGGCGCGGCGCCGACTTCAACGAGCACCTCGTCGAGCGCCGATGCGATGTCGCGGTAGCTGTCGATCAGCGTGCCGTCCAGGTCGAAGACGGCGACCGAGATCACCACCTCAGCCGTCCACGCCCACGACGATCGCGACCCCGGATCCGACCAGGAACGCCGACCCGATGAACGTGTTCGGCAGGAGGTCCGTTCCGCGCTCCACGGCGAAGACGATGACGCCGTAGATGCCGTCCTGCGCGAACGTCGCGGCCGGCACCTCTAGCGACCGATTACCGTCGCCGACGATCAGCTCGAGCACCTCCGCGGCGGTCTGCGGGCGACTGTCGTAGACCACCATCGGGTCGTCCGGCGCGTTCGGATCGGCCCGGAGCACCACGACGTAGCCGTACTTGCCGTACTGCGCGGGGAACGTGAGCGTGAGCGCCGTGTTGGCCGGGTGCAACAGCGCCTCCGGGACCGACGGGTGCGCCGCGGTCGGCTGCGGCGACAGGCTGATCGCCGCGGGCGTGAGCTGCTCGGGCGCCGCCGGCACCGTGCCGCCGCGCCGCGCGCCGTTGACCTCGGCCGTGAACGTGTACGCGCTCCCGGCGCGGTAGACGAGCTCACCGTTTTCGAGCGACGTGAGTGTATAGCGACCGTCGCTCGCGAACGGCAGGTCGAGCGATTGGTCGTCGATGATCAGCGCCGCGATCGCGCCGTCGACCGGGGTGAGGTTCGACGACACCGCGTTGTCGCGTTCACTCACCCACGCCGACGCCACGACCTCGGACGGGACGTCGAGCTGCCCCTGGATCGAGACGGCCGGGGTGGCGACGGCCAGGCCGCCGATCACCGTCGTGGCCTGGGCGGAGTCGACGACCTCGCAGGCCGTCGTGAGGAACAACACCGTAGCGAAAACGAGACGCACGCTGGCAGCGTACCAAACAAGAGACTTTGACTCGTACGTGTCCGTCGCCTTCAGATGAGGTCGATGCGGGTTGCGTTCGCCAAGTACCAAGGGCTCGGCAACGACTTCGTGGTGGTGCGCGCCGAAGACGCGCGGATCACCGCCGCGGCCGCGCGGCGCCTGTGCGACCGGCGCCGCGGGATCGGTGCCGACGGCGTCCTCACCGTCTCGGCGCCGCGGGTGTCTCAGGCCGACGTCCGGATGCACGTCTTCAACGCCGACGGCTCCGTCGCGCAGATGTGCGGCAACGGCCTGCGCTGCGTCGTCCGCTTCGTCCTGGGGGGCGACGGCCGCGTCGCCGTCGACACCGACGCCGGGGTCCTCCAAGGCCACGTCGACGGGGGAACCGTCAGCGTCACGATGGGGCACGCGAGGCTCACCCACGCGAACGTCGACGCCGCGCCGTTCGCCGGCGTGGGCGTCTCGATGGGCAACCCCCACCTGGTGCTCGACCCCCTCGCCGCCTCCGACGATCTGATGGCGCTCGCCCGCGAACACGGACCGCGCCTCGAGCGCCACCCGCAGTTCCCGGAGCGCACCAACGTCGAGCTGTGCCGCGTCCGCGACGACGGTGACGTCGACCTCGTGGTGTTCGAGCGCGGCTCCGGCATCACCGACGCGTGCGGGACCGGCGCCTCGGCGACCGTCGCGGCGCTCGCGAAGAAGGGACGTGTGCCCTACGGCGAGGTCGTCACCGTCCACCTCCCGGGCGGGCCGCTCGGCGTGAAGATCGAAGCCGACGACGCGACGCTCGGCGCCGTGACGATCGCGGGCGACGCCGTGCACGTCTTCGACGGCGCGATCGAGCTCGCCCCCGAGGAGCTCGCCGGGTGAGCGTCCCCGCGACGCGGACGCGCGCGCTGGTCTACGCCGGCGTCGCGGTCGTGCTGTTCTCCGTGACGCTCCTCGTGTCGCGCCTCGCCGACTTCGGCGTCGTACCGGCCGAAGAGTTCGGCGCGGGCGATTGGAAGCGCGGCGACGTGAAGCTGCAGATCGACGTCGTCAGCGCGGACGGCATCCGCCACCCGCTCCCCAGCACACCGGAGCTCCGCCCCGGCGATCGGCTCCACCTCGCCTACGGCAAGACGCGCTACACGTCGCTGTGGGTGGTGCGCATCGGCGCCGACCGCAAGGTGCGCCCGCTCGTGCCTGCGCCGGGGACGCCCGAAGCGCTCGGCAAGTACGGACGCCGGACGGAGAACGCGGGGGAGGCGTTGGACCTGACGATCGAGGTCCCTGACGAAGAGGCGTGTTGCTCGGAATGTTCTCGGCGGTGCCGCGGCGCCTCGACGAGATCCAGGCGGCGGCGGACGCGGTGGCGAGCGATGATCCGGAGACCATCGCTCGCACGCTCTACATCCCGAGTCGGCGCTTCGTGCACGTCATCGAGATTCGACGCCCCTGATCAGGGCGCCGGCGTCTGCAGCTGGAGCGTCAGGAAGTACGCTCGAATCCCGGCGTCCGCGAAGCCCTGCACACGGACGTAGTACGTCGCGCCCGTGGCGCCACCCGAGACGTTCGCGCCCACGGCCGAGCACCAGATGTCGTTCGCGAGATCGGCGTCGTCGTTGTACGCGACCTCCAACGTCCCCGGCTGCGAAGCCTCCAGGCCCGCCTGCTCGATGAACACCCGCGTGTCGGCCACGGAGTTCTGCGCCCCACACTGCGTCGGCGTCGTGCGGACGTCGTGCGTCCGAGCGATCAGGACCAGGTCCTGGTTCGCGGGCACCGTCACCGCCCACACGTCGTCGTCGCCGGAGGGGTTCAACCGCCCCTGCAACGTCACGGTCCCCACGCCGCTCAGCCCCGAGACCTGCGCCGACGCCTGCGCGTCGTTCGGCTCGGTGTCGAAGATCGGCGCGGTGCCGGCGATCGCCACGCTCTCGAAGCGCACCTCGTACCCGGCGATCGTCTGGCCGCTGAACTCGAAGACCTGCGCGTAGTACGTACCCGGCGCGAGGCGCAAGCCAGCTTGCAGCTCGTCCATGCGCGAGCAGGAGCCGGTGCCACCCTCGTCGTCGAACCCGAGGACGTTCTGGTTCGCGTCGCGGAGCACGAGGAACGTGTCCTCGTTGCAACCCGCGGCCACGGTCGGCGCAAACGTCTCGACGCGAACGAACGTCTCGGTCGTCACGGTGATCTGGAACGTGTCGAGCTCGCCGAGCGTACCGAGCGCCGACGACACCACGATTGGCGAGGCCGACGGGAGCGTCACGGTCTGGACGACCTCGAGCTGGCAAGTCGCGTTGCAGCCATCGTTGGCGTTGGTGTTGCCGTCGTCGCACTGCTCACCGGCGTTGGTCTCGAAGACGCTATTGCCGCAGATCGCGTTGGAGATGGACACCGTCAGCTGGACGTTGCCCGTACCCGACTCCGCGAACACGACGAGGTAGTACGTCCCGGCCTCGAGGTTCACGTTGAACTGATCCGTCGGCACGATCAGCGAGGCGCAGGCCCCCGCGGTGCCGACCGGACCGCCGTCGGCCTTGCCGCCGATCCCGAGGAGCTGGTCGTTCGCGAGGTTGATCGCCGTGTCGACCGTGTTGCACGTCGTGCCGCCGACGTCGGCGGCGACCGCCGCGATCGACTGACCGGCGGCGACGTTCACCTGCACGACCTGGAAGTCGGTCCCGGCCGGGAAGTTGAGCGACACCGTGCCACCCGTGCCGCTGAGGACCGTCGGGTGGATTTCGATCTGGCAAGCTGCGTTGCAGCCGTCGCCGGCCGTCGTGTTGCCGCCGTCGCACTGCTCGTTGGCGTTCGACTCGATGATGTCGTTACCGCAGGCGGCCGCGCCCACGGTGACGTCGAGCTCGTAGTTGCCCGTCCCCGTCGCCGTGCTGTGGCGGACCACGACGAAGTACGTCCCCGCGAGGAGGTCACTCGCGCCGGCGTCGTTCGTCGGCGAGATCAGCGAGCAGTTGCCGGTGCCGTCGTTGTCGTCGGAGGCGATCACGGTCCCGCCGGGGCCCGCGAGGAACAGCACGGTGTCGGTGGCGCAGCCGCCCATCCCGTCGCTGGTCTGCGCGGTGACGTTGCCGCCCATCGGCACGTCGATCGTGAAGAAGTCCAGGTCGTCCGCCGTCAGCGTACCCGCGATGCCGCCCACCATCGGGAACATGTTCGCGGTGCCGAAGTCGTCGTTCGGCTCCGTCTCCGTGTTCGGCATCTGCACGTTCACGGTGACGGTCTGCGTCGGGCTCAGCGTACCCGCCGCCGACATCGCGTTCAGCTGGAACGTCGAGGTCTGCGCGACCTGCACCTGAATCGAACCGTTCGAGGTCTGCGTCCCGGCGGTGGAGGTCACCGTCGGGAAGTTGCCGACCGCCGCGCCGTCGAGCGTGAGGCCGAGGCTGCTGACGTTCGCGACGTCCCAGGTCACCGTCACCAGGCCCGCGGCCGCGAGCGTCGTCGGCGTGACCGTGAACGTGTTCACCACCGGCGCCGCGTGCACGAAGATGTCGACGGTCGCCGTCGCCGGGTTGTTGCCCATCAGCGTGGCTTCGATCGTGTAGGTCGTGTCCGCGGTCGGCGTGACGGTCGTGGAGCCGCTCGCTACATTCGTCGTCTCGGTCGCGACCACCGTCGCGCCGTCGAGGATGCGCACCTGATCCGCGTTCACCGTCGTCCAGCTGAGCGTCGTCGTGCCGCCGGCCGCAACGACGACCGGGTTGGCGGTGAACGTCGAGACCACCGGCTGACCGGGGGCGACCACGGTGACCATGACCGACGCCATGTCGTCGCCGTTGGCGGCGTTCTTCGCGACGAGCTGGTAGGTCGTCGTCGCGGCGGGCGTGACCATGAAGGTGCCCATCGCCATGTTCGACGAGGTGACGACGTTGCCGGACTCGATGATGTCGATCCCCTCCGGTGCGTTGTTCACGTTCCACGCGAGGGTCGTCGTGCCGCCCTGGTTCACCATCTGAGGCGTCGCCGTGAAGCTCACGACCTGCGCGCCCATCGCGGCGTTCACGGTGACCGTGGTCATCGCGGTCGCCATCGCGCCGTTCGCGTCCGACGCGGTGAGTGTGTACGTCTCGGTCTGCGCGGGCGTGACGGACACCGTGCCCATCAGGTTCGCGACCGTCGTGACGACGGTGCCGCTGCTGTCGGCGATCGTCACCGAGGTCGCGTCACGCACGGTCCACCCGAGCGTCGAGCTCCCGCCCGTGGGGATCGTCGCGGGGGTCGCGGCGAAGCTGTCGATCGTGGGCTGCGTCGCACCGCCGACCGTGACGGTCACCGTCTGCATCGCGGTGCGCGCCATCGCGTCGCCGACGAGCAACGTGTACGTCGTCGTCGCGTCGACCTGGAGGCTCACGCTCCCGGAGTCGACGGCCGTCGCGTCCGCGTTGTGGACCGACGTGTTGTTCGCGAGGATCTGCAGCGTGTTGCCGCCCGTGGTCTGCCACGACAGCGTCGCCATCCCCGCCGCGTTCAGCGTCATCGGGTTCGCCGTGAACGACGTGATGGTCGGTCCGTTGCCGCCGCCCCCGACGGTGACGGTCGCCATCATCGTAGAGAGGCCGCCTTCGTTCGCGGCGGACAGCACGAATACGGTGGTGGCCGCGAGCGTCGGGCTCACTACGGAGCCGGACTGGTTCGCGGTCGCGGGGAGGACGTTGGTGCCGTCCTCGGTGTCGATCTGCACAGAGCGTGCGCCGGTGACCTCCCAACGGAGCATCGTGGTCCCACCCGCTGCGACGTCGATCGGCGTCGCGGTGAAGGCCACGATCACCGGCCGCTCGATGGTCTGACGTTCTCCACCGGAGCAGGCCAGCGCCAATGTGCAGCCGAGGAGGAGGGATGCGTTACGTGTCGTCGTGTTCATTCTCGGTACAACCCCTTCGAAGCGGTCGCGATACGCCACGTATCAAGCGTCGACAACCGACCTTGTACGGACCGGCGATGTGCGGGTGTGGCGACCGTCATGGTTTCGTGCTCAACTCGACGTCCCGAGTCGCGCACGATGGAACCCGACGAAATCATCGTGGTTTTGGTCACGGCGCCGCCCGACGAGGCGAGTCGGATCGCCCGTGATCTGGTCACCGAACGCGCCTGCGCGTGTGTGAACGTGATCGCCGACATTCGCTCGATCTACCGATGGGAGGGCGAAGTTCAGGAGGATTCAGAGTCCCTCCTGGTCCTGAAGACGACCCGCGGGGGGTTCGACACCCTGCGCAGCGCGGTCGAGCGACTCCACCCGTACGACGTTCCGGAGATCCTCGCGCTGCCCACGGCCACCGCGAACGACGCCTACGCGAAGTGGGTGCGGGAGATGATCGCGTGAGGCGTCTCTTGATCGTCGCGGGCGACCGCGAGCTCACACGCTTCATCGCCGAGGCGATGCTCGGACGATCCGCGTCGGAGCCACCGCGCCCCGACGACACCTGGGACGTCGCGCGCGCGCACACCGGGCTCGAAGGTCTGACGCTCGTCGAGTACGGCGGCCGGCCGTTCGACTGCGTGCTGCTCGGGACCGGCCTCCCCGACCAGGAGGTCCTCGACGTCGTCGCGAAGATGCGCGCGCTCGACGTCACGAAGGACGTCCCGATGTTCCTGATCGTCGAGCGCGGGCGCGACATGCACTCGCGTCGCATCGCGACCGAGCGTCACCAGGTGGCGGGTTTCTTGGAGAAGCCGGTGACGGCGGACGCGCTGCGCCAGACCTTCGAGGGGCTCGAGCGCAAGCGCCGCATCCTCCTCGTGGAGAGTCGCGAGGACACCTCCGAGCGCTACACCGAGTCGCTGAAGAACGCCGGCTACGCGGTCGAAGCGGTAGCGACGGGGCGCGCGGCGCTCGACCGCGTTCCGCGCCTGGCGCCCGACCTCGTCGTCGCGGCGCTGACCCTCGATGACGCCCGCGGCGTCGATGTCTGCGTGGACCTCAAGAAGGCCGCGACGAAGGCGCCGGTGCGCGTGGTCCTCTACGGCCAGGTCTCGGCGCTCGCGAACACGGAGATCTCGGAGAACGCGCACCGCGCCGACGACTTCGTGCAGGCGCCGTTCGACGACGAGCTCCTCGTCGAGCGCGTGGGCATGCTGATAGGGCGCGGCGGCAAGGAGAAGCCGCGGACGCGTCGGCGCAGCGTTCGGGGCATCGACATCGACCTCGACCGCACGGAGGACAAGACGGAGCAAGGGATGTACGCGGTGGAGGGCACCTCGCCCGGCGACCGCGAGTCCCCGAGTGAGCCGAAGTCCCCGGGTGCGCCGCCGCCTTCGGCCTCGCCCGCGCCGAGCGGACCGGCCCGGCGTTCGACGCGGCGGGTGCCGTGCAACATCTCGATGCGCGTCGTGGGCGGCGGGCGCACGCACACGTCGAAGACGCTCGACATCTCCCACGGCGGGATCTTCCTCGCGACGGAGGAGACGCTGGAGATCGGCACGCGCCTGGAGATGACGTTTCAGATCCCCGGCTCCGAGCACGTGGTGGAAGCGGTCGGCAAGGTCGCGTGGAAGAGCGGTGGGGACAACGACGGGCGCGCGGGCGTCGGTGTGAAGTTCTCGCGGATCGATCCCAAGGACCTGAAGCTGATCGTCGACTACGTGAACCGCGTCTCGCGCGTGGTCTACTCGGCGACGTGATGATGCGCGTGCTCTGGGCGCCGCTCGTACTGGCGCTGCTCACCGGATGCCCGAAGTCGACGTCGTCGACCGACGCGACCGAAGGCTGGGTGCGCGTGAAGGACGGCGTGTTCCGCAACGGCGACGCGTACGTCTACGTGTTCGCGGGGGCGCGCGACTTGGAGAAGAGCCTCCCGGGCGTCGCGTTCGGCGACGCGAGCGGTCCGGCCTTCGGGCTCCTCGGCGGCTACTACGCGCCGTGGATCCTCGCGCCCGATTCGGCGGTGACCTACGCGCCCGAGGTGAAGACCGGCGAGGTCCTCGAGGTGCGCCTCGCGGGTCCCGAGCACGGGCTCGCGGTCGACGTTGCGTTGACGCCGCGGCGGATCCTCGAAGCGCGCATCATCGGCAGCGCGGTGCTCGCGCCGCGCGCCGATCGCACCGAGATCCAGGGCTTCCTCGACGACCGCCCGTCGTTCCTCACGGAGGTGAGCGCGGGCGACGAGGTGGAGCTGCTCGAGCCGCGCGCGGACGTCATCGAGATCGTCCCACGCGGTGAGGAGCGGTGGCGCGTCGCGACTGCTTGCACGCGGGCGCGGGTGTGGCGACCGCGTCCGACGGGGTCGACGAGTGTGTTCCTCGTGGCGGTGGGGCCCGACCCGCTGTTGTTCGACGCGGTGTACACAGCCGAAGGGGCGACGAAGCGGCACCCGGACTTCGACGCATGCGGTCGAAGCGCGACGAGCACGGTTACGTTTGCGCGGGCGTCCGGGGGGCGATAAGCCAGTCGCATGTTCGAAGGCGCGAAGCAGATCTTCACGGACCAACTGAAAGAGATCGAAGACGCGGGGCTCACGAAGAACGAGCGCGTCATCGGGTCGCCGCAGGGCGCGGGCATCGAGGCCGAGCCGGGCGGGAACGTCCTCAACTTCTGCGCGAACAACTACCTCGGCCTGGCGAACCACGAGGTGCTCGTCGCGGCGGCGAAGCAGGCGCTCGACGACTACGGGTACGGCCTGTCCTCGGTGCGATTCATCTGCGGGACGCAGAAGCTCCACAAGGCGCTCGAAGCGAAGGTCGCGACGTTCCTCGGCACGGACGACACCATCCTCTACTCGAGCTGCTTCGACGCCAACGGCGGCCTCTTCGAGACGCTCCTCACCGCCGAGGACGCGATCATCTCGGACGCGCTCAACCACGCGTCGATCATCGACGGCATCCGCCTCTGCAAGGCCGAGCGCCACCGCTACGCCAACGGCGACATGGCCGAGCTCGAGGAGAAGCTGAAGGCGACGCAGGACAAACGCATCCGCCTCATCGCCACCGACGGCGTCTTCTCGATGGACGGCACGTACGCGAAGCTCGATCGCATCTGCGACCTCGCGGATCAGTACAACGCGATGGTCATGGTCGACGACAGCCACGCGACCGGCTTCGTCGGCAAGACGGGCCGCGGCACCCCGGAGCTGTTCGGCGTGCAAGGCCGCGTCGACGTCATCACGTCGACGCTCGGCAAGGCCCTCGGCGGCGCGTCGGGCGGGTTCACGACGGGGCGCAAGGAGATCATCGCCCTCCTCCGCCAGCGCTCACGCCCGTACCTGTTCTCGAACACGCTGGCGCCGCCGATCGCCGGCGCGTCGATCGCCTGCCTCGACATGCTGAGCGAAACGACCGAGCGACGCGATCGCCTGGAGTCGAACACCGCCTACTTCCGCGAGAAGATGGGATCGCTCGGGTTCGACATCCCTGAGGGCACGCACCCGATCGTCCCGGTGATGATCGGCGACGCCCGCAAGGCCGCCGAGATGGCGGACAAGCTGCTGGCCGAGGGCATCTACGTGATCGGGTTCTCGTACCCCGTGGTCCCGAAGGGGACCGCGCGGATCCGCGTGCAGATCTCCGCGGCGCACTCGACGGGGGATCTGGATACCGCGATCGCGGCGTTCGAGAAGGTGAGGTGAAGAGCAGGCGGCCGCCGCCTCAGAACCCTTGAACTTGAACTTGCCCTTTCCCTTGCCCTCTCGCAGGGAAAGGGACGGGCAACTCAAGTGTGCCCGTGGGCTACGTGCGAATCCCTGAATCCTTGCCCAGGCTCTTCACGCGGCGCCAGGAATCGCGGCCGTGCTCGAGGGCAAGGGCAAGTTCAAGTTCAAGTTCAAGGGTTCTGAGGGCGATCGTGCCCCCCCCCACGAGAAAGGGCCCGCGTCGTCGCCGACGCGAGCCCTCGGTAGCTCGTTCGCTTGGTTGCGGGACTAGCCGCCGTAGACCTCGCCCGAGAGCGCGATCTCCTCCTCCGCCGTCCAGCTCAGATCGCCGCTGCCCGTACACGACACCATCGTAGGCGTGTACGAGCAGGACAGCTCGCCGTCGCGGCCGCGGATGCTCAGCATGCCGCTGCCGCCGCCGACGCCGTCCCAGTCCGCGGAGATCTCGTAGACGAAGCTGTACTCTTCGCCGTCCGGGGTGATCGCGTAGACGAGGTACTCGACGCTGCCGGAGCCCGCGTTGCCCATCGCCGCCGCTTCGACCTTCACGCCGCCCTTGAGGCTCGCGGAGCGCTGCGCGCCGTTCTCCTGCCAGGTGCCGTCGACCTCCCACGCCACGAGGACGCGCGCCGAGGCGTCGTTTTCGCCGTTGGCGTTGAGCTCGGCCTCCATCAGGAGCGTGCCGTCGAGGCAGGCCATCTCACCCTCGGTCTCGCAGACGTTCTGCAGCTCCTCGGTGATCTTGTAGTAGAGGCGGTTCTCGGAGAGCTCGACCTCCATCTCGACCTTCACGGTGCCGGTGACGCCGGCGCCGCAGTTGTCGAGGTTCATCTCGAACGATGCGCTCGCGCTCGCCGAGCCGCCGCCGAGCAGGACGTCCACGCCCAGCTCCTGCGCGATCTCTTCACCCGCCGCCTGCGCCTCCGCGCCGCCGCACTCCTCGAACTCCGCCGTGCGCAGCGGCGCCGACTCGTTCTTGAAGAAGCGGTAGTAGTTCTGCTGCATCATCGGCATGTAGCGGTTCATCATGTTGACTTCGCCGAAGCCGCGAACCTTGCCGATCGCCGTGAGCCCCTGACCGGGCACACCACTCGCGCCGAGCGACCGCACCGAACCCGAAGCGCTCGCCTGGCTGCTCGCCGACATCACCGCGGTCTTGTCCGTCGTCGAACCCGACGGGTTCTCGAAGTCCTCGCGCACTTGATCGATGTCGGGGCCACCGCCGCAGGCGATCATGCCCACCGTCAGCGCCGCGCTCAGGCCCATCCAAGAAACCTTCTTCACAAACATTGCTCTCATTCCCTCCGAAGCCGCGTCTCGTGTCGTCGCGAGGCGTGGGCTCGATTCATTGCCGGGTGCCATCGGCAAGAGATTCGACCTCCTGCATAGCTCGAATCGGACATGTTTTGCACCGGCGTGACGGCGCGCATCGCACCCGACCTTCGCCGGGGTTGTGCTCCGCGCGCCTACCTCAAGGATCCGTATCCGCGGTGACCCGAAAGACCTCCTCGTAGGTCGTGATGCCCTGCGCGAGCTTCCGGATGGCGCCCTGCCGCAGCGGCGTCATCCCGTCCAACGTCGCGACCTTCGCGATCTCCTTGGCGTCCTTCTCCTCCGCGATCATGCGACGGATCTTCGGCGACACGTCGAGCATCTCGAAGATCCCGGTGCGCCCGTACAGTCCGGTGTTCCGACATCGCACACACCCCTCGCCGCGCTTCACCGGGAGCTTGCGCCCCTCGCCCGGCTCGATCGGGATCCCCAGCGCCACGATCTGATCGTCGCTGAGGAACGACTCGACCGCGCACTCCTGACAGATCTTGCGCACCAACCGCTGCGCGAGGATCCCCGCCAACGTCGACCCCAACAAAAACGGCTCCACGCCGAGATCGATCAGACGCGACACACTCGTCGCCGTGTCGTTCGTGTGCAGCGTCGAGAACACCAAGTGCCCCGTCAACGACGCTTGCACTGTCATGTTCGCCGTCTCGTGGTCGCGGATCTCTCCCACCATCACGACGTCCGGGTCCTGGCGCAGGATCGTCCGCAGCGCACGCGCGAAGGTGACGTCGATCTTCGCCTGCACCGAGACCTGGTTGAGCGGCTCGTACACCATCTCGATCGGGTCCTCGACCGTCACGATGTTCACGTCCGGGCGCGCGAGGTGCTTCAGCGTCGAGTACAGCGTCGTCGTCTTGCCGCTGCCCGTCGGCCCCGTCACCAGCACCAACCCGTGCGGCCGCGTAATCCACGTCTCGTAGACCTCGCGCTCCTTCGTCGAGAAGCCGAGATCTACCACCTCCGCGAGGAGCACCTGCGGATCGAAGATACGCACGACGATCTTCTCGCCGAACGCCACCGGCAACGACGACACACGCAGCTCGATCTCCCGCTCCCCGCGCTGCGTCTTGATGCGCCCGTCCTGCGGGCGCCGCTTCTCGGCGATGTCCATCCGCGCCAGGATCTTGATGCGCGCGATGAACGCCGGGTGCACCGCCGCCGGCACCTGACCGACGTCGTGGAGGATGCCGTCGATGCGCAGCCGCAGGTTGGAGTGCTCGCGCTTCGGCTCGATGTGGATGTCACTCGCGCGGTTGTCGAACGCGGAGTTCAGCAGGTACTCGACCGCCGCGACGATCTTCTGATCGCCCGGATCGATCTCGTCCGAGCTGCGCACGCGCACGAGCTGCTCGAGGTTCTGCAGCTTCGCGCCCGTCGCGTCCTGCGCCGCGCCGGAGACCGCCTGCCTGAACCCGTAGACCTGCGTGATGATGTTGACGATGTCGCGCTTCGACGAGACGACCGCCGCGACTTCCCGTCGCTCCGCCCGCGCGAACTCTTCGAGCGCCTGCGTGTCGTAAGGATCGGCGAGCGCGACGGTGAGGCGCCCGTTCTTCTCCTCGAGCGGCAGCATCACGTGCCGCCGCGCGAACCCCTTCGGGAGGCTCTTGGTGACGAGCCCCATGTCGATCTCCAGGGGATCGATCTTCTTGTAGGGCATGCCGGTCGCCTGGGCGAGGAGCTGCGCGAGGATGTCTTCGTCGATGTTCCGCCCGGGCGCGTCCGGGTGCGGGAGCTTCGCCGTGTCGATCAGCTCCGTCGGCGCGACGTTGTAGTTCTTCTTGTTCTTGAGCCCCTGCGACCCGAACTTCGCGCGCAGGAACTTGGCGCGGAGCGTGTCCTCCTTCGCCAGCAGATCCCGCCGCTGCACGTCGTCGATCGCACCCGCCTCGACCAACATGCCGAGCAGCCGATCGTACGTCAGGCGCCCCATGGGACGCCGCCCCGGAGGACTCGGTCGCATCGACCGCGGATGTTCCCAGGAAGCCGCGTCAGTCGCAAACAAAGACGCTGTCGACGACCGGCGGCAGGTTCCCGCGGTTGCGTTCGACCTCGCGCGCCGCGCACCGCGAAGTCGGACAGAGCAGCGGCGTCCTCGGGTTGCACGGCAGCGCGCAGCGACCGTTCACACACAGCCCGGTCTTGCAGTTGCTCCCCATGAGGCACCCGATGCCGACCTCGACCAGGCCCGACGAAAAGCCATCGCAGCGTCCGACGATCGCGGCGTTGTCCCACGCCTCACCCGCCGGGACGTCGGGGTGATCCGCGACGGTCTCGACCGAGTACACGCAGCCCTGGTTCGTCCCCGCCGGGCACTCCGACGAAGCCTGGCACGCGTCCGGCTGCGGCTGCATCTCGAGCGCGACCGAAGACGTGACGATCTCCTCCGGGAAACAAACCCCGACGGTGAACCGGCCGCGTTCGTCGCTCGCACGCGCGGCCGCGTCGTCCACCGCCGCCAGCCGACACGTGTGGTTCGCCGGACAGTTCGCCTCGGACGAACACGCCCGAAGGCACATCCGCCAGTCCTCCACCTCCGCGTCGACGCTCTCGAGCGCTCCCCCCTCGGGCAGCAGGTACAGCGGGTACGAAGTCGACGCGCCCTCGGCAGCGAACGCGACGCAGTGCAGCCCGTCCGCGCAGCCACACGCCGAAGACGAAGCACGCGCGCTCGTCGACGTGTGGATGCCGCTCTCGCAGCGCACCGCCGACGAGTACGGCGTCACCACCGGCTCGCAGCGTGTGCTCGCGAACGTGCACCCCGGACGCCCCGTCTGTTCGGTGTCGCAAGAGAACCGCGGGAGGCAGTCACCGTCGACGCACCAGTGCGATTCGGGACACGGCAACAACCCGTCCGGCGCCGGCGCCTCCTCGATGCACGCGAAGCGCTCCGGGGGGACGTTCGGCAGGTCGAACGAACACGCCGTCGACAGCGCCACGAACAACAGCAGCGCGCGCCTCACCACGTCCACCCCACGACCGCGCCCGAGCCGTCGACGACGAGGTCCTCGCCGGGGTCGAGCACGTACCAGACGACCGCGCCGATCACCGCCGCCGCGCCCGCGACGAGGAGACCGTTCGTCACCAGCGTCCCGCGTCCGACCGCCGACTCGTCGCGCGCGTAGCGCTCGCGCGTGAATCCTTCGTCGCAGGGTCCGCCACCACACGCAGCGTCCCAGCCGTCGACCGTGTTCTTCGTCGTCACACCGACGATCACCCCGGTGGCCACCGCCGCGAGCCCGATGCCGCCGAGGATCAAGGGCCGCACGCTTCGGTTCTTCTCCAGCTCGACGGCGACCGCGGTCCGCTGCCCGAGCAGCACCTCCGCCGTCGCGCTGGCCGGCGAATGCCCGCGCGCCTCCACGACGATCTGTCGCTCCCCGGGCTTCACCCGCACCACGGTCATGAACCCGGACTCGTTCGCGGCGGTCGTCCCGGCGAGCTGGCCGTCCACGAACACGTTCGCCCCGGCGAGGTTCGCCGAGACCGCGAGGAGCCCCTTCGCCCGCGCGAAGCGCTCCGGGAACAGGTCCGCCACCACGGCCGACACCGCCTGCGCGATCCCACGACCGCCGGGCGGGATCTCGCGCGACACCCGAACGCGCGAGCCGGTCGCCGATGTCGCCGTGTCGATCAGCCGCACGCGCAAGACGAGTTGCTCTTCGAGGTCGAGCGTCCCGACCACGAGGCGATCCGTCTTCACGTTCGCCGTCGCGCTGCGGAGGCACGCGTCGTCGGTGCACGCCTCCAGCCGGCGCGCGGCGTCCTCGCCGAGGAGCTCGCCGAGGTTCGACAGGGAGACCACCTCCAGATCCGGGAGGTCCCCGAGCGCCTCCTCCAGCGCGATGGTCGCGGCGCGTCGCGACGTGCCCGCGGCGTCCCCGCGGATCGGTACGACGCCGACACCGACCGTCGGCGCGGCGGCGAGCGTGAGGAGGAGGAGCGGCGTCATCGAAGTTCCACGGGCCCGCGCGTGCGCGACAGGAGGCGATCCGCGCCCTGCTCCACGCCGCTCGCGATCGCCTCGGCGCTCACCTGCGTCAGCAAGTCCAACAGCCCGGGACGTTCGCGCTTCGGGTACACGAGGGTCGGCTCCTCCATGTCCTGGTACGCCGTACTGGACGTGACTGTTTCACCGGCGGCTTTTTCTTCGCGCTGCTTGGCGAGGATGACCGCCTTTCTCGCGGCGTCGTGCAGGCCGCCGAGCGCGTCGATGAGGTCGGCGTCGAGCGCGGCGCGCCCGGTCATCACGCGTCCGTCGGCGAGCGCCTTCACCTTCTCGATCGGCAGACCGCGCCGCTCGGCGATCGCGGTGACGAACTGGTCGTAGATGTCCGCGATGAGCCCTTGGAACAGCGCCTCGTCGGCGGGGGTCATCTCGCGGAACGGGTTCCCCGCGTCCTTGAGGGGCCCGCTCTTGAACGTGTGCATCCGGAAGCGGAGCAGCTGCGCGATCTCCGTCAGGTCCGGGGTCTGCGTGATGACACCGATCGATCCGGTCACCGAGCCGGGTGAAGCGAACACCCAGTCCGCGCCGAGCGACGCCCAGAACCCACCCGACGCCGCGACGTTCCCCATCGACGCGACCACCGGCTTCTTCTTCGACACCGCGCGCATCGCTTCGAAGATCTCCTGCGAAGGCGCGACCGCGCCGCCGGGGGAGTCGATGCGCACCACGACCGCGACGAGATCGTCGCGCCGCCCGAACGCCCGGATGTCCCGGACGAAGTCGGTGGCGTCCATGATCGCGCCCTCCAGCTCGACCACACCGACGCGCTCGCCGCTCCCGCCGAACACCTGCGCGTTTGCGCCGGTGTTACCGACGGTCGCGCACGTCACGCAGGTGCCGCCGAGGCTCGCGCCCAGCAGCAGGAGAATGATCGTGTTGAGCGGGTTCGTCCGGCGCGGCGCCGCAGGCGGCCGAGGTGTACGGCGCGGCGGAGGGGGTGGCTGGCTCGGAAACGAAGCCGGCCCCGGAGGTCGACTGCCGGGCGGGGATCCTTCGTGCACGGCCGCGCAAATCGCCGATCCTGAGGAGGTTGGTCAAGCGCCGGGCCTTGACGAAAGCGCCGAGCGGCCCGAACGTCCCGCGACGACCATGAGCGCCGCCGCCCGTGCCGAGACCCTCTCTGCCCTCCTCGCCTCCACCGTCGTCGGTGTCGTCCGCAGTGAACGCCGCGAGCGCGCCGCGGCGATCGCCCGCGCCCTGGTCGAGGGCGGGATGCGCGCCGTCGAGGTCACCGCGACCACGCCGGGCGCGTTCGACATCATCGCCGAGCTCGCCCAGGCGTTCCCGCCGCCCGCGACGGTGCTCGGCGTGGGCACCGTGCGGACGACGCGCGAGGTCGACCGCGCCGAACAGGCCGGCGCGCGGTTCATCGTGTCGCCGCACACCGACCGCGCGCTCATCCAGCACACGGTGCAGAAGAACCTGGTGAGCATTCCGGGCGCGATGACCCCCACGGAGATCCTCACCGCCCGGGCCGCCGGCGCCGACATCGTGAAGGTGTTCCCGATCGACGCGGTCGGGAAGGCCAACTTCGTGCGCCGCCTACGGGGGCCCCTCCCCGACGTGCCGCTGTGGGTCTCGGGCGACGTCGCGGTCGCGGAGATCGACGGCTACCTGGAGGCGGGTGTCTCGCTGATCGGCCTGACCAGCGCGCTGACGGCGGATCTCGTGGAGCCGCTCGAAGACGCCGTGAAGCTGCGTGCGAAGGCCGCGATGGAGGCCGTCACCCGCGCACGCGCCGGGGCGCCACTCTTGTCGTTCGTGGTGAACGGCAAGCGCGGCTCGGTCGGCCTCAAGGAGCTGCGTCGGCTCCCCGGCTCCGAGCACACCCCGCTCGAGTCCGCGGTGCAGGGGCGTCGCGGGCACGCGGTGCGGATGCGGGTCTTGCTCGAATCCGCGCTGGTGGACCGCTCGGCGACGGTCGAGGTGGTCTCCGCCGACGGCTTTGCGCGCGAGGTCGACGCGCAGACCCTCTACGACGGGGGCTACCTGCACTACGCGACGGACGGGCACGCCCTGTCGGTCGAGGAGGGGGGCCCGCTGCGCCTGTACATCGTGGGCGGCGACTCCCAGTGTGACAACGTGAAGGGGCTCGCCGAGATTCGCGTGGTCGAATAGACTCCGGCCCCGATGCGGCTCCTCACGCTCGCGCTCGCACTGACGCTCGTCTCCTCCGAAGCCTTCGCGGCGAAGCCCGAGGCGGTCGCCGCCCTGCAGGAGGGGCGTCGTCTCCTCGAAGCCAAGAAGACCCCGGCGGCGATTCAGGCCTACCTCCGCGCGACCGAGCTCGACCCGAGCTACGGCGAGGCGTGGACCGAGCTCGGCAACGCGTACTTGATGTCGGGCAACTCGGCCGAGGCGGCGACCGCGTTCACCGGCGCGCTGAAGGTCGACGCCAGTAACTCCACCGCGCGCTACAACCTGGCCTACTCGCTCCGCAAGACGAAGCAGTTCGCGGAAGCCGCGCGCCAGTACCGCACCTACCTCGAGACGAACCCGAACGACGCCGACGCCCACTACGGCCTCGCGGAGAGCTTGCGTGCGTCGGGCGACCCGCTCGGCGCTGCCGACGCCTACGACGCGTACGCGCGCGTGGAGAAGCGCCCCAAGCAGCAGAAGTGGGTGCAGAAGGCGACGCAGCGCGCCGCCGAGCTCCGCGCCGAAGCGGCGGCGAAGGCGCCGGCCCCCGCGCCCGCGAAGCCCGCGCCCAAGGCGGCGGTCGCGGACAAACCGGCGAAGCTCGAGATGTCGGTGACGGGCGCGGCGGCGAAGCCGGACGTCATGCCGAGCAAGGAGGCCGCAGTCGCGGAGGCGCCGGCGCGAGGCGGTCAGCGCACCGACGCGTTCACCGCCGGGCTCGACCACCTGCAGCGCGGCGACTACGTCGCGGCGAAGGAGCGGCTCGCGGTGGCGCTGCGGGAGCAGCCGGAAGATCCGATCGTGTTGGCCGCGCAGGGCAGCACGTTCCTCGGTCTGCTCGACGGCGTCGGCGCGGAGTCCGCGTACAAGAAGGCGTTGGTGATGGCGCCGGACGCCGCGGTGCCCGGGATCTACCTCGGCCTCGGTGAGGCGCAGCGCATCCAGGGCAAGCTCGCGGAGGCGGCGGCGTCCTACCGGCGCGCGTCGGAGCACCAGCGGGCGTCCAACTCGGTGAAGCGCTTCAGCGAGGAGCGGCTCGCTGCGGTCCAGTAGCCGCGTCGGTCTCGTCGTCCTCCTCGCGGGGTGCGACGTCGGGCCGCTGACGGAGATCTACGACGGCGGCGTCGTCGACGTCGTCCGCGACGCGGGGCCGCGCGTCGATCGTGACGGCGGGCCTCGTCGCGACGGCGGTTCGCTCCGCGACGCGGGGCCGGTGCGTGACGGTGGCGTGCGCGACGCGGGGCGCAACCCGCTCGAGCTGCCGTACACGTCCAACTTCGATCCGAACCTCATCCCGCCTTCGTTCGGGAACTTCGACGCCGCGAACGGGCTGATCTGCCGGCTCATCACGGACCCGTCGACACCGCGGTTCGAGGGGCTGGGCTGTGAGAGCGACGGTGCGCCGAGTGTGTACCGGACGCCGTCGGGTCGTGACGTGGTGTTGGTGCACGTCGACATCCTCGACGTCGAGGGCACGCTGGAGATCGAGGGCCCCCTCCCAGCGTTGTTCGTGGTGGAGCGGTTCGCGGACCTCGACGGCTTCATCGTCGCCAACGCCTCCGGCGCGACGCCGGGGCCCGGCGCCGAGGTCGACGACTGCGGGCCCGCGCGCGACGGCCCGACGACGAGCGGCGGCGGAGGCGGCGGCTTCGGCGGCGCCGGCGCGGCCGGGGGTCGCTTCGGCTCGGGCGAACCGTTCGGCGCGCCGGGCGAGATCAACGGCGCGGCGAACCTCATCCCACTGCGCGGCGGCTGCGCGGGGGGCAGCGGTGGCGCGGCCGTCCCGGTCGTGGGTGGCGGCGGCGGCGGCGCGGTGCAGATCAGCGCGTTCGAGCGCATCGTCTTGGACGGGCAGATCTACGTGAACGGCGGCGGCGGCCTCGGCAACGGCGACGGCGGCGGCAGCGGCGGCGGCAGCGGAGGCGCCGTCCTGCTCGAAGCGTTGCTCGTCGACATCGGTGACACCGGACGCATCCTCGCGAGCGGCGGCGGAGGCGGCGCGGGCGGCGTGCCCGACGACGGCGCCGACGGCAACGCGATCGCCACCCCCGCCGCGGGCGGCGGCGGCCCCACCCCCGGCGGCCGCGGCGGCCTCGGACCGACCCCACCGACCCCGGGCGCCGACGGCGCGGGCGAAGGCGGCGGCGGTGGAGGTGGCGTGGGCCGCGTGCGGATCAACGCGGATGTGTGCCGGGTCGACGAGGACGCGCGGGTGTTGCCGGCGCCGTCGGGCTGCTGAGCCGCTGACGAAGTCAGCCGGCCCCTTGAACTTGAACTTGCCCTTGACCTTGCCCTCTCGGGGAAAGGGGCGCGGTGATCCTGTTCGCACCTGGGCACTTTGCGTTCCTTGCCCTGGTTCGCTGGGGGTCGCCAGGAGTGCGAGCCGTGCTCGAGGGCAAGGGAAAGGGCAAGTTCAAGTTCAAGGGGCCGGGGCTGACTGCGTCAGCGTCCCGGCTAGTGCAGCGAAGTATAAAACGCCACCGCGCGCCGCATCACCTCCGCGAGCTGCGCCTTCGTGATCGGCTTCTGCACGTAGAACGTCGCGCGGTTCGCGTAGGCGCGTGCGACGTCGGTTTCCTCGGCGGAGGCCGAGACGATCGCGACGGGGATCGTGGCGAGGTTGGCGTCCTGGCGCATCTCGCCGAGGAGCTCGTGGCCGTCGCGGTCCGGGAGGTTGAGATCCAGCAGGATGAGGTCGGGGGCCTTCTTCCCTTCGCGGAGGATCTTCAGCGCCTCCTCGCCCGTCGTCGCGACCGTCAGCGTCGACTTCATGTCGACCTTGCCCAGCGCGATCTCCGCGAGCTTCGCGTCGGCCGCGCTGTCTTCGACGAGCAGAATGTCGAGCGCCGCGCTCTCGCCGGTGAGCTCCCGGAGTCGCTCGTGGGCGTCGGCGAGGCGGTTCTGCAGCTCGTCGATCGCGGTCTCCTTGCTGCGGATCGCCGTCGTGTCGACGAACGTGATCACGGACCCCGCCGTCTCGCCGCGGTGGTTGTAGAACGGAAGGACGCGCAACAGGATGTAGCGACCATCGGCCGCCTGGACCTCCTTAAGCGTGGTGGTCCCGTCGGCGATCACGCGGCGCGCGGGCTCGATGATGTCCTCGCCCTGAATCGTGTGCGTCAGGTGATCGAGCGGGCGTCCGAGGTCGTGCTCGACGATGTTCACGAGCCCCTTCGCCGCCGGCGTGAACCGGCGGATCTTCAGCTCGCGATCCGTGAACACCACGCCGACCTCCAGGCTCCGGAGCAGGTTGTCGAAGTCACTCGACAGCCCGATCAGCTCCGCGATCTTCGACTGGTGCTCCGCGTTGACCGTGTACAGCTCCTCGTTGACGGACTGCAGCTCCTCGTTCGTCGCCTGCAGCTCCTCGTTGGAAGCCATCAGCTCCTCGTTCGTGGCGACGAGCTCCTCGTTGGCAGACTCGCGCTCCTCGATCGTCGTCTGCAGGTGCTCGCGCGCCTCCTGCAGCGCCTCCTCGAGATCACGGACGCGCCGGTTCGCGTTTCCGTCCATCGGCTTCGACGCCGGGACGGCGTCGGGGTCGAGCTTCACCGACTCGAACCGAATGAACGTCAGCGCCTCTTCGGTGTCGTCCGACGGCGGAATCGAGTGGATGCTCATCCGGACCGCTTCGTTCCGTCCTTCCAGCGCGACCGGATCGTACTCGACGGCCTCGCCGGTGCGCGTCGCGCGGTGAATGCCCGCCGCGAGCGCGACCTCGAGCTCCGGCAGCACCAGGCGCTGCGCGTCGAGCGTCGCCGCGCCGGAGGGGATGCGGAGGTACCGCGATCCCTCTCCGATCGTGTGGAGGATCGCGCGGTCCTGATCCAACAGTAACGCCGCGTGGATCAGCTGCTCGGCCGCGAACCGGTACCCCCGACGAACCGTCGTGACCTCCCGCGGCTCCGGCGCCGTCTTGGTCTTGCGCGGCGCCGACAGCACGCCCTCGACCGAGCGTCGCAGATAACTCCGCACGCCCGGAGCGCGCCGGTAGATCGAGTGTTTCTCGGAGTAACGAATGAAGGCCGCGTCGAGCGAGGTCACCGTCTCGGCCGGCCCTAGTACGAGGAACCCATCACTCCGCATCGCGTAGTGCAACGACGCGAGCGCGTGGGTCTGCACCGAGGGCCGCAGGTAGATCAGGCAGTTTCGACAGCTCACCAGATCCATCCGCGTGAACGGCGGGTCGCGCACGAGGTTGTGCCGCGCGAAGATCACCATCTCGCGCAGGTTACGGCGAACGATCACCGCGCCGTCGCGCTCTTCGAAGAGCCGCGACCGCCGCCCCTCGGGGACGCGCTCGGCGGACTCCTGCGAGTAGATGCCGGCGCTCGCGATCTCCAGCGCGCGCGGGTTGATGTCCGTCGCGAAGATCTTCACGTCGGGCTGCGACTGGAGCCGCTCCATCCGCTCGCTCAACAGACAGGCGTACGTGTACGCCTCCTCGCCGGTCGAGCACGCCGGCACCCAGAGGCGAACCGGCCGACCGCGCTCGGCGTCTGCGATCACCTTCGGAACGATCTCGTTCTCGATGAGCTTCCAGACCTCTTCGTCGCGGAAGAAGTCGGTGACGCCGATCAGCAGGTCGGAGACGAGCGTGCGTCGCTCGGCCTTCGACGCCTCGAGCGTCTTCATGTACTCGGCGAACACGCCCTCCCCCGACGCCGCGATACGTCGTTCGAGGCGGCGCATCAGCGTCGACACCTTGTAGTGCGAGAAGTCGACGCCCTCCTTCGTGGCGAGGAGGCGAATCACGTCGTTGGCGCGGATGCGATGCCCATCGTCGCGCTCCAGCTCGAGGGCCTCCAGGATGAACGCCGGCATCTCCTCCGGACGGAGGGTGCTGTCCACCGAGCCCGTCGCCAGCGCGCTGCGCGGCATCCCGCCGAACTCCGCGGTGGCCTCGTCCTGAACGACGACGAGGCCGCCGTTCCGCTTGATCGCGTCGATGCCCACGGTGCCGTCGTTTCCGGTGCCCGAGAGGATCACGACGGCCGCCTCGGTCCCCTGCGCTTCGGCGAGCGACTCGAAGAACACGTCGATCGGCCGCAGCGCCTCTCGCGCGGGGACCTCTTCGAGTCGGAACACGCCGTTCTCGATGCGTACGTTGGTCCGCGGCGGGTTCAGATAGACGTGGTCCGGCCGCAGCGGGACCCCGTCGCTGATCGTCTGGATCGGCATCGACGTCCGCCGGGCCAGCAGGTCGCCCATCATGCTCTTGAAGTCCGGCGACAGGTGCTGAATCAGGACGAACGCCGCGCCGGTGGACGCCGGGACGTTCGCGAAGAACCGCTCGATCGGCGTGAGGCCACCGGCAGACGCACCGACCGCGACGACGGGAAAGGGGAGTGAGGGGACCGTGGTGGGCGTCATGAGTGCGCGCTGCGCCGCGACGCGATCCACGCATCGACGACCGACCTACGGATCGGCTTCGACAGCGAGGGTGCGTTCGTCTGGGCCAAGCGGGTCGCAACGTCGGGGAGAAGGACACCCGCCGTCAAGAACGTGAGCCGCTCCAGGTCGGACGGGCGCGCGGTTTCGAGGTGGGTGTGGAGCGCCAGTCCGGCGCCGCCGTCCCCCTCGAGGTCACTCAGTATCAAGTCGAACTGCGGCGCCGTCTCGACCAGCTCGATCGCAGACGCGAGATCACCGACACCCGTGAAGTCGTGGCCTTCGAGCACACTCGCGAGGCAGCGCAGCGAACCGGCGTCCCCGGAGAAGGCGAGGATGCGGGCCGGGCCCGGGGCGACGTCGTCGCGCGCCGCGGGCAACGAGAGCGTAAAACATGCGCCGCCGAGGTCACCGGTTTCACAGGTCACGGTGCCGTCGTGGTCGACGACGATGGCGCGGGCCACGGCGAGCCCCAGTCCGGTGCCCTCCCCCACCGCGCGCGTCGTGAAGAACGGGTCGAAGATCCGCGACCGCAGCTCCGGCGGAACCCCGGGACCACTGTCCTCGACACGCAGCTCGACGAAGCCGTCCAGCGGACCCGCGTGCACACGAATGACGCCCGCCCCCGTGGTCTGGCCGACGGCCTGCATCGCATTGGCCAGGAGGTTCACGAGCACCTGCTGCAGCTTGCCCTCGTTCCCGCGGATCTGCGGCGTGTCCTCGTCGATGGAGACTTCGACGCGGACGGAGCGCCCCGCACTTCGGGCGAGGCCCAACGCGCCCTCCACGAGCCTCGGGACGTCCACCTGAGACCACGCGTCGAGCGGCTGGGCCATCGCGTTGACGGTGCCGAGGATCTTCCGCACGCGAAGGGCCCCGTCGCTCGCGTCCTGGAGCATCGCTTCGAGATCCGACGCAACCTCGGGGGGCATCGACGACGCCTCGTGCTCCACGAGCTCGCGCATCAGCTCGAGGTTCGCCACCAGGTACGCGAGTGGGTTGTTGAGCTCGTGGGCGATCGAAGCGGCCATCGTTCCGAGGCTCGCGAGGCGATCGGCCTCGATCAGGCTCGCCTGGCGGGCCAGGCGCTCGGTGACGTCGCGGAGCATGGTGATCGTCCGGACCCGGCCGTCGAACTGCGCAGCGACGTCGATGATCTCCATGCGCGAGTGCCCCCGCTCCGGGACCGCCAACTCCAGCACGATCGGTGCCTGGACCTGACGTGTGCGCCGCACGTCCTCCCAGCGCGCGCGCGCGAGCGCGGCGGACGCGGGCGTGAACCACGCGCCGAGCGCGACCGATGCCCCCTGCGCACCGAACAGCTCCGCTGCCTTGGGGTTGACGTAGACGATCGCGCCGTCGTCGTGCACGACGACCGCGTCCGGCGAACGCTCGATGATCGCGCGGAAGCTCGCCGCGGACTGAGCGAGATCGTCGACGCGGTTGGCGTCGTCGGTGACGTCGATGAAGACGGCCACGCACTGCGGCCCCACCTCGGGATCGAATGCGACACGCCGTACGAAGGTCCGCAGGCGCCGCTCGGTGCCCCGCGCCGGCGTGAAATCGAGGATTCCGTCCACGGTCTCGCCGAGCGCAAACGCGTGCTGAAGCAGCGTCACGAAGCGTCGGCGACCGTCCGGATCGAGGTGCGGTAGCAGCGGCAGGCCCTCGACATGCGCCCGAGATGCCCCGAGGAGCTCGAGGAACAGATCGTTGGCCGACTGAACACGCCCCACACCGTCGAGCACCGCGATCCCGACCGGCGCGTGCCCGAGGATCCGTTGTTCGGCGTCGGTGTCGTCACGGCTCGCGAGCTCGTCGTGCCACGCCTGGAGCGCCGCCATCACGCGGTGCTCCGGCTCGGCCAGGAGCTGGATGAGCCGTCGCCGCGTCCTCTCACTCTCCGATTCGGCGGTCCCGACGAAGTCTCGCGAAGGCCCAGGCGCCTCGGTCACGCGTCGCGCTCCTCGATCGGCGACGTCGCCACGATGACCCCGGACGGACGCTCGTCGTGGAAGGTGCAGCTGACCTCGACGGCGTACGACTGCCCTGGGGTGTCGAGCTGGCGGCGAACGCGCTGATGACTCTTCAGCACGGTTCGAACGTCGTCCGCGAGACAACGCATCGCCGGGTGCCACGCGAGGTCGTCGATCGGGACGCCGAGATCACTGTCGACGAGGTGAGCGACCAGCGAAGTGCCGGGGTGGTAGCGGCGGAGCCGCAGCTCGACGTCGAACACCACGAAGCCGAACCCCGCCGCCAAAGTGATCGCCCGAAGGTCGGACTCGAGCGCCGCCATCTCGACCACACGCTCTTGGTAGTCCGCGTTGACCGAAAACAGCTCTTCGCTCAGCGCACCTGTGCGTTCGACCTGTGCGCGCGTCGCGTCGTCGGAGCGCGTCAGCTGCTGCTGCGTCACGACGAGCTCCTGAGCGAGCGTCTCCGCCTCCTCTTGCGCGGCGCGTGTCTGCTCGCGCTGGGCCGCGAGCTCGGTTTCGAGCTGGAGGATCCGGTCCGCCTCGGAGATCTCCACGAGCATCGGCTCGCGCGTGCTCACCGTGTCGGTTGTGAACGTGATGAGGAAGCCCGGGTGTTCGGCGCCGACGTCGAGCAGATCGATCTGCATCGCGTGCGTCGCGTCTTCGATGCGCGCGGGCTCACCGGTGCGTTCGACGACGGCGGCGGCATTCGCAAGCCGGGCGGACACTGACGCCGGGAGCATCTCGAGCAGGTTGGCATGCAGCGCGCCCTGTGGATGCGTGAGCCGATCGCCCGCGTCCCCGAAGATGTGCAAGAGCCCGAGGTCCGCGTCGACCGCGATGCACGGCGGCGCGTACCGCTCGAGGACGGCGCGCTCCACCCCCCGCACCCGCTCCTGCGCCGTGCGCTCCGCGGCGGCCTGATACGACTCCCGCATCAGCGGCGCGATCTTCAGCGGGGCCTTCGTGGAGGGCTTGCGCGCTCGGCCCTCTCGCCCTCGGTAGAGGCGCCAGCGCGCATCGAGCGCGGAGAACTGCGGCGCGGAGGCGCCGAGCGACTCCCCCGGCCCGAGGAACAAGTACCCCTGCTCGTGCAGCCCGAACTCGAACCGGTGGCGCACCTCGTCCTGCACCTTGTCATCGAGATAGATGAGGAGGTTGCGGCAGACGATCAGATCCATCCGCGCGAACGGCGGGTCCGTCACCACGTTGTGGCGCGCGAAGGTGATCCGCTCGCGCAGCCCACGCCGAACGCTCCAACCCGGACCGCGAGCTTCGAAGTAGCGCTTCTGGATGTCGTCGGGGACGACGCCGACGACGTCCGCGTCCGCGTACCGCGCGTGACTGGCGACGGTCAGGGCGGTCGCGTCGAGGTCGGTCGCGAACATCTGGAAGTCGACCGTCGGGCGATCGCGGAGGAGATGGTCCAACAACATCGCCGTCGAGTAGGCGTCCTCGCCCGTTCCGCAGGCCGCCACCCAGACCCGGATCTTCGAGTGATCGAGCGCCGTGTCGACCAGCGGCCGAAGTGCCTTCTCCTCCAGCGCCGTCCAAGCGTCGAAGTCGCGAAAGAACCGCGTGACCCGAACCAGGAGGTGCTTCGAAAGCGCCTCGAGCTCCGACGGGAACCGTTCGACGTAGTCGAGGTACGCGTCGATGTCCTCGCAGCCGAGGAGCGCCAGGCGTCGACGCACGCGGCTGTGGAGCGCGCTGCTCGCGTACCACCGGAAGTCGAGCCCCGTCTTGGCCTCGACGGCGTCGTGCAGCCGCGTCAGCCCGTCCGTGCCGAGGTGAGGCTCGTTGACGAGGTGCGCGAGAGGGGCATCGTCCGCCACGGCACGCAGCAGCGCGGTGACCAGCTCGTTCGGATCGTGGACCGAGTCGGCGAGCTCCGCACGCACCGTCGCCGCGGGCAGGTTCGAGTAGTCCGACGACGCCGGTGACTGCACGCAGACCCGCCCCCCGGCCGCGCGCACGCTCTGCAACCCAGCTTGCGCGCGCGCCTTCGCCCCGGACAGCACAAACGTGATCGTGCGGCGGCCCGCAGCCTCCGCCGTGGAGTGCAGCAACACGTCCATCGGGTCCGCCGAGGCGGCTGACGTCGGCTCGAGCCTCAGCTGGCGCCCTTCCACGCGCGCGGTCATGTCCGACGGGATGACGTGGACGCGATCCGGCTCGATCGACGTGCCGTCCTCCACATCGACGATCGGCAGCGTCAGGTGCTGAGCGAGGAGCCCGCTGAGACGACTCGCGCGGCCCTCGGCGACGTGACGATAGACGATGAACGCCGCGCCGACACCGACCGGAACGTGGCCGAGGAACGTACGCAGCGGGTCGAGGCCGCCTTCGGCCGCGAGGACGGGGACGGTCCAGAACGGAAGCTCGGGCTCGGCGGTGGCATCGGCACGAATGTCCCCCGTCACCGCGCATTTATCGCACGGTGGAACCACCGCCAGCAATGTGAGTCCCTGGCACTTGTGCAGACCGTGCGCGCAGGATTGCGTACCCGACGCCCCGCCCGTTCCGTTCCGACCCGCGATCCGGTAAGGAGTCGTCCGTGGTCTACCCCAACTCGCCGTTCGACACGCCCAACGCCGACCTCGACACGCCGCGTACGGCGAGCGCTCCGAACACCAACGGACGCGAAGCGATGGCCTACATGGACGCCTTCTCGTCGTTCTTCAAGCTCGAGGGCTGGGGCAAGAGCCTCGCGTTCCTCGCGCTGTGCTCGCTGATCCCGATTGTCGGCGTCATCGTGATGATCGGCTTCTTCTCCACCCAGTTCGTGCGCCAGCACTACAACGGGGACGAAGACCTCATGGAGTTCTCCTTCGACAAGTTCGGAGACTTCCTCGGCCGCGGCGTCTGGCCGTTCCTGATGGGCTTCATCATCACGTTCGCGATGATCCCGATCTACGCCGTGTACTTCGGGGCCATCGCCATCTCCGCGAACATCTCGGAGACCATGGCCGCGATCGTCGCCGCCGGCGGCGGCCTGCTCTTCATCGTCGTGCTCTTCGGCCTCGGGTTCCTCTCCCAGCCGATGTTCCTCAAGGCGATGCTGACCCAGCAGATCGGCGGCGCCTTCGACTTCAGCCTCGCCAAGGACTTCGTCGCGAAGATGTGGCTCGAGATGCTGCTCGGCGGCCTGTTCATCATGGGCATCTCCATCCCGCTGGTCCTCCTCGGCTACCTGGCCTGCGGCATCGGCCTGTACGCCGCGATTCCCCTCCAGTACTGGACGGTCTTCCAGATCCAGCGGCAGCTCTACGAGGTCTACCTGTTCCGCGGGGGCACGCCGATCGAGATCTCCGAGCAGTTGGTCCCCGAATAGGGAATTTGCGCTTCGGCCCGAGGCCGATTAACAAAAACGGCGTGATTCTGTCGTTCGTGAACGTGAAAGGTGGCGTCGGCAAGACGACCACCGCCGTGAACCTCTCCGCGGTCTTCGGGCAAGCGCGCCTCAAGACGCTGCTCGTGGATCTCGATCCGCAGGCGTCGGCCACGTACGCGCTCGGCTTCCCGGCGGACAGCAAGGGCACCAAGATCAAGGATGTCCTGCTCGACGACGCGCCGGCGAGCGAGGCGATCGTCGAGACGTCGGTCAAGAACGTCGACCTCATGCGCGGCGATCTCGGCATGGCCGCGGCGGACCTGGCGCTCGCACGCAAGAAGGACCCGGCGACCCGGCTCCTCAAGATCCTCGAGCCGCTCGAGGAGACGTACCACGCCATCTTGGTCGACAGCCCCGCGGGCCTGTCGCTCCTGTCGCTGATGGCGCTGCACGCCTGCTCCGCGTACGTCGTGCCCACGACACCGCATCACCTCGCGCTCGACGCGCTCGAGCGCTTCTTCGACGGCGTCAAAGCGCTCAAGAGCGACATCATGAAGACCCCGCGTCTGCTCGGCGTCGCGCTCACGATGGTCGATCGCCGCACGAACCTCGCGGAGGAGCTGATTTCGGAGCTGCGCGCCGAGTACAAACAGGACGTCTTCCGCACCGAGATCCCCGTGAACGTCCGCCTCGCCGAAGCCTCCGGGTACGGCACGACGATCTTCGACTACGAGCCCGGCTCGTCCGGCGCCGCCGCGTACCGGCGCCTCGGCGCGGAGGTCCTCCGCCGCCTCCGCGAAAAGAAGCTCGTCTGAGACGCGTGTCCCGCTGCCGCGGTGTCGTGGCATCTGAGGGCGTTGACTACATCAGCCTACGTATTCGAAGCTCGCGTCCATGAGCAGACACGGTGAGATCGGCGCCGCCCTCGCGGGCGCCGGCGCGGTGATGGCAGCGGTGGCGCAGGCACAGGCCGCGTCCGGCGCGAGCGCGGAGTCGCTCGGCGCGATCAAGGGCAAGATGCAGGCGAACCAGCCGCTGACCGACGTCGAGAAGGCGCAGGTCCGCGCGTTCGGCGAGGCGCTCCGCCCTGCCCTCGCGAAGGTCGGTGGCCTCGACGACGGCGCCAAGAAGATGGCGGACCAGATCGTCGGCCACATCGACGAGATCCTCACGCGCATCGCCGCCTAGCCGTGGACGCGCTCCTCGCCGAGCTCGGACACATCTTCGTGCGCACGGACGCCGACGGCCGGCGCGTGCACACGGAGGACGCGGTCCGTCACTTCCTCTTCGTCCGCCTCGTGACGTCGCCGGATCTCCCCGGCGCGCTCGCGGAGCTGGGCGACGAGGGGCTCTTCCTGCTCGGCGAGTACATGCTCCGGATCGGCGCCGCGACGGACGACGCGCCGGACACCTTGCAAACCAAGCTCGCCGCCTGGCTCGCGGAGCACCCGGTCGACCCTGCGCTCGCCGCCGAGGTCCGCGCCGCGGAGGCGGCGCACGGCGCGACCGACCGCGGCCACCTGTGGGCGAAGGCGATCGGGCGCTACGACGGCTGGGCCGAGCGCGCCCCGTCGGCGAAGGGCGCCGGCCTCATCGGCGCGCGCCTCGCGCAGAAGAAGAAGTAGCTACTTCTCGACCGGAACCAGCTTCGCACCCGGCGGCAGGCCGAACTTGTTCTCCATCAGGTGCTCGAGCGCGGCGCGGCTGAGCCCGTCCTCGAACACCACGCGCACGCCGAGCTTCGCCTCGAGCGCCTCTCCGCGTTTGCTCAGGATCTGCTGCGCGCGCTCGAAGCTGCGCAGCTGCTTCACCGACACCCGGCGCTTCGTCGCGTCGTCGGGCGCGCCGGCGACCGGCTTCACGCCCGCCTCGGTGAGGCCCTCCGTCATCTGATCCGGTACGACCCGGCGCGCGACCATCCCGGTGATGCCGCGGTCGGTGATGCCGGCGCCGATCGCCTTCACGTCGTCGTGCGCGAGGCGCCCGTCTGCGCCCCCGAGTTTGTCGGGCGCGAGCATCGCGTGCATGTACTTCGCGGCCTTCATCTCCTCGTCGGACAACGGCGGGTTGATGCGCTCGACGAACGACTCCACGGCGTCCTTCGCCTTCTCGACTTGCCCCCAGGCGGCGCGCGCGAGTGGCGCGTAGCCGTCGACGAAGGGCGAGGCGATCGCCCGCGTCGTCGCGGCGATCGCGCGCCAGCCTTCGTCGTCTTCCGCGGCGCGTACGACGGCCGGCGGCTTCGGCGGAGGCGGCGGAGGGGTGTCAGCGGTCAGGGGTGGGAACATGTCGTCTTCTTCGGCAGAGACGACGGGTTCGTCGCGTTCAACGCGTTTCGCGCGCTTTTGCCTCCCGGACGGTCAGCGAGGGCACGCCCTCGACGGGCGCGTGCGCAGCGGCGGCGTGATGTTGGTCGATGACCGAGTGTACGAACGACAGCACGAGGATCTGCGTCGAGATCGCGATGCCGGTCGTGCCCACCAACGCGAGGCGCGACTCGGTGATGCCTTGCCACCCTTGCGACGCGCTGATCACCACGACCGCGATGTCCGCGGCGAGCCCCAGCAGGAACACGAAGCCCGCGATGGGGAGCATCGTGTCGAGCGAGAAGTGGCGACCGAGGCGTCGCGAGATGCGCCCCGCCGGAGCGACGGGCGCGCCGGCGATCGTCGCGCAGAGGATCCCGGCGCCGATCATCTCGACGCCGACCATCAACAACAGCGCGCCGAGGATCATCAGGTGGATGTCCATCAGGATCGGGCCGAGCACGAAGCGCCCCTTCAACTGCGGGAAGAACATCAGCGCGCCGAAGACCAGCGCGATCACGCCGGGGCGGAGCAACACGCGGTCGGGCGCGTGCAGGAGGATGAGCTTCAGGTGCCGCCACCCGTCGCGCAGTCGGCGCAAGTGAGGTTGACGCCCCGGCGGGCCGGCGCGCTGCTGAATCGGCACCTCGACGATCGGGACTTCGAGAAGCGCCGCACGCGCGATCATCTCCGAGCAGAACTCGAACCCCGCCGCGCGAACGTCGAGCGCGAGGAAGACCTCGCGCGCCATCGCGCGGAAGCCGGTGTTGCAGTCGGTGATCTGCGTCGCGAAGTAGTTGTTGAGGAGCCAGGTCAGCGCCGGTGTGCCGAGCAGGCGGTTCGGCAGTGAGCTCGCGCCCGCGTCGAAGCCCCCGAGGTAGCGGCTCCCCAGGACCATCGCGTCCGGGCGTCCGTCGAGCGCCGCGAGGAGCGTCGGGATCTGCGTCGCGTCGTGCTCGCCGTCGGCGTCGATCAACACCACCGACATGCCGCGCGCCGCGAGCACCCCTGCGCGCGTCGCGGCGCCGACGCCCCGCACCGCGGACGCGTCGACCACGCGCGCCCCCGCGGCCTGGGCCGCCGCGCGTGAGCCGTCGGTCGAGCCGTTGTCGGCCACGACGACCTCGAACGTCGCGCCCTCGTTCGAGAGCACCTCGCGCACGGTCTCGACGACGTGGCCCACGGTCGCGGCCTCGTCGAGGCACGGGATCACGACCGAGACGTCGACAGGGGACACCGCCCCGCGATTAGGGGCCGCATCGCCTTCAGCGTCAACTTCCTCAGCGGATCCGCAGCGTGAAGCGTCCGCCGTTCTTCTTCAGCTCGGCGTTCACGTCGGCGCGGAACCGGCGCTGCGTCGCCGCGTTGCCGACGATGCCGATGCACCCCTCCGTCCCGGCGCTCCCCCCGTCCGGGTGGATGCGGAGCAGGCGCCGCGTGCCTTTCACCCGCGAATCGTACTTGTCGCTCATCGCGAAGCTGTACCCGACGCCGCCGACGTTCATCGAGCGGTTCGTGCGGTGCTGCAGGTGCGGACGAATCGTGTAGTTCCCCTTCGGGAGGTTCCCGCGTCCGAAACCGCCGCTGCGGAACTGATACGTGCGGCCGTTCACCGTGATGCGTCCGGAGACCATCTGGTTGCGGCGTCCCGCCTTCGACACCCGATCGAAGGTCGCGGTGCGGTTCGGCACGCGCGCGTTGCGACGCGCGGTCGCGATCCCCCGCGCGTTCGCGATGCGTGTCCGCGCCGCCACCACGCGGCCCCGCGTCCGGCGCGTCGGCTGGCCACGATCGAGCGTCCGCCTCTGCATCGTGCGCGTGTGAATCCGACGTGCTTCGACTCTCTCACCCATGAGCTCTCCCCTTTTCTGTCTGCTCAGCAGCGCGTCGGCCGACGACCGGCCAAGAGCGAACGCAGCACGACGGTGTCGTCCGGCGCGCGCTCGTCCACGAAGGGCGCCTCCACCGCCGGCGAAGCGCCGAGGCGCGAGGCGTCCTCCATCCACATGCGACGGTCCTCTGCGTCGTCGTCGGCGAGCTCCTCCTCGAGCGTGCCGATGAGCGCCTCGACCGCGTCCATGACACCCGAGGCCGCCTCCTCGCGGCCCTGGGCGCTGAGGAGCTCCGCGTCCTGCACGAGCTCCTCGGCGAGATCCGCCAGCGCTTCCACGTCGAGCGCCTCGAGGTAGGCGCGGTCGATCCTCGACTGCGCGATGTGAACGATCTGTTGGTCTCGGGTCATGACCATCGCTTTCGGGGAGTTGGACACGTGACCCGGTTCACGTCGGCAACGGGTCACGTGCGGAACTCGAAAAGACTCGCCGGTGTCGAAGCCGGTGATGTCTACGGTCGCCGCGTCGGTCCTCCTCCTCGCGCTGGGTGCGCCCGCCGCGGAAGCGCCCCACTTCGTCGTGTCGGGGGCGGACACCCTCCCCCTCCGCGCGACGCAGACGGACGTGCACGTCGCGGGGGTCATCGCCCACGTCCGCGTTCGCCAGCGCTACGAGAACGACGGCGCGAACGCGATCGAGGCGCAGTACGTGTTCGCCGGCTCCACGCAGGCCGCGGTGTTCGGCATGACGATGAAGATCGGCGAGCGCACGATCGTCGCGAAGATCGATGAGCGTGCGCGCGCGCGGCGCAAGTACGAGACCGCCAAGGACGAAGGGCGCGCAGCGGCGCTGCTCGAACAGTCGCGGCCGAACGTCCTGTCGATGAACGTTGCGAACATCATGCCCGGCGACGTGGTGGAGGTGACGCTCGACTACACGGAGCTGCTCGTCCCCGAGCGCGGCGTCTACGCGCTCGTCGTCCCGGGCGTCGTGGGCACACGCTTCGACGGTGAAGGCGGCCGCGAAGCGTGGAACGAGAACCCGAACCTTCCCGACCACACACCCGGACCAAAGTTCGGGCTACGCGCGCGCATCGTCGGCGGCGCGCCGGTGCGCGCGGTGAAGTGCACCACCCATCGGATCGCACCGCAGTTCACGGGGCGCGACGTCGTCGACGTCCGCGTCCTCGACGAGGACGGCAGCGACCGCGACTTCATCCTCCGCTACCGCCTCGACGGCGAAGCCATTCAGACCGGCGTGCTCCTGTACGAGGCGAAGGGCGAGAAGTTCTTCGCGGCGACGATCCAGCCGCCCGAGCACGTCGCCCCCACGATGATCCCGCCGCGCGAGTACGTCTTCGTCGTGGACGTCTCCGGTTCGATGCGCGGCTTCCCGACCCAGACCACCGTCGCTCTTCTCGAGCAGCTCCTCGCGGATCTTCGGCCGCAGGATCGTTTCAACGTCGTGCTGTTCGCGGGCGGCCAGACGCTGTTCGCGCCGCGCTCCGTCCCCGCGACGCGGGACCAGGTCGAGCGCGCCGTCGAGGTCGTGCGCCACCTCCGCGGCGGCGGCGGCACCGAGCTGCTCGAGGCACTGAACACCGCGCTCGGCACGCTACGCGAGGCCACGATCGCGACCAGCTTCGTCATCATCACCGACGGCTACGTGAACGTGGAGCGCGAAGCCTACGCGCTGGTCCGACGCGAGCGCGGCCGCGCGAACGTCTTCCCGTTCGGCGTGGGCCGCTCGGTGAACCGACACCTCGTCGAGTCGCTCGCGCGCGCCGGCGCAGGGCGGCCCTTCGTGGTGACCAACGCGTCGGAGGCTCACGACGCCGCCAAACGCTTCGCGCGGTACGTGTCGGCGCCGGTCATGACCAACGTGCGGGTCGGCTTCGATGGCTTCGATGTGTACGACGTCGAGCCCACCGCCCAGCCCGACTTGTTCGGCGAACGACCGCTGGTTGTGTTCGGCAAGTACCGCGGCGCAGCGCGGGGCCGAATCCAGGTCCGCGGCGACACCGGCATGGGCGCGTTCGCGCGCGACGTCGACCTCGCCGACGCCCGACCGAGCGACGACCTCGTCGCGCTCCGCTACCTGTGGGCGCGTGAACGCGTCGCGGCGCTCACCGAGGGGGACACCACCGAACACGAAGAGGCCGTCACCGCGCTCGGGCTCGCGTACGGCTTGATGACCCCGTTCACCAGCTTCGTGGCGGTCGACGATCGCGTGCGACGCCACGGCGCGGATCCGGTGGTGACCGTGCGGCAGCCGCTCCCGCGTGCGTCCGGGAGCTTCGGTAAGAGCGGCGGGCTGCTCGGGACATTGCGGTCTAACGGCAGCGGCGGCGCGTTGAACAACGTCTACGGCGACATCGCCCTCGGAGGCGGCGGTTCGGCGGACGGGTTCTCGGGGGTGGTTCGCGGATCGCTGTCGAAAGACCGCATCGCGCGGGTGTTCCGGAGGAAACGCGGCGCCTTCAAACACGTGTTCGAGAGGATGCTGAAGTCGGATCCGAACCTCTCGGGCAAGGTCGTCCTCGAGCTCACCGTCGGCCCTGACGGCCGCGTCGTCGCGGCGCGGATCCGCGGCGACGCCGCGAAGCAGAAGCGGTGGGCCGGGCTCGTCGCCGTCGCGAAGAAGATGCGGTTCCCCGCGCCCGCCGGCGGCGGGACGATCCACATCAGCTACCCGTTCATCTTCCGGGCGCCGTGAGCCAACGGAATGTCCACTGCACAGCCTGGGGTTCGCCGGTCATGATTCGCCTCGCTCTGTTCGTCACGACGCTGCTCTCGGCGGCGCCCGCCTTCGCGATATCCAAGGGCCACTACGCTCGGGGCCGGCAGACCTTGGCGATCGCGATGTCCGAGGACGGCCCGGATCACTACCTCGTGCTCACGCCGGACTGCTACGACCGCGCGCCGCTGTCGCGGCACTACGAGCGCGAAGAGCGCACCGACAACTTCTACGCCCACGCGTCCGTGGTCGCGGCGATACGCGAAGTCGCGAAACAAGTGCGCACCGACCACCCGGAGGCGGGGCGCTTCGCGGTCGGCGAGCTCAGCAATAAACGCGGCGGCAAGATCCCCTTTCACCTGTCGCATCAGAACGGCCTCGACGTGGACATCGGCTACCTCGTCCGCACGCGCGCGCCCCACCCCGTCCCGCTGTGCCACGACGGCCCGCGCTACGAGGTGAAGGTGCGCGGCGAATGGCGCGTGCGCGGCGACCTCCCGCTCGATCTCAACTGGGCGATGGTCTCGGCGTTCGCCGCCCGGGACGACGTCCGCTCCATCTTCGTCGGCGGTGTGATCCGACGCGCACTCGAAGACTGGGCCAAGGCCGCCCAGGTCCCCGCGCGCGAACGCCGACGCACCATGAAGAAACTCATCGCCACGTTCTGTCGCGCGCCGAAGGGCGTTCAAATGGGGACGTATCGGAACAACCGCTGCCCGCACGACGATCACATCCACGTGCGGTTCCATTGCCCGGCCGACAGCCCCGACTGCACCGAGCGGCGCAAGAAACGAAGCACCTGAAGTTTTTCTCGGTTCGGGTGTTACTTATTCGCGCTTCGCCCATAGTACCTGGCGAATGCACGTCGTCATCCTCGGCAACGGCGTCGCCGGCATCACCACGGCGCTGGCGATACGAAAACGAAAACCCGACGCCAAGATCACCGTCGTCTCGGGCGAGTCGAAGTATCACTACTCACGGCCCGCGCTCATGTACATCTTCATGGGCCACATGCGGTACCAGGAGACGAAGCCCTTCGAGGATCGCTTCTGGTCGGACATGAAGATCGACCTCGTGCGCGGCTGGGCGACGAACATCGACGTCGAGAACCGCCGCCTCGAGATGAAGGGCCAGGCGGCGATCCCGTGGGACAAACTCGTCATCGCGACGGGCTCCAAACCGAACAAGTTCGGCTGGGAAGGACAGGACCTCGACGGCGTCCAGGGGCTCTACGGCCTCTACGACCTGAAGAAGCTCTACGAAAACGCCGAGCACACGAAGCACGCCGTCGTCGTGGGCGGCGGGCTCATCGGCATCGAGCTCGCCGAGATGCTGCACTCGCGGCACATCCCGGTGACGTTCTTCGTGCGGGAGAAGTCGTACTGGGACAACGTCCTCAACGCCGAGGAGTCGCAGATGGTGTCGCGCCTCATTCGGCACCACGGCTTCGGGCTGGAGCTTTCGACCAACCTCGAACGCATCGAGGACGACGGCCAGGGGCGCGCCGCCGCCGCGGTCACGAGCGACGGCAAACGCGTCGAGTGCCAGCTCGTCGGCCTCACGGCGGGGGTGTCACCGAACGTCGACGTCGTGAAGAACGCGGGCATCGACACCGGGCGCGGCGTGCTCGTGAACGATCGACTCGAGACGCACACCCCCGACGTCTACGCGGTCGGCGACTGCGCGGAGATCGAACGCGATGGCGACACCCGGAACCTGCTCCAGCAGGTCTGGTACACCGGGAAGATGCAAGGTGAGGTCGCCGCGGAGAACATCTGCGGCGGGCAGCGCGACTACGACCCGGGCATCTGGTTCAACAGCGCCAAGTTCCTCGACCTCGAGTACCACACCTACGGTGACGTGAACCGGCGCATCGAAGGCGAGCACAACCTCTACTGGGAGCACGAGAGCGGGCGCCACTCGGCACGGCTCGTCCACAAGGACGACGTGGTCATCGGACTGCAGACGATGGGCCTCAGGTGGCGCCACGTCGTCGCCGAGAAGTGGCTGAAGGAGAAGCGCTCCGTGAAGGACGCGATCGGTGCGTTGTCCGAGCTCACCTTCGAACCCGAGTTCCACAACGGACACGAGCAGGCGATCACGACCGCGTTCTCGGAGCAGCTGTCATGACCGCGCTGAAGGTGCTGCACGACGACTACGCCTTCGACGAGGAGGCGGAGGGCTTCGGCGAGCCGGTGAAGCTCGAAGCGCCGCCCTCCAGCGCGCCGCAGAAGCTCGCCGCCGCGATCATGGCGGCGGGCGGGCTCGCGTTCGTACTGTACGTCGCGGGCTTCGACTTCCTCGACGGCTGGCCCGCCTTCGGCGCGACGTTCGGCTTGCTGATGCTCGGCTCCGCGCTGTGGTTCTACCTCGACCTGAAGGACACCGAGCCCGGCATCAAACACGACGGCATCTGGTTCTCGGGCGCGCAGAGCCGCGGCGTGATCGGGTGGGGCCTCGGCCTGCTCATCACCGGCTTCTACGTGGTGCTCTATTTCTACGACGACCTGCAGGGGATGGGGATGCCGCCCGTCCTCGAGCGCCCCGTGCGACTGCTCGACCCCCTCGCGATGCTCGTGCAGAACGGCCAGTCGTCGCGGTGGTTCCTCTACGGTGTGCTCTACACCGGTGCGATCTTCGTGTTCGGCATCCGCATGATCATGAAGTACCGCCACAGCCGGTACCACCAGATCCGCACGCTCTCGGTGATGTTCTTCCAGTTCGGCTTCGCGTGGATGCTGCCGAACCTCCTCATCTACTTCCAAGCGCCGTACATGGAGTTCAACGGCGTGTGGCCGCTCAAGCAGGACTACCTGTGGCCCGAGAAGGTGTTCGGTAGCTTCCTCGGCGGCGGGGGCGGCATCGGCGTGTTCCTCCTCGGCTACGCGATCGCCGCCGTCATCGCGACGCCCATCCTCACCTACTTCTTCGGCAAGCGCTGGTACTGCTCGTGGGTGTGCGGCTGCGGCGGTCTCGCCGAGACGCTCGGGGATCCGTGGCGGCAGCAGTCCGACAAGTCGACGCGCGCGTGGAACATCGAGCGCTTCACCATCCACGCGGTGCTCGTCGCGGTGCTCGCGGTGACCGCTTCGCTGTGGATCGACCACGCGACGACCGGCTCCGTCTACGGCTCGTGGAGCGCGCCGGTGCGCAAGTGGTACGGCTTCTACATCGGCGCGATCTTCTCCGGGGTCATCGGCGTCGGGTTCTATCCGCTGATGGGGAGCCGCGTGTGGTGTCGCTTCGGCTGCCCGCAAGCCGCGATCCTCGGGATCTGGCAGCGCGTCTTCTCGCGCTTTCGCATCACGACCAACGGCGGTCAGTGCATGTCGTGCGGCAACTGCTCGACCTACTGCGAGATGGGTATCGACGTGCGCTCCTACGCGCAGCGCTCCGAGAACATCGTGCGCGCCTCCTGCGTCGGCTGCGGCGTCTGCGCGGCCGTCTGCCCACGCGGCGTGTTGAAGCTCGAGAACGGACTGCCGAGCGATCGTTTCGAAGGCGCCGAGTCGCGGCTGAAGATCATCCGCGACGCCGTCGGCCCGACGCCGACGCCGGACTACACGGCGTGGACCCCGCCGGAGCGCTGAAGCGGTTCAGTTCCTCACCGGCGACAGCTCCGCCAGCGCCTCGCGAACAGGTGCGCTCGACGCGTGGTCTTCGCCGTACTGACGGTCGTAGATCCTGAGCGCTCGTTCGAACAGCTGTCGCGCCTCGTCGAAGTGGCGGCGTCGGGCTTCGACCCGCGCGAGCGCCTCGAGCCCTTCCAGCTTGGTGTACGTATCGCCCTCGACGTGCGCCGACTGGATCGCCAAGGCCCTCCGGAGCGTCGCCGCGGCCTGACCGAAGTGCCCTTCTGCGCGCTCCAGATCTCCTAGGACGGCGAGCGCCTCGCCGTGGTCGAGGTGCTCCGCGCCGCGCTCGATCGAGAACCGCTCGACCGCGGAGACGACGTGTGGCCGGGCGAGCTTTGGGCGTTCCATCGCGACGTAGGCGCGACCGAGATCGAGATCGATGTACGCCGTGTCGACGTGGTCCGCGCCGAACTCACGGAGGTAATACGAACGCGCACGCTTCATGAGCGGAACCGCGGCGGCCGCCTCCCCCATCCGGACGTAGACACACGCGCGATCGTGATAGCTCCGCACGACCATGATGTCCTCCGCGGAGAACGCGGCGGTGAAGATCTTCTCCGAGCGCTCGAGGTCCGCCAACGCCTCCTCGTAGCGCCCGATCGAGAGCAACGCACGCGCCCGGTAGAAGTACGAGTAGCCCGTCTGCGGGTGGTCTGGACCGAGGTGCCGCTCGCGAATGTCGAGCGCGCGCTCCTGGTCGACAAGCGCGTCCTCGATGCGCCCCATGCGGTGGTGAAGCCACCCGCGTCGCCCGTAGAACGCAGCCACCGTCGCGTGACGACCCGCCAGCTGCGGCGCCAGCGCCAGCGCGTACCCGGCGTAACGTTCGGCCGCCGGGTAGTCGGAGTGGCGCGCCGCCGTCACGTACGTCAACATGTCCCAGGCCTCGGCCATCGCGAGCGGGTCCCCCGCTTCGAGACCACGCCGCGCCCCCTCGTGCAGGTGTCGCTCGGCGTCCGCGAGCCTCCCGAGCCGCCCTTCCGCCCACCCCAGGCGCGTCGCGGCCGCCGCGCGGATGGGCGTGTAGTCCAGCGTGTCGGCCTCCGCATAGACGGCCTCCGCGACCACGAGCGCTTCGTCATAACGCGCGAGCTCGTGCAGCGTTCGAACGCGTTGCAGCTCACTCTCCAACGCGGCGACCGTCGCACGAACGCGCGGATCCGCGGGCGGAGGTGTGCGCTGCCGAAGGTGTTCGAGGTCCCCGCAGACCTCCGTCGGCGTGAGCGCCGCGATGGCGTTGGCGACGCGCCCGACCGAGGCCTCGTCCACTTCCGTCAGCCCAGCGGAGAGGGCGTTGAGCTCGAGCGTCCGCTCCTCCAGACACAGCATACGTGTCGAGAGCAGCGCGCGCGACTGGACGTTCTTCACATACGTTGCTTCGCAGGCCGAACGCTCCATCGCGTGGATCCGAGAGATCTGTCGGTGAAACGCAGCGTCGATCGCGTCCACCGTCGCGGCGGCGTACGGGACTCGGGTCGCGTGCACGGCTTCGACGATCTCGGTCCGACGCGTTTGGCCGTAGATGGAATCGAAGTTCCTCGGCGGCCCCGAACAGGGCTCGGTCGACGTCGGCGCGAGCAACATCGCAGCGGCGACGATGCCCGCGCCCACCCCCACGCCGGCGAGCACGGCCTGTCGCGAACGTCGGTCCCGCGCCCGCTCGAGCTCGACGAGCAACGCCGCCATCGTCCGGTGACGGTCCGACGACTCCGGAGCCAACCCGGTCGACAGCGCGCTGCGCGCACGACGCGGGACGGAGGTTCGCAGAGGCGTCGGACGCCGTCGCCCGGCCCTGACTTCGTCCCTGAGCGCCTGCCAAGTCGCGGCCTCGAACGGCCGGGAGCCGAAGAGCACCTCGTGCGCGACGACGCAGAACGCAAACTGATCCGAGCTCGCATCGACGACGCCGTCGAACTGCTCCGGGGCCATGTACGCCGGAGTCCCCGCGACGCTGCTGCGCGTCACGGGCGCCTGCGCAGCGACGGAGCCGGCGCGATCGAAGGGTCGCGCGAGCCCGAAATCGAGGACCCGCGGACGGCCTTCCCGATCGATGATGACGTTCTCCGGCTTGAAGTCCCCGTGGACGAGGCCCGCCGCGTGTGCGGCCGCGATGCCCTCCCCGGCGGCGACGAGGACCGAGAGGCGCTGCCGCGTCGTCCTCTGCTCCGCCTCGCACCACGCGCGCAGGGTGACACCGTCGACGAACTCCATCGCGATGAAGACCCGCCCCTCGTACGTGCCGACCTCATACGCGGAGACGACGTTCGGGTGCGAGAGCTTCGCCATCGCCTTGGCCTCGGCGATCAGACGCGCCTGGTCGGCCTCGCCGTTGGCGCCGTCGGGTCGGAGGAGCTTCAGCGCCACCTTGCGGTCGAGCTCGGGATCGAACGCGGCGTACACCACCCCCATCGCGCCCTCGCCGACCTTCTCCAGGACGACGAAGCGGCCCACGCGCACCGGCTCCATCGGCTCCCCGAAGATCCGCGAGCGCACCCGCGCACGCGCGCGCGCTTCTTCGAGATCCCAACCGTTCTTCATCGCGCCCCGAGGCCTTCCGCATCGAGTATCGCGCGCACGTCGCGGCTCCACTTGGGTAGGTCCGCCAGCGTCGACTCGACGAGCGCCTCCCCCTCCAGCTCCAGCGCCGCCGCCTTCAGTCGCTCCAGACCTCGGCGCACGCGGCTGCGCGCGGTCCCTTCGGGGACGTCGAGGGCCGCAGCGAGCTCGGGTCCGGACATCTGTTCGAAGTAGTAGAGCTCGAGCGCGACCTGCAGCTCGATCGGAATCCTTCGCAAGGCGCGGACGAGGAGTCGCTGCTCCTGTCGCGCGCCCACGATCTTCGAGGGCGTCGGGCCGAGGTCCTCCACGCTCGTGATCGAGAAGTCGAGCGGCGCCTCGCGATGCGCACGGTGATGGATGTGGCGGTACAGCACATGTCGGGCGGCGCCGAACAGGTAGGCGCGGAACCGGTCATCCGCCTCGAGGCGATCTCGCCCGCGCACACAGGCGAGGAAGGTCTCTTGGACGAGGTCCTCGATGCCCCCCTCGGTCTTCGTCCGAAAGAACCGGTACACGCTGGCGAAGTGCCGGTCGAACAGCGCGCTCCCGGCCTTGGCGTCGCCGCCCCGCCAGGCCCGCAGCAGGTCGGTATCGGAGGCCACAAGGGGATCTAACGCGTCGTGAGAAAAATCTGACAAAAAAAGCCGAAGGCCGTGATCGATTCGCGCTCGGCTCGGACTGAAGGGCCATGAGCAACCGCCCCGAGCCACACCTCACCTCCAAGCCGCGCCTGCTGGCGGCCGCCCTGGCCCTCGGCCTGGCGAGCCCCGCGTGCATGATCTCGCCGGAGCACGGCGACTGGATCGAGTCGCTCCAGCACCCCGTCACGTTCACCGTCGTGTCGCCGTGGGAGGACGCCAACTATTCCATCGAGACCGCGGTCTTCAACAGCAACGACGAGGTCATCGGATGGAACTTCCTCGTCGCCGGCCAAACCGACACGTTCCTCCTCACAGACCCGGACGGCCGTGACCTCTTCATCGACACGAAGGTCACGCAGATCCTCGTCGGCTGGACCGCCGCGCCCGGACCGGGCTGCGGAGGAATCAACCCCGAGTGCCACAAGAAGGTCCGCATCCGAGGCCACATCCAGGGGCCCACCGGTGCCACATCCACGATGTTCACCTACGACGACGGCACGGCGAGCTGCCGCAGCAACGCGCTCGTCTCCGGCGGCGCCGACGAGGTCATCACCGAATGCGCACGCGACGAGGACTGGATCGAGGTCTTTGCGTACGACGACTGAGAGGAGCGCAGCGCTCGACGACCTAGACTAGTCGATGCGGACGCCCGTGTGAGCGACGAGGAGCGGCTCGGCGACCGCGGCGCCGAGGATCGTCGTCGACGCGTCGTAGCGTACCTCCGCGACCCACGAGATCCCGACGGTACGTGCCCCCGGGAGCGCGAGCGCCTCGAACAACGCAAGGGACACGCCGAGCGCCGCGCGCGTGCGTCGATGCCAGCGTCGCCCCAAGACGTCGTAGGACGGACCGGCGGCGACTCGCGCGAAGAGATCGTGGGCGAGGCGATGTTCGGGCAGGAGCGGCACACGTGCTTCCACGCCCACGGGCACGGTCCACAACCACCGTGACGGCAGCGACGCGCGGGCGAACTGGTACTCGACGTCGGCGCCCACGGTGAGCAACACGTGAACCGCGAGATCGTCTCTCGAGAACAGTGGAGCAACGCCACCGCCGCCCGCCAGAATCGACCATTGGGACCCGGCGCCGAGGTCCCGCGTCCGGGTCCCAGCGGAGAACTCGAACCCGATTTCGTCGGTCACGTCCGCACCCACGAGCGGACGGGAGGGCAGCTTTCGGTATCGAACGAGCTCGAAGCGGCTCCGCGCGACGCGCGGGCGGAGCCCGTCGAGGTACCAGGTGGCGTCCCCCGCGATGAACCGAAACGCGGACCGACTCGAGAAGCCATGGCGACGGTGGTCACCGAGCCGCTCGTCGAACACCGCGCCGGCGAGCCGTAGACCGCGGTCCGACACGCCGACTCCGAACATGTCGACGCCCGCGTGCGGAAACGCCCGCGTGTACCGGTCGTCGCCCGGTGCCGACGCCACCCCGGTACGACGGAGACGTTGTCGAGCGACCTGCGCCGCCAGCAGCGCGTCGGAGACTTCGAGGACCCGCTCGCGGACGAACAGCGACCGATGCGCTTCGACGTACGGCTGGTCGCGGAGCTTCGGAGCTCTCGTCGCGACGAGCAGTCGACGGTGGACGTCGGGATCGAGGCGGAGCGTCCTATCGTCGAAGATGACCGAAGCGACGAAGCCCAGCAGGCGCACGGCGTCGAGGAGGGCGTTCGGCGCATCGCGGGAACGCAGAGCGTCGACGACGTCCGCCAGGGCCGCGTAACCTCGAATGCGGTCGTCCTCGCTTCGGCTCGTCACCGCCTCCGTGGCTCGGGCCAGTCGCTCCAGAAGCGCGCCGTCGACGTGCCGAGCTGCGAGCCCAGGGAGGCCCCGCACCAAGCGCGCGAGCAGCGCGTGCTGGCCTCGACGACGTGCTCTCGTGGCCTCGGCTTCGCGCTCGCGGTTGTCCCGCGCCGACAGCGCGACTTCGACCCGGACGCTCGCGTCGATCAGGACCGCGACCGCCGGGTGCTCGACGTTCCCGAGGTGATCCACGAGCGCACGGTAGGCCTCGGCCCGAAGGAGCGGTGAGGTGGCGTGCATTCGCTCGAAGGTCGCCTCGACCCGGGTGCCGAGGAGATCGACGAGCTCCGCCTCGGCGATACGTCGGCGCGCGTCCGCGTCCCGCGCGTCGCGGTCGAAGCTCGCGAACGTGTCACCGACGCGGACGAGGAGCGGGCCTCCATCGTAGGCGCGCGCAAAGGCGAGACCGTCCAACGCCGTCGTCGGCCCCTTCCCCAGGGCGCCCGGGTGATGCACGCGTCGTTCGGCGGGGAGCACCCCGTTGACGAGCTCGATGAGCAGCGAAGCGCAGTTCTGACCGAAGAAGTAGTAGTCCGGTCGAAAGGTCTGCAGCACGCTGTGAATCCGCTCGAACAGGCGGAGGCGCTCTTCCTCGGAGAGGCGCAGTCGGAACCGAACGATGTCGCGGTCCTCGTCGACCACATAGAGCCGGTAGGTATCGAGGAACGAAGCCTCCACCATCTTGGCGCGGTAGCCGCCGAAGATCCCCTTGAACACGTAGAGCGGATCGTCGCGCGAGGCGAAGTGGGTTTCGGCGACGTAGGAGAAGGTTCGGCTCGCGGCGAGGCCGTGCATGCCGCGTTCGCCCTTCGGCACCACCCGAAAGAAGAGGTGACCGAACATCGATCCGATCGTCGCCGTCGTCGGAGACGCGAGCGCGACCTCGATCCCCGCGACCGCGTCCGGCTGGGCCCACCGCGCGAAGGCCGGGCACCTTCGAGCGGGTTGGTAATCGTCGAGCGCGAGTGTGTCCGCGAAGAAACGCGCTACGGAGAGGTGACGGCAGCGCTCGCCGTCGCGTGGCGCGAAGAACGCCGCGGCGTGCGTCGCGAGATCCCAACGCGGGCTTCGGCGGCCGACGTCGTCCACATAACCTGCTCCGGCTCGGTTGCTCGCGTGTGGCATCGGCGCGAGGGCCGTCGCAAAGAACCCACGCCACGCATTGTGAACACGCCACCGACCATCGTCGGACCACCCGTGCTCCGAGTCCAACGCGAAGAACAGCGCGGCGATCGCGGACCGACGAAGGTCCGACCACGTCCCGTCGGCGGTCGGATGCACGAACAACCGCCGCTCGTCCGCGTCGAAGATCTGCTCGGCGTCGAGGCCGAACGGGCGCGGGCCGGACCGCACCTCGACGGTCCAGCCGTCGTGCCACTCGGGAGGGACGCCGTCGAAGAGGCCGGCACCGATCGCAAGCGCACCAACCAGCGGAACCAGCATTCAGCCTCGCGACCCCAGCAGTCGCTCGACGGACCCCGTCAAACGGGCCGCCCCGATCGTGCGCTCCAACGCGTGGACGAAGTGCGTGGCAAACGCGCGGGGGTCGAGTGCCCGCCCCGTGCCGCCGAGCGCGTTCAACATCGCGGTCTGCTCCGCCGACCCGTCGAGGGCGTCGAAGAACGCGGCCTCCTCCGTCGGCGAGAGTCCGAGCTCTCGGGTCCACGCCGCCAGGATCGGTCCTCGCGCAACCACGACGTCACGAACGACGATCGGGTGGTGTCGCTCCAGATAGCTGGCGAGCTCCTCCTCGCCGGTCGTCGCGTCGGCGATCGTGAGCGCGACCCCCGCCGCGACACCGGCCAGCACGACGATCGCGCCGAGGACCGTCAGCGCTTTGCTCGACTGCCGATTGCTGGAGCCGTTCGAAGAGTCGTTGGACGAGTTCTCCGAAGAATCGTTCGAGGAGTCGTCACTGGAGTCCCGTGAGTCCGCCGAGGACTCCGCGGAGTCCTGCGACGAACCCTCCGAGTTCTGCGACGAGGCGTCGGAGTCCTCCGACGACGCATCGGAGTTGTCGCTCGAGTTCTCGGAAGACTGCGAGTCGGAGGAGTCCGCAGACGACTGTGAGTCCGACGAGTCTTCCGAGCTGTTCGAGTCTTGCGACGCGCGCGTCGCGGCCGGCGTGAACACGAGCGCCACCACACTCGAGAAGACCAGCAGGCGAGCGACCGCGAAGCGCATGCCCGTGATCGTCGCGGTGCATGCCTCGGCACCGCAAGTTACGGCGCGCCGTGGCGAGCGCGCGCACGTGTCTCGATCATCTCGATCTACGACGGTGTGAAATCATTGCGGATGACGCGGTGCGAGGGTGCGACTCGCCGCTGTTCAACTGCCCCGGAGGATCACCAAGCGTTCATCACGCAGTCGACGCGACCACGCGCGCCGCTCGCGCCGCGACCGCTGATGCAGAAGTCCTGATCGCCGTCGTTGTCGAGGTCGCCGATGGCGAGGGAGCCACGGTAGTAACACTGCCGGTCAGGCGTTCCGGAACCGTACACACCCGCGAGCGTGAGGTTGGTGTCGATCTGCCCGCTGACGTCGGCCGACGAGCCCATGAACAGGTGCGTCTCACCCGCGTGGGTGAACGGGTTGCCAAAGCCCTGCGAGAACGTCGCGACGGAGATGATGTCCGCCTTGCCGCCGCGGTTCACGTTCGAGAACTCCGCGACGTCGAGGCAGTGCCCGAAGCCGTCCGCCGGATCCACGCCCTGGTACCGGATGTCCGGCGTCGCCGCCGCCGACAGGTCGAACGTGCTACCGCCCGCGATCGGGCCGGCCCACGCGTCGACCGCGCCGTAGCGAACGCCGCCGAAGCGCGTCGCGTCGCCGCCGATGATCAGGTCGTTGTCCGCGTTGCCCGTGACGTCGCCGATCGCGAGGCCCGTGCCGTACGCGTCGCGCACGCCTTCACCGAACCACCGCGCGCTGAAGTTCGTCGCGAGGTCGTAGACCGTGACGTTCGAGAGCGGACCGAAGAACGCCCACACGCCGCCCGCGTCCTGACCGCCGCCGGCCGGGTCGTGCGCCGACGCGCTGATGACGAGGTCGCCCACGCCGTCGCCGGTGATGTCGCCGACCGCCGCCGTCTGGCCGAGCCGATCGAAGGCCGCGAGGCCGTCGAACGAGGCGTAGACCCCCGCCGCGTTGAGCGTCGCGCTGGTGAGCGTCGGGCCGCCCTGGACCACGACGACGCGCCCGGCCTCGCCGTTCGCGCCAACCATGCCGATCACGATGTCGTTGAACGCGTCGCCGGTGAGCTCGCCGATCGCGAGGATGCTCATCGTGTCGCCGACGTTCGGCGCGCTGAAGGTCGCGACCACGTCCGCCGTCGGGGCGTTCAGATCGAGGAGGTTGTTCGGGATCGCGTTCAGGCCCGCGCCGCCGCGGATGACGTAGCCGCGTCCACACGTGTCCATGCCGCTCGCGCACGCGCCGTTCGGAGCCGACGCGACGATGTCGTCGATGCCGTCACCCGTGACGTCGCCGATCTGGATGCGACCGTAGACGGTGCCGGCGAGGAAGTCGTCGACCCGCGCGCCGTCGATGCGGAGCCAGGCGGAGGCGGTCGGGTCCGCCTCGGTGCCGTCGAAGAAGCCGGGGCCGGCCTCGACGAGGAGGATGGTGCCCGCGCGGTAACGCGCCGGCGCCGGCAGGCCGTCCGCGCCGATCGCGAGGTCCGGGACGCCGTTGTTGTTCACGTCGCCGATCGCGACGCGGTCGAGGCTACGCGTCCCCACCGAGCCGAGGAACGAGCGGTCCGCCGGCGTCTGGGAGGTGTCGAAGATGCGCTGCTCGATCTGGCAGCCCGCGGAGCAACCGTCGCCGGCGACGGTGTTGCCGTCGTCGCACTGCTCGCCCGCGTCGAGGATGTTGTCACCGCAGCCGTCGAGGACCGTGACGTTGCCGGTCGTCTCGGCGCCGAAGTTGCCCACCGAGGCGTTCGGGTGACGCATGCGCCAGCGGCTCGGGTACATGCCGTCGTTCTGCGGGCCCTGCACCGCGAAGACGAACTCGTACTGCTGACCCGGGGCGACGTCCTGCGGGAGGTTCACACTCGTGGTGCCGTACAGGTTCACCGGCGAGTTCGTCGACTGCAGCGTGTACTGGCCCGAAAGCCACGTCTCCGTACCGGTGTTCTGCATCGTGATGCGGAACGTCTCCGGCCGCAGCGGCGACATGATCGGGTAGACCTCCTGCACGACGGCGGAGTCGTAGCCGCGCTGCGTCCCCGGCGCGACGGTGATCTGGTTCGGCGTGACCTCGCCGTAGAACCCGACGCCCGGGATGCCCGACGCGAACATCTGGAAGTTGAAGTCGTAGACCGTCGACATCGCCGGGCTCGGCGCCGTGATGACGAACGTGTAGTCCTCGGAGTTGCCGCTCGGGATCGGCTGCGACGTCGGCGTGATGGTCTGCGAGCCCCACTGGTTCACGGGGCTGTTCTGGCTGCGGAGCATCGTGTTGCCGGAGGAGATGGTGCCGTTGCCCGGCCAGGTCTCCGTGCCGATGTTGTTCATCCGCACCGTGACTTCGCGAACCTCGCCCGGCGCCATGTTCGTGGGGATGTTGCTGTTGGCAACGTCGAGCTCCGCATCCCACGGGTCCGGTCCGCCGGCGCCGACGGTGACGGGGATGTTGAAGCAGTTCGACGAGACGCGGAAGTAACCCACGCCGCCCTGCGTCCACGGGATGAGCTGGTACATCTGCCGCGAGATGTCGTAGTTGCCCGGCGCCGACGGCGCGCGGATCGTCATGTTGAAGGTATGGGTGTTGCCCGTGCCGAGGGCGGTCCCCTGCGGCGAGCCCGCGACGAGCGCGTTGTTCCGCACGCAGGTCGTGCTCGAGCCCCACTCCGCGACCGGGTTGTCCCGCGAGCGGAGGCAGTGGCCGTTGTTCGACCAGTCCTGCGTGCCCGTGTTGATGACCGTGATGCTGACGGCGGCCGTCGAGTCCGGCGTCATCGTCGCGGGCACGGTGTGCGACTGCAGCGCGCAGCCCCAGAACGGGCGGCGGGTCGGGTCCGTGGTGATGTTCGGGACGGAGAACGTCGGACCGAAGTACCCGGTCTGGCCCCCCACCAGGCTGTACGAGCGCGCCGCGAACGTGTGCGGCCCGACCGTCTGCGGCGCGGTGATCACCAGCCGATAGTCGTACTGGTTGGTGATCGGCGTCGCCGTGTACACGCGCGGGGCGGTCGCCTGGAACGTCGTGTTCTGCTGGAACAGCGCGTACTGGTTCACACCCCAGTCGTTGTCCGGCGAGGTCGCGCCGTCGTTTTGGGCGGTGACCGCGATATTGACGCGCTCACCGGGGGCGAGGATCGTCGGGACCGTATTCGCCGGATAGCTCACAGCCGATCCGGCGGGAGCCACGTACGAGGCGGTGGTGTCGATGCGGGCAGCGGAACGGGTGGGCTCCTCGGCGGGACCACCACACGCCGCGGCCACTAGGAGCAATGTCGTCGACCAGCGAAACGTCTTCATCACGGTTCTTCTCACTCTCGTGTTCGACTCGTTGTCACCCTTATTGAGGATTCATTCCGAGTCGGAGCATCGTCCGGGCTTGTCTTACACGGCCTCCGCTCACGCGCGAGACCTACTTCACCCCTACGAACGGTACGCTGCCCCCGAGTGACAGGATCCGAATTGGGATGCAAGGCCTCGCTTCGGTCAGTGCCGCCCGACCCCTCGAACGTTCAACGCCCGAGCGATTTCGGCCCGGGCTACAGGGTATTTTCGGTCATTGCGCAGCGAAACGCGGCCGCTGGGCCGAAGGCGCGGGCAGCGCCCCCGGGAGCATGTCGACGATCGTGACGCGCCGCGTCTCGAGGGCCGGCCTCCGTCCTGACGTTCGATCGTCGCGAGCGTTTGACGATGGCGCCTTGGCTCCTTAACCTGGCGAAGCTCGACGCACGTCGAGCCAGCCATGACGGTCCGCTGAAGTCCTCCTCGTCCCCGAGTCGTACGGCGCTCGGCGTTCGCTTCGAACGCATCGAGCCCGAGAAGGGCCCGTCATGTCCGATCTTCACTTGCGCCTCACCGGCGCAGAATTCAGCTACGCGGGCGCCGCGCCCGTCCTTCGAGACGTCACCGTCGACCTCCCCGTCGGGTGGACCGGCGTCGTCGGCGCCAACGGCGCGGGCAAGTCCACGTTGCTCGCCCTCCTCTGTGGCCAACTCGCACCGACCGCGGGCGAGCGCAGCGCACCGCCCGGCCCGATCGTGTTCGTCCCGCAGCGCTCCGAGCGGACCGCACCGCTGCTCGAGCGCTACTTCGAAGACTGGTCGAAGCGCGCCCTCGCCTGGCGCGCGCGTCTGCACCTCGAAGACGATGGGCCGTACCGCTGGGAGACGTTGAGCTTCGGGGAGCGCAAGCGGTGGCACCTCGCGGCCGCGCTCACGCGCGCGCCCGACGTGTTGTTGATCGACGAGCCGACGAACCACCTCGACGACGACGGCATTCAGCTCCTCGTCGAAGCGCTCGGTGCGTTCGAAGGCATCGGGGTCGTCGTCTCCCACGACCGCCGCATCCTGGATCCGCTCACGTCGCACACCCTCGAGCTCGACGCGGGGCGGGCGCGCATGCTCGCCCTCCCCTACGGCGAGGCGCGCGCCGTGTGGCGCAACGACGACGCCGAGGCCGAACGTGAAGCGGAGCGTACGCGCGCCGCCGCGCGGAAGGAGGCGGCGCTGCACGTTCGCCAGCGACAGGACGCCGAGTCGGCTGCGCGACGTATCGGCGCGCGGACTCGGATGAAGAGCGTGAAGGACACCGACGCACGCAGCGTCGGCGCCAAGGCACGCGTCGCGAAGGCGGCGGCGCGTCACGCGCAGCGCGCGTCCGCTGCGAGGACCCGCGCCGAGCGCGCCTCAGCGGTGGCGGACGCTCACGTCGTCGACAAGAAGCTCGGACGCAGCATCACGTTCGACGCAGCACGGATTCGTTCGAAACGAATCGGCGCATTGGTCACCGACCAGATCCGCGTCGGGGACCGCGAGCTGTTGCGCGACGTCCACCTCACCGTGGACCGCGGTGACCGCATCGCCCTGTGCGGACCGAACGGCGCGGGGAAGTCGACGCTGCTCGCCGCCCTCGTCGAGGCGTGCGGCCTCGAGGACGAAGACGTGTTCGTGCTGCCGCAGGAGATCGACGACGACGCACGCGACCGCATCCGCCGGTCGATCGCCGAGCGCCCCCGCGACGAACGCGGTGCGCTGATCACCGTTTGCGCCGCGCTCGCCGTGACCCCGGAGGGGCTCCCCGACGACCTCGCGACGCGCTCGCCAGGCGAGGCTCGGAAGATCGCGATCGCCGACGCCCTCACCCGCGAGGTCGCGGTGATGTTCCTCGACGAGCCGACGAACCACCTCGACCTCCCCTCGCAGGAGCGCCTCGCCGACGCGTTGAGTCGTTTCAGTGGAACGCTGGTGACGGTAACCCACGACCCGTGGTTCGCGGAGGCGATCGGGGCGCGGCGAATCGCGATCGACGGAGGTCAGCTCGCGATGTGAAGGAGCTTGCGTGCCTCGTCGGGCGACGCGATCTCCCGGCCGACGTCGCGCGCCATCTTCGCCATCGCTTCGATCAGCTGTCCGTTCCCGGAGGTCTTCGAGCCATCCGGGAGGTAGAACGTGTCCTCCACGCCGGTGCGCAAGTTGCCGCCGAGCTCCGCGGTGCGTCGGTGCAAAGGCCAGATCTCCTCGCGACCGATCGCGGTGACCTGCCAGGTGACGTCGTCCGCGACGTAGTCGAGGAGCAGCTCGAGCAGGCGCGGGTCCGCGGGCATGCCGGAGGCGACGCCCATGACGAAGTTGACGTCGGGGCGCGAGGTCATCCCGTTCTCGATGAAGAGCCCCACGGAGCGGACGATGCCCACGTCGAAGCACTCGAACTCCGGGAGCGCCTTCGCCTCGGCCATCACGTCCAAGAAGCGCTGCACCTTCTCGACCGGGTTGTCGAAGACCATGGGCGGCCACGCCCAGTCGCCGTTCCGTCGTGTCTTGAGGTAGTTGAGCGTCCCCGCGTTGCACGCCGCCATCTCCGGTTGGATGCGGCGCATGACCGCGGTCGGCCCGTCGATGTCATCGCCGATCACGCCGGTCGACTGGTTGATGATCACGCCCGGGCACGCCGCGCGGATCGCGTCGACGATCTCGGCGCAGACCTCCGGATCCCAGGACGGCAGGTGCCCGAGCCCCTCCTCCTGCATCCGAAAGTGCACGTGCATGATCGACGCGCCGGCGTCGAACGCCTCCTTCGCCGACGACGCCATCTGCTCGGGCGTCACGGGGACGGGGTGCTGCGCGGGGTTCGTCAGCACCCCCGTCAGCGCGCAGGTGATGACGGCCTTGTCTTGGCTCATGATGCCTCCTCCAGCTCGACCAAGAGCTGCTTGTTGTCGACCTGATCCGAGACCGCGATGGACACCGACGCGACGACGCCGTCGCGCGGCGCCGTCAACTCGAGTTGCATCTTCATCGCTTCGAGGATCACCAGGATGTCGTTCTTCTTCACCGCGTCACCCGCCGCGACGCGCACCTCGATCACACGCCCCGCCATGGGCGCGATCACCGCGTCCTCGGACGCACCACCCGCCGCGGCGTCGGAGTGCGGGCGGACCTCGAACGTGAACGTGTCGCGTTCGTCGCGGACGTGAATCACCTCGCGCCCGCCGACGCCGAAGCGCCGCACCACGCCGTCGTGCTCCACCGTGACTTCGTCGGCGTCGAAGCGCGCCGTGAGGGGCACCGCGTCACAACCTTCGATGCGCACCTCGTACCCGTCGCGCCCGACGACCACCACGCCGCGCCGGACGTCATCGCGCCACGCGAGGCGCACCGGCACGTGCTGGTGCGCGGTGCTGCGCCAGAAGTCGTCGCCGTCTCGGCGGGCCGCCGCGAGCGCCGCGACGCTCCAGGTCAACGCGTCCGGCGCCGGCCGCTCGAGGTCCGCGAGGTGCTCGCCGATGAACCCGGTCGTGGCGCCGCCCGCCGCGAACACATCGTGGTCGAGGATCGCCGCGAGATAACTCGCGTTGGTCACCACGCCGTCGACGCGCAGACGCCGCAGCGCGAAAGCCAGCTTGCGCCGCGCTTCGTCGCGGTCACGACCGTGCGCGATCACCTTCGCGAGCATCGCGTCGTAGAACGCCGTCACCGCCTGGCCCGACGCGAGCCCGTGATCCACACGCACGCCCTCGGGCCACACGACGTGCTCCGCAACGCCGACCTGCGGCAAGAACCCGGCGTACGGATCCTCCGCGTACAGGCGCGCCTCGATCGCGTGCCCGTCGAACGCCGGCGCCTCGGCCGGGAGCGCGCGACCCGCCGCGACGTCGAGCTGCCACGCGACGAGGTCGAGCCCCGTCACGAGCTCCGTCACCGGGTGTTCGACCTGCAGGCGGGTGTTCATCTCCATGAAGTAGAACGCACCGTCCTCGCCGAGCAGGAACTCCACCGTCCCCGCGCCGACGTAGCCGATCGCCTTCGCCGCGGTGACCGCCGCGTCGCCCATCGCCGCCCGAATCTCGGGCGTGACGGCGGGCGACGGCGCCTCTTCGATCACCTTCTGGTGCCGGCGCTGCACGGAGCAGTCGCGCTCGCCGAGGTGCAGCGCGTGCCCGTGTGCGTCCGCGAACACCTGAATCTCGACGTGGCGCGGATTCACGATCGCACGCTCGAGGATCAACTCCCCGTCGCCGAACGAGCTTTCAGCCTCCGAGCGCGCCGCCTGGATCGCGCGTGGCAGATCCGCCGGGTCGGTGACGAGGCGAAGACCGCGCCCCCCACCGCCGGCGCTCGCCTTGATCATCAGCGGCGCACCGAGCGCCTCGGCCTTCGCTACGAGCGCTTCGACCGACTGCTCCTCACCGTCGTACCCCGGCACGACCGGGACGCCCGCGTCCGCCATCCGCCGCTTCGCGAGGCGCTTCGATCCCATCAACCGCATCGCCTCCGCGGGCGGCCCGATGAAGACGAGCCCCGCGTCCGCGCACGCTTCGGCGAACGCCGGGTTCTCGGAGAGGAAGCCGTAGCCGGGGTGCACGGCGTCGGCGCCGGTCTTCTTCGCGGCGTCGAGCAGCCGCTCGATCGACAGATACGACTCCGCCGGCACCGAAGGCCCGATGTGCACCGCGACGTCCGCGGCGCGCACGTGCAGCGCGTCGCGGTCGGCGTCCGAGAACACCGCGACGGTCTCGTAACCCATCGCGCGCGCGGTTCGGCAGACACGCACGGCGATCTCGGCGCGGTTGGCGATCAGGATGCGCGAGAAGTTCTTCATCACAGCCTCGCCACCCCGAACGTGTTGGGCCGCAGCGTGCGGCGCTCGGCTTCTCGGCACGTCGCCAGACAGAACGCGACGACCTTGCGGCTGTCGCGCGGGTCGATCACGCCGTCGTCCCAGAGGCGCGCGCTGCCGTAGAAGACGTGGGTCTTCGGCTCCATGTTCTTGATGAGCTCCTCTTTCAACGAGTCGAGGAAGTCCTGCGGCGGCTCTTGCCCCATCTTCTTCATCATCTTCTCGCGCGTGATGATCTCCATGACCGTCGCCGCCTGCTGCGGCCCCATCACGCCGACCTTCGCGTTCGGCCACGAGAAGATGAAACGCGGCGACAACCCGCGCCCCGCCATGCCGTAGTTCCCAGCGCCCCACGAACCGCCGATCACCAGCGTGATCTTCGGGACCGTCGCGTTGGCGACCGCCTGGATCATCTTCGAGCCGTGTTTGACGATGCCGGACGACTCGGCCTCCTTGCCGACGAGGTACCCGGTCGTGTTCTGCAGGAAGAGCAGCGGCGTCCCCGACTGCGAGCACAGCTGGATGAACTGCGCCGCCTTCGTCGCGCCCTGCGGATCGATCGGACCGTTGTTGCCGAGGATGCCGATCGGCGTCCCCTCGACCGCCGCGTGGCCGCAGACGGTGTGCACGCCGTAGTCGGCCTTGAAGTCGAGGAAGTCCGAGCCATCGACGATGCGCGCGATGACCTCGCGGACGTCGTACGGCTTCGCGAAGTCCAGCGGCACGAGGCCACACAGCTCCTCCGCGTCGTAACGCGGCGCCTCGAACGCACCGGGCGCCTCGGGGGTGTCCCACGTGAGCTTGCCGACCAGCTCCCGCGCCACCGCGATCGCATGCGCGTCGTCCTCGGCCATGTACTCCGCGGTGCCGGCGACCTCCGCGTGGAGCGTCGCGCCGCCGAGCTCTTCGTCCGTCGCGACCTCCCCCGTCGCGGCCTTGAGCAGCGGCGGTCCCGCGAGGAAGATCTTCGACTTGTTGCGCACGACCACGACGTAGTCCGAAAGCCCCGGCAGGTACGCGCCGCCCGCCGTGCTGGAGCCGTGCACCACCGTCACCTGCGGGATGCCGGCGGCGGAGAGCCGCGCCTGGTTCGCGAACGTGCGGCCGCCCTCGATGAACATCTCCTCCTGGTAGAGGAGGTTCGCGCCCGCGCTCTCGGCGAGGGTGACGAGCGGGAGTTTGTTCTCGAACGCGATCTGCTGAATGCGCAGCGCCTTCTTCAGACCGCTCGGCGAGACGGACCCGCCCTTGATGCCCGAGTCCGTCGCGGAGACCAGGCACCGCTTGCCCGCGACGAAGCCGATGCCGCTGATCGAGCCGCCGCCCTGTGCGCCGTCGCCGCCGTCGTCGTCGTGCATCCCGAGGCCGGCGAGCGTGGAGAGCTCCAAGTACGGACGCCCGGCGTCGAGCAGCAGCGCGACGCGATCGCGCGGGAGGAGCTGGCCGCGCTTTTCGAACTTGGCGCGCGAGCGCTCGGAGTTCTTGCGGACCTTCGCCTCGATGTCGCGGAGCGCCTCGACGCGCTCGAGCATCTCGGCGCGCTGCGTTCGGAAGCGCTCCGACCGGGTGTCGATGCGGGATTCGAGCCTGGGCATGGAACCGACCGAGAACCTATGACTGCCAGTCACCCAGATCAAGCCTCGATTTGGTCTTGATGCCGATAATCGGCTCGTGCATCCTCATCTCGGTGACTGCGAGTCAGTCGAAGTCTGACCCGGATCGGCGTTCGGCGTTCCTCGCCGCGGCGCGCCGCCTCTTCGTGGCGAACGGGTACGCGGGGACGAGTGTGTCGAGCATCGTGCGCGAGGTCGGCGTCGCGCAGGGCACGTTCTACCTGCACTTCGAGACCAAGGCGCAGCTCCTCGCCCAGCTTCAGCGCGGCGTCGCGCGCGACTACCTGCACGCGTTCCAGCGCGGCACGCAGCCGCCGGGCGACCCCGCCGACGAGCGCCTCGTGCGCGGGCTCGTCGCGATCAACGAGGCGGTGGAGGCGCACCGCGACCTCGTCGGAGTCTTTCGCGCGGCCGCGAGCGCGGAGGAGTCCCAAGCCACGATGCTCCAGGGGCGCGAGACGCTCTCGTGGCCGCTCGCGGGGCTCATCGCGGAGGGCGTCGACCAGGAGCGCTTCGTCGCGCCGGACCCGCGGCTGTCGGCGCACATCATCCTCTCCGTGTTCGACGACCTGCTCTACGAGTCGATGGTCTACGCCAAGCCGGCCGACAACCCGACGGTGCTCGCGGCCAGCGCGCAGTTCGTGCTCACCGCGCTCGGCGTCGCGCCTGCACGCGCGACGGATGTGGTCTCGGCGATCGTCACGTGAGGATCGTGCCGACGGTGCGCCGACTCTGGTACATCGAGTGAAGTGAGACGCGTCGGCGCCCTCCCCGGTCTGCTGTTCGCGTGCGCCGGCGAAGACGCGACGACGACGCGCGACGCAGGCCCGTCGAGCTCACGCGACGGAGGGACACGCGACGCCGGCGCAACGCACGATGGAGGTGCCGTGGACGGCGGAACCCGAGACGGCGGTCCGCGCGACGCCGGGACCGCGCGCGACGGAGGCCAAGTTGTGGACGGCGGCTTCCCCGCGACCGGCTGGTGCCCCGACGTCACCCTCGCCCGGGCCTCGGGGGCCAACGTCGCCGCGGAGCTGTCCCGCGCGCACGCCGACTTCCTCTACTTCTCGGACATCGTCGACAACATCGACGTCGGCGACGCGTTGAGCGCGGCGCTCGCGCCCGCGGACGCGCTCGACCCGTCCGGCATCCCCGCGACGGTCGCGCGCTACGCGAGCGTCTTCGACGAAGCCTGTGACGGCCCCGTCGGCCCCGCCACGCTGGGGCCCGCGACGGTCACGCTGGAGGGCAACGTCGCGGTCGTCCACCCCGGCACCGGCCCCGTACAGATCCCCGCAGGCGCCGTCGCGATCGGGATCGACTTCACGAACCTCCCCGACGCCCCGGAGCTGGAGGACGCCCTCACGACCGCCCTCTCGGCGGCGCTCGACAGCGACCTCATGCGACCGCGGCGACACGTCCGGCACTTCGAGGGGCTGATCGACTACGCGGACATCGAAGCCGACGCCGACGAGGTCGTCATCCCGACCCCGATCATGATCGACGGTCTCGCCGCCGCCGCGCGCCCGCTGGGGATCATCACCGGCAACCCCATGCCGCCGATCGCGGCGGAGCTCGCCGGCGCGCTCAGGATGGAGCAGCGCGCGTGGTTGTTCGGCGCGGACGTCCACGCGCGCGTCGCGGAGAGCTACGGGCGCCGCGTCGGCGACCGGGTGTTGGTGTTCCGCGGGCACATGCTGCTCATCAACACGAGTGTGCCGTGGCCCGACGTGATCCGCGCCGACTACGACGCCGACGACTACGACAACCTCACCACGCTCCGGCGACGACCGCCCGGCCCTCGGCCAAGGCGTCACGAACACGTACGTGGTGATCGTGGACGCGTACATGTCTTCGGCCGCGGAGCGCCTGGCGAGCATCCTGCGCGCGAGCGCGGACGTGGACGTCTTCATCGGCCGACCGACGTCCGCATCCGCGGGTGACATCTGTCGTGTCTCTCTGCCCGGCGGCCCCCAGCTCACCCTCTCGTGCACCGGCGTACGGCGCACGGACGGGACGCCGTACTTCGGCGTGGGGATCACGCCGGACATCGTGACGTACCCGAGCCCCGCGTCACTCCAGGCGGAGCGGCTGCTGTCGATCGAAGCTGCGCTGGACTACGTCGGGCGCTAGTGGCACACCGCGCTCGTGCGCACGCCCTTCGAGGACGGCTTTACCTTCCCCGCGGAGTGGACCCCGCACGCGACCACGCTCCTCGCGTGGCCCTACGCGGCGGACCTGTGGGAGGAGCGCCTCGCCGCCGCACAGACGGAGTGGGTCGCGCTGTGCCGAAGCATCAACCGCGGCGAGCCGCTCACGGTGCTGGTCCCCGACGCCGAAGAAGAAACGGCGGCGCGCGCGGCGCTCGGTGACGTCGACGTCACGTTCTGGCGGATCGGGTTCGGCGACATCTGGATGCGCGACATCGCACCGCTCGTGCTCACGAAGGGAGCTTCGCGCGCGAGCGCGGTGTTTCGTTTCAATGGATGGGGCGGAAAGTACGAGCTGCCGGGGGACGACGCCGTCTCCGCGAAGGCCGCCGACGCGCTCGGCTTCGATCGTTACGAAGCACCGTTCGTGATGGAGGGCGGAAGCGTCGACGTCGACGGTGAAGGCACCGTCCTCACCACCGAGCAGTGCCTCCTCAACGACAACCGCAACCCCGGGCGCTCGCGTATGCAGATCGAGGCGGACCTCCGTGACTACCTCGGCGCCAAGAAAACCGTGTGGATCACCGAAGGGCTCGCCAACGACCACACCGACGGGCACGTCGACACCATCGCGCGGTTCGTTCGGCCGGGCGTGGTAATGGTGATGGCGCCGAGCGGCGACGACCCGAACCGCGACGTGCTCGAAAAGATCGCGCGCGAGGTCGAAGCCGCGACCGACGCCGCCGGGCGCAAGCTCGAAGTCGTCCGCATCCCCTCCCCCGGGCGCCTGATCGGCGACGACGGCGAAGTGATGCCCGCGAGCTACGTGAACTTCTACATCGGCAACCGCACGGTGACGGTGCCGCAGTACGGCACGGACTACGACCGCCCCGCGCTCGACGCGATCGCGAAGGTCTTCCCGGACCGCGAAGTCGTCGGTGCTTCGGCGCGCGCGATCCTCGAAGGCGGCGGTGCGTTCCACTGCATCACGCAGCAGGTGCCGAAGGGAGCCTCGACATGACGAACCACATCCACGTCGCAGCCATCCAGTGCCCACTCGGTGACGAGCGCGAGGCCAACGTGCAGCGCGTTCTCGGCCACATCCGCGCGGCGGCGGAGCGCGGCGCGCAGATCATCCTGCCGCCCGAGCTGTTCGAGGGACCGTACTTCTGCCGGCACGAGCGCGACGAGTTCTTCGCGTGGGCGCGTCCGTTCGAGGGCAACGCGACCATCGAGCGCGTCGCCGCGCTGGCGAAGGAGCTCGGCGTGGTCGTGCCGGTGTCGTTCTTCGAGCGCGCGGGCCAGGCGTACTACAACAGCCTAGCGGTGGTGGACGCCGACGGCGCCGTGCTCGGCCTGTACCGAAAGAGCCACATCCCGGACGGCCCCGGCTACGAAGAGAAGTTCTACTTCCGCCCCGGCGACACCGGCTTTCGGGTGTTCGAGACGAAACACGCCACGATCGGCGTCGGCATCTGCTGGGACCAGTGGTTCCCGGAGTGCGCGCGCGCGATGATGCTCCTCGGCGCGCAGCTTCTGCTCTACCCGACCGCGATCGGATCGGAGCCGCAGGACCCGGACCTCGACACCAAGGCACCGTGGCAGCGCGCGATGATCGGCCACGCGGTGAGCAACGTGGTCCCGGTGATCGCGGCGAACCGCATCGGCACGGAAGAGGGGCAGACGTTCTACGGCGGCTCGTTCATCGCGAACCAACGCGGCGACAAGATCGCCGAGCTCGACGCCGAGGAAGGCATCATCGACGCGAAGCTCGACCTCGACGCGATCGCCGCGACGCGCGCGTCCTGGGGGTTCTTTCGCGACCGACGCCCGGAGCTGTACGGCGTGTTGAAGACCGCCGACGGGCGCACGACGCACTGAGCCGGGCGCTCACGACGCGTTGCGTTCAGCGGGATGTCGATGCTCGAGCCGACCGCGGTCCCGCCGCGACGACGCGATCGATCACGTGTCGAATCCGCTCGGCGTCGACCGCCTCCCCGTACGGGAGGTTGATCGTCACCCGCGCGGCCGGGCACGTACCGCCGAGCATCCGGTACAGCTCCGTCGCTTCCCCGGTCTGGAAGTGAATCGACGCGTACTTCTGACGCGGCGCGAAGCCAATCCGGACGCCCTCGACCCACCGCGCCATGAACGAGCCCGTGCGCTCCCAGGCCTCGATCGGCACGTCGAAGAACACGGCCTCGTAGTGCTTCGCCGCCGCAATCAGGACCGGCGGCGGCACGTCGGGGAAGTGATCGCCGAGATCCATTCTGGCCGGAGCCTAGATTTTTTCGACGCCCGCTGTCGATCCGAGGGCGCCCCGTTCGTCCCCTGTGCATCATGCCCAACATGACGTTCACGGGGTTCGACCCCGCCGCGGTGGCGCTGCTGCCGCAGCTGCCCCAGCTCGACGCCTCGGACTACGAAGGTGTCAAAGACCAGCTCGCGAGCGGCTTGCGCGCGCCCGGCGCCGCGCTGATGGAGGCCATCGCCCACCGGCTCGGTCCGAAGCTCACCGTCGGCCGCGCCTCGGTGTCGCCGCTGCACCGCGACCTGCGGTTCGCCAAGGCCGGGACGCCTCGGTACAAGGACCACCTGCTCCTGACCACCTGGGAGGGGAAGGACCGCAAGACGTCGCCGATGCTCTGGCTGCGGATCGACGCCGAGTCGGTCGGCTTCGCGAGCGGCGTAATGTTCACCCCGACGACGCGCGAGCGTTGGCGCAACGCGGTCGGCGCCGACTCCGGCACCACACTCGCGAAGCACCTCGCGGCGCTCGAGAAGAAACACCGGCGGCACGGCTTCGACATCGCGGGCGACCAGCTCGCGCGCGTTCCGAAGCCGTGGCCCGCGGATCACGAACGCGCCGACCTGCTCCGCCGCACCGGGTTCCAGGTGCGGTTCATGGAGCCCCACCCCAAACGCATCGACACCCCCGCGTTCGCGGCGTGGTGCACCCAACGTCTCGGCGAGCTGTGGCCGGTTCACCGCTGGCTCGTCGACCATGTCGCGGAGGCTGAATGAACAAGGAAGAAGCGCTGTTCTGGTCGCTCGCCGACGAGCTCGCGGGCGAGGACCCGCGGGTCGTGGAGGGCACGATCATGGGCGGGCGGTGCCTGCGCGTCGGCAAGGAGTTCCTCGCCCTCGTCGACTTCAAGGGCTCGGGCCTCGTCGTGAAGCTCCCGCGTGCGCGCGTGGAGGCGCTCATCGAAGCCGGCCACGGCGAGGCGTTCGCGCCGGCCGGGCGGGTGTTCAAGGAGTGGGTCGCGATCCCGAAGCCCGACCGGCGTCGCTGGCGTTCCCTCCTCCGTGAGGGGATCGCGTTCGTAGGGAAGTAGCCGCCACCGCGCGGACGCTCCGGCCGACGTCGGTCTCCATGAGCTCATCCGAGAGCGTACGCAGGGTGATGCTCGTGCGCCGCGCCGTGATGTCGCCGGGGAGGATGCCGTGCAGCCAGCGGTACCGAGCCGCGCCGAACAGCACGAGCAGGGAACGCGCGGGGAGCGGGACGCGGATGCGTCGTTTGGCGCGCTCGAGATCGTCGATCGATGTCCCCGGTACGAACGTGAGCGCCGCGTCGGACTCGAGCGAAAGATCGAGGATGACCTCGCCGTAGGCGAAGGTGTCGTCGGCGTGCAGGTCCAGGTTCGACTGGCGTTCGGGTTCGTAGCGGAGCACGAACGCGTCCGTGGTCTCGAAACCAGCTGCGACGGCGAAGGACTCGCGCGCGAGGGATTCGATCCCTCGAATATAATCCGGCAATCCTTCGAAACCCGCGAGGCGCAGCCGGCGGTGCTTGAAGCTCACCTTCGGACCGAAGTGCTGCTTCCGCTTGCCGCTCTGCGCGGGGCGCCACGGCGTTTGCTCGATGCGCGCGAGGAGCGCGGCGGCCGACGCTTCGTCTACGGCGTCACGAAGGACACAAACCCCCGTGAAGTCCGGCGCCGTCGGCACGCGCTGCGATTCGAGGTCGAAGTCGTGCACCTCGCAGGCAGGCAACTCACGCGGCGGGAACATCCCGGTTGCTCGACGCAGCGCCGGGTCGCGACAAACGGCGCACCAGCGAATGCCGGTGCAGACACAGGTCTTGTCGGGGACCACGGCGTCGGCGAGCACACCTCACCGACGCCGTCGGTGGCAACCTACGCGTCCTCGACGATGACGAAGAACGCGAGGTCCAGGACGCAGGTCGGCATCTCCTGCTTCACGGCGATCATCTCCCCGCGGACGAGATCGCGCGTGAGCTGGATGATCGTGCCGGAGCCGTTGCCGATCTCCGTCGCCGTCTTGTCGAAGATGCGCACGGTGGCGCCGGGGATGAGGCCCTCCGTGACGAGCACCGTGTCGTCGCCGTGGTGCGGCGTCGCGATCTTCACCACGACGTTCTGCGGACTGCACGCGACCGGCGGCGGCAGGTCCAGCGGCTCGGACGTCTCTTCACAGAGCTCCTGCGTCCCGACCAGCAGATCCGTCGCGACGAGCGGTGCGCCGAGGTCGTAGTCGACCACCCGGCGGAACGGCCACGAGGCGTCGTCGAAGTACGTCGTCATCGCGCCCGGAGCGACGTTCTGCAGCTTGATGTGTGCGCCCTGCACGATGGACTCGATCGTGACGAGCTCCTGCCCGATGATCGGCGGCGCCATCTGCATCGTCGGCAACGTGTCCGGCGCGTCGACCGCGGCTTCGCGGTTCGACCAATCGCTCGTGTCGGCGCAGAGCGTCTGCTGCGCCTCGAAGCGATCGCCCACGACAAACGGTCCGTCGGCGTACAGCCGCATCGCCGTGAGGCGGTAGCCGCTCTCCTTGGACTGCAGGTGGGTGCCGCCCGCGGCGCGCGTCTTTCGCACGGTGACCGTCGCGCCCGGGACGTGCTGAACGCCGACGGACTTCGCGCACTCGTACACGGGCGTCGCGACGATCTCGGGCGCCGGGAGGCCCATCGGGTAGTCGTCGGTGTGGTCGCGCACGAACGTCAGCACGGTGATCGAAGAGACGCCACCGACCGTCTGCTTCACGCCGATCACCTGCCCCGTCACGAGCGGAGCCGCCAACTCGAACACGTGTTGGCCCGGGGAGCGCGTGACGGCCGCGGCGGTGGGCACGCCGCCGATCGACAGCTCGAGCAGAGCGCCCAAGCGCGCGCTGCGAACGGTCACGAAACGCGAACAAGCGTACGGCGGCTCGACGAGCGGAGGCAGCACCGGGACGTCGTCGGGCGCCTGGAAGGGGCCGACCCATCCGCCGTCACCCGACGTGTTGCACGCGGCCTGGAGCCACCCCTTGTGGTCCGCGTAGTCGGCGATGTTGCCCGCGGGCGGCATGGTCGGCGTGGCGGCGCCGTCGCCGACCGCGTTGTCGAGCACGATGCTGCAGTAACCCGGGTACTTGTCGGAGATCAGCGGGAAGCGGCCGGCGTTCGCGGGGGTGTGGCAGCTGTCGCAGCGCTGGCCGGTGGCCGGTCCGAGCTGGTCGAGCGGCGCGGGGTTCGGGACCCAGTCGGGGTGGTCGGGGATGATCGGCGTCGGCCACACCTGCGGCATGAACGATCCGACCACACCCTCCGCGGCGATGAACTGCGGGTCGAAGGGGTGAACGACGAACGGGTTCTCGCCGGCGTGGCAGTCGGAGCAGATCCCCTCTGGGTTGCCGACCAGGTCGAACCCGCCGATGAGTTTGTCGATGCCAATGGCGCCGATCGACGGGAAGTCGCTGTCCTTCGCGTCCTCGGGTCGCGCGAAGAAACACACGTTGCCGGTCTCACGTCCCATGCAGATCATCCCGAGGATGTCGGGCTCATGGCCGATGCCGCGACGCGGGAGCGCCAGGCAGAGCCCCTCGGGGTTCGTAACGTCGTCGTAGGCGCCGAAGTCGTGAATCGACCACAGGTCGGCGTCCCTCGTCGGCTCGACGAAGGTCTCGGCGAGGTCGCCGTAGAGCGTCCAGCCCCGGTCGAGATCGAGCACGGTCTCGGGGACCGGGACGCCCGCGTTGCGGCACTCTTGGACGTAAGCGGCGCCGGTGTTCATCGTCGCGATCTTGGCGGCCGCGATCGTGGTGCGCTGTTCGGGGGGCTCGGCGGTACAAGCGGCGAGCGCGAGGAGGAGGGTCGAGAAGCGGAGTTGTTTCGCGGTGAGCATTTCGTCTCCCCACGTGCGCCGGTGCGCCGCGATTTATCCGACGAACTGACCGCGGACGTCGCGGCCTTTCGTGGGAGGATGCCAACGATGGAGCTTCGGCAGGTCGAGTACGCGACGTTCGTCGAGTGGCCGAGCGTCGCGGTCGCCGAGCTCGACGCGGACGTCCGGGCGAAGCTCGATCGATTCGGCGAGCTTCAGCGCAGCGGCGCGGACTACGTCGGCAACTCCGTCGACTTCACGCGGCGCTACGTCCTCGACGACGGGCGAACGCTCTACTTCCCGGAGCTGCTCCGGCCCATGACCGCAGCGACGGCCGTGCCGCTGGCGCTGGGGATCGCCGGCCTGTGCGCGCTGATCGCCGGGCTCTCGATCGACACCAAGGACTTCGCGTACGCGCCCTACCTCGCGGCGGGCGGCGTGGCGGCGATGGTCGCCGCGTTCTTCGCGTTCGGTCGGGCCGGCGCCGACGACGCCGCGCGACGCGCGACCGTGGAGGACATCGGGCTGTACCTCTTCGACGATGTCATCGTGCTTCGCCACCCCGAGCGCGTGAGTGTCGTCCCCCGCGCGCGGGTGACGCGCGCCGTATGCGCGAAGGAACGCAACGACACCCGCAACGCCCTCGACCCGTGCCTCGAAGTGCTCGACGGCGAACGACGCGTGCACGTGCGCATCGGCGGCACGCAGGAGCTCGTCGACGTGATCAACGCGTGGCTGGGTGTCGACGGCCGCCCGTAGCTACGGAACGGAGCGAATGACGAGCGTGTAGAAGCCGATGTCGCTGGTCTGCGCGGTGACGAGGAGCGTCGTCTGGCCGGGGGGCACGTAGAGGGCGCAGCTCGGGACGTTCGAGCAGTACACGCCGGACGACGTGCCGTTCGAGACCGTGACACCCCAAGTGCCGCTGCCGCCGCCGGTGATCGACGCGCAGAACGGATCGCCGGGACTCACGCTGATGAAGTAGGTGTCGGGCGTCCCGACCGACGCGCTATCGGAGATCGTCTGCGTCACGAGGCCGGGCTCGTTGCAGGTCACCGGCGGTGGGCCGCCGGCGTCGCGGGGGCCGCCATCGCGGGGGCCGCCGTCTCTTGAGCCACCGTCGCGGGGGCCACCGTCTCTCGGGCCGCCGTCGCGGGGACCGGCATCCCGCGCGCTCCCACCATCGACCGCGACGCCACCGTCGCGCGCATCGCCGCCGTCGAGCGGGTCGCCGCCATCGCGCCCGCCGCCGTCGGCCGGGTCACCGCCATCGCGAACGCCACCGTCGAGCGCGTCGCCACCATCGCGCCCGCCGCCATCGTGCGCGTCGCCGCCATCGATGGCACCGCCGTCACGTGAAGCGCCGCCGTCGATCTCGCCGCCATCGCGGGCGACCTCCGCTCCGCCGTCGCGCAGGCCACCGTCGCGCGCGCCCGTGTCGTCGCCCCCCGGCACCGCGTCGCCGGAGCACGAGGAAGCGCCGAGCCCGAGTAGGACCGAGAAGCACAGAAACGAAGTGCAAAGCCGCGGGCTCCGGGCGTCGACCACGGCGCGATCTTAAAGCCTCCCGCCATCTGCGGCCCCGGACGATCGTCCAACCGCCGAACGCTCACGACCGCCCACGTCGGCGCTCACGGATCGATCGGGGTGTTCCAAGGCGGCGGGAGCCCCGGGATCGGGAGCGGGAACGGCGGCAGCGGATCGAACACCGGCCGCGCCCCGGTGTCGTAGGCACCCGCATCGCACCGCTCGAGCCGCGACGCGCGCCGCGTGAAGCCGCGCTGGTCGGGGCCCGGGCAACGGAACGCCGACGTCGCGACCATGTTGTCCACGGCCGGGCTCGTCGCGGCGATCGCATGCGTCATCGTCGCGCCCGCGTTCCACGCGAGCGGTCCGAGCTCCGCGTCGAGGGGCGCCGACGCGCTCCCGACGTCGTCCCGTGGGGTGCCTACGTAGCTGATGTCGTCGATGTCGCAGTCGCTCGTCACCACGCCGATGACGTTGCCGCCGTACGAGTCGATGCGTGCCGTCGCCGCGCAGTCCGGCGAGTAGTCGATGTCGAGAGGCTGCCGGTGATCGTCGTTGTCAGCGACGATCGAGTTGGCGATCGCCATGTTCCCGACGTTGTGGATCCCGCCGCCGGTCTGCGCCTCGTTGCCGAACGATGCGGCGGCCGTGTTGGCTTCGTTGTTCGCGACGGTGCTGTAGCTCATCCAAAGGCCCCCGGGATTCGTGCTCCCGGCGATGTTCAAGATTCCGCCCCCGCGCGTGATCGCCCGGTTGCCGCTGATCGTGCTGTTCACGATCGTCGCGTCGCCCCCGATGTTCGCGAGGCCCGCGCCGCGCGTCGCTTGGTTGCCGTGGATCGTACAGCGATCGAGCAGGAGCGTCCCGCCGTTCATGATGCCGCCGCCGCTCGCGGTGATGCCGCCGCCGGTCTGGGTTTGCGTGATGCGGCTGTGACTCACCGTCGACCGAACCAGCGAGAGGGTGCCGTGGTTGCGGATCGCCGCCCCGAAGGTGCGTGCTTCGTGGTCGGTGACGACGGTGTCCGTGATGTCCACGACGACGCCCGGGTCGATGTAGATCCCGCCTGCGGTTCCGTAGTCCACGTTCTGTCGGCCGCCGCGCACCGTGACGCGGTCGATGCGCACCGTCTGGCCGTCGCCGAGCCCGGGCACCGAGGTGACACATCGAATCCGCGGGATGCCGGCGGTGACGCCGTCGAGGAACACGCCGAGGAAGGCGCCGGTGTCGGCGTCGTAGCGGAGGATTCGATTGTTGTGCCAGCTCAACACGAGGAGCTCGTCGTTCGGCGTGATGAACATGCCGGCGGGGCCGTCGAGGCCGCCGCTGCCCGCCGACACGAACGCGCCGAGGGGCGCGCCTTGGTAGTCGTAGGCGAGGATCTCGTTCGAGTAGTAGCTCGCCACGAGGAGACCTTGGTGCCCGCGGATGACGTCGGTCGGCCCCGAGAGCCCGCCGCCCGCGGCCGCGACGCGCTCGTACTGGCCGTCCTCGTCGAACCCCAACACGGCGTCCGTTTCGAAGCTCGCGACGGCGAAGCCGCTGTAGGCGAGGAGCGCCGACGCCTCCGAAAGCCCGCCGCCCTGGCTGCTCCCGAGGAGCGCGCCCGTCTCGAAGTCGTACCGGTAGAGGCCGCCGAGGGAGCCGCCCTGGGCGACGTAGAGGATCTCGTTCTGGCCGTCGAACCCGGAGCTCGCGTCCACGAACGATCCGCTGTTCGACGCGACGATGGTGCCGAGCAAGGCGCCGGTTCGGGCGTCGTAGCGGTGCACGCCGCTCGCGACACCGGACACGAGCAGCTCGTTGCGGGTCGGAGTCCGGGTGACGTTCGTCGCTTGCGAGACGCCGTGTGACGCGGGAACGAGCTGGCCGCGCAGGTTTCCGAAGAGGTCGTAGCGGTCGACCTCGTCGGTGCCGCACACGAGCACTTCGTCGTAGTCGATGCTGAGCACGCGCGAGTCCGTCCCGGCTTCGATGAACGTGACGCCGGACCCCGACCCGACGATGTCGACGTCGGAGCGAACGGGGAGCGCGCCGAGGCCGAGCCGGTAGGTGCCGCGCCCGAGGACGATGCGGTCGTGGCCGGGGCGCGCGTCGGCTTCCTGCACGGCGGCGCGTAGGGCGCAGCGGCCAAAGCTGGTGAGGCAGACGCCGTCGCCGGGGTCGGCGTCGGAGGCGTCGGTGAAGGTGTCGACGGTGAAGGTCGCGGCCTGGCTCGACGCGGCAAAGCCGACGACGAGGGAGGCGGCGGTCGAAGCGATCAATCTCTGCATGGGGCCCGACTTCGCAAACGCGATGCCACGCCGACGGGGCTCATCGCCCGTGCTTGGCGGCGTGCGAGGGCGGCGAATCGCTCGGTCGCGCACGTGCGCGCACCGGGGGGAGCGCAAGAATTGGAGCGTTGTCGGCGCCGTCGTGCTACGCGGAGCGACGACGTCCATGCCCGTCCAGACCCCCGAAGCGCTCCTGCCGCTGTACGAAGAAGGCCTCCTCGACGAGGTCATCCGTCCGCTGATGAGCGGTAAGGAGGCGTCGGTGTTCCTCGTGCGGTCGCGCGGGATGGAGTGTGTCGCGAAGGTCTACAAGGACGCGCAGCACCGGACGTTCCGTCAGCGCGCCGCGTACGCGGAGGGCCGCCAGGTGCGGCGCTCGCGGCAAAGACGCGCGCTGCAGAAGGGGAGCGCGTACGGCAAGTCGCTGCTCGAGGCGACGTGGCAGAACGCGGAGGTCGACGCCCTGCTGCGGCTGCACGAGGCCGGCGTGCGGGTGCCGACGCCGTACCATCACGCCGAGAACGTGCTGTTGATGGAGCTGGTGACGGACGCCAACGGTGATCCGGCGCCGCGCCTGGACGACGTGGACCTCGACGTCGAGACGGCGACGCTGCTGCACGAGATCCTGATCCGCGACATCGTGGCGATGCTCTGCGCGGGCCTCGTGCACGGGGACCTGTCGCAGTACAACATCCTCGTCGCGGCCGACGGCCCGGTGATCATCGACGTCCCGCAGGCGACGGACGCCGCGACGAACCGCAACAGCGAAGCGATCTTCTTGCGCGACGTGAAGAACGTGACGCGCTTCCTCGGCCGCGCCGCACCCGCGCTGCTGAAGACGCAGTACGGCCCGGAGATCTGGGACCTGTACGCGCGCGCGGAGCTGCGACCCGACAGCGAGCTGACGGGGCGCTTCCGCGCGAAGAAGAAGCGCGTCGACGCCGCGGACGTGATCGCGGAGCTGCGGGACGTGGAGGCGGAGCAGCGACCGCCGAGCGCGTACCAGCTGAAGAAGCAGCGCCAGGCCGAGGCGCGGGCGGCCGAGGCGCGCGCGGCGCCGGGTCGCGGAGAGCGTGGCCGCGACGACCGCGAGGAACGCGGCGGCGGACGAGAACGCCAGGAGCGAGACGGCGGACGCTCGGGCAACAGACGCGACGGCGGACGTGAACGCCAGGAGCGCGACGGCGGACGTGCACGCCAGGAGCGCGGCGGCGGACGTGGACGCCAGGAGCGCGGCGGCAGACGTGAACGACAAGAGCGCGGCGGCGGACGTGAACGCCAGGAGCGCGGCGGCGGACGCAAGCGCCAGGAGCGCGGCGGCGGACGTGAACGACAAGAGCGCGGCGGCGGGCCCGCGCGCGATCAACGCGACGGCGGGCGAGCGCGCGCTCAACGCGACGGCGGGCCCACGCGGGATCAACGCGACGGCGGGCCCACGCATGATCAACGCGGCGGCGAGCGAGCGCGCGATCGACGCGACGGCCGGCGAGCGCGTGATCAACGCGACGGCGGGCGCGCACGCGATCAACGCGACGGCGGGCGCCCGGGCAACAACCCCGACGGCGGGCGCCGTGGCGACGAACGCGACGGCGGGCGTCATGCCGTGAAGGCGCCTCGCGCGGCGTCCTCGGGCGCTCCGAGCGCCGACGACGCGCGGGACGCATCGACGCCGGCCGCGAAGAAGCGCCGACGGCGCCGCTCACGCCGCGGGCGCGCAGCGGGCGCCGCGAAACCCCGAGAATCGTCGCCCTGACGGCGCTGCAAGATCGGTTGACGAGGGTTTCGAGCCGGATCGTCACGTGGTCTTTGCTTGCGTGGTCGGGTCACGAACGATACGTGCGGCCCGCGTTCGCGCAGGGCTTCATCATGATATCGACCGACAACCTCTCCCTCCTCTTCGGCAACCGCGTCCTCTTCCAGGACGTGAACATCAAGTTCACCCCCGGCAACTGCTACGGGCTGATCGGCGCCAACGGCGCCGGGAAGTCGACGTTCCTGCGGGTGCTATCGGGGGAGCAGGAGCCCACGTCGGGGAGCGTGAGCGTCCCGAACGGGTTCCGGATCAGCGTCCTGAAGCAGGACCACTTCGCGTACGAGTCGGTGCGCGCGTTGGACGCGGTCATCATGGGCTTCGAGCGGCTGCACGCGGTGCAGGTCGAGAAGGACGCGCTGTACGCGAAGCCGGACTTCGGCGAGGACGACGGCATCCGCGCGGGTGAGCTCGAGGCGGAGTTCGCGGACCTCGGCGGTTGGGACGCGGAGGCCAACGCGGGCCAGCTCCTCGAGCACCTCGGCATCCCGACGGAGCGGCACACGCTGACGGTCGGTGAGCTGTCGGACAACGAGAAGGTGCGCGTGCTCCTCGCGCAGGCGTTGTTCGGTTCGCCCGACATCCTGCTCCTCGACGAGCCGACGAACCACCTCGACGTGGACACGATCCTCTGGCTCGAGGAGTTCCTGCTCGACTACCCGCACACGGTGATCGTGGTGAGCCACGACCGGCACTTCCTGGATCGCATCTGCACGCACATCGCGGACGTCGACTTCTCGAAGGTCACGCTGTTCACCGGCAACTACACGTTCTGGTACGAGACGAGTCAGATGGCGCTGCGGCAGCGTCAGGAGGCGAACCGCAAGAAGACGGATCGCATCAAGGAGCTGCAGCAGTTCATTCGTCGCTTCAGCGCAAACGCGTCGAAGTCGCGGCAGGCGACGTCGCGGAAGTCGCAGCTCGACAAGATCACGCTCGACGACATCAAGCCGTCGTCGCGCAAGTACCCGTACATCGTGTTCGGGAAGGACAATCAGCTCGGCAAGGACGTGCTGACGGTCGAGAACCTCTCGAAGTCGATCGACGGCGTGAAGCTGTTCGAAGATCTCAGCTTCACCATCGGCGTCGGCGAGCGCGTCGCCTTCGTGGGCGACGATCGCGCGGTGTCGGCGTTGTTGTCGATCGTCGCGGGCGTCGAGTCACCGGACAGCGGCTCGGCGCGCGTCGGCAGCAGCGTGAACCTCGGCTACTTCCCGAAGGACAACGCGCACTTCTTTGAGACGGAGCTGAGCCTCCTCGACTGGCTCAAGCAGTACACGACCGACGAGGAGGAGAGCTTCGTGCGCAGCTTCCTCGGCCGGATGCTCTTCTCGGGCGACGAGGTGCACAAGCAGGCCAACGTCCTCTCCGGTGGTGAGAAGGTGCGCTGCATGCTCGCGCGCATGATGCTGCAGGCGCCGAACCTGTTGGTGCTCGACGGCCCGACGAACCACCTCGACCTCGAGTCGATCACGGCGCTCAACAACGGCCTGCTGAAGTTCCACGGCACGATGCTGTTCGCGTCGCGCGACGTCCAGTTCGCGGAGTCGCTGGCGGACCGCATCATCGAGATCGATCGCGGCGCGTGGATGGATCTGAACATGTCGTTCGGCGAGTACCTCGCGGACGAGGCGCGCCTGGAGCGCCGGCACCAGGGCGCGGCCCACCCGTAGCCGCGAGCCTCAGCGCTCGTGCGGGCAGAGGATGACCTCCTCGGAGACGCTCTCGACGGCATCACTCGCGCAGAGCGCTCGGATGCCGGACAAGTCTGTCGACACCCGGTAGAGAACCGAGGCTCGGCAGTCGATCCAAGATGGTGTGCGTCTCGCCTTCGAGCACCGCCTCGACGCTGTCGAGTTGCGCGTCCACCTCCGCTTCGGTCTCGCCGTCCACTGAGACGACGACCTCGACGAGCTCGCCCGCGCCAAGCTCGGCCTCTAAGGCCGTGCACCCCCGAGCCTCGATGTCACCGCGGCATCGCGCGCCGTCACGGTCGTCGCTGCAGGCCGCGAGGAGGAGGAGCGTGACGATCGTGGTCGCGACTCGCATCGCCTGAATCCTCACTCGAATAACGTCGTCACCACATCCGTAGTCTTCAGGGCGCGAACCAGCCGTAGAGCGTGACGGTCAGCGCGCCCGCGGCGAGCTCGGCGGTCGCCGTGAGCGGGCCGTCGACGGGGAGCCACAGCCACCGGGGTTGCGGGTCGTTGGTGGCGGAGAGCGTCAGCGTCGGGCCGCCGGCGGGGCTCGAGAGCATCGCGCGGCCGACGCCCTGCCCCGTCGCTTCGTCGATATGGACCTGCAGGTAGACGGACGTCGCGTCGGCGGGGAGCCCGGCGCGTCCGCGGACGTCAATGAGCCCGACGTCGCCTTCGGCGTGCAGCGATCGCGGGTCGGCGGTGACCGGGATCTCGACGCCGTCCGGCGTCCCCCAGCCGAGGACTTCGAGGCCGACGGTTTCAACGTGCGACGTCGTCATCGCGACCTGCCCCGAGGCGTCGAGCGGCAGCCACACGTGTTGCGCCTTGAAGGTGCCCGCGGCGAGTGCGAGTCGTGGCGCCGACCCGGCGGCGCCCGTCACGTCGAGCGAGCCGTAGCCGGTGCCGCCGCTGACCTCGTCGAGTGTGACCTGCACGTAGGCGGCGGGGGCCGTCGCGGGGAGGCCCGCGCGTCCGCGCAGCGCCACGGTGTCGCCGCCGACGTGCACAGTTGCGGCGTCGGCCTGGGTCGCCATCACGATCTTCGCGTCGTCGATCCATCCGAGCACTTCGAGCTCGACGGATTCGATTCGTCCGCCCTCGAGCGTGACGGTTCCGGCGGCGTCGAGCGGCACCCAAAACGCAACGGTCTCGTTCGTGCCGAACGTCTCCATGCGCCGCGCTGCGCCGCCCGCCGCGGCGGTGATCGTCGCGCGCGTCCCGTAGCGCCCGGTCTCTTCTAGGTTCAGCTCGACGAGCGCCGCGGTCGCGTCCGCGGGGACGTCGGCGACGGAGAACGTCCCCGACGCGGTGACCGCTTGGGGCGCCCCGGCGAAGCCGACGCTCACCGTCGGTGTTGGCGGAGGCGGGCCCGCGTCGCGCGGTGTGCCCGCGTCGTCCGTCCCGGCGTCATCGTGGGTGCGCGTGCCGGCGTCGGCCGGGTGCCCGGCGTCGCGCGTGGCGACGAAGGGCCCGCCGTCGCGCACGGAGACGGGCCCGAGATCGCGCGCACCGCCGCAAGCAGCGACACAGATCAGGAGCCCTGCGAGGTAGCGCACCACCGCCCAGCCTACGTCGCCCACGCCGAAATCTGCCTGTCCGGCGTGAGAATTCAGGTGACGTCAGCGCCGCTCACCGCAGGAGCGTCGCGAGCCGTTCGCCGACCAGGAAGGTCCACCCCTCGACGTCCGCTTTGCGCTGAAACGCGGGTTCGTCCTGCGGGAAGGTGTGCCCGCCTTCGTGGGTGACCTTCAGCGTCGTGCCTCCGTCGTTCGGGGCGAGCGTCCAGGTGACGACGGAGGCGCCGCGGATGCCTTCGTAGCGCCAGTCGAGGACGATGCGTTCGTTGACGACGACGTCTTCGACGCGCCATCGGTGAACGAAGTCGCGACCGTCGGCGTTCACGGTGAAGCGGGTCTCGAACCCCACGCGCGCCTCGAAGTCCGCCATGGTCTCGAACAACCACTGGCGCATGAGGTTCGGCTCGGTGATCGCGCTCCACACGCGTTCGACGGGGGCGTCGAAGGTCTGCTCGACGACGATCGGATGCACGCGGTGGAGCAGGATGCCGTTCCCGTCCGGATCGGCGCAGACGACCATGTGGCAGTTCGGGCCGTTGATGACGTCGGTCATGAACGGGACGTCCTTCGCCTTCAGCTCGGCGATCGTCTGCTCGAGATCATCGACCTCGAACGCGATCGTCCCGCCGGCCGACGCGCTCGGTTTGTTGGGCGTCGCGTTGGTGATCGCGAGGCACCCGCCCCCGGGGAGGTCGTACTCGATCCACCGGTGCTCGCCCTGCCCGCCCGCCTGACCGCGCGTTAGTCCGAGCGCGCCTTCGTAGAACGCGCACGCGCGGTCGACGTCGGTGACGGGGTACATCGTGAAGGCGACGCGTTGGAGCACGGTCGCGTCATCGCACGAGACGCCGTCCGAGCAAACTCGTGACGCCGACGTATCGAAACGTCGTCGTCAGACTTCGATGGGTCGCCTTCTCATCGGCGTTGCTCCGCCGCTCTTCGCGCTCCTCTGCGGTGCGGGCTGCCGTCCGGCCATGGCCGTTCAAACGCCGGACTATGCGAACCGAAGATTCGAGCCGACGCACACGGACATCCTGTTCCGCTCGACGTCGGTCGAGCTCGACGCCGACGTCCCCACCTCGGGCATGACGACGCGGCGGGTCCAAGCGCTCTATCAGAAGAATGCGGCCAAGTTCTTCGTCGACGGCGCCAACCGGGCCGGGCCCCTCGGCGAAACGCGCCGGTTTCGCTCGCGAGGTGGCGTACCGTCCCTCCTCCCGCGCGAGCTCCCCATCCGCGAAGCGCGCGACACCTGGCACGTCCCCGCGGACGGCGAGACCCTCGACAGCGAAGCGGGCGTCGCACCGCTCGTCCTCATCATCGACCGCTTCGAGCTGGGCTACGCCGAAGCCAAGATCAACTTCAGCCCCGGCGGCGGCTCCGTAGAGCCACCGATCCTCTTCCACCGCGCGCACTTCGCGCTCTGGGACAATGAAGCCGGCGCCCTCGTGACCTACGGCCGCGCCATCGTAAACGGACCCGCCGCCCTGGACGCCAAGACCTTCCGCGCCGTCATCAACGAGATGGTGGACAAGATCCTCCGCGCGCTTCCGCTGGAGTGACCCGAGACGCCAAAGGCGGCGAGGCTACACGAACGAGCCCCAGGGATCACAAGCTACGGGGATTTGCATCCATGGCCTGAGCCTTCGGCCGCGGAGCGGCCGAAGTTCAGGCCGCCGACCGCAATCCCGTCTCACGCGAACGGAGCCCGCGCCAGCGGGCGAAGAGAGCGGGAGACGGGATTTGAACCCGCGACTTCAACCTTGGCAAGGTTGCACTCTACCACTGAGTTACTCCCGCGCTGAGGTCCGGGAGAAAACTCCACCCCAGCCCCCCTGTCAAGCAGATTTCTCGCGCTTGGCCACGGTTCGGTAGAACGCGATGAAGTACTCCGCGGCGCTCAACACGGAGAACGCGACCGACAGATAGAGGAAGTACGTGCCGACGCGGTGGAAGCTCACGGGCTCCTCGAGGAAGTCGAAGAGCGGGTAGCTGTAGTGCACCAGCAAACACCAGATGCCGACCATCTGCAGCGCCGTCTTCTGCTTGCCGAGGTTGCGCGCCGCGATCACAAGGCCCTCGCTCGCCGCGATCGTGCGCAGGCCGTTGATGACCGTCTCGCGCGACAGGATCACGAACACCACCCACGGCGACACGCGCCCCAGGTGCACGAGCATCACCAGCGTGCCCATCACGATCAGCTTGTCCGCGAGCGGGTCGAGGAACTTGCCGATCAACGAGATCAGGTTGAAGCGACGCGCAAGGTAACCGTCGAGCGCGTCGGTGGCGGACGCCGCCGCGAACGTCATCGCCGCGATGAACGCGTTGCGCGGGGAGTCGTACAGCATCAACAGCAGCACGAACGGAATCGAGCCGATCCGCGCGTACGTGATCAGGTTCGGGATCTGAACCGCCTGCGCCTTCAGCGTGACGCGCTTGGGCTTCACGGCCGCCGTCATCCGTTCTTCCGGTAGTGCCGGTACATCTGCAGGACACGCCGCACGTAGCGCTGCGTCTCGCGGATGTTCGGGATGCGGCCGAGGCGCTTCACCCGCTCCGGGCCCGAGTTGTACGCCGCCGCGACCAACGCCATGTTGCCTTCGAACTGGTTCGCCAGGATGCGCAGGTACCGCGCCCCACCGAAGATGCTCTGACGCGGGTCGAACGGGTCCTCGACGTTCATCAAGTCCGCCGTCGCGTCGATCATCTGCATCAACCCCTTCGCGTCCGCGTGCGAGACCGCGTCGGGATCGAAGTTCGACTCCACCTTCGCCACCGCCTTCAGGAACGCAAACGGCAGCCGGTAGTGCTCCGCCGCCTCGCGGAAGATGTCGTCGTAGCGCGTGACCTGAACCGGGTAGACCACCCGCTCCTCACCCGAGGGCACGATGATCACCAGCGGCTTCTCACCGCCGAAACCCTCCGCCTCGGACGCACCGCGCGACGCGTAGGGCTTGTAGTTCGCGTTGGGCGTCACGTTCGTCAGGTGAATCACGCCTTCGTCGTCGACCCAGCTGTACAGCTCAGCCCGCGCCGTCGTCGCCGTGAACGCACCGAGCGCCACGAGCCCCGTGATGATCCCCAGACGCACCAGCCTCCAGCTTACCAGCAGTCGTGCGGACGGCACAGGAATCGTCACGGCGTGGTAGGTTGACCGCCGATGTCGACGCAGTGCGACGCCCTCGTCATCGGCAGCGGGATCGCCGCCCTCACCTACGCGCTCGAAGCCTCGAAACGCGGCCGCAAGGTCGTCATCGTCACCAAACGCGAAGCCAACGAAGCCAACACCGCCTACGCGCAAGGCGGCATCGCGTCCGTCCTCGAACCCGAGGACTCCTTCGACGCCCACGTCGAGGACACCCTGCGCGCCGGCGCCGGGCTCTGCCGCCGCTCCGTCGTCGAGCTCGTCGTGAAGGAGGGCCCCGCCGCCATCCAGCGCCTGATCGACCTCGGCGTCGAGTTCGACCGCGCCGACGGCGCCGAAGACGCCGGCGTCGAGTACGACCTCACCCGCGAAGGCGGACACTCGTTCCGCCGCGTCTACCACGCCGGCGACATCACCGGCGCCGAGGTCATGCGCGGCCTCCTCGCCGCGCTCGACGCCGCCGAAAACGTCGAGATCCTCGAGCACCACACCGCGGTCGACCTCCTCACCGTGCGCAAGGTCGAAGGCCTGAAGGCGCACGCCACCGCCACGCGCGCCGCCGAGAACCGCTGCCTCGGCGCCTACGTCCTCGACGACGAGACCGGCACCGTCCACACCTTCCGCGCCCCCGTCACGGTGCTCGCGACCGGCGGCGCGTCGAAGGTCTACTTGTACACCTCGAACCCCGACATCGCGTCCGGCGACGGCGTCGCCATGGCGTGGCGCGTGGGCGCCGAGGTCGCGAACATGGAGTTCATCCAGTTCCACCCGACGTGCCTGTTCCACCCGCAGGCCAAGTCGTTCCTGATCTCCGAAGCGCTCCGCGGCGAAGGCGGCCTCCTCCGCCGCCGCGACGGCACACGCTTCATGGAGTCCTACCACCCCATGAAGGAGCTCGCCCCGCGTGACATCGTCGCCCGCGCGATCGACACCGAGCTCAAACGCACCGGTGACGACTTCGTCGTCCTCGACATGACCCACCTGGACGGCGACTTCCTCGCGAAGCGCTTCCCGAACATCCACGAGACCTGCCTGCAGTACGGCATCGACATGCGCACGATGCCCATCCCGGTCGTCCCGGCGGCGCACTACGTCTGCGGCGGCGTCGTCACCGACGACGTGGGCGAGTCGACCATCCCCGGCCTCTTCGCCGTCGGCGAAGTCGCGTGCACCGGCCTGCACGGCGCCAACCGCCTCGCGTCCAACAGCCTCCTCGAAGGCGCCGTCTTCGGCCACCGCGCCGCCGACGCCGCCGAGCGCTACTACGCCATGACCCTCCCCTCCCACGAGGTCCCCGAGTGGGACCCCGGCAACGCCGTCCCCTCCGACGAGCTCGTCGTCATCAGCCAGTGCTGGGACGAGATCCGAAGGTTCATGTGGAACTACGTCGGCATCGTGCGGAGCGACCGGCGATTGCAGCGCGCGCAGCGCCGCATCGCGACGCTCGAAGAAGAGATCCGCGAGTTCTACTGGCGCGCGACCGTCACGCGCGACCTGATCGAGCTGCGAAACCTCTGCACCGTCGCGGACCTCATCGTGCGATGCGCGAGGCAACGCCGCGAGTCGCGCGGCCTGCACTACTCGATCGACTACCCGACGCTCGACAAAACCGAGCCCCCCCGCGACACCGTGCTCGCGCGGCGAGAGCTCGTTTAGCGCCTACAGCGACTCCAGGAACGCCAACAGGTCCGCGCGCTCCTGGGCGCTCAGCATCTCCACGTTCATCCGCACCGCGTCCGCCTCCGCCTCGTGCGCCGCGATCGCTTGCTCGATCGTCGTCGCCGAGCCGTCGTGCAGGTACGGCGCCGTGTCGCGCAGGCCCCACAGGGGCGACGTCCGGAAGTGCCGGATGGACGCCATCCCGTCCGCGATGCCCACCGCGTTCGGCGGGGCCACGTCGTGCAGCAGCAGGTCCGAGTACAACGGGACGTCGTTGCCGTCCTCGTCCTGAAGCGTCGGGATGTGGCACCCCGTGCAGCCGACCGAGTCGAACAGCATCTCGCCGCGCACCACGGCTGCGTCCGTAGCGTTCACGCGCGGAGGCGGCGCGAGGTTCTCCATGAAGAACGTCAGATCGTCGAGCTCGGGCTGCGTGATCTCCGGGTCCGCGACGTCGTCTTCGTCGGTCAGGAAACCGAAGGGGCTCGTCGCGTCCTCGGGGACCGTCAGACCGATCTCGTTCGACGTCGCGTCGCGCGAAAACTCCGCGAGGGAGGGGACGTTCGCCTTCCAACCCAGGCGCCCGATGCGACCGTCGGGCAGCACGTGCGCGATGCCCCGGATGCCGTCGCCGTCCACGTCCATCGGGTCCTCGTTCCCGATGATGTTCACCTCCGAGATCCGATCGATCATCCCGAGCCCGAACAGCGGCGGCGTCTGACGCATCTCGAACACCGACGCCTGCTCCTCCGCCGGCGGACGCTGCTCGGGGTCCGACGCGATCTTGTGCGCCATCGTCCCGTTCGCCGGCGGCGTGAAGACACCGTTGTCGACGTAGCCGTGGCGCATCACGTTCAACCCGAGCGGCCCCGAACCACCGATCACCGGATCGAAGTGGCAAGCTCGACACGAGTCACCGTTGAACGTCGGGCCGAGGCCGGCACCCAGCTTCGTGTCGTCGTCGAAGATCTTCCGGCCACGCACGAACTGCTCCGCGTCCGCGCCCGTCAACGCCGCCGCCGGCCCCCCGTACTCACCGGGCGCCGGCACCGGCGCGTTCGGCGGGAGCAACCCGTCCGTCTTCTTGCTCTTCCCGCCGAGCGCCTCCAGGAACGTGACCACCTCCCCGCGCGTGCCCTCCGTCGCCGCAAGGTACGCGTCGCGCGCGGCCGTCGCCTCGCCGCCGTGCATGCGAATCGCGTCGTCGATCGTGTCGGCGCGACCGTCGTGCAGGAACGGCCCGGTCGGCGCGAGGCCCCACAGCGGCTGCGTGCGGAACTCGCTCCCCGTCGCTTCCTTCATGCGAATCCCGTCCGCGAGCTCGGGCCCCATGTCGTGCAGCAACAGATCCGAATAGACCGGAATCGAGCCGCGCGGGCTCACGAGCGTCGGCACGTGGCAGCCGTCGCAACCCATGTCCATGAACGCACGCTCGCCGCGCTCACCCGCGTCGTCCAACGCGTCCGGCGCGGGCGCCGCGAGCAACATCGCGAAGGCGATCAGATCGAAGAGGTCCTGCTCCGACATCTCCGGATCAATCACGCCGTCCTCGTCGACGGTGGGCTCGTCCGGCGCCGCCGCCTGACCGTGCCCGGTGGTCCCGTACTCCGCCGTCAGCGCGCGCACGTTGCTGTCCGCCGCGCTCGGCACCGGCAGCGCCGCCTTGCGCTCCTCGGAGAGCGGGACCGTCGTGACGCCGAGGTGGTTGAACAGCGGGCCGCGGATGAAGCCCTCGATCGACACCGTCTGCGACTTGCGCCCGAAGCGCCCCACGAAGCCGCGGTCATAGTTGGGCCGGCCGCTGATGCCGTCGCCGTCCGCATCGTCCGGGTCGGCGTTCACGAGGATGGCCTCGTTCGTCAGCTCCGCGAGGAGCCCGACGCCGAAGAACGGGATACCGTTGCGCGTCGCGATGACGTTGGTGCCCTCCGCCGTCGGCACGCGGGAGGGCCCCTCCAGCTCGAACTGCGTCTGCACACCGTTCTTGCCCGTCGCGGTGAAGGAGCCGTCCGACAGCTCCTGTCCCACCAACAGGAAGTTGCGGTACCGCGGCGCCGAGCCGCCGGTGACCGGCTTTTCGTGGCACGACGCGCAGAAGGTGACGTTGAAGTCCGGACCGAGCCCCATCTCGGGGGTGATGCGACGCTCCGCGACCTCTTTGCCGCGCTCGAAGATCTCTCGCTGCTCGGCGGTGGCGAACGGGACGATCTCGCCCATCGGCGCGAAGATGTTCGACGGAATCGGGGGCGGCACGTACGTGTCGTCACCGTCGTCGTCCCCCGTGCAGGCGAACGCCGCCGTCAGCATCAACACCCCGACCGTCTTCTTCATCTCGTCCTCACTCGTCGGCTGCGAGCCCTCGCTCGTAAGCAATTCCGCGGTAGGGCCCCTGCACCTGCAGGAAGTTGCCGCCCACGGTCGTCAGCCCTTCGCTGTGACCATAGACCGCGTGAAAGTCCCTGGCTTCTCCGGACAGCCCGTCCTCGGTGGTCTCGAGCGACGTGAAGTCGACCTTCGCGAGCGTCCCGGACACCCCCACGACGTGAATCACGTCCGGATCGCGCATCCACACGCCGTTCAGCCCCGGCAGCGGCGCCAGCGACTGATAGTTCCAGTTCGAGCCATCCCAGGTCACGATCTGCCCGTTGTTCCTACCGCCGACGATCGCGATTCGGTCCGCCGAGGTGCCCCACAACGCGATGAGATCCTCGCTCGTCCCGACCAGCGCCTCCGTCCATTCCGTCCCGTCGAAGTGGACGACCGTCCCGCGCTGCCCGACCGCGTAGACGTTGTTGGCCGACGTCCCCCAAACCTTGAACAACGCGTTCACGCGCGGCCGCTCCAGCTCGGGCAACGCGACGTGCGACCACACGCCGTTCTGCCGACGCAGCAGCGTGAGGTCCCCCTCCTGTCGGCCGTTCCCGCCGACCGCCCAGACGTCGTCGGACGAAGCGCCCCACACCCCCCACAGGTTCTGCGTGGTGCTGGAGCTCTCGACCGTGAACGCGCTGCCGTCCCAGTGCAGGATCGTCCCCTCGTTGCCGACGACGAAGACGTCGTCCGCCGCGAACCCGTACGACCAGTTCAACAGCGGGGTCTCGGCGGGGAGGTCCGCGGGCGTCGCTGCGGTGCCGTCGTACCGGAGCAGTCGCCCGGCGTCGGGCTGGCCACCCGCGATCCACAGGTCGTTCGGTGCGACGCCCCAGACCGAGAGGAGCCAGCCGTCGTTCTCCGCGTCGAACGCTTCGGTCCAGGCGGGTGGCGTGTCGTCGTCCCCGCCGTCGTCGCCCGAGCCGTTGCAGGCGACGAGGAGCGCGGCGGCGAGGAGCGTCGTTCGTTTCACGGCGTCTTGATCCTCCAGGTCATGTTCGCGGCGCCGAGCGCCGACGTCACGCGGAGCTCCAGCTTCTTGGTCTTCGGCGTGAGCACGGGCTCGCCGGTGAACGTGTTGCGCGGGAACCGCACCGCGTACGTGTTCGCGTACGGCGTGATGTACGGGTAGATGGCGCGCAGGTTCGCGGTCGTCTTCACGCGCTCCACCTTGCCGTCCACCGGCTCACCGTCGTCGCTCCGCAGGGTGATACGCCAGATGGAGTCGGCGCGGTTGAAGTCGTTCCAGCGCTGGTTCGCGGTCGACGCCGCGACGAAGAACTCCAGGTAGTCCTCCGACTCCTGGTTCGTGAGCATCAGGCGCGACGCCTCTTCGCTGCCGGGCCCGTACACATCGGGGTGGCGGATCAGGAACGCGCGCCGAAACGCGGGGGAGTGGTAGGTCACGTGGAAGAACGCGATGCGATAGAGGACGTCGTAGACCTCGTCGTGCCGCGTCCAGTCGCCGAGGACGTCGTCGTAGTCGTCCGGGGCGATCTTCTGCGTCGCGGCGAGCGCGTGGGCGCGGTCCGCCGGGGTCGTGCAGCCCGCGACCGCGAGGGACGCGATCAGGGCGGTGCCAAGGAGCGCTCGAGCCAACATCAGACCGTCGTAGTCTGGAGGAAGTCGCTGCGATCGAACAGCGTGACGAGCTCCACGTCGGCGGCCTCCAGGTTCGCCCGACCGCCTTCGAGGCGATCCACGAGCCCGATGACCAGGCGCACCACGTAGCCGGCCTCACGCACGCGCTCGACCGCCTTCAGCGACGACGCGCCGGTGGTGACGACGTCCTCGAGGATCGCGACCTCGATGCCGTCCGCCACGTGTTTCATCCCCTCGATGTAACGCCCGGTGCCGTGGCCCTTCGCCTCCTTGCGGACGATGAACGCCGGGCGCGGGTCGTCGAGGAGCGCCGAGGTCATCGACGCCGCGCTCGCGATCGGGTCCGCCCCGAGCGTGAGGCCACCGACCGCGCCGATCGTGTGGCCGCTGCGCTCCTCGTACGCGACGACGGCGTCGTGAATGAGGCGCCCGACGTAGACGTGCCCGACGGCGTCGAGCGTCACCTGCTTCGAGTCGAAGTAGAAGTTCGACTTCAGCCCGGAGGAGAGCGTGACCTCGCGCTCCTCGAAGGCGCGCTCCTTCATCATGGTGTGCAGCGCCGCGCGCGCGGCTTCGGGGGTGGGTAGCTCTTTCATCGTCGTTTCTTGATCACGACGCGGCGCTTCTTGCGCTCGTCGTGCGGGGACTTGGGTGCGGAGAAGGTCGTGACGGCGGTACGCGGACGCTCGGGCTCGCGCGGGGTCGGATCGATGTGGGTCACCTCCGGCTGCGAACGCTCCTCGATGCGCGGCGCCTCGAAGCGGGGCTTCGTGGGGGTGCGCTCGTCGCCGATCGTCAGGCGCCCGCTCAAGCGCGCGCCCGGCGCGAGCTTCACGCTCGGCGCGGTGAGGTCACCGAGAACCCGCCCGTCGGCGCCGACCTCGATCGCGCCCTCGGCGGTCACGTCGCCGACCAGCGCGCCCGCGATCACCACGCGCCGCGCGTTGACGTCGGCCTTCACGACGCCGCCCGGCTCGACGTAGAGCACGCCGTCCAGCGCGATCGCTCCTTCGACGCGTCCGCGCACGACGAGGTCCTCCGCGCCGCGCAGCGTGCCGCGCACGGCGGCGTTCGCCGAGATCTCGGTCTTCAGCTCCGTGAACTGCTTTGCCATCCGTCCATCTCGATGTGGCCGCGGTACTTGGCGCCGTCCGCGATCTGTACGCGCGGCGAAGCGAGGTCCCCGGCCACGCGGCCCTCGGCGGTGATCTCGATGCGCGTCGTCGCCTCGACGCGCCCCTCGACGGTGCCCGACACGTGCACCGTCTCGGCCTGCACGGTGCCGTCGACGGTCGCGCTCGACTCCACGACGACGTCCTCGGCGGCGTCGATCGTCCCGCGTAGCTGCCCGTGGATCACCACGGGGTCCTCGCTCGCGAGGTCGCCCTCGATCTCGATGGTTCGGCCTATCGTCGTGCGGTCCACGGCGCCTCCCTACAGGTCCTCGGGGAGGTCGACGTCCATGTGCACGTTGCCGCGGAACACGGCGCCCTCCTCGATCGTCACGGACGGCGCGCGGACGTCGCCGAGCACCGTCGCGCTCGCCTTCACCTCGATCGAATCCGTCGCGGCGATGTTCCCCGACGCGCGTCCGAAGATGACGGCGGTCTTCACCTCGACCTCGGCCTCGATGACGCCGCCCTCTTTGACGGTGAGTCGGTCGAGCTGGATCTTGCCGTCGACCTTCCCCTCCACGAGCAACGCGCCGTCGCCCGTCACCTCGCCCCGAATCTCGAGGCCCTTGCCGATCGTGGAGGTCGACGGGTCCGCCATCGCCCTGTGGATAGCCTCAGACGCCGAACAGATCCAGCACCGTGGAGTCGAGCGTGGCCGGACGCGCCCGTTTCTTGGCCCAGTCGCGGAGCCATTTGATGCGCTCCTCGTAGGTCCGGTACAGCGGGACGGTCTGTTTCATCGCCAGCTCGAGGTCCTCGTCGGTCATCTCGCGGTCCTCGGCGAAGGCCCGGTAGAGCGCGCTGATGACGACCTGCTCCAGCTCGGCGCCCGAGTAGTGCTCCGCCTGCTTCGCGATGGAGGAGAGGATCGGGAACCGGTCGGGGTCGCGCTGGCGCTTCTTGGTGTGGATCCTCAGGATCTCCAGGCGCTCGTGCTGGTTCGGGAGGTCGACGAAGAAGATCTCGTCGAAGCGACCGCGCCGCAGCAGCTCGGGCGGCAGCCCGGAGACGTCGTTCGCCGTCGCGACGACGAACACCTCAGCCTGCTTCTCCGACAGCCAGGTGATGAACGAGCCGAAGACTCGCGACGTCGACTCGTCGCCGCCGCCCTCCACCGCGCGGAAGCCCTTCTCGATCTCGTCGACCCAAAGCACGACGGGCGACAGGCTCTCGGAGATCTTGATCGCCTCGCGGATCGCCGCCTCCGGCGCGCCGCCCGCGCTGGAGAACAGCGCGCCCACGTCGAGGCGCAGCAGCGGGAACTTCCACAGCTCCGCCACGGCCTTCGCCGACAACGACTTGCCGCAGCCCTGCACCCCGAGGAGCAAGAGCCCCTTCGGCGGCGGCAGGCCGAACGCCCTCGCCTCCGCCCCGAACGCGCGCGAGCGCGCCTGGAGCCAGCGCTTCATCTCCCCGAGCCCGCCGACGTCACCGAGGCTCTCGCCGAGCTCGTGAAACTCCAGGACGTCGGTCTTGCGGAGGATGTTCTTCTTCTCCTCCACGACGAGCTTGAGGTCCTCGTCGGCGAGGCCCTTCTTCAGGACCATCACCTTCCGGAACACCCGCGCCGCCTCGTTGAGGCCGAGCCCCAACGCGGAGCGCACGGCGCGCTCGGCGACGTCCGGGTTGAGGCGAATCTTCTCGGAGCGCGCGACCTTCTCGAGCTCCGCCATCAGGTCGTCGGGGCGCGGGAGCGGCAGGTCGATCACCGCAGCGTCCTTCTCGAGGTCCGGCGGCAACGCGAGCGTCGGCGCGATGATCACGAACGACTGTCGCCGCCGCATCGCCGGCCCGAGGCGGTCCCGCAGGCGGCGCACCACCGCGGGGTCCTTCAGGTACGGGTGCAGGTCGAGGAGCACGAACAGCGCCGGGGCGTCACTCTCGGCGAGCTGCTCGAACGCCTCGGCGGGGTGGTCGACGGTCGGGTCGTCCTCACCTCCGAACCCGACGGACGCCGACCACTGCGCAAACGCCTTCTTCGCGGCGGCCGCGGCGGTCTTCACGAGCTCGAGCGCCCGGTCCTCTTCCTGGGTGACGACGTAGATCAGCGGGTAGCCCGCGCGGGACAGAACGGCGATCTGTTTTGCGAGCGGATCGAGCGAGGCCAAAGGACGTCAGCCCTTCACGATGACCTTGCCGGCGCGTTTTCCGCTGGGCCGGTTCGCGATCGCGGAGTCCTGGTTCGGGTCGAGCCCGAGCAGCGGATCCTTCGCCCCGCGAGGCAGCGGCGTCTCCTCCGCCTCCTCGTCCTCCTCGGGGCGCGCGCGCGCCATGCGGTCCTTCAGGACGTCCCCGAACCCCTTGCGCGGCCTCCCGCGCGTCAGCCGCTCGTGTTTCTCCTGCCGCTTCTGCAGCTCGTCGATCTCGTCGACCTGGTCGCCATCCCAATCGCCGACGCGACGGCGACGCATCTCGATTCGACGAGTCACGGCCCCATTGTCCGCCGCCTACCCCAGGGAAGGCAACTTCCTGAGCTACTGAACCCGAAGGCCCCGTTCGACCTCGAGCTGGAACGTCTTGTGGGCCTCGCGGCCGACCTCCAGGAACTCCTGCAGGCTCTTCGTGTAGTCGTCCCGTTCGAAGATGTCCGGGTCGATCTTCTTCATGATCGCCTCGAGCCGCTCCCCCATCGAGAGGATCTGCTCGCCGAAGTCGGCGATCGACATCTGCGTCGGGTCCTGGATGAACCCGTCCGGTTCGTAGGCGTCACCGGCGAAGTACGAGACGTGGACGTCGTCCCCGCTCGGTTCGAAGATCAGCCCGTTCTCGCTCTCGGAGAGGAGCGTGGTCTCGGCCTCCCCCTCGATGATGTAGGGGACGGTCTTCACCATGTTGGTGACGAGCTGAAAGATGGGATCCGGCTTGCGCGCGCACATCTCCTTGCCGCTCTCGTCGAAGAAGACGATCGCGCCATAGACGTCCGGGAATTGCAGGGCCTCCTTGTGGTCGGCGACGACGTCGAGCGCAGCACCGGACCGCACGGCCTCGGCGCCCTCATCCGGGTCTCCGAGATACAGTACGAAGTCCAAGACGATCTTGCTCATCGTCCCCCTCGATCGGAAGAACTCATGGTCTGGCCAGGGGTAACACACCCAGCTCGATCCATGAAGTGCTGTCCGAGTCACCAGCCCGTCACGGCGGACACCGTCGTGGTCGACACGTGCGTGACGAGCGCCTCGCGGTCCCTCTGCGCCGCGAGCGCGAGCGGGTGACGCGGCTCGTAACGATACAGCTCCAGCGTCACGCGGTAGGTCGACCCCGCCCCCGCGAACGGGATGAAGACCCGACGTGTCTCGAGCGGGAGGAGCGAATCGTCGTAGCGCTCCACGAGGTGCTCCGGGTCGAAGTCCCGGCGGAACCGCACCGTCCGTGAGGGCCCCGCCTGACCGTCGCTGACACGCGTCACGGTGGCCGCGAGGACCCGCCCCGGGTCCGCCGTGGGCACGTGGTGTCCGGCGCGGTTCGTCACCACGAGGTCCACTCCGCCCGGCACCGCCTCGACCGTCGCCGCAACGTGCTCCGCGACGAACGCCCCGTCCCGCACGCCGAGGAAGCGGTGGCTGCGGCGCAGACGCGGCGGGCTCGCGTTCGCGACGCGGCCCTCGACCTTCGGCATGTGGCAGCCGAGGCACGACGCGGTGCCGCCCGCCGCACGGTAGCGATCGTATTCGGCGTGAGTGTCCGCGGGTGGACGCGGCAGCCCGACGAACGGCGGGTCGTACTGGTGACACCGCTGGCACATCCCGCCGTGCTCACCGAGCGCCGCCGCGACCGCGACCGGGTGCGGCGCCTCGGGCGCATCGGCGGCGCGCTCGCCGGTGAACAGCGTCGCGGCCGGCGCCTCCCCGAGCGCCTCGGCGCTCGCGTGACAGACGACGCAGGTCACCCCTTCGGCTTCGAGCGCCGGGTCGTAGCGCGGGTTCGGGTGGCCCTTCCCCACCAGCGGGTCGAGGCTCGCGAGCCCATCGACGACGTCGCGCATCTGGTTCTCGAGCGGGTTGTGGCAGCGCTCGCAGAGGAAGAGCTCGTGCTGGTGCGCGTGGTCCGCGCGGTAGAACGGGTTGGTCGTCGACGCCGCCATCAGCGACGTCCGCCACTCGGCCGCGATCTCGGCGTGGCACGCCGCGCAGTTGTCAGCGGACAGCCCGCCGATCATCGGGAGCGGATCGAGCGCCGGGAGCATCTCGGGCTTGCCGATCGAATCGTAGAAACACCCCGCGAACGCGTCGCAGCCCGCGAGGAGGAGGAGCGCCAAGACCGTGGCGAGCCGCCTCACTCCACGTGGCTCCGCAGCGCGTCGGACGCGACGAGGACGTGTCGACGCGCGCGGCCCAGGACCGTCGGGCGGCGGAGGAGCGCGACGAGGTAGAAGTCGTTGGGCAGCCGGTCGACGATCATGTCGACGTCGCCGAAGCGCAGCTCCAGCATCGAGACCGCGCCCGAGCCGTGGGTGTCGTTCGTCGCCTGGAACATCCTCAGGAGCGCGCAGGGCTCGGCGCCGGCGAGGCGGACGAGGAACTCCTGCACCGGCATCGTCACCGCCATCGATCGCGGCAGGTGCTCCTTCGCGTACGCCTCCGCGATCGCGGGCGCGCGCGAGGGGCCGAGCGCCGCGACGACGGTCTCCCCTTCGAAGTCACACAGCACCGCGCCGATCGATCGCGGCAGCGAAGCCACGAGCCGGTCGAGGATCGCCTGCAGCTCCACCGGTCAGCTCTCCGAGAGCTGCAGGCCGGCCTTCTTCGCCGCGGCGGTCAGCTCCGCGCGGCCGGCTTCGAGCGCGCCGTCGGAGTCGAGGAGGAGGACCCGCTCGAATTTGTGACCGCTCTTGCCGATCGCTTCGATCCACCACGTCGCCGCGGTGACGTCGCCGCTCGTCGCCGGCGTGGGCGGCGCGACGGCGAGCTCCTTGGCGCCCGCCTCGAACAACACAGAGGTGATGTTCGTGAGGCGCCCGACGATGGTCGGTCCGGTGACGTCCGTCGGATCGCCGAGCCCGAGGAGGAACAGGCGGGCCGCACCGAAGCGACCCATCGACGGCATCAACGTGTGCTCGCCGAGCGCGCCGAGGAAGACACCGTCGCGCAACATGCGCGCGAGGCGCCCACACAGCCGCCAGTCCGCCGCGCCCGCGACGCCGCGCGGCTGCGCGCGGACCTGGAAGAACGGTAGCGCGATCGCGTCGACGCTCAGGCGGTCGAGGCCCGTCGGATTCGCACGGGCGATGCGCGCTGCGATCGCCACGGACTCAGCGCCCGATGCGGTCCACGATGCCGTTCACGAACGCGCTCGACTCCTTCGTCCCGAAGGTCTTCGCGAGCTCTACGGCTTCGTTGATCGCGACCTTCCGCGGGACGCCGTCCTGTTCGTAGGTCAGCTCGTACGCGGCGAGGCGCAGGAGGTTTCGGTCCACGCTGGCCATCCGGTCGATGCGCCAGTGCAACGAGATGCGCGAGATCAGCTGGTCGATCTGCTCGAGGTTGTTGTTCACGCCGCGGACGATCTGCTCCGCGTACGCGCGGGCCTCGCTGTCGTCCGGGTCGACCTTGTAGCGGTCCGCGGGCCGCGGCGCGTCGACGTACGACGGCGGCGGGTCCAGCGGCTCCCCCGACGCGAAGGCGTCGTAGAACCGCTCGATCGCCGCGTCGGGCCACACCCCCGCCATGTCCATGGCGTAGAGCATCATCAGCGCTTGCTCGCGCGCTCTGCGACGAACGCCCACGGAGGTCTCCTCAGCCGAGGCTCTTCTTCAGGGCGACCATCTCGACGGCCGCGATCGCCGCCTCCCAGCCCTTGTTGCCGTGTTTGGTTCCGGCCCGCTCGACGGCCTGCTCGATGGTGTCCGTCGTGAGCACGCCGAGCGCGACCGGGATGCCCGCGTCCATCTGCACGTGCGCGGCGCCCTTCGTGACCTCGGCGGCCACGTAGTCGAAGTGCGGCGTGCCGCCGCGGATGACGCAGCCGAGCGCGATGATGGCGTCGTAGCCGCCCTTCTCGGCGAGCCACTTGAACGCCAGCGGCATCTCCCAGCTCCCGGGGACGCGCATGACCTCGAGGTCCGACTCCCCCGCGCCGTGGCGCAGCAGGCAGTCGGTCGCACCTTCGAGGAGGCGCTCGGTGATCAGGCTATTGAATCGGCTCACGACGATTCCGTAGCGGGCGCCGCTCGCGTCGAGCTTGCCTTCGTAGGTCTTCGTCACGGTGGTTCCTTCTCTCGTCATTCGGGGCTGCGCACCGGCAGCGGGACACGCTCGACCATCTCGAGGTCGAAGCCCTCCAGACCGACGATACGGATCTCGTTGTTGCTCAGCATCCTAAACTTTCGGACGCCGACCTGCTTGAGGATCTGCGCCCCGACGCCGAACTCACGCAGGTCCAGGCGAGTCCCGACGCGGTGGTAGATCGGCGGAGCGGACTGCTGGTCCATGCGCTCCAGGCGCTTCGACAGCGTCGACCCGGCGACGCTGCGCACGAGGTAGACGAACACCCCGGCGCCCTCCTCGGCGATGACGTCGAGCGTCGCGCGCATCTCGGCGCCGCCACCGGAGAGCACGAGGCCCACGAGGTCCGCGGGCATGTCGATCGACTGAACGCGCACGAGCGTCGGCGTCTCGGGGTCGATATCGCCCTTCACGACGGCGAGGTGCTCGTGGCCGTCGACCTTCGAGCGCAGGACCATCACCCGCACTTCGCCCCACTCCGGGGTGGTTACGGTGCGCTCGATGACGGTCTCGACGAGGTGGTCGTGCGCGAAGCGGTACTCGACCAGCTCGGCGATGGAGACGATCAGCAGCCCGTGCTCCTTGGCGAACACCTCGAGCTGCGGACGGCGCGCCATGGTGCCGTCCTCGTTCATGATCTCGCAGATGACCCCCGACGGATCGAGCCCGGCGAGCTTCGCGAGGTCCACGCTGCCCTCGGTCTGACCGGTCCGGACCAGGACGCCGCCGCGCCGCGCGCGGATCGGGAAGACGTGCCCGGGCGTCGACAGGTCGGTCGGCTTCGCGTCGGGGTCCACCGCGACCTTCACCGTGTGGGCGCGGTCCGCGGCGCTGATGCCGGTGGTGACGCCCTCGGCGGCCTCGATGGAGACCGTGAAGCCGGTCTGGAAGGTCGACGTGTTGCGCTCGACCATCATCGGGAGCTCGAGCTCGTCGATGCGCTCCTCGGTGAGGGTGAGGCAGATCAGGCCGCGCGCGTGCGTAGCCATGAAGTTGATCGCCTCCGGCGTGACCTTCTCGGCCGCCATGCACAGATCACCCTCGTTCTCGCGGTCCTCGTCGTCGACGAGGATGATCATCTCACCGCGACGAATGGCCTCGATCGCCGCTTTGACGTTCGCGATGCCCACCGGCCGGCTGTGTAGCGACGAAAGGGAACGCGTGGCAACCGCTGACTTCAAAAGCCGTGCTTGCGGAAGAAATCCTCGGTCAGGGGGGCCTTCTGCTCGGCGACGTACCCCTCCAACAGACCGGCCACGTAGCGCGCGATGACGTCCGCCTCCAGGTTCACGGCCGACCCGGCGGCCTTGGCCCCCAGGGTCGTCACCGACCAGGTGTGCGGGATGATCATCACCGAGAAGGCCTTGGCGTCCTTCCCGGTGATCGTCAGCGAGATGCCGTCGATCGCGATCGAGCCGCGCGGGATGCAGAGCTCGAGGACCTCGGGCGGGGTCTCGATGCGGACGTCGTAGGCGTTTTCGTTCTTCGTGACGCTCGCGATCGTCCCGACCGCGTCCACGTGCCCCGCGACCATGTGGCCTCCGAGCCGCGAGGTCGGCGTGACGGAGCGCTCCAGGTTCACCCGACTCCCCGCGGTGAGGCGCCCGAGCGTGGTGCGCGCGAGCGTCTCGTGCCCGGCGTCGGCGGTGAAGGTCTTGCCGACGATCGAGGTCGCCGTCAGGCAGACCCCCTCGGTGCAGATCGAGTCGCCGACCGCGATGGAGGCCGGGTCGAGGTTCGTCTCGACCACGAGGCGCTTACCGCCCCCCGGCCCCCCCTCGATCCTTCGAACCACGCCCACGTCTTCGACGATCCCCGTGAACATCGGCGCGAGCATCACGCACCGCGTACGCCGTGAGCAAGAGATCCTCGCCGACCGCCTCGACGTGCATCGCGGTAAGGTGCAGCGCCTCGGTGATCCGCGCCGCGCCCTGCCCCCCGATGGCCGACTTCGCCGCGCCCCCGAACACCTTCGGCGCGAGGAAAAACCGCACCTGGTCCACGCGGCCGGCGTCGACGAACGCCCCCGCGACCTCGGCGCCGCCCTCCACGAGGAGCTGGTTGATACCGCGCTCGAAGAGCGCCTCGAGGAGCGGGTCGATCGCGACGCGACCGCGATCCGTCGGCAGGCGGAGCACCTCGACGCCGGTGCCTTCGAGGGCTTCGACCTTCTTCTTCGGAGCGCGCCGCGACGTCACGACGAGCGTGGGCGTGGTGAGCGCGGTGCGGACCAGCTGGCTGGTCAGATCGATCGTGAGGCGTGCGTCGAGCACGACGCGCAGCGGATCGCGCGCGCCGTCGAAGCGCGCCGTGAGCGCCGGGTCGTCGGCGCGCACCGTGCCCATGCCCACGACGATCGCGTCGGATCGATCGCGCAGCCGGTGACCGAACGCCCGCGCCTCGGGGCCGGTGATCCACTGGCTGTCGCCGGTGCGCGTCGCGATGCGGCCGTCGAGGGTCATCGCCGACTTGAGGACCACGAAGGGGCGGCCGTGGCGGACCGCGAAGACGTAGCCCTCGTCGAGCGCGGCGCACTCGGGGGCGAGGACGCCGGCGACCACCTCGCAGCGCTTGGCGAGCGCGCGGCGGGCGCGGCCGCGCCAGCGGGGATCGTCGCTGCCGATGACGACTCGTCTCGCGGTGAGCTGCTTGGCGACCTGCGGCGAGGGCTCGAGCGTGAGGTAGAGGGTGTCAGCGTCCGTGAAAGCGAGCGCGGGGTGCGGGGCGTGCGGGGCGTCGCGGTAGGCGGTGCGGGTGCGGCCGTTCTTCAGGACGGCGAGGACGCCGACCGCGGGCTCGGGGGCGCAGTGGCCTTGGCCTTTTTGGCCCGCTTTCAGGGCCCGGCGCATTCGGCGTTCGTCTTCGGAGGCCATGAGCTCGGGACCCGGACCGGAACCGGGACCCGGACCGGGGTTGGGGCGGGGCTAGGAGCCCGCCGCTTTCATCTTCGCGCGCTCCGCGAGCATCGCGTTCAGCTCCTCGGCGAACTCGGCGAGGTCGGCGAAGTTGCGGAAGATGGAGGCGTAGCGGATGTACGCGACGTCGTCGATGTCGGCGAGGCGGATCAGGACCTCCTCGCCGATCGTCTGCGAGTCGACCTCTTTTTCGCCGGTCTCCTGCAGCTGCTTTTCGATGTCGTCGACGAGGTCTTCGATCTCGGTGAGCGGGACGGTGCGCTTCTCACAAGCCGCACGTATGCCCGCGACGACCTTGTTGTGGTCGAACGGCTCGCGGCGCCCGTCGCTCTTCACGACCATCGGGAGGACCTCCTCGATGCGCTCGTAGGTGGTGAAACGCTTCGCGCACGCGTTGCACTCGCGACGCCGCCGGATCACCTGCCCGTCCTTCGACAAGCGAGAGTCGATGACCTTGTTCTCGCTGTTCGTACAGAAGGGGCACTTCATCGCCGAACCCGCCTCTGGTGGTACCCCGTGAAACGGGTGCAACGCAAGGAATGGGGGGTGTACGGGCCGTTTACGAGGTGCTCGCGTCCAAGGGACGTGCGATGCTGACGGCCGTGTCGACCGATCCATCGCGCACGGATTCGGATCCGATCGGGCGCACGCGCGCTCGGCGGGGGCTCCTGGCCGGCGTCCTGATCCTCGGCCTCGTCGCCTGTAAATCCGCGGACCGATCCGCGGAGGACGCAGCGGTCGAAACGACGACGAAAAAAATCACGCCGAAACGCCAAGTCGTGGACGTCCACGTGCACGTCACCCCCGACGAGCTCGACCGACTCCACGGCATCCTCGACGAAGCCGGGATCGACTGGGTCGTGAACCTCTCCGGCATGTGGCCCGGCGGGCCCTTGGAAAAACAGCTCGCCGCCGCGCGCCAGTCCGGGCGGATCCGCGTCGCTACCACCCCGCCCTGGGGCCTCGCGTTCCGCCGCGACGACTTCCCGACCATCAGCGCCTCCATGATCCGCGACGCCAAACGCCAGGGCGCCGTCGCGCTGAAGATCTCCAAGGCGCTCGGCCTGCAGATCAAGAACCCCAAGGGGGAGCTCGTCGCGGTCGACGATCCGTGGCTCGATCCCATCTGGGCCGCCGCGGGCGAGGTCGGCTTCCCGGTGTTCATCCACACCGCCGACCCCAAGGCGTTCTGGCTCCCGATCGACGAGAACAACGAACGCCAAGAGGAGCTCACCGCCCACCCCGGCTGGTCGTACTACGGCGAGGACGTCCCGTCCTTCGACGCGCTCCTCGGGCAGCTGATGAACGTGGTGAAGAAACACCCAAAGACCACGTTCATCGCGGTGCACTTCGGCAACCACGCGGAGGATCCGTTCTGGGTGGGGCGGATGCTCGACGAACACCCGAACCTGTACGTCGACATCGCGGCGCGCGTTGTGGAGCTCGGACGGCACGACCCGAAGAAGCTCCGCGCCGTGTTCATCGAACACCGAAAGCGCATCCTCTTCGGCAGCGACCTCGGCGTCACGCCGCGCGGCGGGCTGATGCTCGGCTCGTTCGGCGAGGAGCCGAACCGCCGCGACGAGGTGGGCCCGTTCTTCGCCGCGCACTGGCGCTGGCTCGAGACCGCGGACACCCTCGACAGCCCGACCCCGATTCAGGGCCGGTGGAAGATCCACGGCCTCGAGCTGCCGTCCGACGTGCTCGACGACATCTACCACGGCAACGCGGAGCGCCTGTTCGGCGCACCCGCGAAGCCTTGAATCAGTTGTTGTCCTGGGTGCCAGTGCAGTTGTGGTTCATCAGCGTAGTGAAGAACCCCGTCCCGAAGACGCTGCTGTTGTTGTGGTAGAAGTCGCGGAGGTTGCGACCGTTCGAGTCGCCGCCCGACGGCTCGTTGTCGTCGCGGTTGCCGGTGCCGCTCGCGAAGCGATCCCACGCATCCGACAGCGCTCGCGGTGACGTGTTGAAGTCGTCCGGCCAGCTCGCTGCGCCGGCCGCCGCCTCATTGTTCGAGTCGACGAGGTCCCAGAAGCCCTTCACGCTCTGCAGCTGAACCCCGGAGTTGGCGCTGCACGTGGCGTTGATCGGTGCGGCCGTCTCGACCTGCAGACCCGCGACGCGCGGCAATGACCCCGAGTTGTTGTCGTCCCACCAGCTCACCGCCGACGAGAAGTCGGCCCACGCCTCCATCACCGCGGCCGACTCGAACTCGGTCCCGGTGCGCGACCAACCGCTGCCGTTGAGCGAGTAGTCGAACGCGAGGCCGTCGCGGTGGAACTCCGTGAACATCAAGAGGTGCCCCAGCTCGTGCGCGGAGGAGCGACCGTTCGTCGCGACGCCGCTGGTGTTGATGATGAACCGCCCGCGATCCTGCGCGGAGCCGCCGCCCGGGCACGTGGTGTTCGGCGTCGTGCCGTTCACACACGGGAACACCATCTCGATGACGCCGCTGGCCGTCCCGTCGAACTCCGCGTTGAACGTCTCGAGCGCGCGCTGCGCGGTGTCGAGCGCGAGGACGCGGTCGGAGCGATCCGTCGTGTTCGACGTGGTGATCGCGAGCGCGAACCCGGGCGGGAGGATGTCGCACGACGCGCCCGCCTGGCAGTCCACGGCCACGAAGGCGTCCGGATCCGTGCCGTCGCCGTTGCGCCAGCTGATGACCGGGTAGCTGCTCGCGGTCTCGTCGAGCGCGCGGACCTTGTCGCCGTTCAGGCCGGTGTGGCGCACCTCGTTGATGTACTTCACGTACACGTCGGGGTTCGCTTCACCGAGGTCGATGTCCGGGACCGAGTTCTCCCACTCGAAGGTCGCGCAGCCCGGGCCGTCGGTCGTCTTGATGAAGCGCCCGATGAACTCGTCGTCGCCGACGGGGTCCTTGTCCCAAAGCTCGAAGAGGTGACCGACGGCGGGTGTCGCGGTGTTGTCCGCGTGGCGCCCGCGTTTGTTGCCGGTCTCGGTGTCGGACGGGCTGCTGCTGGTGTCGCGGCCCTCCCGGAAGTTCAGCGAGAAACACACCGTGCGCGTCGCCGCGGCGGCTTGGGGGGTGTACAGGAGCGCGGCGGCCCCGAGGACGAGGGTCGAAGTCAGCTTTTTCATGTCTTGGTTTCTCCTTCGGCGTGGGCCGGCTCAGGACTCGAGGTCTTCCTTCGACTGCACGTCACGGACGCCGTCCGGGCGACGACCGTGCATCCGCGAGTCGCGTACCGGCTTGGCCCCTTCGATGCGCAGATCGGAGCCGCGGTCGGCGCCGGGGACGATCGTGGGATCGAATTCGACGCGCCCCCGCTGGAAGCGGTACGAGTGGCCGTCGGGGCTCAGGTGCACCTCGACGGGATCCACGATCGCGTTGAAGTCCTTGCCCGAGATCGCACGAAGCTCACCGCCCTGCAGCCGGTAGTAGCGACGCGCCATCGTCGTGAACGGATGCTCCGGATCGCCGTGCGCGATGTTCGCGGTGACGACGATGCGCTCCGCGACGAGCGCGTCCTGCGCCGCGCCCTTCGGGAGCGCGCGCGCCACGAGGTCGGCCTTCGGTGTGGGGACGGCGACGGCCTGGTCCGTGAAGGCGGCGTCGCGATCGGTGATCCGGACGACCGCGTTCGACGCGACGACGCGCCCCTCGTGGTCCTTCAGATCGTGGTGGAAGAGCTCGCTGGTGATCGCGACGTCATAGACCCCGTCGAGCTCCCACTCGACCTTCGCGTCGTCGACGCCCGTCACCAGCCGCACCGGGTCGAGCGCGTCTTCGTGCGGATCCGAGTGCCGAGTTGGGTTCGTGGTGAGACCGAGGGCCGCGACGAGCGAGGCTCCGCCGAGGGCCAACGCCAGGCGGCGCAGCCAGATGTTCTTCGTCATGTTGCCTTGTTCCTTTCGCGCTCCGGAGGAAGACCGGAGCGTCGACAAGGAGATGTGCGATCAACCGCGCGGATCTCACGCGCGGCAGCGAAGAAGATTGTCGGAAGCTAGAGCGCCGCCCTCAGCGGTTGGTGAGGATCGCGGAGGCGGCTTCGGTGGCCTGCGTGTGCAGCTTCTCGATGCTGTCGGCCTTCAGCTCGGTGCGGCCCACGGGCCGCGCGGTCTCGGTGTCGATCATCGACAGGCTCATGACGAACGTCTTACCGAGGCGGCTGATCGTCCCGGACACGATGAAGCGGGCCTGCATCGCCTTGCCCATGCTCGAGTAGCAGCTCGCGTCCGCGCAGGTGTCGAAGCTCGCGGCGAGCGCGCCGAAGCGCATCATGTTCCGAAGGTCGTCGCCGCAGAGGACGTCGTACTTGGCGGTCTTGGAGATGGCGTTACAGGTGGCGGTGGAGATGACCTGAGCCTCGTGCGCCTCGACGCCCTGGGCGACGAGGTCCTGCACCAACATCTTGGGCTTGGCGGCCCACGCGGGCGCGCTGGTCATCGTGAGGCCCAACAGCAAGGCGATGGTCGCGATTCGCGTCATGGCTTCACTCTCCCTTCGTTTCCCCTTCTCGCTCGAGCGCGCGCTCGACAGCGACGCGGATCCGCCCGAGGTGCCGATCCCAGGATACCCCCTCGTTGCGAGCGGGCGGCGCGAGACGGACGACCTCTAATCGCGAGTCAACCACAAGAACCTCGCCGGGTCGATCGGACTTCAGCGCGCGCCGCACGATCCCGTGCTCGTCCACGCTGACTGGGTAAGGGTATTCCGACCTCAACAACTTCGCGCGCGCCTCCCCGGCGGTCTCCTCCTCCGCCAACACCACGCCGACGAACAGGCTTCCCTTCGCCCACGGCCGCGTCGCAAACCCGGTCATCTGGTCGCAGAACGTCCGCGAAGCGCCCGTCTTGGCCGGCCCCGGGCAGTCCGACGGCGCGACGAGGAACAGCACGACGACCTTGGGAGACGGAAGTCCCGCGACGTCGTCCCGCGCGCGCGCGCCGATGACGTCCTCCAGGTGCAGAATGCGGTGGCCCCCCAGCGCCTTCGGGTTCGCGACGCCGAACGTGACCCATCCCGGCACACGCTCCACGGCCGTCTGACCGCTGAGCGCGCCGAGGACGAGGAGCGCAGCGAGCATCAGAAGCGGAGCATCATCGCGGCGGCGGCCCCGTCGCCCGTGGGCGCGACGCCGAGCGACAGCTCCGTGCCGTCTTCGTCCATCCCCGGCTCGGAGCCGTCCGGCCACTCGAGCACGAGCGCGACGATGGTCGCGATCCCGAACGCGGCCGTCACGCCTATCGCGACGTTGGTGATGGCCTCCGTCTGCTCGCCGTCCTCACAGATCGGTGTGGTCGGAGCCATCACGCAGTTCACGCGCATCGCCTCGGTGTCCTTCTCGAGGTCGAGCACCTTGAGACCGAAGTACGCGATCGCCGCGCCCGAGACGGCGGTGAGTGTCCCGAAGATCAACGTGTAGAACAGGCCGAACTCCGGCTCGTCGTCCACGGGCCCGGTGACCGTGATCGGCGGCTCCGTGGGCGGCGGCGCGGACGCCACGGGCGGCGGAGGCGGCGGCGGCGCGGCCTTCTTCTCCGGCGTGAACTCCACCCGCACCGTCTCGGTCCGACCGCCCTCGATGCGCCCGCGCCAGTGCACGGACTCGAAGCCGGTCTGTTTGATGATCAGGTGGTGCTCACCCGGGACGAGCGTATCGAGCGCGGGGCGCGTGATCTTGGCGTCGTCGAGGAGCAGCTCGGCCCCCTCCAGGGACCCGAGCCCACCCGCGGTCAGCAGCTTGATCCGGCCCGTGAGCGGGGCCGGATCGCCGCCGGCCCCCTTCTCGACGTGCCAGCCGTACGCCTCGACGGCGTCGACCGTGAAGTCTTGGAGCTTCGCCTCGTGTTTGGAGCCGCGTTTGTTCGCGACACGCACGCGCGTGACGATCAGGTTCGCCCGCTTGGGCGTCCCTTCGAGCTGGATGCGAATCACGTCCGTCGCGCCGACGGTGCGCCCGATCCCCGCGAAGCACGCGTAGCTCGCCTTCGCGCAGCCCGCCGCGATGAGCAGGTCGGGCACGCCGAGCGCCGGGGCCGGCATGAGCGAGGCCTCCGGCATCGCCGCCTTCACACGCTCGCGCGCGACGCGGTCGAGGTCCTTCACGAACTGCGCGTCGAACCCGGACTGCTCGACGGGCAGCACCAGCACGCTCCAGTCCGCAGCCTCCGCCGCGGGGGCCACGCCACACAGCAGTGCGGCTCCGATCCACGCCCCTACTCGCACAGAGCGCCGGTAGCACGCACCCGGCGAGCCGGTCAAACCGACACCAAGCGCTCGGACGCCGTCTACGCGCGGCGGACGACCCAGGTGGGATCGATCGCGGCCAGGAACGCATCCCGGCCCTCGGCGACGCGCGACGCGTCCCGGCCCTCGACCGTGACCTTGGTCTTGAACTCGTCGGTGTCGAAGCGGGGATAGGAGCCGAAGTCGACGTCGTCGAACCGCCCCGCAATCGCGGTGAGCGCCTCCGCGAACCGATCCTCGCTCACGGACAAGAAGATCTGCTCGAGCACGAACGGCGTCTCGGCGAGGCGCGCGCGGAGGAAGCCGAACTTCGCCCGCAGGAACATCGGCACGCCGGGGAAGACGTAGACGTTGTTCATCTTCACGATCGGGTAGCGCAGCTCCTCGAGCCCGCACAGCTCAGCGCCACGCGGCAGCAGCGCCATGCGCTCCACGGCCTCGTTCATACGTTCGCCGAAGTGCTCGACGAGCATCTGGTGGAGCGTGGGGTTCCTCTCGATCGGGACGTCGAAGGCCTGGGCGATCGCGGTGAGCGTCATGTCGTCGTGCGTCGAGCCCACGCCCCCCGTGGTGAACACGTGCGTGAAGCGCGACGCCATGTCGCGGACGTCGGCGGCGATCGTGTCGACGTCGTCGCGGATGAACGCGACGCGCATCAGATCGATCCCCATCGCGTAGAGCTCGCGAATCAAGAACTTCGCGTTCTCCTCCTCGACCTTCCCGGAGAGGACCTCGTTCCCGATCACGACGATGCCGGCGGTGCTGGCCATTCGCCCGAGCGTTTAATGGCTCGGGGCCGGACCGTCAAACGGCCCGCGGCGCACAAACCGTTGAACGCCTTCGGACCCCACCGGCACTGACGGGGTGAAGCTCGATGAACGTCGCCAAGACCACGCTGCGTCCCGGACGCCGACCCACTCCTCTGCCCGCGTCCGACCGCCGCGTCGGCCCGCCCGACGAAGTACCGTGGTCGCGGCGGGTGATGGCGTCCCTGTTGCCGTGGGGCCCGCTCGCCGCAGACGCCGAGGGCGTCGAGCTCGGCGCGGGTGTCGGCGCCTGGGCCACCGCCGTCGCGCCGAACGTCGGGCGCCTGCACGTGTTCACGGATGCGGCGAACATCGACGTCGCCCGCCGCGTGCTCGCGGCGCACGAACACGTCGAGATCTCGGACGCGGATCACATCGACCTCCCCGACGCGAGCCAAGCCTTTGGGTACGCGCTCGGCGGCCTCGCCGATCCCGAAGCGCAGCTCGTCGAGCTCGCGCGGGTGCTCGCGCCGGGCGCGCCGCTCGCCGTCTACTTCCCCGCGCCGAAGGACGCCCCGTGGCCCGCCGCGCCGCGCCTGTTGCGCCGGTTCCTCCGACCTTCGCCGCACACCGGCCGCGAGGACGTCGTCGCGCTCCTCGAACGCTGCGGCTTCACCGACGTGCGCTTCCTCCCGGTGCCTCCGGACTGGCGCGTCATCGCGAAGCGTCGACGTCAGCCGGGCCGCGGCACCTTGCTGTAGATCTGCCTCAGCTTGTGCCCCTGCGCCTGTCGCTCCAGCGAGTCGACGGGCGCGACGTCGAGCTTCAACCGCCCGACGTGGTTGTCCGCGAAGTACGTCGAGAAGCGCCGCTCGAGCTCGGCCGTCAACGCCGACGCGTCGGCGCCCGCGTCCGCGACGTAACGGATCGACAGGGCGTTCTGCGCTTCGTGCACGAGCTGGTACTGGAGCAGCCCGCGCAGGTCGAGGAAGAGCACTTCGAACGGCACCGGCGGGAACGCGCGGAACGCGCCGGCGTCGTCCTCCAGGTAGAACGTGTCGTCGCTACGCCCCTCGACGCGGATCATCGGGAACGCCGCGCCGCAACCGCACTGGCCTTCGAGCACCGTCACGGAGTCCTCCAGCACGTAGCGGATCAGCGGCTGCCCGTAGTTTTCGAGGTTCGTGAGGTACACCCGCGCGCTCGGCGTTCCGACAGGCACCGGACGGCCATCGGCGTCGACCGGTTCGAGCACACAGAGATCTTCGTTCACGTGCAGGTTGCCGAGCTTGCACTGGTTCCCGATCGTCAGGCACTCGGTCGCGCCGTACGTCTCGGACACCTCCGCGTTCGGGAACGCGCGGCGGATCGTCTCGCGCGCGAGCTGCGACACCGGCTCGCTCCCCAGCGACACGAACTCCGGATCGATCGCGAGGTCCCCGGCGAGCTGCGCGCCCGCGAGGACTTCGAGGTAGGTCGGGTAGCTGTGCAGGTAGTGCGGCCGGTAGCGGTTGAGGCGCGCGACGGTCTCCTCCAGCGGGCTCGTCACCGAGAACGCCGACATCTTCATGAACGCGCGCGCGAGCAGCGGCTGAAACGTCGACACCAGCGCGGTGATGTAGTGCCCGCCGGTCGCGATCGTCATCGCCATGCGGTAGCGCCGCCCCCAGCAGAAGCGGATGATCTCGTGCGGCACCAGCCGGTGCCTCAGGATGCGCGCGAGGAGCCCGCCGTTCAGCCGCGCCCAGGCGTCGCGGTCGGTGACGAAGTACCCGACGCGCCCCGTCGTCCCCGAGGTGGTCGCGACGACGAAACGCCCGTCGTAGAGCCGCCCGACGTTCGCGGGATCCTCCGTGAACACCCGCGCCTGCTCCAACGTGAGCGCGCGGTTCGCGATCGAGTCGTCGAAGCGCGCCATCAGCTCCGGCTTGGTGATCGGCTCGATCCGATCGAGGTGGTCCGGGCTCGGATCGTCGATGCGCTCCGCGTACAGCGGCGTCGTCGCCTTCGCGTGCGCGAGCAGCGCCGCGAGCCGGGCGCGCTGCACTTCGGCCATGCGCTCCGGGGACAGCCGGCGCTCGCGGTACAGGCAGCCGACGGCCGCGCCGAGGAAGCGCGTGAGGCTCATGATGGGTCCGCCGTCAGCGCTCCCAGTCGTCGGGGGCGCCCTCTTCCTCTTGGCCGCCCGAAGCGGCGGCGTCGCTCGCGAGGGAGTACCTCAGCAGGCTCCGCTTGGTCTGCGGCGTGCGCTTGCCCTGGATCTCCGCCTCGGTCTCCATCTTCACGAGGCCGACGCCCTTCGCCCAGGTGAACCGCGCGTGCAGCGTGACGTTTTCGTCGCGGCGGATCTCCGAGGTGACCACGAGGCAGTCGTCGAACGAACCCGCCGCGGCCGAGCAACGCTCGCCGACGGAGTCGATCCGGTAGCGCTCCACCGCGGACGCCGACACGATCGCCTTCCACGTCTGCCCCGGCGCGAGCGGCTCCTGGATCAGATAACGCGCGCGATCCCGCAGGCCGTCGTTCACGTGGCGCAGCTCGCCCTGCTGGTTGTCGCGGAAGTAGCCGTCGTCGGTCTTCGACAACACCTCGACGGTCTGTTCGCCCTGCTGCCCCTGGAAGTTCATCTTGTAGGTCCAGCTCGCGCCGACCTCGAGCGGCGCGTAGTCAGCGGCCCGCGGACCGGACGCGTCCGATCCCGCAGTGGGCGTCGACGCGCAGGCGCCGAGGAGGAGCGAAGCCAGGAGGGACGTGCGTCGCACGCTGCTGGTGTACCAACGCGCGCCCCGATTTTCGACCGCTTCTGACGCGTCTCGCCCTCGCGCTGCTAATGTGACGCGGTGTTCTGGAGGCGTTCGAAGGACCGTAGACCGGCTGTCACGCTGATCACCGGGTTCCTGGGCTCCGGGAAGACGACCCTGCTGAACCGCCTCCTCGCGAACACCGACGGCTTCCGGGTCGGCGTGCTGGTCAACGACTTCGGGGAGGTCAACATCGACGCCGAGCTCGTCGTCGGCGTCGAGCGCGACAAAATCAGCCTCGCCAACGGCTGTATCTGCTGCACGATCCGCGGCGACCTGATCCGATCCGTGAACCGGCTCCTGAAGAGCAAGGACGCGCTCGACCACATCCTCGTCGAGGCGAGCGGGATCTCCGAGCCGCTCCCGATCGCCCAGACGTTCCTCAAGATGCAGGCCGAGGAGCGCCTCACGCTCGACGGGATCGTCGCCCTCATCGACGCCGAGGGGTTCATGGACCTCCGCCCCGACCAGCGCCTCCTCGCCGAAGCGCAGATCAAGGTCGCGGACCTCATCGTCCTCAACAAGGCGGACCTCGTGGACGAGGACAAACTCGCCCTGCTCCGCCGCGTCGTCCGCAGCAGCGTCCCGAGCGCGCGGCTCTTCGCCACCGAGCAGGCCGACGTCCCGCTCGAAATCCTCGCGAGCACGCGGATGCCCGGCGAGCGGACGCTCCCCGACGAAGACGGCCACCACCACCCGGAGCGACAGTTCGAGACGGTCGCGCTGAGCGCCACCACCCCCCTGTCCCTGGAGCGCTTCCAACGCGCGATGGTCACGCTGCCGACGTGGCTCTACCGGGCGAAGGGGTTCGTCGAGCTCGTGGAGCTGCCCAAACACCGCGCCGAGTTCCACCTCGTGGGGCGCCGACTCACGGTGACGACCAGCCGCCGGTGGAAACGCGGCGAACGGGTCTCGCGGCTCGTCTTCATCGGCGACGCCGACGGCTTCGACGCGCAGGTCCTCGACGAGGCCGTGCGGCGCAGCGTCTCGCAGAACTGACCCACGACGTCGGGTCGTTCAGAGCGCGTCGACGACCTGCACCGATCGCTCGTCGGTCCAGCTCTCGGCGTCGAGCGTCGCGGTCACCCGCAGCGTGATCGTCGCGCCGATCAAGTCGCGCGCGTCGCGGATGTCGAGGACCACACGATCGCCGACGCGAACCCACGCGTCCGGTTCGGACAGCACGCCCCTCGGGGACAGCTCCGCGCGTGTCTCGTAGCTGACGCGCTGACCGCTGCCGTCGAGCGCCTCGTAGCTCAGCCGCACGCCGTCGGGATCGAAGCCGCCGAAGCGAACCGCGACGTCGATGTGCCACCCGCCCTGGATGCCCTCGACGATCTCGACGTCACCGCCCGGGGCCAACGGGACGAACTCGGTCGTGCCGGTGCCGAGCTCGAGCCACGTATCGCCGTGCACCGCGGGGCTGAGCTCGGGGTGCGAGGGCGTCGGCGGGCCGACCATGAAGTCCGCGCCGGAGTCCTGCGTGTCCTGCCACGTGCCCCCGCTTCGGATCCGGTGGAGTGACTCACCGACGTAGGTGTCCGAGACCCAGTTGAAGCCGCGGTCCACCTGCGACGGGAGCCGCTTGAAGGCCGCCGAGTCGCCGTCCATCAGCGCTTCGACCCCGTCGAGCACGGCCGCGGCGGGCGCCGTCGGGAGCGGTCCGAACGGCCCGGGCTCGGTGCCCAGCGCGGTGTCCGCCTCCAGGATGACCAGGCTCGCGCCGAACACGGGCACCAGCCAGTCGAAGCCGCCGTTGAACACCACCATCTCCAGGTTGGGGACCGTCGGATGATCCTCGTCGCGACCCGGGACGTAGGCCTCGAAGTCCGCGCCGGACAGATCGATGGTCGAGAAGGGGCGATGGTTGGTGCCGTCGTGCACGACCAAGAGCTGCTCGCCCGGCTCCAGTCGAGCGCCGACCGGGATCCGCCAGACCGAATTCAGGACGACCGTGTCCGGACGGCGATCGCCGAAGCCGTCCGGCGACGTGCCCGGGTTGATCTCACCCGCGACGCCGAACGCGTCGGCGACCAACACACCGCCGAGATCCAACGGCGCGTCGCTGGCGTTCACCAGCTCGATGAACTGATCCGAGAAGTAGTGGTCCGTGCCGCCCGCGGGGGCGGCGCCGCTGTAGTACAGCTCTTCGATCAGCAAATCGCCTTGGCGCGGTCGCACCGCCGGAATCGGTGCACACACCCCGGCGTCGTCTCGAACCTCACCACGCCCGCACGGCGGCGGTCCGGCGTCCCGCACGGCGGTCCCCGCGTCCGACGGGCCCGCGGGCGAGGACGGCTCCCCCGCGCACGCGACGAGCAGCCAACACCCGAGGGCGGGGGCCACCTTGCCGCGCATCACCTTCGTCTCGAACACGAGGTGAAGGCCTAGCCTCGGGGTCCGAGCTTGTCGACCTCGATCCGTGCTTCGGTCGGGTCAGGGCGGCGACGTCTTCAGCTGCTGCGCTTCGCGAGCCTCGAGCTCTTCGAGGGCCTGGCGCGCGACCTCGCGCAGCGCCTCGTCCGGATAGCCGCTCTGCACCGTGAACAAGTACCCCTTCGCGTCGCGGCCGCCGAGCTGGGCGATCGCGAACAGGATCTGCGCGAGGTACGAAGGTGGCCGGCGGCGGCCCGCGTCGATCAGGACCGGCACGGCCTCCGGATCTCCGATCGCGACCAACGCCCCGATCGCCGCGAGGACGACGCGCTGCTTTTCCTCTTCGTCGCGGACGATCTCGGAGAGCTTCGGCACGGCGGCGCGGATCTGGTTCTGAGCGATCAGGCGCATCGCGCCGAGCCGACGTTTCTCGTCGGCGTCGTCGAGCGTGGCGAGGAGCGTCGCCTCGTCGGCGTCCTCCAGCTTCATCGCAAACGTGAGCTCCCCGATGAGCTCGCCGACCGCCTCCGCGGCGAGCTGGTCGAACGTGAAGCTCGGGTCGACGTTCTTCGCGTGTAGCAGCTCGGCGGCGTACTCGCGCTCGCCGGCCGCGAGCGGGTGCAGCCGCATCCCGATCATCACGGCGCGCCGCACCTTCCCTTCGAGGGTCGCGGGATCCTCTTCGCCCTCCGGGATCGCCGAACGCTCGGTGAGCAGGCCGACGCGGACGTCGAGCTGCCACTTCGTCTCCTGGCCGCGCGCGTTGCGGAACTCGAAGCCCGGGATCTGTTTCATCCCCGCGGCGATCGCGGCCTCGAGCTGTTTGCGATCCAAGCGCGCCGGCGCCGTCTCGTCCGCGAGCGTGCGGTCGAGGATATCGACGTAGGTGATCGGCTTTGCGTCCTCGCACCCGCGCAGCTGACAGGAAGTCAGCGCGAAGAGCGCGCTAGATGCCCAGAAGGAGGCGCGTACCAAAGTTGTGCGCGAGGCCCGCATCGATGATCTTCTGGCGCTGCGACTCGATGTCGTAGTCGACGCGCACGTACTCGAACTTCCGCTCCTCGGTGTCGTAGATGCCGGCGCACGCGCGCGGATCGTAGTCGCGGGGCTGGCCGACGGAGCCGACCGTGATCACGTACTTCATCTCCGGCTTGAGCGTGAACTTCGGCGCGACGACGTCGAGGGCGTCGTCCTCGGTCAGCGCGAACACCTTCGTGAGGTGGCTGTGCCCGATGAACGTGACGTCCGCGAGGTCGTCCTTCTGGACGAGCAGGTCCCGCGCCTGATCGAGCGCGAAGATGTAGTCGTACTCCTCGGGCTGGAATGGCGATCCGTGCGACAGCTCCACGTGCTCGACGCGGTGGGTGTACGGCAGGCCTTCGAGCCACCCGAGGTTGTCGGGCGACAGACGCTCGCGGCACCAGTCGAGCGCCTCACGCGCGGCGTCGTAATAGTACGAGTAGTCCATGCGGCCGGCGACGGCGGCGTCGTGGTTGCCGAGCAGCGTCACCTCGCACAGATCGCGGATGCGCGAGCAGCACGCGTCCGGCTCCGCGCCGTAACCGACGATGTCGCCGAGGCAGTACCAGCGATCGATCCCGCCGATCTCGTCGAAGCGAGCGAGGATGGCTTCCAGGGCTTCGATGTTCCCGTGGATGTCCGAGAGAATCGCGTAGCGCATTAGAGCCTCGCCACCGTAGTCGCGAGCGCCCCCCCGCGCAATCTCAACGACGACGCGAAGTCACATGAGGGGCGATGGCCGTCGCGGGTGAACCCTCGGGCCACCTGGATCTCGGGGCGAGGACGCCCTATCAAGAGAGGGAACATGTGGCATTTCCTCGGGCAGCGCAGCGCCGGTCTGTACGCCAAGAAGTCCTTTCGGCTGCCCACGGCGACGATCCACTACGCGCCGGATCGTCAGGCCCGCGTGGAGCGCCTCGGTATCGAGGTGTGGCTCGATGGGAGACAACCGCGCATCCGGGGGCGTACCCGCCTCGACTTGGTGATGTTGAGCGACACGCCGGAGCTTTCGCTCGACGCCGCCGAGCTGTCGATCGATCGGGTGACCGCGTCGTTCGACGGGCTCGCCGTCGACACCCACCAGGTCGCGTTCACGACCGAGGACTCGCGGCTGTTCGTGACCTTCGATCCGCCGCTCGCCGCGCGCGATCGCTTGAGCTTGGAGATCGACTACCACGGGGAGCCGCGCCGCGGCCTGTGGTTCGTCGGTCCTAACCTCTTCGATCCGGAGCGCCCGACCGAGGTTTGGACGCAGGGCCAGGACGACGACAGCCGCCACTGGTTCCCGTGTTTCGACAGCCCGAACCAAAAGGCCCCCACCGAGCTCATCGCGCACGTGCCGCCGGGCGCGTTTGCGCTGTCGAACGGTGAGCTCGTCGCGAAGGAGGAGTTCGCCGACGAGTCCGTCTATCGCTACGTCCAGAAGATCCCCCACGCGACGTACCTCATCTCGCTCGTCGTCGGTGACTACGAGGCGATCGAGATGCGCGCGGGGCAGCTCCCCGTCGTCGCGCACGTGCACCCGCACCAGCGCGGGATGGGCGAGCGCACGTTCGAGAACACGCCGGCGATGATCGAGCTGTTCGAGTCGAAGATCGGCGTGCCCTACCCCTACGCGCAGTACGCGCAGATCGTCGTCGCCGACTTCATCTTCGGCGGGATGGAGAACACGTCCGCGACGACCCTCACGGATCAGATCCTCTTCGACGAACACAGTGACGCCGACTTCCGCCCGGTCGCGGAGTCACTCATCGCGCACGAGCTCGCGCACCAGTGGTGGGGCGACCTCGTCACCTGCCGCGACTGGTCACACGCGTGGCTCAACGAAGGATTCGCGACGTACTTCGAGCTGCTGTGGCGCGAGCACGTCGACGGCCCCGACGAAGCGACCTACGCGCGCTTCATCGACATGGAGGCGTACTTCGCGGAGCGCTACCGCCGCCCGCTCGTGGAGCGCACCTACGAGGAGCCGATCGAGCTGTTTGACCGGCACCAGTACGAGAAGGGCGCGTGTGTCCTGCACCTGCTGCGCTTCCTCCTCGGCGAGGACGCCTTCTGGCGCTCGCTGTCGCACTACTGCGAGACGCACCGCGAGGGCTCCGTCGAGACGCACGATCTGCGGCGCGCGATCGAGACCACCACCGGGCGCAACCTGGAGGTCGTCTTCGACCAGTGGGTGCACAGCGCGGGGCACCCGCACGTGCGCATCTCGGGTGCGTTCGATCCGATCGGCAAGGTCTTCGCGCTGACGGTCGAGCAGACGCAGCGCGGCGATCAGATCACCTCGACGTTCGACATTCCCGTGGACGTCGAGATCGCGTTCGAAGGCGACGCCGAGGTGCACCGCGTGCAGCTGTCGGCGCGGCGCCAGGTGTTCCGGCTGCCGGCGCCAACGCGACCGACGTGGGTCATCTTCGACCGCGGCGGACACCTGCCCAAACAGATCGACAACCGCCTCTCGGCGACGATGTTGCGGTCGATCGTCGACGACAGCGACGACGTCGTCGCGGTCATCCTCGCGGCGCGCACGCTCGTGAAGCGCTCCGATCCCGCGTCGCTCGCCTGCGTGACGGACGCCCTCGCGAACCACGCGTTCGCGGGGGTCCGCGCGGAGTGCGCGAAGGCGCTCCGGTTCGCGCCCTCCCCTCAGACCTTGGAGGCGCTGATCGACGCGGTGCTCGAGGACGGCGACGCCCGCGTCCGCCGCGCGGCGATCCGCGCGCTCGCGCGGTTCGAATCCGACGCCGAGACGATCGGCGCCTTCCTCGTCCGCCACACCGAGATCGAAACCTCCGACTACGCGATCGCCGACACCGCGCGGACGATCGGCCAGCTCCGCGCCCCGCAGGCGCGCGACTTCCTGATGACCTGCCTCGGGCGCACCGGCCACAACCACGTGATCCGCGCTGCGGCGGTCGAAGGCCTCGCGAAGCTGCGGGACGCGTCGCTGCTCGACACCATCGCCGTACGGCGCCAGCCGTCGGAGCACCCGCGCGTGCGCGAGGCGGCGGTCACCGCGATCGGCGAGCTGGCGCGGTTGCTCCCCGAGCGCCGCGCGGATCGGGTCGCGGCCCGCGAACGCCTCGAAGCGCTCCTGGACGACCCCTGGTTACGCGTCCGCATCCGGGCCGCCGAAGCGCTCGGCGGGCTGCGCGACGTGGAGGCTGCGGACGCCCTCCGCCGCGCCGCCGAACGCGAGCTCGACGGGCGCGCGCGCCGTGCGATGCGGGTCGCCGCGAGTGACCTCGCGGATCGCACCACCCCGCTCGCGGAGGTGAAGTCGGTGCGCGAGGATCTCGATCGCCTCCGCCACGCCCAGACGCAGATCCTCGCGCGCGTCGAAGGTGTGGAGCGCCGCCGCAAGACGACGCGCGTCGACGTACGCGGCGTCGAAGCGATCCCGGCCCCCGAGCCGAAGGCCAAGCAGAAGAAGAAGCGGAAGAAGAAGCGGAAGAAGAAAAAGAAGAAGAAGAAGTAGGCGCTAACCTTCCTGCTTCTCCAGCACCGCGAGCACGCCGAGCGAGATCTCCGCGAGGCGCGCGATCAGGACGTTCCGCTGCTCCGGGCTCAGCCGCTTCGCGGCGCGCGCGAGGTTCAGGCGCCCCACGTCGGACGCCTTCTCCTGGCTCCACTCCTTGAGGACCCGGCGCACGGCGTCGTCGACCTCGAACGTCTCCTGCGTGCGGAGGCGATCGCGGAGGCTCACGAGTCGTCCCCCGGAGCGTCCGGCGTCCCCGTCGTGACGGAGTCACCGATCGAGCCCTCGCCGCGCCGCGGCGTCGTGATCGCTTCGCGGCGCGCGCGCAGACGCGCGGCGCCGGCGCCGACCTCGATCCCGTCGCGCGCGCGACGGACCGCTTCCTTCAGGACCGGGTTCTTCACGCGAGGGGGCGTCGGGTCGATCAGCTTCCGCGCGCGCTTGCCCAAGGCGCGGGTGTCGAGGCCGCGCACGATCCCCATGCCGAGCCCACGCGCCATCGACGCGCCGATCGCGGCCGCGGTGATCCCGGTGGTGCGGTGCGACGCGGCGTCGAGGATGTCGAGCCACTCCTCGATCGTCAGATCCAGCGCACGCGCGAGCGCGCGCTGGTCTTCGGCCCACTTGGCGAGTGCGTCGGACGCCGGCTCGGTCACCGGCCCCAGCATACCGCTTCGCGCGCCTTCGCGGTCTTCAGAAACACCGGTCCCGGTCGACCGACGTCACCGGGAGCTTCAACGGCTCCAGCGCATAGGTCCCGCCGCCGAGCCAGACGAGCTCTCCGACCGGCCACCAGTCGTCCTCGCTCAACACCCGCTCCAGGACGTCCCGCCGCACGCCGAGCGAGCGCAGCTCGACGGTCGCCGTCACCGGCGCAACGGCTCGGGCCGCGTGCACGTACAGCGTGTACAGCTGCGCCCCTTCGCGGACCAACGCCCGCTCGCCGACCGCGCCGTCCGCGGACTCCAGCACCAACCGCGGATCCCGCAGCGTGGGCCCCAGCGGGCTCACGGCCGGCGCGGGGTTACAGAAACAGACGTCACCCGGGCGATCGAACGGGCCACCGCTCTGCTGGACGAGGTGCAGATCGAGATCCGCGTCCGTGGGGGACCACGTGACCGCGACGTCGACCCCGTAGGTATCGGCGGGCGGGATCGTCGTGGCGGACATCGGCACGCGCTGCACGCCCAGGTCCGGATCCGTCGACGTGATGGCGAGCGTCGCGGTGAGGGTGCTGTCGAGGTTCTCGGGCGCCGAGAACGTCACGTGGATCGGGACCCGCTCCCCGGGCTGCAGGACCCGCGGCAGCGCCCCCGGCTCCACGACCCAGCGCGGATCGTTCGACGTCACCGCGTCGACGCGCACCGGCACGGGCCCCACGCTCCGCAGGTCCACGCGCTGCACGGAGACCTCGTCACGCGGCACCCACCCGAACTCCAGGGACGACCGCTCCACCAACAGGTCCGGGACGGGCTCCGTCGCGGTCGCGGTCAACACCACCCGTTGCGACTCCAACGCGTCGAACACGAGCGCGGCCGTGACGGGGCCGTCCGCGAGCGGCGCCGCGGTGATGGTGAGGGTGTGCGTGTCACCGCGGACGAGCGGGAGGTCTCCCGGCCAGTCCTCGATCGTGAACGGTGCGTCGGGCGGGTCGATGGCCATCGCGCGCACGTCGATCGTCGAGATCCCGGTGTTGGCGATCGTGAACCGACGCGGCGTCGGGTGGGCGCGCGAGATGGTGCCGAAGTCGAGGCGGCGCGCGAAGGCGACGTCGGCGCTGGACAGCGAGACGCCGTTCCCGCTCAGCGGGATGCTCGTGGGTTCGAGGAGCCCGGTGCTCTCGACCGTCACGGACGCCGCGAAGGGCCCCGCCACCTCGGGCGTGAACGTCACGGGCACGCGGACGATCGCGCCCGCGTCGAGTGAGAACGGGACGGCGGGCGCCGATTCGCCGAGCGCGAAGCGCCCGCGTGGGTCGTCCACGGTGAGCGCCGTGACGTCGTGCGGGGTCGAGCCCACGTTGCGGAGCTCGAGCTCCTGCGTCCTCGTCTCGCCGACGAACACCCCGACGAACTCCAGCCCGTTGCCCGGGAGGACCTCGAGCTCCACGGTGATGGCCTCGCCGTAGAGCGCGACGCCGACGGGGTCGGTGCCGGTGCTGTCGGACGCGACGACGACGCGACCCTCGTCGGCGAGCGAGTCGCTGGGGGCGTAGGTCACGAGGAAGTCGACGGACTCGCCGCTGTCGAGGCTGGTCAGGTTGTCCAGCGCGACGACGAACTCGGACGAGGTCCCCATCTGCAGCGCGAGGGAGAAGATCGTGACGCGACCGAGGCCGCGGTTGCTGAGCGTGACGGTGGCGGTGGCGATCGTCCCGACGACGATGCGTCCGAAGTCGATGGTGTCGGGCGACGCGACGAGGTTGGGGTCGGCGACGACGGCGGTGACGAGGACTTCGAAGCGCTCCCCGTCGACGACGAAGGTGACGGTGTCGCGGCGGGTGCCGACCTGCGCGGGTGTGAACACCAGCTCGACGTCGGCCAAGCCCTGTCGTCCGAGGCCGGCGGGGGTCCCGCGGACTTCGAGCTCGTTGCGGAGGCTCTCGGCGATCTCGACGCGCTCGATCGCGAGGGCGCCCAACCCGAGGTTTTCCACGCGGAGGGACGCACGGGCTGCGCGGCCCACGGCGACCCGTCCGAATGCGACGATGTCCGGGGCCACGTCGAAGGGGACGGACGCGGGCGCGTCGTCGCCGCCTCCGCCGCAATCGCAGCCCCCACCGAGGGCGACCAGGCCCAGCGCCCAGGTCACGAGCCTTCGCGAGCGCATCCCGAGGACATTCGACCAGGTCCGTCGAGCGGCGTCGAGCCCGCCTTGCCGACGACGACAGGTGTAGCTATGGTCCGCGCGCGATGCCCAAACAGCACGATTCCTCGCACCGTTTCGCCGCCCTCGCGGCCCTCGTGATCACCCCCGCGCTCCTGCTGGGGTGTCCGAAGGCGGAGGAGAAGAAGGCCCCCAAGAAGGCGGCCGTGAAGAAGGAGACGCCCCCGGCCAAGAAGGCCCCGGCGATGGCCTCCGACGCGGACTGTATCGCGCCGTGGAAGACCGACGGCGAGGCGCAGAAGATCGCCGCGGGTGACCGGGCGTTCGACCGCACCGGCGCCAAGCTGAAGGAGTCCAGCACGGACGACGACAAGAAGGCCGTGATCGGCGTCCTCGCGAACATCAAGGAGGACACCGCGGACAACCTGGAGAACATCCAGACGTTCCTCGAGTACTTCGAGGAGAAGAAGGTCGACTCGATCGTGATCGCCGGTGACCTCGGCGAGACGAAGAGCCAGATCGAAAACGCGCTCCTCCCGATCGCGGCGAAGGGCCTCCCGACGTTCGTGGTAATCGGGAACCGCGAGAAGAAGTCGGACTTCAACGACGCGGTGCGGAGCGTCGCCGGCAAACACCCCAACGTCGTGAACCTCAACCACGTCCGCCTCGCGGCGCTCGACGACGTGTCGATCGTCTCGGTGCCCGGCTACTACGACAAGGCGTACATCCACGCGGAGGATGGCTGCGCGTACACGCAGGCCGACATCGACGCGACCGCGAACATCGTGAAGGCCGCCGAGGGCGCGCCGGTCATCGTCGTCAGCCACGGCCCGCCGAAGCAGGACGGGACGGAGGCGCTCGACCGCACGCTCGAGCAGGCGAACGTCGGCGACCCGATGCTTGCGAAGATGCTCGCGTCGACGGGTGTGAAGCTCGGCATCTTCTCGAACATCCAAGAGGCCGGCGGCCGCGCCACGGACCTCTCGGGCAAGACGGTCCTCGAAGCGGGCAAGCCGCAGGACAGCCTGTTCCTGAACCCGGGCGCCGTGGACTCGGTGAGCTGGCAGATGAACGACGGCACGCGCTCCGTCGGCATGGCGGCCGTCCTCACGGTGGACGGCGGCAAGGCCATGTTCGATGTGAAGCGAATCCCTGAAGGTTAGCCTCGAGGGGCACGGCTGACTTCGTCAGCGTGCGGCGCACGCGCACGCTCCAGCCGCGCCAGCGCCAAATCCAACTCCGCCACCCTCCGCCGCAGGCCCCCCACGCGCCGTCGCAACTTGCGAACGTCCTGCCGCGTCGGGAGCGCGGCGAAGTGCAGGACGGCGCCCTGCACGTCCTCCACCGCGGCGCGGAGCGACTGCACGGTCGCGAGCATCTCTACGAGGCGATCGGTGCGGTAGTGGTCCGTGACGACGCGGAGCGGGAGCGTCCACAGCGGCGGTCGAGGAGGCGGCGGCTCGGACACGACGCCGCGGAGCATGCGCGATCGGCGCGAGCATGGCGAGCGCGTTCGAGCGCGCCGGACCGGCGACGCACTTTCTCGATTCGAGCCACGTGATCCCCCCGGTGGTGGAGATCGGTGGGGATGTTTACGATTCCGTAGACGTGGCCTCGCACTCCAACAAGGGCTGGTCGGGCGTCCCGGGGTTCGAGGAGGTCGAGGCCTCGGCGACGACGGCGCCCCCCGACGAGACCGACGCGGCGATGACCGTGCCGGCGCTGGAGTTCGATTATCAGGCGTCGGTCGAGACCACCGCGCGAGACGACAGCCCGGCGGAACGCCTCACGCTCCCCCCGCCCCCCGACGACGCTTGGGACGCCCCCACGCTGACGCCGAACCAGGGGCGGATGGGCGCCGAGCTCGCGAAGAAACTGACGACCGACAAACCCCGCACGCCGCCGCCGCCCGACCCCGCGGCGCGCGCCGCCTACCGCAACGTGATCATCGCGACCGTGGTCGCCTCAGTGCTGTTGGGCCTCGCGATCGCGTACACCACGAAGCGCGCGTCCGTGCAGACCGCCCCGCAACACCCCGTGCCGACGGCGCCCAAGCGCCCGGTCGCGAAGCCCGAGCCCGCCGTCCCCGAGCCCAAGGCGCCCGCCGCCCCGGTGCGGCCGATGGTCACCGTGGTGAGCGTGCCGGCGGGCGCCGAGGTCGAGATCAACGGCGCCCCGGCCGGCACGGCGCCCGTCGTGAAGCCGGCGCCCGAGGGGGTGGTCGAGCTGGAGATCACCGTGAAGCTCGCGGGCCACGAGGCGTGGCGCGCGCAGGTGCGGCCGAACGAGCTGGGGCACTACAGCGTGAACGCGAAGCTCCGCGCGAAGCGCTGAGCGCGAGGGGAACGCCGTGACGCTGTCGCTGGCCCTCGAAGATCAACAGCTGTGCACCCACCCGGGTGATCTCATGTCGCTGCCGCCCGTCGTCGTCGACAACCACGTCGTCGTCGTCGCGTACGGCGGGGAGGACCTTCGGATCGTCCACGGCGCCCTCGCCTGGCGGGGCCTCGACGCGGCGGTCGCACGGATCGGCGCGTGGCCCGCGGACCAGGTTCGGGCGCGGCTGCTCGAGATGGAGCTCGACGCCACGGAGGCGTCGGCGCTCGGCGCCCTCGACGTGCAGATGGTGGAAGCGCTCGCCGAGGACACCCCCCAACGCCGGGCGGTCCTCGCCGGGTATGTGCTGATCGCGCTGCGAAACGCGCTGCGAAACGCGCCTCGGACGGACGCACCGAACCAGGCGTCCGGTCGATAACCACACCGCGATGACGGGCATCGAAGGCCCGCGAGACGTTCGCCGAGGCCCCAGCGGGATCGCCGACGTCTCCGAACCCGCTCCGGTCGGGGTGCGCGAGGACCGCGCCGACGCCGAGATCCCGCTGGCACCCACGACGCGCTACATCGCCGCGTCGAGCCCCGAAGCGACGGACCTCGGGTGGATCGAGGATTGGGCGGCGCGCAGCGGGCAGATCACCGACGCGGAGCTCACCGCGCTCCGCGGCCTGGTCCTGGAGCTGAGCAAACAAGAGCTGCAGGCGCTCCGTCCCCGTATCCAGAAGCGCGTCGGTCGCGAGCGCCTCGACGCGCTCAAGGGGACCGGCGTGCTGCACGGGACCGCGACCGTCGACAAGGTCATGCAGATGATCGGCGGACCCGGGCGCCTCGGCCGCCTCCCCGCGCGGCTCAAGACCTCCATCCGCACGGCGCGCGAGCAGAACATCCACGCGCTGATGCAGCGAGCGGCCCTCCGGCTCGTGAACGGCAACGACGGCCTGTTCCGCACCGTGAACCTTGGCGACCCCACCCACCCCGAGGGCTTCCCGATCGAGATCCGCGGGGAGCGCGTCGACAGCGTCGCGCAGCGCTACGCCCTGCTCGACGGCGTGGCCCGTCTGGTGCGCGTCGGTTTCTCCGAAGAAGAGATCCGGGCGCTCGCCGACGACGCGGTCACAACCGCCGTCCCGGCCGACGCCTCGCCCGCGCAGCGGGCCCAGCTCGGCGTCAACGCGATCCTGGACCGTGGTCAGGAGGCCTACGCGAAGCGCGCCCGGAAGTTCGAAGACATCCCGGCCCCCACCGCGATGACCGCAGCGCAGCGCGAGCAGATCGCGGAGCGCCTGTCGCAGGCGCGTTGGCTCGAGTCGAAGGTGCTCGCGGCGTTCGAGGACAGCCCCGTGCGACCGCTCGGCGACTACACCGAGGACCTCACCGCGCTGTTCGACCACGCGACGTTCGAGGACGTCGCCGAGTCGCTCGACGCGAGGTTCGAGACGGTGCTGACCTTCGGCGTCGAGCGCGGCCTGCGGATCGACTTCGTCCCGAAGCTCGACACCGTGAAGTTCGAGCGCATCGCCGCCGAGCGCGGCGGCCCGGTGCGTGACGTCAGCGACCAGCGCCTCCCGGACGACCACGCCGTCCGCTTCCAGCTCGACGATCTCCGCCGACGCCTCGACGCCGGCGATCGCTCGGCGGTCGGCGTCGCATACTGCACGCAGACCTTCCCGATGGAGATCCTCGAGCGCGCGGCGGCCGGCGAGGTGCACGTCGTCGGCTACGACGGCTCCCACACCAACGGCGTCGACTACATCCGGAGCCGCCACGGCGTCACCGACGACGGCGCACGCCTCGGCGCCCGAGTGATGGGGCTGCAGGGCGTGTACGGATCGTTTTCGCGTTCACTCGTCACGCTCGACGACGGGCAGCAGTTCCTCCTCGTCACCGGGTACGGCGTGTCGCGGCAGCTGAACAACGTCGCGACGCTGCTGCTCTACGAGGACGACGAGGGACGGCGCCTCCCGGCGAGCCAGATCAGCCTCGCGACCGATCACTCGGACCTCACCGCCACGCTGCGCGCCGACATCCAGCTCGCGATCCACACCGACTGGGACCAGCGCGAAGGGCGCCCCGACCAGATGCCGACGCGGCTGATGATCCTGCAGAACCCACCGCACCTCGAGCAGCTGTTGCAAGACAACTTGCGATGGGGCGCGACCCCGGACAATCCGATGCTTCCGTTCTTCGTCGCGTACCGAACGCACGAGGACGGAACCGAGGAGCGCATCATCGTCCCGAAGGTCGGCGGCGGCGGTGTCTACGGCGACACCGCCGGGCACTTCATCGAGGCCTTCTTCACCAGCGGGTTCGACAACCTCGTGGACGACGTCCTCTTCAACGGTGCCGCCGGCGGCTTCGCGGGCACCCGCGAGGACGGCGCGTTCGTCGACGAAGACCGGCGAGGCCTCCCGCACGTCGAACCGGGCGGGCTGATCGAGCCGACCTACGCCGTCGAGCAGTACGGCGACGGCCGCGGGCCCATCACCATCCCCGGGATGCTCCCGGCGGACGTCGCCGAGTGGCCGGAAGAGCTCGTCGACGCCGCGAAGGACGCCCACGTCTCCTTCACCGGCCGCCACGTCGCGGTCATGGCGCCGGCCATCGAGACGTTCGGCATGATCCACGACCTCGTTGGGCGTGGCTTCGCTTCCGTCGACGTCGAGGCGGGCGCGGTCATGGACACCTGCCGCCGTCTCGGCAAGACCGCCACCGTGGTCTACACCCACTCCGACGACCCGCGCGCCTCGGAGCTCGAGCCGACGACGGCGCTGGGCATGGTGGCCCCCTTCTTCGAGGGCTCACACTACGACGACAAGTTGTTCGGGTTCTTGAAGGCGCTGTGGGACCACAGCCACGCGAAGCGAGCGGCGAAGTAGCTACTCCGCGGCCTCTTCTTCCGTCGCGTTCGGGTCCTTGCCCGCGATCTCTTCCTCGGTCGCCTCGATGACGTCGGCGTCCCAGCTCTCGCCTTCCTTGAGCTGCCAGCTCGGCGGGATCGGGAGCTTCTCCCACATCAACATCGCGTCGTAGTTCCCGCCGCCCTTCTTGGCCGTGTACGAGTACTCGATGTCGACGCTCTTCGCCTCGCGCGGCATCGTCGGGAACCAGATGTAGCCAGGCGAGACGTACGCCGGGAACTCCGCGATGTACTTGTGCGGGTTCTGGATGATGATGCGCGGGGTCGCGTCACCCTCGGCGCGGCCGAGCACCTTCTCGACCTCTTCTTCGACCTTCTTGCGGCCCTTCTTCACCTCTTCGGTGGTGACCGTCCAGTAGCGCATCCCTAGCTGGCCCCACGAGACGCGAGTGCTGTCCTCGATGCCCCAGAAGAAGAACTTGCCCTCGAGGATCGGGTTGCCCTCGTCGTCGCGCGTCCGCTTCATCTCGTAGATGTCGAGGCGCGTGTCGCCCTCCCCGCGCATCGTGAGGACGGGCTGCCACTTGGCGTCCATCAGCGTGTCGTAGGCGCCCTTCACGATGTCGTAGCCCTCGAGCATCGACTTGCGCTGGGCCTCCTTGATGAGCCCCTCCTTGAAGTTCGCCTCGACGTCGGCCTTGTACTGCTCGGCGTTCCGCCACTCCGGCTTCTCGTCGTAGACCGACTTCTTCAGCTCGCTCTCGTACGCGCCGATCGCCGCGTGGACGCCACGCACGTACGCGCCGTCGTCCTCTTCCTTGGCGGCCGCGCGCGCCTTGTCGGCGAACGAGCGACGGGCGTCCGCGAGGCGCTCCTCGATGCGGACCCGCGCCTCCTCGTTGCTCTTCTGGACCCAGAGCCAGCCGCCGCCGACGACCAAGATCCCGAAGATGATGACGATACTGAAGAATCGCTGCATGGCTGGTCCCCCGTATTACAGTTTGGGCGAGGGGCGCAATCCATTACCTCGCGGCGCTCGGTCATCAGTCCGACCGCCACAGCGGCTCGAACAGGTCGATCGTCCACCGGCTGAAGACAACTTCCGCGCGCGACGTCACTTTCGACTTGTCCGAAAACCGCCAGGCCCGGCAGCCCGCGTCGAGCGCCCCCTCCACGTCCACGTCCTCGCGATCCCCCACGTGGACAATCGACGCGAGCGGTGCGCCGGTGGCCTCCGCCACCGCCTCGAACGCACGGCGGCTCGGCTTCAGCACCCCCAGCCGATCCGCGCCGATCCGCGCCCGCCAGGGCAGATGATCCAGCCCCAGGTACGCGAGTTTGTCGTCCGGCGCGTAGTCGGAGAGCACCGCGAGCTGCACCCCCTTCGCAGCCGCCGCCTCCAGCGCCCCCGCCACGCCCGGGTAAGGGCGCACGCGGCTCGTCAGCGCCTCGGGCATCGCCTCGCGCAGCTCGTCGAGCCGCTCGGCGCACGCGTCGACGGTCATGTTGAACGACGGCGCGATGAGCTCCGCCTCGCGGCGCTCGAGCGCCTGCGGCGAGTCGAAGGGCCCCTCATGGCGGATCTTCTCCCGCGCCGCGACGAGCGCGACGAGGAGGCCACGTTCCCACCGCAGCCGCCACGCGACGCGCAGCCGGCGGACGCGGTACAGCGTCCCGTCGACGTCGAGCGACAGCACGGTGGTCATTCATCGGCTCCGTAGCGCGCGACGACGCCGAGGCCCTTGACGAAGCCGACGTCCTTCGCGAGGTGCGGCGGCTTCACGTGGCTGTCGGGCGCCCCGTCCGAGACCCGGCGCCGCCGCTCACGGTCGTACGCGCCGGGCTCCACGACCCACAGCTCGGGTGCGCCGAGGCGCTGCGAGCTGCGCTTCGCGGCGTACTCCATGTTCACGTCGGACAGCGCCGCTTCGAACGCGGCGAGGTATCTTCGCGCCGCGCCTTCATCGAGCGCCGCGCGCGGCTCCACCGCGAACACGTAACGCGGGGGCTCGGTCAGCCGGCACGCGACGGTGAACCCGGCCGCGGCGACCCCCGTCTCGGCTTCCGCGCGCGCGGCGGCGTCGACGACGTGTCGCTCGCCGATCTTCTCGCCGGTGATGCTGAGCATGTTGCCGCCCTTGTGCACGAAGGCGACCTCGGCGGTGTTCTCGAAGTGGCCGACACACTCCACGACGTCGTTGATGTCGTAGCGATACAAGCCGTGCGACCCGGTGATCAGGACGCGGTAGCGCTGCCCGAGCTCGAGCCCGTCGGCGAGCACCGGATCACCGCCGGCCTCGGGGACGAACTCGAGGAAGTGCCCGAGCACCGAGACCACCCCGCCCTTCGACTGGGGCGACAGCGGGATCGAGAAGCCGCCCTCGGTCGCGAGGAAGCCGTAGTCGAGCGCTTCGCGCCCCGGGTAGTAGCGCTCGAGCTGCGGCGTGTAGAACGGCGCGCTGCCGCCCTTCCAGCAGCACAGCCCGCACAGCTCGGGCCACAGATCGGTCGCGACGACGTAGCCGTGTTTGGCCTTCGAAGCCTCCAGGCGTCGCGCGGCGTCGGGGCGCTTGCGGAGCGCCATCGCGAGCGGCTTCTTCGTCGCGTCGGGGAGCGCGTCGAGCCCGCGCATCGTCCCGTCGTACAGATCCTTGGCGAGCGCCTCCGCGTCCTCGTCCAGCTTCTTCGCGAAGAGCACGAGCGTCGAAGGGTTGATCGCCGCCGCGAGCGACACGCGCTCCTGCGCGGCGAACCGGAGGATCGCGTAGTACTTGAGATCGAAGTCGTCGATCGCAAACGCCGCGCGCGGGGTCGCATCGAGCGGGTTCCCGGTGAGCGCCTGCTCCACCGCGCCGGGTTTCGTCGTGAGGCCGACGGTGACGGAGCCGTACGGCGTGCCCTTCGGCGTCGTCCCCTCGACGCGCGGCGAGTGCATGGTGAGGATCCGCCCGCGCACGAGCCCCGGGAACGCCTGCACGACCTGTCGCGCCCACACCCGCCGCGGGAGCCGATACTCCGCGACGTACACCGGCGTGACCGGGATGTACTTCGGCGTCCCGGTGGTGCCGCTCGAGCGCCCGAAGAAGAACGGCTCATCGGGGATGAGGACGTTCGACTCCCCCTCGACCATCCGCGACAGGTACGGCTCGAAGTCGTCGTACGTACGAACGGGGACCGCGCGTTGGAAGTCCTCGACGGTGCGAATCGATCCGAAGTCGTGCTCGCGCCCGATCGCCGTGTCCTTCGCGCGGTGCACGAGCGCGAGGAGGCGCGACGTCTGCGCGGCGCGGGGATCCTGCGTCGCCTCCACGAAGCGACGCCACGACCCGGAGAACAACAGCCGCGCGCCCGCGCGGATGGCGTCGTCGGGGAGCAGTCCGATCCCCTTCAACGCGATGGTCGCGAGCCCGCTCAGGGCTCGACCTTCACGAGCCGCGCGGCGGCGTGCTCGGGGGCGACGGGGTTGAACGGCAACAGCTCGTCGAGCGCCGCGCGCGCCGTGACGATCGGCCGCACCGCGAAGTGCCAGTGGAAGTGTTTGGCGTCAGCGCCCGCGTCCGGCGGCGCGGTGCGCAGCACATAACGATACGCCGGGCCGTCGAGGGCGGTCGTCAGCCGCGACAGCGTACGCGCCAGGAGCCCGGCGGCGTCTTCGAGGTCCGCGTCCGACGCGGCGAGGAAGCTCGGGTGATGGCCCTTCGGTGCGATGAGGATCTCGAACGGATTTGCGGAGGCCCACGGGCAGAGCGCGACGTGCCGCAGCCCGTCCTCGACGATGCGCACCTTCTCGTTTCGCTCGAAACGAATCATGTCGCACAACACACACGCCCCGGTCTTCCGGTGGTGCCCGAAGAACGCGGTGAGGATCTGCCGCGCCGCGTCCGGCACGAACGGGAGCGCGAACACCTCCGAAGTCGCCCCTTCGGTCGTCGCCCCCGCGGCGGCGCCGTGCGCCTTGGTCACGCCGAAGAACCGCGTGCGGTTGTCGTCGGCGAGCTCGAGCATTCGGTCGCGATACAGCCGCAGCGTCGCCGCGACGGTCGCGTGGTCGAGCGACTCCAGCGGCGCGTCGACGCTCTCCACGATCTGCTCGTGACGCCCGGCGGAGGTCGCCGCGGTGTACAGGCCGTCCGCGAGCCGCGTGCGGTCCACGGGTGACTTCCGATCCAACACCGGGTCGGGCGCGTAGTCGTGACTCGGCGCCTCATCGACGGTCACCTTCGCGAGCGGCACGGCCGCCGACGTCACGACGATCTCCCGCTCGGGGGCTTCGGCGGTAGCGACGAGGATCCAGCGCCCGGTCAGCGGATCCCGTCGGGCCTCGGTGCTGGACATCGCGCGCGAGACTCGGTCGAGGGCAGGTCGAGGTCAACGGGCCGGACGCGAGGTGAGCACCACCGAGAACTCGCGGTGGGCCCCGGGCGCGAGATCGAGATCGAAGGCGAGCACCTCGACACGCCCGAGGAGCGTGGGGTGCAGGCCATCCTCCCGCCGGGTCGTCGCTTCGAGCGCGTACGTGTGGCGACGCTCGGCGTCGGCTTCGAGGGCGACCTCGACGCCGGACTCCGCGTCGACGACCGCGGTGACGTCGGCGCCCGCCGGCCCGACGAACGTGGTCGGGACCTCCACGACGAACGCGCCTTCGAGCGCGCCCTCGCCCGTGTTCGTGACGCGGTAGTCCACCGAGAGCCGCGCCTGCTCCATGTCGAGCGCGACGGTCTTCTTCACCGCGAGCGGTAGCCGCGCGGCGTCGGCCGCGAGGTCGAGCCGCACGGTGACGACGTCGTCGGAGTCCTCACCCGCGACGTCGAGTGATTCGATCGCGTAGTCCACGTCCGGGAGCCCGGAGCGGTCGTGGGCCTCCGCGTCCGCGAGGACGTCGGGTTCGGGGTGACGCGGCAGCACCCGGTCCACGAACAACGCGCGTGGGCGCACGTCGACCGGCCCGCTACGATACGGCTCGGCGTGTCGCGCGACGACGTCCGCGATCGCGAGGCCCGAGAGTTTGTCGTCGCAGTCGACAACGGTCCCGCCCCCGTGGGGACGCACGACGACATGTAAATACCGGCTCTCGAGCACGACCTCTTCGCGGCCGTCGAGATCCAGGTCCTCTTCCTCGTACGCGACGTAGTCGTCCTCGCCCTGCTGGAGGGCGTCGAGGATCCGCTCCGCTTCGAGCAAGGCGGCATGCGCGCCGCGCCTGAGGTGCGCGGTGTAGATCCCGCCGAACAACCCGTGCCAGTAAACACACGCGCTCTGGCCTCGGTACAGCGCGCGTTGCGCAGTCCCGAGGTGATCGCCGACCTCGTCGCTCAGGCCACCGCCTTCGCTCGCGTCGATCGCGACCTCCATCTCGCTCTGCATGCGATCCGAAACGCGGAGCATCTTCTTGTGGAGACGATCCGCCTCCGGGTACTTCGCGAGGAACGCACCGAAGTTGCGGCCCTGCACCCGCGGCGTCGCGACGTCCGCGAGCTGCCGCTCCTCGAGCGTCAACGTGGTGCGCTCGCGCTCCCGACTCGCGGCGGCGGGGAGCGCCCAGGTCATCAGCTCGTCGTAGGCGCCCTGCGCGAGGTACACGCGGCCCCGCGGTGGCGTGGACTCGAGGAGCTCGGTCGGGAGCTTGGTCTCGACGCGCCCCTGCGCCTGCGCTTCGTCGAGCGCCGCGAGGAACCGTTCGAGCCAGCCCTGCTCGAACACCCAGCGGTGGGTGTCCGGCCACAGCCCGAGCTTCTCGGCGTCGTCGGCGTAGACGACCGCGCCGTCGCCGGGGCTCTCGACGATCGTGCGGAGGACGTCGTCCGGTGCATTGAATGGAATCGCGTAGCGGAGGCTTCGGTGAATCGGGAACAGCGACACCGGCGCACCGGCACGCTCGGTGACGAAGTGCCCGCCGACCTCCTCCGCGGACAGCCCCGCGTCGAGGAAGTGCCGATCGTCGACGAAGGTGTACGCGAGCTTCTGGTTGAAGAGCAGGCGCGGGAGCTCCGGCTCCCAGACGCGCTCGGTCAGCCACGCGCCGCGCGGGCGCGCGCCGAGGTAGCGCTCGCAGAACATCCCCATCATCGCGAGCTGGCCGGTGGCGTCCGACTCGGGGATCTGGGTGAGGACCGGCTCGTAGAAACCGCCACCGAGCAGCTCGGCGCGCGGCGTGCTCACGAGGGCGCGGATCTGTTCCATGAAGTCCGGCGCGTGGGTCTTCAACCACTCCAGGAGCGCCCCCGAGTAGTGGAGCGTCACGCGGACTTCGGGGTGCGCTTCGAGCGCTTCGAGGAGCGGCCGGTAGCAGTCCGTCAGCGCGCGATCCATCACGTGTCGCAGGTTGTGCGGCGGTTGGTGGTGATGGAGGACGAAGACAAACGGGCGCGCCATGGCCGGGCGGGAATCTACCAGGTGGCCGACGAAAAAGACGCTCGGTCACGTCACAGCGGCCGGGCGCGGTCCACCTAGACAATAGGGGCTGGCGAGCCCCTAACGAGTGCCTCTGAAAGCCGGGGGGCCATTGGCCCCTCACTTTCGTATCGATTGCGAGAACGTTTCGAGGGCCCCCAACCCTCGTCCCTTTTCATCATCAACCCTTTGTCCCCGCTACCCTTACCCCTTGGGGGTAGCGGGGGCCCTTTGATCACACTCACCCCAACCGGGCGACGATCTTCGAGACGAGCGCGATGAAGTCCTCTTGGACGGCGGCGCCGGCGGCCTTCACTTCGTCGTGGGAGAGCGGCCCGGCGGCGAGGCCGGCGCCCTTGTTCGAGATGCACGACAGGCCGAGGACGGACGCGCCCATGTGGCGCGCGGCGATGACCTCGAGGACGGTCGACATGCCGACCGCGTCGGCGCCGAGGCGACCGAGCATCCGCACCTCCGCCGGGGTCTCGTAGGACGGTCCGAGCAGACCGGCGTACACCCCTTCGCGCAGCTTCAGCTCGATCGACTCCGCGACCTCACGCGCGACCTGGCGCAGGTCCGCGTCGTAGGGATCCGTCATGTCCGGGAAGCGCGGGCCGAGCGCCATGTCGTTCGGTCCGAGGAGCGGGTTCGTGCCGGTGAGGTTGAGGTGGTCGGAGATCAGCATGATCTCCTTCTCGTCGAAGTCCGGGTTCACGCCGCCCGCGGCGTTGGTGACGATCAGCCGCGTCGCGCCGAGCCGCACCATCACGCGGATCGGGAACACGACCTCCGACGCCGGGTACCCCTCGTACAGGTGCACGCGCCCCTGCATCGCGACCACCGGCACACCTTGGAGCGTGCCGATGACCAGGCGCCCCTCGTGGCCTTCGACGGTCGACGTTCGAAAGCCCGGGATCCGATCGTAACCGACCGTCCCCGCGATCTCGATGCCGTCGACGAGACCGCCGAGCCCGGAGCCGAGCACGATCCCGAGCGTCGGCTGCGCGCCGGGCACGGCTTCACGGACGGCCTCGACCGCTCGCTGAATCACCACGGACTGGGTTTCGTTCTCCATGCGCGTCTCCCTCGGCGTCGCGAGCTACAGCTCGCCGAGCCGCTCCTTGATCAGCACCGTCGGCTCGGGTGCTTCTTCGGACAGCTCGATCGCGCCGAGGAGGATCTCCTTCGCGGCGGCGAGTTTGCCTTCGTCGTTGTAGTCGGCGCGCGCGATCGGCTGGCCGGCTTCGAGTGTGTCGCCCAGCCTAAAGCCGATATCGAACCCCACCGAGAGGTCGACCGCGTCGGAGGACTTCGCGCGCCCCGCGCCGAGGACCATCGCCGCCCGCCCGATCGCCTCGACGTCGAGCCGCGACACGATGCCGGCGCGATCGATCGTCACGTCCTGCGTGTGTTTCGCGGTCGGGAGCTTGTCACGCGCGTCGAGGGACGCCGGGTCGCCGCCCTGGGCCTGCACGACCTTCCGGAGCTTCTCCAGCCCCCGTCCGTCCGCGATGGCGCGGCGCATTCGCGTCTTGCCGTCGTCGAGCGAGTCGGCGACCCCGCCGAGCACGAGCATCTCCGCGCCGATCTCGACGGTGAGCGTGACGACGTCCTCGGGGCCCCCGCCGCGCAGCACCTCGATCGCCTCCCAGGTCTCGTTGGCGTTGCCACACGCACGACCGAGGACCTGGTTCATGTCCGTCACCAGCGCGCGGACCTTCTTGTTCATACGATCGCCGATCGAGATCATCGTGCGCGCGAGCGCCCGTGCGTCGTCGACCGACTTCATGAACGCGCCGGACCCGACCTTCACGTCGAGGACGAGCCCGTCGATCCCCTCCGCGAGTTTCTTCGACATGATCGACGCCGCGATCAGCGGGATGGACTCGACCGTCCCCGTCACGTCGCGCAGCGCGTAGAGCTTCTTGTCCGCGGGCGCGAGCGAAGCGGTCTGCCCGATCAGCGCGAGGTTGTGCTCGCGCACGATCTCCACGAAGCGGTCGTCGTCGATGTCCACGGTGAAGCCCGGGATCGCGGAGAGTTTGTCGAGCGTCCCGCCGGTGTGGCCGAGCGCGCGCCCCGAGATCATTGGCACCGGCACGCCGCAGGCGGCGACGAGGGGGGCGAGGCAGATCGAGATCTTGTCGCCGACGCCGCCGGTGGAGTGTTTGTCGACCTTCTTGCCGGGGATGTCGGCGAGGTCCATCACCCGGCCGGACTCGAGCATCGCGCGGACGAGCGCCGCGAGCTCGGCGCCGCTCATCCCGCGGAAGAAGACGGCCATCGTGAACGCGGCCATCTGGTCGTCGCCCACGTCGCCCTTGGTGTAGGCGTCGATCAGCCACTCGATGGCGGCCTCTTCCAGGCTGCCGCCGTCGCGTTTGGTGCGGATCAGATCCACGGCGCGCATCGTCCGCGTAATGGATCAGGTTCGCAGGGCGAGCGCAACCAGAACGCCGCTATCAGAAGCCCAGGTCGTCGTCTCCGCGCGCGACGCCGCGCTCCTGCCGGTACAGGATCCCCGCCAGATCGATCCCCACGATCGGCAAGCCCTCCGCGAGGTCGATCGCGAGGAACAACGCGGGGCTCACGGGGCCGAAGTGGCCGCGAGCGCCGATGGTGAGCTGGACGGGCTGCGTGAGGTCGACCCCGGCGGCCTCCCCCGTCACCGCGATCGTGTTCCCGAGCTGGAGGTAGGGCTCGATCGCCGACACCGGCTGCACCGCGAGATGCACGAGCCAGTGGAACATCATCAAGAACTCGGCGTCGCGCTGCGCCGTGAAGGCCGGCGCGAGGGAGAGCTCGACGAGGCCGGTGAACACGTTGACCGAGACCCCGGCCTGGAAGCGGGGGCGGAACGTCATCAGGCGCGTCACGTACAGCTCGGGATCGTAGCTGCGGATGCTGGCGATCGCGTGCATCGGATCCGTCGGCGCCTCGAGCGCGAAGCCGATCGCGCGCGGCACTTCCGGGGCGGTCGGCGCGTAGACGTCGAACCCGAAGCCGAACGTGAGGTGCGGCCGGTTGCGGCTTCGTGGGTCGCCGGGGAGCGCCACGTCGAAGCCGCCCGCCAACCCGAGCTTGAAGTTGCCGATGAAGAACTCGTTGACCCCGGGCTTCGGCGCGTAGGCCCCGAAGGGGAGCGCGGCGACGATCGCGAGGCCGTCGGTGAGCCGCAGCGCGGTGGACAGCTCGAACGCCCACCGCACCGTCTCGCGCTGGACGTCGACCGGATCCGAGAACGCCCCGCGCGTCGTGAGGTGGAAGCGTGAGTAGCCGTGCGGGTCGAGGGTGTCGACGCTGACGAACGGGGGACGCAGGCTCACCAGATCGTTCGCGCTACCGAACTCGAAATCCTGATCGGTTTGCGCGTAGGCCGAAGCCGACGCGCCGAGGAGGACTACCGCGAGGAGCGACGCGCGATGCATCACGGACGGAGCATAACGCACCGCCTCGCGGAGCCAAGAATCAGTACCCCTTGCCCCCGGTCTTGCACTGCACGATCGCGACAGAGCTGGAAGCCCCGATGCGGTTCGCACCCGCGGCGATCACCTTGTTGGCGTCTTCGATCGTCCGCACGCCGCCGCTCGCCTTGACCCCCAGCGCGTCGCCGACGACGTCGCGCATCAAGGCCACGTCCTCGGCCGTCGCGCCGCCGCCCGAGAACCCGGTCGACGTCTTCACGAACGCCGCGCCCGCCGCCGCGCTCAGCGTGCAGGCCATGATCTTCTCGGGGTCGGTCAGTTTGGACGTCTCGATGATGACCTTCACCGGCGTACGTCCGGCGGCGTCGACTACGGCGCGGATGTCGTCGAGCACGTACTTGTGATCGCGCGACTTGAGGGCGCCGATGTTGATCACCATGTCGATCTCACCCGCGCCGGCGCGGATCGCCTCGCGGGTCTCGAAGGCCTTCGCGCCCGGGGTCCCCGCGCCGAGCGGGAACCCGACGACCGCGATCGCCTTTACGTTGGAGCCGGCGAGCAGCCCCGCGCAGTAGCGGACGTTGGCGCTGTTCACACAGACCGTCGCGAAGCCGAAGCGTTTGGCTTCGTCGCACAGCACCTTCAGCTCGTCCTTCGTCGCCTCGGGCTTGAGCAGCGTGTGGTCGATCAGCGGCGCGACGTGGCCACACGGCGTCGCCTCGATCGGCCCGCTCGTCCCCACGCGCTTCGCGCCGAGGTTCACCGCGCCGATGACGGTGCGGGTGTCGCACTTGTCCGCGACCGCACACGACGCACACGGCGCCACGGGGCCGGCCATCGACGGGGACTGCTGCGCGATCTCCGCGCGCACGCGCTGGGTGATGATTTCGACGAGCCTGTCGACGTCGGTGTCCTTCAAGACTTCTCTCCTGCTAACGCCCGGCGGACCTCTTGCTCCACCACCGCACGCACGGCGTCCACGCCGGACGCGGCCGTGCTCACGGAAGCGGCCGTGCTCGCGGGCGCCGGCGAGCCGCGATGCAGGCCCGCCTTCTTCCTCAGTTCGGTCAGGTACGCGCGCTCGTCGTCCGCGAGCGGCGGCGGTGCTCCCACGCCTCCGCGCGCGATCGACACGATGCGCGCGAAGTGCTCGACGAGCTCCACCCGAAGGTACGCGGTCTCCAGATCCGGGCCCACCGCGATGACGCCGTTGCCCGCCAAGAGCAACACGTCGGCGTGCGCGAACGCCGCACCGACCGCGCCGGCGGCCGCCGGATCCTTGGGGAGGAACCGCGGCACGAGCGGGATGTGCTCGCCGATCGAGACGAACACCTCGGGCATCGTCACCGGCCCCAGCGGGACCTCCGCGAGCGCAAACGCCGAAGCGTGCGGCGGGTGCGCGTGGATGATGGCCTTCGCGTCCTCGCGCGCCGCGTAGGCGCCGACGTGCAGCGCGACTTCACTCGGCGGACGACCGCGCGAGGTCGGCTTTCCGGCGGCGTTGCACGCGACGATCGTGTCCGGCGTGCAGACCCGCTTGCTGACGGCGGTCGGCGTGATCAGGAAGCCGTCGCGCGACCGCAGTGACACGTTGCCGTCGTGGTTCGCCACGAACCCCTGCGCGTGCAGGAGCAGGCTGTACTCGGACACCTCGCGGCGCTGCTTGAGATCGTTCACCGGGTCACCCCCGGGACATCGACGGTGTCGACGATGCCGACGATCGTCTCCAGGATCGGGAGCGTCGCCGTCAGGTCCCCCACGAGGATCTGCCGCACGCCGTTGCCCTCCTTGAGGACGAGCACCGTGTCGCCGATACCGGCCTGCGCGTTGTCGACCGCGATGATCTCGTCACCGCGATCCTTGCCGCGCTCGTCGATCGGCTGCACGAGCATCAGCTTGTAACCGACGTAACCCGGGTGTTTGGCCGAGGCGACGACCGTGCCGACGACGCGACCGAGGATCATCGCCCCGCCTCGCGATCGACCTGGTCGACGATGCCCACGATCGCGGCGTCGACGGGCACGAACCGCACCGGCGTCGCGTGGGAGGCCTCGCGCGCGCTCACGCAGTAGACGTGGTCCCCGACCCCGGCCTGCGCGGCGTCACACGCGACGATCGGCGGCGCGTCCTTCGCGTTGCCCTGGCTGTCGAGCGCCTCGACGAGGAGGAGCTTCACCCCCTCCAGGCCTTCGTACTTCACGGACGCGACGACCGTGCCGATGACCCGCGCCAGGAACACGCCCGCGTCCTAACGCGAAAACGGCGGCCGGTCATCTACAGACCGAGGCCCATGGCGGTCCACACCGCCAGGAGGCGCTCCGAGAGGGCGTAACGCGTCAACGCGAGGCCCCGCGCCGTCCTCGGGCCGACCTCCGCGAGGGCCAGCGCCGGGTCCTGGACGGCAATGAGCCCCGCGCGGTCCAACGCCATGACCGCGGCCGGTGGCGCCTCGTCCTCCTCCGGCGCAAAGCTCAGCCCCGCGAGCAGGCGCGGATCGGTGAGGGCCGCGAAGCTGCGCGCGAGGTCGAACCGCAGACGACGGGGGTACGCGAGCAGCGCCGACGGCACCGCAGCCCACCGTGGGGGCGTGCTCCGGACCCGGACGTCGTCGGCGATACGAATGTCGATGTCCCGCCCTTCGAACGCGGTCCGCACCGCGTCGACCGCCTCGAGCGCACCCGCCGACAGCTCGGCGAGCGGCGGGGCCTCGTCGGCCTCCGTGGGGAGCGCCGGCGCTTCGAGGCGGTCCTCGAGATCGTCGATCCACCCCGGCGGCACCGGCGCCCGCGGGGTCGGCTCGAGCTCGTGCCGATGCGCTTCGTAGGTCATGCGGTCCGCGGCGTCGTCCACGCTCCGGGCGACGAGCACCGCAGAAGCGAGGAACGCACCGATCCGATCCTGCCGCTCCACACACGCCATCCGCACGCACCGCAGCGCCTCGTCGACGAGCACGTGGTCCGCGAAGCGCGTCGACAGCTCGAACGCCGTCTTCGCCGCTTCGATGTCGCCGGGGTCCACCGACAACGCGGCGCGGAGGAGCCGCACCCCCGTGCCTCCGTCCCCGCGATCCACGGCCCGCCGCGCGAGCGCGATGCGCAGGACGTTCGTCGAGGGCTCTTCGAAGCGCTCCGCGAGCGCCTGCGCGCGGTCCTCGTCGACCACGTCGACCAGCGCCGCCGCGACCTCGGCGTCGTCGGGGTCCTCGGCGCACACCCCTTCGAGGAACCGCGCGGCGACCTCGGTCCGGCCGACCGCGTACGCCGCGAGCCCGACGTCGCGCCGCACCTCGAGCTCGGCTTCGGCGGTCACGTCGAGCAACCCGTCGCACCATGGTCCACCCACGCGCGCGAGCGCGGCCGCCTCACACGTGAGCGCGGCGCGTAGCGCATCGTCGTTGGCGACCTCCCAGGCGCTGATCAGCGCGCGCTCCGCGGCGGTGAAGTCACCACCGACCCGCGCCAGGCGCGCCAGCGGCAACCCGACGTCCGCACGAAGCTCCACACCGACGCCATCGAGCCCTGCGCTCGCCTCCACGAACCGGCCCTGGCGCACGAGGCCCAGCACGGCCTCCGCGCCCAGGCTCCCGGAGGCGTCCAGCAGGGTCGGGGCGCCGAACGCGTCCTCTTCGGTCGACGGTGCGAAGGCCGCATCATGGAGCGTCGGCGCGTCGAACGGGCTCGCCTTCGGATCGAGCAGGGTCGGCGCATCGAAGCCCGACTCGGGCTCCGTCGGGACGTCGGCCAACGGCGACCGCGAATCGGGTTGGGTGTCGGGGCCACGCGCGAGCATCGCCTTCGCCTCGCGCTCCACGACGCGCGCGCCCTCCGAGTCCCCCACGTCCTCGCGGAGCACCCGTGCCAGGCGCATCAGGATCGCGCCGCGGTCCGGCCCGGGCAGCCAGGTGTGCGAAGCGCCGGCCGCCAGCACGCGCGCGAGGAGGCGCGGCGCGTCGAGGGTCTTCGCGAGCCGCTCCGAAGCCGCGAGCGTCTCTTCGAGTGAGTCCTTGTAGATCGCGTTGCGGACCAGCTCGACGAGGACGCGAATGCGACGCGGTCCGTCCGTCACGTGCTCGGACAACGCGAGCAAACCGTCGGGCCCCGCCGCCGCGGCGCGACGCTCCAGCGCACGCGCGAGCCCCTCTTCGTCACCGCTGGCACGCACCACACGGACCATCGCTTCGAAGTACGTGATCTGCTGCGGCGCATCCGCGAACGCCGCAGCGCGCACGCGATCCGCGGCCGTGGGATCCTGCGCACCGTCCGCACCGCTCGCGATCTCGTCGAGCAGCGCGACGCGCCGGGGGATCGACATCCACGGCAGCACCCGCGCCGCGACGTCGTACAGCCCCTTCGAGAGGCCGAGCTCGATCGCCTTCTCGACCAGGCTCTGGTCCAGGGGCGCCCGCGCACCGATCGCGTGACGCAGCTGCTCGAGGGCTTCGTCCGGATCGTCGTCGGTGGACGTCTCCTCGAACCGCAGCGGGCCGGTCTCGACCGCGCTCAGCTCGACCCGGCTCTTGCGCCCTTCCCGCTCCGCCGCGAGCCGATCGTCGATGCGATCCGCCGCCCGTTCCGCGTCGGCCGACAGCGGCGTGTGTGGCGAGAGTCGCGCCGCCTCCCGGTACAGACCGCGCGCCTCTGCGATGCGGCCGAGGTTCGTCGCGAGCACGTCCGCGCGCCGCACCACGAGGCGCGCGCGCGTCGCTTGTTTCTCGGTGGCGCGTGCGGCGAGCGCGAGGAGATCGGCGAGATCCTCGTGGGCCTCCATCCGCTGCGCGAGCGACAGCGCGCGTCCGATCGCGAGACGAGCGCCCGGCGCGTCCTTCAGGACTCGCCGCAGCAGCACCATCGCGGCGCGCGGGTCGTTCAGCTCGCTGTCGCGGATGTCCGCGGCGCGCACCAGCATCTCGACGCCGACATCACCGGCGAGCGCGATGCCCGTCGCTTCCAGCTCTTCCGCGAGTCGACGCGACGCTTCGCGGTCGCGAGCGCCCTCCCCGTCCGCCACGGGCGGGAGGTTAACGAAGGTTGCGACCTAATACGACTGCCGCTGCAGGATGAACGGCACGACGATCTGCTGCGCCGGCCCCTCGAACGTCGGGAAACGCCAGCCCTTGATCTTCTTCGCGATGCAGCTGCCCAGGCGACTCCCGGAGAATGCGGTCGTCGCGACGTCGACCTTCGAGACCTTGCCGCTCGACTCGACCGTCACTTCGAACTCGATCTTGCCGCCGAGGTTCTCCTGCGCGCGCAGCGACACCTCGAAGCACGTCGACACTGCGCCCTTGCGCGCCGCGATGACGCGGTTGATGTCGCTCTCGGTCAGCGCGCCCGCGCGATCCGGCGGCGCGACGTCCTCGATACCCGACCCCGGGAGCTGCGCGTCCTTCACGCCCGCGACACCCGCGGCGCCGCCCGTCCGCAGCGGGTCGTCGATCGCGATGCCTTCGGCTTCGCCGGCGCCGCGCGTCCCGCGGTCGAGGCCCGCGACGGCACCGTCTTCGATGTAGCCGCCCTCGGTCGTCTTCTTCTTCGTGGCCGTCGACTTCTTCTTCTTCACCACGCGCTTTTTGGGCTTCTTCCCCTCGAGGAGGTGCGCGTAGTTGCCGTCGTCCTCGTCGTCGACGAGCTCGTCCGAGTCCTCGCCATCCGCGTCCGCGCGCGCGAACGGGTTGCCGATCCCCGGGATGCTGATCTGGATGATCCCGTTGGCCCAGGCCCCGACGAACGCCGCGATGAGCAGCACCGCGACCCCGCCGATCATGAACCCGACCCGGTTGCGCTTGCGCTTCTCGTTGACGCCGGCCGCGGCCACGAAGAACCGCGTCGACTCGCGCACGACGTCCGGCTCGTCCTCGGCGCGCGGGACGTTCGCGAAGATGTCGTCTTCCTTCGCCTCGAACGCGAGGAGGTCTTCGATCGAAGGTGTGTGGTCATCGCCCGCGACCTTCGCGGACGCCACCGCCTGCGAGGCCCGCTCGGCGGCCTCGGGCTCGGCGCGGGTCGTCTGCCCCTCGCCCTCGATCCCGAGCGCCTCGTTCAGCACGACGTCGAGCTGCTCGGCGCGGTCGGTCTTGGTCGCCTCTTCCTCGACGGGCCCCAGCACGCCGGCCTGTTCGACCGCGGTCTGATCGTCGTCGGCGACGTCGTCGTCGATCGGAGTGGCGCCGAGCTGCCCGCGCGCGGCGCGCGCCGACGCCATGTCCACGACGTTGTCGGGATCCGAACGCGGCGCGGGTGCTTCGATGGAGACGGGCGGCGGGGGCGGCGGCTTCTTCTTCGGCGCCGTGATGTATTCGGCGAGATCCGCGACGTCGCGGACGCGCTGCCAGTTGTCCATCCCGTCGTGCCACACGTAGTGGCGGCCGATGACCTCGCGGTTCTTCAGCTTGCCGACGAGCTCGGCGAAGGCATACGGCCCGTGTTGCGCCCCGTCGATCGCGACGTACCATTCGACGCCGGCGATCTCGAGGTTGGCCGGCACCGGCGCGATGCTAGTGGGCATGTCGTCTGCTTCCGCGGAGCCTCGGTCCATGGCGACGTCGTAGGCCGAGGCGAGCGCGGCCGAGCCGCCCACGCGGGCGACCTTACCGCTACGCTGGACCTCTCCTACCTTTTCCTCTTCGGCCACCGGGGCGACGGCTGTACCCCCTCCGGCGTCGCGGGCGAGCGATTCGCGGACCAGGATCTTCGAACCGCACTTCTTACAGCGGATGGTCAGGATCTTCCCTCGGACCTTTTCGTCCGAGATCTGGTACTTCGTCCGGCAGCTCCCGCAGAGAAACTTCATGCCCAATTCCCGGGGTGACCCCCCGCGCCTAGATGCGAAGGGGAGTGTACCAGATACGAACGGTCGGCGACGGTCACAATAGGCCGATCAGAGTCATCGATCAGAGCAGACCGATGAGGTGCGCCTTGATGGTCTTGCGAACCGCGGTGCTCGGGCTGGCTTCCAGCGCACGCATCCACAGCTCCACCGCCTTGGACTTGAAGCCCTGGCGCTCGTAGAGCACGGCGAGGTTCTTGAGTGCGGAGAATTGTCCCGGTGCCAGCTCGACGACGCGCTCGTACTGCGAGATCGCCTCGTACATCTTGCCGGCGCGGTGTAGGGCAGTCCCGAGCACGAAGTGTGCGCGCGGGTCGAACGGGTCCGCGCGGACGGCGGTCTGGGCGTGCTCGATCATGCGCTCGAGGTCGCCGGCCTTCGCCGCCTGGGCCGCCTTCGCGACCTCCTCGGCGGCGCGACGGTTCGCCTCGGCGCGATCCGCGGGCGGCGGGCCGCCCTGCACCTTGCTGAGCACCTCTTCGACCTTGTGGACGAGCTCCATCACGCGGAACGGCTTCGTGATGTACTCGTCCGCGCCGTAGATGCGCTTCACGTCCTGGATGAAGTTCCAGCCGGTGTAGATCGCCGAGATGATGATCACCGGGACGTGCGCGTACTGCTGCGACTTCTTGATCTGGCTGCAGATCTCGAACCCGTGGATCTCGGGGAGCATCGCGTCGAGCAGGACGATGTCCGGGTCGTGGGCGCGGAGCTGATCGAGCGCCTCGCGCCCGCGCGCCGCCGTGACGACCTCCAAGCCGCGGTGTGACAGCGCCTTTTGGATGATGTCGAGGATCTCGGGCTCGTCGTCGACGGCCAGGACCAGCGGCTTTTCGCGCGCGGGGCGCGGGGCCTTCTCGACGGGGAGCGCCGGGAACGCGTCGAGCGCCGTGCTGGACAGCTCCGGCTGCATGTCGGCGTCCTGCGCCTGCTCGAGCGGCGCGGTGACGACTTCGAGGTGCGCCTCGTCGTGCTCGGCGGCGGCGCCCTTGCAGACGGCGTCGCCGTTGTCGCGCGCCATGTACGCGGCGGCGATCATCTCGTCGAGGCGGACCCGCGGGGCGACGTGGGGCAACACGGCCCGGCCCGAGGCAAACGCGATCTCGTCGAGGAGCGCCTGGTGCTTCGGGTTGGTGATGGCGAGCGCGAGCGCTCCACCGACCTCCCCCACCGGAAGGACGCCGTGGGACGCCGCGACCTCCCGCGGGAGGACGGCGAGGAGCTTGGTCGGGATGGTGCACTTCGAGAGGACCACGCCGGGGACGCCGAACTGCTCGGCGAGCGCCGTCGTAACCTCGGCTTCGTCCGCGAATCCGAGGCGGATCAGGGTCGAGCCGAGCGGGAGGAGCGAGACACCCTGGGCCTCGGCGGCCTTTTCGAGCGCGCCCTTCTCCACGGAGCCCCGCCGCAGGAGGATCTGGCCGATCGTTGGCGTATCGCTTTGGGCCGTCGCCATGGGGGGCAGGCGGGAAGGTAACGCGCCTTCGGCGAAGTCGGAAGTGTGTACCATGTCGATACCGTCAGATCGGACGATCGCCCCGGATCAGAAGGTGCGAGCACACGCACGTGACGAAATTCGAGACGTTCGCGCAGAGCGCCCGCCGGCGGTCAGCGGCGGCGACCGACGGTGATCGGGTAGTCCACGTTGCGGACTTCACCCTTGTATTCGCGCCATCGGACCTTCGCGAGCTGCTGGGTCATGCACGCGTTGAGCTCCGAGCGGCGCAGGAAGCGGTCCTTCAGGCTGACGTTCTGGGCGCGCCCCGCGTTGTTCACCGAGAAGCGCAGCACGATCTGCTCGCCGACGCTCTCCGGGTCGCGCTGCATCTGACCCACGATGCAACGCTTGAATCCGCTGAACGCCCGGGCGACCCCCGCCATGATCTCCTCGCGCGTGAGCTCGCCCGTCTGGGCCTTGCCCCCGGAGAAACTCGCGACCCGGCGACGGCGGCGGCGCTTCTTCGACTTCTTGCCCGTCGGCGCGGGCTCGTCGACCAGCGCGAGGAGCGGCGGCTCGATGGTGACGCTCGCGAGGAGGTCGTCCATCTCCTTGCGGAGGGCGTCCTCCTGCGCGGCCTTGTCGGCCTCCGCCGCCTGCTCGCGCGACGTGATGATGTACCAAGGTATGGCGACCGCGGCCGCGACGACGACGGCGACGGTGCCGCCGATCAGGGTCGCGCGTTTCTTGAAGCGCTCCTTGGCGACGCGGCGTGCCTGCTCCTCGGCTTCGCGGACCTCTTCGAGGTGCGCTTGGACCTTCGGCAGGTGCGCGCGGAAGACGCCGATGCGGCGCAGCGGGGAGAACTCACCGTCCTCGACGGCCACGAGCGTCTCCGCGTCGACCTCGGCTTTGTAGAGCATCTCGAGGAGCTCTTTGCTCTTCACCGGCCCGAAGACCTGACCTTGCTGCTGGTACAGCCAGTTCGTGTCGAGGCTGCGGGCTTTGTCGGTGCCCTCCTCGAGCATGTCCGCGAACAGATCCGCGTCGCTCGCGATGCCCGACCCCGCGCGCGGCGGCGCCTTCGGACGGGGCGGCGGCCGCGGCGGGCCGTCCTGATCGTCCATCAGATCCGCATAGGCGTCCGCGTCGTCCGCGATCCCGTCGTCCCGCCCTGCCGACATGCCGGCGCATGGTATGCCACGAATTCGGGCTGCGTCGAGAGCCCCTCGTGAATCCATTCAGTAGACGACGCGCGTGAGGTAGAGCCCGTCCGGAGCCAGCGGTGTGGCTGTCCGCGTGCGGTCCCGAGTATGGGAGAGCGCGACGAGGTAGTCGTCCGGGGCACCGGCTTGGACCGCGGCGATCGCGGTCGCGGTCAACACGCGTACCTGCCGTCGCAGGAACCCGTCGGCGGCGAGCTCGACGCGGAGTCGTGACCCGTCGCGTCGTGCCCGCGCCGTGTGCAGGTGACGAACGGTGCTCTTGCCCCTCGGGGTGTCGCGCGCGAAGGCGGAGAAGTCACGGCGCCCGAGCAGCTGGACCAGTAGTCGGTCGACGCGCGTCGCGTCGACGTCGCTGTCGACGAAGTAGACGTAGGCGCGACCCCGCGCGGAGAAGGCCGCGTGGAAGTGACGCGGGACCTCTTCGACGTTGAGCGCGGCGAGCGCTTCGGGTGCAGCGCGATCGATGACGTCGCGGACCGCTTCCGTCGTCACGGGTGTGCGCGTGTGAAACGAGATGACCTGCCCGGTGGCGGAGACACCGCGGTCGGTGCGCCCGGCGACGGCGAGGCCGGTCGCTTCGATCGGCTCGAGCGCGGCGCGCAGGGCACCTTCGACCGTCACGCGGTCGGGCTGTCGCGCGAATCCGAAGAACGCCGCGCCGTCGTAGGCGAGCGTCACCTTGAACGTCCGGCGCGGACGCTTCGGCGGGGTCGCGGTCAACGCACCCGGCGGCGGAGCTGCTCGATGACGGAGTCGATCTCGGGCGCCATCGGGTGGCTCGGGCCGAGCTCACGCGCGCGTTCGTAGGCGCGCATCGCGGAGTCGTAGCGCCCCGAGAACTGATCCGCGGAGCCCTTCAACACCCACGCACGATACGAGCGCGGATCGATCGCGAGCGCGCGGTCCGCCATCGCGCGGGCCTCGCCGAGCCGACCCGTGTCGACGTAGACCTGCCCGCTCAGCACGAACACCGCAGCGTCGTCGGGACGCGAGCCGCGCAGCTGATCGAGGAGGCGCCCCGCCTCGCGATACCTTCCGGCGTCGAGGAGGCGCTCGGCGCGTTTGACGTCCTCGGGTGCGTCCGGCGCCGCGATCGTGGCGCGGTTGGCGTCGGAGGAGTCCGGCGTCACGGTCGCCGTGGCGACCGTCGCGGTCGTCGTCGTCGACACGATCAGCGGGGGCGGCGGAGGCGGCGGAGGCGGAGGCGGAGGGTCCTCGCCGCGCATGCTCCAGAGCACCGCGCCGATCACCAACACCGCGACGAGCGCGACGATCCAGCCGGTGGATCCCGAGCCCCCGCTGACACCCGCTTCGCGCAACACCGCGTCGTCGTCGTCCGCGGGGCCGGGGCGCCGCGTGCTGATCGGGACCTGCGCCCGCACCCGCGCGGCGGAGTCGGAGCGCATCGGCGGCGCCGATGCCGCGCCGGAGGACGCCGCGCCCGGCGACGCTCCCACGGCCGCCGCGCCCGAGGACGCCGCGCCCGAGGACGCCGCGCCCGAGGACGCCGCATCGTAGGACGCCGCGCCCGAGGACGCCGCATCGTAGGACGCGCCCGGCGAAGCGCTAGAGGACGGCGCATCGTAGGACACGCCCGGCGAAGCGCCAGAGGACGCCGCATCGTAGGACACGCCCGGCGAAGCGCCGGAGGACGCCGCGCCCTGTGACGCCGCGCCCGACGCTGACCCCCGCGCGGCGGATGACGCCGGCGCGCCCGGTGACTGCGCGCCGGACGACTGCGATGGTGACGCACCCGGCGACGGTGCGGACGACGGCGCGCCCACGCCGCCCACCGGCGGGAGCGGCGCGGCGGCGACGGGCGGCGGCGTCGGGGCCTCCGAGGCGTCGGACGGAAGCTCGCGCGTCTGCTCGATCGGCTGACGCCCCGGCGCGACGAAGGCGTTCGAGAACGCGTCATCGGAAGCGAGCGCCGAGGGTGCCCCCTCGCCCCAGTCGTCGCCGACCGCGGTCGGCGTCGGTGCGAGCTCGGAGGCCGGCGCGGCCGGCTGACTCGGCGCGGGGAGCAACGGGTCGTGGCGTTCGACGACGCCGAGATCGAAGAGGCGGCGAAGGATGCGCGCGGTCAGCGCGCACGGGTGCCCGGCGGCGCGCGTCACCGACGCGACGGTGTGCTCGCCGTCGATGAGCTTCAGGATGGCGGTCGCGGCGTCCGGAATCTGCGCGCTCACCTCGGCGATCCGATCGGATCGTGTGGCGAGCACGGCGGCGATGCCTCCGAGCGGCGCGACGAGATCGAGGTACGCGAGCGCCGCGACCTCGGCCTCGGCGAAGGCCTCCTCGAACGGGACGGGATCCCCGGGCGCCGCCTTCGGCACCGGGTCGACCTCGACGTGACCTTCGCGCGCGATCGCCGCCCACAAGAGCGCGTCGGTGCCGCTCCACACCGCGGTGCGCACCATCGTGATCGCGCCGTCCTGCATGAACAGATCGATCGCGGGCGCCGCGTCGCCGGCCGCGTCCGAGGGGACGACGCGAACGAGCTGCGTACGTTCGAGCTGTCCGAGACGTTCGAAGAGCGCAGCCTTGGATTCGGCGTCGAAGGGGACGGGACGCGACATCGGCCGCTCCTGGATAACGTGCCGAACGAGAGCGGTCCAGCTTACGAACGGGCGAGTCGACCTTGGCGTCGGCGCCGAAGATGAGGCAGCCTTCGCCACCGTGATGCGCGTTACATCGTTCGGGCTCGCGGCCCTCCTCCTCCTCGCCGGCTGTCCCGCGAAGGAGTCCGCGCCGGCGGCCGCACCGACGAAAGAAGCCGCCGCGCCCCCGCCGGCGATCCGCGTCGCGGCCGACCGCGAGGACCTCGTCTTCAGCTACCCGGTCGAGGGCGGGCGCCGCTTCGAGACCGCGACCTCGGTGGGTGCGATCCCCGAGGACGGTAAGAAAGGCGTCGTCGTGATGGACCTGTCGATGAGCCCGGAGGAGCGCCAGGCCGGGCGCTACATCTACGTCGCCGACCTCAGCAGCGAAAATCCCGACGGCACCTTCCCCGTCGCGGTAGCGAGCCGCTACGGGTTCGAAGCCAAGCTCACCGGCACGAGCACGGGCGGCGCAGCGTCCGGGGACGGCGTGGTGGTGTACTCCACCTCGTGGTGCGGCGCCTGCAAGAAGGCGAAGCGCCTGCTGAAGCAGTGGAAGGTCCCGTTCGAGGACAAGGACGTCGAGGCGTCGGCGTCGGCGCAACGTGAGTTGTCCGCGAAGGCGGCGGCGCAGGGCGTGCGACCGAGCGGCGTGCCGGTCATCGACGTCGCGGGGACGCTGTTGATGGGCCTCGACGAAGCGACGCTGAAGCGGACGCTCCAGGCGAAGAAGCTCCTATGACGGGCGCCGCGCGGGGAGCCGCGACGCCGACGGAATGCCACCTTCGTCGAGGTCGGCGAGCTCGTCCTGCACCTTCGTGCGCGTGAGGCTCTCGATCTCCTCGCTGACCTCCTGCAACAGCAGTCGGCGGTCGCGCAGCGGGAGGAAGGCGCTCTTGAAACCCATCATGATGACCTGACCGAGCTCCTCGAGCGTAAACTGCATTCGCTCGTGCGCGAGCCACAGCTCCTTGGTGACGCTGGTGTCGGTCATCAAGCGGTTGTCGGTGTTGATGGTCACGCGGATGCCGTAGTCGAAGTAGAAACGCATCGGGTGGTCCTCGAGCGAGGACACTGCGCGGGTCTGCACGTTCGAGGACGGACACACCTCGAGCGCGATGCGGTGGTCGTTGACGTAGTTCAGCAGATCGCCGTCCTCGGCGAGGCGGCAGCCGTGGCCGATGCGGTGCGCGCCGCAGTAGTGAATCGCTTGGTGGATCGACTCAGGGCCGTACGCTTCGCCCGCGTGCAGCGTGCAGTTGACGTTGTTGTTGAGGATGAGTCGAAACGCCTCGACGTGGTCCTTCGCCGGGTGGTCGACCTCCGCGCCCGCGAGGTCGAAGCCCACCACACCGCGGTGTTTGAACGCGATCGCGAGCTCCGCCATGCGCAGCGAAGTCAGCGGATCCATGTTGCGGATGCCGCACAGGATGATGCCGCTCTGGATGCCGTGGATGCGTTCCGCTTCGCGTAGGCCCTGGACGACGGCCTCGACGATGTTCGGGAGCGGCAGCCCCATCTGGGTATGGAGCACCGGCGCGTAGCGCACCTCCATGTAGCGGACGTTCTCCTTGGCCGCGTCCTCGGCGAGCTCGAACGCGGTGCGGTAGAGCGCTTCCTCGTTCTGCATCACGGACAGCGTGATGGCGAAGGCTTCGAGGTAGTCGGCGAGCGACTCGCAGTTCTCCCCGGCGTGAAGCGCCCGACGCAGGCCCTCGACGTCGTGCGCGGGGAGGCGCACGCCGTCCTGTTCGGCGAGCTCGAGGATGGTTTCGACGCGGAGCGAGCCATCGAGGTGGCAGTGCAGATCGGTCTTCGGGAGGCGCTCGAGCAGCGCGTACGTGAGCTCGACGGTCTCGGGGCTCGTCGTCATCGAGCGCGAGCATAAACAGGGCGCGTACGCGTAACCAACTTCTCGCCGGTGCGTCGGGGCGTGCGCGGCGAGCGGCGTGGGCGCGCACGCGCCCGTGTGGCACGGAACCTGCGGAAGGCGTGGGTCCATCATGACGACGCTCTCTTCGCCGGGGCCCTGCCCCGAAGACCGGACTCGTTCGCCCGAGAGGCGCGACCGGTCGTCCCGGCCGACGCCGTCCCTCCCGGACGACGCGCTCGACCTCCTGGACGATCCGATCGACGACGGCCCCGCGGCGGTGTCGTCGCTGCTGTCCCGCGCGCGGCTGCCGATCACCGCGGAGGGCATCCTGTGGTTCATCGGCGTGGTCCTCGTGCTCGCCGGGTCGCTCTACTTCACCGAGAGCAACTGGGACCGTTGGTCCCCCCCGGTGCGAGCCTCGGTCGTGACGATCGGCTTGGTCCTGTACCAGGCGTTGTTCGTCGGCCTCGCCGCGTTCCTGGCGGCGAGGCGCGCGCCCGCACTCCCCGTCCGGGTGCTCGCGGGGCTCGGCGCCGCGTTGGTCGTGATGATCGGTTGGTCGGCGGCGGCCCTCGCGGGCCACGTGCTCGTGCTCGCCATCGCCGCGGTCATCGCGGCGGCGGCGCTCGCGACGGTCGCGATGCGCGTCGGCGACGTGCGCGCCGAGGCCCGCGGCGTCGCACGCTGGATGGGCGCAGCGGCGGGCGCGGTGATGATCGCGATGACGTGCTCGCGGCAGCCGGCGCTCCTCGCAACCTCGGTTGCAGCGGTGGCGACTTTGCTCTTGGCGCGCGCGACGTGGGCCGCGGCGACGGCATCACGCGGAGTGTTCGGCTTCGCGGCGACGTACGCGGCGTACCTCGGCGTCGCGACGACGGTCGGGGCAGCCACGCACCCCGACGTCGTCCCCGCCTGGATCTTCGCCCCCGCGATCGCGGCGGTCGCCGTCGTCGTCGATGGGGCAGCGCTTCGGCGCGTGGCGGGCGGGGCCGCGACGCGGATCGTGGTGATGGTCGCGTCCGTCACCGCGCTCGGGTTCGCGTTGACTTCGAACATCGCGCCGGTCGCCGGCCGCGTCGCGGTGCTGGTGACGGCGGCGCTGGCGACCTGGGCGCTCTTCGTTCGCGCGCGTCGCGATGGGCGCCGTCTCCCGATGGCGCTCGCCGTCGTGTCCGGTCTGTTCGTGTACTTCTTCCTGCCGGCGCCGTTCACCGCGGTGATCGAGCTGGTGCTCTCGAGCGCGAAGTCGGCGCTCGGCTACGACGACCGCCCCCTGCCCGTCGCGTACTACGGGGTCACGTTCGTGCCGTACCTCGCCGCGTGGTGGATCGCGGAGCGCCGCGGCATCTTCGGCGGCCTCGCCTCGGCGGTGCGCCTCGTGCTGTTCGGCGTGGCGGCGACGCTCATTACGTTGGCGTTCACGCAGTGGTCGGACCCTCGGCCCGTGCTGTTCACGGTCCCGATCTACATCCTCGCGTTGGCGATCGACGCGCGCATCGGGCGCACGAACCGCGTCGCCCGCTTCGCCACCGTGCCGCTGCACGCGGCGTGTGTCTTGGTGGTCCTCTACGCGCTGCGCGGGACACACGCGTGGTTGGGCGCGGACGTCTGGTTCTTCGGACTCGCGGCCGCGGCCGCGGCGTTGGCGCCGTGGGCGCGAGGTGTCTTGGCGGCGCCGGCCGAGCAGACCGCAACCGCGCGACGCACCATCGTTCGAAGCTACGCGACCGCCGCCGCCTTGGCGGCGCTGGCGGGGCCGTTGGTCATCTTCGGCGTTGGCCTCCCGATCGATCCGGGGCTCTTGATCGCGACGCTTGCGCTGACGTCGGCCGCGCTCCTCACATTTGCGTCGCCCCGCGTGGAGCTCAACGCGATCGCGCTGCTCGGCGCGCTCGCGGTGGGCATCGCGTCGCGTCCCGAGTTGGCGGCGCCCATCACGGTGTGCGTAGCGGCGGCGTGGGGGGTGCTCGGGATCGTCCCGGGCGGCGCAACCTCCCTTGCGGCGCGTAGGCTCGCACCGCTCGGCGCACTCGCTAGCGCCCTCCTCGCGCTGCTCGGCGGCGGCGCGTGGTGGCCTGCCGCCGTCGCGATCCTCGTCCTCACCGCGAGCGCGATTCGAAGCCCGTGGTGGATCGTCGCGGCCGGCCTCGTGTCCGCGGCGCTGTCGGCGCGCCTCGCGCCGGAGCTCGGGCTCCCCGGCCCGCTCACCGTGGGCGCGGTCGCCTGCATCCTGTCATGGCTCGCCCACGTCCTCGGCGCGCGCTGTCGCGCGGCGGCTTCATCATCGGCCGGAGCGGCGGTCACGAACGAACCGCGCCCCGCGGCGCAGAGCGCCTCGCCCGCCAGCGAGCTCGCGTCGAGCGAGGCCGGGGGAACCGAAGCGTACGCGATGAACCACGGCGCGGACCGAGCCAAGCCCGGCGCGCACGCCGACGAGCGGAGCGAATCCCATCCAGCGTACCGTCGCGCAGGTCGAGCCGAGCTCGCGTCGAGCGCAGCGCTCAGCTCGAACGCCGACGAGCGAAGCGAAGCGACCGCAGCGCACCCGCGACGCGCGGGCGCAGCCGAGCCCGGCTCGAACGCCGACGAGCGAAACGAGTCGACTGCAGCCCACCCGCGACGCGCCGGCGAAGCGGAGCCCGGCTCGAACGCCGACGAACGATTCGAATCGACCGCAGCCCCCCCGCGGCGCGCAGGCGCAGCCGAGCCCGGCTCGAACGCCGACGAACGATTCGAGTCGACCGCAGCGCACCCGCGGCGCGCCGGAGCAGCCGAGCCCGGCTCGAAGGTCGAGGAGCGAAACGAGTCGACCGCAGCCCACCCGCGACGCGCCGGCGAAGCGGAGCCCGGCTCGAACGCCGACGAACGATTCGAATCGACCGCAGCCCCCCCGCGGCGCGCAGGCGCAGCCGAGCCCGGCTCGAAGGTCGAGGAGCGAAACGAAGCGAATCCGGTGCACCGGCGCGCAGGCCGAGCCGAGCTCGGCGCCGGCGACGCCCCGCCTACTCCCGCGCCACAGGGCGTCGCGAAGATCGTATCCGCGGCCCTCGCGCGGTTCGCGGCGCCCCTCGACGTGGCTGCGCTCGCGTCCGGAACGGTCGCCGCCGTCGCCCTGGTGCGCGTCGACCCGAGCGCAGCGCTTGCGTTGTGGCTCCTCGTCGTCGCGTCGGTCGTGCTCCGCTGGGTACGGGCGACGCCCCGGCTCGGCACTTTGACGCTCGTCGCTGGCACGGCGGCCACGCTCGGGTGGTTCGAACCACGGCTCCTGTTGGCGCCCGCCGCGTTCACGATCGCACTGGCGCTCCTACGCTCGGCTTCGTCGCGCCGGATGAGGATCGCGGCGTTGCTGGCCGCCGTGCTCGCAACGATCGCCACCGCCGACACAATCGAAGCGATCCCCTTCGCGCTGGGACTCCTCGGCGCGGCGACGATCGCGATCCACGCGCTAACGAACGGCGCCCGCCGAATCGGCGCCGCGCTCGCCGCAACCACCGCGTTCGCCGCCGCCGTCGAGCTCGCCCCTGAAGCGCTCCTCGTCGCGCTCGCCTTCCTCGTCCCGCTCGTCTACACCCGCTGGCGCCACCGCCCCGCAGGCGCACGCGCGACGCGCGGCCATCACGGCGCTGCGGAGCTCGAGGGCCTCACCTCGGCGACCGAAGTCGGCATCAAGGACGACAACCGCGTACGCACGGCGAACGACGACGCATCGCCCGAGGTCGCCATCGCCCAGGCTCCACACGTCTTCGAAGGCGCTCCTCATCAGACCGCCAGCGGCGAGGCTCCGCACATCATCGAGAACGCACCCCATGGCGTGACCCTCGGCGAGCCCCCGCTCATCTTCGGCGACGCCCCCCCCGAGGCCACCACCGCCGAGGCTCCACGCTTCGTGGACGACGCACCGCCCAAGGCCAACACCGCCGAGGCTCCACGCGTCGTCGGCGACGCAGCGCCCGACGGCATCCGCGGCGAACACTCCATTCACCGCGCCCTCGGCGACGCGGCGACGTCGCACGATTCCAGCGCACGGCACGGCGTCGGCACGCCATCGCCCGACGACGAAGTTCACGGCGCCGCCTCCCACTCGCATGCCACCCCGCAGGCCGAAGCGGCACCCGAGGCGTTCCTCGCGTTCGACTTCGAGGCGCTGGTCGACGTCGCCAACACTCGCGCCCGCCGAGCGACCTCGCCGTGGTGCCTCCTCCTCCTGGTGGCCCCGCTCCTCGCGCTGATCGGGACCGCCTCCGTCACGGCGGGGACGCCGTTCGCCTCGGCGCTCCCGTCCGCGTTTGCGCTCGTGCTCGGGATGACGATCGTCGGCCGCCCGTGGCGGTCGCTCGCACCGCTCCTCGCGGCGTGGGGTGGATTCGTCCTCGCCCTCCTCGCGGAGCGCGCGCTCGACCTCCCGCTCGCGATCGGCACCAGCGTCGTCGCCTTCGTCGGTACCATGGCCTGCCGACTCCACGCGTCACGCCGCCAACCACCGCCCCTGCTCCCGCGTCTCGCGACGGCCCTCGCCATCGTGGCGGCGATCCTCACCGTCTCCATCGATGCGCCCTTCGTGATCCTCCGCAGCCCGTACACGTTCGCCGGCTGGTTCGCCTGGCTCGCGGCGCTCGGCACGCTCCTGTACGCCGTCACCGGTCTCCGCTGGGTACACGCGCTCGTCTTGATCACCGCGACCCTCGGAGGCCTCGCCCCCCTCTTCGATCTCATCGAAGGCATCACGAACCTCCCGAACGGGACGAGCTACCTGTGGGCGCACGTCCTCGCCACGGGGCTCCTCGCGACCCTCCCCTCGCTCCACCAGACCGACCGCGGCGCGGGTTTCTTCAAACGCCCGTTCACCCCCGGCGTCCCGGCGTTCGTCGTCGTGTTGATGCTCGCCGTCGGCGCGATCGTCGCGGTCGCGCTCCAGGTGAGCGGCGGCCACGTGGTGTCGCTCCCGATCCTCGGCCTCACGCTCGCCGCTGTCTTCGTCGCTCACACCCACCGCGCACGTTTCACCGGCCACGCCGCCGTGCTGACCGTCCTCTCGCTCGGCCTCCACGTCGGCGCGGATCTGTACGCGCTCCCGGGCGCCGCCGTCGGTACCGCGGCCGCCGCGCTCGGCATCCTCGCGTGGGGCCGAGGTCGCCCCTCCGCGAACGTCGTCGCGTTCACGGCGATCGGCGTCGCGGTCTGCATGACCCGACTCGCGACGCACGGCTTCTCCACCAGCCTCGTCCTCGCGATCCTCACCGCGGGCCTCGCGCTGCTCTACACCCGCACTCCGCGCCGCGAAGTGTTGATGCTCGGCGCGCTCGCGGCCGCCGGCTCTACGACGTGGGGTTGGTTCGGCGTCGGGCGGATCCTCTCCACGGGGCAGGGGCCGGTTCACATCGTCCCGTTCGTCGCGTCCGGCTTCCTCGCGGTCGCCGCCCTCCTCTACGTGCTGAGGCTCGTCTACGCGCCGCCGCTCCCGCGCGGCGACGAAGAGCGCCACTTCGATCGACCGCTCGCGGGCGCACGCCGCATCCTCGTCGCCGCCGCGGTGCTGGCCACCGCGGGCCACGTCGCCATCGTCACCGAACCGCGCACGCTCGCGCTCCTGTTGAACCTCGCCGTGGTGTCCGTCGGCCTCGCGACGTTCGCCCGCGCAGCGCAGCGCCGAGGCCGAGGGGTCGACGCCCTCCTGGTCCAGGCGACGCTCTTCGTCGCGTGGTGTCTGCTACGACGCCAATTCGCGTTCCTCGCAGGCGTGGCTCACGCCGACGCCTACGCGATGCTCGCCGCGGCCTTCGCGTACACCGGCGTGCACGCGCTCGTGCAGCGCGGCGCGCTCGCGCCGGCCTACGCCCGCTCCGCCCGCCTGTTCTCGATGTTGCTGCCGGTGGGCGCAGCGCTCTTCTTCGAGCCCGACGTCTCCTGGCGCACGTGCGCGATGATGACCGGCGCCTCCCTCGCCTACGCGTTCGCCGCGCGGATCGGTGTCGCCCGCATCGCTGCGCCGCTCGCGACGATCCTCCTCAACGCCGCAACCGTCGTCGCCTGGGTGAAGGCCGGCGTTCAGGATCCGCAGCTGTACGCGCTCCCGATCGGCGCGAGTTGCCTCTTCCTCGCGCACCTGTACCGCGAAGAGCTCTCCGACAGCGCCGTCGCGACGATCCGCGTCATCGCGCTGTTCGGCGTCTATCTGTCGAGCTTCGTCTCGGTCCTCACCTTCGACGCCCCCTCGCACAGCCTCGTCATGGCCGTCCTCGCGGTGCTCGGAGCCCTCGCGGGGGTCACACTGCGCGTCCGGAGCTACCTGCTCCTCGGCGCCGGGTTCCTCGTCGTAGATCTTGGAACCTCGGTCGTGCGTTTTGGTCTGTCAGGACAGACCGCGGCGACCCTGGTGCTCACGTGCCTGGGTCTTTCGCTGCTCGGCGGGTTGGTCGTCTGGTCTTTGAACCGGCGCCGGATCGTCGACTGGTGCACCGCGTTCGGAATCGAGGTGCGGCAGTGGGAGGTGTAAAGCACGTGGTCAGTCGCGCAACCATCGACCGTGGTCGACGGCACCACGCCTCCGGTTTCTCCAATCATTTTCAACACAAAGTCAGGAGCACACCCCTTGCGTAAGCCAACCGCACGATGTCGACCCACACCGAGACCCGATCGATCTACAGCCACGTGAAGACCCAAGAGCGCACCACGACCCGCAAGGCGCGCCAGGCGCGCCGGCACCGCGCCCGTCAGCGCATCACCGCCGACGCCGAGGCCCCCGGGCTCCGCGTCGAACGCATCCGCCCGATCCGCGAGATGCTGCGCGTGTACGCCGACGCCGATCACGTCCGCGCGTGCCCCCTCACCGGCTACCTGTCGGTGCTCGAAGCCGAAGTGACGATGCTCGAGCGCTGGGCCAACGGCCGCACGCAGGACGAGCAGCGCGCGGGCCCGACGATCCGCCGCGCGCTGGAGCTCCTCCGCGCCTTCAGCCGAATCTCGGTGCTCGACTTCTCCGACGTCCCCGACGAGGACCGCCCGAAGCTCGTCGCGCTGCTCGCCCTCGAGCATCGCTGGTGCTACGCGGCGGCCGGGACGTCCCGAGAGCACTTCAAGGTCGCGACGGGGCGCACCGGAGCGCGCTGACGCCGCGCGCTTCGGAGACCTAACCGATCTCGACCATCACACACGTGATGTTGTCCTTGCCGCCCCGCGAGTTGGCGAGGTCGATGAAGGACTGGCAGCTCTGCTCGAGCGTCGCGTTCACGACGATCGGCGCGATCTCCGGCGTCTCGAGGTAGCCGTGCAGCCCGTCCGAGCACAGCAGGTACCTATCACCCGGTTGGATCGGCACGACGAAGGTGTCGACCTGCACGTAGTCGCGCGGACCGACGGCTCGCGTGATGACGTTCCCGCGCGGTGAGCTCTTGGCCTGCTCGGCGGTAATGAGCCCCGCCTTCATCTGGAGCTGAACCAGCGTGTGGTCCTCGGTCACCTGCCAGGTCCGCTGTCCGCGCACGAGGTACGCGCGTGAGTCACCGACGGAGCCGATGACGGCGATGTTGTGGACGACCGCCATGACGGTGATCGTGGTGCCCATCCCCTTGTTGTTCGGGTCTTGCTCGGCGATCCCGAAGACCATGTAGGTCGCAGCCTGGATTGCGCTCTCGATGAGGCGGCGAAGGGAGGCGACCGTCTCCTCCGACGGGCCGTCGACGTAAGCCTGGAGGGTCTCGGAGCCACGCCGCACCATCCCGTGCACGGCTTCGACGGCCTCCCAGGAAGCCACCTCGCCGGCGGCGTGTCCGCCCATACCGTCCGCCACGACGTACAGGCCGATCTCGTCCGTCGCGAGGTAGGCGTCCTCGTTGTGGTCGCGCTTCATCCCCACATGGGTCAGCGCCGAAGAGGTACACCGCATGGGCGGCCGCGAGCATAGTGCCCGACCCTTGAGGGCTCAAGCCCAACGGTGCCCGTTCGTCGCTCCCCAAGAGGTCGTTGCGATCCCACGAAGAGAACCGATTCGAGGCCCGCGCCGCGTACGCGCGTGTCGCCCTTTGAAAACGGCCCCGAAGGCGGCATTCTCGCGCCGATTTGGCTCATCGCTTGGTCCCAACGCTCTTGGCCGCCGCCGTGTTCGGCGGCGTGTTCCTCTCGCCGCTCGCGGGCCGAGCCGATCCGCAGGACGGTGCGGACGCAAACGAGAGCGCCAGCGAGGAGGCGCCCCCGCCGGCCAAGACCGATCCCCTCGCCGGCGCCGACGCGCCCGCGCCGGATCCGGGCGCCTCGACCACGACGTTGGTTCGGGGCCTCTCCTGGGACATGCGCGGCGGCCAGGTCCCCAAGTCCGGCGCGCTGGCCGAGGTTCAGCTCGGCTTCCCGGGCCTGCTGACCGCGGCGTACCACTACGCGCTGCAGCCGGGGTTCTCGGTCGGCGGCCTCGTCTCGCTCGACTACGCCTACTACGTGCCGTCGGCGGCCTGGACCACGAGCCTGATCCTCGCCGCGCCGGTCCGCTACGCCCTGCTGACGTCGGACACGATGAACGCAGCGATCCGCGCCGATCCGGGGATTCGGCTGGTGCTGGACGAGCCCTTCACGTTCGGGATCCTCGCGAACGTCGAGGGCGTGATCGGTTGGACGATCTACAACCGCTTCGTCGTCGGCCTCGGCGTCGACGTCCCGCTCGCCCTCATGATCCCCACCCGCGGCACCGTGAATCTGTCGGTCCCCGTGCTCTTCGGGCCCGTGGCCGAGATGCACCTCTCCCCGCCCCTCGCGGTCACCCTCGATGCGAAGATCGGCCCGTCGTTCAACACGTCCGGCGGGACGCAGCTCGGACTGCAGCTCCTGGTCGGCGCCGCCTACCGGCTGTAGTCCCGGACGGACCGCCGGCTTGAAGGCTCAGTCGAAGTAGTAGTGGAACCCGACGAGCGCGCCGCCCGTGGTGGCGGCCGAGAAAACGAAGGGATCGAACTCGAACTGCAGGGGCAGGAACAGCGCCGCGTCGAACGCGAGCTGGGGCAGTGACGGGACGCGATACTCGACCGCGAACATCGGCCCGAACGTCAACGCGATCGCCGTCGACTCCTGCTTTGCGATCCCGAACAGCAGACCCCCGCCGAGCATCGGCCTCAGCGGGCCATCGGCGAGGCTGAACCCCACCAGCGCTCCAGCGTTGAGCCGGAACGTCACCGGGTCACCGGAGCGAAAGCCGATCCCGACGAGCGGTTCGACCATCAGCTTGCCGGTCCACAGCCGGAGCGAGACCCCCGGGCTCAGCGTCACCGCCGATCCCGCGCCGGGGATCGTGCCGATCGCCGGGAGGAGCGTCGTGTTGACGCCGACCCCGAACGCCGCCGACGCGCTCGGGTCGGCCGCGGGCGCTTCAATGTCGTCGAGACCGAGGTCTCCGACGTCGTAGCTCTTGGATTCTCCGTTGTCCTGCGCGCTCGCGACGACGAGCGCGGCTACCAGCAGCGCCGCGTTCATACCCGAGGGGTATCACGACGCCGGGTTCACCTCGAAATTTAGAACTTCTTCATCACCAGCGAAGCGTTGGTCCCGCCGAACCCGAAGGAGTTCGACAGCGCGGCGCGGATGGGCCGCTCCTGCTTCGTGTGCGCGCAGAGGTCGAGGTCACAACCCGGCGACGGGTTGTCGAGGTTGATGGTCGGCGGCACGACGTCGTGGAACAGCGCCTTCGCCGTGATGACCGCTTCGACCGCGCCGGCCGCACCGAGCATGTGCCCGTGCATCGACTTCGTCGAAGAGACCACCAGGTTCTTCGCGTGATCCCCGAACACCGCCTTGAGCGCCTCGATCTCCTGGACGTCGCCGACCGGCGTCGAGGTGCCGTGCGCGTTGATGTAGTCCAACGCGTCCGGTTCGAGGTTCGCGTCCGCGAGCGCCATTCGCATGCAGCGACGGGCGCCTTCGCCGTCGGGCTGCGTGATGTGGAACGCGTCCGCGGTCGATCCGTAGCCGACGATCTCCGCGTAGATGCGCGCGTCCCGCGCGAGCGCGTGCTCGAGGGTCTCGATCACGACGATCGCCGCGCCCTCGCCCATCACGAAGCCGTCCCGATCCTGATCCCACGGACGCGACGCCTTCTCGGGCTCGTCGTTCCGCTTGGACAGCGCCTTCATCGCGTTGAAGCCGCCGACACCGAGCTCGGTGATCGTCGCTTCGGCACCGCCGGTGATCACGACGTCACAGACGCCGCGCCGGATGTGCTCGACCGCCTCGCCGATCGCGTGCGCGCTCGTCGCGCACGCCGACACCGGCGACCAGTTCGGCCCCTTCGCGCCCGTACGGATCGAGATCTGCCCGGGGGCGAGGTTCACGATCAACGCGGGGATGAAGAACGGGGAGATCTTGCCCGGGCCGCGCTCGGCGAGCACCTTCGCGGTGCTCTCGATCGTCGCGAGACCACCGAGGCCCGCGCCGACGATCACGCCGACACGCTCGGCCTCGTCCGGCGCCACCTGATACTTCGCGTCCTCCATCGCCATGTCGCACGAGGCGATGGCGAACTGGATGAAGCGATCGTTCCGGCGGACGTCCTTCGGGCCCATCCACTTCGCGGGGTCGAAGTCGGAGACCTCGCCGGCGAAGTGGGTGTCGAAGCGGGTCGAGTCGAACTGGGTGATCGGCCCGATCCCACTCTTGCCTGCGAGCAGGGACTCCCACGTCAGATCGAGGCCTGTCCCGCAGGGGGTCACGGCGCCCATTCCGGTGAGGACGACGCGCGGTCGCCCCTTGTGGTCGGTCATGCTCGTCATGGCAGGACTCAGGCGGAGGGCTTGTTCTGGTTGATGTACTTGATGGCGTCCCCGACCGTCTTGATGTTCTCGGCCTCTTCGTCGGGGATCTCGATTTCGAACTCCTCTTCCATCGCCATTACGAGCTCGACGATGTCCAGGGAGTCCGCGCCGAGGTCATCGATGAACGATGCTTCCGGCTTCACCTCGTCTTCCGAGATGCCGAGCTGCTCGACGATGATCGACTTCACCTTGTCTTCGATGGACGCCATTTCAAATTGCCTCTTGGGGTCTCGTTTGCGGTTGGGTTGGGGACCGAAATTCGAGGCCCCCCCGCAAAATCTGGGCGCGTGGTACATCAGGTTCGCCGCCAGAATCAAGTGCGGAAAACAGCCGTGATCGCGACGCTTTGTGAACGACGCCTCAGTTGGATGCCGTCGACGTGCTCGTCGCGGTCAGCGCCTGGATGGGGTCGAGCGTCCGCGGCGGAGGCGCCGCGGGCGGGGCCGCGGCCGGCGTCGGCGGCGTGCCCGTCTTCAGAAGCTGCAGCGCCTTGTCGAGCGCGATGGCGCGCGCTTCGCCGTCCTTGAACCGCCCGCCGCCGCCGCGCGACGAAGTGCGAAACAGTTGCGCGGCACGCGCGAGATCTTTTTCGACGCGGTCGAGCACCCCGCGCGCTTCGACGTAGCTCGCGTCGCGCTCGAGCTCGGTGAGCGCCTTCTGTTGTTCGAGGTTGAGCCCCGGCAACGTGCGCATCTGTTCGAGGTACTGCGCGGTGAGCTCGGGCGTCCGTTCGTTGTCGAGCGTGAGGCTGTAGTCCGCCGCGTCCTTCAGGATCCGGTACAGCGCCTGGTCGAGCTGGCGCCACTCATCGTACGTGCTCGTCCCGCGCGGCAGCTTCATACCGCCGGGGAGCTTGAAGGTCTGGTAGGCCTTGCGCAGCGAGCGATCCTTGGGGAGGAACGGATCGTGTCCGTACGGGAGCATCTTGCCCTTTCGGACCTGCACCTCGGTGGCGTCGACGATGATGAAGTAACGTCGAGCGTTGAACCACGAGGCGCCGTACAGCCCCGCGCCGACGATCCCGAGGAAGAGGAGCGTCCCGAAGATGCGCCCCAACTTCAGTCGGCGCTTGGGCTTTTTGGGGGTCTCGGTTTCGCTCATGTTCTGCTTCAGGCCAACGTGCGAGCCGATCCCAATACTCCGCTCTTCGCGGCGCGCGTCAATCGAGCGCCCCGATATACGGTAGATTTCGGTACAGCCCGTCGTAGTCGAGCCCGTACCCGACGACGAACCGGTCCTCGATCGTGAAGCCCAGATAGTGCGCGTCGATGTCGATCTGCCGACGCGCGGGTTTGGACAGCAGCGAGGCGATCCGCACGCTCGCCGGCTTCCGCGTGGCGAGGTTTTCGAGGAGGTACTGCATGGTCAGTCCCGTATCGATGATGTCCTCGACGACCAGGACGTGGCGCCCCTCGATCGCATCCCCGAGATCCTTCGTGATCGCGACGACGCCCGACGTTTCGGTCGCCGACCCGTAGGACGACAACCCGAGGAAGTCGCACGACAGCGGTCGGTCGATGGCGCGCACCAGGTCCGCCATGAACACGAAGCTGCCCTTGAGCACGCCGACGACGGTGAGGTCACCATCCGGGTACGCTTCGGTGATCTCGCGGCCCATCTTGTCGACGGCGCCCTGGATCTGTTCGGCGGTCAGGATCACTTCGGGGGTGGTTCGCAGCGGCATGCTCGGGGCTCCTCAGACGTACGCGTTGTTCATGATCTCGCCGAAGCCACCGCCCCCAGGGACGATGTACTGCAGCTCGTTGAGTCCGTTCTCTTCGTCCCACCGCTCGCCCGGGATCGTCTCGAGGACCTCCGCGGACGACAGGCCTCGGTCGAGGCGCGTCGCGTAGACGACCGCCTCGGGGTGCGTGGTGGTGACCTTCTTGAGGTACTGCGGGGTGACGATCAGGTTCATGAGGATCGTCTTGGCCGGAGGCTGCATCCCCTCGCGCTTGTAGATGTCGACGGCCGCGCAGATCGACCCGCCCGTCGCTCCCATCGGATCGGGGACGATGAGGATCGCGCCCGCCGCATCGCCGGCGACCTTCGATCCGGAGAGCGAAACACCGGTGACGGCGCCGGTCTCCTCGTCGGTGGTTCGGCTCATGACGACGTGGTCCTGGCGAACCCCGCGTGGCTCGAGCACGTGGTTCAGCGCGTCGTACACGACCCCGGCGGGGAGCATCCCGGCCCGGGCGACGTCGACGACGACCGCACGCGTCCGCGGGTTGATGACCTCACCGACGTACACGCCGCGCGGCGTGCTCGAGATCATCCGCGTAGGCATCTCGACCCGGTGCCGCGGAAACTCCGCAGCGACCACACGCGAGATCATCCGGTCGTAGAGCTCTTTGACGAGGCGGTTGATCTCCGGCTGCACGGTCTCCGGCGAACAGAGCCGCGCCAGGAGCGTGAGGAGGAAGGGGTCGCGCAGCAGGTGCACGTTGTCCCCGTAGCGATGTTCGATCTCCGCGACCCCCGCCGGTACGCGCTCGTACACATGATCCGCCATGACGTTGCCATCCACCACGCCGGCCCGCGCCGGCGCAACCGAAGAAGTCGAGCGTTCCTCGCCCTCAGGCGAGGATGGGCTTTTCGTCGCTCGTGTTGATCCGAAACGCACCCGGCGCGAGCCGGGCCTCCGCGTAACACGCGCGACACACCGCTTCGTACCGCTCCGCGGCGCCCACCTCGACGCGCGCCTCGCCGCCAACGTTTCGCAGCGTTCGGTTCGCGGGGTTTCCGCAGCGGACACAGATCGCGAGGAGCTTCGTGACGTACTCGGCGCGCGCCATCAGCTGGGGGATCGGCTCGAACGGCTCACTCCGATAGTCGGTATCGAGCCCGGCGACCACGACGCGGCGGCCCTCGGTTGCGAGCTCATCCGCGACCGCAATCAGCGCCTCGTCGAAGAACTGCGCCTCGTCGATCCCCACCACTTCGGTATCCGGCAGCACTCGAGCCTTGAGCTCGCGCGCCGTGCGCACCGGAATCGCGTCCGTGCGCTCGTCGTCGTGACTGACGACCTCCCTCACCGAATAGCGCTGGTCGATTTCCGGCTTGAAGACCTGCACCTTCTGGCGCGCGATCCGAACCCGGCGCAGACGGCGCAAGAGCTCTTCCGTCTTCCCCGAGAACATGGGCCCACAAATGACCTCGATCCACCCCGTTCCGTTTGGCTGTACGACCATCCCGCTTCTCCCCTTCGGACGTTTTCGCCGATGGATCGATCCGATCCCTCAGCTCGGTTCGCCCGGCCGAAAGCACGCGCGGGCCCTCGCGCGTACAACGCCCCCGACCGGGACGCGCGCATCAAAGATCGAGGGGACGGCAAAAGCAACACGAACCACAACATCATGTGGCCAAGCCAAAGCTCAACTACAAGGGGCGGTGTATCGAGCCCCAATGATGTGGAACAAAAAAAGCCCCGAAGACCTAAGGTCCTCGGGGCTCGAAAACAATCCGGCAGCGTCCTACTCTC
>JAVJQW010000062.1:325000-405837 GCA_040218735.1 Deltaproteobacteria bacterium
CGGCGTCGCCCCCGCCTCGCGCGCGGCCACGCCCAACCGCGCGAACACCGAAGGATCGACGCGGTGATCGGGCTTGCGCGCCCCCGGCGCCAAGCCCACGAACGGCCCGGATCCGGCCGCTTCGAGCCACGCATCCATCTTCGCGCGCGCCGGGCCCTCACGCCCGAGGGGCGTCGACATCGGCGGGCACGGCGGCGCGTTTAGGAGGGGTGCGAGGAGCCGGATCTTCGTTGCGACCTCGGACTCCACCCCGGCAGGAGGCGGGATCGCGTTCGTCGCAAAGCGGTCGGCTTGACCGCGGTCATGCGCGATCCGCAGCCCTCCGCCCGTCCACGCGAGCAACGCCGCCGAGGTGGCCGAGAAGTGGTGCCAGTGTGAAGCATCGATCACGACGTCGTACGCCCGTCGGCGCAGCGCGAACATCAACCGGACGAACCGCAGCGGGCGCCGAAAAACGTCACGCTTCTCGAACGGGATCGTCTCGACGACGTTCTCCACCAGGCTGACCTTCGACGCCGCGACCAACGCGTCGATCCGCGCGTTCGGAAACGCCGCACGCAGCGCCGCGAACAGCGGCGAGGTCAGCAACACGTTCCCCACGCGCTCGTCGATACGCAGCACGAGGATGCGCTCCGGAGGGCCCGTGAGTCGCCGCGGCGGACGTGATCCGCCCAGCAACCACGCCGCGATCCGCGCGACGAAGCGCTTCGCGGCGCGCCGCAGCGCCCTCAACGTCCCTCCAGGCACCGCGTGTAGAACGCCGACATCCGCTCGGCGCGCCGCGCGTCGGTGTACGAAGCCTCGACGTGCGCCCGCGCCGCCGCGCCCTTCGCTTGCCGCAGCGCCTCGGAGCCGACCGCCTCGACCAACGCGGCGTGCAGCGCGTCGACGTCACGCACCGGGATCGTCCAGCCCACGTCCGCGCCCGCCAAGGCCTCCGCGATCGCCGGGTGCGCGGCGCCGATGACCGGCACGCCGACCGCCATCGACTCCAGGACCGCGCGACACCCCGCGTCGTTGCCCTCCTCGAGCAGCACCGTCACGTCGCAGCTTCGGATCGCCTCGGGCAGATCCGCGTCCCGGAAGCCGTAGCGATGGGTCACCTCGGCGAGGCCGTGCTCCGCGATCGCCGCGTCGAGCGTCGCCTCGCCCTCCCCCTTGCCGATGAAGACCAACCGAACGCCCGGGGCCGCGAGGCGCCGAAACGCCTCCAAGAGCAGATCGTGCCCGCGCCCCGGTTTGATCCGCGCGATCATCCCGACGACGATCGCGTCGCGCGGGACCGAGAACCTGTCACGCAACGATCCGCCGTCGACGCCCGGGTGAAAGCGCCGCTCGTCGACCGCACCGGGCAACACGATCACGCGATCCTCGGGCGGCGCGTACGACTCGAGCAGCAGCCGTCGATGCGCCTCCGCCGGGACCGTGAAGCCGTCCGTCCGCCCGTACACCCAGCCCTGCAGGCCGCGTCGCCGCGCGCTGCGCGGGTGATGGATCGATCGCACGAGGATCCGCCCCGCCGACCGCGCGGCGGCGAGCGCGTGATCGTTCGACGCATGCACGTGCACCACGTCGAACCCCTTCGTGACCGATCCCAGCTTCACGAGATCCGCGAGCGTTCGGCCCACGGCTTTGGTGCTGAGCGTCAGCCCGTCGACCAGCGGCACCTCGGAGGCACGCACCTTCTCGAGCATGTTGCCCTCGCGGAGACGATCGATCGCGATGGAGACGTCGATCCCCGCCGCGCGCTGCGCACGCGCCAAGCCGAGCGCAGGATCGGCCGGTCCCGTCATCGTCGGAAACGAGACGAGGTGGAGGATGCGCACGCGCTTTGTTCACCACGGACGCAATGTGGAGCCAAGCCTCAGCGCCGCAGCACACGCAGCACCGCGTCCGCGACCTCGTCCCCGCCGAGCGTCGCGAGGCACTCGTGGTGCCCGAGCGGGCACTTGTGATCGCCGTGGGCGCTGCACGGCCGGCACGCGAGGACCTTCTTCTCGACCTCGTCGGCGACCGCGAACGTGTGGCGCGCCTCCGACGTCGGACCGAACAACGCCACGACCGGGATCGCGAGCGCTCGCGCGATGTGCACGGGCCCGGTGTCGCCCCCGACCACCACGTCGCAGGACTCGATCGCGTCGATCAGCGCCGACAGATCCCCGCCGGTGCGATCCTCCCCGCGGTCGGCGAACGGCGCGTACAGCGCGGCCTCCCACGGCGCGCCCAACCACACGAAGTCCGCCCCCGCGTCGAGTCGATCCACGAGCTGCTTCGCCCGCTCCGGCGGCCACCGCTTCGTCGCCCACTCCGATCCCAGGGTCAGCCCGACGCGCGGACGCGCGTGGGACGAACGCGCGCTGCGACGCGTCAGGACACCGCTCAGCGACGGATCCGCCTTCGCGTCGATCAGCGCGAGCCGGTCCGTCACGAACGTCCCGCCGGGCGGCGGAACGATCCGCTCCGTCAACCACACCTTCGCGAACGCCGACGTCGCCGAGCCGAGCCGCCGCGGGATGCGTGCACGCGCCGCGAGCATCGTGCTCCGCACTGAGGGGTGCGGCACGTACGCGACCTCGTAGTGCCCGCCCGCGATCGTCTTGGCGACGCGTGACAACCCCGACCAGCCCGAGTCTTCGCCCCGTTTGTCGAACACGTGGACGTGGTCGACGTGGGTCATTCGCTGCGCCACGACGTCCGCCGGCGGCCGCACCACGATGCCGACTTCGTAGCCGTCGTTCGCGAGCGCACGCGCGAGGGGCCCGTCGAAGACGACGTCGCCGATGAAGGCGGGATCGACGATCAGCGCGCGCGGCACTCGATCACCCCCGCAGGATCGCCGCGGCTTGCTCCGTCGCCTCGATCAGCTTCGTGAGCCGCGCACGTGCGTCGCGGGAGGCGCGATCGACCTCGTCGACCATGCGCTGCCCGTCGGTCGTCAGCGTGATCTCTTCCGTGTCGTGAGTCTCGTCGCGGGCGCGCTCGAGCCGTTCGAGGAGTGCCTCCTCGAACGAGGCCCCCACGCGGATCTCGCTGAACGCGTCCGACAACCGCGGAAGCCGGGCGTCGGAGGATCGCGCCGCCGCCTCGACGAGCTCACCGCTGTGCGCCATCGACCGGGACGCGCGCTCGAGCGCCCTCAACCCCTGCGCGCTCATCTCCGCGGATCGGCGCATCGTCTCGACCGCCTCCGTGAGCGTAGAGCGGACGCGGCCGTCCACGTCGCCGGGGGGCTCGGGCGCTTCCGCGAGGATCGCCGAGAGCACTTCGCCGGACGTCCTCAGCTCCTGCGCCAACGCGTTCAGCTCGCGCTGCACGAGCGTCAGGCTCGCGCGGGCCTCGCCGGACGCCATCGCGACCTTCTGTCGAGTCCGCTCGTCGACGGCGTCCGATCCGGCGAGCCGCTGCGAGAGGTCCGAGAGCAACGCCAGCGCCGACTCGATCTTCGGCGTCCCGGCGATCAGCGCCTCCACGCGCGCGGCGTTCGCGCCGACGTCGTGGACCTTGCGCCCCACGTTCCGCAGGGCCGCACGGACCTCACGGACGCTGCGGCGGTGCGCCCCCGCCACCGACGCGACCTCGTCCAAAGACGACGCGACCTGCTCTTGAATCGTCCCGAGCTGACGGGTCGACTCGTCCGCGCCGGCGCCCAGCCGCTTCAGGACGTCGCACTGCTCGGTGGAGGCGATCGCCACGGCGTGCGCGGCGTCGCCGTACTCCATCGCCGCGTGGGCGACCTCCGCCGCCACGTCGTGCAGCTTGGTCACACGTTCGAGCAGCCCTCTGCGGGCGTCGTCGATCGCCTGCGCGATCGGGCGGAACGTCTCGCCGAGCACCGGTGCGGGGCTCCGCAGATCGCCCTGCCCCAACGTCTGAATCGCCGTCGCCGCCGCGGTCACGTCGTCCGTGCGCGCGGCCCGGCCCTGGGCCTTCAGGCGCTCCGCGCGTTCGATGAGCGCGTTCACGGCGCGCGCGACGTCGCGAGCGTCGCGGCCGCCGCGGTGCTCGTCGGCGCGGACGTCGCGCTCGCCGTGCACGAACGCGCGCGCCGCCGAGAGCGTCTCGGACAGCGGGCTCGTCCATCGCCTCGACGCCCAGAACCCCGCCAGCAGGGCCGTCAGCAGCACCCCTCCGAGCAGGTACGGGAGGCTCCCGCCGGGGATCGGCGGGTGCGTGGTGGGCGCGGCGAGGCTGCCGAGCGCGCGCTCCGCGCGTTCGAGCGGGCGGGCCGCAGGCGGCGGGCGCTCCGTCTGCACGCGCGCGACGAGGTACAGCGATCCGGCGAACGGCGTCCCGACGCCCCACACGTGCCCCTCCTCGCGGACGACGAGCGGCGTGCGCCGATCCTTGGGTTGCGACTGCAGCGCTCCGGCCAGCACCGGGAGCGTCGTCGAGAGCGTCGCGCCGTCCGTGAGATCCGCGCCGCTGAACTCGAGGATGCGATCCGCGTCGAGATCCAGAAGGCCCAGCGCCTCTCCCGGCTGCGCCTCCCAGGAGCGCGGGAGCCGGCCGCGTCGCGTGGAGCCGGCCTGCAGCGTCGCGAGGAGCGCGAGCTCCGAGGCGCGGTGCTCGACGCGGCGGCGTTCGGCCTCCCACCAGGCCTTCTGCGAGGCGGTGACCGCTTCGCTCGCCTCGCGCAGCGCCAGCAGCGCCGCGCGACCGGCTTCCTCGCGCTCTGCCAGCTCCTCGGCGAGGACGGCGGACCGATCCGCGTCGATGTGATGCAAGGAGACCGCGACGCCAAGGCCTCCGAGCGCTCCCGCGGCGGCGAGGATCGCGACGGCGACCGATCCGCGAAGCCCAGCGAAGCCCCCTCCGCTGGGCGCGGGGGGCGTCGAGGCGACCGGCGTCACGGGCGGCTTCGTCAACGCGGGGCGGAGTCTACCGGCGCCAAGCCGCGCGAGCCAGGGACCGGCGGGAAGCGGGACGGCGGGCGAAGCGAGGAACGGCGAAGCGAGGAGCGGCGAAGCGAGGAACGGCGAGGCGGGAACGGCCGAGCGGGAACGGCTGAGCGGGAACGCCCGAGCGGGAACGGCCGGGCGGGAACGGCCGGGCGGGAACGGCCGAGCGGGAACGCCCGAGCGGGAACGGCCGAGCGGGAACGGCCGAGCGGGAACGGCCGAGCGGCAGGAGCGCGGGCGAGGCAGGCGAAGTGCGGTCCGGTCCGAAACAGAGTCGGGCCGGCGAAGCGGGACCAGAGGGCCTGAGCCGAACCAACCGGACGGCCGCAGGAACGCGCGGGCGAAGCGGAACCCGACGGAGCCAAGCGGGTCCCAGCGGACGACGCAGAGCGGGACCGATGAAGCGGTACCCGCGCAACGAGGTCAGGAGCGCGCGGTCACGGAGACCAGCTGCTGATCCGTAAGCTTGTGGATCGTGCGGAAGACCTCGAACGTGGGGCGCGCCACGGAACGCAGCAGATCACCGACGGTGCGGCGCCCGTCGACGTGCTCGAGGACCAGGCGATCCTCCGGGCGCAGCGCCTGCAGCACTTCGTCGTTCGACTCGACGCGGCCCAGGACGGTCTGCAGATCCCCGACGCGCGCGGCGATCCGCTGCCACTCGTCGAGCCGGCGCATCCCCTCCAGGAGGAGGTGATGCACGGGGAGCGCGACGCGGGCGTTCTTCGCCTCCTCGGGGAGCGGCTCCTGCGCGAACACCGAGAACCGGCCCGTCGTCCAGCGCACGACCTCGAAGAACAGCTCCTCGGTCTGCTTCTGCAGCGCGTCCTCGAGGTGCGACTCGTCGATGTGCCCGAGCGTTAGCAGGCGCTGACCGATCCACCCCGACAGACCCGCGCGCGGATCCAGCGTGCGATCGATGTCGCGATCCGTGACGTGCCCCGCCGCGACCAACATCCGCCCGAGCGTGAAGCCCACCGGCATGTTGTCCTGGCGCGCGAACACGATGCTGCTCCCGTCGTAGAAGACCTCGATCGCCGATCCCTCGCGCTCCAACCGGCAGCGGGCCGGCGCTTCGACGGTCGTGGCGAGCTGAAGGATCTGATCCACGGCCATGTGGCCGATGAACCCCGCGACGACGAGCTTCCGATCCCCGACCGGATCCGCCTCCGCGACCTGACCGCGGAGCGACTCGCGATCGAGCACCATCTCACACGCACGCACGCACGCTTGGTGCCGTGCGGGATCGAGCTGGAGCCCCTCGTGGGCGAGGACCGAGCGCAGCTCGGCGTCGAGGCGCGCGGTGCGGGTCAGGATGCCCGGGTTCGTGGCGTCGTCGTACGCGGAGGCGACTTCCTCCTGCAGCAGGCCGGCGAACGGGAAGATGTCGGTCTTGGCGTGCGGCCCCAGCTCCTCGAGCGCCTCGCGGGCCACGCTCGCGACCTCGCTCGGGAGAATCGGCTCGGTGCGCTCCGCCCAACCGTCCGTCGCGCGCTCCACGGCGGCGAGGAGGCGATCCGGCGCGAAGGGCTTCTCGAGGACGTCGGTGATCTCGACGTCGATGCCGATGAACTGGCCCTGCAGATCCTCCAGACGCGGCGGGTGCCCCTTTTGCGCGGTCATGATCAGCATCAGACCGCCCGACGGGCGGGTCGACGCGAGGCCGGCGAGGAGCGCGTTGTCCGCTTGGCGGTGGTCGACGAGGACGAGGTCCACGCGGCGCTGACGAGCGAGCTGAAGGGCGTGACGGACGTTCGACACGGCCAAGACCGCGAAGCCGGCCTTCACCAGGACGTTACGAGCGACGATCAGGATGCCCGGGTTGGGCTCCACCATCAGGATCGTCTGCGCGCTCATGCCCCCGTCCGCGACGCGCCGCCGAAGTGGACGACCGTCGCCTCGATCAGGTGACAGTTAGGCCCCAAATGTGACGCGGGGCAAGAGGGCGGGCGGGGGTCACCCCCCATAGGTGGAGACTTCGAGTGTACGGTCCACGAAGACCGTTCGACCGGGCTCGATGCGCGTCCATCCGGGGCGCCCCTCGGGGACGTGGGCGGCGATCACGACGGCGCGGAAGCGCTTCAGCGCAGCGACGACGCGCTTGAAGTCGGTCATGGCGGGATCGGGTGCGCCCTCGGGCAGGCGCTCGAGGCCCTCGACGACGCGATAGGAGACCGGGACGCCCGAAGTCACGACCATCACGCCGCGGCCGTTGGTTGCGACGTAGGCCGCGTCGACGGTGTCGCCGCTCTCGGTGGCGAGGCTCTCGATGGTCTTGGCGGTGGTCTCCAGTCCCCGCGCGAGGTCTTCGTTGGTGACCAGGGGATCGTCCAGCTTCCCGGAGCGGAAGAGCTCCGCGAGGAACATCGCGAACGCGAGGTCACCTGTTCCGTCGCGAGACAGATCCGAGCGGACGAAGTCCGGGAGTCGGTCCACGATCCGCTGGCGCATCGCACCGAGCGCGCTGAGGTCGCCGGAGGTCCCGAACAGCCAGCGCCGGAAGCGATACGGCGGGACGGCGTCCCGGTTGCCGTTCTCCTGAGCGCAGGCCACGACGACGCGGCTCTTCACCTGCGACGCGAGCTCGTAGGCGCTACGCTGGGCGAGCAGCTCGCCGGGCTTCTTGATGACGAGCGCGCGGTCGTCGGCGAAGTAGCCGAGCCCCCACTGCTCGCGCTCCGCCGTCTCGGACGCGACGAGCTCGCCCTCCAGGGCGAACAGGTGCGCCGGCATGTAGTCGGCATCATTGGCTAGAGTCGCGAGCAAGTAGCTCATAGTCGTTTCCTCACGGACGTCCGAGTCGACGCGCTTCTTCAAACGAGAAGCACGCGAACGGCGTTCAACATTCCACGGAGCCGAGCGACGAATCGCCGGGGCCCCTCCAGTGTAGGGGCCCCGATCCCCGCTCGCAAGGTAGGCGAAAAGCGCGCAGCACGCCGAACGCGAGCAAAGGGGCCGCGGGACCGGCTTGCCGGACCGCGGCAAGCGAAGCGCGCAGCACGCCGAAGGCGAGCGAAGGGGCCGCGGGACCGGCTTGCCGGACCGCGGCAAGCGAAGCGCGCAGCGAGCCGAAGGCGAGCGAAGGGGCCGCGGGACCGGCTTGCCGGACCGCGAACGGCCCGGACCGGCAAGCGAAGCGCGCAGCGAGCCGAAGGCGAGCGAAGGGGCCGCGGGACCGGCTTGCCGGACCGCGAACGGCCCTGTACGGCCCCGACTGGCGCGGTGGAAAGGTGTGCTATACGCTCGCGCGGTCTACATGAGGGAGCAGACGGGGGTGGTCGCGTGACCGAGCGTGCGATGGGCATCGACCTAGGCACCAGCTACAGCTGTGTCGCCATCATCGAGGATGGGGTACCGACGGTCGTCCCCAATGAATGGGGTGAACGCACCCACGCCTCGGTGGTGTCGTTCATGGAGGACGGTCGCGTCCTCGTCGGTAACGACGCCAAGAAACAGATCATCACGAATCCGGAGAACACCGTGTACTCCGCGAAACGCCTCGTCGGGCGCTTCTTCTTCTCCGAAGAGGTGCGCAAAGCGCGGAGCGTCGTGCCCTACAACATCGTCGAAGGGCCCAACAATTCCGTGCGCATCCGCATCCGCGACACGATGTACTCGCCACCGGAGGTGTCCGCGATCGTCCTCAAGGAGATGCGGCAGATCGTCGAGAACCACACCGGCGACACCATCACCAAAGCGGTCATCACCGTCCCGGCGTACTTCAACGACAACCAGCGCCAGGCCACCAAGGACGCCGGCAAGATCGCCGGCCTCGAGGTCCTCCGCATCATCAACGAGCCGACGGCGGCTGCCCTCACGTACGGGTTCGGCCAGGGCTACCACCAGCGCGTCGCGCTCTACGACCTCGGCGGCGGCACGTTCGACATCTCGATCCTCGACATCGGCGACGACGTCTTCGAGGTCATCTCCACCGCCGGCGACACCTACCTGGGCGGCGACGACTTCGACGATCGGATCATGCACTGGCTCGCGGACTCGTTCCAACAGCAGCAGGGCGTGGACCTCCGTCAGGACAAGTACGCGCTACAGAAGCTCAAGGAGGCGGCCGAGAAGGCGAAGATCGGCCTGTCGGAGCACGAGGTCGTCCAGATCCACATCCCGCTGATCTACACGGACGAAAACGGCTACTCGCTCGACTTCTCCACCACCCTCTCCCGCGCCGAGTTCAACCAGATGGTGATGGACCTCGTGCAGCGCACCTTCAAGGTGTGCGACGAGGCCCTGCAGTCGGCGCGCATCACCGCGTCGGACATCGACTGTGTGATCCTCGTCGGCGGCCCGACGCGCCTACCGATCATCCGCAGCTCGGTGCGCCACTACTTCCAGAAGCAGCCGCTCACGGACGTCGATCCGGACGAGGTCGTCGCGATGGGCGCCGCCATCCAGGCGCACGCGCTGCTCGACAACCAGCAGTCCACGTTCCTCCTCGACGTCACCCCCCTCACGCTGCGTCTCGCGACCGTCGGCGGGTACACCGAGAAGGTCATCGACAAGAACACGCCGATCCCGATCGACCGCACACGCTCCTTCACGACGGCGGCCGACCACCAGGAGCGGGTGAAGATCCGCATCTATCAAGGTGAGTCGAACCTCGCCGATGAGAACGTCATGCTCGGGGAGTTCGAATTCTCGGGCTTCCGCGTGGCGCCACGCGGTGAGGTGACCATCGAAGTGACGTTCGAAATCGACACCGACGGCATCGTGAACGTGTCCGCGCGCGACCTCGAGACGGGCGCGCAGGCGAGCACGACGATCAACCTGAGCTCCGGCCTCTCCAACGACGAGGTCGACCAGGCGATCGCGCGCAACGAAGAGCTCATGGTGTCGAACCGCTGAGCCGGTTCTCGCGCTGAGGAGACGAGGACGTGCCGGACGATCCCAACGTGCACCCGCACTGGGCCGCAGAGACGAAGCAGATCGCGCGGAGCCTCAACCAGCTCGACTACTTTCAGGTCCTCGGCGCCACGCCCCAGGCGACGCTCGAGGAGCTGAAGGCCAAGTACCACCAGCTCCAGCGCAACTATCACCCCGACTCGTTCTTCTCCTCGCCCGACGACGACCTCAAACGCGCCGTCACCGCGATCGCCAAACGCGTCGCCGAGGCCTACGTCATCCTGCGCGACCCGGAGAAACGCGCGAAGTACACCCGCGACATCGGCGGCCCCGACCGCGCCGAGAAGCTCCGCTACACCGAGAACACGCAGCGCGAGCAACGCATCGAGAAAGAGCAGGAGACCGGCATGACGCCGCAGGGTCGCAAGCTCTGGAAGAAGGCGATGGAGTCCGAGAAGAAGGGCGACATCGCGGGCGCGATCCGGGACCTGAAGACCGCCCTGCTCTTCGAGCGCGACAACGAGCTGTTCAAGGCGAAGATCGAAGAGCTCTCCGCGGCCGACTAAGAACGCTCGCGCAGCGCGGTCGCGAACACCTCCGGAGCCAGCCCCCGCGTCCGCGCGAACGCGTCGCGTGAACGCCGCTCCCAGAGCGGCAAGAGCGTCACCCGCGTGACGGCCCACGTCAGGCCGACCAACCCGCCGCAGCAGACCACGCTCAACGCAGCGGTGCCGTTGACGTGATAGAAACCGCGAAGCACCGCCTGCACCTCGACCAGCACGAAGTAGCCGGGGACGAGCAGGACGACGAACGCGACCAGCGCGGCCACCTTGTGGAGGTTCACCCGACGCTCACGAGCCAACGTGTAGCGATACACCAGCTCGTCGAAGTCCGTGCCGGCCACTTCGCCGTCGATCGCCGCGTTTGGCGGCGCGTAGGGGTCGCCGGTCACATCCGCCAGGGTGCGCGCGAATATCTCGTTTGCCAAAACGAATCGGTCTTCGCGACGCTCTCGCCATGGAGAGCCGCTCCATTCACGCCCGGATCGCCGCAGCCGAAGACTCGGGCGAGGCCGCCGCGCTGGTGACCGTCGTCGGCGCGACCGGCTCCACGCCGCGCTCGCCGGGCGCGCGGATGCTCGTGTTCGCGGACGGCTCGATCGCGGGAACGATCGGCGGCGGCACCGTCGAGGAGCAAGCGATCGGCGCCGCGAAGAAGACGCTCGAAGACGGTCGCCCGCAGGTCCTCGAGTACCAGCTCACGAAGCAGCTCGGCATGTGCTGCGGCGGGAGCGTCACGCTGTTCGTCGAGCGCATCGGCGGGCAGCCCCGCCTGATCGTCTTCGGCGCCGGGCACGTCGGCACCGCGCTCACGCGCATGGCGACCCTGTCCGGCTTCGCGGTGCACGTCGCCGACGAACGCGAAGAGCTCCTCAACGCGGAGCGCCTCCCGGACGCGCGCGCGCTGTACGACGACCTCGACGACCCCGCCCTCCCCTACGGCGACAACACGTTCGTCCTGGTCGTCACCCACGACCACGCGCTCGACCAGCGACTCGTCGAGAAGATCCTGAAGAAGCCGCGCCGCTGGCTGGGGATGATCGGGAGCCGCCGCAAGGCGAAGCTGATGCGCGAACGACTCGAGACGAAGGGCTTCGACGCCGACGCGATCACCTCGGTGCGCGCGCCGGTCGGGCTCGCCATCGCAGCGGAGACCGCGGAGGAGATCGCGGTGTCGATCCTCGCCGAGCTGATCACCGTGCGCCGTGAAGGCACGCAGTTCCGGAGCGCGGAAGGCGCCGCCGTCGCGCCGCTGGAGACGAAGGCGTAGTGCCGATCGCTTCGGTGATCCTCGCGGCGGGCCGCTCGCGGAGGCTGGGCGAGCCCAAAGCGCTCGTCGAGCTCGACGGCGAACGTGTCCTCGACCGCCTCGTCCGCGTCTACGCGGCCGCGAACCTCGATCCCGTACGGGTGGTCGTCTCCGACGCGATCGCCAACGAGGTCCCGGCGCCCGCCGTCGCCGTGCTCTCCGATCCGGACCGTGAGATGATCGACTCGTTGATCGTGGGGCTCACCAACCTCGGCGACGTCGCCGGCGCGGTGGTGCAGCCGGTCGACGCCCCCTTCACGAGCGGCGCGATGCTCGACGCGCTCGTCGCCGAACCCGGCGACCGCTTCCGCGTGCTCACGCACGACGGGCGCCCCGGGCACCCCGTCTTCGTCCCCGCGGCGCGGTTCGCGGACGTCCTCAACCGCCCCGAAGGTGGCTTGCGCCGCCTCCTCGAACACGACCTGGAGTCCATCGAATGGAACGACGACCTGATCCTCGCCGACCTCGATCGTCCCGAAGACCTTCGGTACTGGCGCTCGCGCTCCTGACCACGGCGTGCGGCGCGTCGCTGCCGACGCCCGAGTTCGAGCGCTTCGACTACGCGGTGATCCCGACGGCGTCGGACTTCCCGGACGTGCCGGCCGTCGTGCTCCTCGACCGCGGCGAGCTCGTCCTCACCGTGGACCCGAAGCGGCTCATCCCGATCGGGCGCCTGCGTCGCTACCGCCGGATCGAGATCCTCCGCGAGAGCGGGCTGAGCCGCGCGCGGATCGAGGTCCCGTACGATCCGGAGACCGGCGTGCACGGGCTGATCGCCCGCACCGTGCTCCCCGACGGCACGATCCTCGACGCCGACCCCGACAACATCACCGACACCCCCTACCCCGACGGCCGCCGCGCCAAAGCGATCGTCGCGCCCGGCGTCGTGCCCGGCGCGGTCGTCGAGTACACGTACGATCTCTACCGCGACGACCTGCGCTTCATCGCCCCGTGGGTCTTCCAGGCCGACATCCCCACGGTGCGCTCCGAGTACGCCGTCGCCGTTCCGCACGGCTACCAGGTCGACCTGCGCTACTCCGAAAAGGGCGACTTCGTGGACCGGCCTCCCGAGCGCTTCGACATCGACGACGGCACACGCTTTTCGTGGTCGCTCTCGAACCTGCCGGCGCTCTTCGTCGAGGAGGGCATGCCGTCGAAGGAGCTCCTCGCGCCGCGCGCGCACGTGGTGTTCGTCTCCGGGAAGATCCGCGCGCGGACGTTCGAAGGCTTCGGGTCGTGGGACCAGGTCGGCAAGTGGTTCCTCTCGCGGATGCCGAACTACCTCGAGATCTCCGACGACACGAAGGCCGAGGCGCGACGGGTCGCCGGGGACGCCTCCGACGAGGAGAAGGCGCTCAAGATCATGGAGGTGCTCGCGCGCGATCTGCCGGACCAGCCGGGCGCGATAGCGCCGCTGTACCGGACGCCGCTCGTGCACCCCGACGCGGTGCTCCGGCAGAAACGCGCGAACCCGACCACGCGCGGGTTGTTGTTCGTCGCGCTGCTGCGCGCGTCGGGCGTGAACGCAATGCCGGCGCTGTTCGCACACCGCGACCAGGACGTGCTGCTCCCCGACCTCCCCACGGTGCGCGCGCTCGACGGCGTCGCGGCGGTGATCCCGCGCGAGCAGGGTCCGCTGATCCTCGATCCGTCGCAGCGCACGTTGTCGGCCGACGTCCCCTCGCCACGCCTGCAGGGCACGCGTGTCATCCAGCTCGTCAACGACGTCGCGGAGGTGCTGCGCGTACCGACGTCGGCGCCGAAGGACAGCCGCACGACGATGAGCTTCGATCTCACGATCGACAAACGCGGTGATCTGTTCGGCAACGTCGAAGCGCGCCTCACCGGCGCCGAGGCGGGCGCGCTACGCGAGCAGCTCGCCGACGCCAAGCCGGAGGACTACGCCGAGATCGTGAGCAGCTTCCTGCGCGTGCGCGGCGCGGGACTCGGCGTGGAGTCGGTGAACATCGCCGACCGCACGGCGCTCCGTCGGCCGCTCGTGCTCGAAGGCACCGTCGCGCTCCCGAAGCTCATCACCGGCGAAGCGACGGACATCGATCTGCGCCTCGGCCGCTTCATCGGCTCCTCTGTCCAAGAGCTGCGCGAGGTTCGGCGCACGCCGATCACGTTGTCCGCGCCGAGCGAAGTCGAGGTCCGCGTCACGCTGACGATGCCGGAGGAGTGGTCCCACGCCGAGCTCCCGCCGGTCGCGACCGAGTCGTGGGACGGCGGACAGGTCGAGCTGTCGGTGCGCAGCGAGACGAGCCGACGTATCGGGATGTTCCGAAAGTCCACGGTCGAAGCGCGCCGCATCGACCCGAAGAGCTACAGCCGCTTCCGGCGCTTCCACGAACGCGTGCGGATCGCGGAGGACGCGCGCGTGCTGGTGACGCGTCCGCCGCCTCGGCAGCTGGAGTACTGAGGTCAGCCCGGCGGGAGCGGGCGCGTGCGGAAGCGTTTGTGCGTCCAGAACCACTGCTCGGGGTGCTCGCGGATCGCCGCTTCGATCCATTCGGTATAACGCTGCGTCATGTGTTCGACGGTCTCGGCGCGAGTCTGCATTCGCTCGAAGGGGATCGGCGCGGAGATCTCCGCGACGTGTCCGTCGCGCTCCCGGTACGGCTTCACGCCGACGACCGTCGCGCCCGTGCGTTCGGCGAGCACCGCGAGGCCGGTCATCGTGCAAGCTGACTTGCCGAAGAAGTCCACGAACACGCCGATGCTCCGCGTGGCGTTCTGATCGAGGACGAACACCACCGTCTCGTTGTTCTTCAACGCCTTGAGCACCGGCCTCACCGCGCCGGCCGCGGGGATGATCTTCAGACCGGCGGAGCGGCGGGTGTCGTTCACGAACGCGTCGACGCCCGGCGTGAACGGCTTCACGACCAGAGACACCGGCGCGAACTCCTCCGCGGAGCCCGCGACGACCAGCTCGAAGGAGCCGAGGTGCCCGGAGAGGATCAGCGTACCCTTCCCGCGCGCCTTCGCCTCCGCGAGGTGCTCGACGCCGCGGCGGTCGATCCGCGGGAAGCCGCGCCGCACGTAGGCGCGGATGCGGATGAACTCGAGGAGCGTCTGCACGAGGTGCACGTACGCCGCGCGCGCGATGCGGCGCCGTTCGCGTGGGGGCGCCTCCGGGAACGCCTGCGCGAGGTTCGCGTTCACGACGCCGTGCCGGTACGGCACGAGGAACGCCCACGCCGCGCCGGCGATGCGCGCGACGAGTCGGACGAGCGACTCCGGCCACCACCCGACGAACGCTGCGAGCAGGCTGAGGACGAACCTCACGACGCCACCACGCCCGAAGAGACCTGCGCGCGCGGCGAGCCGGTCGCCGCTACGCATCGACGAACGAGGACCCCCTCCTCGTTCGGGGAGCCAGGCGCTCGTCGCCGCGCCGCAAGCGTCACGCGAGCGCCTCCGCGACGAGCCGATCCAGCACGTCCTCCCCGCGCAGGATCCTGTGCTCCAAACGCACCACCGCGAACCGCGCCGCCACCTCGGGCGGCATCCGGACCGCGTCCTTCTCGGTGGTCAGGAGAACCTCCGCGTCGCGCGCGTCCGCGAAGAAACCTTCGAGGGTCGCGGCGTCGAACCACGCGTGGTCGCGCGCCGCGAACGTGTGCACGACCTCCCCGCCCAGCCGACGCACCGTGTTCACGAAGCGCGACGGCCGCGCGATGCCGCTGAGCAGCGCGACGCGGCGGCCTTCGATCTCGGCCGTCACCTCGGCGTGTTCGATCACCTCGACGGTGGGTTTGTCGATCGGGACGTCGATCGCGGAACACTCGACCGCGCCGTGGTTCAGGACGAGCCCCGTAGCGCGCTCCAGCGCGGCGACCGGCTCCCGCAACGGCCCGCGCGGCAACAAACAACCGTTGCCGAAGGGGACGTGCGCGTCGAGCAGCACCAGATCCACGTCGCGTTTCAGGCGGCGGTGCTGAAAGCCGTCGTCGAGCAGAACGACCTCGGCTCCGAGCGCCTCGATCGCATGCCGCGCCCCGCGCGCGCGCTCCGCACACACCACGACGCAAGCGTTCGTCCGCTGCGCGAGCAGGAACGGCTCGTCCCCCGCCGCCGCGACGTCGACGATCGGGCCCTCGCCCTTCGACACTACGACCAGCGCATCCGAGGTGTCGCGCCGCCCGTACCCGCGACTCACGATCGCGACCTTGGCGTCGATGCGCCCCGCGAGGAGCGCGGTGAACGGCGTCTTGCCGGTGCCCCCCACCGCGAGGTTGCCGACGCTGATCACCGGGCGGTCGACCTTCGCCGCGTTCAGCCAGCCGAGATCGAACATCCGTCCGCGCGCGCGTGTCACCGCGGAGAAGAGCGCCGCGCCCACGGACGCCGCGGGGCGCAAGAGCACCGGCGGATCGGCCTCGGCGGGGTCCCAGATCACGCGTGTCTCCGCACCGCGCGCAGCACGGTCTCGACGTCCAGCGTCTGCATGCACGCGTGGTCGCGCCCGCGCACGGGACAGGACTCCCCGCCCGTGTTGCTGCACGGCGCGCAGTCGAGATCCAACGTGACGACGCGGTGGGCGTCGCCGATCGGCCCCCACCGCACCGGCGAGGTCGGCCCGAAGATCACCGTGGTCGGCACGCCCAGCGCCGCGGCGATGTGCGCGGGGCCGGTGTCGACGGTGACCAGCGCATCGAGTGTCGCGAGGATCTCGACGAGGCCGACGACGTCCATCCCGTCGACGGCGATGTCCGCAACGCGATCGCCGAGCGCCGACCGAAGCTTCTCGAGGAGCGGCCGATCGGCGGGGCCCCCCACGAGGACTATCTCCTCGGCGTCCATTCGTGAGGCGAGCTCGGCGAAGCGCTCCACCGGCCAGCGCTTCGTCGCGTGCGTCGCGCCCGGCGACAGGCCCACGCGCCCCGGCTTCGTGTTGCGCTCGAACCCCGACAACCGAGGCCGCCGATCGATCTCGGTCGCCACCCCCGCCGCGGCGAGCACCGACAGGTACAGGTCGACCGAGTGCCGATCGTCGATCGGCGGATCGTGACCAACCAGGGACAAGAGCGCTTGTCCGACGGTGCGTTTCTCCAGCGTCGCACGACGTGCGCCCGCGAAGCGTCGTGATAGCGAGCGCGTCCGCAACTTGCCTTGCAGATCGATGACGAGGTCGTAGCGATCGTCGAGGCGCTCCCGCACCCGGTCGACGCCGCGCATCCCGCGGTCCTCACCGCGCCGGTCGTAGCCGACGACGCGATCCACGCCGAGGCCGCGCTCCACGAACGCGGCGTAGCGTTGGTCGGTGACGTAGTGAATGGTGACGTCGGGATCGTGGGCGCGCAGCGCGCGGATCACTGGCTCGGTCAGGACAACGTCCCCCAGCGCGGTGAGGCGCATGACGAGAATCTGCGCCACGGCGGGCGCACGATACCCCAATCTTCAGGCGTGCTGCCGCGCCTTCCTCGAGGCGCCGCGGCCGTCGAGCCGATCGCGATCCTCGTGATACCCGAGCGCGCGGGTGCGGGCGTGCACCCGAGCCCCCGCGCCCAGGGCGCCGACGCCGTCGAGCATCGACAGCCCCAGCACGACCGCCGGGACGAGCGCTCCGCCGACGCCGGGCACCTCGGCCATGTCCTGCTTGCCGATGGACGCGAGGCTGCACGCGGCGCGTCCGGCCCACACGATGGGCGCGGCGAAGGCGCCCCCGAGGGGGGTGTGCGCTTCGACGATCGGCTTCGCGATCTGCGTGAGATCCCGACCGCGGAGGAACCGCAGCTGCACGAGCTCGCGCAGCCGATCCGGGAACCGGTGGACAGTCCGCGCCTCGGGCACGAACTGGATGCGCACCCCTGCTTCGGCGAGCTGCATTCCGAGGAGCTGACAGTGGCCGCGGTAGAGGTCGTGGCCGACGGGGAACGGGTTGGCTTCGAACACGTCGCGGCGGAACGCGACGTTGTTCGCGTAGAAGTTCTTCGTCCACCGCGTTCCCTCGGTGAAGTACATGAAGTCGATCGTCGTCGCGGCGGCGCCGAGGACGCCTTCGCGGTAGGTCGTGCGCCCCGCGGTGACCTTCGCGCCGTCCGCGAAGGGGGCGACGAGGTTCGACAGCCAGGCCTCGTCCGGCCAGCAGTCGGCGTCGGCGAAGACGACCACGTCGGCGGTCGTCGCCTCGAAGCCGAGGTTCTTGCCGGCGTAGTAGTCGTCGTCGGGTGCGATCGCGACGAGCGCGACGGACCGATCTGCGGCCGCTTCGATGCGCGGGGCGTAGGCCGCGAGTGGACCGTCGTGTGTCACGACGAGCTCGGTGAGCGGCTTGAGCTGCGGTCGAAGGTGTTCGAGCAGCCGAGTGAGCGAGCGCGTGACTCGCTCGGGGTCGGCGCCCGCGCCCTTCAGGTTGTGGGTCTCGAGGACCAGTGCAGTGCTCGTAGGCATCGGTGATTCCTTTCGTCGATCAGGAGGTGGAGGGTCCGGCGCCAGTCGCCGGCGATCGTGGCGACCGCTTCGCCCGGGGGCGCCCGACGCGCGCGTTCGATCGCGGCGGGGAGCGCATCGGGCGTGGCGACGTCGACGACCTCGAAGTCGCGGCCCAGCCGTGTGAGGTTCTCGCGTTGCTCCGGCTGGCGGGACCGCAGCGCGACGTAGGCGACGCCCGACGCCTTCACGGCGGTCAGCGTCGCAACGCCGGGCGCGGAGACTACGACATCGGCGGCCGCGAGTTTGTCCGCGAGGTCCGCATCGTAGGCGACCCACCCGGGACGCCCCGCGAAGCCCTCGCCCACCGCGTAGAGGCGGCCGGGCGTAGACTCCAGCGCCGCCGCGAGGCGGGGGTCCGCGAAGTGCGGGTTCAGGTAGGCGACGACGAGCCGCTCGTCGGAGCCGACGCCGAGCGCACGGCGCACCGCCTCGCGCGAGCGACGCGGCGGCTCCACGAGCGGGCGGAGGCGGGTGCCTTCCGGGTCGGCGTCGACCGCGTACTCGATGCGCGCGAAGGCGCGACGCAGGGCCCGCGCGAGGAGCCGGGCGAACAGGCCCGAGGGGACCTCGGCGCCGGAGCGTCGGGGCCCGTGCTGCGAACGCGAAAGGACCTGGTGAGCGTGCGAAGGAATCGGCGCGTCGATTCGGCCGACGTCGGCGCCCGGCGCTCCGGACGACCCGGGCACCGCGGTGGCCACGGAACCGACGCGGGCGTTCGGGACACGGGACGACGCCGCGCGCGCTTCGGTCTTCCTCCCCGGCGAGCGGAGGGACTCGCGGCGACCGCCGCCGATCTCCACCACCGCCTCCAAGAGCGTCGTCCCGAAGACGTGGACGATCGGTACGACGAGAGGGTCGAAGAGGAGCGATGCGATCAGGGTCGCCGGGTGGAGCGCGTCGTCGACGATCAGGTCGTAGTCCTCGGCCGAGCGGCGTAGGCGGCGCACATCGCCGAACGCGTCGCGGGCCAGGTACCGCAGGAGTCGTCCTTGCGTGCGCCCGCGCTCGAGGTGCTGCTGCGCGTCGAACGCCAACGCGTAGCCGCGACCGAGCACGTGCGCCGGGGTTCCGAGGGCGGCGAGGAAGGCGACGCCCGCGTCGCTCGTGGTCACCACGTCGACCTCGACCGAAGGCGCGAGCATCCGGCGCGCGCGGCGTGCGCGCATCAGGTGCCCCCGCGCGTCGGCGACGGCGATCCAGAGGATCCGGCTCACGCGTTCGCCCTCGGTACGAGGTCGAACAGCGCGAGCTCGGGTGCGGTGCCGCGCCCGTAGCGCAGGCCGCGCCGCGTGTGGCCGAGCCCCGCGTTCACGTACAGCAGCGCGTCGTCGACGGCGGTGGATCCCGAGAGGAACGGCATCCCGCGGCGCCGCGCGACGGCGGCGGTCAGCACCGGTACGCGGACCTGGCCGCCGTGGGTGTGTCCGCTGAGGATCAGGCGCGCCCCGCCCTGCTCGACGATCGGCACCGCGATCCCCGGCGAGTGGGAGAGCACGAGGTGGTCGGCGTCGGGCGCACCGGCGAAGGCGGCTTCGACGTCGTGGTGGTGCGTCACCGAGTCGTCGATCCCGACCACCGAGACCCCCGCCGCTTCCGCGCGACCGTTCACGAGGACCTTCGCGCCCGCGCGGGTGAGGAGCTCGGCGATCGCCTTCGCGTCCGTCCAGTGATCGTGATTGCCGAGCGTCGCGAGCTTGGGCCCCGGGAGCGCGCGCACGAACGCCTCCAACCGCGAGGCGTGCGTGAGGGAGTGGTTCACGTAGTCGCCCGTGAGCACCACGAGATCCGGGCGCGCTTCGATCGTCGCCTCCACCGCCGCCGCGAGCATCGCGGGCGGCGTCGACCAACCCACGTGCACGTCCGTCAGGTGCGCGACGCGGACCCTACGCCGCGTCCGCCACGGCACCTCGTGCCGCGTAACGCGGAGCCGATGATGGGAGGCGAGGAACACACCACCCGCCGATACGATCGCGGCGCCGCCGCCGATGAGGAGCTTCCGTCGAGTCATCACGCCGTCGACGGTGCCTGGTCACGCGGCGCCGAGGGTGGACGGCCCAGGGAACTTTCGTGGCAGTTGCGTGGCGGTATCGGATGGCTTCTAGAAGATCGAGGTGCCGGTCTTGGTCGTCAGCAGCTCGAGCGCCATCGTGCCTGCGAGGGAGTTGCCCTTCTTGCCGAGGCCCGGGGACCACGTCGTGGCGACGAACTGGCCAGGGAGCACCGCGACGATGCCGCCGCCGACGCCGCTCTTGGCCGGGAGGCCGACGCGGTAGGCGAAGTCGCCCGCCTCGTCGTAGACGCCGCAGGTCAGCATGACGGCGTTGAGGCGTTTGGCCTGGCGGGCGGTGACGACGGTCTCGCCCGACGGCGCGCGGCCGCCGGTCGCGAGGAACGTGAACGCGCGGCACAGCCCGCGGCAGCTCATGGAGACCGAACACAGCTTGCAGTACGCCTCCATCACGGCCTCGGGATCCTCGCGCAGCACGCCGAACGAGTTGAGGAAGTGCACGACGGCGCGGTTGCGGTCGCCGGTCGCCAGCTCCGCTTCGGCGACCTCCAGGTCGTAGTCGATCGTCGGGTCGCCGGCCGCCTGACGGATGAACTGCAGGACGGGATCGACGCTGCCGCGGCTGGCGTGGAGGATCGTGTCCATCACCACGAGCGCGCCCGCGTTGATCATCGGGTTGCGCGGGACGCCCTCCTCGACTTCGAGCTGGATCAGCGAGTTGAACCGCGTGCCGGAGGGCTCGCGGCCGACACGCTCCCAGACGTCGTCGCCGACGAGCTTCATCGCCAGCGCGAGGCTCAGCACCTTCGCGATGCTCTGGATGGAGAACGGCGTGTCCGCATCACCCACGTGGTACTCGGCGCCGTCGACCTTGCGCAGCGCCATGCCGAACTGCTGCGACTCGACGTTGGCGAGCGACGGGATGTAATCGGCGACCTCCCCGCCGCTCAGCAGCTCGGCGCACTCGGACTCGATCTCGCGCAGGATGTTCGCGTAGTCCACGGTCTCGGACCGTAACATCCCCGCGTCAGCGCGCTTCGGTCGGCCAGTCGCCCACCGCGCGTGTGAGCCGCAGCGCGGCAGCGCTCGCCTCGAAGCGCTCCTGCGCGAGCGCCTGCGCGGCGTCGTACTCGGCGACGGCGGCGTCGGCCTGCTCGAGCGCGCTCGCGAGCCCCTGCGTGAAACGCGCGCGGACCTCCTCCGCGTTCTCGCGCGCGACCTCGAGCCGCGCCTCGGCCTGCGCGACGGCGGCCTGCGCCGTGTTCAGATCCGTGCGCGCCTGGGAAAGCTCCAGCTTCACCTGCCGCAGCTGCTTCGACAGCGCGAGCTCCGATTCGCGTGTGTCGGCCGCCCGCTGGCGCGCGATCGCGTAGCGCGCTCCGCCGTCCCACAGCAGCCATTCGGCCGTCGCCGAGAGGCTCCAGTTCGCGACGCGCTGCTGAAAGCCCGTCTCGTTCGTGAGGCTCGCCTCGGCCGCGACCCCCACGGTCGGGAGCAGCCCGTACCACGGCTCGCGCGCGGCGATGCGGTTCGCTTCGAGCTCACGGCGCAGGGTCTCGAGGTCCGGGCGCGCTTCGGTGGCGGTCGCGAGCAGCTCCGCTTCCCCGCCCGTCGGCGCGGTCTGGTCGGGCTCTTCGAGCTGTCCGTCCACGGCCCGCCCGACGACGAAGCCGAGCGACAACCGCAGCTGCCGCGCGGCGTTGTCGGCGCGCGTGGCTTCCAGCTTCGCCGTCGCGACCTCCAGCTTCGCGCGGTTCAACACGTTCTTCGCGGTGAGCCCGGCCTCGAAGCGGGCGTTCACGTTGTCGAAGGTCTCCTGCGCCAGCTCGAGCCGACGCTCCGCGGCCGCCCGCGCGCGCTCGCCCGCGAGGACCGCGACGTACAGATCCGCGACCTCGAACGCGAGCGTTCGCCGCAGCTCGACGTTCTTCGCCTCCGCCGCGCCGACGTCCGCGCCGGACTTCGACAGGCGCGCGAGCGCCGGGGCGTCGAACACGGTGAGCTCGGCGCGCGCCTGCGCAGACAGCGCGTTCAGCCGGTTGATGAACCGCTCCTCGCCGTCTTCGCCCGGGAAGCTCACCTGAAACGCACGGCGCCGGTACGTCCCGGAAACCGAGACCGCGCCGAACAGATCCGCCCACGCCTCCCGCCGCTGCGCCTCGGCGCGCTCGATCACGAGCTTCGCGCTCTCGGCGCCTTCGTTCTTCGCGAGCGCCTCCGTCACCAACGCGTCCATCGAAACGGTCTGCGCCGCCAGCAAGAGCCCGAGGATCACGCCTTCACCCCCCGCAACCGCCACAACACCACGAACGCCGCCGGGACCACGAACAGCGTGAGCACCGTCGACAGCGCCAACCCGCCCAGGACGATCGCGCCGACGCCGCGGTACAGCTCCGAGCCGCTCCCCGGGAACAACACGAGCGGCGACAGCCCCGCGATCGACGTGAGCGCCGACATGAAGATCGGCCGGATGCGCCGCGACACCGCGCGCTCCAGCGCGACGTCCAGCGGCTCACCCGCGCGCAGGTTCGTTATCGCGCCATCCACCACGAGGATCGCGTTGTTCACCACGACGCCGATCAGGATGACGAAGCCGATCGCCGTCAGCATGTCGAACGTCTGGGCGCCGAGGAACCGATCCACCAACAACAGCGCCACCACCCCGCCCGCCGCGGCGAGCGGCACCGTCACCATCACCGCGATCGGCGCGAGGAAGTCTTCGAACAGCGCGGCCATGAGGAGGAAGCTGATCACCACCGCGAGCAACAAGACCTGGAACAGGCGCACCTTCGCGAGCTCGAGCTGCCCGGCGGTCCCCGAGAGCGACACGTCGATCTCACTCGGGATGACCCCCTCGCTTCGCAGCCGCTGCACCACCTGCGTGCGGATCGTGTTCATCGCGTCCTCGAGCGCGACGTCGTCCGGAGGGGACACCGCGATGGTGATCGAACGGCTCCGCTCGATGCGGCGGATGACCGTCGGCCCGAGCGCCTCGTCCACCGTCGCGACCGCGCGCAGCGGCACGACCCCGCCCGTCGGCGTCGCGACCGGCGCCGCCGACAGCGCGCTCACGTCCACGAGCCCTCGCTGATCCTTCGAGCCCTTCGCGGTGAGCACGACGTCGATCTTCGGCTCACCCTCGCGCCCGTACTCGCCGATGATCGCGCCGTCGATCAGCGCGTCGACGGCGAGCCCGATGTCCGCGCCCGACAACCCGACCTCCGCGGCGCGCGCGCGGTCGGGGCGTACGCGGTACTCGGGGGCGCCGTGATCCAGGGAGGGGATCGGCCGCACCTGCGCGCCCGGGATCGCCTCCCGCACCGCGCCGAGGATCGCGCCACCGGTGTCGACGAGCTGTCCCAGGTCCTGGCCGCCGATGTCGATCTCCACGCCGCGGCCGCCGCCGATGCTGCGCCCGAACAGGCTCGCCTGCGTGGCGATCGGGAACATGCCCGGCACGGTCGCGAGGAGCTCTCGGTACCAAGCGACGAACTCCTGCGTGCGGTTCTCGTCGACCACGCCGGCGCCCATCAGCCCGTTCTCCGGTCGCCCCACGTAGAACGAACGCGACACCGCCGGCACCCCGTCGACCTCCTGCTCGATGTGTTTCGCAACCTCGGTCTGGATGCGCTCGCCGATGACGCGCATCTCCTCGACCGAGTACCCGGGCGGCGGCACGAGGATGCCAAACGCAAAGGCGCGGTTGCCGGTCGGGAGGTACTCCATCGAGGGCAGCAGCATCACCGTCGCGCCGCCCGCGACGACCAGCGCCGCCCCCATCACCGCGAACGAGCGCCACCACGAGCGCGCGAGCTTCGCGACCACGCCGCCCGTCGCGTCGCGGAACCGCACGCCGACGTCCTCCAGCTTGCCGAGGTTGAACGACTTGCCCTCGCGCCCTTCGAGCAGCACGCGTGCGAAGCTCGGGATCACGAGCACCGAGACGACCAGCGACACGATGACCGCCGTGGAGATCGCGACCGCGATGTCGCGGAGGATCTCGCCGACCTCGTCCTGCCAGGTGATGATCGGGATGAACACCACCGCGGTGGTGAGCGTGCTCGCGACGATTGCACCCCACACCTCGCGGGTCGCGATGATCGCGGCGTCGCGGATCGTCCCGCGCTCCTTCTGCACCGTGTCGATGTTCTCGAGCACGACGATCGCGTTGTCCACGACCATACCCACCGCGAACGCCATCCCCGCGAGCGACACCACGTTGATCGTGCGCCCGAGCAGCGACATGCCGAGCGCCGTCCCGAGCGTACACACCGGGATCGCGACGGCGACCACCGCCGACGAACGCACGCTCCGCAGGAAGATCAGCAACACCAGCACCGCGAGCAACCCGCCGACGAAGAGGTTCTGGCGCACGAGGTCGAGCGCCGCCTCGATGTACCCGGTCTGATCCGACACCACCGTCAGCTTCAGACCGCGCGGCGCCATCGTCGTCGCCTCGAGCTCCGCGGTGAGGTCCTTCACCTGCCGCGTGACCTCCAGGACGTTCGTCCCCGCCTCCCGGAACAGGAGGAACACCATCGACGGCGAGTCGTCCGAGAACACGTGCGCCTGCGGCTTGCGCAAGCCGAGTTGCACGGTCGCCACGTCCTGCAGTCGCACCGGCGCACCATCGACTACCGCGAGCACCGCGTCCGCCAGCTCCTCGGGCTGCTCCGGCGCGAGGGGGGTCCGCACCAACAGACGGCGCTTGCCGACGGTGACGTCACCACCCGACACGTCGACCAGCTCGGAGCGGAGCTTCGAGACGACCGCGCCGATCGTGAGCCCACGGGCCGCGAGCGCCGTCTCGTCGAACGCCACCTCCAGCTCGCGGTCGCGCCCGCCGATCAGCAAGACACGCGCGACCCCGGGGATGCGTTCGTAGAGCGGCTGCAGGCGCTGCTCGACCCACGTTCGGTACTGCGTGACGTCGCCCGCCGCCTTCGAGGTGATCGTGATGACCGCGAGCGGCGGCCCCGAGGTGTTCGACGCGGAGATGACCGGCTGGCGTGCGTTCTGCGGGTACTGCGGGACCTGTGAGAGCAGGTTCGTCACGCGGACAAGCGCCTCCTCGATCGGCGTGCCGACCTCCAGCTCCAACGTGATGGTGCCGACCTCCAGGCGCGCCTCGGACTCCATCCGCACCAGACCGGAGAGGCTCTTGAGCGCCTCCTCCTGCTCTTCGAGGATCTCCGACTCCACCTCGGTCGGCGCCGCGCCCGGCCACACCGTGGTCACCGTCAGCGTCGGCACCGCGATGTCCGGCGTGAGCTGAATCGGCAGGCGCATGATCGCCAGGACGCCGAACATCACCGTGAGCACGACGCCCACGAGCACCGTCACCGGCCGCGCGACTGCGGTCGCGACCGGCCCCGAACCGGGGCTCACGGCTGGACCGCCTGGCCCGGACGCAGACGCTCGTTGCCGCGCACGACGACCACGTCACCGGCCGCGAGACCTTCACCGCGCACCAGCGCCTTGCCTTCCGCCTTCGCGATGACGTCCACGATCATCGGCGAGGCCTTCCCATCGACGACGCGCACGATCCGCGTGTTGGTCGGCGACGGGAGGAGCGCGTCCTCCGGTACCACGACCCCGTCTCCCTGCAGCGACACGGGGAACTCGACCTCGACCGCGCCGCCCGGGAGCAGCGACGTCGAGCCCTTCGCGCCGACCCGCACGCGCAGCGTCCGCGACTGCGGCGACAGCGCGGGCACCACGCCGAGTACCTCACCGTCCACCGGCGGCTTCGCGAGGATCCGCACCGCGTCGCCCGCCGACACGCGCCCGTACAGCTCACGCGCCGCGTCCACGAGGATCTCCACGTCCGCGGTGGAGACCAGCTCCATCACCGCGTCGCCGGGGCGCACCCAATCACCAACGTCCGCGACTCGGCGCGCGACCACGCCGTCGAACGGCGCGTACACGCGATGCAAGTTGAGTTGCGCGCGGGCCTCGGCGTGCTGAGCCTCCAGCCCCTTTTGCCGCGACGACAGCTCCCGCACCTTCGACTTGGCGCGCTCCAGCTCGATCGCCGCGACGACGTTCGCCTTCAGCGACTCCAACCGTTGCAGCTCGCGCTCCGCCTGTTCGAGCGCCTCCTGCCCGGCCTGCACCGACGCCGACGCCACCCCCACGCGCGCTGCGGCGAGCGCCGGGTCGACCTCCACGAGGAGGTGACCCTTCTTCACGACGTCACCCTCGCGGGCGCGCACCTTCGTCACCGCGCCGCTCGCGCCCGAGGCGAGGCTCGCGCGCGCCGACGAGCGGACGTCACCGAGGAACCGCCACCGATCCTGAATTGCGCCCGTCTCGACCGAAGCGGTCTCGACCCGTGCGGGCGGCGGCGCCGATTTTGTCTCCGGCTTCTTGGCTTCGGCTTCACACGCGACGGTCGCGAGGAGCAGCAGGGGGGCGATGCGCTGTGGATCGTGGGGCACGGGTTCCTCGATGGTGCCGTCGACGTCCCCCCCGCGACGACGTCGCGGCGCCCCTCGGGAAACGTCTCAGCCGACCGGAAACAGGTTTCATCACGACTTCATTCCGGCGTCGAGGTGGACCCGGAACGCGGCGCCCCCCAACGGGTGGTCGTCGAGCAGGGTGACGGCCCCGCCGTGCGCGCGCGCGACAGCGTCGACGATCGCGAGCCCGAGCCCGCTCCCACGCGGGCGCTCCGGCGGCCGCGCGGCGAAGAACCGGAGGAACACCTTGTCGCGGTTGCCCTCCGGGACGCCCGGCCCGTCGTCCGCCACCACGACCTCGGCGCCCCCGTTGGACGCCGTCAACCTGACCTGCACGTTGGATCGTGCGAACTCCGCTGCGTTGTCGACGAGGTTGTCGACCAGATCGCGGAGGCGCTCGGCGTTCCCGAAGATCACCAGTTCCACGGGCGCCTCGACGGTGAGGGTCACGCCGTCCCGGTGGACGTCGGCGTCGAACCGTTCGGCCGCAGCGCGGACGATCCCGGCGAGGTCGACCTCGGCGCGCGGCTCCTTCTCCAACCCCTCGTCGAGCCGCGCGAGCGCGAGCATCGCGTCGACGGAGCGCCGCATGTGCTCCCCCGCGAGCCGCACCGACTTCGCGATGCGCTGCCGTCGCTCGTCGTCGAGCAGGGTCTCGCCGTCCAACAGCTCGGAGGCCGCCTGCACCGCGGCGATGGGGTTCTTCAGATCGTGCGCAAAGTCTGCCGCCACGTGCGCGGATTGCTCGACCTGGCCGACGAGGCGCTTCGTCAGGCGATCGAAGTCGCGCGAGAGCTGCCCGATCTCGTCCCGCCGCGTCAGCGCGATCGGCTCGGCCGTGCCGGCCGCGAGGTTACCGCGCACCCGCCGCTGCAGCTTCATCAGCGGCCCGACCACGGAGAACGTCAGCCACGCGCCCATCACCAACGCCCCCACCGCGAGCGCGAGCGTCAGCTTCAGCAGCTGAAAGCGCGCGTCGTACAGCGCCCGCACGCTCCGCCGGGAGATCCGCGCCGCGTAGAGGTAACCATCGTCGGTGGGGATCACGCGGAACAGGACGAACGCGCTACCGTCCTTCGGCCCGTGCCACGCGATGCTCGGTTGGCCGGTCTGGAACATCTGCCGCACCTCGGGCCGCGCGTGGACCGGGCCGAGCTCCGCGTCGAAGGCCAACAGATCCGGCGGCCCCTCCGGCCCGAAGAACAGATCCGCGAACCACGCCCACACCGGGATGCGGCTGACGCGACCGTCGCCCCAGTGCGGCGACGAGGCGGCGAGCTGCCCCCCCGACGCGTCGAAGCGCCTCAGGTACACCGCGTGCGCGCGCGCGAGGGCCTCGACGTCCGCGCCGGCCTCGATGGCTTCGAGATCGGACTCGGTGTCGGCGATGGCGTAGCGATCGTACAGCCCCATCAACCAGGCCGTGACGACCGGCGCGCAGACCAGGGCGAGGCACGCGAGCACGATCCGCGTCCCGACGCGGAAACGCACGAGCCTACGGGCGGAAGCGATAACCGATGCTCCGGACCGTCTCGATCGGATCCGCCCCGTCCGCGGCGTCGCGGATCTTCTTCCGCAGGCGCTTCACGAACGTGTCGATCGTTCGGTGCGCGACGACGATGTCCTCTCCGTACACCGCGTCGATCAGCTGGTCGCGCGAGAACGCCCGCCCGGGCGACGCGACCATGGTGTAGAGGACCTCGAACTCCGTCGCGGTCAGCGCGAGCACCTCACCGCCCGCGTGCGCCAGGTGTGTGGCGCGGTCCACGCGCACGACGCCCGCCTCGACCGACTCCGTGGAGGGGCCCGCCTCGCGCACGCGACGAAGCACGGCGCGAACGCGGGCGATCAGCTCACGCACGGAGAAGGGTTTCGTGACGTAGTCGTCGGCGCCGATCTCCAAGCCCACGATCTTGTCGACCTCGTCGTCGCGCGAGGTGAGCATCACGACGGGGGTTCGGCTCGTCGCGCGCAGGCGTCGGCAGACCTCGAACCCATCGACGTGCGGCATCATGACGTCGAGCACCACGATGTCTGGCGCCCCGCGCGCGTGGGCCTCGAGCCCGGCGCGCCCGTCGCGGGCGACCTCGACCTCGAACCCGGCGTCCGTGAACGCCATCTGGACGAGGTCGACGAGCGCGTCGTCGTCGTCGACGACCAGGATGCGACCGCCCGACACGGCGCGAGCATACGTGACTTCGACTTTCCTTTTCGACCCCGGCTGTGATGGCCTCGCGGCATGCGGAGCGTCGTCGAGCGCATGAAGGGCCAACGCGTCGCCGTCCTGGGCGACCCGGTGCTCGACATCTATCTGTACGGGTCGACGCACCGGATCTCACGGGAAGCACCCGTGCTGATCGTCAAGGAGGACGACCGCGCGACGTTCCTCGGCGGGGCCGCCAACACCGCGCACAACTTCGCCGCGTTCGGCGCCGAGACCTCCCTCATCGGGCTGGTCGGCACCGACGAAGCGGGGACCGAGCTCGCCGCGCTGGCGACCGCCGCGAAGATCGATCCCGGCCGCCTCGTCCGCCGCACCACGGGCCACACCATCACCAAGACCCGCGTCCTCGCGGGCGGCCTGCACACCCGCAAACAGCAGATGCTCCGCATCGACCGGGAGAACGACCGCCCGATCGACGCCGAGGAGACGGAGCGCCTGGTGCGCACGGTGAACGAAGCGATCGCTGACCTCGACGCGCTCGTGATCTCCGACTACGGCGACGAGAGCCTCACGGACCTCTACGTCGAGCTCGCGGCGCGCGCGCGGGCGGCGGACAAACTCGTCGTCGTCGACAGCCGCTACGCGCTCGGGAAGTTCGCGGGGGTCTCCGCGGTGACGCCGAACGAGCCGGAGGTCGAGCAGACCTTCGCGGTGCGGCTCGAGTCCGACGACGACGCCCGCGCCGCGGCGGAGCGCCTCGTGCGCGAGCTGTCGCTCGACTACGCGCTCCTCACTCGGGGCAGTGAGGGCATGGCGGTCGCCGCGAGGGATCGCGACACCGTCCTGCTCCCGGCGCACGGGGCCCAGGAAGCGGTCGACGTCACCGGCGCCGGCGACACCGTCACCGCGGCGTTCACGCTCGCCCTGCTCGCGGGCGCGGACGTGGTCGACGCCGCACGCATCGCCAACGCGGCAGCGTCCCAGGTGGTGCGGGTGATGGGCGCGGCGACGTGTGACCCCGAGGTCCTGCTCGCGGAGCTCGGCACATGAAGACCGCGACCGCCGCCAAACGCACCACGCTCGATGCGCTCGTCGCGGAGCGCCCCGCGGGGACGATCGTCATGGCCAACGGAGTGTTCGACCTCTTCCACGTCGGGCACCTGCGCTACCTGGAGGCGGCGGCCGCCGAGGCCGAGGTCCTGGTGGTCGCGATCAACAGCGACGCCTCGACCCGCGCCTACAAAGGACCGAACCGACCGATCGTCCCCGAGGGCGAGCGCGCGGAGATCGTCGCCGGCCTCGCGTGTGTGGACCACGTCCTGGTGTTCGACGAGCCCGACGTGGTGCGGGTGCTGGAGCGCCTCCGGCCCGACGTCCACGCCAAGGGCACCGACTACACGGCCGAGACGGTGCCGGAGCGCCACGTGGTGGAGGGCTACGGCGGTCGCGTCGCCATCTGCGGCGACCCCAAGGACCACAGCACCACCGACATGATTTCCCGAATGGAGACGGACTCGGTGTAGACTGGGGCCGTGGCGGATCTGCCGCGGGTCTTTGGGCGGTACATGCTCCTCAAGTCGCTCGGCTCGGGCGGCACGGGGGACGTCCACCTCGCCCGCCCCCTCGATCGCGACGCCAAGGCGCCGAGCCCCGTCGTCATCAAGCGCCTCCACGCGCAGCTCGCCCAGCAGGAGAACTTCGTCCGGCGATTCGCGCACGAGGCGGACATCGCAGTCGCGGTGAACACGCCGCACGTGGCGAAGGCGTTCGACGTCGGGCGCGTGGGCGAGACCTTCTACATCGCAATGGAGTACATCGCCGGGTGGACGGTCTCGCGGATCGCTTCGGACCTCGAGAAGAGCGGCCGGCGCCCCACCCTCCCGGCGATCGCCGACATCGTCTGCGGCGGCCTCGCCGGCCTCGCGGCGCTGCACGACGCCGTACACCCCGAGACCGGGCAGGTGCTGCACATCGTCCACCGCGACATCGCGCCGAAGAACCTGATGCTCGGCGAGGACGGGGTCACGCGCCTGATCGACCTCGGCCTCGGTAAGTCGACCGTCCAGGACTGGAAGACCGGCACCGGCGTGGTGATGGGCTCGCCGGGGTACATGTCGCCCGAGCAGGTCATCGCGGGCGACGTCGACCGCCGCGCGGACCTCTACGCGATGGGGATCGTCCTGTGGGAGCTGCTCACCCAGCAGTTCTACATCAAACGCGCCGCCCTCCCCCTGATGCTCCGCGCGCAGACGCGCCCGAATCAGGTCCCGCCGTCGAAGCTGCGGGACGACGTGAGCCCCGAGCTCGACGCCGTCGTGATGCGCGCGCTCCACCCGGATCCCGCGCAGCGCTTCGAGGACGCCGACGAATTCTGTGCGGCGCTGCGCGGCGCGATACCGGAGGACAAGAGCCAGGGCGCGGCGGCGACGATCGTCAGTGACCTGCTGTGGGGCGAGCTCGGCGAGTCGAAGACGGAGGTGACGCAGCTACTCTCGCGCGTGACCTCCTCGCCGAACCTGGAGGCGACAGAGGGCGTGGAGGTCTTCGCGCTGCGCGAGGGCGTGGACCTCGGACGCGTCGTGCCGCAGATCGAAGTCGGCCCCGCCCGGACCCCGGACGTCCACGCGGAAGCCGCGATGGGTCCGGACGTCTCCACGCCGACGCCGTACGCCTCGTACTCCGGGCTCTCCGCCGTGACCCCGCCCTCCAAGGGCGTTCCGATGCAGATGGTGGTCGCGTTGATGGTGCTCATGCTGCTCGCCGGCGCCGCGGGGGCGTTGGTCCTGACGCGCGCACCCGCGCAGCCCGCCGAGGTGGTGACCGCCGCACCGATGACGCCGCCGAAGATCACGGTGATCGCGACGCCGGAGGCAAGGCCCGAGCCCGAGCCTGTGGAGGCCGCCGAGGAACAGGCCCCCGTGACGAAGACGCGGCGCCGTCGGGCGCGGCCCGCGCCGCCGCCGGCCGCGGAGGCGCCGCCACCGGCCGAGGCCCCCGCGCCGACGATGAAGTCCCTGGTGCAGCGCGCGCTCGCGCTCCAGAACCGACGCCCGGGGGATCGCGAAGTCTCGAAGCTCGTCACGCAGTTGATGATGGAGAGCCAGCGATCGCAAATCACCGATGACGAGCTCCGCGCCCTGGCAAAAAAGATCCGGGCGGCGGAGAAACAGGGGCAGTGAGCCCCGCCCTCTTCGTCGCGGTCGCCGCCATCGCGCAGACGCCGCAGGCCATCGCGATCCTCCCGACGGTCGTCGGTGACTCCGACGCCGCGCCCACCTCGCGCGCGCTCTTCGACGCCACGCGCGACGCGACGGCGTGGCGACGCGGCCTCGTGGCGGTGCCCTACAACACGCTGTTCCTGGAGGGCGCCGCGCCCGTCGCGCGCACGCTCCGTGAGTGTGGTGCGCGGCCCGACTGCATTCGTCGCGTGATGCGCGAGCACGACATCGATCTGCTGCTGAACGTCATCGCGAGCTACGCGGTGGATCCGCCGATCGTCACGCTCACGCTCATCGACGACGGCGAGTCGACGCAGAACGTGGTGTTCCAGCCGGCCGCCTCGTCGGTCACGGCGCTGCTGCCCAACAAGGCCGCTCAGCTGTTGGACACTGCCGGCTTCGATCGCGTCGGCGGTGCCTCGATCGCCGTGGTGCCCGCGGGGGCGCGCATCGCGCTCGAGGGTGCGGACCTCGAACGCAGCGACGCGGGGCAGTCGACGTTCCGCGCGACGCCCGGCACCTACGCCTTGTCGGTGACCCTCGACGGTCACGAGCCCATTCGGCGCGAGGTGTCGATCGCGGAGGGGGAGACGACGCGTGTCGAGCTCCTGCTCCAGCCGATCGCGGTCGAACCGGCGATCGTCGAGCGGCATTGGTTCTGGGTCGCGGTGGGGGCGGTGGTCGTAGGTGCGGCGACGACCGCCGTGGTGGTCGCGACGCGTCCGGACGCGGCCACGTGCCTGTGTATCGGGGGCCCCGAGACGGTGTGCCCGCCGTGTGAGTAGACTGCGCGTCGTGCGCTCACTCCTCCTCGCGCTGATCTTCCTGTTCGTCGGGTGCAAGAGCTCCGACGCCAAACCCGCCGCCAAGACGCAACGTGACGCCGGCATCCCGAAGGTCGCGAAGGTGAAGCGGAAGCGCCAAGCGATGGCGAAGCAGAACCTCGCGCGGATCAGCACGAAGCCGCGGACGAAGATCGACCGGGCCAACGCGAAGTCGGCGATCGGGATGAACCTCGTGCACCTCGACTTCGTGTCGACGGAGTGGGCGTTCCTCGACTCGGTGCGCACCGCAGGCTGGTGGACGTCGGGCACGGTCGACCAGTGGAACGACGGTCGTCGGATCGAGAAGACGGAGGCGGGGTGGCCGAAGAAGCTCGCGTCGGGCCAGCGGGCGTCGGTCGTGATCTCCGCGCAGGAGGGCGGCCCGATGGTGCTGACCTACGCGGGGCGTGGCGGGTTGGAGATCGCCGGGACGGAGCAGCCGCTGAAAGGGCTCGCGAAGAAGAAGAACCGCATCACGTTCACTGCGCAGCCGAACCAACGCATGACGCTGACGATCGTCGAGACGGACCCGAAGGATCCGATCGTCGACGTGCGCGTGTATCCGAAGCGCTACGAAGAGCGCGTGCAGGCCGGCGCGGTGTTCCACCCCGTGTTCCTCGAGCGGCTCGCTCCGTTTTCGGTGCTGCGGTTCATGGACTGGCAGATCATCAACGGGACGCGCGTGCAGCGGTGGGAGCAGCGCTCGGACCCGCGCTTCTACGCGCAGGCGGTGCCGGCGGGCGTCGCGTACGAGTACATGGTGCTGCTCGCGAACACGCTGAAGGCCGACCCGTGGCTGTGCATCCCGCACGGCGCGGACGACGCGTTCGTGGAGAAGCTCGCGACGTTCTTGCGCGAGGAGCTCGACCCGTCGCTGACGCTGTACATCGAGTACTCGAACGAGGTCTGGCACGACCACCCGGCCTTCACGCAGGCGGCGTACGCGCGAGAGCGCGCGGCGGCGGCGAAGCTCGACAAGGATCCGGACGGCGCGAAGATGATGTTCCAGGGGCGACGCAGCACCGAGATCATGAAGATCTTCGAACGCATCTTCGGCACCGAGCACCTCGTGCGGGTGCTCGGGAGCCAGCTCGGGAACCACTACGCACACGACGCGCTGGTGAAGGAGCGCGAGACCCGCGCGCACCACGACGCGATCGCGATCGGCGTGTACTTCGGGCACGAGGTCTCGGGGCTCGACGACCTGCTGAAGAAGGACGACGAGGAGAAGATCCACGCGCTGATCGAGAAGACGTCACTCCCTTGGACGATCGACGCCATCCGCTCCTCCACGCGGTGGGGCGAGGCGAACGACTTCGACGTCATCGCCTACGAGGGCGGCCAGCACCTCGTCACGCACCCCGGCCTCGAACAGAACCGCCAGGTGCAGAGCCTCCTCGACCGCGTCGACGCGGACCCGCGGATGAAGGGCCACTACGCGAAGCTGCTCGCCGGGTGGAAGGCCGAAGGCGGCGGCGTCTTCGTGCACTTCGTGTACGCCGCCGAGCCCGCCCCGTTCGGGCGCTTCGGCGCGCTGCGCTCCACCGGTCAGCCGCCAAAGGACGCGCCGAAGTACGAGGCGCTGTTGGAGTTCATCGAGAAGAACCCGCGCTGGTGGTGACTCGGCCGCGGTGGTCGATTCCGCGCAGCGCGGCGGCGTCAGTCTCGCCGACGTTCGCGCCGATCCTGACGACGCTCGCGGCGGTCCTGCCGGCGCTCTTTGCGATCCTCGCGGCGCTCGATGCGGCGCGCCTTGCGATCGTCGCGGCGGTCCTTGCGATCGTCGCGGCGCTCGATGCGGCGCGCCTTACGATCGTCGCGGCGATCCATCCGGCGCTCCTGTCGGCGATCGCGGCGCTCGATGCGGCGCGCTTTACGCGCGGCGCGGTGGTGGCGGCGCACGCTCACGCGGGTCACGGGGCGCCCGGTCGTCTTCTGCACGTACGTCACCGTGGGCAGTCCGATGCGCGTGGCGCCGAACACCACCTTCGAACGCGCGGTGGGGAGCGCGTGGCGACGATGGATGCGCGTGCCGAAGGTGTTCGCGCGAACGGCGAACCACAACGACGGCGTCCCGTAGTAACTCGCGGAGACGCCGGCCGGTCCGAGCGGCGCCCACGCGACGTAGTCACCGCCGTGTCGCCACTGCACCCACGCCGGGCTGTACTCGTAGCCCGGGATCCAGGACCAGCCGTGGCCGCCGAGGTAGACCCAGCGCCCGTAGTGGAAGGGGGCCCAGCCCCACGCGTAGCGCGACTGGAACGTCCAGCCGTCGGCGGTGTAGACCCACTGCCCCTCCGTGTACGGCCGCCACCCTGGGTACGGCGCGCGCGGGACCCAGACGCGCCCGTAGCGCGACGTCCCGACCCAGCGACCGTGCGGGCTCAGCGCGGTCTCGAACTCCGCCATCGTCGGCGGCGCGTCGTCGTCGCCGTCGTCGTCCGCGACCATGGGTTGGTTCGGGTCCTGCGTCGGCGGCGCGTCCTTCATCGTCTCGAAGGGATCCGCGCCGGTCGACACGCGCTCCTCGAACGGCCCCGCTTCTTCGATCGGGGGCGGCGTCCCGATCTCCTGCGCGAACGCGGACAACGGAGCGGCGACGAGGGCGGCGATGAGCAGGGGCTTCATGACGTAGAAACGTACCTCGAATGGGAGGTGTTTCGTACGTGACGGCGGTCCCAGGGGGTCAGCGCGCGGCGGTGTAGAGGACGGCGATGTCGAGGACCTCGGCGCCGCGACCGGCCGCGGGGACCGTCAGCTCGATGACCGACGACTGCGCGGTCGTACCGCCGAACGCGGCGGCCGCGGTCAACGACGTCGCCCACAGCGAGACATTCGGCGTGAGCGTGCGCGCCGAGCTGGCCGTCGACGGGTTCGGCACCGTGGTGTTCAGCGTCAGCGGCACGACCGAGAGGTTGAACGTCGCGGTGTGCGTGATGGTCGTCGGGTTGCGGTACGTGACCTGGACCGTCACCGGCGCCGTCGTCACGAGGTCCGTCGGTCGCGGCACGCGGCAGCGGTAGACGCTCTGGTTGTTGCTGATGAACAGGTACCCGAACTGACCGGGGTTGCCGTTGAGGTGCTCGCAGCGCGCCGCCGCCCGGACCTGACGGTCCGCGATCGACGCGTCGTTCACGCAGCTCGCGCACGGCACGCCGGCGGGGCCGGTCGCTCCGGTCGCGCCCTGCGGACCGGTGCTGCCCGTCGCGCCCTGCGGACCCGGGCTACCGGTGTTGCCGGTCGGTCCCGCGGGGCCGACGCTGCCGACCGGGCCCTGCGGCCCGACGTTGCCCTGCGGTCCGGCGGGGCCAGCGGGGCCGGCCGGGCCCTGGGGGCCGGTGTTGCCCGTGGGGCCGCGCGGACCGACGTTGCCCTGCGGTCCGGCGGGGCCAGCGGGGCCGGCCGGGCCAACCGGACCGACCGCACCGACGGGGCCCTGGGGGCCGGTGTTGCCGATCGGACCCTGGGGGCCCTGCGGACCGGTGTTGCCCGTGTTGCCGGTCGGTCCCTGCGGGCCCACGGCGCCGGTCGGTCCGACGTTGCCGGTCGGTCCCTGCGGGCCCGTGTTGCCGGTGTTGCCCGCCGGACCCTGCGGACCCGTCGGCCCCTGCGGTCCAATGGCGCCCGTCGCGCCCGCGGGTCCCGGCGCGCCCGTCGGTCCCGCCGCGCCCGCCGGTCCGGGGCCACCGGCCGGACCCACGGCGCCCTGCGGTCCGGTCGGTCCCGCCGGACCGGGTGGGCCATCGAGGCCCGCCGGCCCGGTCGCGCCCGTCGGCCCGGTCGGTCCCACGGGGCCGCCCGCGTCGGCGGACAGCGCGCGCACCGCGAACGGCACGAACCCCGCGCGGAAGCGCGGCGCGAGCTCGGTGGCGTCGTCGCCGACCTCCAAGCCGATGTAGAGGTCGGCGCCGTTGAAGATCGAAGCGTCGAGCGCCGTGACCTCACCGATCGTGAAGTAGAAGTACCCGCCCAGCGGCATCACGCCCGTGTGGGTCTCTTCGAACAGCGGCGTGCCGCCGTTTTCGACGTCGTACAGGCGCACGACGATGTCGACCGGTGTGTCGATCGGCATCTGCGCTTCGTCCGTGATGAACCCTTCGAAGGGCAAGGTGACTTGCGCGACGGCGGTCGCGGGCGCGAGCAGCGCGATGAGGGCGAGGGGCGTGATCGTTCGTCGCAACATCTTCGTTTGTCTTTCTCAGGGTGTGCCGGCAGGGCTCGACGGGACGAGGCCTCCGCGGACCTCGTGTCCAGGGCTGGTCGATCGCTGCGGGCCCGTGATGCCGAGCCGACCGCGGACCTCGAGGCCCGGTCGTGCGGCGCGTCCGACCGCGGGGGCGATCTGGGTTCGGCGAACCTCGATGCGCCCCGGCCCACCGTCGCGCGGGGGCCCTGCGTCGCGGACGGTGCCGCCATCGGGCGTGCCTCCGCCGGCGCGCGGCGTGCCGCCGTCGCGGAGCTCTCCGGCGTCGCGCGGAATGCCCGCGTCGTCGCGTTGGCGCTCGGGTTCTTCGGGGTTCGCGCAGCCGACGGCGAGGCCGCCAGCGAACACAATCGGGAGCAGGAGGCGGAGCAGCCGCACCCATCGAAGTGGGCGTTCGACGACAAACGTGACACACACGTTGTCGTTTGATCGACGAAGCGTTCGGCGCCGGGACCTCAGGCGCGGGCGAGCTCGGCGTCGAGCAAACGCAGCATCGCGTCGAGTGACTCGAAGCTCGCGGCGCGGGCGAGCGGGCGATGCAGCGCGTGGTACTGCACGAGCGGTGCACCGCGCAGCGGAATCGCCTTCATCCCGCGAGGTGCAGCGCAGAAGTCGTTCACGACCGTCAGCCCTACGCCCAACTTCGCAAAGGCGAGGAGCGGCGCCCAGCCCGTCGCTTCGACCGCGACCTCCAGCTCGACGTCGTTCGACGCGAACATGTGTTCCAACATCGAACGGTGCGGGCGCCCGCGCGGTGGCACCACGAGCGGCTCCCCCTCGAGGTCCTGCACCCGGAGCCGCCGGCGACGCGCGAGCCGATGATCGCGTGGGACGACGACGACCTGCCCCACCCGACAGAGCGGTTGGCTGACGAGGTCGTCGGGCGGCGCGTTCGTCGCGACCACGGCGAGGTGCGCCTGGGCGGCCCTCACCTCTTCGATCGCCGCCGGCCCGCCGAGGGTCTTCAACCTGAGCGGCCAGCGATGTTTCGGGAACCGCCGGATCGCGGCGCCGAGGAGGTAGACCAGCGCGCCCTGCCCCGACGCGAGGACGAGGGGCCCGGTCGGCGCGCCGGTCAGCTCGGCGACGAGGTCCTCGCCCTGCGCCTTCACCTGCCGGCCAAAGGCGGCGAGGCGCTCCCCTTCGGGGGTCAGCCGAAGGTTTCGCCCCTCCTTGAGATAGAGCGGGCGGCCCACGGCCTCGGTGAGCTTCTTCACCTGCACGTGCAAGGCGGGTTGCGAGATGTGGAGCGACTCCGCCGCGCGCGTGAAGTTGGTGTGCTCCGCGAACTCGACGAACGAGAACAGCCAGTCGTAGTTCATCTCGAAGCTATCGTATCAAGTTATAGTCGATACCCAATGAATAGTTCTCGACGATGACTTCGGACCCTACGTTCGCCGCATGACGAACGAACACATACTCGGATTGGATTTTGGCAAGGTCATCATCGGCGCCGTGAAGGGTGGTAAGGCGGACACGAGCTTCTTGGGCTCCACGTTCGAACGCGCGATGGCGACGCCCCCCACGGACGGCGCCTTCGAGGCGGTCGCCCGCCTGGTCGACGCGTTCGAAGGGCGCGTGTGGATCATCTCGAAGTGCGGCGAGTCCGTGCAGAACAAGACACTCGGCTGGCTGAGTCGCTGGGGCTTCTACGCCTCGACGGGGCTCGTGAAGGGCAACGTCCGCTTCTGCCGAAAGCGCCCCGAGAAGGCCCCGATCTGTCGGCAGCTCGGCGTCACACACTTCGTCGACGATAGGCTGGACGTGCTGCGTCCGATGCTCGGTGTGGTTCCGAACCTCTTCCTCTTCGGGGAGCAGGCCGAGGCCACCTGCCCGTCGTGGGCCGTGGCGGTGCCGGACTGGCCCGCGACGGTGGAGGCTGTCCTCGGGGCCGGGCGATCGGAGCGCGACGATGCGGTAACCTCTCCCGTCGGCCGTCCCCGGAACGCGCCCTCGCCCGAAGCGAAGCGAACCCCGTGACTCCGCTAAGCCCTTGCAGATGACAACGCGAACCCTTGGAGCCCTGGTCGCCCTGACGATCGCTGCACCGGCGTGGGCCGCGGTGCCCGCCGAGGACGAAGAGGCGGCCTACCCGCTCCGCTTCGTCGAGCGGCCGCTGACGTTGCCGCGGCACGGGCTCCTCCTCGGTGCGACGGTCCCCGTCATTCGCGCGCCACGCCCCGATGGCTCGGTTCAGCGCGTCGTCGGCCTCGCCGTCAACGGCGCGTTCGGCGTAACCGACGACTTCGCGGTCAGCGTGAGCCCCGTCGTGCTCCAGCTCGCGCCGGAGCCCCTCGTGGGCGATGCGTCGCTGGCGGCGCGTTACCGCCTCCGCGGCCGAGGTGCGGTCGAGGTCGCCCTGACGCTGAGCCTCCAGCTTCCGTTTCAAGACGACTTCCTGGCGACACCGCAGGTGAACGTCCGAATTCACGGCGGCGACGTCTTCGCCCTCGACACCGGCGCCCTCCTCGAGTTCCGGTTCAGCGATCCCTCCGTCATCGCCTTTGCGATCCCGATCCGCCCGACCGTCCAGCTCTCGGACCACCTCTTCGCCGGTATCAACACGGGCCTGGTCGTCGCCACGCTCGATCGCCCCGGCGACAGCCTGTACTTCCCGCTCGCCTTCGACGTGGGCGTGACCCTCGGAGACGAACGGCCCCTCTGCGATCTCACCGCCGCCGTCGAGTTCCCGCTCTTCTGGATTCCGGCCGCCGACGACAGCCTCGTCACGGAGCTCTACATCCTCCGCCTCTCCGCGAGCTTCTACTTCTTCCTCTGATCCGCGACGCTGACCCGCACCGCCTCCACGGCACGATCCAAACCCTTGAGCTCGGCGGGGTACGGCGCCGAGTAGCTCAGCGCCCCGAGGTCCGCCTCGCCCTGCGCACGCTCCGCGAGCTCCTTGGCGACGACGACCTCGCTCTTGTCCGCCTGCCCCTGCAGGCGCGCGGCGATGTTCACCGTCTGACCGAAGTAGTCGAGCACGCCGTTCGCGGTCACCGCGTAACACGCGCCGGCGTAGACGCCGATCTTCAGCTCGACCCCCTCGGCCTCCGCTCGGCCCTCGACGAACGCGGGCCACGCCTCGAGCATCGCGACCGCGGCGCGCACCGCCGCGAGCTCGTCGACGAAGACCGCCATCACGGCGTCGCCGATCGTCTTCACCACGGCGCCGTCGTGCGCGCCGATCGCGCTGCTGAGGAGATCGAAGTGGTCCTGCACCAGCCGAAACGCAGCGGCGTCCCCCTCGCGGGTGTACAGCTGGGTCGACGCGGACAGGTCGGAGAACAACAGCGACGCACACCCGATCCGCACCGAAGCGCCGGGGCGCAGGACGTCGTTCGAGAACTGCTGCCGGTAGGTGGCGATCGTGCCGACGTCGTACGCGGTCGCGGCGGCGCTCGCCCACTCCAGACGTTCGAGCTTCACGTGTCGGGCGGACCCCGCGCGCTCCGCGACCAAGATCGTACCGCCCGGCGCGACCGCGATGTGCCCGGGCTCGAACGCGTCGGCCAGCGCCACCGTCACCGACTCGGGCGCGCCGTCTGCGATGTCGATGCTCGTCACCGCCCCGCCGCGCGCGAACAACCGGTGACGCTTCACCTCCGTCGGCGCGACGAAGCGAACCTCGCCGTGGGCGTCGAGCACGGTCTGCGCGAGGACGTGCGGCATCGTGGCGGGGCCGCCCGAGCAGAACTGCGCCTCGGGGACCTCGCGGACCACGGGCGCCGGCGCGAAGATCGCCTCGACGGCGCGGTCGAGCTCGACGCCGAACGACAGGTCACACAGATCGCAGTGGCCCTCCTCGCCCAGGTCGGCGAGCCCCGTGAGCTGCTCCGAGCCGATGCGACAGCTCGGGCACACGACGTTCCACGTCAGCTCGAGCACCCCCGCGACGACGCTCGCCAGGCACAGCTCGAGCACGTCGCGGCGCGGTGCACCCCAGGCGTCGGCGAGCGCGTACGGACGGAGCCGCCGCGCCGCGTGGTCGGGCGCGGTGCGCAGCACCTCGACGAGCTCCGGCACCCACTTCTTGGCGTCGTCGCTGATGTCGAGCTTCTTCACCGCGGCGGCGAGCGGACGCTCCTTGAGCGCGTCGACGATCGGCGGCGGCGCACCGGCGAACATCCGTTCGTCGATGCGGACGATCGCGTTTTCGACCTGCCGGAGCGCCGCGCCGAGGAACGGACCGAGCACCAGCGACACCGCGCCGCCGCGCGGTTCGATGCGCATCGCGTAGGTGACGTCGGTGCCCCCTTCGGCGCGGTCGTCGAAGGTCACGTCGATCTCGAGCCAGGCGATCGGCCCGCTGATGAGCTCGCGGCGCACGCCGTAGCGGCGCCCTTCGACCCACTCGAACGGACGCTCGCGCCACTCCGCGGGGAACGGTCCGAGGTGGGACTTCACGACGTGGCGCGCGACGCCGTCCGCGCTCGCTTCCGCGCGGATCTCCATCGGCGGCATCTGCGCTTCGCGGTTGAAGCGTTCGGTGTCGGCGATGACCTCCCAGAGCTCCGCCCGGCCGGAGCGGCACGGGATGTGGGCCGTTCGCTCGAGCACCTCGCTCTCAGTCTTGGTACGCCCTGCCCCTCGGCGCAAGGACCGGCCGCGGGTTGAAGACCCGGCCCGCCAGCCAGGCGCCGAACAGCATCCCGCCGAGCGTGAGGAGCGCCGCGAGCTGACCCGCGCCGAGCTGCGCGATGACGATGCCCGGGCACGCGCCGGTGATGGCCCAGCCGACGCCGAAGAGCACGGAGCCGGGGACGACGCCCCCGTGCATCGGTTTCGCGGGGCGCCGCCCGGGGCGCTTCGCGGTGAGGCGGAAGCCGACGTAGGCGAGCGCGACCGCGCCGCCGAACGTGAAGACGAGGCGCAGGTCGGTGAGGAGGAACATCGCGTGGACCTCGCCGAAGTCCGCGAAGCCGATCCGCGTGAGCGCGAACCCGAGCGCGAGGCCCATGGCGGCGTTGAAGAGCAGCGTCTTCACGACAGCACCTCCAGCAGGTGGGAGGCGACGATGCCGACGCCGAAGAACGTCGCGGTCGCCACGAGGCTACCGGGTTGCAGGCGCGAGGTCCCGCAAAGGCCGTGGCCGCTCGTGCAGCCCCGCGCCCAACGGGTGCCGAAGCCGGTGAGCGCGCCGCCGAACACGAGCGCGAAGATCGCGATCGGCCCGTCGCCGATGACGCGTTCGTACTCCGGGCCGAGGTCGAACGTTGGCGCGGATCCAGCGGCGAGCGCCGCGCCGACGAACAGCGCGACGAGGAAGGTGAGGTGCGGCGCGACGTTCTTGGCGTTGCCGGCGAGCGCGTCGACGAGGCGCGCGACGCTCCCCGACACACCGAGCAAACGACCAATGAGGACGGAGTGAAGGACGGCGATCGCAGCGAGCGCACCCGCACCGATCCACCACGACCAATAGAGTTGATTCGAATCCACGAGAAACCTCCGGTGACGACGAGACGAGGGACGTCGAGTGCCCGAGCCGGAGGGTGATGCGCTTCTACGTCACGACGCCGCACACTCCGACCGGGCCCGTACAGGAGCAACAGGTCCAAGCGGCTGTGCTGGCGAGACGAAGGTCCACCGTGGAGGGAGCGTGCCGAAGCGGCGCGGCGAGCGCAACGGGCCAACCGCGCATAGGCGGGCTCGGGGCGGGCTAGAAACACAAAAGGCCCCGGAACGCTCGGTTCCGGGGCCCCTGTGCCTTTGAGGGTAGAGGGAATCGAACCCCCAACCTATGGATTAAGAGTCCATTGCTCTGCCAATTGAGCTATACCCCCGCGGTCTGTGCGTCGTGCTCTTACTTTCGTTTGGACGATGCATCAACCAAAAAAGGCAGGGTGACTGACGGGGCTTGAACCCGCGACCTATGGAACCACAATCCACCGCTCTACCAACTGAGCTACAGCCACCGTTCGCTACGAAAGCGTCGGTTCGTCTACGTGACTTTGCTGGCGCGAGTCCAGACTTTTTGAAGAGCGCGCCCGAGAGAGGATTCGAACCCCTGACCGTCGGCTTAGAAGGCCGCTGCTCTATCCACCTGAGCTACTCGGGCTTCGTCGCGCTTGAAGGGCGCGACCCGCCCGACGCAACCACAGTCGCGTCGAGCTTGTCGACTAGCTTCGAGGGCGCCCAGACCGGCGCGCCGAGGGCGGCGCGCCAAGATGCGATACGCGGGTCTTTCGAGGTTGCCTACGACACGGGCTGAAAAGTGAATCGGGGCGAGAAGATTCGAACTTCCGACCCCCTGCTCCCAAAGCAGGTGCGCTGACCAGACTGCGCCACGCCCCGTTGGATCCGTCGCGAAACGGCCGACGAGAGCCTGAGCGATCACCTGCGACTAGTCGAGCGAAAAATGGCCTTCGAGGTGCGGGCGCATCTTCGCGAGCGCGCGGCCGCGGTGCGAGCGGGCGTTCTTCTCGGCGACCGACAGCTGCGCCATCGTGCGCCCGTCGTCGACGACGAAGACCGGGTCGTAGCCGAAGCCCCCATCACCGACGGGCTCGGTGCCGATGGTGCCCTCGCACTTGCCCTCCTCGACGTGCGTCGGTGCGTCGGGGATCGCGAGCGCCATCGCACAGACGAAACGAGCGGCGCGTTCCTGCACGCCTTCGAGGTTCGTGAGGAGGTGGAGGTAACGATCCCGGTCCGTCCCGGGCGCGTACCGGGCGGAACGCACGCCGGGGGCGCCGTCGAGGGCGTCGACCACGAGCCCCGAGTCATCGGCGAGCGCCGGGACGCCGAGGACCTTCGCGACGTGCTCGGCCTTGAGGATCGCGTTGGCCGCGAACGTCGCGCCGGTCTCCTCCGGCATCTCGATCGAAGGGTGGTCCTTCAGGGTCTGGACCTGGACGTCGGGGAGCGCCGCGCGGATCTCGACGACCTTGCCTTCGTTCGAGGTCGCGACGACGAGCCGCTTCACTTCGCCTTCCACGCCTCGAGCGCGGCCGCCTGCGCCTGCACGAGCGCCTCGATCCCCTTGCGCCCGACGTCGAGCATCTTGTCGAGCTCGGCGCGGGTGAACGGCGTCCCCTCGGCGGTGCCCTGCACTTCGACGATCCCGCCGTCGCCGGTCATCACGAGGTTGAGGTCGGTGTCGACGGCCTGGTCCTCCTTGTAGTCGAGGTCGAGGAGCACCTCGCCGTCCTTGATCCCGATCGACACCGCGGTGACGTGCTCCTTCACCGGATTCTTGCCGACGGCCCCACGATCCTCGAGGCCCTTCATCGCCATCGACATCGCGACCCACGCCCCAGTGATCGCCGCGGTCCGGGTGCCGCCGTCGGCCTGGATGACGTCGCAGTCGAGGGTGACCTTGCGCTCGCCGAGCTTCACGAGGTCGACGCCGGCCCGCAGGGAGCGCCCGATGAGCCGGGAGATCTCGTGCGTCCGCCCGCCGACGCGCCCCTGCAGCGACTCGCGCCCGTTCCGGGTGTCGGTCGAGCGCGGCAACATCGCGTACTCCGCGGTGACCCAGCCCCGCCCCTGGTCGCGCATCCACCCCGGGACGCGCTCCTCGACGGTGGCGTTACAGAGGACCTTGGTGTCCCCGAAGCAGCAGAGCACGGAGCCCTCCGCCCACTTCGTGTAGTCGCAGATGATCTCGACCTTGCGCAGCTCGTCCGTTGCGCGGTCCTTCCTGGAAGCCATGGGGGCGGGACCGTACTACGCCACTCCCAGCCCGCAAAGCCGGACCTGAGGCGTTCGTCGGTGGCGAACCGTGTGCCCCCTCCCCTACGCTTCCCCCATGCCCCGCGAGATCGACGCGCGCTCCCCCGTCCGCCACGTCGCGCTGCGCACCGCCGATCCCGTCACCTCCACGAGCACGGAGCCGACCGCACCGAACACCACGCGCATCGGCGGCCTCCTCGCGCGCGCCCCCGCGCAACAGATCTCCCGCTCCCCCGCCGCCCTCCGCGACGGCGAAGCCGCGGCGAACCTGCTCACCGACAAACTCTCCTACGACGTCTTCGACTGGGCCGTGACCCACCGCGAGCTGCGCGCCTCGCTCGAAGCGCTCCGCGGGCTCGACGAAGGCGCGCTCGCGACGGTGGTCGATCGCGTCGATCCGAAGCTCCTGTCACGCCTCACCGACAAGGCCTCTGGCCAGCTCGCCACCACCTACGCCGAAACACTCGAACGCCTCGCCGCCGCCCGCAACGCGCCGAGCCCCGATCCGCAAGACGTCGACGCCACCGAGCTCGAGCTCGCCCGCACCCTCGACGGCTTCCTCGTCCTCGACCTCGTCGACGAGGACGAAGCCCGACAAGCCATCGACCGCCTCCGCGCCCTCGCGCCCGCCGACCGCGAACGTGTCCTCGACAGCCTCGGGCCGAGCAAGACGTACCGGATGATCGACAACCTCTCGAAGGCCGACCAAGCCACCTTCGCGCCGACGATTGCCGCCGCCAAACAAACCTTCTTCGGTTGGATGCTCCGCGAGAGCCAAGCCATCGGCCTCGGCCCGAAGGACACCACGGCGGATCTGCAAACCCTCCTCGCCGACGTCGCCGCCGGGCGCGCCGAACACCCCGCGGACCTCGGCGACTACGTCTACTTCGCCGTCCCCGGCCTCGTGACCGAGCACCAACCCGGGTACTTCGACGCCAACGTCGAACACCTCGAATCCCTCGGCCTCGAAGTGGCGCGCTCCAAGATCGACACCGACGCCGACGTCGAAGTGAACGCCGCCCAGCTCCGCCGCGAGATCCAAGAGCTCGCCGCGCAGACGGGCAAGAAGGTCGTCGTCCTCTCCCACAGCAAAGGCGGCCCCGACGCCGCCGAGGCGCTCCAAGACGAAGCCACCGAAGCGTGCTGCCACCGCTTCATCGCGATGCAACCCGCGATGGCGACCCCCGTCGCGAGCACCCTGATGCGCTCCAACTTCGGCGACATGATCCGCGACGCCTTCACCGATATCCTCGGCGCCTCCACCGGCGAGGCGCTCGCGCACCTCGGCTTCGGCCCCGCGAAGGCGCGCTTCCTGAGGAGCCGCCCGCTCGCGGTCAAGACGCTCACCCTCGCCTCCACCGTCGGCGAGCACTTCTCCACGTTGCGCGCCGTCGCGGAGCTCATGCGCGACCGCTACGGCGCCGACTCCGACGGCCTCGTCACCCTCGACGAGCAGTTCGTCCCCGGCCAGCAAGCGTTCCGCGCCGTCCTCGACGGCGTCGACCACACCGCGCCGTGCTCACGCCCCCTCCCGGGGACGCCGGCGCTCCGCTACGACCAGGGCGTCCTCACCGAAGCCCTCGTCCTCCTCGCGCTGCGTTTGTAACGTCAGCGCCGCCCGTCGAGCGCGCGCACGTACTTCACGATCCCCGCGCCCAGCGCCCGGCCCGCCGCCTTCTGCCCGCGCGCCGTCGCCAGATACGATCCCTGCTTCGCGTTCGACAGGTACCCCAGCTCCACCAGCGCCGCCGCCATGCGCGAGCGCTTCAGCACCTTGAACGGCGCCTGCCGCAGCCCGCGGCTCGGGCGTAGGCCCCCCACGCGCCCGAGCTGATCCTGGATCCGCTTCGCCAGCCGCGCGCTCTCGCGGTGCGCGACCGAGCGCGCGAGGTCCGCCAGGATGAAGTCCACGTCGCCGCCCGCCGTGTTCCCGCCGCCGAACGACTCCTCGTTCAGGAAGCGCCCCTCTTCCTCGCCGCCCTCCTCCAGATGCAGGAGCGCCGAGGCGTCCTCGTCCGAGGCCTCCGCGGAGAGCACGTACGTCTCACAGCCGCGCCGCTGCGGGACCGGCGCGTAGTTCGCGTGGATCGAGACAAACGCCGTCGCCCCCACGTCGTTCGCGAGCGACGCGCGACGCGACAGGCCGACGTTCACGTCCGTCGTCCGCGTCATCACCACGCGCACCCCCTTCGACTCGAGGTACCGCTTCGCGTGCCGCGCCACGCCCAGCACGATCGTCTTCTCCGGTATGCCCGTCGGCGTCCGCGTCCCCGTCGCGCCGCCGCCGTGCCCTGCGTCGATCACCACGACCGGCGCCGCGGCCTCCGCGATCGCGGGGAGCAGCACGGCTGTGAGCGCAGCGACCGCGAATCGCGTCGCCGCCCGCCTCCGTACCCGCTCTCGCGAGCTCCCGATCACTTCGACCACGCCTCGGAGATCGTCGCGTCGATCTCCATCGGGACGCGCTTCACGAACTCCGCGCCCGCCGACTTCATCTCGCGCACCAGGATGTCACGCGCCGCTTCGGCGTCGCCCTCGGCGGCCTCCACGACCAGCTCGTCGTGGACCATGTTCACCAGGAACGCGTCGACGCCCGCCTCCTTGAACGCCGGCACCACCCGCGCCATCGCGAGTTTGATGATGTCCGCGTTGGTGCCCTGCACGGGCATGTTCTTCGCGACGCGCACGACCGTGTGCTCCTCGCGACCGTCGCGCCGCATGTCGAGCAGCCAGAAGCGCCGCCCCGACATCGTCTCCGCGTAGCCTCGCCGGATGGCCTCGCGCGCGGAGCTCTCCAGGTAGCCGCGGATCTTCGGGAACGAGCGGAAGTACGCGTCCAACAGGCGCTCGCCCTCCTGCACGTTCACGTCGAGCTGCCGCGCCAGCCCCGCCGCGCCCATCCCGTACGCCAACCCGAAGTTGATCGCCTTCGCGCGCGCGCGCAGATCCGGGTTCTCGGTCTTCGACACCGGCTTTCGGAACAACCGCGACGCGACCGTCGCGTGCAGGTCCTCCCCGCGCAGGAAGGTGTCGCGGAAGACCGGGTCCTTCGACAGCTCCGCGATGATCCGCAGCTCGGCCCCGGAGTAGTCCGCCGTGATGATCTTGCGCCCCTCGGGCGCCGCAAAACACGCCCGGAACTCGGAGCCCGACGGGATGTTCTGCAGGTTCGGCTCCGCACACGAAGCGCGCCCCGTGCTCGCCCCGACCGAACGGAAGCGCGGGTGCAGCCGCCCCGTCTTGGAGTGCACGTGCGCCAAGAAGGCGTCCCCGTACGTCGACACCGTCTTCTGCTGCTCGCGGTACTCGGCGAGCTTCATCGCCGCCGGGTGCCCGGTCGCCACCAGCACCTCGCGCCGTGTCGTCGTCAGCTTCACACCGAGCTTCTCGAGCGCGGAGAGGACCTCGTCGTCGCTGTCGTAGTTGAGCGTCGTCCCGCCGAACAGGTCGCGGTCGGCGACCTCCCAGAACTCGCGATCCAGCTCCTTCCTCGCCGCCGCGCTCCCGGTGCGCGCGCCGTCGAGCTGCTTCGACCACGCCTCGGTGTCGATCGCGATGCCCCGCAGCTCCATCTGCGCGAACCCGATCGACGCCGCCCCCTCCAACGCCGCGACCCGCACCAGCTTGTCGCGCTCGATCTGCGGGAGCTGCTCGGCGAAGACCTTCCAGGTGGCCTCCACGTCGCGCGCCGCGTAGTACAGCTCCGCCTCCGACAGCTCGTCGACGGACGACAGCCCGTAGAAGCCTTGGCGGATCGACTTGTCGAGCTCCATGCCCGCGTAGCGCTCCGCGAGGGTCTTCAGCGCGAAGCCCTGCATCACCACGTCCGACTTGCGACCGTTTCGCAGCAGCTTCTCCGTAGACTGCGTGTCTGCGATCCGCGCGTGCTGTAGGCCCAGGGCGTCGCCGTAGTAGTTCCACAGCATCTTCAGGTCGAATGTGGCGTTGTGCATCACCACGATCCGATCCGGCCTAAAGATCGGCGCGAGGTGGTGCGCCTCCACCGCGTTCGCCGCCACGAGGGCCTGCTCGGTCGCCGTCCCGAACTGAATCAGCAGGAGGTTGTCGTTGTGGGGGTCGAGCCCGGACGTCTCCGTGTCCAACGCGATGAACGGCGCGGATCCTATCGTCTCCAGGAAACGGGCGACCTCGGCGGGGTCCTTGATGACGTCGACTTCCGACACGGCGGTTCTCGCCCAGAGCAGCCCGGTCCGGGCCACTCGGTCAACGCGTATCCTCGCGAAAATCGTTGGGGCCCTTTCACAAAAATTTTTAGGGCCGCTAACCTCCGGTCGGTCGCATGGCGAAGCGCATCATCGGCATCGATCTCGGGACGACGAACTCCTGCGCGGCCGTCGTCGAGGGCGATGACCAGAAGGTGAAGCTCATCCCGTACCGGGGCGGGGAGTACACGATCCCGTCGATCTTCGCCGTCGACGACAAGGGCAACGAGCTCGTCGGCCACGACGCCAAGCGTCAGTGGCAGCTCAACCCGAAGAACACCATCTACGGCTCCAAACGCCTCATGGGTAAGGAGTACGACGTCGAAACGGCGAAGAAGATCCGCGATCACTTCGTCTACCAGGTCCACGAGCAGCCCGAGACCGCGGAGGTCCTGGTCGAGGTCAACCGCGTCCGGCTCGGCCTCCCGCAGGTCGCCGCGAAGATCCTGCAGAAGATCCGCGACGTCGCCGCCGACTACCTCCAGGCGCCGGTCGAAAAGGCCGTCGTCACGGTGCCCGCATACTTCAACGACCGGCAGCGTCAGGCCGTGAAGGAAGCCGGCCAGATCATCGGCCTCGACATCCTCCGCATCATCAACGAGCCGACCGCGGCCGCCCTCGCCTTCGGCGTCGGACGCGGCCTCGAGAAGGAGACGATGGCGATCTTCGATCTCGGCGGCGGTACGTTCGACATCTCGGTGATCGAGATCCGCGACCGCGTCTTCGAGGTGAAGGCGACGGGCGGCGACATCTTCCTGGGCGGCGTCGACTTCGACAACCGCATCATCGACTGGGTCATCGAGAGCTTCTCGGCCGCGCACCCCGGCGTGGATCTGCGCCAGGACCCGATCGCGATGCAGCGGATCAAGGACCTCGCCGAGCGCTCCAAGATCGATCTCACGGACCGCCAGGAGTGCGCGTTCAACATCCCGTTCATCACGATGACGCCGGAGGGCCAGCCCCTCGACGTCGACCTCAAGCTCACGCGTCACATCCTCGAGACCCGCACGCAGGATCTCGTGGACCGCACCATCAAGACCTGTCGCCGCGTCTGCGAGGACGCGCAGACGACACCGGACGCGATCGACCACGTGCTCCTCGTCGGCGGCATGACGCGGATGCCCGCGGTGCAGAAGGCGGTGTCCGGGTTCTTCGGCAAACAGCCGAGCAAACAGGTCAACCCGGACGAGGCGGTCGCGATCGGCGCGGCGATGTTCGCGTACTCGCTGGAGGACAACTCGGACCTGAAGGTCCAGCTCCTCGACGTCATCCCGATGGCGATCGGCATCGAGAACGCACGCGGCGAGCTGCACGAGATCTTCCCGCGCCAGGAGGCGGTCCCGAACATGAAGTCGCTCTCGTTCACGACGAGCGCCGACAACCAGCAGGACCTCCAGATGCGCATCTTCCAGGGCGATCAGCCGATGGCGCGCGACAACGAGGCGCTCGGGGAGTTCACGTTCTCGGGCATCCGCCTCGCGCCGGCCGGCCAGGTCCGCGTGCAGGTCACGTTCTCGCTCACGCAGGACGGCATCCTCTCCATGTCCGCGAAGGACGAGGACACCGGGGCGGAGATGAAGACGACCGTGAAGCTCGGCGCGCGGACGTACTGACGCCTGCGTTCTTCGGTCCGCATGTTTCAGGGCAACGCCGCAGCCTGCCTGCGGACAAACGTCCGCACTCGACACCGATTCCGTACGACCCGCGGGCGGTACGCGACTTGGATGAATGGCCGACGATGAAGCTGTATGGGCTCTACGTGATTCCCTGCTGCGCGCTGTTCGCGTGCAGCGGCGCCTCCGAGGTCGCGGGCCTCGAGCGCGACGCCGGCGTCGACACCGCGCGGGACGCCGGTGAAGGTGTACGCGACGGCGGCGCCCCGGTCGACGCGGGCCTCACCGACGCGGGCGGCGAAGCGGGCGGCGACGCGGGCACCGCGCGCGACGGCGGTGCGATTCGCGACGCCGGTGAAGGACGCGACGGCGGCGGCTCGTTCCTGAGCGACTGGTTCGCCAACTACAACGAGGGCCAGGGCACGGACTACCTGAGCGCCCCGTACACGACGAACGTCGGCGGCGACCCGCGCTACCCGAACGTCGCGCACACGCACTACGAGGACGTCCCGTACGGCCCCTTCCCCAGGAACGCGCTCGACTTCTGGCAGGCCGACACCTCGACGCCCGCGCCGGTGATCGTGTTCATCCACGGCGGCGGCTTTCAGGGCGGCAGCCGCGATCAGGTCCACGCCAACGGCATCCTCGTCCCGTCGCTCTTGAGCCAGGGCATCTCGTTCGCGGCGATCAGCTACCGCTGGGCCTACCGCGATCCCGACGCCGCGTTGATGGCGCCCATCCCCAACGACATCGGCACGGAGCACGACGTCAACGGCACCCGCCTCGACTACATCCTCCGCGACTGCGCGCGCGCCATTCAGTATATTCGCTACCGCGCGGCGGAGTGGAACGTGGATCCGGATCGCATCGCGGCCTACGGTGGCTCGGCCGGTGCGGGCTGCGCGACGTGGACGGCGGCGGTCGAGGACCTCGCGGTGCCGGACCACGCCGACCCGGTGCTGCGCGAATCGACGAGCCTGTGGGCGTTCGGGCACACCAACGGGCAGGTCTCCTACGACTTCCTGCGCTGGGCGCCGCTGCTGATGATGGACGAGGCGTTCGTGCGCGATCAGGTCGGCACGGAGATCGTGCGCCTCACGCAGACGAGCATCGCCGACATGGAGAACACCCCGGAGGGCCAGGCGCTGCGGCGCGTGCTCGACTACTACGAATGGCTCGACGGCGACGACCCGCCGTTCATCACGCAGAACCAGAACGCGGATCTCGACGAGGCGATGATCACCGACCGCAGCCAGGTCATCCACCACCCGCGCGGGCACGTCGCGCTGTACCGTCGCTGCCAGGACGAAGGCGGCACTTGTGAGATCAACACCCGCATCGAGCGCTCGGCGTATCGCGGTAACGTCATCCAGTACCTCGTCCAGCAGCTGACCCGCTGACACGAGCCCACCTCGACAGCGGCGACGGGACGCGCTCTATATGCGCGTCATGAGCAACGACGATCAGACCGACAACCCCGTCCAGGTGAGGAAGCCGCTCCGGCGCGAGAACTCGAACGTCGACTTCGTGCAGCGCGGCGGCGAGGTCAAAGTGATCGTGACGCAGGCCTTCGGCCCCAACGGCGACAGCCTGATCGGCGTGAGCGACGTGACCTTCGACGGCCACCCCGCCCTCACGCTGAAGGTCCGCGCCGGCGACCGCGAGGGCCTCGTCCACCTCAGCCCGATCCACGGCGACCCCCGCAAGTCCGGCTTCACCGACATCGCGATCGGCACCAAGTGCGAGCTGCTCTGCCCCACCTCCGGCGACCCGCTCCCGAAGCTCCCCGCCGTCCCCGGCGACGAGGGCACGACCTACTACGGCATCTACCTCACGCCCGACTGCTCGGAGCGCGCCATGGCCGGCATCAGCGACATCTGGGGCCACTACCACTCGCGCGTCGTCGACAACTACGAGCTGATCTCCACGTGGATGGACGCGGAGGCGAAGCTCGGAGGTTAGATCCAATGCCGTTGACTCTAGCGGAGCTGGTCTGCCGGGAATGGACGGGGCGTGACGCGCCCGACTCACCTTGGAACGATCGCCCTACGCTGGAGTGCCCCGCCGGCCCGCGCGGTCCGCGCTCCATGTAGGCAGGAGGACGGCGGGTCGGCTCCGCTCGCTGGTCGGAGGCACTCGCAATGCTCCCCATGTAGCGCTCGCGGCGCGGTCATCCCCCAGGTGGATCTTCGTGGCCTCGGACGCGAGTAACCCAAGCCGCCTTCGACGCGTTCACGAGGCCACTGGAATCAGCGTCGGATGATTGCGCCGGCGGCGGTCGACGGCTGCGATGGACCGGTGAGGTTCGCCGGCCCGTAAGAGGGGATGGGTGGCCGGTTGCGCAAGTTGAGTTGCGGAAGAATCTTCTTTCTTACTTTTGGGGTTGACGGAATCAACGGCCCTGTCCTGGCCATCTCCTCGACGAACACAGTCCGTTTCGAAGTTTTCGAGCTTGGACCCGTCTTCGGGCGCTGACGGTCAGTATTGCGCGTCCTCGCGGTTCCCAGACCGTCATCCTCGAGGCCTGCCAAATCGCGTTTCGAGGGCTCGATGATACCTTCGATGCATGAGCCCGAACGCTTGCAAGCTGTCTTGCATGACCCAAAACGATCTCGACGACAACGCCCACAGCCTCGTCGAGCAGGCGAAAAACAAGTCCAAGGCCGAGGTCGAGATGCTGGTCGCTACCGAGTTCCCCGGCGCGAAGAGCTGCGAAGATTGCGTCGAGGCGGCGACGCCCGACACGTTCGCTCTTCACTTCGATGGGAGCGCCGAAGCGAAGGCGCTCTTGGATCGTGCCAAGGAGCTCACCCCGCCCGGGACCGACATCGGGGAGATCTTCGAAGCGGCGCTCGCGCTCTACGTGGACAAGCTGGAGAAGAGGAAGAACGGGAAGACGAGCCGTCCGCGATCGAAACCCGCCGAGGATGCGCCAGCGGGCGCAGCGTACGTCCCGGCGGCAACGCGGCGTGCGGTGGTCGAGCGCGACGGCGCCCAGTGCACGTACGTGAGCCCGGACGGTCGGCGATGCAGCGAACGGTCGAACCTCGAATTCGATCATGTCGGCGGACGCGCGCTGGGCGCCAAGAGCGTGGTCGGGGAGTTGCGATTACTGTGTCGCGCGCACAACCTTCACGCGGCGAGCGAAGTGTTGGGTCGCGCCTTCGTCGCCCGAAGGATTCACGAGCGCCGCTCCACCCAGACCAGGCCAGGCTCGGGTCTCGAGCCTCCTCGGCGTGAAGCGCATCCAGCGCCACGCGCACGCGCGGAGGGCGGCACGTGACCAGCCGGTGTTCGAGAGCGCGGCCCTCCTTCGGAGCACTGGGCTCCGCGGCCCCCCGCCTTCACCAGCCCGGCGAAACCGCGGACGAGGGACGCGGCGCTCCGCGGCGCCGGCGCGCTGACCTACGTCGAGGCGCCCCTCGGCGCCCGTTGGGGGCCCGAGGCAGGCACGTCCGCTAAGCGAACGGCAGTGCCTCTAACCCCGGTCGCCGAGGTCGGGCGTCGGCTCCAGGCCGAAGAACCGCATCAACGACATCCCCGGGATGGCTTCGTCGTTGTCGCGGATCATCTCGATCAGGCGCGGCTCGAGCTCGCCGTCGATGCGCTCCTGGACGTCCTCGCGGAGGCCTTCCATCTGGCTCGGCGAGAAGTGGATGTCCGAGCGCATCGCGACCTGGGGCTCCGCGAGCACCGCGATGAGCAGGCCGAGCGCGCGCACGCCGTCCACGGCGTCTTCCGGGCCGAGGCGATACTGAAGCGAAACCTGGCCGCCCGGCTGCAGGCTGAATTGCGAGAGGTCCATGCGCGCCAGGATGGCGTCGGACTCGCCGGCCTTCGTGATGCCGACCGGCTCGCTGAAGTCGACGTTGATGCGGTCGAGCCGCAGCTCGGAGAAGGCGCCCGCGAGGCGCGCGTCGAAGTCGACGCGCGTGCCCGCCGCGATGTTCGCCTCGCTCCCGGTCTCACCGAGAGGCAACGTCACGTCGTCGGGGACCGTGAAGCCGAACCCGAAGCGCGGCGCCGACGCCGAACCGGAGCGCGACGCCTCCGACGCCGTGCCGGAGAACAGATCGACGACCTGCTGCAGGCGCGTCTCCAGCTCGGGATCCGAGAAGGGATCGTAGCCGGGCTCCTGCATCGCCGCCGGCATCCGCGGGCGCATGTGCTTGTCCGCCAGCGAGCTGATCGAGTTTTCGTACCAGCTGTCGAGACCGAACCCCTCCGCGTCCGCGGAGAAGGTGCCCGTGTGGAAGTCGAAGCGGATCGAACGCACCGTCGGATCCGGCGCCCAGTCCGCGCGCCACTGCACGGAAGGCGTCGCGACGATCGAGAAGCCGCCGCGATCGATCCGCACCTGCAGCCGCGTCCCCGGCGGGGCCTCCAGGCCCGTGCCGTCGGGGCCCGGCACCAAGCCCTCGTCCAGGGTGATGGAGAACGACGCGTAGCGAAGGCGACTCAGCACCTGTTCGCGGGTCAGGCCCGGCGCGAACGTCTCGCCGATCTCCGCCAGCGCGGCGGAGAAGGTCTCGACCTCGTTGCCCTGCGGCGGGGCCTCGGCGACCTGCTCGATCCGCGGACCGGGGTTTTGCGTCGGCGACGAACCCGGCACGCCGATCAGCGCGCCCATCATCGCCGCGGTGACCCCGAGCCGAACCGCGCGCCCGAAGCGGCTCGCACCGTCGGCGCGGAAGAAGAACCGCGAGCGCTTCGGCGCCTTCTTCGGCGAGGGCGCATCCGGGGCCTTCAGCTTCGGCGTCGCATCGGTACGCGACGCGTCATCGACACGCGCGATAGGCTTGACGCCGCCCTGGATGCGATTGGCCGACTGCAAGGGTTCGCCAGGAGTTATCGGCTTCGATCCCCCTGAAGTTGCTCGGCCTTTCGACCGGCGGCGTATACCCCCGGTCATAAGAGCGGCGCGACGATCGCCTGGGCGTGCGCGTTCGCCTGCTCGACGAGCCGCTTGACGTTCACGCCGAGCACCTTCTTGCGCCGCACCCGCTGCACACCGTCGACCCAGACGTGCTCCACGTCCGAGGCCTGCGCGCTGTACACGAGCACCGAGTAGGGATCGGCGAGCGGCGCCGAGTGGAGCTGCCGCGGATCCACGACGACCACGTCGGCCTGCTTGCCCTCCTCGAGCGAGCCGATCCGCTCCGACTCGCCGAGCGCCTGCGCGCCGTTGAGCGTCGCCATCTCGAACACCGTCTTCGCTGGCATCGCCGTCGGCCCGAAGCGCGGCTTGTGGATCAGCGCCGCGAGCCGCATCTCCGTGAACGCGTCGAGGTTGTTGTTGCAGGGCGCGCCGTCCGCCGCGAGGCCGACGTTGATACCCATCTCCAACAAGTCCGGCACCCGCGCGAAGCCACTCGCGAGCTTGAGGTTCGACGACGGGCAGTGCGCCACGCTCGTCTTCGTGTCCGCGAGGATGCGCTGCTCGGCCGCCGTCACCCAGACGCAGTGCGCGAACACCGTGTCCTCGCCGGACATCCCGAGCTGGTGCAGGTACGCCACGTTGTCCGCACCGCAGCGGTCGCGCACCTGCATGATCTCTTCGCTGTTCTCGGACGCGTGGGTGTGGAGGATGAGCCCCCGCTTCCTCGCCTCTTCGACGGAGCGCACCAAGAGCTCCTCGGTGCACGACAGCACGAAGCGCGGCATGAACGCGTAACGCAGCCGCCCGTTCTCGGCGCCGTGCCACTTCTCCGCGAGGCGGATGCACTCCTCGATCGAATCGTCCGTCGTCTCGCGCAGCCCGGCCGGGAGCCCCTGCCCCTGGTCCATCATCGCCTTGCCGATCGTCGCGCGCAGACCGACCTTCTTCACCGCCTCGAACACCGCGTCGGTGTGGCGCACGGTGGCCATGTCGAGAATCGCGGTGGTGCCCGAGCGCAGCAGCTCCGCCGCGCCGAGCAGCGCCGAGGTGTACAGCGACGCGTGCGAGTGCCCGCCCTCGAACGGCCAGATGCGCTGGCCGAGCCAGTCGAGGAGCACGAGGTCGTCCGCGAAGCCGCGGAAGAGGGTCTGGCAGAGGTGGGTGTGGGGTTGGATGAGCCCCGGGATCACGTAGCGACCCGCGCAGTCGATCGTCTCGTCGACCTTCTTCCGCGTGGGCGCGCCGACGGAGACGATCTTGTCGCCCTCGATCAGCAGGTCCCCGACGCCCACGTGGCGGTCGCCGTTCATCGTCACCAACGTGCCGCCCTTGAGCAGGGTGCGGATCGCGCGCGCCATCTTACAGGTCCTCGGGGGTGAAGGCGTCCGGGAGGAGCGCGTCGATGGTGGTCAGGACGGGGACGTCGTCGTCGGTCGCGAGCGCCACGACGAGGTGCGGCGCAAACTCGGACAGCGCCTGCCGACAGTTGCCGCAGGGGGCCCCCGGGCGACCGCCCGGTTTCTTGGGGGCGGTGACCACGGCGATCGAATCGAACTCCCGGGCGCCGGCCGCCACGGCGGTGGTCAGGGCGTTGACCTCGGCGCAGACGCCGGTCGGGAAGGCGCTGTTCTCGACGTTGACCCCCGTGAACACCCGCCCGTCCTTCGCGCGGATCGCCGCGCCGACCCGGTAGTCCGAGTACGGGGCGTAGGCGCGGGGGCGGATCGAGCGGGCCGCGTCCACGAGAGCCAGGAGCGCCGCGTCCAACGTCGCCATGCGCGCGGTACATCACCACAATTCGGGCGATCCGTAAAACGAAGCGACGCTTGATCGCGGCCGCCCGGCCCCCTATGCGAGGAGCCCACGTGCTGAAGGCCCTGACCAACTTCCTGATCGCGCGCCACCGGATGGCGCTGATCGTCGCGTTGGTCAGCTCGGCGCCGATGCTCTACTGGTCCACGCTCCTGTTCGCCGACGTCCGGGCCGACCTCAAGGAGCTGCTCCCCAAGAGCGCGCCGAGTGTCCTGACGCTGCGGGAGCTGGAGCGCCGGTTCGGCGGGTTCTCGCAGCTGTCGATCGTCGTGACCTCGCCGGACGCGGAGGCGAACCGGCGCTTCTCGGACGACCTTGTCGCGAAGCTCGAGCAAGCACCGCAGATCCGATCCATCCGCAACAAACTCGGCGAGGAGAAGAAGTTCTTCGAGCCGCGCCGGCACCTCTACGTCGACCTCGAAGACCTGGAGGAGATCGAGGAGCGCATCGAGGACGCGATCCACGACGCGAAGGTCGCCGCGAACCCGTTGCTCGTCGACCTGTCCGACATGTCCACGAAGGTCACCCTCGACTTCTCGGACATCGAAAAGAAGTACGAGGGCGAGCTGAGCCTCGCGAAGCGCTTCCCGAACGACTACTTCGAGTCGAAGGACAAGACCGAGCTCGCGGTGATCCTCCGGCAGCGCGGGCTGGCGTTCGGGCTGGAGCGCAACCAGGCGCTCGTCGCGCTGGTGGAGGGCACGGTCGCGGAGCTGAATCCGGCGTCGTACCACCCGGACCTCGTCGTCGGCCTCGGCGGCGACGTGAAGAACCTGATCGAGGAGACGACCTCGCTCGTGGAGGACCTCGTCCTCGCGTCGGTGGTGGTCGCGATCCTCCTCGCGCTCGTCGTGGTCGGTTACTACCGCCGGCTGCGGTCGATGCTCCTGATCGCGATACCGCTCTACGTCGGGTGTGTGTGGACGTTCGGGCTGTCGCACTTCCTCGTCGGCTACCTCAACGCGTCGACGGCGTTCCTCGGGCCGATCGTGCCCGGCAACGGCATCAACTTCGGGCTGATCCTGCTCGCGCGTTACATCGAAGAGCGCCGCGCGGGGACGCCGGTGGACCGCGCGATCCACACCGCGGTGGAGTTCACCGCGAAGGCCACGATCACCGCGGCGGTCGCGGCGTCTATCGCCTACGGGTCGCTGATGGTGACCGACTTCCTCGGGTTCAAACACTTCGGGGTCATCGGCGGCATCGGCATGGTGCTGTGCTGGATCGCGACCTTCGTCGTGCTGCCGCCGCTCATCGTCTTCGTGGAGCGGCGCTGGCCCATGGACCCGTCGAAGGAGCGCTTCAAGCTCTACGAGTCGGGGCGCCTCGCCGCCCTCCCCGCGCGCTGGGTCGGTCGGCACGCGCGCCTCCTCGCGTGGTTCGGGCTCGTGACAGGGCTGGCGGCGGTCGTCGTCACCGTGCTGTTCCTGAAGGACCCGCTCGAGAAGGACTTCGAGAAGCTCCGGAACACCGGCGCGCACGAAAAGGGCGCGGCGTACTGGGAGAAGAAGGTCGACAAGATCTTCGGGCGGTACCTCGCGCCGCAGGTGATCATCGCCGAGAAGAAGTCCGACGTTCCGCAGATCGTCGCGGCGCTCGAGAAGGTCATCGACGAGCAGGGGGACAACAGCCCGGTATCGGACGTCGACGCGCTCTCGACGCTGGTGCCCAAGAACCAGGAGGACAAGATCGAGGTCCTCGAGCGCATCCGCGAGCTCTTGAACGACGACCTCATCGCGCAGCTCGACGACGACCAAGCCGAGATCGCCAAACAGCAGCGGCCCCCCGCCGACCTCGAGCCGTTCGGCGAACAGGACCTCCCGGAGGGGATCCGCGCCGACTTCCGCGAGCTCGACGGCCGCGAGGGGCTCGTCGTGCTCGTGCTCCCGAACCTGAAGCTGAACCTCTACCACGCCGACGAGATCCGCCGCGTCGCCGAGGTGCTCCGCGACATCCCGCTCTCGGACGGGCGGCGCGTGGAGTCGTCGGGTTCGTTCGTGATCTACACGGACATGGTGGAAGCCGTCTCCATCGACGGACCGCGCGCGACCATCTACTCGTTCCTCGGTGTCCTGATCCTGTGCGCGTTGGTGTTCGTGCGACCGCGGCGGGTGTTCTTCGTCGTGACGCCGCTGCTGCTCGGCGTCGCGTGGTTGTTCGCGCTGCTCGCGATCTACGACCTCAAGATCAACTTCCTGAACTTCATCGCGCTGCCGATCACCTTCGGCATCGGCGTCGACTACGCAGTGAACATCTTCTCGCGCCACCTGATCGAGAAGGAGTCCGCCCCGCCCCCGAAGGCGATCGAACGCGCCGTCGCCTCCACCGGCGGCGCGGTGGTGCTGTGCTCGCTGACGACGATCATCGGCTACGGCTCGCTCCTCCTCGCGAGGAACGGCGCGCTGATCTCGTTCGGGAAGGTCGCGATCCTCGGCGAGCTGACGTGCCTGGTCGCGGCGATCATCGTGATGCCCGCGTGGATCGCGCGCTGGGATCGCTGACCCGAGGCACGTCAGAACAGGTGGCGCCGCATGCTCACGGAGAGCAGCAGCCCGATCGCGATCATCGTCGTCAGCACGAACGAGCCGCCGTTGCTCCACAGCGGGAGCGGCACGCCGACGACCGGCGCGAGGCGCAAGACCATCAGCATGTTCACGACGGTGTGCCAGAACAGCATCGCCGTCGCGCCGACGGCGAGGAGCGCACCGAAGCGATCGCGCGCGCGCACCGCGATGCGCAGCGCCAGCACGATCAGCGCCGCGAAGAGCCCGACGAGCAACATACACCCGAGGAAGCCGTGCTCCTCGGCCCACACCGAGAAGATGAAGTCGGTCTGCTGCTCCGGGAGGAAGGAGAGCTGCGTCTGCGTGCCCTGGCCGTGGCCCTTCCCCATCACCTCGCCGCTGCCGATCGCGATGAGGCTCTGGTGTTGGTGGTAGCCGGCGCCCGCGAGGTCACTCGTCGGGTTGAGGAACGTCAGCACCCGCTCCTTCTGGTACGGCTTGAGCACCACGAGCCACGCGGCGGCGCCGCTGATGAGGCCCCCCGAAAACAGCAGGACGAGCGACGAGGGTCGCAAACCCACGTAGAGGATCATCGTGAACGCGATGAGGAGCACGACGAGCGTGGTCCCCAGATCCGGCTGCACGAGGATAAGCGCGCAGGGGATCGCGACGACGTCGATCGGCGCGATCAGCGCTTCGAACGAGAGATCGCGCCGCCGGTACAGCGTCACGAACGCCGCCATCAACCAGAGGAAGCCGACGATCGCGACCCACGGCAGGAGCGGTCGGATGCGCTCCATCGATGCGCGGTAGGTGAGCTCCGCGCGCTGGTTGGTTCCGAAGCGCACCACGTCGCCGTCGTGCAGCACCGCACGCTCCGCGATGCGCTCGCCGTTGAGGTACACACCGGACTGCTTCGTGAGGTCGACGATGACCCGCTCGCCCTCCTCGTTCACCTCGATGCGCGCGTGGTTTCGGGCGACGCCGGAGTGTTGGAGCTTCACGTCGACGTCGCCGACGCGGCCGATCGTTTGCACCGCGTCGCCGCGCAGGCGCAGCACCGTGCGCGGGCGGTTCCGGAACTGCTTCGTCAGCTTCGGTGGCTTCACGGTCTCGCCGAAGATCGACAGCACGATCACCGCGACGATCACCAACACCGGCCGCGACACGTTGAGCGGCCGGAAGATCTCCTGCAGCGTGAGACCGCCCTCCCACTGCGACATGTGGAACGTCTTCGCGACGATGATGATCACCGCGATCTTCGCCAGGTCCGACGTCTGGAGGTTGAGGGGCCCCAACACCAACCACCGGCGAGAGCCGTTCACCACCTTCCCGAACATGCTCGTCGCGACCAGCAGCGCCACGACGAACAGGAAGATGGGGACCGCGAGCCCCTCGATGTTGCGGTAGTGCACCGACGCGATCGCCGCGACGATCACCGCGCCGAGGAACATCGCCATGCCCTGCTTCACGTGGAGGTCGGCGCCGAGCGGCTGGCTCGCGGACGCGAGGTTGTAGAGTCCCAGCGTGGCGATCGCGATGACGACCAACAGCAGCGGCCGGTCGATCTGCTTCAGTGCGCCGCGTGCCACGGGTGCTCCGGATCGATCGTCGCCACGCGCACCGCGGACGGCGGCAACGACGCGCGCTGCTGGTTCATGTCGTGCCACGCCTGGATGACACGCATCGCGATGGGCGCCGCCGCGGACGAGCCACCACCGCCGTGCTCGACGAGCACCACGACGACGACCTCGGGATCGTCGGACGGCGCGAAGGCGCCAAACCAGGCGTGGTCGCGCACCTTCCAGGGGAGCTTCGAGGCACGCACGCGCACCTTGCCGAGCTTCGCGACCTGCGCGGTGCCCGTCTTCCCCGAGACCTGCACGTCCTTCAGGCGCTTGCGGTACGCCGTCCCGAACGGCTCGTTCACGACCTGCCGCAGCCCCTCGCGTACCCCGGCGAGCGCCCCCGGCGGGAGGTCGAGCTGGCGTAGGGCTTCGGGCGGGATCGGTCGGACTGCCTTGCCGTCGTACGACTCGATGCGCAAGGCGACTTGCGGGCGATAGACCGTGCCGCCGTTGGCGATCGCCGCGTACGACACCGCGAGCTGCAGCGGCGTCACGCTCACGGCGCCCTGCCCGATCGACGCGTTCACGGCGGCGCCGAGGGTGTACCCCTCCGGCAGGTGTTTTCGGTACCAGTTCGAGTCCGGCATGATGCCGCGCGACTCCGCGGCGAGCTGCACGCCGGTCATCTCGCCGAACGAGAGCGCGCGCCCCATCTCGGCGATCGGGTCGAGCCCGAGGCGCGCGCCGAGGGTGTAGTAGTAGACGTCGCAGGATCGGGCGAACGACTTGTGCAAGTCGATCATCCCGTGGCCGCTCTCCTTCCAACAGCGGAAGCGCGTGCGCCCGAGGCGGTACGCGCCGGGGCAGCGGATCTGCTCGCGCTCGTTGGTGACCCCCGCCTTCAACGCGGCGAGCGCGGTGACCACCTTGAACGTCGAGCCGGGCGCGAAGTAGTCCTGGATCGCGCGGAAGCGCCACGGCCGCAGCTCGCGCATCTCGTCGAGGCGTCGCTTCTCCTTCGGGTCGAAGTAGCCGGCGAGCAGGTTCGGATCGAAGGACGGCGTCGAAGTCATCGCGAGGATGCGCCCGGTCTGGGCTTCGAGCGCGACGATCGCCCCCGCGCGCCCGCTGAAGGCGTCCTCGGCCGCCTGCTGGAGCCCGAGGTCCATCGTGAGGACGACGCGGTTCCCCGGCGTGGGCTCGACGTGCACGCCGACCTCCTCGTCGAGGCGCCGCGCGAACTTCGACTGCTGCGCGCGGCCCTTCGAATCGACGACGATCGTCTCGCGGCCGTCAGTACCGCGCAGCTCCTCCTCGAACGTGTTCTCGATGCCGCGCCGACCGATCGAGTCGCCGAGTCGGTAGCCCTGGTCGCGCCGCTCTTCGAGCTCCGTGGGTGACAGCTCGTTCACGTATCCGAGCACGTGCGCCGCGAGCTCGCCGTGTTCGTAGTGGCGCGCCTTCGCGCTCTCGACCGTGACCCCGGGCAGCTCGCCGAGCTGGACGAGCAACCCGATCTGACCCTCGACGCCGAGGGAGACATCGCGACGGACGAGGATGCCGCGGTACTTGTCGAGCCCGCGCGTGCGGCGGATGCGGCGCTCGAGCGCCTTCATCGCGTCCTCGTCGAGGTTCATCGCGTCGCGGAGGCGGCGCATCACGAGGCCGCGGCTCGGGAAGTGGTCGGGGTCGATGTACACCGCGAACTCCGGGGGATCGCGGGGGACCTCGATGATCGGGATCGCGTCGAGGTCGAGCTCGAGCGACTCCGCGACGCGACGCACGCGACGCGCGCGCCGACGCGACAAGCCCTTCGCGACGAGGATCGCGGGCCCGTCCTCCTTCACGGCCTTCGACAACGCGACGGAGATGACTTCGCCTTCTTCGCGCGACAGGCCCGAGACGGAGGCGAGGCGCAGGACGTTCTTCTTTGCGTCGGGGAAGAAGGCCGGTGTGACGTAGACGTTGACCGAGGGGCGGTTCGTGACGAGCACACGCCCGTGGCGATCGACGATCTCCCCGCGCTCGTGTTCGAGGCGGCGCGTCTGGAAGAAGTTGCTCTTGGACTTGTCGAGGAAGGCGTCGCCCTCCTGGATCTGGAGCATGTAGAGGCGGATCGCGATCACCGAGAACGCGCCGAGCGCGATCGCGCCCATCACGATCGCGCGACGTATCGCGACCGAGGGGTCGCGCTCCGCGGTGCCCGGCGCGCTCACGCCACCATCCTAGGTCATCGCTGCGAAACGGACAGGACGTTGTGGTCCGGATCCTCGAACCACGCGATCCGCACCCCCGCGCCGGGGACCGTCCACACGCCGGCGTCGTCCTGGTCCATCCCGTCGTAGCGGAGGAACTCGACGCCGTGCTCCCCGAGCGCAGCCATCGTGGCGTCGAGGTCGGGGACCTGAAAGTCGAGGACCGTCCACGGCTGGGGCGTCAGGTCCTGCACCTTGCCGACGCGCAGCTCGCCGTTCGCGAGCGCGAAGACCACCGCGAACGGGGAGTCGTCGGTGCACGAGAGGCCGAGGACCTCGGTGTAGAAGGCCTTGCAGCGGTCACTGTCCGTGGTGCCGAGGAAGAAGGAGGTCGGCGCGGCGGCGAGGGTCATGCGGGTGGAATACCACGTGAGGACGCGATCCGCCCGAGGCGGTCGGGACGACTACCTCACGACGAAGCCGATCGTCGCCGCCCCGAAGTTGCCGATCCGATCGATCTCCTGCAGCGCGCCGTCCGGCGCGATGTCGAAGCCGATCGTCGTCCCGGCGCCGTCGTACGCCCACGTCGTGTACAGCGCGCGACCGTCGGGGGTGATCTCCATCTCGGTGACCTCGGAGCCGATGTCGAACCCCGTGAACCCGTTGCTCGCGTCGCCGTCGGCGTCGATCTCCCGGAGGACCTGGGACGAGTCGAACGCAGTCTCGTACATGAAGATCGCCTGCCCGCTCGCGACGTAGAGCCGACGCCCGTCGGGGCTGAGCGCCATGCTCGAGGGGTCGGGCTCCATCTGGAACGCGCCCGAAGTCAGCGACCGGATCGTCCGCTGCACCTCGTTCACCTCGAGCACGGTGAGATGCCCCCTGGTGAACCCGGCGTGCAGCAGCAGGAAGTGCTGTCCGTCCGGCGTCAGCACGACGTCCTCGAACCCGCTCAGGTCCACGTTCCCGCGCATCATCGGCTGCGGCTCGAGCTCACCGATCGGGCCGAGGGTCGGGTCGCGGTTGATGGCGTAGACCGCCCAGTCGCCCACACAGGATCCGGCCACGAACAGGAAGCGCCCGTTGTCCGCGACCTTCACGAAGTCGGCGCCGCAGTTGGTGCCGTTGAGGTCGCCGATGCGCTGCTCCACGGTCAAGCTCCCGTCCTCCGCGATGGCGAACCGCATGATGTCGCTGAAGCCGGCCGCGTAGAGAATCGGCTCGAAGGGATCGATCGCCACCTCCTGGATGATGTTGTTGGTCATCGAGAGCTGGTTCCGAGCGATCGTGTGGGCGTGCGTGCTCGGGTCGACGTTCCAGACGTTCACGCCGCGCGGACCGGCCGCTCCGTAGCCCCCCGCCGAGAAGCCGAAGAGGCCGTCCTTGGAGTAAACGATGTCCGCGAAGTTGCCGAGGTTGCCGACCAACGGTGACGCCGCGATCTCCGACAGCCACCGGTCCTCACCCACCGCGAAGGTCCGCAAGCCAACTTGCAACGCGACGACCTGCGGCGCGCAGTCGAAGTTCGGCGTCGCGTCGTCGGGCGTCAGCGGCATCACTTCGCAGCGATCCTCGAGGCCGTCGTCGTCGGTGTCCGGGTTGTTCGGGTCGGTGCCCGCGTCGCGCTCCTCGGCGTCGGTCCAGCCGTCGAGATCGCTGTCGACGCGCGTGGGGTTCGAGTAGACGCGGTAGGTCACGGTCGACGCCGTCCCCACGGGTGCGTCGAAGTCTATCCTCACGTTCCAACCCGCGCGGAGCTCGACGTAGTCGAACAGCCCGTCGCCGTCGGTGTCGGGCTCGTCGTCCGCGCTGCCGTAGATCAACTCCTCGCGCGCCATGACGCCGTCGCCGTCCTCGTCGCGGAGGTAGACCAACCGAACCTCGTCCCCCGCCAACAGCCGGATGTCCTCGAACGGGAGGTCCGCGCGCGCCTGCTCGTCGCGCTGCGTGTAGATGATCCACACCCGCTCCGGGTCGCCGAGGATCCCCGCCGCCGGATCTCCGCGGTCCGCCGCGCGCGCGTTCGCGACGCCGCCGAGGGACTCCAGCTCATCGACCATCACCGTCGCCCCGTCGACCGCGCGCTCGACGGACTTCGTCGTGAAGTCGACTTCGACGATGTCCCGCAGCACGTCACCCATGCGAACCCCGGCGAACGCACCGTCCGGCTCGCGGTTCACGTTGGTCGCGACCTGGTAACGCGACGGCGGCCCGATGCCGTCGTCGATCACGAGCGTCGCGGTGCGCGCGAACGTCTCTTCGGTGAGGAAGTCGAAGTCGACGCCGTCGCGGTCACTCAACGCAAACCGCGCCGGGCTGAAGAAGACCGCCTGCGGCCGCGCGAGGAAGCCCTTCACGACGTCGGTGTTCACCGCGGTGTTCTCGACCTGGATGATCTGCTCCTCGTTCGGCGCGAGCACGACGGGCTCCGGCACGGCCATCTGGAGCGTCGTCAGCGTGCGGTAACCGCCCGCACCCTGGGCGTCGGGCCGCGGCGAGGCCTGCCACTGAAACATCGTGAGCGAAGGCGGCGACAGCTCGAACGTCGAGATTCCTACGTTCTTGATCCGCACGCCGACCGAGACCGTGCCGTCGGCCGCCGTCTCCGAGGAGCTCTGCGCGTCGGTGCGGTAGTTGCTGTAGGCCTCCGTCGCGGACTCGGACGACTCGCGGGTGAGCGTCGTCGACGTGGTGTTCGTCGTCTCGGGCGTCGGCGGCTCACACGCACCGAGGGTGTCGGCCGCGTCCGAGAACGCGCCGTTCGACAGCCCGTCCAAGAAGCCGACCGCCTCCACCAGCTCCTGGGGCGCGCTGGAGTCGAACGCGGCCTCGCCGCCCGCCACCTGCTGGCACGCCGCGTCGCGCGCGAGCTCGAGCGCCTTGCCCGCCACGAACTTCAGCGCGCCCTCCTTGCTCAGCTCGAGGTCGTCGAAGAACCCGTCGCCGCCCTTCGACGCGGCCATCGTGATCGTCGTGCTCTCCATGTCGGAGCGCGACATGCGGCTCGACTGCGTGGTCGAGAACTCCTCGCCGTACGTCGTCTCCTGCCCGTTGCTCTCCTCGTAGGTCACGTTGAGGAGGACGGCGAGGTCGCCGGCGATCGCAATCTCCGCCTGGGGGATCTCGGCGATGCGCGGGTCGCGGACCGTGGAGTCGAGCTCTTCGTAGTCGGTCTTGCCGTCGCCGTCGGTGTCCGCGAGCGTGGGCGACGTGCCGGCGGCGAGCTCGGACGCGTCGAAGAGCGCGGCGAGCGGGAGCGTGGTGCCGGACGGGTCACGCGCGTCGCCGTCGCTGTCGACGGAGAGGACGTTCGATCGGTACTGCGTCATCTCGACGCCGTCGGCGAGCCCGTCGCCGTCGGAGTCCGCGCGGCTGGGGTCGAAGCGGTTCTGAAACTCCTCGAGGTCGCCGAGGCCGTCACCGTCGGTGTCGGGGTTCGCGGGATTGCTCGTGACCTGGCGCCGCGTGACGAACTCGGCGTCAGCCGCCAAACCGTAGCCGCGGTCGTCGACGACGATCTCCCAGCCGGCGAGCTCGTCCTCGTCGCGCAGGCCGTCGCCGTCGGTGTCGTGGCCGGGCCCGTCGCTGCAGACGAACGCGATGCAATAGAGCCCGTCCGAGCAGTCGTCCGCGGCCGCGCAGGCGTTTTTGTCGCCCGCGTCGAGGCCACCGCACGCCGCGAGGGTCAGCAGCGCGCTGAAGACAAGGGCTCGATCTCGATGCTTCATGGCGGTCCCTACGTGGGCGAACCCGAGTTGGGCCGCTCGAGGCCCGATAAAGTTCGTCGCTGACCGCCGTCGCCGTCAACGTCGCACGGTTGACGCGACAACCCCCAGACTCAAAAGAACTGCTCGTCGCGCGGGCGCAGCTTCGCGTCGACGCGCGAGAACAGGGCGTACAGCGGGTAGCCGAGGAGCACGGCGCCGAGGAACAGCGACAACAGCCCCGGGCTCATCGAGGTCACCGTGGAGCGCCCCGGGCCGAGCGTCGCCTGCATCAGCAGGCGCACGACGAGCCCGAGCACCGTGGTCGCCACGACGATCGCGGCGACGATCGGCGGGCGCGAGCCGACGATGCGGAAGACGAAGAGCCGCAGGAGGAGGAACTGGATCACCGTCGACGCCCAGTACAGGCCCTTCGGCTCGCCCGAGAACAGGTCCGCGAGGTAACCGACGCCGAACGCCGCGATGAGCCCGGCGAACAGCTCGAGCTCGAGCGACAGGAACACGACGATCGGCGCGACCACGTCGAGGCGGAGCGAGGGCGAGCGCGACAGGACGCTGTTCGTCGCGAGCACGAAGGTCGCGACGCCGAACAGCGCCGCGAAGCGAAGCGCCGCCCCCTGGTTCGGAGCCGGGCCGCTCACGGGTGGGCCTCCGCGGTGCTGGTGTCGACCTGGAGCGACGGCGGCAACAGCGGCTCGGGCGTGGCGATGATCTCGGGGCTCTCGGGAGCGACCACGATCGCGACGGTCTCGAGCCGCGCGAAGTCGACGTACGGGACGACGTCCGCGATGCGGTGCTGTACGCCGACCTCGACGCGCACGTTCTTCACCACGCCGACGAACAACCCGCGCGGGAACACACCGCCCAACCCGTTGGTGACGATCTGATCGCCGACCTCGACGTCGTCGGAGCGCAACACCTCGGTGAGCTGCACGCGGAAGTCCGGGCCGAGCCCCATCCCGCGGATGCGCCCGCGCGCGCGGGTGCGCAGGACCGACGCGTGAAAGCTCACCTTGTCGTCCGCGATCAACAGCACCTCCGACTGCTTCCACCCCACGCGCTGCACGACGCCGACGAGGCCGCGACCGTCCGTAACCGTCTGGCCCAGCTCGACGCCGTCGAGGGCGCCGCGATCGACGAGGATCGTGCGCGCGGTCGGCGACGTGCCGGCGCCGGTCACCTTCGCGACGACGAGGTCGAGCGAAGGGTTGTCGTGATCGACGAGGAGGATCTGGCGCAGGTGTTCGTTCTCCACGCCGAGGTCCGCGAGGCGATCCCGCTCCAAGTCGAGCTTCCGGAGGCGCTGCTTCAGCTCCGCGTTCTCTTCGCGCGCGCCGACCACATCGACGTAGTTCGACCAGCCGTCGCTCACGATCCCGACCGCGCCGACCATCAGGCTCTGTAGCGGGCCCGTCACGAGGAGGACCACGCGGTCGAAGACGTTCAGATCCCCGGGCACCTTATCCTGGGATCGGTAGACGATGAGCGGGAGCAGCACCGTCACGAGGACGGCGATCGGCTTACGGTGGCGTTTGAGAAACGCGAACAAAAGACCTCAGCTCACTGCAATCTTGTGGAGCAGGTCGAGCTTGTCGAGGGTGTCGCCGATCCCGCGCACGACGGCGCACGTCGGATCGTCGCAGACCATGACCGGGAGGCCGGTCTCGGTGCGGAGCAGGACGTCGAGGTTCTTGAGGAGCGATCCACCGCCGGCGAGGACGATCCCGCGGTCCACGATGTCCGCCGCGAGCTCGGGCGGGGTGCGCTCCAGCGAGACGCGGACGGCCTCGACGATCGAGCTGACGGTCTCGGAGAGGGCCTCGCGGATCTCGTCGGAGTTGAGGACGACGCCCATCGGGACCCCGCCGACCACGTCGCGGCCCTTGACCTCCATCTCTTCGAGGGAGTCCGTGGGGGCCGCCGAGCCGATCTTCTTCTTCACCTCCTCGGCGGTCTGCTCGCCCAAGAGGAGGTTGTAGCGGCGTTTGACGTACTGCGAGATGGCTTCGTCCATCTTCTCCCCGCCCAGGCGGACCGAGTTGGCGAAGACGATCCCGCTGAGGCTGATGACGGCGACCTCGGTCCGGCCGCCGCCCACGTCGACGATCATGTTGCCGGAGGGCTCGGTGATCGGGAGGTTGGCGCCAATCGCGGCGGCCATCGGCTCCTCGATGATGAACACCTCGCGGGCCCCGGCGGTCGTCACGGCCTCCCGGACGGCGCGTTTTTCGACCTCGGTGACCCCGACCGGGGTGCACACGATGGTCCGCGGCGCCGCAAGGCTTCGATTTCCTTGCACCTTCTTGATGAAGTACCGGAGCATCGCCGAGACGGACTCGAAGTCGGCGATGACGCCGTTCCGCATGGGGCGGATGGCCTCGATGCCCGTCGGGGTGCGCCCGAGCATCTCCTTGGCGGCCGTCCCGACCGCGGAGACCTTCCGTGCGCCCGTGTGATCCCGCGCGACGGCCACGACGGTGGGCTCGTTGGCCACGATGCCCTCGCCCCGGGCGAAGATCCGCGTGTTCGAGGTGCCGAGATCGATCGCGAGATCGTTGGACAGAAAGCCCTTGAGCCACTTGAACATCGCGTTTCGACCGTCGCTTCGATAGCAAAGGGGTTTTCAAATCTCAAACCATTCCGCTAGGGAAGAGCGCCTATGCTTGGAGCCCTTCGGCGGAACAAGAACAACCCGATCATCACGATTCTCCTCGGTGCCGTGGCGGTGCTGATGATCGGCTTCGGCGTGTCGATTCAGGGCGGCCCCGCCGGCGGTCACATCGCGACCGTGGACGGCGAAGGGATCCTGGAGTCGGACTACAACACCCGTTACGCGAGCATGTTCCGATCGCGTCAGCAGCGGGACCGCAAGTACGACCGCACGCGCGCGCAGCAGGACCAGCTCCGCGAGAGCACGCTGTACGGGATGATCACCGGGAAGATCCTCGCGCTCGAAGCGGCGTCGCAGGGGCTCGCGGTCGACGACCAGGCGCTGCGCGACGACATCCTCGAAAACGAGATGTTCCAGGTCGACGGCAAGTTCGACAAGGAACAGTACGAGCGGATGCTCAACTACATGCAGACGTCCGACCGCAACTTCGAGCAGTCGGAGCGGGACCGCATCCTCGCGCAGATCTACCTGACCGCGCTGCAGGGCGTCCCGGTGTCGGACGAAGAGCTGCGCCTCGAGTGGGAGCAGAACGAGCGCAAGGTGAACATCGAGCTCATCCGCGTGAAGAAGGACGCGTTTGCGAGCGAGGTCGGCACCGTGACGCCGGAGGACACGAAGGCGTTCCTCGCGAAGGAAGGCTCCGACGTGAAGGTGAAGGCGTACTACTCGAAGAACAAGGCTTCGAAGTACGACGTCCCGAAGAAGGTCTGCGCGCAGCAGATCCTCGTCCGCGCCGACAAACACACGCCGCCGGACCTCCTCGAGGAGGCGCGGACCAAGGCGAAGAAGGCGCACGACGCCGTCACCGGCGGCCAGGACTTCACCGCCGCGGCGAAGAAGTTCTCGGACGGCAACAACGCGAACAAGGGCGGCGAGATGGGCTGCTTCGCGGTCGGTCAGGTGCTGCCGAAGGTCGAGGAGGCCGCGTTCGGGATGAAGGTCGGCGACATCTCGCCCATCCTGCAGACGAACTTCGGTTTCACGATCATCAAGGTGAACGAGATCAAGGAGCCGGTGCAGAAGAAGCTCGAAGAGGTCGAGGACGAGATCGCGACGCAGCTCGTGAAGCTCGACCGCGCCGGCGAGAAGGCGAAGGCCGAGGCGGAGCGCGTCCTGAAGGAGGCCGCCGGGCACGAGACGCTCACGGCGCTGGCCCTGGTCCTCAACGAGGCGAAGGACAAGCCGATCACCTACAACGCCGAGGAGACCGGGCCGTTCCCCGCGGGTCGTGACTTCCTGCCGCGGCTGGGCTCGGCGTCCGAGATCGCGTCGGCGGCGTGGTCGCTGACCAAGGAGAAGCCGCTGCCGTCGAAGGTCTACGAGACGGACGACGCGTGGATCGTGATTCGGCTGAAGGACAAGGTCGAGCCGGACGTCACCCAGTTCGAGATGCAGAAGAAGGGGCTCCTCTACAGCCAGATGATCGACAAGCAGAACGCGGTGTTCGAGGGCCTGTCGAAGCGCCTCCGCGGGCAGCACAAGGTGGAGATCGATCCCTTCGCGTTCGTCTACGACGAGACGATCCGCGCCGAGCGCCGCCAGCGCCGCGGGCAGTTCTAACCCGGCGTAGGTCTTCCTGCGCCGTTGCGCCCGCCTCCACAACCAGGTTGACTCGCGCCCGATGAGCGCCGCCCCCCACCCCGACGCTTCGTTCCTCCCCGAGTACCCCGAGCGCGTGTCGCGCCAGATCTTCCTGTACCTGCAGCGGGGCTTGTACTGGAGCCGCGCGGGCCGGGCGTTCCTGTTCGGGACCGGCGCGGCCGGGGCGATCATCTGGGAGTACCACAGCGTCGCGCCGCCGGATGAGGCGCGGTGGATCGAGCCGTCGAACCGCGTCGACACCGGGCGGTTCGAGCGGCAGATCGCGTTCCTCGCGCGGCGCCGGAACGTGGTCTCGATGGACGAGCTCGTCGACGCGATCCAGCGCGACAAGAAGCTCCCCGCGGGGAGCGTGGTGCTGACGTTCGACGACGGCTACCGCGACAACTACACCTACGTCGCCTCCGCCCTCGCCGCCTACGACCTACCCGCGACGCTCTACCTCCCGACCGGGCTCGTGACCCGGCAAGAGTCGCCCTGGGCCGACCGCATCTACACCGCGTTCAAGTACCGGCGCCGCGACACGTTCGAGCACCCGGACGTCGCCGGCTCGCCGTTCGATCTCCGTACCAGCGCCAAGGCCGCCTACGGTGCGATTGCCTCCACGCTGCTCGACGCGTCGCGCGCGACCCGCGACGACATCCTCGCGGCGCTCGACGAACAGCTCGACCCCGAGGTCACGGCGCCGTGCCTCACGCTCGACTGGGCGACGCTCAGGAAGATGCAGGCCGAGTTCCCCACGTTCCAGCTCGGCGTCCACTCCGTGAACCACATCGACCTGACCGCGCACGGCGAAGCGACCGCGGCGGAGGAGATCGACGGCTGCGTCGAGGTCTACGAGCGCGAGCTGGGTGTTACGCCCCGCCACTTCGCGTACCCGTACGACCGGCACGACGCGATGACCCACGCGATCGTCTCCACCCGCACCCTCGCGAGCGCGGTCTGCAACGGGCCCGACGTCCTGATCGACGGCAAGTCCGACCCGTTCGCCCTCCCCCGGCTCGCCGCGCCGGACTCGATGAGCCTGTACCGGTTCTGGTCGAGTGGCGCGTACCCGGGGCTCCCGCGCGCGTTGTTCGGGCGCGCATGAAAGGCCACTCCGCGTGAAGAAGAAACTCGACGTTCGCATCGAAGAGATCCGCGTCCGCGACATCGGCCAGTACGCGCTGGAGCAGGCGAAGGGCGACCAGATGATCACGATCTCGCGCACGCGCGGCACCGCGTGGGCGAACAACCCGCTCGCCGACCCGGACGACGTCGCGCTGCTCGTCGCCCACGTCGACGATCGGGCGGTGGGTTACTTCGGGTTGATGACCGGCATGGTCCGCAACCCCGAGACCGGCGACCGGCCGATGACGTTTGCGTCGACGTGGTTCGTCGACCCGAACCTCAAGGGCGGCGGCGTCGGCGGCAAGCTGATGCGCCACTCGTTCGGGCTCGGCCGCGACGTCGTACTGACGAACCTCTCCGACGACGCCGGCACGGTGAGCAAAGCGCTGGGCCTGGTGCACCTCGATCCGCTGCCGTACTGGCACGCGAACCTCCTCGACACGAAGGGCCTCAGCCTCCCCTTCCTCGCCGCCCGCAAGCTCGGCAACCGCCTCGACATGCGCGAGGACGAGCGCTACCGCCCCGTGCTCCTCGCCGGGCGACACCTCTCGCGCGACGGGCTGTACGCGGGCCTCATGCTCCCGCTCCTCCCGCTGCTCCGCGACATCCGCACGACGGAGATCGCCGCGATCGACAGCACGATGGAGGAGGCGCACGACCGCTGGGCGCCGAAGCGCTTCCTCCGCACCAAGGAGGTCGTCAACTGGATGCTGAACGACCCGTGGGTGATGGTCCGCCCCCGCACCGCGGAAGACGACCGGTACTACTTCGACGACCACCGCCGCTTCTTCCGTCGCGTAGCGCTGCGCATCGAAGGCAAGGACGGGCGCGACAAGGGCTTCGTGATCGTCCGCTCCCACGAGGACAGCTGGGGCACGCGCCACACCGCGATGTTCGATCACCTCCTGCACGACCCCGCGGACTACCGCTACGCCTTCGCCGTCGCGATGCGCGAAGCGGCCTACGCCCGCGCCGACGAGATCTCGCTCCCCGACGGCTGCGCGAAGTCGATCGAGGGCTCCCCGATCTACGCGCGGATCTTCGCCCGCAAGAAGCGCACGTACGTCTACAAGCCGGCGCCGGACAGCCCGATCGACGCCGTGAAGGACGACATCGCCCTGTTCTTCGCGGACAGCGACGTCGCCTTCTGCTGAGCCGCGCAGCGGCGAACCCTTGAACTTGAACTTGAACTTGCCCTGAGCAGCGTTCGCCCAAAGCTCGGTCGACCCGCCCGAACTACGTCCTCTGAGGCCACCGCCCCGGCGAGGCCCCTGCCCTCGGCGCCCCCGTCTCGATCCACGTCAGAAACGCGGCCGGCGAATAGAACCGCGTCACCAGCGCCCCGACCGTCAGCACCGCGCCCGGGTACAGCTCGGCGCGCCCGTGGGCGGTGATCCGGACCTCGTCCAGGAACGTCCCGTTGCGCGCGCCGAGATCGTTCACGAAGCACCGATCCCGATCCTCGCCCCACAGGATCTCCGCGTGAAAGCGCGACACACTCTCGTCGAGCAGCACGATGTCGGCGTCCGGCGAGCGCCCGAGCGAGACGCGGTTGGTGTGTTGGCCGCGTTTGGGGCGGACCTCCAGGCAGAGGGCGTCGAGGCTCGCGCCGACGAGCGCCTGCGACGACAGGTCGATCTCCGTCGTCGTCGTCGACTCCTGGATCACGGTCTCCGGGCGCCGGATCCGGAACAGCACGTCCGGGCTCGGCTCGGGTACGACGAGCATCGGCCACGCGTAGCGCGCCAGGAACTCGGCACGGCTGAGGGATGCGGCGTCGGCGAGGTAGGCGTCGAGCGGTGCGAGGTTATCGCGGAGCATCGGGGCTTCGTGACCCATCTTCGGACCCACCGAACCTCGGCGCAATGGGCGAACCCCGATCAGGGCGGCTCGAGCTCGTAGCGTTCGACGTCGTCGGGCGCGTCGACGTCGATCAGGGGTGCGTCCAGCTCCACGTACGTCGCGTCGAGCGCAGCGAGGAGGCGGTGCATCGCGCGCGGCATCGGATCCACGGCGAGCAGCGCATCCCGTGAGAACACGCTGATCATCGACTGCTGCATCCCATCGTGTCGCCCTACGGCCGCACGCGCCCCACCTTCGACCGCCGCGAGCAGCGTCTTCGCGACGTCGACCGGCGGATCGACGAGGTCCCCACCGACGAGCAGGAGTGTCTTGGCATTGACGGCCCGCGCCGCTGCGAACAACGCAGCCGCCGGCCCTTCCCCCGGGTCTTCCAGGCAAGCGCCGATCGCCCCCAGCGCCGAATGCATCGAGGCCGGCGCGACGACGTACGCGTCATCGACGAGCGGCGCGAACCGTTCGAGCGCGTGCGCGAGGAGCGTTTGTCCGTCGGCGCGACGGAGCAGCGGTTTGACGACGCCGCCGAGCCGACGCCCTCGCCCGCCCGCGAGGACGAGCAACGCGACGTTCAGGGGCAGCTCCAGAGGCCGGAGCTCGAGCTCTGCGCCTGCTGCTCGATGTCGATGTACTTCGCGGTGTCGCGGTGCGTGAACCGCGCGCCGCGGAACGTGCGCGAGTGACCGAGGCGCAGGCTGTCTTCGTTCAGCGTGTTGCCGAGGTACTTCACGTACGCGAGGAGCCGATCGAAGTCGTCGCGGCACGCGTCGGTGGCCGCCGGCGGACGACACTTCGTGGGGTCGAACTCCAGCGTGACGATGCGGCCTTCGATGCGGTCGCGCAGGAACGCGTGGGACTCGTCGCCCCAGCAGTCCGCGGGATCGTCGTCGTGCTGGATCTCCGGCGCATCGATGCCGAGGAGACGGACACGTTGGCCGTCGAGCGGCCGGCTGTCCGGTCCGCGGACGGTGGGGCCCGCGCTGACGATCAACGTGTCGCCGTCCAGGACGCGCTCGACCAGGATGTTCTGGGACGGGTGCCCTTGGTAGCCCGCGTCGCGGCCGACGGATCCGCCGTCGTCGTCGTCGTCGCGGTCGGTCGGCTGGCAAGCGACCGCGAGGAGCAAGAGCCCGAAAAGACCGAAACGCTTCATCGGATTCGTCGGAGCCTAACAAGCCGATCCGGCGGTGGCGTGCGTCGATCGGCGGGTCATGTCGGGTTGCGCGCCGCGAGCGTCTTCTCGAGGAGCACGGCGTCGTCTCCGTCCTGGTAATACCCGGCGCGGCGCCCGACGGGCCGATAATCCGCGGCCGCGTACAGGGCCCGAGCGGCCGCGTTCCGGGCGGCGACCTCCAGGTGCACGACGGCGCCCCCCGCGGTCTGGACCTCGGCTTCGAAGTCCGCGAGGAGGCGCCGGCCCGCGCCGCGTCGGCGATGTTCAGGGTCGATCACGATCAGGAGGAGCTCGGCTTCGTCCAGCACGAGGCGCCCCAGCGCGAAGCCGACCGGGGGCTGCACCACCGCGACCGTTCCCGGGTGCGCGAGGGTCTCGGCGAGGGACGCCTCGGACCAGCCTTCGACGCCGGCCGCCGCGGCGAGCGACGCGACGAAGCTCAGTTCAGACACGACAGCTCGAGGTTTTCGACCTTCTCGCGATCCGGATCCGGCGGCTCGAACGGCTGCAGGTAGACGACCTCCGTGCGCTTCGCGAGCTGTTCGACGAGCGACTCGAGCGCGCGCTGCTCGCGCTCCTCGCGGATGCGCTGGGCGATGCGTTCGCGGAGCGTCTCGAACGAACGTCCGCCGAGCTTGCTGGCGTTTTTGTCGAAGCAGGCGCGGACCTCTTCGCGGGTGGGATCGGTGTTGAGCCGGATGCGCACGTCGAGGAACCGTTCGACGAGCAGCTCGGCCTTGAGGATCGCCGCCAGCGCCGCGGGCACCCGCTGCGTGTCCTGGGCGTCCTTGATGCCGACGCGCTCCAGGAACCGTGAGAAGTCGCCGGCAGAGACGAAGCGGGACTCCAGCTCATCGGCGGCGCGGTCCACGATCTCGGGGTCCGGATCGCGGAGCTGGAGGCGGCGCACCTCGGCGAGGAGCAGCTCGCGGTGGACGATGCTGTGGAGCACCGCCGACAGCAGCTCAGGCTCCAGCCGCGCCGCCCACGCGACCTCGGGGCCGCGCGCCTTGAGGAGGACGAGGCGCGTCTCGAACTCGAGCTCGGATAGCGTGATGACGGTGCCGCCGACCTCGGCGACGACGCGGTCGACGAGGCGCTCGCTCGGCGCGGCCTCGGGGGCCGCCGACGCGGTCACGAGCGCCAACGCAAACGGCCAAAACACGCCCTGAGATTGGCGCGGATGGTGGACGTCTGGCAGCCTCTTTTTTGGTGTTTTGAGGCTTTCGCTCGCCACGAAGATCTTCCTCGTGTTCTCGGCGCTGCTCGGGATCTTCGGGGTGGTGTCGTTCTTCTCCGTGCTGGAGATTCGCGCGGTCGGCGAGGACCTGCGGACGATCAAGGACCACCACCTCGCGCTCGCCCGGCACGCGGCGAAGCTCGAGACGCACCAGGAGAACCGGTTCCGCGAGCTGCGGCGCTGCCTGGACCAAGAGACACCCTCCGCCCGGCTGCGGTTCGCGCGAATCGCGCGCCAGTACTTCCCGGGGGTGATTCGTTCGACGACGGAGGAGATCCGCGAGGTCGCCGCGCGCCAGGTCGAGCGTGCGGCGCAAAACGGCGACGCCGATGACCGTCGCGCGTTCGCCGACGAGCTCAACGCGCACCTCGACCGCATCGCCGAGTATCACAAGGGCTTCGACGAGCTGACGGAGCAGATCGAAGCGCTCGGGGAGGAAGACATCGACACCACCGCGGCGCGCGAGCGGTTGGAGGCGATCTGGAGCCGCGTCCGCAGCGAGACGTACCGGCTCGACAACCACATCGGCGACGACACGGAGCGCGCGGTGCGCAGCGCCGCGACGCGGGAGAACCGCGCGATCCTCCGCATCGCGGTGATGACCGCGGTGTCGTTGGTGATCGGGATCCTTTTGATGGTGATCTCCACGCGGTCGCTCTCCCCGATCAAGAAGCTGGTGCTCTACGCACGCGCGATCTCGCGCGGCGACTACCAGCAGGCGACGCCCGCCACGAGCGGCGGCGAGCTGACGGCGCTCGCGGACGAGCTGTCGCAGATGGCCCGCTCGCGGAAGGACCGCGAGGAAGAGCTCGACCGTCAGGCCGACGAGTTGGAGGAGGCGTACCGCCGGGTCGAGGAGCTCAAGCGCTACCACCAGAGCATCGTCAGGAGCCTCAGGACGGGCGTGGTGGTCACCGACCGCTCGCTCACCGTGACGAGCGCGAACCGCGCGGCGGTCCAGCACTGGGGCTTGGAGGGCGTCACGGGGGGCGCGCTCGACGCGACGCCGCTGGGGGCCGCGCTCGCGGAGCGCCTGGGGCCGATGAACACCTACGTGGAGCGCGTGGAGACCGTGACGACGGACGCGCTCGCGCTGCAGTCGTATCTCGCGGACGTGACGATCGCGCCGCTCGAGAACGAGCGCGGCGCGGTGCTCGGGTTGGTGATCGCGCTGGAGGACGTGACGGAGGCGGTGCGCACGAAAGAGGCGCTGATTCGCTCCGAGCGTTTGGCGACGATCGGTCGGATGAGCGCGCACGTGACGCACGAGATCCGGAACCCGCTGTCGTCGATCGGGCTGAACGCGGAGATGCTGGAGGACATGGCGCTGCACCTCGGGGACGACGCCGAGGACGCGAAGAGCATGTGCCGGTCGATCGCGCGCGAGGTGGATCGGCTCACCGCGATCACGGACGCGTACCTGAAGTTTGCGCGGCTGCCGCGGCCCGAGCCGTCGGAGGCGGATCTGTCGTCGTGGCTGCAGACGATCGGCGCGTTCGTGCGACGCGACCTGGACGCGGCGAACGTGTCGCTCGTGTTGTCGCTCCCGGACGAGGCGCCGACGGTGTCGTTCGACCCGGATCAGATGCGGCAGGCGATGTTGAACCTCATCCGCAACGCGAAGGAGTCGATGCCGGAGGGGGGCGAGATTCGGGTGACGGCGACGATCGAGGGCGCGTGGCTGCGGCTGGAGGTGCAGGACGAGGGCGTCGGCATCCCGACCGAGCACCTCGATCGGGTGTTCGATCCGTTCTATTCGACGAAGTTGACCGGGACCGGCCTGGGGTTGGCGCTGACCCAGCAGATCATCCAGGAGCACGGGGGACAGCTCGCGCTGCGGTCCGAGATGGGGGTGGGGACGACGTTCTCGATCACCCTGCCCGTCTCCCAACAGCGAGAGATGACACACGTTCTGGACGGCGACGTGCGCGAGGCGGCGATCGGGACCTGAGGGGGGCGCTAGGCGGGCGTCGCCCTTGGTGATTCTCGACGACTCGCTGCGGCATCCACGGCCGACCGAGCGGTGCGTCTGCAAGGGCCCCAAAAGACAGGGGTGCCAGGGGCCATCCTACATTCGAGCGGCGCGGTACCGACGAATGTGAACGCAACGATTTTCAAAGGAATATCGAATATTTAGGGCAACATCGCGTTGACCGAGCGGGTGCCCGGCTGGTGCCATGAGGGGGTGCTGAAGACGGCGCTCGACACACTCGCGAATGGGCTGAAGGTGCTGCACATCGAGCTGCCGCACGTCCACGCGGTGTCGTGTGCGCTGTTGGTTCGTGGCGGTCCGCGCTACGAGCTGCCGCGCACCAACGGGCTCTCGCACATGGTCGAGCACCTGTTGTTCCGCGGGACGGCGAATCACCCTTCGAGCCTCGAGTTCCACACGGCGGTCGAGGCGCTCGGCGGGGAGATCAACGGGCAGACGCAGCGCGACGCGGTGACGATTCACCTCACGGTCCCGCCGACGCACGCGGCGGCGGGGCTCGACCTCCTCGCGGAGGTCTGCACGACGCCGCTGATGACGGGGCTGAGCGTGGAACGCAACGTCGTCATCGAGGAGATCCTCGACGCGTACGCGGCCGACGGATCCGAATTGGACATCGACAGCATCTCTCGGCGCCTCCTGTGGGATGGGCACCCGATGTCGATGCCGGTCGCGGGTGAGGTCGAGCTGGTCGAACGTTTCACGCGCGACCAGTGCCGGCGCTGGTTCGAGGAGCTGTTCGTCGCGCGCAACGCGGTGTTGGTGATCGCGGGCCCGACGGATCGCGCCGCGATGCTCGACGCCGCGGCCCGCGCCTTCGCGGGCATGCCCCGAGGGTTCTCGATGCTCGAGCCGCCCCCGCCCGCGCCGGTGACGCGCCCGGCCATCCACGTGCAGCCGACGGACGACGCGCAGGTGACGGCGCTGCTGACGTTCCCCTCCATCCCGGAGGCGCACCCCGACTTCACCGCGCTGCTGTTGTTGCGGCGCATCCTCGACGACGGCTTCTCGGCGCGCCTGCGCCAAGCGATCTGCGAGCAGCGCGGCCTCGCCTACTCGATGGGCGTGTCACTCGACGCGTACCGCGACGTCGGCGCGCTCGACATCGAGGTCACCTGCGCGCCGAAGAAGCTGGTGCGCACGGTCGAGCGCATCCTCATCACCCTCCGCGCCCTGATCCACGCCCCGGTCGATCCGGGCGAGCTCACCCGCGCGAAGACCCGCCACATGGCGGACCTGGAGTTCTCGCTCGACAACCCCTCCGAGCTGTCCTCCTGGTACGGCGGCGCGGCGCTCCTCGACCTCGACGTCGACTACGACCTCCGCCGCCGCGAGCTGGAAGCCGTCACCCCGTGTGACCTCCTCCGCCTGGCCCGGCAGATCTTCGACACCGACAACGCGCTCCTCACCCTCCTCGGCCCGGTCGAAGACGACCAAGCGCGCCGCCTCGAGCTGCTGCTGGGGCGCCCCTACGAGAGCACGTTCTGGTTCGAAGACGCCGACTCCGAAGACGAGCCGCCTCCTCTGGAGCTCGCCGGTTAGGGATCACAGGAGACGGGAGATCGGGAGGGCTCGGACTCCGGACGAACGCGGAGATCGGGGAGGTTTTGGGGTTGGCGCCCTGCCTCGGCAGGCGTCGCCGCTCGAACACCACGACGGCGCCGCGCGCACGACGACGCGACGCGCGGACCGCCCACGACGACGCCCACCCCGCAGCCAGCCAACGACCACCGGACGAGCCGGACGGAGCCGGACGGACGGACGAGCGAACGTTGCGACGAACGGACGAGCGGATGAGCGAACGCGGGACGACGCGCAGACGAGCGGACGAGCGGACGAGCGGACGAGCGGGCAAGCGAACGCGGGCGACGAGCGGACGGGCCGACGAACGGACGCCGATGAACGACTTCCTGAGCGGAGCGGAGGCTGATCCCGTCGCTCTAAAATTGACCCACCCGCCGCTCTAAAACTGACCCACCCCTCAACCGGCGGATCGACGGGGAATGCCCCACCTGATCTGCCATGGAGGTGCTGAGGGTGGAGCAAGTACACGTCGTTCGACATA
>JAVJQW010000065.1:0-2679 GCA_040218735.1 Deltaproteobacteria bacterium
GGAGGCGAAGCGCGCGATCGAGAAGTGGATCGACTGGTACAACAACGCGCGGCCCCACCAGGCGCTCGGCTACAAGAGCCCGCGGGAGTACCGCGGAGAGAACCTACAACGAGTGGCTTGATTTCAGGGGAGCACTACACGCGAGCCAAGCGCGGCAACTTCGAGCCGACGGCAAGACGTTCGCGACCATCTGCAAGCCGTTGGACGTCCTCGAGGGCTCTCTGCGGCTGTGGATGGAGCAGTACCCGGAGCCCAAGATGCGCGAGGTCGAGATCGTGCCGGAGGCCCGCGAGGCTAGCGGCTCGATCAGTTTCACGACTCGCGACGGGCGCTTCGACGGACTCGAGATCGACGACGTGATCGTCCTGCTCGAGGTGCGCGGTTGATGTTCGGCAACCGGCGCGTGCGCGTGTTCGCGTGCGCCAAGCCAACCGACATGCGTAAGTCGTTCGACACGCTCGCCGAGCGCGTCCGCGCTGATCTCGATCGCGACCCCCTTTCGGGCGACCTCTTCTTGTTCGTCAACGCTCGGAGAAACCGCGCGAAGATCCTTGTGTGGGATGGCACGGGCCTCTGCATCTACATGAAGCGTCTCGAGAAGGGTCGCTTCGCTGCGCCCTGGCGCAACGGCGACGGTGAGACGCTCGCGATGACGTCGAGCGAGCTCGCGCTCTTTCTCGAGGGCAGCCCGCTCGTGTTCGTTGGTCGTCTGTCGCCGCCCGAAGTTCACGAGGAAACGGTCGCAACGCTGATCCCTTCTCCGCGATAAAGAAGCGTGGTCGATATCGACCGGACCAAAGACGTCGAGCTCCTCCGTCAGGTCGCCAAGATTCAAGAGACCGAGAACGAACGCCTGCGCGCGCGCATCGTCGCATTGTCGAAGCAGGTCGACACGCTGACGGGCGGCGGCGACGAAGTTCTCCTCGAGCAGATCGCGCTGCTCGAAAAGGAGCTTCAGGAAGCGCGCCGCGGCACGAACTCGAACGGCAGCGAGCGCCGCCCAACGAAGAAGGACAAAAAGAAGGAGCCCAAGAAGAAGTCGAAGAGCGGCCGTACGGCGCAGCCCGATCTCGCGGTGCAGCCGGTTCACCACCAGCTCGAGGTCGAAGGCTTTCAGTGCAAGGCGTGCGGCGGTGGGCTCGAGGAGTGGAAGGGCCACTACCAGGAAGCCGACGAAAATCGACATCGTCGACGTTCAGTACGTGATCAAACACCACCGCCGGCTCAAGTATCGCTGCCGATGCGGCGCGTGCATTCACACCTCGCCTGGGCCGCTGAAGCTCGTACAGCGAGGGCGCTACGGCATCGACTTCATGATCTCCATCGGGGTGGACCGCTTTCAGCACCACGCCACTCAATCGGCAGGTGCAGCGGATGAAGACCTTCGGCCTGCGCGTCACGACGCAGACGCTGTGGGATCAGACTCGCGAGGTCGCGGACTGCTTCGAGGATGCGGTTGAGCGCCTCCACCAGTATCTCGTGGCGCAGGAGATCCTGCTTGCCGACGAATCGCACTGGCCGCTGCTCGGCGCGCGCGGTCGTCCGACGAAGAACTGGTACACGTGGGCGCTCGCGAACGACCACGCGGTGCTCTACAAGATCATGGACTCGCGCTCGAACGCGGCGGCTGCGGAGCTGCTTCGCGACTTCAGCGGGACGCTGATGACCGACGGCTACGTGGTCTACACGAGCAAATCGAAGTCGCTCGGCTTCAAGCAAGCGCACTGCTGGTCGCACGGTCGGCGCAAATTCCTCGAGGCTGAAGACTCGGCGCCCGAGATCGCCGGGCAGATTCTCGATGAGATCGGGCAGCTCTTCGGGATCGAACGCACGATCGCCGAGCAAGTCCGTGGCCTGCCAGCCGACGAGGCGAACAAACGGCGCGCCGAGATCCGCGACGAGCAGTCTCGACGGATCGTCGAGGAGCTCGGGAGGCAGATGGCGCAGGTCAAAGCGCTTCCAAAGAGCCCAATCGCCAAGGCGATCCGCTACTACGAGAACCGGTGGGCTGGGATGACGCGTTTCCTCGACGACCCGAGGATCGCGATGACTACAAATGCCGCTGAACGCGCCCTGAGAGCGACCGTCCTCGGGCGGAAGAACTCACTCGGCTCACGCTCGGAGCGCGGCATCGAGGTCGCCGAGGTCTCCTACACACTCATCGGGAGCTGCAAGCTCAACGGCATCGACCCTGAGGCGCTACCTCCGCGAAGGCATCGAGCATCACCTCGCCGGCCGAACCGTCCCTCTGCCTCACGAAATTGGATGATCGCGGCTTTCCGCGGAAACGCGCAGGCTGGCGCGCCGGTCAACCGGTGCTCGGGCGAGCACGTACGGATCGCGAAGAAGTCCTGGTACGACCATTCTTCCGCCTCGGCCTTGGCGACGAGGTCGCGCCACATCCTTCGTACCCGTCCGACGGACGACGTCTTGTCCTTCGTGATCGTCTCGGCGACAGGTCACGGTGGGATACCAGAATCCGGCGTTCAAAGAGCTACGAGCGTCCACTACGTCGCTCAGGCGGCGATGATCATCAGTCGCTCGAAGTCCACCGGTGCGGGAGCAGTTCGCCGATCTCCGACGCCGGATGCGTTCCCACGCGCATGAGGACGTCGGCGAGATACGCCTCGGGGTTCACGCCGTGCAGACGACACGTGGCCATCAGCGAGTAGAGACCCG
>JAVJQW010000067.1:0-288558 GCA_040218735.1 Deltaproteobacteria bacterium
GGTTCGGAAGCGTGGCGTTGGGCGCCCGTCGAAGGTCGCGGCGTTCGAGGGGACGGTCGCAGCGTGGCTGGAGAAGGACCCCGACGTGATGACGTTGGAGCTCCTGAGGCGCGCTCGCGAGGACGGGTACGAGGGCGGCAAAAGCGCGTTCTTCGCGCTCGTGAAGCGGCTGCGCCCGAAGCCTCGGGGGCCGACCGTTCGTTTCGAAGGACTGCCTGGCGAGTTCGCGCAGCACGACTTCGGCGAGGTCGACGTTCGCTTCATCGACGGCACGTACGTCCTCGCCGTGGACCGCGCTCTACGCGGGCTCGTCCTCGGACGCTCGAATCACTTCGGCTCGCGCTCGCAGTGCGGGACAGAGGTTGCGGCGATCTTCTACTCGCTGATCGAGAGCGCGAAGTTGAATGGCCTCGACCCCATCGCATACCTACGGACCGCCGCCGCCGCCCACCTGGCTGATCAGACGGTGCCCCTGCCGCACGAAATCGCCTGAGCCTGCGGCCTCGGAACCTACTTCACCGCGCGCTCATTCACCCCGATGGGATGTCAAAGCAAGACGCTCCACGGCGAGGAGTCTACACGCCCCGCCACTGCTCGTGGCTCACTCAGATCGAGATTTGGTTCAGTATCCTCGCTCGGCGCGTGCTGCGGCGCGGTACCTTCAGTTCAACCGACGACCTCTGCGAGAAGGTGGCGCGCTTCATCGAGTACTTCAACGTCGTCATGGCCAAGCCGTTCCGCTGGACCTATGCGGGACGACCTCTTCGAGGCGCGTCATGAACCCGGATCGAAACTTCCGCCGGCCTCATCTAGTCCGCGGCTGACTTGGACGGGTTCACGCCGCACTACCAGAGGCGAACGTTCATCTCGGACCTTGTCGTTGGCGGCGTGGACCTCTCGACGGTATCACGCCAGGTTGGCCATGCAGACGACGGCGCGCCACGATCGTGGCTCAGAGAAGGCACTGCTGGATGCCGCTGCGAAGGTGGAGGTTCCCTTCGGAGAACAACCCGGGTGCGGGGGTCCTGGACCTGCCGCCTCACCCGTCGACCCATGGGGTACCATTCATCTGCCCTCCCCGGGGGCAGCCATGGCGCGATGGCGCTTCCAATGTTATAGAAACAGAGTGACTGTACGTGAGCAAGGCAACGGCATAATTTCATACGAAGTTGGCGTTGATCCGTTCGAGCATAATGACGAAACTGTCGGGTTTGTCCCGGGCGTGGGTAGCCTGTTCGCACCGACTGGTCCGAAGAGTCGAATAGATGCCGGTGGGATCTTTCCGCGACCTGATAGGTATATTGAGAACCCGATCAACCGTCGATGGATGTCGGCGACCTTAGTGCGTGACTTCAAGAGTTTTAGCGACGTAAGGAAGGCGGATGCGCGAATTGAAGCGAAGGGTTTCATAGTTAGCGGTGAGGCGAGCTTTGAGTACAGGAAGCACGTGGAGAAAACGACTTCATCTGTCTCATTCGTTCTTGAGGTTCAGAATGATTCGATAGTCAAGGCTGCTGATACTGCTGCGGGTCCCGATCTTCTGAAGTTGGTCGGCTCGATCACGAAGCCGACAAAGGCCGGAAAGGACGATCTCGCAACCTACCTTAACGCCGAACGGAGCGATGGCTTCACGCATTTCGTTAGTTCGATCACCTACGGGTCCAGATTGACGATTATTGTTGATGTAGATGCTTCAACGGCTTCTAACACGCGATTCTACAAGGGCGGCGTCCGTGCTTCCTATAAAGGATTTACTGCGAACGCGAATCTCTCGCGTGACGTTAAGGATGTTCTAAATATGGGCCGGGCTTCGCTTCGGGTGCGGAGCTACGGACTGAAGAAGGCAGACATCCTTTCGCATGTGCGGACAGCTCTGGAGTCAAGTGGAAACTTCTCGATTATGGCCGCTGCACTGCAAGGCATTGTAGCAGATCTGTCCGGAGAGAACGGAAGCGTTGTCGAGTACACCGTGGCCCCTCTACGCGATCGATTCCCTAGTGTCCTCACCGCGAATACGAACGTCGTGGAAAGCGGCGCTTTCGAGCGTCCTCCCTACGAGATCCTCTCTCTCGCGGACGAGATGGCACTGCAGCTTGCCCGACGGGCAGAGTGCCATCGGCTGTTGCTTCTCTCCAGGAGAGCCGGCCTCGCCGCGTCGTATACCGATGCGGAGTGGGATGGGATTCGGGAGGGTGCGAAGAAGATTGACGCCAATATCACGATGATTCAAGACGAAGCCCGGAAGCCTGAAGGAATGAGGGGAGCAGACACCCTTCGATCCGAACTTAAAGACATCGACCCGGTGCCGAAGATGAAGGTTATTGTTCCGGAGCCCATCGAACAATCGCGACCACCAGGTAAGACAGACAGGTCAGGTTCGAGTAAATACGGAAGAGTAGACTATGTACTTCATCATGATAGTTTTCAGATTCCGGTTCCGATTTACGGTGTTGACACGAATCTTGAGGTTGCTGATCTTGTCATTGCTTTGGCGCAACATCCAATCAAGATTCAGCACTTTGATCGCTATCTGTCGAACCTTGGAGTTGGCGCCAGCCACGCGTCCTATGTAGAGTACAACGCCGCTAGTGCGATGTACCAGAGGCAGACGGTCGATATAGTAGACTCGAACGGGAGAACGTATAAGCACCGACCGCAGGGTGCTGATCTGATCGTTGAGGACATCCCGCTCACACCGGATAGCGCGCTTACTCCGACCGGACGCCTTATTCGGCTGACATTCCAGTTTTGGGCTAAGGGTGGCCCTATATTCGCTTCTGTTGTAGACTCATTGCATTTGAAGTTCTCGTGGCGAGAGAGTAGAGTCGACGACTGAATCGTCGTATTCTCGTGCCTGTTTTGGCGGGTTCGCTGATGGTCGAGCGTCAGAACGCTCTCTTCAGCCGGATGTGATCGAACATGACTGGCGGCAAACCTCGATGAGGATCTCGCCAAACTCGCGAAAGAGCACGGAAAGCTGCGGGAGGAGATCTCGGAGTTGCGCAAGGAGCTTGGCTCAACGCGATCAGATGATCGCGAGGCTCACGTCCGCGTCGGAGTCTTCGCGTCGTCTCCGGGAAGCGTCAGGGGCGCGCCGGAGTTGTGTTTTGCGCAAGCTGACTTGCGCGCGGATCGTGAAGTCCGTGATCAAGGGGGGTGAGAATTGGATTGTCATTTGAAAGGAGCAGTGTGCGTCGGTCTGGCTCTCGGCTTGCTCTCGGCCACGAACGCATCCGCGGCGGAGCTCCCCGCTCGGTGCCGCGCCGAGATCACCTTCGATGCGAACGACCGCGACCGCGAGGAAGCCGAGTTCATGCGATCGAAGATCGAGGCCGCGAACCTCCCGGCAAAGCTCACCGTCCTCACGCCCTTCGCGGCGGCGTTCGCCCCCCACCCGGCGAAGATGGCCTGGAGCATCACCCAGAGCGAGTGGGACGCCTGGCGAACCGCTGTCGAGCAGCTCGAACCGGGCCTCCGCGGCGTCCTCAGAAAGCACGCGCGTGACATCCGGGCTCACTACGCGCTCGGGAACGATCGTCCCCGAGCGCGCTACTGGGCCTGCGTGCAGGCGTCCTTCTGAGCTGAAGCCGCGCCGCGACATCGGACCTTCTCTCCCCACTTCCACCGCCTCGCTCCGTTCCTCTCCGCGTCGGCTCACCTGGGCCGGGGAAACAACGGAGAGCTGCGGGGGCGAGGAGGCCGGTGAGCTCAGCGGCGGCAACGACGACATCGGGGCCGCCGCGGTGACGCTGTCCCCGACGGAGTGGAGGCACGGCGAGATGCTGCCGCGCTCGCACGCGGTCGAAGTCGAGCTGAAGGCCGACCCGGCCGACTGCGGCAACGACTCGGCGTACACCGCGTTCGTCGAAGTCACGACGAATCGCCTGTAACCGCCCGACGTCCGGGATCGTTGGGGATCTGCCGACCGTCGATCTTCGGTCGGCAGGTCCCCCTTGCCGGAACCTTCGACTGCGCTTAGATGCACGTCATGCACATCGACATCGGAATCCCAGAGAACGACCGCCAGCAGATCGCCCAGGGGCTCTCCCGGGTGCTCGCCGACAGCTACACGCTGTACCTCAAGACGCACAACTTCCACTGGAACGTGACCGGCAAGATGTTCCAGACGCTCCACGTGATGTTCGAGCAGCAGTACAACGAGCTCGCGCTCGCCGTGGACCAGATCGCGGAGCGCATCCGCGCGCTGGGGGTCTACGCGCCGGGTTCCTACAAGGCGTTCGCCGAGCTGTCGTCCATCAGCGAGGAGACCGAAGTTCCGAAGGCCGAGGACATGATTCGGCGCCTCGTCGAAGGCCACGAAACCTGCGCGCGCACCTCGCGCGAGGTCTTCGCGACCGCCGACAAGGCCAACGACGAGTCGTCCTGCGATCTGCTCACCCAGCGGATGCAGCTCCACGAGAAGACCGCCTGGATGCTGCGAAGCCTCCTCGAGTAACTCAGCGGAGCGCCGTGTCCCAGGTGTGCGGCTTCACGTCGTGCAGGAACCGCACGTTCTCGAGCGTCCCGGCGTAGACGTCCGACGTCGTGGCCCCGAGCTTCTCGAAGTCCGTCCAGGTCGACCGAAGCCGCCCTAGGCTCGACTGCAGATCGTTCAGGTTCGCCTGCGCGATCGTCTTGTCCTGGGAGAGCGAACGCTGCGCCTTGTCGACCGCCGCCGCGGCGTCGTTCAGGCTGTGGGCCGCCTCCCGCCACTCGTTACCGCGCGCGAGGTTCAGCCGGAACTGACTCATCCGACCCTTGCCCTCCATGCCCGCGGAGAGGATCAACACCTTCAGGTGTGACGTCGCAATGTTCAGGGCTCGGTGCGCGTCGATGAGCGCCGCGTCCCCCTTGTTGTTCGTCGGTCGGGTGTCGAACAACCGGTTCACGAACGCCGGATCCTTCGCCTCTTCGGCCGCCTGCGCGGCGCTCTCGAGGACGTCCGGGTTCGCGAGCACACGCTCACTCACGTCATTCAGCAGGCGCTCCGCAAACGCGACGTCTCGCGACGAGGCGGTGACCGTGCGCGCCGACTGGTTCTCCTGCGCCGACCACGTGAGGAGGAAGCTGCCCAGCTGGTCCTGGTAGACGCGCCGCAGCTCCGGCGAAAGCAGCTCGACGCTCTCGGGCTTCACGTCCTTCAACGCGCCGTCGATTTCACGGAGGTGGTCGAGGAGGGCGTTCCTGTTCTCCTTCGACCCATCCAGCGCCACCAACTTCTCACCGAACCCATCGAGCTTCTGAATGACTTCACGCGCCGCCTGCTCCGCCTTCTCGGGCGTCGGACCGCCGAACCCGAGGCGCGACGCGAGGCTCGTCATCAGCCCCCAAACGTCATCACGTGGCGCCCGCTGAACCGTCTGCCCCGCGAGCTGCTCCGAGAGCTTCGCCTCCACGTCGGCGTGGCGCGCCGCGATCGCCTCGTTCACCGGCCCCTCGAGCGCGAGGGTCTTGGTGTTCGTGAACTTCAGATCCGACTTCGCCCGCGTCTGCGCGAGCTGCCGCTGCAGAGACATCAGGACGTGCGCAGGGAGCTCATCGAGCGTGAACGAGCGCTTCACGCCGTCCGGCGTCGGCTGCGCGTTGTGCTCGATCTCGAGCGTCCACTTCCCGTCGCTTTCGACGAACGCACCCTCGATCGTCGGCGTGTCTGGGCCACTCGCGCGGAAATCCAGCTTGTCGCCGCGGTTGAGGTGCGACTCCACACGGACGTTGCCGCCGAAGTAGGGCGTCCCCGCCTCGCCGTTCCGTTGCGCGATGAGCGCCTCGATGTCCTTCAGCGGCGCTCCGGCCCGCGGATCCGGGTACGACTGCCGATTCGCGAGGTAGTCGAGCTTCCAGTGCAGCTTCAGCAGCGCCGGCCTCGACATCTGATCGAGGGGGAGCTCCTTCGGGCCGTCGTAGCTCGAACCGGTCCGCTCGAGCTGCACCGCCCAGCCCGCGTCGCCGTGCACCAGCGCGCCCTCGAACCCGTTCACTTTCCCCGACGGACAGTCCGGCGGGTACTTGCTGTCGTCGTGCACCCGCAGGCTGCCGTCGTCCGTGACGCTCGCGCCCACGAAGTACGGCCAGCTCAGGCCGGTCTCCTGCGGGCCGCGCTCCGCGCCGGGCCCGACTTGGTCGTAGAACTTGCTCAGCGCCGTCCCCAAGTCCGTCGGCGCCGCGTCCCGACCGAGCGTCGCGAGGGATTGGCCGAGCGCCGCGCCCGACTGCACGGATGGCCCGAGGGCATCCCCGTGGCGCGCACGGAGGAGCGCGAACAAGAAGTGCGGCTTCAGGTCCTCGCGGATGTCGAGCCGATCGAGCGTGCCGACGGTGAACGAGTCGCCGCTCGAGAGCTTCGCGATCGCCTGTTCGATCGCGCCTTTGTCCTCGGCGCGGATCGCGTGCTGCTGCACGCCGTCGGCGATCTTCTTTGCGAATTGGAAGGCTGCGGGATCCGTGGGCTTGGCTACTTCCATCGTCGGGCCTTCTTACGACGCGCATCCGTCGTCCTACCGCGCGCCGAAACGGCGGCGATCTTCGAGTCCAGCCAGCTCTTGGCGCCGGCGATCGCGCCGTGAAGCTGACGCCACGCCGCATCGTCGCCACCCCAGACGAAGACCCGTCCGGCCTTCGGGCGCGACGCATCGAGGCGTCCTTGCACTAAGTCCGACAGCGCCGCCGCGTTCGCGACGACCAAGAGGTCCGCGTCCTGATCCATACCCGGCGTCAGCAGAGGCTGCGCCCGCGTGTCGAGGATCCACGGACCGTCGCCGAGCACGGTCAGCGAGATGCGCAACGCCGGGAGCGCCGCGCGCCGTGGCTCGAAGATCGCAGCGAGGACCTCCAGGCTCTCCGCCGGTTCGAGCTCGGCCGGAGGGACGTTCGACGGCGGGAGCATCGCGGTTTGCATCGCGTCGGGCACGATAACACGCCAAACGTCCCACCCCGGACGCATACCAACAACTTCCCATAATGGACGTTATGTCAAATCAATACCTAGGGTCCCTGGGGCGCCCCGACTGGACCGCGCTGCCCCGATGCGGTCTGCTCCCGGCTCCATGCGACGATTCGCGATCGCCGCGCTGCTGTTCGCACCGGCCTGTTCGGTGTCGATCGACGGCGGTACCTGCGCGCTCGACTCCGACTGCGACGCCGACCAGACCTGCCTGTTCGACCTCGACCGGGACACGAGCTACTGCACCGGGTTCTGCGGGACGGACGACGACTGTCCGCCCTCTCAGACCTGCAAGACCGGCAAACGCGGCGTCATCACGGAAGCCACCGAGCTGATGTACTGCGTCGACCGAGTTCGGGCCTGCTCGGAGCCCGAGCTGTGCAACGGGTTCGACGACAACTGCGACGGCGTGGTCGATGAAGCCGGCTGCCAGGTCATCACCGGCTGCCTCGACGATCCGGCCTGCGACGCCTGGACCTGCCAAGCCCCCGAAAACCAGCCGCTCGCGCTGTGCGCACCGCCCAACGAACAAGCCACCAAGGCAGAATTCGACCGCTGCACCCAGGACTCGGAGTGCGTCAGCGGCCTGTGCGATACGGGCCTGTGCGCGTCGCTCTGCCGACCCGGCACGCTGTGCCCGTCCATCCTGGTCGACGGCGACACCCAGGAGATGTTCTGCAACGGCGCCATCGGGCCGGGGCCGACGCGCCCCAAACACAACGAGTGCCAGATCGTCTGTGACTCCAACCGGGACTGCTTCGACGACCAACAGTGTGTCTGGCGCGAGGTCTACCAGGCCGAACCGCAGCACGCGTTCGTTTGCTCGACCGTGAACACGAACCTACTGCCGCTCGGGGCGCCTTGTCCGGACAACGAACCCGACGGCGGCGACGCCATGTGCCAGCACGGCCTGTGTTTTCAGCAGCGCTGCACGCGGCCGTGCGGCGGGCCCGGCTCCGACTGCAGCGACGTCGCGGACAACGTGTCCTGCACCAACAAGATGCTGTTCTACGGCGCGTTCGAGTTCGCGGGGTTCGTATGCGCCGTTCCATGAATCGAGCCGTCCTCGGGGTGCCGATCGCCCTGCTCCTGGTCTCCGCCTGCGCCAGCACCTCGGGCGTCGGGTCCGGTCGTGTCTTCGTGCGGGACCAGGCGGAAGCCGTGAAGCTGAGGAAGATCGACGTCGTGGTGACCGTCGCCGCCGTCCAGACCAGCGGTCCGCAGCTCAACGTCGCCACGTTCGACGTCCCCCAGATGGAAGCGCCGCTGCTGCCTTCGGATGAGGACCCCGCGACCCGCGACGAGCTGGTCAAGACGCTGCGTCAGTCTCTGAAGCAGCGCGGCTTCGACGCCCGCTTCATCTTCGCCGGCGCCGACGATGATCCGCCGGCCGACGCGGTGAAGGTGATGCCGCCGATCGACACGTCCACCGTGAGCGTCAGCCCCGTCGGCACATCCACCGTCGCGGAGCCCGGCGCGCCGAACCTGACCACGGGGCCTCCGCAGCCGCCCGCGCGGCGCGACCTCACGCTGGAGGCCGGCACCACGCTCGCCGCGGTGTTCCAGGCCAGCGACGCCGACGGGCTGCTCGTCGTCCGCGTCGTGCCGGTCGACGCGTTCTACATGTTCCAGACGATCGACGAGAACCAGATCGTCGATCTCGGCACCACCATTCGACCGATCACGGACGACGCGCCCACGCCGCGCTCGGGACGTCTGATGTTCGGTCAGGCCTTCCTCTACGACCACGAGACGCGCCTGCGCCTGTGGTCCAAGAACCTCCCCGAGTTCCCCGAGTCGAGCCGCCTGACCACGGACGCGGCGTTCCTCGACTACGGTCTCCTCACGGAGCTCGGCAAGCCGGAGCTGCCCCCCGCGCGTCGCGCGGAGGTCGCCGCGACGAACTTCGTCCGGACGATGTTCAGCGACTTCCTCGACCCGACGGACGGTACCCAAGCCGGACGCGACCTGCTCGCGGCCGTCGATCCCGAGATCGAAGCTGCGCGCCAGGCGTTCCTCGACGAGGGGTGGATCGGTCTCGGCATCGACTTCGGGTGGAGCGGCGAGACCGCCGGCTCCAACGTCGTCTTCGAGGACGACAACGACCCCAACCTCGCCCGGACGATCGAGCTGGGCACCGGCGCGATCGCCCCGGCCGGCATCTTCCGACTGACCCCGCGCATGGACATCGTGTCACCCGGCGGCTTCTCCTTCGAGGTCGGCGTCCCGCTCGGCTTCGGGCCCGGGTCGTTCGCCCGCACCTACCACTTCGACAACCCCGACGCGGGGCTCGCCGACACCGACCGCGGCGCCCGCGCGACGATCTCGGGGCCGACCGTCGCGGGTATCGAGGTCGGCGCCGGTTACGTGATCCCGCTGAACGCGACGCTCGACCTGTTCCCGACCGTCGGCCTGTTCGGCGAAGGTTGGTTCCTCGACACCTCGCCGGTGATCGACAGCGACGTTCACGTCCGGCTCGGCGCGAAGGCGAACTTCGATGCGATCATCCACCCGGCCCGGTCCAGCGCGTTGTTCGTGCGGGCCGGCGGAGGTGTTCGTGTCGGCGTAGACACCGCCGGACCGGTGGTTTTCGGGGCGACGCTGAACGTCGGCGTCGGGATGTTCCTCTGAGGAGCGGCTTGGCGACCCCGCAGCGCGCACAAAATGGGACGTCGTCCCGAAGAAATGCTAGCCTGCCGGCTCGCGTGGCACACCTGACGCTCGTGGTCCAGGGGCGTGAAGTCCGCAAGTTCGTCCTCAATCCGGCGGTCACCACGATTGGTCGGGCCCAAGAGAACGACATCGTCATCAACAACCTCGCCCTGTCGCGCCGACACGCCGAGGTGACGATGCGCCGCGGCCGCTTCGAGGTCGAGGACCTCGGCAGCCAGAACGGCGTGTTCGTGAACAACGAGCGCATCGACGGCCCCAAGGCGCTGCGCGACGAGGACACCATCACGCTGGGCACCTACCAGTTCGTGTTCTCGTCGGACCGCTCCGGGGATCCGGACATCCGGGGCCTCAAGACGGGCAAGAAGAAGGTCGAGGTCACGCAGCTCGAGGACCCCGACGACCTCGAGCCGCCGGACCAGGCGACCCCCCTGCTCGTCCTCAAGTACAACGACGTCGAGCTGCAGCGGTTCCCCATCTACGGCGAGTGCCTCGTCGGGCGCGCCAAGGAGTGCGACGTCCAGATCGCCGAGCGGCGCCTGTCGCGCCGGCACTGCAAGCTCGTCTTCGACAACGGCCGCGTAACGCTGGAGGACCTCGGCAGCCAGAACGGCACCTACGTCAACCGCAAGCGCATCCCGCGGCGGTACGACCTCGAGCACGGTGACGTCCTCAACTTCGCCGAGTACTCGATCCTCTACCTCTCCGACGCCGCCGACTACGACGGCCCGGACCGCGAGAACGCGAGTGTCCCGGTGGCGCCGCGCCCCGCGTCGGGGATCGAACGCGAGGAGACCGAGTTCCCGGAGGCCTACGGCGAGGACTACGAGGAGGCGCCGCGCCCGTCGATCCTTCCGAACGACAGCCGCATCCATCCGCAGGACCTCGAGGATCCGGACGACATCCCCGCCGGCGCGCCCGTGCACCACGTGGATCCCGCGGAGCCCTTCGTCGAGCGTCCGCGCCGTTCGCGTGAACGCCGAACCCGTGAGCCGGAGCGTGAGGCGCCGGAGCCGGAGCGTCGTCGCCGTCGGCCGCCGCCCTCGACGCCCGCGCCACGCAAGGAGCGCGTCGTGCGCGGCCGCGACGTGGTCGCGAAGCCTACGAAGAAGCCGCGCCGCCCCAGCCCGCACGTGGCGCGCCCGATCGCGGCGCGCGTCGAAGCTGCGGAGCACGCCGACGTCGACGATCGTCAGCGCGTCGCCCGCCCGGACTCGGCGCTGGACGACTGGTTCGCCGCACGGGAAGACGACGAGGAGTACGAAGAGGAGCCCTCGGTGCTCCTGGAGCGGAGCAAGTCGTCGATGTCGCAGCTGTTGTCGACGATGATGGTCGACAAACGCGAGCTCGACCGAAACCTCTCGGTGCGCGCGAAGCAGCGCCGGTTCAACATCGAGGTCAAACACGGCAACGACGTGGTCTACAACGGGCCGCTCCTCGAACAGGTCACCATCCTCGGGCGCGACCAGGAGGCGGACATCCAGATCAAGGGCCGCTACGTCGCCGCCCGCCACAGCCTCCTGGTGCGCGTGAAGGACTCCCTCTTGTTGGTGCGCCTCGGCTCGTCGTCCGCGGCGCGGGTGAACGGCCTACCGAAGCTGCAGGCGTTCCTGAAGAGCGGCGACGTCGTGCAGATCGACGAGACGACGATCAAGATCCTCGAAGAGTGATCCGTCGGTTCAGTTGTCGCCGAGCATCTGGTCGGCGAGTTTCTCCAGCTCCGGAACGCTGTGTTCGACCGTGACGGAGAAGAACGCGCCCTCGTGCTGGACGTCGTCGCCGGTGGGGAGCGTGCGGTGCGAGCCGGACTCGACGAACATGCCGTACAGCCCGTCGAGCGCGTCGACCATGAGCATCCACGGATCGCGGTCCTCGCCCGCGCCGCGCAGGTAGCGGACGCGGAAGCGGAAGTGGTGTCGTCGCTTTTCGTGGACGAGCTCGACGAAGCGGCTCGCGGCGTCGACCTCGACGACGACGGCCTCCCCGGGCGTCAGCGGGTAACGTTCGGCGATGAGGCGCGCGACGACGTCGCCGAGCGGCGGCTCACCCCACTTGGGCTCTTGCTGGCTCACGCGCTCGTGTTCGCGTCGATGCCCGCTGCTGCGCAAGCGGAACCTGCACTCGTGACGGATCGCGGGGTGTCGCCGTTCGTCGCTGCGCGGCTCGGGCGACAGCTGGTGAGCCGGGACGCGCGGCCCTTCGAGGACGCGGGGCCGTCGCGCGCGGTGGAGCTGGGGGTCGGGTTCGACGGGGGCTCCGTGTTTGCGTACGAGCTGGGCCTGCGCGCGTCGACGGGTGCGACGGACGTGGTCTCCGTGTTCGGCGGGGTGCGGCTGGACGTGATGCCCGAGTGGTGGATCGTCACACCGGTGATTCGCGGGGGCTTGGGGATCGGGCGCGCGGACGCCTGGACGCTGGGCCCGCACCTCGACGTCGGCGTGCGGGTGGACCTCGGCGGGCCGCAGCTGCTCGTCACCGCGGCCGGGACCGCGTGGATCGCGCCGTTCGTCGTGGACGTCGGCCTCCGCGTCGCGCTGGTCGGCGGGCGCTTCTGAGGACACGAACGTCGTGCGAACGCGCACGTCGGGCGACGCGCTGCCGAGCGCGGTATCGTCGGGTGTGCTTCGGCGGCTGCTGTGCCTCGCGCCTCTGTGGGCCGCCTGCGCCACGACCGCGCCGCCGTGCGGATCGGATCTGGTGACGGCCGCGCCCGCGGCGCTCTCGAAGACGAGCACGGCGACCCTGGTCTTCGACTTCCGCCGACTGATCGGCGAGCGGCGCGAGCTGGAGCGCTGTCTGGAGGCGGAGCTCGACGCGCAGCCGGTGCGGTTGCAGCCGTTCGGGAACATGTCGGCGCAGGTCTGCGGGTTCCCGAAGCTGATCGTGCACGCGGGCGGGCAGAAGCGGGTGCTGGTCACCCACTGCAACGACGTCGAGGACGTGGGCACCGCGCTCCCCACCGGGGCGCAGGTCCACGGGCACGCCCTGGCCTACCGGCTGTTCGAGGCGCTGGAGTTCGTGGCGCTGCGAACCGTACGGCGCGACATCGTCTACCAAGACGCGCGCAGCGACACCAAGATGTCGGCGCGGCCGGCGTTCTTCCTGGAGTTCCTCGACGATCTCTTGAAACGAACGGGCACGGTGCGCGCCGACGACGCGCCGCGCGCCGCGTTGGACCTCGACGTCGTCGCGCGCCTCTTCCTGTTCCAGATCCTGATCGACAACCGCGACTGGCGGCTCTTCGACTTCACGTCGGTCGAGGGGCCCTACTTCGGTGTCCAGAACAAGATCGGCGCCCACAACGTGTTCCTGGTGCGCCGCGCGAACGGACGCGTCGTGCCGATCGCCTACGACTTGGAGCTGTCCGGCTTCGTCGGGATCCCGCGCGGCATCTACCTGCTGTCGGGCGGGCACGACCAGACGCTCCTCGACGCGATTGCCGCTCCCGAGCTCGCGCCGAAGGAGCCCTGGCTGGTGCGGTGGATGTTGGTGCGCCTGCTCGACTTTCGGCGCCGCTTCGACGCGAAGCGCGCGGCGGACGCGGAGCGGCACTTCAGGAAGCTCCGCGTCGCGGTGGAGGCCCGCATCGACGACGAGTCGCTCCCGGCCAAGACCCGCGAGCGGGCCCGAGCGCACGTCGACGCGTTCTACCGCGCGCTGCGCCTGCTCCGCCGCATCGATCGCACGAAGTGGCCGGTGGACCTGTACGTGGACGGCGAGCGGGTGTGCGAGGCGGTCCCGACGGGGACGCCGTTCGAGATCCTCGAGCCCGATCCCGTGAAGCCCAAGGTGCGCCTGTTGTTCCAGATGCGGTTGGACGAGGACGACGCGAAGCCGATGTGCCCGCGGATCAACGTTGGCCACGCGCTGCGCCACGAGGGACGCCGATGAAGTTGAATGCGGCGAACGGAAACTCGTGCGCTCGATGAAACGATGTGAAGTCCAGCGGCGCGGCTCCGTCCGTGAATTGCTGCGGCAAGAAGATCGAATAGCCGACGCGGTCGAGGAAATCGAAAACGTCACGCGTCGCGACCGACGCGGCGGACAGCGCGCTCTGCGTCGACTCGAAGAGTAATGACGGACGCTGCCGGAGGAGGAGTCGCTCCGCTCCGAGCAACACCTGGAGCTCGGCCCCTTCGACGTCGACCTTCATGAAGTCCACGCGTCGCTCCGGGGGGAGGACGTCATCGAGCCGGCGACAGGCTACGCGCGTCTCGACGAGCTCGTCGCCCGGCTCGTAGTGACGATTCAGGCCGCTGTACCCCGTGCTGTCGCGGTTGATGAAGAAGGTCGCGGCGTGGTCGTCGCGTGACGACAGCGCCATCTGGTGGATCTCGTACTCCGGGAACTTCGCGCGGAGCCACGCCGCCTTTTCTGGGATGGGTTCGAACGCGATGTGCGCACCGAGCGGAGCGATGCGCGCGAATGCGCTCAACATGATTCCGAGGTGGCAGCCGATGTCGATGCAGTTCGACTCCGCGGACAACGTGGTGCGGAGGAAGCGCTCGATGCATCGACCTTCACCGAAGATGGGCGCGAGCTCGGGGTGCCGCACGCGATGGGGATAGCCGAGGATCTCCTTGAGGCGCAGCGCTGGCGCTTCGAACGGCGTTCGAACGATGGTCTTCTTGATGCGATCTTTGAGCACTCCGGCCTCCCGGGTCGGTGGTTGGGTCGGCAAATTCGCCAACCACCGACGCCGTGCGGCGACCTCGCGTCATCGATCACCCGTCGATGATTCCTCCGAGCCTCTCTCGGACCGCCTGCGTTGCGCGGCGGCTCACGCGGGCACAGGTTCCGTCGTCGAGCTCCAACACCAAGGCGCCACCGTCGCGCGTCGTCCGTACGACGCGGCCCAGATCCACCAGCTCCGCGCGATGCACCCGAACGAAGCCCAGCGGCGCCAGGCGCTCCTCCAGCGCGCTCAGGCTCTCCTCGAGGAGCAGCTCCTCGCCGTCGATCTCACACACCGTGTATTTGTCGCGCGCCGTGAAACGAGCGACCTGCTTCACGTCGAACACACGCGCGGTGTCGCCGTGGCGCGCCGTGAGACGTACGGTTCGCCGCTGTCGCTGCGTGCGGGACAGCGCGGCCTCCAGGCGCTCGCGCGCGACGGGCTTCAGGAGGTAGTCGACCGCCTCGACCTCGAAGGCCGCGACCGCGTGCTCGGGGTGCGCCGTCGTGAACACGATCGCGACCCCCGTCCGCGCCGCGACCTCGAGGCCGTCGAGACCCGGCATCGAGATGTCCAGGAGCACGACGTCCGGCGCGAAGCGTTCGATCGCCGCGAGCGCCGCCTCACCGTCGCCGGCCTCACCGACGACCTGGAACCCCAACGCTTCCACCAGCCGCACCAGGCGACGCCGCGCCGGCGGCTCGTCGTCGACGACCAACACCCTCACGGCGCGCTCCGCGGGAGACGCAGACGGACGCGGAACCCACCGAGCGCGCCGTCGCGATCGACGTCGACGCGGGCCGCGCCGCCGTAGAGGATGTCGAGGCGCTTCGCGAGATCGCGGTGCGCCGTCTTCGTTCCGTCGTCGCCGGACGTTCCGTCGCCGTCGTCCTCGACGGACAGCTCCACGAGCTCGCCAGCCGCCCGGACGGAGACCGATACGCGCCCGCCCTCCCGACGACCAACGCCGTGTTTGACGGCGTTCTCGGCGAGCGGCTGGAGCACCAGCGGGGGGACCGGCACCGCTTCGAGGCCCTCCGCGACATCCAGCTCTACCCGCAGCCGCTCCCCGTACCTCAGACCTTCGAACGCGAGGTACCGCCGCGTCGCTTCGATCTCCTGCGCCAGCGGCACCCAGCGGTGCTTCGAGCCGTCGAGGGTGTGCCGCAGCAACCCTGAAAGCTCCACCACGGCGTCCTCTGCGCGCGCCGCGTCCTCCGGGATCAGCGCCGCGATGGTGTTCAGGCTATTGAATAGAAAGTGCGGGTTGATGCGCGCGTGGATCGCCGCCAGCTCACTCTCCAGGCGAGCGCGTTCCGCGTCGGCGGTCCGGCGGCGCCAACGATCCAACGCGCTGGTGACGAACACGATCGTCACGGTGACCGGCAAGGCGACTTGCACCACGGCCGAGTACGGGAACGCCTTCAACACACTCGGCGCAACCAACCCCACGACGAAGAGCGCGAGGGACGTCCCCGCGAGGATGCCCGCCGAGATCGCGACGGTGTGACCGACCAGCCCGAGCCACCCCTGATCCACCGTCACCCCCACGCGCGCGAGCAGCGCGTAGGAGACGGTGAGCGAAAGCCCGATCGCCACCGAGATGACGACGTTCACCGCGAAGACCTCCAGCCACGCGCGCGTGGAATCCACGCCGAGGAAACTCGACAGAACGATCGTGAGGCCGGCCGCCAGCGCGAGGTAGAGGGCGACCTCCTTCATCAGGTGCGGACCGTGGAGCTTCATCACACGACCTCGGCGACCCTTCGACGTTGCCGGACCTCGGCGCCCCCGGCAATCCGGCGCCCCGGCGCTACGCGGATTGGTTGACCCGGGGTCAATAGCTGTTGACCTTCGGTCAACAAGCGCTCAGGGTGTCGCTCGTGCCCGCCGCCGCCCAGCGCCTCTCCACCGAAGAGCGCCACCGTCAGCTCCTGGAGCGCGGGCTCGACCTGTTCGCCCGCCACAGCTTCGACCAGCTCTCCACCGACCAGATAGCCAAGGAGGCTGGCGTCTCCAAGGCGCTCTTGTTCCACTACTTCGGGAGCAAGCGCGGCTACTACGTCGCGACCATCCAGGAGGTCGCCGCGCGCGTCGCCACCGCCACGGCGCCGGACCCCTCGTTGCCCTTCGAGCCCGCGCTGAAGGGGGCCCTCGATGGCTACGTCGACTTCGTGAAACACCACGGCGCCCTCTACGCGAGCCTCGTACGCGGCGGCGTCGGCGCCGACGACGAGGTGCACGGCATCCTCGACGTCGTGCGCAAGACCTCCGTCGACCTCGTCATCGAGCGCGCCGAGATCCGCCGCCCTTCGGCGCGGCTCCTCGCCGCCCTCGAAGGCTGGGTCGCCTTCACCGAGACCACCACCCTGCGGTGGCACGCCGACCGCGGCTTCTCCGAGCGCGCGTTGGTACGCCTCCTCATGGACACCCTCCTCGCCCTCCTCGAGCGCGAGCAACGGAGCAAGAGATGAAGAACACCCAAGACTGGCGCACGTTCACCGGCGAGCTCGCCTGGCCCACCGTGGCCCTGTTCCTCTTCCTCGTCGCGGGCCACGCGCTCACCTGGTGGCTCGTCCTCGAAGACCACCTTCCGCTCCTCGTCGGCGCCGCGCTGCAGACGGTGTTCGCGTACCTGGCGTTCACGCCGCTGCACGAGGCGGTGCACGGCAACATCCACGGCCGTCACACGAAGTACGCCCGCCTCGACGGCACCATCGGCTGGGTCAGCGCCGCCCTCCTCGCGGCGCCCTACCCGGCCTTCCGCGTGCTCCACCTGACACACCATTCGCACACCAACGATCCCGAGCGCGACCCGGACCACTGGGTCGCCGGGGACAGCTACTTCGCCGTCGCCGCGCGGTGCTTCACGATCGTGCCCCGCTACCTCGCGGACTTCTTCGCGGGCCGCACGAGCACGACCAAAGCCGCCCGCGACGGGCGCAACGCCTCCGCGCTGTTCTTCGTGGTGCTCGCCATCGCGCTCGGCGGCGTCGTCGCGCTGGGGTACGGGGTCGAGGTCATCGCCCTCTACGTCGCCCCAGCGATCGTCGCGAGCGGCATGCTGGCGTTTGCGTTCGACTGGCTCCCGCACCACCCGCACGACGTCCAGGGCCGCTACGTCGACACCCGCATCGTGTTGTTCCCGGGCCTGGGCCTGTTCACGCTCGGCCAGAGCTACCACACCGTTCATCACCTCTACCCGCGCGTGCCGTTCTACCGCTACGCGGAGGCGTTCTTCTCGCTGCGCGGTGAGCTCGAAGCCAACGGGACGCCGATCGTCGACCTACGCGGCTGACCGCCTTCGAACTTCGTGCGGTAGCGCCGAATCCACACCTGGAAGATGGGCACCATCACCGCCGACGGGAGGAACCACGGTACCCACGCCCACGCCTCCGGGAGGTTCGGCGCGAGCCGCGCGACGTTCACGACCAGGAACGCCGTCACCGCCGCGATGCAGGCGCCCATCATGCTCGACATGTGCTGGTACCACCACGCCATCCGCGACTGCAGCGCACGCGACGCGAAGCGGTAGTCTCCGAGCCCCGTCACGAGGGCGATCGTCGAGAACACGATCATGAGCAGCTCGCCGACGATCAGCCCGTAGACGATCGCCCCGCTCGCCGCGACCGCGAGGAGAATCGGGAACACACGATCGAGGATCCGCGGGCTCGGCTCGGGCGCCTTCTTCCGACGAACCGCCGCGATCGCCGCGTAGACCCCCTCGCCGAGGAGCAGCGACAGCACGCCGAAGAACACGCCGGTCGCCGTGCGGCCCGCGAGCAGGAACAGCACGGACAACACCAGACCGGACACCGCGGAGGTGGTCATCCCGGCGACGAACGCCCAGCCGGCGCGTTTGTGCCATCGCCCGCCCTTCTTGGTGAGGAGCGGGATCAACAGGGTGACGAGGCCGGTGAACCCGCCGGCGACGTGAATGCCGAGGACAATGTCTTTCATGCCCACAACGTAGCGGCGCGAAGGTGCGCGACGAGGGGGGAGCCGACGAGCGGTCGCTCGCGTCCGACGAACGGTCGTCGAGGACTACGGGCTGACCTTGCTGACGATCTTCGGGAGCTGCTCGGCGAGCGGCGCGCCCGACTCGGCGGAGTCGAGGACCTTCAGCGACGCACGCGCCCAGCGCATCCCCTTGCGCGACTGCTCGTCGATGAAGTCTTCGTCGGCGTCGCGGCTGCGCTTCGCGAGCACGCTGTGCGCGACGGCGGCGGTGAGGCCCTCGGTTAGGTAGTTCGGGCCGTCCGTGAACTGCGTCCGGATGCGCTTCGACGTCTTCAGGCCGTCCCACGAACGCGAGAAGCCGCGCGCGGAGCCGAACGCTGCTTTCACCGGCGCCGCGAGCGAGGCGCGCAGGGCGTCTTCGAGGATCGCGCGGCGCGCCGTCGGGAAGCCGGGCCCCACCACGAGGAAGCGCACATCGCCGTGGTCGACGACGCGAACCATGCCGTGCCCGTCGAGCGGGTTCGGCACGACGACGAGGTTCGCGGGGCCGCGGAGCGGGTCGCCGCCGAGGATCTTGGAGGCGGCCGCGAAGTCGGCCTCGAGCTTGGTCTTCAGCTCTTTGGCGTGGTTGCGCTGATCCTCCGCGAGTTTGTCGAACAGCGCGACGAGCTCGGCTTCCTCACGGAGCTTGCTGAACACGGCGTCCAGCTTGGGGCGGATCTTCTTGGCGGCCGGCGAAAGCTCGGCCTTCCCCTCGGCGAGCGCGGCGGACAGGTAGTCCTCGATCTCCCCCGGGTTCGACTCGAACAGCTTGCGCACCCCCTCCATCGAGGGCTTGTCGCGGACTTTGCGCAGGGCGTCACGGACGTCGACACGGATGGCGTGGAAGACTGGGGCGCGCAGCGGCGGGCCCTTGCGCTCCGTCTCCTCGGCGTAGCCGGCGGCGTTCAGGGCGGCGAAGAGCACGAAGACGTCCTCGTCGGCGCGCAGCTCTACGCCGTGGTCCGTGATGAGCTTGGTCGGCGCATCTTGGGTGGCGGAAGGTGCGAGGGTGAGTACGGCGAGTGCAAACAGGGTGCTCATCGGGGGGTCCTCCGGACGGCGGCGAGTCTAATCGAACGCGAATCCCGTCGTCTAACGAAACGGTCACCGGGGCCGGTTTTTGCCAGGTAGAGACAACTCCCCGTGTAGCTCCCCTCCCCATCGGGGTACGCTGCGCCGAGGCAACTGACATGACGCGCCACATCCCTTCGACGACGATCCCGCTCCTCACATTCGTTTTCGCCTCTACGTGCGCGATCGAGGCCTCCGCGACCTCCGTCGGACCGGTCACGCAGCTCGCGACTCCGGCCGGGTCCCAGCGCGCACCCGCCATCTCTTGGGACCCCGTGAACGAGGTCTACGTGATCGTCTGGGAGGACGGTCGCAACGGCGCCAACGGCATCGACCTCTACGTCGCGCGCATCGGCGAGGACGGCACGATCGTCGATTCGATCGGGCTCCCGGTGCTCGCCGGCGCGACCGAGCTTCAGGACGACGAGCTCGCGCCGGACATCGTCTTCAACTCGCTGTCCGTCGAACACGTGATCACCTGGCAGGAGGTTCGGCCGCCCGCTGCGTTCACCGACATCTGGGCGACGCGTTTCTCCGCGCAGGGGCCCGGCACGGTGGTCCCGTCGGCGGGTGTGCAGATCACGAGCGGCACCGCCTCGGAGAGCGGGCCGGTGATCGAGACGACCGGCGGTCAGCTCCTCCTCGGGTGGCAGGTCGTCGAGATGGGGACGCGGTTCCTCCGCGGTCGGCGTGTCTTCCCGGACCTCACGCTCGTCGAGCCCGCGTTCGACGTGACGACCACCATCGGCACCACCCCCGCCGTGGCCGCGGCGGGCTCCAACTTCTTCTACGCGTGGGAGGCGGGCGCGGACCTCTTCGGCCGCGTGATTCCGGACGTCCCGCCGAACCCCACGCCGAACGACATCACGATCTCCGCGGCCAACCTCGCGCAGACCGTACCGAGCCTGACGGTCATCGGCAGCAACGTCGTCGCGGTCTGGGAGGACGCGCGCAGCAGCACCTCGTCCGTCACGAAGGACATCTGGGCGCAGGTCTTCGACACCGCGCTGACGCCGGTCGGCATGCCCTTCCCCGTGTCGGAGGCTCAGAACGACCAGGTGCGCCCGCGCATCGCCGGGCACGCGGGCGGCGGGCTCGCGGTCTGGCAGGATCGCCGCAACTCGGTGTCGACCGCGATCACCTACGGCGCGCGCCTGAACGCGACCGGCGCGGTGCAGGACGTGGAGGGCTTCCCGATCCTCGCGTTCCAGAGCAACGCGTTCGAGCACGCCGTCGCGAAGGGCCCGTCGGGTTCCGGCGGCGCGACGTACGAGGACTACCTCGTGGCCTCCGTCGCGTTCGGGCAGCCGTCGCGGATCAGCTACCGCATCGTGCGTGACGAGCTGCCCGGCGGCCCCGCGATGACCGGCCTCGGCGACCTCATGGTCCCGGCGGACGGGGTCACGCAGGCGAACGTCACCTTCGGGCTCGCGCAGGGCGACAGCGGGCTGCCGGTCGTCGGCGGCACGCTCTACACGCTCTCGCTGAGCAACAACATGGTGACCGTCGTGCAGGCCGACGCGGATCCTTCGATCCCCGGGCACCAGATTCGCTCCGGCGAAGGCACGGTGTCGGTGTCGATGACGAGCCTCGCGCACGTGCTGGTCGACGTGACGGTGACCTCCGTCGAGGGCACCTCGTCGGGCACGGTGCAGGTCGAGTTCCTGAACGTGCCGCCGGTCGCGACGAACGCGCTGATCGCGCCGGCGGTGCCGCGCTCCGACGAGGACCTGACGCTGAGCTACACGTACTCCGACATCAACTCGGACCCGGAGACGAACACGCGGATCCGCTGGCTGCGCAACACCGCGATTCAGAACATCTACAACGACATGCCCTCGGTGCCGTCGATGGCGACGCGCCGCGGGGATCTGTGGCGCGTGCAGGTCACGCCGAACGACGGCCTGGATCTCGGGCAGCCCATCAACAGCAACATCGTGGAGATCGGCAACACGCCGCCGGTCGCGACGAACCTGGAGGTGCGGTACCAGCCCGCGCCCGAGCTGGTGACCGGGACGCCGATCACCGCGTTCTACGCGTACTCGGATCTCGACATGGACTCCGAGGGGCCGACCGAGCTGCGCTGGTACCTCGACGGCGCGGAGCGCACGGACCTCGCGGGCATGGAGGACGTCGCCGGTACCGAGGTCATCAAGGACCAGTCCTGGTATTTCACGATTCGCCCGAACGACAACACGGAGTTCGGTGAGCTCGTGCAGAGCCCGGCGGTCACGGTGATCAACACGGAGCCGGTCGCGGTGGCGGGGCAAGACCTCCCGGTCGAGGACCGGCGTGTGCTGGAGCGGCGCGTGTATCAGCTCGACGGGACGCGCTCGAGTGACATCGATCCGCAAGACACGTTGACGTACACGTGGCGGCAGGTCATCCGCACGACGGAGCCGGAGGTCACGCTCTCGGACACGTCGTCGGCGACGCCGTCGTTCACGGCGCCGAGCGTCACGACGACGCAGCAGCTGCGCTTCGAGTTGGTGGTCAACGACGGGGACGAGGACTCGTCGGTCGACTTCGTGATCATCGAGATCACCCCGGTGGCGGACGGTGACGCGGACGGTCTCGACGACGAGGAAGAGGCGATCGCCGGCACGGACCCGACGCAGGCCGACACGGATCGCGACGGTCTGCGGGATCGCGACGAGGTCGAGGCCGGCACGGACCCGCTCGACGAGGACACGGACGACGACGGCGTGCGCGACGGCGGTGAGGGCCGCACGAGCAAGAACGGCAACGACTTCGCGCCGCTCGGCGACGCGGACGGTGACGGGATCATCAACGCGCTGGATCCGGACAGCGACGACGACGGCCTCTTCGACGGGACGGAGATCAGCATCATCGACCCGCGCACCGGCGGCGGTGAGCCGCCGTACGAGTACGCGGGCACGGACGAGTCGGCCGGGTTCTTCATCGCGGACGAGGACCCGAGCACGGGCACGAACCCGAACCTCGCCGACACCGACGAGGACACCTTCCTCGACGGCGATGAGGACGCGAACCACAACGGCCGCGTCGACGCCGGCGAGAGCGACCCGAACGATCCCGCCGATCCGGGCATCCCGTGTGACGGCATGGGGAACTGCCCCGGCGCGCTGGTGTGCATGGGCGGGATGTGTGTCCCGGACACGTCCGGCAACGTCTGCCCGATGAAGCTCCCCGCCACGCTCCAGTGCTGCATGGGCGGCTGCAACGCGCAGGCGACCGAGGTCGACGCGATCTGCCCGGCCGGCGGCACCACGGAGCGCTGCCCGGTCGGCGCGCAGCAGTGCGCGGCGAACACGTGCATGGCGGCCGACGCCGTGACCCCGCCCGCCGAGGGCTGCAACTGCGCCGCGACGAAGCGCTCGGAGCGCGGCGGCCTGTGGGGGTTGGTGTTGCTCGCGGCGTTCGTGGTGCGGCGCCGCCGCTGATTCAGAGCAGACCGAGCTGCCCTTCCTCTCGCTCGCCCGGCCAGGGCGGGTGCTCGGGCAGCTCCGGGATGCGGCGTCGGACGAGGTAGTGGAAGGTCCGCGCGAGGCGCGGGGCGTACAGGTCGTCGGGCGCGTGCATGAAGACGTAGGGCTCGAGGCCCGCGCGGAGCCAGTCGGCGACGGTCTCGGCCCAGCGGTCGAGCCAGCCGCTCGTCGCGCGGACGTCGTTCTGGCCGACGAAGCGTAGAAAGGGCTGCTCGGCGATCACGGACTGGCGCGCGGGGACGCGGGGTTTGCGGGACTGGGTGTGGAGCGTGGTCGGGTCCTTCTTCTTCGCGGCGAACAGCGCGGTCGTGTCGAAGTGACAGCGGCCAACGCTGCGCGCCGCGAGGAGCGCGTCGAGCTCGGCTTCCGCGTTGCCGAAGAACGCGAGGTGGCGCACCTCGACGACGTAGCGGTGCTGCGGCGGGAGCTCGGCGACGAAACGATCGAGGACATCGAGGCGGTCGGGGCCGAAGCGGTTCGACAGCTGCACCATGAACGGCCCGAGGCGCGGCCCGAGGGGCGCGAGGCGATCGAAGAACCGGTCGAGCTCGGCGCGTTGACCCTCGAGCATCGTGTCGTGGCTGACGCCGCGCGGGATCTTGAAGCAGAAGCGAAACGCCTCGGGCGTCTCCTCCGCCCATCGCGCGACGGTGGGCTCGGAGGGGAGCGCGTAGAAGGTGCTGTTGCCCTCGACGGTGTCGAAGACGGAGGCGTAGGCGGAGAGGAGCGCCTTGGTCTTGGGGTGGAAGAGGTTCCCGAGCCAAGCGCGGTTCGCCCAGATGGGGCAGCCAACGCGAAGCACGGGGGTGTGCACCAGCAACCTCAGACCCCTTGAACTTGAACTTGCCCGTGCCCTTGCCCTGCACCACGGCGCGCGCGACGGGCAGCGCGTCGGCCCGAGCACAGCGTCATCGACGTGCCGGTTTCAAAGGCGGAGCGAGAGGGCAAGTTCAAGGGCAAGTTCAAGTTCAAGGGTTCGGCCGCCTTCGGCGTCCTCAGAGCTCCCTTGGATCCGTCAACTTCCCCGTCACCGCGCTCGCCGCAGCCACAGCCGGCGACACCAGATACACCGGCCCCGGCGCGCCCATGCGTCGATCGAAGTTCCGGTTCGTCGTGCTCGCCGTCGTCTCTCCCGCGTGCGGGATCCCGGGGCCGTTGCCGATGCACGAGCCGCACCCCGGCGGCGAAACGAACGCGCCGAGCTCGCGGAAGAGGCCCAGGATGCCCTCCTTCTCCGCGGCGTCGGCGACGTCGGCGCTCGACGGCGTCACGGTGACGCGCACGCCGTTCTTGAATTGCTTGCCCTTCAGGACGTCGGCTGCGGCGCGCAGGTCGGCGAGCGAGCCGCCCGTGCAGGACGCGATCACGACGTTGTGAATCTCCACGGCGCCGTGCTCCGCGAGGGGCGCGCGGTTTCGCGAGTCGCCGGGGGTCGCGACGGTGAGCGGAACCTCGTCGAGGTTCACGTGGATCGTCTTCACGTACTCCGCGTCCGGATCGGGGTGGACGAACATGGCGTCGACGTCGATGTCGCCGCGGCGCTCCTTCAGGAACTTCCGCACCGGCTCACACGGCTCGACGATGCCCGTCATCAGGCCGCCCTCGACCGTCATGTTCGTGAGCACCGACAGCTCGTCCGCGTTCCACTGGTCGAGGCCGGGGCCGGCGAACTGCACGACGCAGGTGTCGGTCGGCGACTCGCGCCACTGCTCCTCGCGGAAGTAGGGATCGCCGATCAAGTGAAGGATGAGGTCCTTGGGCGAGAGCACCGACTTCGCGTCGCCTTCGACCACCACGCGCACGCACTTCGGCACCGTCACCGGCACCAGTCCGGTGCGCAGCGCGAACGACATCGCGGTCGAGCCGACGCCGAACGCGAAGTTGTTGAGCACCCCCGCCGTGGGTGTGTGGCTGTCCGTGAGCACGACGACCGTGCCCGGCTCCGCGTAGTCCTCGACGACGATGCGGTGGCAAACGCCCGCCGGCAGATCGCGCCCCGGGCCGTGCACCTTGATGCCGTTCTTCTGGCAGGCGGCGATCATCTCCTTCGTGAGGTTCTGCGCCGGCCCGAGCCGCTGGTTCTTCACCGGCATCGGCACGGTGTCCTGCTCCAGCAGCACGAAGTGGTCCTCGAAAGCCGCCACCAGCTCGGGCTTCGCCACCGGCGCATCGCCCCACTCCTGTTCGTACAGGTGCATCACCATGCCGGCGGTGTACTCGTGCATCCCGCGGAAGCCCGCCTCGCAGAGGACCTGGTCGCCCGGCTTCACGGACGCGATGCCCATCTCGGCGCCCAGCCCGCGGAACGTCCGCGCCGCGACGATCTTCTCGATACAGTTCATCGGGCGCGCGGGGACGTCGAGGTCGTAGACGGGCTTGGCCTCGCCGGCGAGGAGCTTGGTGCCGTACTTCAGCAGACCCCCGTTCTCCGCGACCGCGCGGAAGAACGGTGGGAGCTCTTCGGCGAACTTCGCGAGGTCGACGACCTGGCCGTCCTCGAGGCGGTCCGCCACGGTCAGGTCCGTCGTGAACGGCAGCCCGCTGTAGACCATGTTCTCCTGGAAGATGCGCTGGAAGCTCTTCGCGATGACGAGCTCGATCCCCGCGCCCTGGTGCGCCACGACGGCGACCTCGCGCGAGCTCCCCGACCCATACGCGTCCCCACCGACGACGACCTGAAAGCCCCCATCCTTGATGCCGTTCTTCTTCACCGTCTCCTTGAAGTTCTCGAGGAAGTACGGACCGAGGACTTCGCCGGTATATCCGAGCGTGCACGCCGCGCCGCTGATGATGGCGTCGGTGTTGAGCCCGTAGTGCAGCGACGGGTGGGCGGCGCCGGAAAACGGCACCGAAGTGCCCGCGAGTTGGGCCGCGATGGGGCCGGATTCGTCGGTCAGCCAGAGGACACGGCCGGTGAGCTTCATCGTGGCTCCGGATTAACCGAACCCGCCCCACCCCCGCAACAAGAAGCGGTGACCCTCGGGTTGCAAAACACCCGGTCCCCGTGAGATCGCCGCGTCGTGGACGCGTCGACTGCCAAGCAGCTCGCGGCGTTCTGGCCGGACGTCGCGAAACCCTTTGCGGAGGTGATCCCGATGGGCTGTCAGCTCGCGCGCATCGAAGACGAGTGGCGCGCGGGGTCCGACGCATCGCGGCGACGCCGCGTCGAGGTCTTCCCCGGCGAGGATGCGCCTTCCGTGGACGAGCTCCTCGAGGAGGCCTGCGAAGACGCCTTTCGCGAGGGCTGGACCTGCATGTCCGACCCCGGCGAGCCCGCACACTACGAGCTCGAGAACGTGCGGCTGGACCTGCGCGCCCAGGACTGTCCGATGCTGCTCGGCGAGCGCCGCGTGTTGTCCGCGCAGTTCGTCCAGGCCTGGCCGCCCGACTTCGGTCCGCCGGTCGAGACCAGCGACATGTTCCAGAACCTCGTGCGCAAGCTGCTCCGCCTGGGAGAAGATCCCGACCGCCTCATGAAGACCGTGACGTTCGACCCGATGGCCAAGGCCCGCGCCGACGTGCTGTTCGAGCTCGTCGAGATGCCCTGCCCCGAAAACCTCCTGCCGCGGTTCGACGAGCTGTCGTTCACGCCGCCCGTCGAGCCCGGCGCCGCCTGGGTGTCGACGGAGACGAGCGGCGAGCACCGCATCACCGCTCGGGTGACGAAGGCCGAAGGCCGCGTGCAGGTGATCATGGAGAAACGCAGGCAGGTGTCCTGATGGAGCTTCTGTTCGTTCGCCACGCTCAACCCGCCTGGGTGGAGGACGGCATCAGCCGCCTCGACCCGCAGCTCACCCCCGTGGGTTTGCGACAAGCCGAGCACTTCGGGCCGCGCGCCGCGATGTTCGGTCCGGTCGACGAGCTGTGGGTCTCGCCGACGCGCCGCACGCGACAGACCGCGGAGCCGATCGCACGTGCGCTGGGCATGGAGCCCGTCATCTACGATTGGCTGGAGGAGATCCGCCTCCCGCCGGAGTGGGACGGCGTGCCCGCGGAGAAGATGGGGCCCGCGTTCCGTGCGGCGAAGCTCCGCCCGCCCGCCGAGTGGTGGGACGGCCTGGGGACCGGCGAGCCGTTCACGGACTTTCACGCGCGGGTGACGGCGGGGTTGGACGAAGAGCTCGGCGTGCGCGGCGTGACCGTGCAGCACGACGAACACGACACGCGGGTCTTCGACATGCCGGACGACCACCGGCGGATCATCGTCGTCGGTCACGGCGGGACGAACTCCGTGGCCATCGCGCACCTGTTGGGTCTGCCGCCGGTGCCGTGGTCGTGGGAGCGGTTCGTGCTGATGCACGCGTCGGTGTCGCGGCTGCGGTCGACGTCGCTGCTCGGCGGCCGCATCTTCGGGATGCGGCAGATGAGCGACGTGAGTCACCTTCCCGAGGCGCTGGTGACGCGCTGATGGAGGTGTCGGCGTACGCCGAGCGCATCCTGTTCGGAGCGACGCTCGCCGACAAACGCGTCACCTTCGATCGACTGACCGACGACCGCCCCGGCGCCGGGGTTCGGCGGGTTCGTGAGCCGGGTCGACCGAAGGCGCTCGCGTTCGGGCGCGGGCGCTTCGAGTTCCCGCGGAACCTCGAAGACGACCGCGCGCGTGGGCGCGCGCTGCACTTCTTCTTGAATCACGAGCTGCTGGCTTCGGAGCTGATGGCGTTGGTGCTGCTGCGCTTCCCCGAGGCGCCGACGAAGTTCCGGATGGGGCTCGCAAAGACGATCGCCGACGAGCAGCGGCACCTCGGCCTGTACCTGGACCGGATGCAGGCGCTCGGCGTCGAGCTCGGCGAGGTGCCGGTGAACGACTTCTTCTGGCGGACGCTTTCGGACATGGAGGACCCGCTCGACTTCGTCGCGGCGATGAGCCTCGGGTTCGAACAGGCGAACCTCGACTTTTCGCGGCACTACCAGGCGCGCTTCGAGCAGCTCGGTGACGACGTGACGGCGCGGCTGCTCGTCGAGGTGTACGAGGACGAGATCCGCCACGTGCGCCGCGGCGTGCAGTGGTACGCGGAGGCGGCGGGGCCGCTGACGTTCGCCGACCACGCGTCGCGCGTCGCACCGATGTCGATGATGCGCGTGAAGGGACCAGTGTTCGACGCCGAGGGACGGCGCCGCGCCGCGCTGCCGGACGCGTACGTGGATGCGGTGCGGACGTTCGCCGGCACGAAGGGCCGCGCGCCGCGGGCGTTTGTCTTCAACGCGACGGCGGAGGAGGAGGTCCAGCACGGGCGGCGCTACACCGCGCCCGAGGGGGCGCGGACGCTGGAGGCGGACCTAGGCTGGGTGATGGCGTACCTCGCCTCGCCGACGGACGTGGTGGTCGCGCCGACGCCGACGCGCGCTTTTCTGCGGTCCCTCGTCGCGGCGGGCTTCGAGGTGCCCGCGGCGGTGGATTCGGTGCCGGAGGATGCCGCCGAGATCGTGCCTTGGGGGTGGTCGCCGCGGTTCGAGGGGGCGAATAGGGGGCGCACGGCGACGCGCGTTCCGCGGACCTCGCAGAACGCGGATATGCCGGACTCGCAGAACGCGGTTATGCCGGTCTCGCAGAACGCGGTTATGCCGGCCTCGCATAACGCCGTTCTTGCGGTCTCGCAGAACGCGATATGCGATCTCTACGACAAGCGCACGACCGTCCGTGTCGCACACGCCTTCGGAGACGACGCGGCGCGGGTCGCCACGACGCCGGACGAGGTGCTCGCCGCGATTCACAGCGACACCCTCGTGAAGGCGATCTACGGCGCGAGCGGTCGCAACCGCCGGCGCTTCGACGGGGCCATCGACGAGGCCGGCCGAAACTGGCTCGCCCGCGCGCTCCGCGCGGGCGCGGTGATCGTCGAGCCGTGGGCCGAGCGCTGGCGCGACTTCGGGATCGTGCTGCACGTCGGGCGCAAGGATCCACTCCTCGACGTGTTCGAGTTGCTCGTCGACCCCCGCGGCGCGTACCGAGGTCACCGGCTCGCGGCGCCGCACCACGACTTCCCCCAAACGCTCCGCGCGGACTTCTACGCGCACGTTCGCCGGATCGCCGAGCACGTCGCGGCCGCGCTCGCGGCGCGCGGCTACGAAGGGCCCGCGGGCGTCGATGCGTTCGTCACCCGCGACGGGCGCTGGCGTTCGATCGTCGACGTCAACGCGCGCCACACGATGGGGCACGTTGCCCGCGCGCTGAAGGCCCACGTCGCGCCGAAGACCGACGCGGTGTGGTGGCACGTGCCGACCGACGAGCCGACGTCGCTCGCGGCGCGGCTCCGCGAAGCGCATCCCCTGGGTATGGCGGACGGCAAGATCACGTCCGGCGTGCTGATGACGACCGACCCCGAGCGCGCGCAGCGGACGCTCACGATGCTCGTGGTCGGCGCACCCGCCATCGAAGACGTCGTCGGACTCTGAGCCCTACAGCTCACCCATCGCGCCGCGGAACCTCCGAACGCTCGCCTCGAAGCCGTGCTCGAGCGCGTCCGCGGTGAACGCGTGGCCGATCGACATCTCCCGAATGTACGGCGCGCGGGCGATCAGCGCCGGGATGTTCGCGATGGTGAGGTCGTGCCCGGCGTTGACGCCGAGCCCGGCCGCGCGCGCCGCTTCCGCCGTGGCGACGACGCGGTCGAGCTCCGCGGCGGCGCGGTCGTCGTCGTCGTACGCACCTCCGTAGGGGCCAGTGTAGATCTCGATGCGGTCGGCGCCGAGGCGAGCGGCGTGCGCCGGCGCGCTCGGGTCGGGATCGCAGAACAGCGAGACCGCGATTTGGAGATCGTGGGCAGCCGCGACGGCCTCGGCGAGGTGCGCCGTGTCAGCGTCGAAGCGCCAGCCGTGGTCCGACGTCGACTGCGCGGGATCGTCCGGCACGAACAGGACCTGGTCGGGCCGCGACCGCACCAGCAGGTCCATGAACTCGGCCGCCGGGTACCCTTCGAGGCAGAGCTCCTTGCCGGGGAACTGGTCGCGGATCAGCGCGGTGAGATCGTCGACGTCGCTGCGGCGGATGTGCCGCTCGTCGGGCCGCGGGTGCACCGTGATGCCCTTCGCGCCCGCCGCGAGCGCCCGGCTCGCGAGGTGCGTGACGCTCGGCCAGGGCAGATCCCGGCGGTTGCGGAGGAACGCGACGGCGTTGACGTTCACCGAGAGGCGCGACGGCGTGCTCATGAAGGCATCCGATCAGGTCGAGCGCGTGAACGCCAGCGATTGTCGGCGTCACCCGACCTGCGCGCGCTGCCGGAGCGCGTGGTCCGCGAGGACCCACGCGACCACCGCCTCCGCGATCGGGATGAAACGCGGCACGAGGCACGGGTCATGGCGCCCCTTCGTGGTGATGGTCGTGGGCTCGCGCTCGGTCGTCACGGTGTCGAGCGGCTGCGGGATACTGCTCGCGGGTTTCAGCGCGGCGCGCAGCAGGATCGGCATCCCGGTGGAGATGCCGCCGAGGACGCCGCCGTGGTGGTTGGTCGTGGTGACGACGCGGTCGTCTTCGGTGGTGAAACGATCGTCGTGTTCGCTCCCGCGCATCGCGGCCGCGGCGAAGCCCGCGCCGAGCTCGACGCCGACGACCGCCGGCACCGAGAACAAGGCCTTGGCGAGGTCGGCCTCGAGTTTGTCGAAGACCGGCTCGCCCCACCCCGCCGGGACGCCGGTCGCGACGATCTGCGCGACGCCGCCGATCGAGTCGCGATCGTTTCGCGCCGCTTCGATCGTCTCGATCATCCGGGCGGCGACCGCGGGGTCCGGACAGCGCACCGGCGTGGCTTCGACGTCCGCTTCCACGACCGTCGTCGGATCGATGGGCGTGACGATCGCCCCGACCTGTCGCGTGTACGCGAGGACACGGACGCCGAAGCCGGCGAGGATCTTCTTCGCGACCACGCCAGCCGCCACGCGCATCACCGTCTCGCGTGCGCTCGCGCGGCCGCCGCCGCGGTAATCGCGCACGCCGTACTTGGCGAAGTACGACCAGTCGGCGTGGCCGGGGCGGAACTTGTCCGCGATCGCGGTGTAGTCCTTCGAGCGCGCGTCCTCGTTCTTCACGAGGAGCGCGAGCGCGGTGCCCGTCGTGACTCCCTCGAAGACCCCCGAGAGGATCTCGACCGCGTCCGGCTCCTGGCGTTGGGTGACGAGCTTGCTCTGCCCCGGCCTCCGCCTTCCGAGGTCATGCGCGAAGTCCGCGGGCGTCAGCGGCAGCCCCGGCGGGACGCCGTCGAGGATGGCGACCTCGGCGGGCCCGTGGCTCTCCCCCGCCGTCGTGAGGACCAGGATTCGGCCCGTGCTGCTCCCCGCCATCGCCCCGGAGCCTAGCTCGGCGCTCATTGACTCGCGAATCAATGATCCCTATCGTCGTCGTTGATTCGAGAATCAATCTCGACGCAAGGAGTCAAAAGCCAATGACCGAGTCGCATGTGGTGATGCAGGACCACGAGATATTCACGGAGGACCACAAGGCGCTCCGCAAGACCGTCCGCCAGTTCGCGGAGTCCCTGGCGCCCTTCGCCGAGGAGTGGGACCGCGAGGGCATCTTCCCGCGCGAGGTCTTCAAGCAGGCCGGTGACCTCGGCCTCCTCGGCATCCGCGCGGACCCGGAGATCGGCGGCATGGGGCTCGACTGGTGGTTCACCACCGTGTGGGCCGAGGAGCTCGTGTACAGCCGCAACGCCGGCGTGAACATGGCGCTCCTCGTCCAGTCGGACATGGCGACGCCGATCATCGACGAGATCGGTAGCGACGAGGTGAAGAAGGAGTTCCTCGCCCCCGCGATCGCCGGCGACAAGATCGCGGCGCTCGGGATCAGCGAGCCCGGCGGCGGCTCCGACGTCGCGGCGATCCGCACGACCGCGGTCCGCGACGGCGACGACTACGTCATCAACGGCCAAAAGCTCTGGATCACGAACGGCACCCGCGCCGACTTCATCACCCTCGCGGTGCGCACCGGCGACGACGGCTACGGCGGCATCACCCTCCTCGTCTTCCCGACCGACGTGAAGGGCTTTTCAGTCGGCAAGAGCCTGAAGAAGATCGGCAACAAGTCCTCCGACACCGCGGAGCTGTTCTTCGAGGATTGCCGAGTACCCGTGCGCTACACGCTCGGCGAAGAGAACATGGGCTTCTATCACATCATGACCAACTTCCAGGGCGAGCGCCTGGTCGCGGCGATCGGCTGTGTGCACGGCATGGAGATGGCGGTCCGCGAAGCCATCGCCTACGGCAACGAGCGCAAGGCGTTCGGTCGCCCGCTGATGAAGTTCCAGGTGTGGAAGCACAAACTCGTCGAGCACCTCACCGCGATCGAAGCGGCGCGGCGGCTGACGTACTTCGCCGTCGACAAGTTCAACAAGGACTCGTCCTCGGCGCAGCGTGAGATCACGATGGCGAAGCTGTTCGCCGGCGACCTCGCCCAGAAGGTGCTCTACGACTGCATGCAGATGCACGGTGGGTTCGGCTACACGACGGAGTACCCGATCGGCCGCGCGTGGGCCGACGTCCGCCTGATCACGATCGGCGGCGGCACCTCCGAGATCATGAAAGAGATCCTCACGAAGATGGAGGGGATGTGATGGGCACCGACGTTCGCACCGAGCTCGAAGACGGCGTCTTCACCGTCACGCTCGACCGCCCGCAGAAGAAGAACGCGCTCACGCTCGCGATGTACGAGGGCCTCGTCGACGCCTACACGAAGGCGTCCGAGGACCCGGCGGTGCGTGTGGTCCTCCTTCGCGGCGAGGGCGGGACGTTCACGGCGGGCAACGACCTCATGGACTTCATGCAGGACCCGCCGAAGGACGACGACTCCCCGGTCGCGCGCTTCTTGAAGGTGCTCGTGTCGTTCGCGAAGCCGGCGGTCGCCGCGGTGGAGGGCCACGCGATCGGGCTCGGCTCGACGCTGCTGCTCCACACGGACCTCGTCTACGCCGCGGCCGACGCGAAGTTCCGGCTGCCCTTCGTGAACCTCGGCCTCGTGCCGGAGGGCGCGTCGAGTTACCTCCTCCCCCGCACCGCCGGGTGGCGCCTGACGGCGGAGCTGGTCTACTTCGGCGAGCCCTTCGACGCCGAGACCGCGCAGCGCGCCGGGCTGGTGAACCGGATCGTCGCGCCGGGTGAGGTGGTCGCGGTCGCGACGGAGCGCGCGCAGGCGCTCGCGAAGAAGCCGATCGGCGCGCTGATGGACGCGAAGCGTTTGCTGCTCGCCGGCCAGCGCGACGCGACCGAGGGCGCCCTTCGCCGCGAGGGCGAGATCTTCACCTCGCGCCTCACCAGCCCGGAGGCGATGGAGGCGTTCACGGCGTTCTTCGAGCGCCGTGAACCGGACTTCACGAAGTTCCCAGCCGGCTGAGGCACCCTCCGCCACCGCCTCTGCCGACCTATCACCCCCGCGCACAAACGACGCCGCGGCGACGGGCCGGGTTGCGACGGCGATTCGGTCCCGGCGACGGGCCGCGTTTGGGGCTTCCGTCTGTCGTCGCCTCAGCGGCGGCGTCGCAACCACACCGCCGCGAACACCACCGCGATCCACGCGGGCGCCCGGCCGGGCGCCGTCGTGCACGACGCCGGCTCCGACGCCACGATCGGCGACGACGCCTGCAGCTCTACCTCCGCGACGCGCCCCGCTTCGTCCTCGGCGCGCACGACCAAGCGGCCCGGCGCGACGGACCACGCCACGAAGCCGTCCGCGTCCGGAACGACCTCGACGACGCGCGTTTCATCTTCCACGAACACCCGAACTCGGTCGCGGCTGATGCGGTCCCGCGCGGCGATCGACAGACCGCCGTCCACGATCTCCGCGTTCAGCACCGGCGGTTCCGAGTCGATGTTCACGTGCAGCTTCACCCCGGAAGGGTCGAGCGTCGCCGACGCCCCCGGCACGCGCGAGCGCACCTCGATCGTGTGCCTGCCCTGGAGCAGGAACGCGGGCTCCGACACCACGCGCGTGGCGCCGCGTGTGAACGTCGACCACCAACCGCCGTCGACGCGGACCTGGTGCTCGTACGCTTCGTCGAGCGCGAGCGTCACGCGCGGGAGCTGCGGGCCCTCCGCGTTCGTCACGGCGAACGCCGCGGTCTCGGGGATCGCGACGTCGACGATCGACGCCGTCGTGTGCGCCCGCTCCGCGAGGTTGCCCGTCCCCGGGGGCGCCAGCGCCGCGTAGACCATGACGTTCTCGTAGACCCCCGCGGCCTCCTCGGAGCGAATGCCCAGGATCTCGGTGTCGAGCCCCGGGACGCTCGGGAGGGCGATCGGGTCCTGCGGTCCCAGGATCTCGAATAACCCCAGCTGCACCAGCGTGGGGATCGCCGACGCGATCGACGCGGGCGGATCCGTCAGCAGCTCCGAGTTCGTTACGCGCACGTTCGAGATCAGGTCCGCGAAGCCCGACCCGATCACCGGCACCAGCTCCTGGTCCGGCGTCACCGTGACGCCGAGACCCAGGCTCACGTCCAACGCGATCGTCGCGACGCGCACGAAGCGCTCCTCGACCAGCACGTTGAGCTCGATCGTCAGGTCCCGCAGCGTGAGGACCACGAGGTTGTCCTCGGGGAGCATCGGCGCGCCGACGTCCGCGACCTTGCCGCTCCCGAGCGCCACCTCCGGCTCCGACGCCAGCCAGATCGACAGCCGCGCCGGCTTCTCCGACCACGGGAACAGGTGCCCGCGCGTGAGGAAACGGAGCGACGGGATGATCAGCTCCAGCGTCCCCGTGTTGAGGTCCGAGATGTCGCGCTCCGTCACCCGACCGCAGATGACGCCGGTCTGGTAGGTGCTCCACACGAGCTGATCGAGGTGCGCGCGCGACAACCCGAGCGCGATGTCGAACTCCGTCTCGCGGGTGCCGTCGAAGTCGAGGTCCGCGGTGTCTTCGCTCGGCAGCGCCGGCGGCGTCACGAAGGACGCGCGCGTCCGCGGGCTCGGGGTCGGCGCCGCACAGCGCGCGTTCGCCGACACGGGACGCGCCGCCGCCTGGACGCCGAGCGTCACGCCGTTGGGATCCGCGTCGGATGCGCCGCCCACGCCGATCCAGGTGTCGACGTTCGTCGCGGCGCTCGTGCCGTACCCCGCGCTCGCGAACAGGGACGGCAGCTCGATGCGCTGGTCGAAGGTCAGCGGGTCGAGCAATACACGTTCCCCCGCGACGCAGTAGTGATTGTCGCGGCACGTCGCGCCCGACGCGCAGTCCGCGTCGACGTCACAGACCTGCCCGAGGAGCCGCCCCACCGCCGTCCGTCCGAACGCGAGCGCGGGCGCCGCCGCCGCGTCGCCAATCGCCGTCGCGAGCGCCGCCGTCGAAGCGGAGCACGTGTCCTCCAGCGTCACCGTCGAGGCCGGGACGACCACGGAGGCCGCGACCACGTCCAACGCGAGCTGCGCCTCGGAGGCGGAACGTGGTGCGAGCTGCGCGTCGAACACCAGCTCCGCGGGCCCCGCCACGGACACGAGGCAGGCCACGTTCGGCGAGACGTCCACCGCGATCGGCGGGGACGTCAGCTGCGTGCCCATCGTGATGCGCACGCCGTCGGCGGTCGGCGCGAGCGCGAGCGTGTCGAACGCGCCGGCGATCGTGCAGCCGGGGCAGACGTCGACCGAGAAGGTCGGTGTCTCGCGGCGCACCTCAGCTTCGAGGAGCGCGGCCACTGTCGCGAGGCCGCGGTCGGTCGCGCGGACCTGCGCGGCGCGGTCGATGAGCTCGTTGTCGGCGAAGCCTCCCGGCACGCCGCCCACGCCCTGCACACACGCGCCGTCACACGCGCTCAGGAACAAACAGCCGACCAGCGCTCGCTTCCACCCCGCCATGCGCCACCAGTCTCGGCAGCGGCGAAAGGACCGTCAACCGGACCGATGTCGGCGGGTTACGGGCAACCCATCCCGGGCAGGATCACCTGGTTCGAGCCGCTCGACTCGTCGCACTCGTTGTGGTCGCCCGAGTTCGTGCCGCTGCCGTCGTCGTCGACGAGGATGTAGACGTCGCGCGGCGACATCGGCGGCGCCGGCCAGGTGGCGATGACGAATTCCCCCTCCCCGGGCGCCAGCGCCACCGACGTGGACCCCACCGCGAACGCGGGGTTCGAGGGGGCCGGCGCGCCGTCGTAGAACGCGACGCTCGTGAGCGGCGGAAGCTGAAGCGCGCCCCGGTTCTCGACCCACACGCCGAGCTGGTTGTTCGCGGGGCACTGCTTGATCGCGAGGGGCCCGTCCGCCACAGCGTCAGGCGCGGCGAGCGCGACGGAGCCACCGGTGCCCTGCAGGTTCGTGCGGTAGGTGTTGTAGATCAGCCAGCTCGACAGCTGCGGGTACGGGACCGTGCCGGCGAGGTCGATGTTGGTGATGTGGTACGCGTGCTGGTTCCAGATCGTGCGCGTGGGCACCCAGTTGTCCTGCACGTCGCCGAAGACCCGCAGCCCGTTCCCCACCACGCTGCGCCCGAAGTTGTTCGCGCCGACGATGATCTCCGCGTTGCCGTCCCGGTCGACGTCCGCGATCACCGGGTACTCGTGCGCGGTCAGCGTCGGGTTCGGCGTGGACCACACCACCGCGGCGCTCGCCGTGCCGACGTACGAGTACACGAACAGGGTGTTCTCGTCGTTGTAGACGATCTCGGCCTGCCCATCGCCGTCGAAGTCGAACACCGACGAACCCGTGCGTGACGACGAGAACTCCTGGATCTCGTTCGACCACACCATCGCGCCGTTCGAGGCGTCGTACACCGTGTAACGCGTGCGCCCTGCGACACCGATCTCCGGCTCCGGATCCGCGTCGAAGTTCGCGACCGTCGGCGGACCGCCGGCGCCACCGCCCCGCACCGGGACGCGCCAAAGCTCGTCGCCGTTGGTGTCGATGCCGAAGACCTCACCCTGGGCGACCATCACGAACTCGGGCCGCAGGTCGGCGTCGATCTGAATCGCCGCCGTGAAGCCGTCCGGGCGCGAGGGGACGTCCCAGAAGATCGTGCCGTTCGCACGGTAGGCCGTCCGCCCCGCGACGACCTCGAGGGTGTTGTTGCCGTCGATGTCGACCGCAATCGACAGGCCACCGACCCCGTTGCTCCCGTGCCCTTGCGCCGCCGTCCCGCAGAAGCGCACGGCGCCGCTCGTCCCCTCCAGGACACAGCCGCCGCGGAGCACCTCGGGCCCGCCGCCGTCGAGGTCGGCGATCGCGACGCCGCCCCACAACGACTGGATCGGCCGGCACTCGGCCGTCGTGCACGCCCAGTACAGCGTGCCGTCGGAGCGCAGCGCGATGACGCCGCCGGTCCAGGCCTCCGTGACGATCTCCACGCGACCGTCACCGTCGAGGTCCGCCGCCGCGAGGTTGCCCGCGGGCGCGACGCGGCGCGCGACGCCGTCGGCGCTCCACAGCAGCGCGCCGTTGGCACCCGAGACCGCGCGGACGATCCCCGCCTGCAACTGGTGTTGCAGCGGCTGGCCCGCCGGGCCTGTGGTGTCGAAGCTGATGAAGACGACATCCGGGATGTCGTTGTCGTCCACGAGGTTGTCGCCGTTATCGTCCGTGAGGTTCACGACGATCGGCGTGCTCATCACCTGATCCTTGTTCGGTTCGACGGAGCCGGCGTTGGTCGTCCACGTCCACTCCGTCGTCGGCGAGAAGACCCGCGGCGGCGGCGTGTACGTGCAGTTCGGATCGCTGGGGCCGCCGCTGCGCGTGGTGGTCGGCGGGTCGCAGGCGTCGCCCATCCCGTCGAGGTCGCGGTCGAGCTGGTTCGGGTTCGCGACGTCGATGCAGTTGTCCTCGTCGTCGGGCACGCCGTCGCCGTCGCGATCGTTGTTGCCTGCGTCGCGGTCGCCGCCGTCGCGCATCATCATCGCGCCACCGTCGCGGTCACCGCCGTCGCGCATCGTGGTGTCGCCGCCGTCGCGCGGGCCGCCGTCGCGGATGACGGAGCCGCCGTCGCGTGTGCCCGCGTCGGGGGTCCCGCCGTCGGGGGCTGCGCTCGGGTCGTAGCAGTCCCCGGAGACGCAGACGTTTTCACCGGGGCAGTCGCTGTCGACCTGGCAGGGGCCGGCGGGGGCTTCGCCGCAGTCGCAGCCGGCGAGCGCCCACACGAGCAGCACCGAGAAGGTACGCACACGTCTCATGTTTCTGCCCATACACGACCTGAGCGTCCCTGACAGCGGTCGATGAACCGACGAACGCGGCTCAGGTGTGGCGGGAGGGGCCTCCGAGGACCGGCTGGAGGATGGCCGATATCCCCATGACCGCCCCGCAGCCGATCACGTTGTACCAGAGGAACCCGAGGGACGACCCGAGGAACAGCCCCACGACGATGACCTGGGCGATGAGGGCCGCGACGAACACCGGGGTCGCGGTGACACGCTTCAGGAAGAACGCGACGAGGAACAGCCCGAGCACGGTCCCATAGAAGATCGACCCCAGGATGTTCACGGCCTCGATCAGGTTGTCGAGGAGCGACGCAAAACTCGCGAAGGCGAGCGCGACCCCGCCCCACATCATCGTAAACAGCTTCGACGCCCGCAGCGCGTGGGCGTCGGACGCGTCGCGCTTGAAGATGCGTCGGTAGAGATCGATCGTCGTCGTCGACCCGAGCGCGTTGAGCTCGCTCGCCGTGCTGCTCATCGCCGCGGAGAGGATCACCGCCACCAGCAGCCCGACCAGCCCGACCGGCAGGTACTCGAGGACGAACGCGATGAACACGTAGTCGGCGTCCTTCGTCTCGGCTTCGGGGAGCGCCTCCGCCACGACCCGCTTCGCTTCGGCGCGCACCTCGGACAGCTCGGCACCGGCGGCGGCGAGCGCGGCCTTCTTGTCATCGACCGGGCCGCCCTCGTCGAGCGCCGCGACGTACCGCTCGGCGGCGACGCGCTGCACCTCGAAGGCGGCGTCGTACCGGGACTGGACGGTGGCCATCTGCTCCGCCCGCTCCGTCTCGTACACCGCCGCGAGCGTGGGCTCGTTGAAGAACACGGGCGGCTTCACGAAGACGTAGAACACGAACACGAGCACACCCGTGAACAGGATCAGCGCCTGCATCGGGATCTTGAACATCCCGTTGAACAGGAGCCCGAGGCGGCTCTCCGTCACCGATCGCCCCGTGAGGTAGCGCTGCACCTGCGACTGGTCCGTGCCGAAGTACGACAGCGCGAGGAAGAAGCCGCCCGTGATCCCCGACCAGAAGCTGTAGCGATTCTCGAAGTCGAAGGAGAAGTCGACGACGTTCATGCGCCCGAGCGCACCGGCGACCTTGACCGCGTTGGGCAGCGAGACGGTGTCCGAGAGGCGATGCCCGATCACGATTGCGGCGATCACCATGCCCGTCATCATGACGACCATCTGGTGCTTCTGGGTCTGGCTGACCATCTTGGTCCCGCCCGACACCGTGTAGACGATCACCACGAGGCCGATCCCGAGGATCGTGAGCCGCAGCGACCATCCGAGGATCGAGCTCAGGATGATCGCCGGCGCGTAGATCGTGATCCCCGCGGCGAGCCCGCGCTGCACGAGGAACAGGATCGCGCCGAGGTAGCGGACCTTCGCGTCGAAGCGCCGCTCCAGGTACTCGTACGCGGTGTAGACCTTCAGCCTGTAGTAGATCGGGATGAAGACCGCGCTGATGACGATCATCGCGAGCGGCAGCCCGAAGTAGAACTGCACGAAGCGCATCCCGTCTTCGTAGGCCTGGCCCGGCGTCGACAGGAACGTAATCGCGCTCGCCTGCGTCGCCATCACCGACAGCCCGATCGTCGGCCACGTCAGCGAGTTGCCGCCCTTCAGGTACCCGTCGATGTCCTTCGTGCCGCGGGTGCGCCACGCGCCGTAGCCGAGGATCGCGAGGATCGTCCCCACCAGCACACACCAGTCGAGCGTCGTCACGAGGCCCACCACGTGACGACCGCGAACCCGGCGACGAGGAGCGCGAGCTGCAGGACGAGGACGAGGTACACGTTCCGCCAGCGCCCGAGGATGGGCGGCGGCGCCTCGGGCGCGTCCTGTTCGCCCGGACCGCTCTGGGGATCGGCCTCCGTCACGGCGCGCCGAGCCCCACGAGGTTCACGAGCAGCCGGTACGCGCCGGGCACCCCCGCCGGGAGCTGCCGGAAGAACGAGACACCCGTGTACACAAACGTGCCCTTGCCGTGCTTCGCGACGAGGAGCGCCCCTCGTAGCGGCGCCTCGCCCGCGTCGTTCATCTCGAGGAGCGGCCGATAACGTTCGTCCCAGGTCTTGGCGAAGTACAGCCCACGCTCCTGAACCCAGCCCGTGAAGTCGGCGGCGGTGATCACGTTCGGGCTCGAGAAGAGGCGGTGCGCGGGGTCGACCAGCGTGACGGGCGCGTTCTCGTCCGTCACACGCTCGCGATCGATCTGGAACGGGAACGGCCCGACCGGGTCCGTGAGCGTCGTCCACCGGTTGCTCGTGTTGTACTGCGCGACGAGTGTTCCGCCCGCGGCGACCCACTTCATCAGCGCGTCGTGCGCGGGCGCCAGATCCCTGCGGACGTTGAACGCCCGGACGCCGATCACGATCGCACCGTACCGCTCCAGCGCGCCGCGCCGGAGGGACTCTGCGTCGATCTCCTCGACCTCCAGGCCTACGCTCCTCAGGTCATCCGCGACGGTGTCCCCCGAACCCGGCAGGTAACCGACGCGGACCGACGGGAGCCGCAGCTGCAGCGGCACCAGCCGAAGCTCGGCGACCTGCAAGACAGCTTGCACCGGGATGTGGTTGTGGTCGATCAGGTCGTAGCGGATCGACGAAGCGCGTCCGGCGACCGTCGCCGTCGGCCGAACCACCGTCGGCTCGGCCCCCTTCGGCGCCGTCACCGAGAAGGCCAGCACCTGCTCCGCCCCGGCCTTCACGAACCGCACCTCGTGGGCGGCGGGTGTGACCTTCCACCCCTTCGGAACGGGGAGCGCGATCCGCGCCGCGACACCGTCCACCGCGGCGCGCGCGGTGATGCGGACGGTGCGCGCCTCCCCGTTCGGGAGCATCGCGTGCGCAGCGAGCGGCGTGACGGTGACCGGGGGGAGGATCAGGAATCGACGCTCGCGTTCGCCGAGGACCCGATCCGTCGTCACGTGCACCACGGGCCGCGTCAGCGCGAACCGCGAGGCGCCGCTCGACAACACGATCCGTACGGTGCGCGCGGGCGGGCCTTCGGGTTCGCCGACCCGCTCGGGGGCCGCCTCGTAGCGGCCGCTCCCGGGGGGCGCGGTGAGCCAATACGGGGACGACGGTGCCGCGTCGGTCGGAATGCGCAGCGTCTTCTCGAGCCTCTGCACTGCGTTGGTCTCGAGCACCTTCTTGTCGGGCTCGGGGGAGTCGCCCCAGTCGATCGATTCGAGCGCGATCTTCGCGGGGCGTCGCTTCACGATTTCGATTTCGACGGCGACCGAGGAGCCCGGCGTCGCCTCCGCACGCTCGGCGACGGCGCGGACGTACAACCCGGCGGCGTCGGCGATCATCTCCGCGGTCCGGTCGCGTGCGTCGAGCACCCGCGGCACCGGCTGCTTCGCCGCGAGCCGGTCGAGCGCCGCGAAGGCGGCGAGGAGGCCCGGGAGTGCATCTTCCGGGCGGTCCGAGCGGTACGCCCGACGCGCGCGTTCGAGCGAGGTCCGCACTTTCGTCGCTCCGCGAATGCGACGCCAGCTCGTGTCGATCCCTTCGAAGAGGTCCTTGTCGGGGCGACGCCCCGCGATCGGTTCGAAGTACTCCCAGATCGGACCACGCACCCCGGCCGACCCAAAGCCCTGGCTCTTGTGCATGCTTCGGCTCGCCGCCGCGAGCTCTCCGTAGGACTGACCGAGGCGCGGGTCGTACGCGCCAACGTCGAGCGCGAGGTAGGCGTCGAGCCCGTCGTCGTCGTCGCGTCCCCAGCGCGGGACGTTCAGGAGCAACCGCTGGGCGCGCCACGTCTGGCCCCCACGTTCGAGCTGCTCCGGGAATCGCTTCGGATCCGCGGCCGCCTCGAAGGCCTCGTGCGCGAGGATCGCCGACGCGGTGTGGTGTCCGTGGTTGGGCGGAGACTCGGTGAAGCGCGTGATGACGACGTCGGGTCTAAACGACCGGATGACCCACACGACGTCCGCGAGGATCGCGTCGTGGCCCCATGTCGCGAACGTCTCCTCGGCGGTCTTGGAGTAGCCGAAGTCGCGCGCACGTGTGAAGCGCTGTTCGGCGCCGTCGATCCGCCGCGCCGCGAGCAGCTCCTGCGTTCGGATGACACCGAGCAGCGCGGCCTGCTCCGACCCGATCAGGTTCTGACCGCCGCCCCCGCGCGTCATGGACAGGTAGGCGACCTGGAGGTGCTTCGCGTTGGCGAGGTATCCGAGGAGGCGCGTGTTCTCGTCGTCGGGGTGCGCCGCGACGTAGAGGACACGCCCCGTGTTCAAGAGCCGCTCGATCGCGACCTGCTGAGCCCCCGTGTGCATGACCTCCGCGCCCTCCGCTTCGTGCACGACCGCTCCGAACACGAGGCTCGAAGTCATCGATAGCGTCCACCAGCCCTTCATGCGCCTCCCTCCGCCGCCACGACCCGCGCGTAGTAGCGCTCGTAGCGATCGACCGCCGGCCCCACGCCGTAACGGGCTTCGACGTGTCTGCGCGCCGCGGCGCCCATCGCGATGCGGCGCCTATCGTCCGCGAGCAGCTCGTCCGCGGCGTCCGCGAGCGCCTCGACGTCGCGGTTTTCGATCAACACGCCGGTCTCTTGGTGCTGTACGACCTCGGGGAGCCCCCCGACGGCGTACGCCAGGACCGGCAGGCCGCAGCTCGCCGCCTCGAGCGCCGCGAGCCCGAAGCTCTCCATCTCGCTCGTCAGCAGGAACAGATCGGCGTGCGCGAGGTAGCCGGCGACGTCCTCGCTCGCGCCGACGAACGCGACGTTCGCCCCGAGGCCGTGCGCCCGGACCGCCTCTTCGACGGCGGGCCGGTCCGGGCCGTCACCGACCAGGAGCAATCGCGCGCGGCGCCGCTCCCTCAGCCGGGCGAGCACGGCGACGAGGTCCGCGGTGCGCTTCACGGGCCGAAAGTTCGAGATGTGCACGAGGACCGGCGCGCCGACGTCCGCGCCCGGCCCGAAACACACGTCGAGCTTCGAGCGGTCACGTTCGAACGGGGGCCGAAAGGCCGCGGTGTCGACGAAGTTCTCGATCACCTCCACGTGCGGAGCGTCGAGCGCGAAGGCCTCGCACGCGGCCTGCTGGAGATAACGCGACGGCGTCGTCACCCCCGCCGCGGCGCGGATCGCAAAGCCGTTCACGACGCGATCCGGCGGCGTGTTCCCGACCCGCGTGACGTCGGTGCCATGCAAAGTGATGATGACCTTCGGCGCTCGTGCGCCGAGGACCTGCTGCGCCAGATAGGCGCTGACGGCGTGCGGCACCGCGTAGTGAGCGTGGACGAGATCGAGGCCCCTGCTCTGCGCGAGCTCGACGAGCTTCGAGGTGACCGCCAGGCCGTACAGCGGCTGCTCGAACAGCGGGTAGGCGGCCGGCGACAGCGTGTGCAGCTCGACACCCGACTCTCGGCCGAGGCGGTGCGGCGCCTCGCTCGCGACGACGTGAACCTCGTGCCCGCGGGCCGCCATGCTCCGCGCGAGCTCGGTGGCGACGACGCCGCTGCCCCCGTACGACGAGAAGCAGACGTAGGCGATGCGCAGTCGCCGGGTCACCGACGCCCCTCGATCACAAACGCGTGCGGATAGTCGTGGCGCCGAAAGTGCGCGACCGGGTCGTCGATCCCGAGCACCTCGACGACGCGGAGGGGCTCGCCGTGGGCGACGCCGATCATGCTCCCGAAGTAGCGGTCCCGCGCGTCGAGCGCGTCGAGCGCACCGGGGGCGCCCACCAGCGTCGGCGTCGCGGGGCGTGCGACCTGACTCGCGTAGCACGCGATCGCCTCGCGTTTGCGCTCCGCCGCCTCGGTCGTGTCGACCACGAACGTCGGCGACATCGTGTGCCGCTGCGCGTAGTACAAGACCCGACGCACGCGGTGCGGCGCGAGCGCGGCGGGAGTCTCGAACCGCGCGACGTGGGCGAAGAACAGCGCCTTGGTGAGGAGCTCACTGGCCGCGGAGTGGTCCGGGTGTCGAGCCTCGCTCCAGGGGATGAGGACGAGCTCCGGCTTCAGGCGGCGGATCGCCTCCACGACGCGCACGACCTGCGACCGGGCGAGGCGAGCGGGCGCTTCGAGGTCGTGTCCGGACCACGGCGACAGCCACGTGTCGGGGAGGCCGAGGTTTTCGCGCACGGAGAGCCCGAGCACCTTCGCCGCCGCTGCGGCCTCGGCGCGTCGGGTGGCGACGTCGCCGTTGGACGCGCGCTCGCCCTCCGTGAGATCGAGGACCGCGGTGGTGTGCCCGAGGTCCGCCATGCGGATGAGGATGCCGCCGCAGAACAGCTCGACGTCGTCCGGGTGGGGTCCGATCGCGAGGAGATCGACGCCGCCGTCCGTCCTCGAGGTCACCACGTGATCTCCTGGAGCGCGCCTTCGAAGGGGCGACAGCGCGCGAGGACATCTTCGACCACACGCTCCGCGGAGTAACGCGCGGCGAAGTAAGGCAGGCCGAAGACCCGCTCCTGCGGCGCGTCGTTCGGCTGGAGCGCCCACCGAATCCGTCGCGCGCGATCGACGCGGTCTTCGTCCTCGTGCAGGACCGCTCGCTCGTACTTGTCGGTGAAGCGTTGGATGGTCCCTTCGATCGTCGCTGCGGTCTTGGCGTGCGCGCGTTCGAGTCCGCCGAGGCCGCGCCACGCAGGCGCCGCTTCGTCGAGCGCGCTCTTCATGCGCGCGACGAGCTCGGCCTCGAGCGCTGCACGGCCCCGCCGCGTCGCACCGCCCGACGCCTTCTTCAGGAGCTCGTCCAGCGGCGCCGCGGCGTCGTCCGCCGTCAGGTTCAACGACTGGAGTGTGCGGGCGGTGCGCGTCTCGACGATCGTGAAGCGCGCGCGCGGCACGATCACCGGCATGGGGAGGTCGAACGCCTCGTAGACCGGGCCCATCTGCGCGAAGTAGTCGATCTCTCCCGGCCCGCCGACATACGCGGCTGTCGGGAACCACGTGTCCTGAAGGATGGGCCTCAGGAGCGCGCTCGTGCTGAAGGCACGCGGGTTCGACTCCAGCTCTGCGAGCAGCGTCGACGCCGTCGAACGCCCCTCCCCGCCGACGACCGTGTACACGTCCCCGTCGCGGTCGAGGCGGTGCCGCGGCCCCTCTGGGCCATCCGGGTGGAAGAACGACAGCGGCGCTCCGGGGCGGACGTAGACCTGAGTGTCGAAGCCGAGCTCCGTGAGCCGGGCACAACGCTCGTCGAGCCCGCGCGCGATGACGTCCGCGGACGCGATCGCGCGGCGATGCACCGGCGCGGCCGCCGCGGCGAGCCCTCGGTCGCGGGGGTCGATCACCAAGAGCCCCGACGGCCCGAACAGCTCGCGGAGCCACCCCGCGAACGCATCGGGCCACGTCGCGCCGACGTGGTAGTGACGCCGGATCACATCGAGGGTGGCGGCCGCGTGCGGCAGGTTGCCGATCGTCGCCTCGAGCTCCGCGATGACCTCGTCGATCGCCGGATCGAAGCGACGGTGCGCCATCGAGATCGGCGAAGCGTCCGGCGCCTCGACGCGGAGCGGACGAGGTTCGGCGGCGCCCTGCGGGATCCACGTGGTCGCGACCTCGTCGAAGTCGTGATCCTCGGTCTGCAGCCAGAAGATCGGGACGACGGGGACGCCGCAGGCAGACTGGAGCGCGCGGGCCGCGACCACCGCCGAGGCCGCCTTGTACACGGTGTACAGCGGGCCGAGGAACAGCCCGACCTGCTGCCCCGTGAGCACCGCCGCCGCGCCGCCGCGCGCGAGCACATCGAGGTGCGCGCGGCAGGCGTCGCCGGTCGCGCTGTGGCGCTCGAGCGCCGCGAGGACGGCGTCCGGAACGCGACGTGTGGCGGCGTCCCGGACAGCGGCTTCACGATCGCTGGCCGCCCTCGCCTGGCGCTTCAGGAGGTGACCGCACCGTTCGTCGCCCGACGTGTAAGCTTGCGAGAATCGCATCGTCGGCTCGGGAGCGTCCTCGACGACCCTACTTCCAGGTCTTCGCGGCCTCTTCGATGCGCGGCTTGTAGAAGGCGAAGGCACCGCTCTTGTCGCCCTTCTTCAGGGCGCTCGCGGCGAGGGCTCCCGCCTCCTTCTTCTTGCCCATCTTCTCGAGGATCTGCGCCTTCACCCACTCGTTGCGCCACGTGGCCTGGATGCGAATGGACGTGTCGATGTACTCGAGCGCCTTCTTGGTGTCGCCGTGCTCGAGGAGGTACTGGGCCGAACGCAGGTGCGGCAGCGGCGCGCCGTTCACGGCCGACTCGATGTTGGCGAGGACCTGGGCGTGGGTGTCGACCTGAATCGGGATCGAGACGCGCTGGTCGGCCCACTCCAGATCGAGCCGCGTCGCGTCGTCGGTCGTGTCGGAGAACAAAAACGTTAGCCGCTCACGCGCGGAAGAGCGCGCCGGCTTCACGGTCACCCGTGCGGCGTCCTTCTTCTTGTCGTAATTCGAGCTGCCCCACAGCTCCGTCTCGCGGTTCAGGATGACGGTCCACTGCTTGGCGGTCGGGATCGTGAAGACGGAGTAGTCGCCCTTCGGCACGGCCTTGCCGCCGAACTTCACGTCGCGCGAAAACGAGATCTTCGTGGCCTTGTTGGCGCCGGTTCGCCAGACCTCACCGTAGGGGACGAGCCCCCCGAAGATCTTCCGGCCCTTCACGCCGGGGCTGCTGTAGGTGATCGCGACGTCGGTCAGGCCGACGCGTTGATGCACCTCGGCCGCGGGGCTGGCGGCCGGTGTCTCCGGGCCCGCCTGGGCGATCGCGAGGGAAGGTGTGGCCAGCGCAAACGCCAGTGCGAAGTGAGGGGCAGAAAGTCGATACATCGTAGGGAATCCTCATGCGACCGAACGTCGCGGACAGGTGCGCCGAAGTAATGGGCGACTGGGTGCCCTTATTCCCATTCGGGGGAGAAAGCCAAGCGAAGGAGCGCGTCAGAAGACACGCAAGCGGTCCGCGACAGCGGCGCCCGAGAGGACGGCGCGGGCCTGCTCGGCGCGCCGATCGATCACCTTCTGGATGAAGGCCATCGCCTGCGGACGCGCGCGCACGATGGTGAGGAAGTCGTCGCGTGGGAGCTCGATGGCGAAGCACTTCGTGGTCGCGCGGACGCTCCCCATCGCGGGTTTGTCGGTCAGGATCGACATCTCTCCGACCACGTCGGAGGGGCCGAGCATCCCGACGCGCACGGGCTTGCCGTCCCGCTCGACCAGCGCCTCGGCGGTGCCGGCGAGGAGGACGAGGAGGCTGCTGGCGGGGGTGCCGGACCGAACGAGGAGCGCGCCGGGCTCGACTTCGAGGAACGAGAACCGGCGCCCGAGCGCCATTTTGTCGTTGTCGGAGAGGCCCTGGAACAGCGGGTTCTCCGCGAGGAGGCGCTCGACGCTGCGGTTTCGGAAGAACCGCAGCAGCACGGTGAGCACGCCGGGGTCGTCCTCGATGAGCTCGTGGATCATCCCGCGGTCGATCGCGATGACCTGCGCGTCCGTCAGCGCGAGGATCGTCGCGCTGCGGGGTTGGTCGGTGAGGAGCGCGATCTCGCCGAAGAAGTCGCCCTCCTTCAGCTTGGAGATCCCGCGCCGCGGCGGGCCCTCGTCGATGACGCCGACGGTGCCCTCCGCGATCACGTAGAGCTGATCACCCGGCTCGCCCTGACGAAACAGCGTCTGCTCCTTCGCGAGGTTCACGATGCTCGCCGCCATCAACAGCTGCCCGAAGCTCGACTCCGGCAGCTGCGCGAACAGCGAAGTCTCGGAGAGCGCCTTGTTCGTTTGCTCGGCGAGGCGGAACTCCTCCTCGACCGCGAGCACCGCGGCGTCCTCCACCGCGAAGCCGCGGTTTTGTTCGGTCACCGCGTCGGGGTTGGCCGCCGCGAACAGCGGCGTCGTGGCGGTGACACCGGGGCCCTCCTCGACGATGTCCTCCAGCGGGATGGTGTAGATGCTCGCCTCGTCGTCGCTGCGCGTCAGGTCGCGCGTGGCGCCCGGGACGGCGTCCTTCAGCGTGACACTCGACAGCGCCGAGCCGCGCTCCCACTCGCCCGTGATCGCCTTGGGCGGCGGGCGTTGCCGAACGGTGGTGGATCCGGGGCGCTGGCGGTGCGCGTTCCGGAGCTTCTCGATCCGCGCGAGGGTCTCGGGGTGCCGCGGCGCGATCTCGAGCAGCTGCTTCGAGACGGTCGCGGACTTCAGGTAGTCGCCGGTCTTTTCGTACAGACGCGCGGCGCGGTTGAGGGCGTCGACCTCTTCCTTCGGGCGGTTCAGTCGGCGGTAGAGCTTCGCGGTGCGGCGCGGCCAACCCGGGTCGTGGGGGTCGGCGGCTTCGAGCTGCAGGCTCAGACGCAGCGCCTCTTCGAGACGCCCCGCCTTCACGGCAGCGACGGCGGCGTCGCTGAGCGCCTTCAGCTTCTCGCTCATGGCCGGCGGATTCTACCCAATCTTCTCGCGCGCCGTCAGCGCTTGCGGGGGCGCGGGAGATCGTACTTCTCGATCTTCTTCACCAGCGTCTGCCGGGAGATGCCGAGCGCGCGGGCGGCGCGGGTCTGGTTCTGGGCGTGGGCCTCCAGCGCGCGAACGACCCGCTCGCGCTCCTCGGCCTCGCGCGGGGTCAACGGCCGCCCACCCGGCCCCACCGGGACCACCGTCATCGCGTGCACGCTCGCGTCCGAGGTCTTGGGGAGCGGCGGGCTCGCGGCCTGCGGCGGTGCGAGCCAGGTCGCGGACATCTTCTCCACCGGGAGGTGCGCGCGACCGATGCGGCCGTCCGTCGACAGGAGCACGGCGCGCTCCATGGCGTTCTTCAGCTCGCGCAGATTCCCCGGCCAGTCGTAGCGCTCGAGGATCGCCTGGGCCTCCGGCTCGATCTTCGGCGGCGCGGTGTTCGCGTCTTCGGCGGCGCGCTCCAGGAACGCGCGCGCGAAGGTCATCAGCTCGCCCTTGCGCTCGCGCAGCGGCGGGATCGTGAGGGAGACGCCGCACAGCCGGAAGTACAGATCCTCACGGAAGGTGTTCTCGCGGATGCCCTTCTCCAGGTCACGGTTGGTGGCGGAGACGTAGCGGACGTCGATCGCCTTCGGCGTCAGCGCGCCGAGGCGCTGCACTTCGCCCTGCTCCAGGACCCGGAGCAACTTCACTTGCAACGGCAGCGGGAGCTCGCCGAGCTCGTCGAGGAACACCGTGCCGCCGTGGGCGTGTTCGAGGAGGCCCGGCTTGGGCTGGTCGGCGCCGGTGAAGGCGCCCTTTTCGTACCCGAACAGCTCGCTCTCCAGGAGGTTGGGCGAGAACGCGCCGCAGTTCAGTCGAACGAACGGTTTGCTCGCGCGCGGGGAGCGTCGGTGGATCTCGGCCGCGAGGACCTCCTTGCCGACACCCGTCTCGCCGAGGATGAGGACGCCGATCTTCCCGCGCGCGACACGTTCGGCGACGCGGAACAGGTCGACCATCGCGTGGTCCTCGACGATCGGGCGATCCTCGAAGATCGAGTGGTTCGAGCTATCCGCAACCGAGGTTGCGCCGCGCGCGCGTTGGCGGGCGGCGGCGATCAAGGCGTCGGGGGTGCGGCCGTCCTTGGGGAACTGCGCGACGCCGACGCGCGCCGGGGTGTCGTACCCGTCGAGGTGGGCGATCAGGTCCGCGGTGAGGCGAGAGGCGCGGTCCCCGCCCCCGAAGAGCAGCACCTCGTACTGGCCCTCCGCGTAGCGACCGATCAGGTCGGTCGGTTCGGCGAGGAGCGAGAGTGTGCCTTCGACGGCTTCGCGGTCCGCGCCGGTGGGGGCGTCGAGCCAGAGGACGGCGAGCCCGAGCGCGCCGCGTCCTTCCAGGCCGCAGCTCTCCTCCAGGCGCATCTCGAAGTAGCCCTGCGGCCAGAGGCGACGCGCGCGCGGGCGGTTCGTCTGGCGCTGGACGACGAGCAGAGTCCCGGCGATTTCGACGACCTGCCCGGGTTCGAGCAGCGTGCGCTCACCCCCGTTCAGCTCGCGCCCGCTCACGAAGGTGCCGTTGGTACCACCGAGGTCCTCGATGTAGACGTCGTCGTCGACCTCGATGCGCGCGTGCTGCCGCGACACGAGGGGGTCGTCGATGAAGACGTCGGCGGAGTCGAGGCGGCCGATGGTCAGCGCGCCCGAGTCCGGGAGTGGGTAGGTCGCGACCGAACCGTCGCCGATGACGGCGAGGAACAGACGTTCGTCGTCGGTGCCGAGCACCGGCAGCGACTCGACGGTGGTGCCGTAAACTGTCTCCTCCAAGGTCTCGCTCGCGCCGCGGATGGTAATGCCGTGACGCGCGCGCCCGCAACGGCTGTGCTAAGTTGGCGCCCGCGCCTCGGCGCAGTCGAGGGACGATCCGAGTGCCGAGCGCCCGACGCCTCTGCCCGCTCTGCGAGAGCGAGATGCCGGACCTGCAGTGTCCCACGCACGACGTGCCGACCATCGCCGTCGGCGACAGCCAGGGCCCCGCCGCGAAGCTCGAGATCGGCTCCGTCCTCAACGACCGCTACGTGATCGACGGCCTGCTGAGCCAGGGCGGGATGGGTGCGCTCCTGAGGGCGCGGCGGCTGCCGGAGGGCACGGTGGTCGTGGTGAAGGTGCTGCGCGGGCAGCGGGTCTCCGAGATCCAGAACGTGCGGCGCTTCTATCAGGAGGCGCGGGTCGCGAGCGCGCTGCACCACCCAAACATCGTCCGCATCATCGAGTTCGGCGTAGACGAAGCGACGCGCGCGCCGTTCATCGCGATGGAGTACGTCGACGGGCGAACGCTCAAGGCGCTGATCGGGGAAGCCGGAGCGCTCGACGAGAAGCGCACGGCGGCGCTGTTCGTCCAGATCGCGCGGGCGCTCCTCGCTGCGCACGACCACGGGATCCTGCATCGCGATCTCAAGCCGTCGAACATCATGGTGAGCCCGCTCTCCGACGGTGAGGAGCACGTGAAGGTGCTCGACTTCGGACTCGCGAAGATCCTCTCGCCGGATCCGGAGATGTCGCCACTGACCCAGCCCGGAAAGACGGTCGGCACGCCGGCGTACATGAGCCCGGAGCAGGTGACGCAGCGACCGCAGGACTTCCGCTCGGACCTCTACGGGCTGGGGTGCATGCTGCACGCGGCGCTGACGGGTGGCCCGCCGTTCACGGGCGACGATCTGATCGCGGTGATGCGCAAGCAGATGCGCGACCCGCCCCCGCCGCTCCCGGACCGGCTGTTCGACGGGCGCACGCCGACGTTCGGGCTGGTGCAGCTGCACCGGCAGCTGCTGAAGAAGAGCAAGAACGAGCGGCCCGCGAGCACCGAGGAGGTGGTGCGGACGTTCGAGTCGCTGCTGTCGCGGGACTCACGATTGCTGACGACGAGCCCGAAGGAGAAGGCGCACGGGCTGTCGATCATGCCGCTCGGGTTGGGGGAGACGAGCGAGGATCGCGGCGCGATCCAGACGCTCGCCGCGCAGACGCGCAACGAGCGCGGCTCGGACCGAAGCATCCCCAACGTCGACACCGACCTCGACTCGGTGGAGTCGCTCGAGTCGCAGACCGTCCTGACGCCCAACTACACGGCGCGTTCGGAGTCGGCGACGCAGCTCGGCGGGATTCCGCCGGCGCTCACGTTCCGCGAGTCGATCGATCCGGCCACGGCGAAGCCGTTCGCTCCGCGGGATCCGGCGGACGCGGATCTGTCGGACGTGTTTGCGTCGAGTGGGGCCTATCCGGAGGCGACGGATCCCGAGAACGCGGCGTACGATTCGAACACTTCGAGCGGCGCGACGTTCGGGGACGAAGGGACGGAGGCGACGAACGAGGAGCTGGGGGCGCGGACCGGCAGTGTGTCGTGGAGCGCATTGGCGCCGACGCCGGCCGACGGGCTCCCGGCGAGCCCTTTGGCGCCTTCGAACGCGACGGAGCCGACGCGCACGAGCGGCGCGACGGACGCTGCGCTGCTCGCGACCGGCCCCGCCGACGACTCCGCGTCGGGGCTCGCGACGATGCGGGGTTCGATCTCGGACCTGAGTCAGGTCTCGGAGGACGTGCTGACGACGATCGTGCCGTCGGATCTCGACGGGTCGGAGATGGTCGATGCGGGGACGCCGATCGTCGACGACGACTTCGAGAACCACACGGACGCGCTGGAGTCGACGCGCCCGATCGACAAGGAGTCGACGTGGGGGATGGAGCCTTCTCCGCCGGCGCCGGTCGTTCCGGCGCGCGCGCGTGGGTCGCTCGGGCCGGCGACCGAGGATCCCGCGGCGAGCTTTAGGCCGCTGGAGGAGCTGCCCCCAGCGAAGCCGAGGACCGACGCACGTCGGGGGCGCGGGGTGTTGCTGGTGTTGGCGGGTGCGGTGGTCTGCGTGTCGGTGGCAGTGGTGGTGTGGTTGGCGCCGGCGCCGCGCGGGACGTCGTCCCAGCGTGCGGCGGCGAACGCGAAGGTGGTCGAGGAGGCGGACGACACGCCGCGGATCGTGCCGCGCGCGCGCCAGGTCTCGGTCGAGTCTCGCCCCAAGGGCGCGGTGGTGTTCCGGGGCGACGAGCGTCTGGGGCGAACGCCGGTGACGATCGATGCGCCGATGACGACGCAGATCCTCCGGTTCGAGAAGCGCGGGTTCGATCCGGCGCTGGTGGAGATTCGGCCAGACGTGGGTGAGGTGCTCGAGGTCCAGCTGCGGCGCCGACCCTGACCTACTTGTGGCGGGTGTTGTACTTGCGGATGACCTCGTTGGTGAGGTCGAGGTGCGGCTTGGCGAACAGGAGGCGGTTCTCCTGTACTTCGAGGATGAGGCTGTATTTCCCCGACTTCCCGATCTCCGCGATGATCTTCTTCATCTTCGTCTGAATCTTGGCGACCTCTTCGGCCTGCGCCTTCTGGAGCGCTTGGGACTCGCCGACAAAAACCTCCTGGAGCGCCTTGTACTTCTTCTCGAACTCGAGGATGCGCGCGCGGACCTTCGGGTCGTCCTTGTTGGTCTCCTTCTCGAGGGAGTCCTTGAGGGCCTTCAGCTCGTTCTCGCGCTTGGTGAGATCGGCCTGCTTGACCTTGAACGTCTTCTCCAGGGCCGAGCGGGCGCGCTTGCCCTCCTCGACCTCCATGATGGCGCGGGCCATGTTGACGTACCCGATGTTGGTGTCATCAGCGCGGGCGACGTCGACCCGGGCGAGCGTGGCGGCGGCCACTGCGGCCGCGAGCGCGTAACGGAACGTGGACATAGGACTCCCTCTGACTAAACGCGGCTCCATCCGTCAAGGCGAACCGCCATCCTCTTCTTCGACGGGGGCAGCGGACGGATGTTCACCGGGTGCGGATGCGGCGATGCGCGACGCGTAGACCATCGAGATCACGAGGGCGAGCACCGACGGCGCGATGGCGACGGCGATGAGCGTGGGGCCTTCGAAGAGTAATCCGAGGAGCCCGACGGCGCCGGCGAGCATGAACAGCTTCCCGGCGAGGCGGTGGGTGCGGAGCCAGACGTCGGGGTCGTCGAGCGTCGCGCGGGTCCGGATCCCCATGGCGCTGCCGGGTTCGAGGGCCATGAGGACGGGGCCCATACCGAACATGAGGAGGCCGGTCGCGGCGGGGATCGCGCGGTCGAGGCTGTCGATCATGCCGATGGCGACGGCGAGCACGGAGGCATGCACGGCGAACAGGAACGCGGTGATCCACAGGACGAGGACGTCGCTGTGGCGGGACGTGGTCTGTTTGACGCGACCGATCGCGCGCAGGACGAGGAGGATGACGAGCGCAAACGCGGGGACGACCGCGAAGGTCACGAGCATGCGAGTGCCGCCGGCTTCGCGGGCCGCTTCGGAGACGCGGTTCGTGTAGACCCACGCAGAGAGGAGCACCGAGGCCCAGATCATGAGCATCGGGAGGTACCAGCGCGTCGTGGGCGTGGAGGGGAGCGGGACGTCGGCGGGCGCGGGGTCGGTCACGAGACGATCCCGGAGCTGCGCAGGACGGTCTTGAAGCGGTCGGCCTCTTCGTTGCCGACCTCCTCGAAGGGGGGGCGGACGTGTGGCTTCACCGGGTGGCCCTGCATCTGGAGGCCCTTCTTGATGAGGCGGAACGGGACCGTGGGGCGCAGGAGGAGACCGTCGAGGGGGCGCTGGGCGAGGCGGTTGGCGAGGCGCTTCACGCCGCCCTCCTCGCCCGGGGGCCGCGGTGGGCCGAGGACTTCGATGCCGGGTTTCAGCTTCTTCTCGAGGCGGCGGATCATGTCGACGTCGCCGCGTTCGACGGCGCCCATCATGCGGGTGGATTGTTCGGTGGCGAGCATCGCGACGCCGCAGATCACGGCGTTGGCGCCGGCCCGGGCGGATTCGGGGAACGTGAGCGCGCAGCCGGCGAAGACGGTCCCTTCCTTGGCCTTCATGCGCTTCGCCCACGCGCGGGTCTTCTCGGCGGGTGCGTCGGGCACGAAGACCCCGGCGAGGCGCTCGTGCTGGCCGAGCGTCGCGAGCTCCTCGGGCGTGAGGCAGTCGGCGGCGTTGTCGGAGCGCAGCGAGAGGTAGGTCGGGACGGTGACGGCGCGGCTGACGCGGTCGAGGTGGCGGTACAGCTCGCGGTAACCGAGGCCGGGGATGCGGTGGAGGGCGAGGAGGATGCCGTGGGTGCCGCACTGCTCGGCGTGGCGTGCGAGGTCGACGGCTTCGCGGGTGGAGACCGCGGAGATGGAGACGATGGTGCTCTTCTTCTCGGCGAGGCGTTTGTGGACGCGCTCGACGATCTTGGTTCGCTCCTCGGCGGTCAGCACGGCGTCTTCGGCGGCTTCGGTGAGCAGCGCGATCCCGGCGACGTCACGTCGAGCGAGGTAGTCGGTGATGTGGATGAGCGCGGCGTCGTCCACGGCGCCGCCGTCGTCGAACGGGGTCGGCGCGGCGACAAAGACGCTCGCAAACGGAATGGCGCTTTCGCTCATGCGACGCCGAGCTTCTCCAAGAAGAGCTCCCTCAGCTCCATCGTCTCACGATCTCTGCTTCGAACGCCCGAAATTGCCTCGACGAGCTGGTCGTTGACGCGAACGCGTCCGCGGTCGTCGAGCTCGAGGAGCTCCTCGAGCGCGAGCTTGGCGAGCTTGGGATCGCCGAGCCCGACGACCTTCACGAGGAGGTTCTGGTCGGGCGGCAACGCGGACTGCCGTCGCCCGGGCGCGTTGGCGAGGCGCTCGACGAGCTCGTGCGCGATCTTCTTGGCCTTCTTCTTGTCCTCGGACATCCGCAGGGCCGTGGTGAGCGAGTCGATCTCGTTCACGCGGACCTCGAAGTCCCCCTGCCCGGCGCGCGCCGCGGCGGCGGGCGCGGTCGGCGTGGACGGCGCGGTCGGCTCGCTCGGCGTGGGCGCGACGCCCTGTGCGGTCCAGTTGGGCGCCACCTTCTGGAAAGCCGCCTCCGCCTGCGCGCGCTTCTTGGCGGCGACGGTCATCTTCTTCGGCGCATCGGCGGCCCCCGCCGGGCCCGCGGCGCCGTTCGATGGGGTGGACGCGGCGGTCCGCACGGCCTCGTTGGTCTCGGACTTCGGTGCGGCGGATTTCTTTGGGGCCGCCTTGGGCGCCGCGGATTTCCTTGCGGCCGCCTTCGGGACCGAGACCGTCTTCCCGGTCTTCGTCGGAGCGACGGCCTTGGCTGCTCCGGCCTTCGTCGTCTTCCGCGCTGCGGATTTCGTTGCGGTCGTCTTCCGCGCTGCGAATTTCGTTGCGGCGGTCTTCCGCGCTGCGGATTTCGTTGCGGCGGTCTTCCGCGCTGCGGATTTCGTTGCGGTGGTCTTGGACGCTGCGGATTTCTTTGCGGTCGTCTTCCGCGCCGCGGATTTCTTTGCGGTCGTCTTCCGCGCCGCGGATTTCTTTGCGGTCGTCTTCGTTGCGGTGGCGTTCCGCGCCGCCGCCTTCTTCGCAGCGGTCTTCTTGGGCGCCGTCTTCCGCGCCGCGGATTTCTTTGCGGTCGCCTTGGACGCTGCGGATTTCTTTGCGGTCGTCTTCGTTGCGGTGGCGTTCCTTGCGGCCGTCTTCCGCGCTGCGGATTTCTTTGCGGCCGTCTTCCGCACCGTGGATTTCTTTGCGGCCGTCTTCCGCGCCACGGATTTCTTTGCGTCCGTCTTCCGCGCCACGGATTTCTTTGCGCCCGTCTTCCGCGCCGCGGATTTCTTTGCGGCCGTCTTCCCGGCTGCGGATTTCTTTGCGGCCGTCTTCCCGGTTGCCGCCTTCTTCGCGCTCGCCTTCCGCGTCGTCGTCTTCTTCGCCGGCGCCTTCTTCTTCGCCGCCTTCGACTTCGTCCGCCGCGGCGTTCGCACCAGGCTCTTCTTGGACGCCGTGGTCGCGCTCTTCTTCGTCGCCTTCTTCTTCACGCGCTTCGCCATTCGAACTGTCTCCTTCGTTCGGGCTCGACTAGAAGCCCAGGCCACCCTCGTAGGCGGCCGTCAGGTCGGCCAGCGCCACGTCCAGGTGCCCATCGATCTTGAATTGGTCGCCCCCGACCACGCCCACGCGCTCACACGGCGCGCCGGCATCCGCCGCGATGCGGGCGAGCTCGTCCGCCGACGACGGCGCCACGGACACGAGGATCATCGAGGGCCCTTCGCCGAAGAGCCGAAGTGCCTCGGCCGCGCTCCCCGGCAAGCGCGCCTGCACGCCGCGCCCGCCGCGGATCGCGCTCTCCGCGAGCGCGACGGCGAACCCGCCCTCCGAGAGGTCGTGCGCGCTCCGCGCGACACCGCCCCGCACCGCCGCCAGACAGGCCGCGTGCACCGCGCGCGCCCGGTCCAGGTTCGGCTCCGGCGGCCGGCCGGACAGCTTGCCTTGCTCCATCAGCTGCAGCTCGCTGCCTGCGAACGACACGTCGTCCAGCGTCCCCAGCAGGAACACCAGATCCCCGTCGTCCACGAAGCCCGCGCCCGTCGCGCGCGCCACGTCATCGACCACGCCGACCATCGCGATCGTCGGCGTCGGCAGGATCGCCCGCCCCTCCGTCTCGTTGTAGAGCGACACGTTCCCGGAGACGATCGGCGCCGACACCGCGCGGCAGCCCTCGCCCATCCCGCGGATCGCCTCCACGAAGGTCCACATGACCTCCGGCTTCTCCGGATTCCCGAAGTTCAGGCAGTCGGTCGAGGCTTTCGGCTCCGCCCCCACGCACACCAAGTTGCGCGCCGCCTCCAGCACCCCGAGCAACGTCCCGCGGTACGGATCCAGCCACACGTAGCGCCCGTTCATGTCCGACGTCATCGCGACCCCGCGCGACGTCGAAGTCGTCGGCGCGAGGTCCGCGTCCGGCAGCCGAATCACCGCCGCGTCACCCCCGCCCGGCCCGATGACCGTCGAGGCGCGCACGCTCGAGTCGTACTGCTCCCAAATCCACTTCTTCGAAGCGATCGTCGGCTGCGCCAGCAGCGCCAGCAACCGCGCGTCCGCCGCACCCGAGCCGATCGGCGCCTCCTGCCAACGCACGTCGAGGTCCGCCGGTGGCGCGTACGGCCGGTCGTAGTTCGGCGCGTCCTCCACGATCAGCGGCACCGGCAGATTCACGACGACCTCGTCGCCGTCCTTCACCACCACGTGCCGCGTATCGGTCACGACGCCGACCACCGACGAATCGAGCCCCCACTTGTCGAAGATCCGCGAGACCACATCCGTGCGGTCCGGCTTCACCACCATGAGCATCCGCTCCTGGCTCTCCGACAGCAGCACCTCGTACGGCGTCATCCCCGTCTCGCGCCGCGGCACCTTCGCCACGTCGATCTCGATCCCGAGGCCGCCCTTCGAAGCCATCTCACACGACGAGCTCGTCAGCCCCGCCGCACCCATGTCCTGGATCGCGACGATCGCGTCTTCCTTCATCAGCTCGAGGCACGCCTCGAGGAGCTTCTTCTCCGTGAAGGGGTCACCGACCTGCACCCGCGGGCGCTTCGCCTCGCTGCCCTCGCCGAACTCCTCCGACGCCATCGTCGCGCCGTGAATCCCGTCGCGCCCGGTCTTGCTCCCGACGTACATCACGGTCCCGCCCACGCCGGGCGGCGCCGAACGGAAGATCCGATCCGCACGCAGCACCCCGAGCGTGAACGCATTCACCAGGATGTTCCCGTCGTAGCTCGCGTCGAACGCGACCTCGCCGCCGACCGTCGGCACGCCCATGCAATTGCCGTAACCGCCGATCCCCGCGACCACGCCCTCCACGAGGAAACGCATCCGCGGCGCATCGAGGCGACCGAACCGCAGCGAGTTCAGCGAAGCCACCGGCCGCGCGCCCATCGTGAAGACGTCGCGCATGATCCCACCGACGCCGGTCGCCGCACCCTGGTACGGCTCGATGAACGACGGGTGATTGTGTGACTCCATCTTGAAGCACACCGCGAGCCCGTCCCCGACGTCGATCACACCCGCGTTCTCACCGGGCCCCTGCAGCACCCACTCCGCCTCCGTCGGCAGCGTCTTGAGGTGCCGCCGCGAAGACTTGTACGAGCAGTGCTCGCTCCACATCACGGAGAGGACACCGAGCTCCTCCCACGTCGGGTCGCGCCCCAGACGATCCAGGATCAGCTCCCACTCGTCCTGCGTGAGCCCGTGCTCCTTCGCGACCTTCGCGTTGACCTCACTCACGCCGAGGCCTCCCCGTCGATCGCCGCCTGAATCGAACGGAACACCCCGAGCCCATCCGTGAGCCGCAGCGCGTCCTCCGCCGCCCGCTCCGGGTGCGGCATCATTCCGAGCACGTTGCGCTCGGGGTTCACGATCCCCGCGATGTCCGCGGCCGATCCGTTCGGGTTGTCGCCTGCATACCGGAACACGACTCGTCCTTCGCGCTCGAGCGCGGCCACCGTGTCGGGTGGTGCGAAGTATCGCCCTTCGTGGTGCGCCACGGGGATCCGAATCGTGTCCCCCACGGCGTAGGCCGAAGAAAACGGCGTCGAAGCCTCCACGCGGAGCGACACCACCCGGCACACGAACTTGTGTGATGCGTTCTCCAGCATCGCGCCGGGCAACAGGTTCGCCTCGAGCAGCACCTGGAATCCGTTGCAGATCCCCAAGACGTAACCCCCGCGATCCGCGAAGGCCTTCACCGCCCCCATGATCCGCGAGAACCGCGCCAGCGCGCCGCTGCGCAGCGCGTCACCGTACGAGAAGCCGCCGGGGAGCACCACGAGGTCCGTGCCCGCCGGGAGCTCGCTGGTCTCGTGCCAGACGAGCTCGGCGTGCGCACCGAGGACGTTCCGCACGACGTGCACGGCGTCCTCGTCACAGTTGGAGCCGGGGAACGTGACGACCGAGACTCTCAAGACAACCTCTAGAACTCGACTTCGAAGTCTTCGATGACCGTGTTGGCGAGGAGCTGCCGGCCCATCTCTTCGAGGTGCTTGCGCGCCTCGTCCTCGGGCATGTCGTCGAGCTCGACCTCGAGGACCTTCCCGATCCGGACACCCTTCACTTGGGAGAAACCGAGCTGGTTGAGACTGGTGGCCACCGCCTGCCCCGCGGGGTCGAGGACCCCCTGGCGCAGCGTCACGAGGACTTTGGCGTGCATGATCGACGCGCGGTTAGCAATCCCCGCCTAGAACAGTCAACTATCACCGGCCGAACGGGAGCCTTCCCGCGTGCCAACCGGCACGGTGACGCTGGTTTCGACCGAGCCAGTCGACGAGCCCGTGGAAGAGCGCCGAGCGGCCGCGCGCACCGGCGTGGGGGCTCATGCGGGCGCGGACGTGGTCGCGCGTCGACTCGGGAGGGACTGCACCGTCGAGGAGACGACCGTTGTGCACGACGTTCCGCCCGTCGACCCACACGCTCTTCACCAGATCCGATCCGCCGTGCTCGACGATCCGGCGCGCGACCTCCTCGTGCCCTTCGCCCTCCTCCGCCGTCACGTCCACCAACAACAGATCCGCGCGGTGCCCGACCTCGATGCTCCCCACCCCGAGCCCCAACGCCTTGCCTCCGCCACGCGTCGCGATCTCCAACGCACGCGACGCCGGACGATCCGCCCGCCCCACGAGCAGCCGCCGCAACAGGCGCACCTCACGGAACAGATCGAACCCGCACCGCGTCGCTCCCGTCTCCGCGCCGAGCGCGAGGTTCACCTCCGCCGCCAGCAACGTCTCCAGCGGGGGCGACGGCGCGCCCGAGAGGATGTCGAACGACGGTGTCAGCACCACCGACGCCTCCGCCGACGCCAGGCGCTCCGCGTCGCGCTTCGCGGCGATCGCCGCGCCGTTCGCGTGCGCCAACACCACCCGCGTGTCGAACGCGTCCAACCGCTCGATCCGACGCACACCGCCCCGATCCTGCGGGAGCATCCCGAGGTGCATCATCAGCGGCACCCGCGTGTGGTGCGCGGCGTCGACCGCGAGTCGAATCCCGCGACGCGTCGTGCGCTCCGCGTCGCCGCCCCACACCGCCGGCGCGAGGAACGTCCGCGCCTCGGCCTTGGCCTGCTCCTCCAACACGGCGATCTCCGCGCCCGCGTGCTGCGCCATGCCGTCGATCCCCAACACCAAGCGCGCCCCGAGGCGACTCGCCGCCTTGGTCAGGCTCGGTCCCGCCGACCCGTGGCCCGCCTGCGCGAACGTCGTGGTCCCGCTCATCAGCCCGAGGCCGAACGCGACGGACGCGCTCACGTCGAGCGCGTCGGCGTCCAACGCGGCTCGCCAGGCTGCGACCTGCGCGTGGTGATAGACGTGCGGATCGAGATCCGGGACGAAGTGTTTGTCGAGCAGCGCCTGCTCGACGTGCACGTGGGCATCGACGAGGCCGGGCATGAGCACACCTTCGACGTCGAAGATCTGCGTCTCCTGCGTGTCGAGCGTACCGCCCGCGGCGGCGATGACGCCGTCGTCGATCAGTACGTCGCTCTTCTTCAGCGTGCGCCGACCGTCGAGCGCCATGACGGTCGCGCCGCGCAAGATCACGCGCACGGCACCGGGTTCTACCCCGAGCGTGGGCTCGAATACCAACGGCGAAGCACGTCCGCCGCCGGCTTCTTCCGTGGGGTGTAGTTGGTGTCCTCGGGGCCCCCGAACCCGAACCAGTTCCAAAAGTACGTGCCCTGTAGCGCCTCGACCCCGCTCCAGGCGCGGACGAAGGCCTCGTAGGCGCGTCGCTGCTCGTCGAGGTCCACGGGGGCCTTGCGCGTCTCGTTCCACGGCCAGGACGCTCCGCCGTCGAGGGACGGATAACCCACTTCCGTGAACACGAACCGCCGACCGGTGCGCCGCGACCAATCCAGGAGCGCCGGTCGAATCGCGCTCCACGCGAAGACCAAATCGTTCACGGACGGATCCGGATCCTTCGTGAGCTCCCAGTACGCGGTGAGCCCGACGACGTCGACCGCGTCCCAGAAACTCACCGGCTGGAAGTGATCCCAGTTCGCGCTGTAGAGCAGCTCGAGGTCCGGCGCGCGCATCCGCACGCGCTCGATCAGCTCCAGCCACCGCACGCGCATCGGCTCGCGGGTGAGCAGCTCGCTGCCGATGCAGAGCCGGTCCGCGCCCGCCTGTTTGGCGAGGGACAGCGCGTGGATCATGAACGCCGTGTAGCTCGACCACCACGCGTCCTCGTTCGTCGGCCGGATGCGGCCGCGCCACTCGTTGGCCTCGGACTTCACCAGGCGCACGATCGGGAACGCGGTGACGTGCAGCCCCGCGGCCTTCGCGCGTTTCAGGGTGTCGAGGATCTGTTCGTCGGTCGCGCTCCATCCGGCGACGCGGTGGATGTCGTTCGCGCGCACGTCGTCCTGCCACCACACCCAGGTGATCGACACGTGCGTCGCCCCGGTCTCGACGATCTCTTCGAGCAGCTCAGTGTAGCGGTAGTCGGGGTCCGCCGAGAACAAGCCGAGCGCGACGCCCTTTTCGGCCGGGGCTCCGGTCGACGCCAGCAGCGCGGCAGTGATGGCGACGGCGACGCTCACGGTGCGAACAGGTGCACGTCCGAGACGCTCTTGAGCCAGGCGGTCGGCCCCTTCTTCGAGAGCGAGCGGCGAAACGACAGCAGCAGGGACGGCAGGTCGTACAGGCGGAGGTCGTCGAGCTCGCCGTCGAGGTCGCGGCCGACGAGCACGCCGACGCCGAATGGTCTGGCCTTCTCCAGCGCGGTCTTGGTCTCGGCGTCGAGGGGGCACGCCTTCGGGGTGCGTCGATCGGCGAGGATCGCGGTGATGCAGGGCATCGCGAACGTATCGCGCTGGGCGTCGATGCGGCGCGTCGCGGTGACGCCCGCGAGCTCGAACATCCGGGTGACGAGGCGGCTCGCGCGCGGCGTCGAGGTGCGATCGACGATGATGATGCGGGGCTTCGTCTTGGCGATCTTTCGCAGGATGTCCGACGCCGGGCGGACCCACTCGAGGAGCTCCGACTCGTCACCGCGCGCGACCCACAGGACGACGGCGCCCTTGTCGAGCTCGGCGAGCGTCGAGGTCATCGATGTCAGGCCGGCGAGGCGCTTCGTGTCGAAGCCGGGATCGAGGGTGACGTCCGCCTTGTTGGCGGCGCCGAGGTTCTGCGTCTCGCGCGCCGCGCGGGCGCAGGCGTCTGAGGTGGGGATGCGGTCGGCGTCGTAGCAGAGGTTGTCGAGCGCGCGGTTGCGGATGGCCGCGATGAACGGCGCGACGGAGAGCCGTTGGTAGAGGCCGGCGGCTTCGAGGAGGGTCTTCTTCTGCGTGTCGCCCGACTCCCAGACGGCGCGCTCGCCGAGGAGGCGGGCGTGGGTGGCGAGTACGGCGGTCAGATCGATCACCGCCCACTTCGAGCTCGGCTCGACGGAGACGGTCTCGATCGCGTCGGCGAGCATCCCGGGGGTGTAGCCGTCGCTCGCGGCGCGGGCGCGCTGGGCCTGGATGTTGGCGGTCAGGGCGATGGCGTGGACCGAGCCGCCCTCCAGCGCGCGGCGCGCCGCCTTCTCCGCTTCGGCGAAGTCTTCGCGGGCGGCGAGGAGGCGTGCGCGGATCACGTCGAGGCGCGGCGACTGCACAAACGCCTCGGCGCCGGTGAGGAGCGCCAGCGCACCCTCGGGATCGCTGCGGAAGCAGGCGGTGGCGACGTGCTCGATCGTGTCGATCGCGAGCTGCGTCGGCAGGTAGTTCTCCTCGCTCGAAAACGAGGTCGACCACTTCGCGACCTCCAGGAACTCGTCGCGTTCCTTGGCGTCGACGCAGACCGGCCGGACGAGCGGGTAGAGCTTCGTCGCGCGGTTCGTCGACTCCGGCGGCTCCCTCAGGAGGTTCCGAATCTTGATGAACCGCGTGTCGTCGCGGGTCGGAGGGAGGTCGTAGCCGATGATCCGCACCCCCGCGTCCGGCGCACCGCCCACGGGCGGCACCGGATCGGCCTTACACGCCACCGAGGCGACAAGGAGTGTGCCGAGGGCCCACTTCATCCCCCGAGCACACCCCGGTTCACGCCAGCGGGGCAACGCCTTTCAGCCCGCCCAAGGGCCGCGCCAGCAGAGGGCGCAGCCCGAAGCGCGCAGCGCGGCGCAGCCGCGCGAAGGGCCGCACGCGGTCGCCGTCAGCGCACGCAAGCGAAGGGCGAAGCCCGTAGCGCGCAGCGAGCCGAAGGCGACCATAACGCACCGCCGCTTCGCGGCCGTGCTTGGCACGGGCCTCGGACCGACCGCTTCGCGCTCGGCCTCACCCCCAGAGCGAAGAACTCCGGGCGGAGGCCGTCAGCAACTCCCGCAAGCGAAGGGCGCAGCCCGAAGCGCGCACCGCGGCGCAGCCGCGCGAAGGGCCGCAGGCCGACTTGTCGGCCAATAACGGCCAAGCCCGGGCAAGCGAAGCGCGCAGCGCGCCGAAGAACCGCAGGCGGTCGCCGTCAGCGCACCCGCAAGCGAAGGGCGAAGCCCGTAGCGCGCAGCGCGGCGCAGCCGCGCGAAGGGCCGCAGGCCGACTTGTCGGCCGATAACGGCCAAGTCCGGGCAAGCGAAGGGCGCAGCTCGAAGCGGGCAGCGCGGCGCAGCCGCGCGAAGGGCCGCAGGCCGACTTGTCGGCCGATAACGGCCAAGTCCGGGCAAGCGAAGGGCGAAGCCCGAAGCGCGCAGCGCGGCGCAGCCGCGCGAAGGGCCGCAGGCCAACTTGTTGGCCGATAACGGCCAAGTCCGGGCAAGCGAAGGGCGAAGCCCGAGCGCGCAGCGAGCCGAAGGCGAGCGAAGAGCCGCAGGACCAACTTGTTGGCCGTTAACGGCTAGGTACGGACGACGTGGGGGACGAGGTCGGTCCGCCCGGCGCCGAGATCTTTCATCCCTCGCGCCGAACCTCCACTGCTACCTCTCTCCAGAGCGATGGACGGCGAGACCCGCCGTGCTGTTCGCTCTGGTCTTTGGCAACCATCGCAGCGCCCTCCCGAGCGCACGTTTTGCGGCACCAGGCCCGCGTCGGAGGTCCGCCTGCGGCCGCTGGGTTGTCCCGGAGGGCCCCGGGACAATCTGGCCGTCGCCGGCGTGCCTCGTCTCGCGTCCGTTCGTCACCACCACGTCGTCCGCACGGACAACCTCCGATCCGCCTAGACCCCGATCAAGGGCGTTTTTCGCGCAGCGATTTCGACGTTCTGCAAACGTTCGACAACGCTCGGGATCCGCGGCGTCCGTCGATTGTCCGTCGTCCTCCGTCCCCAGGATTCACAGATTCATCCACAGGCGGTTCAGGCTCGCGCCCACCACGATCCCCAGCGGCCGGCCCGCAACACGTTGGCGCGCAAGCGATCCCCGCCGCCGCCGCCCGGAACACAACGCCATGACTCGGTTTGCGCGACACGCGGTCTGCAACACGTTGCTGCGCAGTGGGGTTTGGTCCACATGTCGCGCAACACGTTGGGCCGCAACGAAATCCAGATCCCAGGTTTCGCGAACCCTTGCGGCGCAACCTGAAGCGCTCCGCGTCGTGCGGAATTCGTTGCGCCCCACCAAGTTGTCGGTGCGAGTCGCACTCGTTTCGCAAAGCGGTTCATGGGGCTCGAAACATCCGCTAGATTCGGCCCGATGGGACAAGCCGCCACCCAAGATCCCCCGGCACCGGTGACCTGCGCCGAGTGTTCGACGGAGAACCGATCCGGCGCGCGCTTCTGTAAAGCGTGCGGCGGATCCATCGCGCCACCGCCCGCCTGCCCGAAGTGTCAGGCGGAGATCGTCGCCGACGCGAAGTTTTGTTCGGAGTGCGGCGCGAAGCTCGTCGGCGCGCGCCCCGCGCCGAAGCCGAGCGCGCCGCCCGCCGCTGCGCCGAAGCCCAAACCCAAGGCGTCGAAAGCGCCTCCCCCGCCACCGAAGAAGGTCACGCCGTCGTCGAACATCACGACGAACCTCCTCTTCTTCGCGGCGATCCTGATGGCGTTGGTCGTGGTCATCTACGTGATGAACAAGGACGAGCCCAAGACGATCAGCCCGTTCCAGGGCGGCCCCGCGCCGGGCGCCGCCACGAAGCCGCCGGACGCCACGCCGCCGCCGTCCACCGCAGCGGCCGCGCCGGCCGCTGCGCCGGTGAAAGGCCGTATTCAGCTGTCGGAAGCGCTCAAGAATGAGGGCGTAGGGACGATCTACCTGATCGTGCGGAACCAGGGCATGCCGAACCGCGGCCCGCCGATCGCGGTGCGCAAGATCGACGCGAGCGCGCTCCCCGTGGAGTTCACCGTCGGACCGCAAGACGTGATGATGCCGAACATGCCCTTCACCGGCCCCTTCGATCTGTACGCGCGCCTCGATCGCGACGGCAACGCGATGACGAAGGAGCCCGGCGACGTCATCAACGAACAACCCACGTCGGGCGTGAAGCCGGGCGACGCCAACGTCGAGATCGTCCTCGACAAACGTCTGTGAGAGGAGCCGCTTGACCCAGCCCGATCCCGAAAAGCCGATCGAGACCGGAGACCTCGAGGCGCTGTCCGAGGACGACCGGCACCTGATCGTGGAGCTGCTCCCGGACGGTCGCATGCGTGCGCCCGAGCAGGCGACGCGCGACATCCTGCGCGACCGCCTCCGCCGCGCGGAGGTGCTCCCCACGGGTCACGGCTGGGCGGTGCTCCGCGCGCTCGCGCCGTCGGAGGTGAGTGACACGCAGGCCCGCCGCGAAGTCGTCGCGGCCGGGACGATGGACGAGTCCGGGCTGTCGGTGATCGACTTCATCGGCTTCCTCGCGTCGGGGTACCAAACCGGCGTGCTCGCGGTGTCGAACCACGAGACCGAGCGGGCGATCTACTTTCACAACGGGGACGTCGTGTGGGCCTCGTCCAGCTCGCCGGAGGATCGCCTCGGCGAGCTGCTCGTCACGCGCGGCAAGATCACGCGTGCGCAGCTCGACCAGGTGACCGAAGGCGGCGCACGGCGCATCGGCCAACGCCTCGTCGAGCTGGACTTCATCGCGGCCCACGACCTGTGGACGATGGTCCAAGCGCAGCTGCGCGAGATCTTCGATCGTCTCCTCGCGATGGACTCGGGCGTGTGGTCCTTCGCGCGCGTCTCCGAGGAGGTCCTCGCGGAGTCGCAGATCCACATGTCCACGCAGGGCCTGTTGGTCGACGCGCTCCGGCGCCTCGACGAGCTGCAGGTCTATCGGCAGCGCGTCCGCTCGTGGGACGTCGTCATCGAGCGCAAGACGGTGGCGAGCGCGGCGGACGCCGGCGACACCAAGGAGAACCTCGAGCGCGTGACGAAGGAGCTGCGCACGGACGGCGCCGCGCTGTTGGCGCACCTGCCTGCGAGCGCGTCGATTCGCACGCTGATGCGGCTCCTCGGCAAGAGTGAATTCGAAGTCACGCGCACGGTCTATCACCTGCTCCGCGCGAACCTCGTCGCGATCGTCGAGCACGAGACTGGCCCCATCCCCCGCCGCAACCCGGTCACGAGCAAGCAGGCGGCGGAGATCGTCGAGATCTACTCGATGGCGCTGCGCGAGATGTTCGAGGAGGTCGCTCGCATCCACCGCGCGGCGCTCCTGCACAAGACGGCGACGGAGTTCTTGCGGGACGAAGCGTCGGGCACCGAGTTCACGGCGTTCTACAAGACCGTGCAGCTCGGGACGGACGGGACGATCGACGCCGAGCGGATCCTCGAAGGCCTCGACGACGCCGACCTCGCGCCGCAGCAGCTCTCGGACGCACTCTCGGAGATGATGTTCTTCGTCCTGTTCCAGACCACCGAGGTCCTCGGGCGCCGCCGCGGTGACGACCTCGCGCGCCGCGTCAAGATGATCCACGGCATGCTCACGAACGGACTGAGCGAAGCCGAATGAACCGACGCACGGCGACGCTCGCCCTCGCCCTCCTGGCCGTCGCCTGCAAGGAGGAGGCGAAGGCCCCCGAAACCGAACGCGACGCCGGCGCGCAGATCACCGCGCTCGACGCCCCGGACCTCGGCGTCCGTGTGCCACTGCTGTCGAGCTGGCGCGCTGTGACGACACCGGCGAGCGACGAGGAAGGCGCGAGGACCGTCGCGGCCGCGCGCCGCCTCCCCGAGAAGAAGCCTTTCCTCGCCGTCCCCCGCCTCGTGCTCACGGTGCAGGAGACGGTGATGCAGGAGCCCGAGCCGGTCTTCCGGGACACCCTGCAGGAGCTGAAGTCGATCGGCACGCGCACGAACGTGCAGGTCATACGGACGGCGTTGTCCAGCCGCCCGATCGCGGGCGGCACCATCGGGGACATCGAGATGGTCTACACGCTCCTGGGTCCGAAGCAGACCGCCAAGACGATCGTCCACCGATCGATCGTCGCTTTACGTACTCGCTCGGACGAAAGCCGTGCCATCGTCTCGGCCACGGCCACCTACCTCCAGAACGACCGCGAGTTGGTCGGGGCGGAGGTGCAGGTGATGTTGGACGGCTTCGAGCTGTACCCGCCGCAGAAGACGACACCATGACGGAAGACAACCTGACCGAGCTCGTCCCGCCGCTCCGCGACGTGGACCGCAAACCGATCGCCGGCCTCCCCGACGAACTGATCGAGCTGCACCTGCACGCCGGCGGCGCAGTAGCGCCCCACATCCTCTACGCGATGGCCCACGAGCAGGGCTTCAAGCTGCCCGTGAAGACGTACTTCGAGTTCGTCGACCTCGTGTCGTCGAACCCGAACAAGGTGAAGAGCCTCGACGACTATCTGAAGATCCTCCACGAGTGGACGGAGAAGATTCAGTCGAGCCCGCACGCGATCGAACGCGCCGTCTACGAGATCCTCGCGAAGGAGTACCGCGGCTCACGTGTCAGCACGATGGAGCTGCGCTTCAACCCGATGAAGCGCAACCTCGGCGGCGAGCGGGACGTCGACCACATCATCCACGCGGCGCTGCGCGGGCTGGACCGCGCGTGCCTCGAGTACGGCATCAACGCCGGGCTGATCTTCTGCCTCGCGCGGGAGTTCTCGGCCGACCTCAACGACATCATCATCGAGAAGGCGATCAAGTACCGGCACCGCGGCGTGGTCGGGATCGACCTCGCGGGCACCGAGAAGAACAACCTGGAGCTTCAGAAGGAGAGCGTCGAGCGCTTCGCCTCCATGTTCCAGCGCGCCCGCGAAGCCGGCCTCAAGACGACCGTCCACACCGGCGAGACCCCGCACACCAACGCCGACGGCGTCATCGCCACCGTGCGCCGCCTGAAGGTGAACCGGATCGGCCACGGCATCCGCGCCGCCTACAGCGAAGAGGCGATGAAGATCCTCCGCGAGGAAGGCGTGACGCTGGAGATCTGCCCGACGTCGAACCTGCACACCCGCGCGGTCGCCGACCTCGACGAGCTGAAGTTCGTCCTCCACACGTTCCTCGACCACGGCGTGAAGTTCACGATCAACACGGACGCGACCTACATGCTGAACACGGATCTGAGGCGCGAGGTCGAGCTCCTCGCCACGGCGAACATCTTGAACGCCGACCAGATCGCGCAGTGCTTCGCCAACGCCCACGCCGCCAGCTTCCTGGAGGGCGGCGGTGCCTGACATCGTCAGGCATCGTCCGACCGACGTGCCCAGGCGGCGACCATCGGTCGGCTCCGTGAAGGGCCTGGAGGGCGGCGGTGCCTGACATCGTCAGGCATCCCAGGCGGCGACCATCGGTCGGCTCCGTGAAGGGCCTCGAGGCCTGAGCTACTGCTTCTTCTTCAGCGGCGTGTTCCAGATCAGCGGGCGCGTGCGCGGCAGCGTCACCGTGTCGGACTCCACGGCCTCGTAGCCTTCCATCTCCAGTCGCACGCGATACGGCACGTTCGCCTGCAGGCCGTCGATCGTGACCGGGGTCTTCTTCGCGTGCCGCTCGCCGTTGATGAAGACCGTCGCCCCCGGCGGCGTCGACTGCAGGACGAGCTGCGGCTTGCCGGGGAGGATCATCGGGATCGCGAGGAACGCGACGCCGCAGAGGAGCACGACGGCGACCGCGACCAGACCGACGATCAGCGCGCGTTTCTTGGTCGAGGGCCCACCGGGCGCGGCCATCGCCGGGATGTTCTGCATCTCCAGCGGGGGCCCCAACGGCGCGGTGTCCGTGGCCGGGTTCATCGGCGTGAGGTTCTGCGGCGTGAAGTGCAACGCGGAGCCGGTCGCCTTCGGCGGTGCGTCCTCGGGGCGAACGACCTCCCGGATGCGGCGCCCCAGCATCGACGCGGAGCGGCCCGGCACGGAGACGTCCCGCGCCGCCGGCTGACTCGGTGAGCTCAGACGCGCGTCCGCGGGGTTCGACAGCACCGCGGACAGCGACAGGTTCGACGGGGGCACGTTGGTGCTCCCGATCCGCCCCGCGTTCGGGTTCGGCGCGTTGAGCGGCTTGGGCACCTCCGGCGCGATGAGCGCCGAGTACTCCTCGCCCGCGATGCTGGGGACGTTCGCCGGCTCGTCGCTGTCATCGAGCGGGCTCGGCTGCACCGGCGGCGCGTCGTCGTCGTCGTCGATCGCAAACTCGAAGTCGAGGCCGCCCAGCTCGGGGAGGCTCGGCTCCGGCTCACCGGCCGGCGCGTGGAGCTCGGAGGGGTGCACCCCCGTCGACGTACGCTCCTCGCCGCCGTCCTGCGTCTCGTCGTGATCCGCGGCGACGCGGTTGAGGCGAATCGCGCCGAGCGCCTCCTGGCCTCGCTTGGGTTTCGGGCTCGGAGGTTTGGTCTCGGCTTCGAACGACGGCGCCTCCGTCGGCATCTCGGGCTGCTTGGTCGGGTCGTAGCTCCCGCCGACCGGGACGTCGACGCCGGCCGACAGGTAGTCGGACGTCACGCCGGCGACGGTGCGTCCGTCTTCGTCCCCGCGGTCGACGAACGGGACGGGCAGCTCGGGCTCCTCGTCCATCGCGCGGACCGTCTCGGAGTGCTCCTGACCCATCGCGCCGATGTCGGGCATCGCGCCGAGGTCGTCGTCGTCGTCGTCGTGCAGCGCGGCGAGCATGTCGACGGACGGCCCGCCGGCGATCGTTGCGTCGCTCGACCACGCGGTGCTGTCCGGCCGCGACGCGGACTCGGGCAACATGCCCTCTGCGAACTCGCGGGTCTTGTCGTCGTCGTACTCGACGCGCACACCACCGTCGCCGATGTCCGAGTCGTAGCGGTTGGCGGCGATCGTCGCGTCGCCCTCGAAGTCGACGGCGGCGCGCTCCGCCATCTCGACCGTGACCTTCGACACCGCGATCGTGGCATCGTTCGTCGAGTCGACCCGGATGGCCGCGCCGGTCGCGATCGTCCGGTCGATCACCGGCTCCGCGTCCATCAGGTCGAGGTCCACGTCGTCGTCGTCGTAGACGACGATCGGCTCGTGATCCGCGACGGGCTGCGGGTCGAGCGAGAACTCGCCGGTCGCCGCGTACGCGTCACGCGACGCCGTCTCGTCGTCCCAGATGGCGGGGTCGCCGGCGATCGTCGCGTCGCCCTCGAAGTTGTCGGACAGCTCGCCCCACGCGTCCGGGTCGTCCTCGAACACGTCGTCCATCGAGTCGACCGCGTCCGCGAGCATCTCGCCCGTGGTGGGGCCGACGCTCGCCTCCGACGCGCTCGCCGTGTCGTTCGGGTCCAGCGCGACGATCTCCGAGGAGTCGACGGCCGGGACGTCCGAGCCGAGCAGCTCCTCCACCGGCGGCGCGCCATCGGGGTAGCCGACCGTCGCCTCGTCCCACGGGTCGTCCGAGAAGAACGCGTCGTCGTCGCCGCCGTCCTCGAGGGGACCGAGGAGCGACTCACCGACGTCCATCGCGAGCACCTCGGACGGTGTGTCGACCTTGGGCCGGTCCGGGAGCGTCCCCGGTCGTATCTCGTCCGGGTTGAGCGTCACCGACTCGGACAGCAGCGACACCTCGTCGGTGCGCGGCCGCGGCGGAGGCTCGGCGGCCTCCGGCGGGGGTTGGTGCGGCGGCGCGAACTCGGTCTTGTCGTCGTCGTAGGGTGTCTTCTTCCGCGGGACCGTCTCGTCGCGCGGGCTCCCCGGGATCGCGTCGAGGCCGTGGACCGTCGCGTCCTCGTCCCAAGGATCCTCGTCGTCGTCGTCACCTTCCGGACGCTCGATGACGCCCTCCTCCAGCATCACGCCGCGGGAGTCGTCGAGCGGCTGGACCATCGAGTTCGACGGCGCCGGGATCGGCGGCCGCGGGTCGACGCTCCCGCCCCCTCGCCCGCGGCGGAGCGGCACGAGCTCCTCGGACGGCTCGGGCGCTTCGAGCGCGGCGTCGCTCGCCTCCTCGACGTCGATGTCGTCGTCACTCGCCTCCTCGCCGTCGAAGTCCGGGAGGATGACCTCGCCGACGCCCTGGAACACGACGGTGCCGCCGCGTTCGCGCGACAGCTCCTCTTCGAAGAGGTCCGACACCCACTTGCTGATCGTGATGTTGTTGACGCGCTCGCCGCTCCCGTTGACGAAGTCTTCCAGGGCGACCTGCAGCTCCTGAGCGTTTGCGTAACGCTCGTTCGGATCCTTGGTGAGCGCGTTGTCGATGATCTCGGCGAGGGTGTCCGGGATGTCGGGGTTGAGCTTGCGGCAGTCGACGTGCGGGTCCTGCACGATCGACTTGAGCGTCTGGATCGAGTTCTCCTTCTCGAACGGGCGCCGCCCGCACAGCAGCTCGTACAGGACGATGCCGGCGGCGAAGAGGTCGGACCGCGCGTCGGTCTCCTCGCCGCGGATCTGCTCCGGCGACATGTACGCGTACTTGCCCTTGAGGACACCGGCGCGGGTGTGGGCGATCTTGGTCGCGGCCTTCGCGATCCCGAAGTCGACGAGCTTCACCGTCCCGGAGAAGGACACGATGATGTTCTGCGGAGAGACGTCGCGGTGGACGATCTTGAGCGGTCGCCCGTCGATGTCCTTGCGCGTATGCGCGTAGTACAGACCTTCGCAGGCCTGCGCGAGGCAGCGCGCGATGTACGTCGGAGGGAGCTTCTGTCCGAGCCCGCGCGCCTTCTTCGCGACCGAGGACAGGTTGCGGCCCGGGATGTACTCCATCGCGATGAAGTAGGTCTCGTCGGACTTCCCGAGGTCGTAGATCTGGACGATGTTGGGGTGCGAGAGCTTCGCGACGATCCGGGCTTCGTCCCGGAACATGTTGATGAACTCTTCGTCGTAGGCGAGGTGCGCGAGGATGCGTTTGATCGCGACGACCTTCTCGAAGCCCTCCATCCCGACCATCTTGGCGAGGAACAGCTCCGCCATTCCGCCGGTCGCGATCTTACGGAGGACCTCGTATCGCCCGATGCGTTCGTGGGCACCGGATGAGTGACTGGCCAGCACCGGTTCCAAAGTTGCTAGGGGGCCTCGAACCCCTCGTGAAGCCTACGGTAGCCCGAAATCGGCGTCAAACACGCTCCGGGCCGCTGGGGGCGCTCATTTCGGGGTGAATTCTGCGGAGATCAGCGCCCAGGCGTGCACCACGGCGCCATCGCGACCGTCGTTGTACACCGCAGCGCGTCGCGGGAGCACGAAGCCGCCCAGCTCGACCCGCCCGTCCCATTCGACGCGGGCCACGATGAACGGGGCGATGTCGCGGCCCGTGGTGTCCATCCGCACCACCTGTCCTCCCTCGTGCCACACGACGATCTGGTCGTAGGCCGACGTCGCCGTCGGCGGATCGCCCCAGGTGAAGAAGGCGCGGCGCCGGCCCGCCACTGAGGGCAGACCGCGACGGTACGGAACGGACGCGGCAACGAACGGGAGCTCGAAGAGGTGGCGGACCGAATCGAGCACCAGCCCGGTCGCGTCTCGGTCTTGGCGCGTGTCGACGCGCCCCCGCCGCGTCTGGTCCCCGTCCTGCAGCGTGTAGTCGTAGACGCCGTGGACCCCCGGCTCGAAGCGGAGGGTGAGCAGCACGTCGGACTCCTCGAGCCCGAACGCGAGGCGCGCCGGCGTGAACGGGACCGAGCCGCGCAGCTTCATCTCGATCGCCGGCTGCGACGCCCAGCGCTCGGGGGCGCCGTGAAAGGCGCCGACCTCATCGAGGAAGTGCTGCGCGTCGGCCTCGCTCCCGAGGGGCCCCACGTCGAGCGACGCGAGCAGCAAGTCGGTCCGGAACACGACGAGCGCCGCCACCCCGAGGAGCAGCACCAGGGCACACAAGAACCCGAGCGCACGCAGCACCCCGCGTCGTATCGGCGTCACGATCCCAGGCTAAGCGTGGTTGTTATTTTTATTCAATCCAGTACAAAAATATCGACATGGCGGAACGACGCGGACGCCCCCGGGCGTACGATCCCGAAGAAGCCCTGGACGCAGCGATGGCGGTCTTCCGCGCACGCGGTTACGGCGGGACGACGCTGGACGCATTGAGTGAGGCGACGGGGATGCAGCGCCCGAGCCTTTACGCGGCCTTCGGCGACAAACGCGCGCTCTTCGATCGGACGATCGAGCGCTTCGCGCGACGAATGGACGAGGCGACGACGGCGGCCCTTCAGGCGCCGAAGCTGGCCGAAGCACTCGTCACCGCGTTGTTCGCCGTCGTGGATCTCTACGCGCCGGTGAACGGTCGTGGCGAAGGCTGTCTGGTGTTCGGGGTGGCCTCGGTCGAGGCGGTCGAAGCGCCCGAGCTCGCGGCGCTCCTCGACGGCGCGATCCGCCGCGTCGACGTGAAGTTCGAGCGCCGCCTCGCCGCCGCCGTCGAAGCCGGCGAGCTGTCCGAGGCCACGGACGTCGCTACGCTCGCACGCCTCCTGACGGCCGTCGTGCACACGCTCTCGTTGCGCGCCCGCGCCGGCACTACGCGCCGAGCGCTACGCGCCCTCGCCCGCCGAAGCGTCGCGCTCCTCGTCGAGTAGGTGTCGTGAGGCGGCCTTCGGCCTAGAACGGGAGGGACTTCACTTCTTCGAACATGCGGCCGTAGAGGCGGTCCGCGTAGTCCTCGATCCGCTTCTCCTGGATCCGGCTCATGCTCGTCGCGCTGATCTTCGCGGACCAGACGCTCTTCGTGCTCGTCTTCGGCGCCTTGGGGTGGATGGCGGAGATCGACAGCGTGCTGATCAGCGGCGCCTTCTTCGCGACCACCGCAGCGATCTGCGAAGCGTCCTTCACGACCTCGGCGCTCTTCGTGCCCTGGAAGCGGATGTAGACGACGACGTGCTTCGGCTCCTCGTCGTTGATCAACACGTCGAGGACGCGCCCGTCGACACGCGTGCCCTTGAAGCCGGACTCGATCGCCTTCTTGGCGAGGTCCGTGGCGTTGCCGGCGAGGCTGTCGACCTTGTCGATCGCCTTGGTCAGCTTCTTCTTGTTCCACCCGATGTCGCGCGCGACCATCTTGATCTGCCGCGCCCGCGACTTCTGCTTCGCGATCTTCGGGTGCTCCAAGGCGGTCTCGAAGTACTTCGCGCCGTAGTAGTCGTCGGCGGAGATCTCGCCGATCTCCGCGGCGGACGCCGCACCGGCGAAGAGGAAGGTGAGAGCGGCGGCCGAAGCCGCGAGGAATCGAACGTTCATGGGATGCATGTCTCTTCGGTTGGGGGTCTGATAGCCGAGGTGCACTCCGAACCTCATCGGTCATCCGACGAGACCGGAATCGCCCCTATTCATCGCGTCATCGACGGTTCTTCTTGCGCGCCTTCGCGGCCTGCTTCTTCTTCTTCTTGAGCTTGCTCTTGTCGATCTTCTTCTTGGGCGGCGGCTTCGCCATCGTCGCGAAGTACTCCCGCTGGCCCTGCGCCTTCTCCGGCTTCGCGCTGTAGTCGAACGGCTCTTCTTCGGGTTCTTCCTCAGGCAGCTCGAACGCGTCTCCGAACAGCTCGGCGAGGTCGAGGCCGCGCAGCTTCCGCACCTGCGCGAGCTGATCGAAGCCCGGGATCTTCGTCAGCAGCGACGGCTGATCCCCGAGCGCGATCATCATCCGGCGCATCGTGTCGTATTTCGTGAGGACCTCGAGGATCTGCTTCTCCTCGCGGCCCGTCCCCGTACACACGCGCTTCATCCGGCTCGGGTCGCGCAGCAGCGCCGGCCGGCGCCGCTCGAGTGGCGTCATCGAGTCGTGCACCGCGATGATCTTCGTGAACTCGCGCTCGTCGGGGCGGAACCCCTCCGGCATCCCCTCCTGGAACATCGGCATCTTGTCGAAGAGGTCCTTGAGCGACCCCATCTTCTGCAGCACGCCGATCTGCTCGACGAAGTCGCCCATGTCGAACTGGCCGCGGAACATCCGCTCCGCGTCCTCCTCGGCCTTGTCGCTGTCGACGTGGCGCTCGAACTCCTGCACGAGCCCCACGACGTCGCCCATCCCGAGGATCCGCGACGCCAACCCGTCCGGGCGGAACTCCTCGAGGGCGTCGGTCGTCTCGCCCATGCCGAGGAACTTGATGGGTTTGTTCGTGATCTCCTTGATCGACAGCGCCGCGCCGCCACGCGCGTCACCGTCGAGTTTCGTCATCACGAACCCGGTGATCCCCAGAGCGTCGTCGAAGGCCTTCGCCGTCCGCACCGCGTCCTGACCGATCATCGCGTCGACCACCAGGAGGATCTCCTGGGGCTTCGTGCGGTCCTTGATGCGCTTCAGCTCGTCCATCAGCGCTTCGTCGACCGCGAGGCGACCCGCGGTGTCGAAGATGACGACGTCCTTCTTGGTCTTGCCCGCCTTCGCGAGCGCGTCCCCGCACAGCTGCAGCGGATCCCCGCCGCGCTGCGAGAACACCGGCGCGTCGATCTGCTCGCCGAGCGTCTCCAGCTGGTCGATCGCCGCCGGGCGCTGCACGTCCGCCGCTACGAGCATCGGCTTCTTGTCGTGCCGCTGCGCGAGGTGGCGCGCGAGCTTCGCGGAGGTCGTCGTCTTACCAGAGCCCTGCAGGCCGACCATCATGATCGCCGTGACGCCCATCGGCGCGAACGTGAGCGGCTCGGTGCCCGGCCCCATCAGGTTCTCGAGCTCTTCCTGACAAATCGCGACGAAGCGGTGGTACGGCCCGATCTGCTCGGTCTTGCCGTCCCGCGACATCGTCGCGACGCCCTCGACCAGCTCCTCCTTCGCCCGCGCCTTCACACGTTCGAGGAAACGCTTGGCGACGTTCAGATCGACGTCGGCCTCCAGCAGTGACAGCCGGATGTCCCGCAGCGCCTCGTCGACGGAGGCGCTCGACACGACGTCCCCGCGGAGGCGGTCCTTGGCGGCTTTGAACCCTTTCGCGACGGTTTCGAGCATGGGCCGGGGTGGGGCAGGAGCTAACACGCCCGTCACGGTTCTTGAAACAAGTTTGCCGACCCCCTGGGGCCCGCCCGGGGCACTTTGTCGTTTACATCGGGGGGCGCCCCCCACTACATCCGGACCCCGCGTGGCCAAGAAGAAGAAGAGCGACAAGGCCGACCCGTCGCAGACGCCCGAAGGCACGGCCGCGCCGGCCGAGGCCGACGCCGATCTGGATCCGATCTGCGAGACCTCCCTCGAACGCTTCATGACGTTCGGCGCGATCCTCACCGTCGGGCTGGTGGCGATGCTCTTCCTGCTGGTCGTCAACCGAGTCTTCGACGTCCCGAAGGCCGTCGCCCTCAAGGTCGGCGGCGGCGGACTCCTGTTGGTCTGGCTCCTCGTCGGCCTCTTCGGCCGCGGGTTCGCGTGGACCAGCGTGCGGGTGTTCCTCGCCCCGGTCATCGCGCTCGCCGCGGCGGTGACGCTCTCGACCCTCTTCTCCCTGGACGTCGCGACCAGCGTCTACGGCGTCTACGAACGGCAGTTCGGCCTGCAGGGCTTCCTCGGCTGCGTCGGTCTCTTCATCGTGACCGCCACGTGCCTGAGGAGCAAACGCGGCGCCGTATTCGGCCTCGCGTGCCTCGCGATGTTCGGCGGCGCGATCGGCACCTACGCCCTCCTCCAGGCCACCGGGCACGACCCCTACCCGTTCTTCCCGAAGCCCCACAACAAGGTCTACGCCTACCTCGGCAACGCGACCTTCGCGGGCAACGCCCTCGCCCTCATCGCGCCGATCTCCACGCTCGTCGCGATCGTCGCGGCCGTGAAGACGATCCGCACCGGCAAGGCCGACGAGGACGTCGGCACCAGCATCGTCGGCGTGGTCCTCGCCTCCACCGCCGTCATCCTCGCCCTACAGATCGCCCCGGCCTGGTTCGCGGAGGGCAAGGCGGGGGTGTCCGAGGCGACGCAGCAGTCCTACTTCAAGTTCGGCGTCGCAGCGTCCTTCGCGCTGACGCTCCTCTTCGGCGCGCTCGGGAGCTGGGGCCCGAAGTCGATGCGCATGGCTACCGCGTCCACCCGGCACATGCTGGACGGAGCCGCGGCCGGCGCGCTCATCGCCGCCGCGATCGGGATCGGTATGGGGCTATTGTTCACGCGCACGCGCGGCGCGTGGGTCGGCACGACCTGCGCCGTCGTCGGCGGCCTCGTGCTCCTCCCCGGTCTATTCAAACGAACGCGCTTCTACGGCGCCGTGCGCGGTGCGTGCTGGGGCTCGCTCGCGTTCGCGACGATCTTCATGACCACCTACGTGCTGAAGGCGGAGTCGTTCTGCTCCGACCCCAAGTCTCGGTGCATGCTCATCGCCAACACGATTCGCTCGATCCCCGCCGCGTTCGATCCGAACCGCACCGACTTCGGCAAGGGCCAGGGGACCCGGCGCTATCTGTGGATGGAGAGCCCGCGTGTCCTCGTCGATAACGCCGACACCCTCGACCGCATCTTCGACGACGAGGCCTACGCCGCGCAGTTCGCGCCGGCGATGGAGGCCCTCGACATGGACCTCGACCTCCCGAAGGCCCCCAGCGAGGAGGACCGCGCGTCCGAGAAGACGTGGCGCAGCATCCTCGTGTGGCCGTTCGGGATCGGCATCGAGACCTACCGCTACGCCTTCATGAGCCACAAGTCGAAGCGCCTCGAAGCGCTCGACCCGATGACGAACCACGACAACCCGCACAACAACTACCTGTACGTGCTGGCCTCGTTCGGCATCGTCGGCCTCGCCGCGTACCTGTGGGTGCTCTACCGGCTCCTCACCGTGAGCTTCTCGCGCTTCTGGCGCACGCCGCGCCGCGCGCTGGTCGAGACCGGCAGCGGTCACGAGCCCGACCTCGTGACGAAGTGGACCTTCGAGGAGTCGGCCGACCCGCCGCGCCTCGTCCTCGAGACGGCCGACCCCAAGCGCATCAAGGCGTCGCTGGAGGCGGCCAACATCGACGCTTCGTTCCGCATCGAAAACGACAAGCTCGTCGTCACCAAGTTCGACGCAAAGACGAGCCTCGACGCGATCGCCAACGCGCCGATCGAGGGGGAGCCGACGATCGCCGACCGCGCGATCGCGTTCGGCGTCGTGACCTCGTTCTTCAGCTACTCGGTGTACTCCATCGCGGGGTTCGACTCGGTGGCGTGCTCGGTGTTCCTGTACTTCCTCCTCGGCTGCGCGGCGGTGTTCTTCGAGCCGAGCGTCGGGGAGCGCATCCGCCCGATCGGCGTGAACATCAAACGCCAGTGGGCGACCTTCCGCGGTCGTGATCCGGACGAGGTCGACAACACCTCCCCCATCCCGCTGTCCGTCGCGCTCGCGTTGATCGGTGTGCTCCTCCTCGGCCCCTTCCCGGGCGGCGCCATCCAGGGCGCGAAGATGACCTGGGACGCCGAGGTCGCGTTCGTCAACGCTCGGCGCGCCTCGCGCGACGGCATCAAGGCCAAGCTCGACGCCCTCGCGGAGGCCGTGCGCATCCACCCCTACGAGAGCTACTACAAGCAGGAGCTCGGACGCTCCTACGCCGAGGCCGCGCGTGCGTACGTGCGGCAGTCGATGGCCCTCGCCCGCAAGGGGAAGAACGAGGAGGCCCGGGCTTTCCGTCAGCAGGGGGAGACGTTCGCGCGCAACGCGACCGCGATCCTGTACGCCGCCCTCGACCACGCCTGGGCGCCCGAGAACATCTTCATCACCGCGTTCCAGATGCACTACGCGATCGGCGAAGTGCAGCAGGCCGAAGCCGCGCTGGAGCGCGCGCTCGTGCACAGCCCCCACCTCGGCGCGGTCCGCGGTAACCTCGCGGTGCTGAAGGTCGAGCGCGGCGCGTTCGAAGAGGCGAAGAAGGACGCCGAGTGGGTCCTGGAGGTCGATCCGCGCAGCGCGATCGCGCACCGGGTGATGGGCCAGTACTACACCGAGAAGAAGGACTGGAAGAAGGCCAAGGCGCACCTCGACAAAGCCAAACGCTACGGTCGCGGCGACCGCGCCATCGACCGCGCGATTCAGCTCTACGAGCAGGCCAAGAAGGCCGCCGAGACCTCCACCACGGGCTGAGGCGTCAGTCCGCCGTCCCGGGGCCGAGGGACGGCGTCGCCTGCTGCCCCGACACCGAAGAGACGAACCGCACCTGGCCGCTCTTCAGCTCGACGACCACCGCGCGCCCGTCGACGTCACCGCGATCGTCGAACCCCAGTGAGCCGGTGACCCCGTCGACGGCGGGGCCGGATCGCAGCGCTTCGTGGATCCGCTCGCGGTCGTCGGATCCGGCGCGACCGATCGCGAGCAGCGCGACACGCGCGGCGTCGTACCCCAGCGCGGAGAGTGCGTTCGGCGCCTCGTTCATCTTTGCGACGAACCGCTCCGAGAACGCGGTCACCGTGGCGCGTGGCTCGTCGGAGGCGAAGTGTGTGGTGAACCGCGCCCCCTCCAGCGCGTCGCTCGCGCGCCGGACTTCTTCGGTGTCCCAGCCGTCCGCGCCGAGGAAGCGCCCCTCGAACCCGAGCGCCCGCGCGGTGCGGACGATGCGCAGCACCTCGCGCTCGTAGCCGGGGATGTAGATGGCCTCGGGGTCCGGCGCGAGCAGATCCTGGAGCATGGGCCGCACGTCTTCGTCGCGCGCTTCGAACGTGGCGCTCGCGACGACCTCGCCGCCGCGCGCCTCGAAGGTCTTCGTCATCGCGTCCGCGAGCCGTACGGAGTACGTGCTCCCGACGTCGCGGAGCACCGCGATGCGTTTCAGCTTCAGGCTGTCGCGCGCGTGCAGGGCCATCGCGGTGCCCTGAAACGGATCCGTGAAGCAGATCCTGAACACGTAGCTACCGGACGCCGTGAGCTCGCGCGCGGTCGCCGACGGGCTGATCATCGGCGTCTTCGCGCGCTCGGCGACCGCTGCTATCCCCATCGCGGAGTCCGACGAGACGCCACCGATCAACAGCTTCGCGCCGTGCTGGACGATCGCGTCTTCGGCGGCCTTCTTCGCGCGGTCCTTGTTGCCGCGCGCGTCGACGTAACGAACGCGCACCGGCTTGCCGAGGACGCCGCCGCTGTCGTTCGCCTCCAGCACCGCGAGGTCGATCCCGGACTTCACCGCGACGCCGTAGCTCGCGCGCGGGCCGGTGAGCGGGAGGACGGCGCCGATGACCACGCCCTCGTCGCGCGCGCGCTTCACGAGGTGCTTCCGCCCGTCGGCCGGGCAGCCGAGCAGTCCGAGGCTCACGGCGAGGGCCGCGAGCGACGCGAGGGGCGCGGCGGGGGAGCGGCTCAAGAGATCAGCGTTCCGACGACCCACAGGATCAACACCATCAGCACGAACAGCCCGAGCGCGACCTTCCACATCGTCGGCATCCCGCCCTCGTCCTTCTCGGCGTCGGCCTTCTTGAAGGCGTAGAACCCGAGGATGGTGCCGACCTGGTTGAGGTACTTCTGGATGCGCTCGTCTTCGGGGTTGGCGTTCTTCAGCTCGCGATAGCAGCGGACCGCGAACTCGATCTGCTTGGCCTCCAGGCACGACTTGATGAAGACCTGGTGCGCCTCGTCGTCGTCGAGGCGGCCGCGGACCTGCGTCCAGTGCTCCTGCAGCGAGCGGTTGCCCTCGAGGCTGTCGCCGCGGGGCGGAGCGACGAGCGCGCGTATCAACACCTGCGCGATCGCGGGGGTCGTGATGTCGCGCGCCTCATCGACGAAGAGGCGGATGGGATCCACGTCCAGCTCTTGCAACTTGAGTTGCAGAGACGAAGTGCTCCCCTCGACGCCGACCACCCGTCCGGGCACCTCGACCTCGCGCCCCTGCGTCGTCGTGAAACGCGCCGAGACCTTCGTCCCGAGCGCGAGCGGCTCACGGCTGTCGAGCACGACCTCGCCGTCGTAGGACATGGCGCGGATGCGGCCGCGCGTGACCTGGCCTTCGCCGAGCGTCACCTGGGCGCGGACCATGTTGACGTTGAGGTCGAAGCGGCCCTTCGCGACGACGGCGTCACGCGCGATCTCCGCGTCCTCGCGCGCCTCTTCGATCGCGAGGACCAGCTGCTCCATCTCGAACGGCTTCTCGATCGAAGCGCGCACCTGCGCGCGCGTATCGAGGGTCTCGATCGCGAGCGGAATCCCGCAGAGCGTCACGATCGGGCCCGCGAACCGCTCGAGCGGCGCGAGGGCTTCCTGCCCTCCATCGCGATGCGCCTGACCGTCGGCGATCTCCAGGACGGCGGCATCGAACGGCTGCTGATCGATCGCCGCGAGCATGCCTTCCACGTCCACGACGCGGCAGGTGTACCCGCGCTCCATCAGCTTCGCTGCGGTCTGCGCGGCGACGCGCAGGTCCGGCGCCGCGACGAGCAGGCTGCACGGCAGACGAATCTCTCGGGTCGCGGTGGCGGACGCCTCGTCGATCGGGAGCGCGTGGATCCCGTGCGCCTGCAGCGAGGTGTACTCGGTCGACGACGGCTCGGTCGGGCCGAGCCCCGTCGGCAGGGGCACCCGGCGCGCGCGCTGCGCGCCCTCCCCCGGCGTAGGGAGGGTCGGTGACACGGGGGCTTCGGCGCCCGCTCCGGGCGTCGGCATCGCCAGCCCGACCGGCGGCACAGCCTGCCCGCCCGGCGCCGGTATCTCGGGGTACGACGGCGCCGGTTCCGCCCCGCTCGGCGCCGGCATGCGCGGATAGGAGGGCGCCGCCTCCGCCCCGCTCGGCGCCGGCATGCGCGGGTAAGACGGCGCGGACGCTTCACCGCTCGGCGGCGACGTTCGGGCGGGCGGCTCCGCGGGCGTCGGGAGGCGTGGGAAGGACGGCTCGGGTGAAGGCGTCCACGTGTTGGGCGTCGGGGACGCAGGCTCACCGACCGGCGAGCGGTCCAGGCTCGGCATCGTGTCGGCCGGCGGCGGGATGCTCGGCGCGCGCGGCGCCTCGGCCGGATCCACGATCGCGCGCGGCACCGGCGAGAAGGGGTCGAGGTCGATGCGCTCCGTCGGGAGGCCCGGCTCGGACGAGGGCCGCGATGAGAACGCGCTGGGATCGAGCGGCGCCTCACCCTCCGGCGAGCTCGCCGACTCGACCTCCGTGCGCAGGTCTCCCTCCGCCGACAGGATCAGGTCCGCCGCCAACTTGGACGGACCGCCTTGCTTGTTCTGCTCGCTCATCGCGAACGCGTCCGACGTCCCCCGCCCGCGGGGGGCACCGGCCAGAGGTTACTCCATCACGGCGATGATATCGCCCTCCGAGATGGGCTGACCTTCTTCGACCTTGATCTCCTTGATGGTGCCGTCGTCGTCGGCCTCCACCGGCATCTCCATCTTCATCGACTCGAGGATCGCGATCGTGTCGCCCTCCTCGACCTCGTCGCCGACCTTCACCTCGATCTTCCAGACCGTGCCCGTGATGTGCGCCTTGACCTCTGCCATCGGTGCTTTCAGCCTTTCCGCCTCATCGGACTCGACGTCAAGGGTGATCGAGGCTATGCGTTGGGAGCCCCTACGACACGATGGGAGTCTTCTCCACCTGCGCCCTCGCGCTCGCCCTCGTCACCCAGACCCCGGTGCCGGATGTCCCCTTCGAGGGGGGCTTCCCGGTCACGCGCTCCGATCGCATCTTCGAGCTGACGGACGTCGAGCGCGGGATGCGCGGCGTGGGATACACCGTATTCGCGGCCGACGTCCCCGAGCGCTTCGAGTTCGAGGTCCTCGGCATCATGCAATCGATGCTCGGACCGGGCCGCGACGTCATCCTGGTCAAGCTGATCGGCGAGAAGATCGAGTTCACCGGGGTCATCTCCGGCATGAGCGGCAGCCCGACCTACCTCGACGGCAAGCTGCTCGGCGCCGTCGCGTACCGGTTCGGCGCCTTCTCGCGCGAGCCGATCGCCGGCATCACCCCGATCCGGAGCATGCTCGACATCGACCAGGGCAAGGAGGTCGGCCCGATGGCCCGCCTCGGTGGCCTGCCGCTGCACCGCACGGTCGAGGTCTCCGACTTCCGCGCACGGGACCTCCCGCCCATACCCTTGCCGGACCGACCCGCGACCGCCACGCGTGACCTCGTCCCCATTGCGGCCCCGCTGTCGATCTCCGGCCTCGACCCGGACAACGCTCAGGCCCTCGCGACGCGCCTCGAAGGCGCCGGGTTCGTGACCATCGCGGGCGCGGGCGCCCCCGTGGGCGGCGTCCAGGACAACGGCCCGGCGATGGCCGGCGCGGTGAAGGCGGCGCCGATCGCGCCCGCCTCACCGATCGCCGCGCTGCTCGTGCGCGGGGACATCAACCTCGCCGCCGTCGGCACGGTGACGATGGTCGAGAAGAACCGCGTCTACGGGTTCGGACACCCGTTCATGGGCTACGGCCACGTCGCGTTCCCGATGGCGACGGCGGCGGTGATCAACACCCTCGCCTCCCCGGCCGGCTCCTACAAACAGGCTGCGCCGGCCCGCACGGTCGGTTCGATCTCCCACGATCGGCTCACGGCGATCGCGGGCAACCTCGGCGACGAGGCCCCGATGATCCCGGTGCGGGTCCTCGTCCAGGACGCGCGCAAGTCCCGCGCGACGCCCGGGTTCGAGTCCAACTTCGAAGTCGTGGACAGCCCGATCTGGTTGCCGGTCATGCTCGACAACGTCGTCGCCTCCGCCGGCGGTCGTCGGCTCGGGTACGAGGCGGGCGGCACCGTCGACTACGAGGCGCACTACCAGATCGGCGAGTACACGCTGTCGATCGAGGACACGATCTCCGCGCCTTCGCCGCTCCGGGTCACGTCGTTCGCGTCGCGCGACGTCGCGACGCTCGCGACGATCATCGAGCGCAACGACTTCGAGGGGCCGAAGATCACGAAGATCGACGTCCGGATGCGCACGCGCCCCGACGTGCTCCTGGAGGAGATCGTCGCGGTGACGCCGAGTGAGCTCGACGCGAAGCCCGGCGAGACGGTCCGCGTGGTCGCCGAGCTGCGTCCGTTCCGGAAGAAGACCGAGAAGGTCGCGCTGGAGATCACCGTGCCGAAGGACGCCTCCGGGACGATCGATCTCTACGTCGGCGGTGGCCTCGAGCTCGACCGTCGCGACGGCAACGCGCGCGGACCGATCACCCCCGAGTCGCTGGAGGACCTGCTGGGTCTGCTCGCGAACCGGCGCCCGGCGCGGGCGCTCTACGCACGAATCTACGAGCCGGCCCTCGGTTACCGCGACGGCACGGCGTTGTATCTGGACCTGCCGGTCTCGCAGCGTGCGGCGCTCGCCGCGGAGCTGAAGTCCGGCCAGGGCAAGACCGAGGAGACGATGGGCCCCGAAGTACACATCACTCGCCCCTACGTGGTGACGGGCGGACGTTCGGTGAAGGTGACGGTGCGGCGATGAGCCGATGGATTGCGATGGTGGCGGGCCTGCTCGTGGCCGGCACGGCGTACGCCGAGCCGACGCTCGAGCTGAGCGTGAGCGGGCCGAAGGAAGTGTTCGAGGGCGACCCGGCGTCGACGAGCCTCGACGCGCAGGGGCAGATCCACATGGGCCCCACGCTCGTCGATCTCACGAAGGGCACGGACCACCCGATCGTCACGATGCACCCCGGCGCCAGCGGCGGCGCCTACGCCGGGACCGCCGGTGGCGGACTGCTGTCCGTGAGCGCGGGTGGCAAGGTGACGACGCTGTTCGAAGCGTCGAAGGAGAGCGTCTCGGCGATCGCGGTGCTCGGTCGCAAGATCTACGCGGCGACGATCCCCGACGGGAGCATCGTGCGCGTGGACGGCGGCAAGAAGACCACGCCGGTTCTGAAGTCGGAGGCGAAATACGTCTGGGCGCTGCACCCCGACGGCAAGGATCTGATCGCGGCGACCGGTGATCCCGGGCAGGTGCTCCGCGTGCGGATGAACGGCACGACGGAGGTGCTGTTCGACCCCGACGAAAAACATGTGCGCGCGCTGGTGAACCACGACAAACGCGGGTGGATCGCGGGCGGCGGCGACAAGGGCATCGTCTACCAGCTCACGAAGGACAAGAAGGCGGTCGCGCTCTACGACTCGACGATGGAGGAGGTCACGGCGTTCGCGGTGGACCCGAAGTCGGGGGACCTGTTTGCGTCGTTCGTCAGCGAGTCGAAGGCGGGGACGCTCCTGCCGAACCAGTGGATCGGCCCCGTGAAGGGCGACACGAGCGACGACAGCTCGCCGATCAAGGGCAGTGAGATCGTCCGCATCTCGAGCGACGGACACGTCGAGAAGCTGTGGTCGTCGAAGACCGAGGGCGCGATGGACCTGCACTTCGACGCGAAGGCTCAGCGGCTGGTGTTCGTCACCGCCGCGTCGAAGAAGGGGCGCGCGCGTGTGTACGCGGTCGACACCGCGGATCGAAACCGCCTGCTCCTGCTGACGAGCCTGGAGGCGCCGATCGCCACCTCGATCCTCGCGGCGCCGACGGGCGGCGCGTACTTCGTCGGCACCGCGCCGAGCGGGCAGATCAATCGCGTGGGTCCGGGGCTCCGCACGAAGTCGGAGTACATCTCGAAGGAGCAGGACCTCCGCCGGTCGTCGAAGATCGGTCGCCTGTGGTTCGACGCCGACGTCCCGAAGGGCGCGAAGGTCACGCTCGCGATTCGCGGCGGCAACACCAAGGAGCACGACGACACGTGGACCGACTGGACGGGCGCGGTGACCTCCGCGGACGGCGGGCCTGTCGACCTCCCCCGCACGCGCTACGTGCAGATCCGCGCCGAGCTGTCGGGCGGCACGAACGCGGCGCCCATCGTGAAGTCGCTCCACGCGTCGGTGGTGCGCCAGAACATCGCGCCGAAGGTGACCGAGGTCTTCATGCTCCGCCGCGGGGTCTACATGGCGTCGCTGCCGAAGGAGGACGACAAGGAGAAGACCGTCACGCTGTCGAGCAACGTCATCCGCGATCTTCGAAAGCCCGAGCGCAACAACGATCGTACGCGCGCGCGCCAGGGATCGCGGCCGGGGATGATGACCGTGGCGTGGACGTCGACGGACCCGAACAGCGACGACCTCCTCTACCGTGTCGAGATGACGCGGCTCGATCCCCCGGCGATGGACTGGAACACGGTCGCGGACGGGCTGACGGATCAGTACTGGTCGTTCGACTCGCGCGCCTACCCGGACGGGCGCTACCGGTTCCGCGTCACGGCGTCGGACCGCCCTGCGAACCCGCCGGACGCGGCGCTGACGGATCGGTTCGAGTCGGAGCCGTTCGTCGTCGACAACGGCGCGCCGAAGATCCGCAAGGTCGCCGCGCGCAGCACCCGCGCCGGGCGCGTTCGCATCGAAGCGGTCGCCGAGGACGACACGTCCGCGATCGGCGTGGCAGAGTTCGCGGTGGGCGGCGGGCCCTGGCTCATGCTCCCCGCGAAGGACGGCCTCGTGGACGCGAAGTCGGAGGCGCTGGAGGTGGACGTGACGGACTCCGACGAGGTCGGCGCGGTGAAGCTCGGTAAGGGCAAGCGGACGGTCCTCATCCGCGTCGAAGACGACGCCGGAAACGAAGCGACCGCGTCGACGACGGTAGACGTCCGCTGACGCGTGCCCATCTAAGCTGCCATGACGGAAAGCAAGTTCTCTCAGGGTTTCGAACGCATGAAGGCGGACCTGCTCCGCGCCCGCGATGAGCTGAAGGTGCAGATGCACCTCGCCTCGATGGACGCCAAGGACGCCTGGACGAAGCTGGAGCCGAGGGTCCGCGCCTTCGAAGAGCAGGCGCAGCAGGTCGCGGTCGACACCGCGGACGAGCTGGAGAAGGTCGCTGGCGACCTCGCCGAAGAGCTCGAGAAGATCCAAGAGAAGATCCGCAAGCCCTGACGGGCGCGGTCAGCCGCCGATTCGGAACGGCAAGAGCGCTTGCGCCGGCTCCGCGGCGGCGCGGGAACGCACGCGCGCCCACTTCGCGGCGCGCTTCGACGCGGGGTCGTCGCGTTTTTCGAGGAGCCTCGCGCGCAGCTGCTCGGCCTCCTTCACGCGGCCGGCGGAGGTCATCGCGACCCACGTCGCCACCGCGAGCGCGCCCGCGTCGTCCTTCTCGTGTTCGAGGAGGTTCGCGAGCGCGACCATCCCGTCGACGTCGCGCAGACGGCTCTGCTCGATCGGGATCTCGGCGAGCGAGAACAGCCCCTCGCTCGTCACGACGATCGGCCCGGGCGCCTCGGGGTGCCCGCGCTCCACGCCGATGATCCGCCCGGCGACGTGGGCGCGGTCGAGGAGCTTTCCGTCGCGGTCGTAGAAGATGACGTCGCCGCTCTCGAACGCGAGGGCCACACCGTCCGCCGTCGTGTCACACGCGACCGGCTTCGCGGGGCCGCGGATGGTCGCCGTCTTCTCACCCGCGACGATGTCGATGACCTCCACCGAGCCATCCTCGTACCCGACGCAGCCGTACCGCCGCGCCGCGCCGAGGAGCCGCGGCGACGGCCCGAGCGGGATCGGTGCCTTGACCGGCTTTCCGTTGTACGTCCGCAGGAGCACGAGGCCCTCCGGCGTCACGATGACGACGATGTCGCGCGTCATCAGCACGTCCGTCGGCTCCTCGAGCGGCGTCCGCCACGCGGGCGTGCGTTTGCCGGGGCGCAGGAGCGCGACTTCGAGCGTGTCACCGCTGCCCTTCGGCCGTGCGAGAACCACGACGCCGCCCGCGCTCGACGCGAGCGGTACAACCTCCAACGCGAGCTGCCCCACCTTGCCGAAGCTGACCTCGAGCCACACCACGGCGTCGTCGCCCTTCACGCCGACGAGCCCGCTCGTGAGCTCGATGCGCTCCGGCCCCGCGTCCTTCGGGAGCTGGAGCGGGAGCTTCACGGACCACCGGGGCCTCAGGTCTTCGTCGAGGCGCGCCATGCGGCCGCGGTCGAGTGTGATGAGCTGATCACTCGCCGCCGCTACGAGGCCCCGCACCGGCGGCCCACGGTCCACGATCGTCCCGGTCCGCGGATCGAAGGTCCACCGTTCCCCGACACCGCGGCGGGCCTGCACGACCCACCCCTTCTTCCGACCGACGACGACCGGCCGCTCGCCGAGCGGGAGCTGGAGCGCCCAGCGCTTCGCGCGCGCACGTGTGTAGCGGAGGAAGGACATCCAGCCCTCCTTGGCCTCGTCGTAGCGACCGCGCTGCCCGTCGACCTCCGCGCGCTCCGCTGCGGACGCCGCGAGCGACGAACGGTCGGAGCTCGACTGCCCCGTCGCGAGCAGCGCCCCCTCGGCGCGCGCGCGTCCGAAGATCGCCTCGGGGATGAACACCTCGCGCCGGTAGGTCCGCGCGCGATCGAACATGACGGCGGCCTGGCGGTAGCGACCGCGCTGGTAGCGCAGCTCCGCGAGCCCCAGGAAGCGGTGTACGGCGAAGACGTGACCGACCTGCTCGAGGAGCGCGTCGACGCCGGCCGGTCGGTCGAGCCCGGCCTGCTCCGCGGCGAAGAGCGCGGCGCGGATGGTGTGCGCCTCCAGCTCGCGCGCGACGCCGGCGATCCGCACGCGCTTCGTACCGGCCTTCGTCTGCACCTCGAGATCGATCGTGAGCTGGTCGTCGTCCGAATCGACGGGTGTAACCCGGCCGCGCACCACGGCGTCGAGCTTCGCCGCCGCGAGATCCTTCGTGTCGACGACGAAGGGCCGACTCCGCACCGTTGCCCCGAGCCGCTCCAGGTGCAGCGCGACGACGTCGGAGACCCGCAGCGCGGCCCAGGTGGCGTCGCTGCCCGCCTCGGCCCCGGGCGACGCGAACTCGACCACCGCCACCGTCGGCGGCGGGCCTTTCTGCTGCTCGAGCTGGGCCGGCGTCGGCCACCACGCGAGCCGCAGGACCTCGGCGAGGAGCGCCGCGAACAGGAACACCCCACCTCGGTCGCCAAGATCCGAACCTACGTCAAGAGGCCCGGGGGGTTCCGCCCGGACGAGGGCCAAGGGACGGCGGGGCCCAGGAGGGGTGTTATGTTCCGCGAGCATGTCCTCGAAGACGTTCCTCGTGGCAGGCGGCAGCCTGATCGTGGGCGCCGGGCTCGGCGCCTTCGTGATGCAGACGATCTACGGCGGCCCCGCCGAGCGCGTGGATCCCTCCCCCGAGCGCAAGCTCGTGTGCCCCGAGCCGAAGGCGTGCATCTGCCCGCCGCCGGTCGACTGCGGCGACAACGGGATCGTGCCCGACGGCGCCGAGCCGGTCGGCGACATCGCGGCGATCGAGGTCCCGGACACCACACGACCTGGCCTCCCCGCCTCGGCGCTCAAGCTCGCCACGACGGCGGTGCGCGACGCGATCGCGCCCTGCCTCGTCGACACCGAGGGGCTCGGCGGCCACGTCCTCCTCCGCCTCACGGTCACGTCCACGGGCGGCCAGGGTTTCATCCGCGAGGCCGAGGTCGAGAAGACCAGCGGCGAGGTGGCGGACGTGCCGGAGTGTGTCGCGGCCTACGCCCGACGCGCGAAGTTCGACTTCGAACCCGAGGGCGAGACCGAGCTGAAGCTCCCGCTCCGAGTCCCCTGACCGGTTCCCCGAACCGGGTCCTTCGACCGGACTACTGGCCCTCGCCGCGCAGCATCGTCAGCGGCGTCTTGAAGATGATCTCCAGGTCCGTCTTCAGCGCTTCCAGCGGGCTCTCCAAGATCGCCGAGTACGACAGATCGAACAGGAGTTTGTTCGCGAACATCTTCGTGTCGCCGACGCCCTCCGGGAGCTGGATCGACCCCAGGAAGTCCTGCAGCGCCTTCGACTCCTCCTTGCCGCCGAACGAGCCGTCGTAGTTCAGCCGGATCTGCGCGAGCCCGGTGATGCCGGGTTTGATGAGGCGCATCCGCTCCTGGAAGAACGGCACGCTCGACTCGATCTTCTCGAGCAGCTCCGGCCGTTCCGGGCGCGGTCCCACCAGGCTCATCTCGCCGCGAAGCACGTGCAGCAGCTGCGGCAGCTCGTCGAGGCGCGACTTGCGCAAGAAGCCCCCGATCGGCGTCAGGCGCGGATCGTTCTTCTGCGCGAGGACCGCCCCGGTCATCTTCTCCGCGTCCGTCCGCATCGTCCGGAACTTGTACATCTGGAAGGTGTGGTACCCGGTGCGGCGGCGCCGCTCCGTGTGCGGGGGCCGGCTCGGCGCGATGTCCGAGCGCCGCTCCGCCGCGACGCGGGTCTGGCTATAGAAGACCGGCCCCTTGCTCGTGAGCTTCACGGCCGCCGCGACCACCGGGAAGAGCGGAGCCGTCATCGCGAGGCCGATCGAAGCGCCCGCCACGTCGATGGCGCGCTTCGCGATCCGCGTCTTCCAGTCCATGGGGAGGCCCCTGGATCGGTAGCCCCTGCTCGGACCGCGGTCAACCGACGCTCCGCCTTGCGGCCGGCTCCCGATTGGAGGTATTCGCAAACACAGGGTGTCGAACGACGTCGAGCAGTTCCGCTTCGTGGTGCCCGGTCGGCTGGAGTACCGCGACGCCGCGCGCGCGTTCCTCGCGTACGTGTGCGACCGGCTCGCCGGGCGCGGCCGCCTCCCGGCGGACCTCGGTCACCGGGTCATCTCGGCGTTCGTCGAGGCGTTCAACAACGCCGTCATCCACGCCTACGCGGGCGAGGCGACGGGCTCCGTCGAGGTCGAGATGGAGGTGCACCCCTCGCACCTGTCCGTCCGCATCCTCGACGCAGGCCGCACGTTCGTCCCCGAGCAGGTCCCGGAGCCGGACCTCGACGCGCTCCCCGAGGGCGGCCTCGGGCTCTTCATCATTCGCAACTTCATGGACCGCGTCGACTACGGCCGGCAGGGGGACAAAAACGTCCTCACCATGGAAAAAGATCTCCAAACTTCGACCGAACGAGAAAGCTGAACAAGGGATGCTGGACTACGACAAAACCGAACGCGGCGACGTCACCGTCTTTTCGCTCAAGGGGAACCTCGACGCGCTGACTTCGCCCTCCCTGAAGAAGGAGATCGAGGCGCTCCTCGCCGCGCGGAAGATCAACGTGGTGTTCGACCTCGCCGGGTTGGAGCTGATCGACAGCTCCGGCGTCGGCGCGATCGTCTCCCTCTTCAAACGCGTGCGCACGCTCCAGGGCGACGTGAAGATCGCGCGCCTCGCGGGGCAGCCGTCGGAGATCTTCAAGCTCCTTCGACTCGTGCGGGTGTTCGACATCTTCGACACCGTCGACGAAGCCGTCGCGAGGTTCGGCGCTTAGAGGTCCGATGGGTCCCTTCACCGGACGCCTCCGCGAGCTGGAGGGCCCCAACCAAGGGGCGGTCTACGAGCTCAAGGACGTCTGCGTGCTCGGGCGGGCCCTGGACTGCCAAGTCCACATCCGGGACCTCACGGTCTCGCGTCGACACGCTCGCATCACGCGCGTCGATGGTCGCTTCCTGGTCGAGGACCTCGGGTCCGGCAACGGCACCCTCGTCAACGACCAGGCGGTCACGCGGCACTTCCTCGAAAACCGCGACATCATCCAGGTCTGCAGCGCGAAGTTCGAGTTCCTCGAGTCGAAGAAGCCGCAGATCATGACCGACGCCGTGACGATGGTCGGCACGGTCCAGAAGAGCGCGCACATCGTCGGCACCGTCGACGCCGCGCAGCCGATCATCCACCAGGACGCCAACGCGCTCACGAACGTCACGAGCCCGCAGGAGCTGGTGCGCATGGCGTCGCGCCTCAAGACCATCTACGCCGTCTCGGACGCCATCACGAGCATCCTGGATCTCGACGAGCTCCTCCCCGAGATCCTCAACCGCCTCTTCGAGATCTTCCCGCGAGCGGAGCGCGCCGTCGTCATGCTGGCGGACGAGGAGACGGACTCGCTGATCCCCAAGGCGATCAAACGCCGCCGTGAAAACGATCGCGGCGAGCTCACGCTTTCCCGTACCATCCTCCACGAGGTCATGGAGAAGCGCCGCGCGGTCCTCTCGCACGACGCGATGGAGGACCAGCGCTTCAAGAGCGGGCGCAGCGTCGCGAACTTCGGCATCCGCGCCATGGCCGCGGCGCCGCTGTTGTGGCGCGGCGAGACGCTCGGCGTGGTGTACCTGGACAGCGCGGGCATCGCGGCGTTCTCGCAGGCCGACCTCGAGCTGCTGACCGGCATCGCGCATCAGGCCGCGGGCGCGCTCGGCAACGCGCGGCTGCACGAAGAGCTACTGAAGCGTCAGCGCCTCGAACAGGACCTGCACCTCGCCGAGCGCATCCAGCAGAGCTTCCTCCCCAAGCGCATCCCGGAGGTCGGCGGGTACACGTTCTCGGCACGTTACGATCCCGCGTACGAGGTCGGCGGTGACTTCTACGACTTCGTGAAGCTGCCGAACGAGCAGCTCGGGATCGTCGTCGGCGACGTCTCGGGGAAAGGCGTCTCCGCCGCGCTGTACATGGCGCGCCTGACGCGCGACCTGAGGTATTTCGCGCTCGCGGAGAGTGATCCCGCGAAGGTGCTGCAGTGGATGAACCGCGCTGTCCACGACAGCGGCCAGGACCACATCTTCGTGACGCTCGTGTACATGGTGCTCGCGCCGAAACAAAAGCGCGTCACGATGGTGAACGCGGGGCACATGCCTCCGCTGTTCCGCCGCCGCGCCGAGGGCCGCATCACCAGCCTGGAGCGTACGTCCGGTCTCCCGTTGGGGGTGTTGCCCGACACCGAGTACGAAGCCGAAGAGTTCGCGCTCGAGCCCGGCGACAGCATGATGATGTACACCGATGGCCTGGTAGAGGCGATGAATCCTCACCAGGAGATGTTCGGCATGGAGCGTCTCACCGAGACCCTGTCGCGGGGACCGTCCGGGGCCAATACCCTCCTCGTGCGGGCGGTGCAGGCCTGCCAAGCGCACGTCGTCGATGCACCGCAGTTCGATGACACGACAATCGTGTGCTTCGGACTCGACGTAGATGCAGCGACTCAGGACATCGTGATCCCGAACGAGACGACCGGTACGATGGACCGGGCCCGGCAAGCCGCGATGCGCCGCATCCGCGGTCTTGACATCGACTGACGTCACCCCGCGTTTACGCGCAAGTCACCTTGCAGCGACTTGATCGCACCACCCGACGTCCGCTACTGCGGGCGATAAGATGAACTTCACGCGAGCGCTCAGCGCCCTCTCTCTTTCGACTCTCCTCATCACTGGGTGCGGCGGCACCAACGGTGAAAACGGTGCTCAGGGCCCGGCGGGTCCGGCCGGCCAAGCGGGCCCCGCGGGACCGCAAGGCCCCTCGGGCATGGACGGTATGGATGGCATGGACGCGGAGGTCCCGCGCGCGGGTGTCTTCCGCCTCACGATCCTCCACAACAACGACGGTGAGTCCGACCTCATCAACGCCGGCGGTGACCTCTCGGAGTACGGCGGCGTCGCTCGCTTCAAGGCCGTCGTCGATCGCGCTCGCGCCGAGGCGGACGAAGACAGTGACGGCTCGATCCTCGTGTCCTCCGGCGACAACTTCCTCGCCGGCCCCGAGTTCCGCGCCAGCCAAAACGACCGAACCTTCTACGACGCGACCGCGCTCGAAGCGCTCGGCTACGACGCCATCTGCCTCGGCAACCACGACTTCGACTTCGGCCCCGACCTCCTGGCGGAGTTCATCGCGCAGTTCTCCGAGGTGCAGTACCTCTCGAGCAACCTCGACTTCTCCGCCGAGCCCGCGCTCGCCGCGCACGTGACGAACGGCCGAATCGCCGCGAGCGTCACCGCGACCGTCGGCGGAGAGCTGATCGGCATCATCGGCGCCACCACCGAGGCGCTGCGCAGCATCTCCAGCCCGCGCAACGTCGTCATCGGCAGCGTCGTCGATGCGGTGCAGGCGGAGGTCGACACGCTCGAAGCGGCCGGCATCAACAAGATCATCCTCATCAGCCACCTGCAGTCGCTGACCGAGGACGTCGCGCTCGCGCCGCAGCTCTCGGGCGTCGATGTCATGGTCGCCGGCGGCGGCGACGAGCTCCTCGCGCAGCCCTACAACCCGCTCATCCCCGGCTCGACCGAGGTCGGCCCCTACCCGACCATCGCGCGCGGCGCGGACGGGCGCTCGACGTACGTCGTCACCACCGAGGGCGGCTATCGCTACCTCGGCCGCCTGATCGTCGACTTCGACGAGGACGGGCACATCGTCGAGGTCGACCGCAGCAGCGGACCGATCCGGGTCTCGGGCAACGCCGACGACGACGACGCCGTCACGCCGGACGCGGGGCTCGTGACGAGCGTCGTGGAACCGGTCGAGATGTTCCTCGATTCCCTCGATTCGAACGTCGTCGCGACGAGTGAGGTCGGCCTCGACGGCCGCCGCCCCGAGATTCGCATCGAAGAGACCAACCTCGGCAACCTCGTCGGCGACGCGTTCCTCTGGGAGGCCCAGCGCGTCGCGGCGGACTTCGGCGTCGACGCACCGCAGGTCGCGCTCGCGAACGGCGGCGGCATCCGCAACGCCAACGTCATCCCGGCCGGCAACATCACCGAGCTCGACACCTTCGACATCCTGCCCTTCGGCAACTTCCTCTCCGTCGTCGAGGACGTCCCGGTCTCGCAGTTCGTCGAGATCCTCGAGAACTGCGTGTCCGGCATCGAGAGCGTGAGCGGCCGCTTCGCGCAGATCGGCGGGTTCGAGTTCTCCTACGATCTCGCCGGCACGCCGCAGGTCGTCGACGACGACGGCAACGTGCTCACCGTGGGCTCTCGCATCGTCGACGTCACGCTCGTCGACGGCGCAGGCACGCGCACGAGCCTGGTCACGAACGGCGTCATCGTCGACACCAACGCGACGGTCGACATCGCGACCTCCGCGTTCCTGGTGCGCGGCGGCGACCAGTATCCGTTCCGCGGCGCGCAGCGCGTGGAGCTCAACACCCTCGGCGTGACCGACCAGCAGACGCTGCTCGACTACATCACGGCGGAGACGATGGACGGCGGCCTAGGCGGCACGATCTCGATGACGGACTACCCCGAGGGTGGCACCGGCCGCATCGTCGAGCTCCCCTGATGTTGCGCCTCGTCCACACCGGCGAGCCGCGGATATCACTCGTCGCCGATGTCTCCGATCTTACGTCGCGATGCGACGCGCGATCGGGATCGGCGGCCTCCTCCTCGCCCTGGGTTGTGTCCCAGACGGTGTGGTGGATGGCTCGCCGGCGTTGGACCTCGCCGTCGAGGACGGGGACACGACGTTACCGCCCGCGACGACCCACGGGCCCGACGCGGTCGCCATTCCGCCGGAGCTGATCCCCGTCCCCCTCGCCTTCGACGGCGTCGATGCACGCGCGCCGCTCGCGGTCTTCCTGAACCGCAGCGGCGGCACCTTCCAAAGCGGCGGCAACGACTCCAGCACCAACGCCTCGTTCATCGTCCAGGGCGGCGCCCGCACCGTGCCGGCGTACAGCGGCTCTTCCGCGCAGTGGACGCAGATCGTCGACTGCGTGCGCGGACGCTTCGCCGGGTTCAACGTCGCGGTGACCACGACCGAGCCCGCGGAGGGTGCGTACGTCGAGGTCGTCGTCGGCGGGGAGCCGAGTGACATCGGCTACGACGAAAACGCCTCGGGCGTCGCGCCCGTCGACAGCGAGACGTGTGTGGTGCTGCGCTCCTCCGTCGCGTTTGTCTTCGCGGACAAGATCGGCAGCCACCGCACGGAGCGCATCTGCGAGAGCATCGCGCACGAAGTCGGCCACACGGCCTCCCTCGACCACGCCTTCCTGTGCGAGGACCCGATGAGCTACCTGTTCGGCTGCGGCGCGAAGACTTTCCAGGACACCGACGCCGCGTGCGGCGAGTCCGAAGAACGCGCGTGCTCGTGCGGGCGCGCCTCGCAGAACAGCGTCGAGATCCTCCACCTCAAGCTCGACTCCGACGTCCCGCTCGCGCAGCTGCGTCCGACGCAGCTCACGGTCGAGACGCCGTCGGTGCGTCCCGGTGAATCGGCGCGCGTCCGGTACGCGCGAAGCAACGACGCCGAGGACGACGCGGGACGCTTCGCGGACGGCTACTTCCTCACCGCGGACCGAACGATCTCGCAGAGCGACGACCGCCTCCTGCGGCGCGCCGGCCGCCCCGCCCTCCCCGCGAACACGGAGCGCGGGCCGTACACGGTGACGCTCGACATCCCGGAGGACGTCGCGCCAGGGGCGTACTGGATCGCGTACTGGGTCGACTACCAAAACGCCGTCGAGGAGTCGGTCGAGGACGACAACATCCTCATCGCTCGCATCACCATCGCGCCGCCCTGCGACGGCGACTGCGAAGACGGCGAGGTGAACCTCCGCCCGTCGCTCCTGGAGGCACCGACGCCGACCGTGGACGCCGGCGCGAGCATCTCGGTGCGCTACGAGCGCAGCAACGACGGCACCGCCGGCTCGCCGCGCTTCGCGGACGGCTACTACCTGTCGACCAACAGCTACATCAGCACGGCGGATCGCCTGCTCGTCTCGTCCCGGCGCGGCGAGCTCGCCGCGGGCGCGACGGCGGGACCGTTTCGACGGTCGCTCACCATCCCCGCGGACGTCACGCCGGGGACGTACTGGATCGGCTATTGGGTGGATCACGAACGCGAAGTCGAGGAGACGAGCGAGAGCGACAACCGCCGCGCGGTGCAGATCACGGTCCGATGACCCAGCCCGTCGCCGAGCGCGACATACGGCCCAGCCGACCGTGCGACGGGTGATGATCCGAGTGAATCGCGTCGGACCACGAGAGCGTCCAATAGGGGCGTGCCGACCGCCCCCCGACGTACCCGCTCGACGATCGTGAAGCGCCTGTCCCGGCTGCTGCAGCACGGGACCGACGAGAAGTACACGTTCCTCCCGCACCACCGCGCACCGGCGCTGGCGTGGATCGACGAGGCGGCGCAGGGCGACGACGCGATCGTCGCGGTAGGGGGCGTGCTGAAGTTGATTCGTGTGCTCCGGGTGCGGCACGCGTCTCCGAGCGCGGCCGACTGGCTGAGCGACCTCGTGAAGGCGTCGCGAGCTGCGCTGCGCATCGTCACGTTGCACTGGTCGAGCGGCAAACGCGCACGACTCGGTGCAGACCTGTTGCCGGTGAAGACCGGCCGAGCCCCACGCTACGGCGCCGCCCCGGCGGCGGGCACCGTGCGGGCGGGGTCCTTTCTCGAGCCCGGGCGCGACCTGAGGAGCGCCCATATCCAAAAACGAATCATGAGGAGGAAGTCATGAGTGAAGTAGGCGGCGCAGGAAGCGCGAGTGGAACCAGTGGACCCGACAGCACCGGAGGGGTCGGCGACGACAGTGGCGTGAGCGAAGCCGAAGCGTCCGGCGTCGCGGCGGACGCGGAAGCGGCCAGCGACGACGACGCTGCGACGGTCGGCGAGTCCATCGCCGCGGAGGCGAGCACCGACACGTTCGAGGGCGCCGCGTCGACGGACGACGACGCGGTCGACGCCGCGGCCGACGAAGACGCAGTGGAGGCGGCGGCGGAAGAGGACGCGGTGGACGACGGCACGACGGCGGAGGCGACCATCGAGGCCGCCGCCGCGGACGTGGACGCGCCCGCCGAAGAGGCTGTCGAGGAGGAACCGGTCGAGGAGCCCGGGTTGTTGGAGGCGGCGGCGTCCTACGTCGGGCAGACCGCCAAGGGTTACGTGACGGGCGCGGCGAACACCGTGCTCGACGCCGCCAACCTCGTGAACAGCGGCGTCAACCTCGGCCTCGAAGCGGTCGGTGTGGACTACCGCTTCGACACGGACATGGGCATCGCGCCGACCTCGGAGGCGGAGCGTCACGCGCAGAACGCCGTGACCGTGGCGAGCGCCGTGGCGGGGGTCGCGGGGCTCGCGAAGAGCGCTCCCGCGATCGCACGCGGCGTCGACGCGGGGATCGACGCCGCGCGCGGGGTCGTGACCGGAACGCGCGCCAAACCCACGGGCCCCGCGGCACCCGCAGCAACGGCCACCGGCACCACGACGGCGGTCGCCAACGTGGGGGACCTCCGCCCGAGCGAAGTGGCGAAGATTCAAGCGGCGGCCGACGAGCTGGGCGCGGATCTCTACGTCGTCGGGAGCGCGGCGAAGAGCGCGCGTCGCAACGTCGATACGGATCTCCCGCTCGCCGACTTCGGTGCGCCGAAGGCCGGGACACGGAGTGACATCGACTACGCGGTGCGCACGGATCTCGACGACGCGGCCAACGCGCTCGACCTCCCGGACGTGGACCCGAGCTTCGGCGTCCGCGGTGTCGACTACCTCACGTTGGACAACTCACCGGCGATTCGGTTCAGCCCCGGTCGGCCCCCCGAGCTCATCGAGGGGACCGGCCGAATGACGCTGGACTGACGGGGTCGGGGGGCGCCTAGCGGATCATGTTCTGCTCGGCGATGACCTGCGAGCAGCGTTTGCCGCCGAGGATCGAGCGCTGGAGCGTCTCGAACTTCGGGAAGCGCGCGTACGACATCAGCTTGTCGTAACAAGGCGTCCCCTCGATCTTCGCGCTGGCGCCCATCACCTCGGCGAAGTGGATGCGCTTCATGACGGCGTCGTCGCGCGCGCGGAGGATCAGCTCGATGCCGCCGGCTTTCGACGCCTGCACGCGCGCGATCGGCGCGGTGTGGGTGTCGCCCTTGTCGCACTGCACGATGACCTCGTCGATCTTCACCTGCACCTTGGTCGGCGGGCGCGCGCACCACGCCTCGGGGACCATGGTGTCGTCGTCGAGGCGGGTGATCTCACCGTCCGGGTACCAACGACCGATGAGGTTGTTGATCAGACCCTTCTCGTCGGTGTTCGGGGGGAGCTTCGTGTAGTCCGGCACCGAAGCATCGAGCACCACGGTCTCGACCTTCGTCTCCCCCGGGCAGCCCACGAGGGCCGCCGACAAGACGAGCGACGCGAGCGCCGCAGGCCTGGTCACCTTCATCGGCCGAGGGTGTATCACGCGCTCGGGTCTCACGAAAGCGCCCGACCACCGAGGTCTTCGCCGTAGAGCCCGCCTAGTCCGTCGTAGAACCCGAGGTGCCCTCGACTTCGGATTGCACCGTCGGATCGTCGACCGCCGAAGGCCGCGCAGGCGTGGTCTCGAACAGGCGCCCCCGGAACAAGGGATCCAACTCGTGGAACGCATCCGGGTCGAGCCCGAGCCGTTCGAGGGCCCGCCGCAGCAGCCCGCGGTACTGATTCGCCATGGAGGTGCTCGCGTCGATCCACGACTGCGGCCAGCCGCGATGACGACCGATCATCGCCGTCCACTCGTGCGCGCGCACCTCCTCCGCGTAGTTCTCCGCGGGTCCGAGGAGCTGACGTGCGTAACCGCGGACGTGGTCGCGGTAGAGGTGGTAGAGCTCGTGGAAGGCTTCGAGCTCGGACGGCCGCGGCGTCCCCTCCGGCGTCAGCACCGTCCCCGGGCGCCCGACCTCGGGCGCGCGATCGTAGGCGGCCGTCGCCCCGGGCGGGAGCTCCCCGGGGCGAGCCTGCCGCACGCCGCCACCGAGTGCTTCGATCGTGGCCTGCATCCGCGCCCACAACGCTGCGTCCATCGGCTCGAGCTCGCGCGCCCGCGAGTGGTGCCTCGGGTCGAGCTGCCACCCGTCGTAGTCCGCGCTGCCCGGCATTCTCGACTGTTCGGCGAGCAGCCCCAGGACGTACCTCGGCGCCGACAGTCGCATCTCCTCGAGGTGCAGACGCCATCCCTCGTAGTTGATCGCCGGGACGTCCGCCCCGCCAGGGAGGTTCGGCGTCTCGGAGGCTCGCCCTTGGATCACCCACGCCCTGGCCTGCGGGTGGATGTACATCGTCCGCCGCAGCCCGCGGAAATAGTCACGATCGCCGTGGCTGAAGTCCTGTTCCGTGGACCCCGGGTTGTCGATGCCGTCCACGCCGCTCGGCGGGTGGATGTGGGCGTCGATCACGAGGCGCCCTTCGATTCCGCTGGCGAGCAGACGCTGGTACGCGATCACGCGCGCGTTCGCCTGGTCGGGATCGACGCGGAACCGTGCGCTCCGGTGCTCGATGTCCGCCCGCGTGACGTCCCGCGGGATGCTGACGTCCGGGTCCGTGAAGATGGCCACCAACGATCCCGTTCCGCGCGCGTGCGCCGGGACGAGGCGAGCGTCGAGGCCATGCGCCTGGTACACCGAGATCGCGGCGGCGGCGTCGACGGGGTTCTTGAACTGCACGATCTGCCCCGAGACCTCCCCGAGGAACGTGGCGTCACTCGAAGCGTCCGGTACGCCGTCGACCCGTCGCCCCCCCGCGGCCCGCCCGCGAAGCTCGGCGATCATGTAGTCCCGGAACGCGTCCGGCACGAAGTTCAGATCCAGCGGCGGCAACATCAGGGGCTCGGTCGGACGCATCGCCGGGTCGGGTCGCAACCGCGGTTCGACGGCGAGGCCCCAGTCACGGAGCATCTGGTCGAGGCTCCGCAGATCGACGCGCGTCGTCGCCGATCCCACGTCGCTCCCGCACCCCGGCGCATCGTCGGCGCCGCGCGGGGTCCGAATCATTCGGCGCCGTGAGCCGACGCTCGGAGCTCGACCCGCCCGCGAGATGAACCTCGTGGCGCGTCGGATCCCTGCGTCGATCGGGAGGAGCTCCGCGACGAGCTCGAGCAGACGATCGATGGCCGCGGAGCGTGTGTCGGCGTCGCCGGACAGCAGGTCCGGCAGCAGATCGAGCGCGTAGCTCCCGGCCGGCAAGATGAACGCGAGTCGCTCCGCGGTCGTGAGCGCCCGGAAGGTGACCTCGCCGATGCGCTCTGCGCGACCCACCGCACGCCCTGCCGCGAGCACGCGCTTCAGCCGCTGCGCCGTGATCCCCCCCGCACGCGCCGCCGCGAGGACCTTGAGCTGCGCGACGGCGCCGGCACCGAACCCCTCGACGTACGACTCTCCGGCGATCACCGCGACGGCGGACGTATCGTAGAGTAACCCTGTCACGACATCTCCGCGGCTGTACGCCTCGCCGCCGTCGCTGAAGAAGGTTGCCGGGAGGTTGGCGAGGCCCATGACGGTCGCCGCCATGTTCGCGACCTCCAGCTCGGTGTAGCTCGTCTTCACCGGCGTCCGCGACTGCAGCAACCCATCGAGCTCCGGGTCGCCGCTGGCGGACTTCGCGATGCGGTCGACCATCTCGTGGTAGCGCGCGGTGACGGCGGCGACGAAGAAGTCGTACTGCTCCGCGGTGAGGCGCTCACGCACCGAACGCAGCGCGTCGAGCCTCTCTTCGTCGGTCGAGAGGCCGTGGCCGAGCCAGTCCCAGATCTGCCCCTGCCGCGTGGTGTAGACGCTGTGAGCGCGCGCGAAGCCGCGTTCGTTCTCGCCGATCCAGCCCTTGTACATCGAGACGGCGTAGACCACGTCGAGCGGGACGCCGTAGCCGACCAGGTCTTGTAAGAACCCTTCGATCGAGTAGAGCGCGGTCTGCAGCGGCGAGAAGACGTAGGAGGCGCCCGTCCCGATGTACCCCATCGTCTCCATCCAGCGTGTCTTGAACTCCTCCCAGTACGACGGCGTGGACGGGACCGATTCGATCGGCACGCCGTCGACGCGCCAACCGACGAGGCCCCAGTCCTCGCCGTGCCCCGTGGTGACGAACTGGTCGCCGTGACTGATCGCCGTCGTGACCTGCTCGAAGCCCGCGTCGAAGTGCCACCGCGAGATGCTGTCCTGACCCATCGCGAAGACCTTCACCCCGCCCTCGTTCGACGGCTGGAACACGTAGTTCTTGGTGCTGACGCTCGTGTTGGCGTCGCCCCGCGTCTCGACGTCGATGTGCAGACGGCCGTCGCGGATGCGCATCGAACGCACGCGGTACTCGACCCCGTCGACCTTCACCCACGCGCCACCGCCCTTCAGCGCGTTGGCGAATGGACGGTTGAGCTTCGCCATCTCGGCGACGGTCCGCTCGAAGACACGGGCGACGTCGGGGTCGAGGTATTCGGGGTCGACGTCGAGCTCGAGATCCGTCGCGAGGACCTTCGGGTCGAACACGAGCTCCCCGCGCTCGCCGTCGGGCCACACGTAGCGTGCCTCCGACTTGCCGGCGACGAGGTCGACACGCGTCGTCCCCTCGAAGAAGCCGGTCATGACGAACTCGCGCTCCCCGTTCAGCTCGACGACCTTCCCGATGCCGATGCGATCGAAGTCGCCGGGGATGACCGCGATCTGCTCGTCCTCCGCGAGGAGCCTCGTCGCGTCGCCGATGCGCACCCGCTTTTCTCCGTCCTCGCTGCGCTCCACCTGCACCCGTCGCTGGCCGTCGAGATCGACCCAGCTATCCACGCGCGGCACGCCGTCGGCGCCCTTGTCGACGATGACGATGCGATCGTCGCGCACGTGCGCGACCTGACTGGCTTCGAGGACGCGTTCGAACGTGCCCGCGCGGACCTCGAAGCGCCCCTCCTCGTCGATGTGCACCGTCGTCGTCAGGTCGCCAGCGACCTCGCGTGCGTACGCCCCGTTGGCGTAGGTCGTCTCGGTGACCCCTTGGCCGTTCTTCTCGCGGATCGTCCCGTCGGACTCGACGACGTTCTCGCGACCGTCGCGCTCGAACCGAACCACCCAGTGGTAGGGGCTGTTCTGAACGATCTGAACGTTCTTCACGCCTTGCGCACGGAGCAGCTCCACGAAGTCCTCGGGCCGGCTCGGCAGGCCCACCGCGAGACCGGGCACCACCGCCACGGCCCGGTTCACGAGCGTGTCCATCCTCGACTCGAGCCACTCGACGGTCTTCGTCAGCTCGATACGCTCCTTGGCGGGCAGCGTCGGATCCCGCAGCGCCTCCTCCGCCGCCTCGCGCTCACCACGGAGCCGCTCCACCTCGGGCCGCAATCGCGCAGGGTCGAAGTCCTCGCCGCGGGGGAGCGCCTGGGCCCCGTCGTCGTCGCGCAGCAGCGCTCGGGCGGCGTCCACCTCGGCACCGAGGCGAACGAGGGCCTCGAAGGCCGCCTTGTCCTTCGGGTCCACGTCGAGCCTCGCCTTCGCGTCTTCGACCTGGTCCACGAGCTGGTCGACGTGGACCGCGGCGTCGGATGCTTCCGCGATCTGCTTGCCGTCCAATACGGCGAGCCGACGCTCCACGGCCTCCAAGCGCTTCAACTTTGCGCGGTACACCACCTCGTCACCGAGGGGGTTGTCGATCAGACCGAGGTGTCGCGGATTGCGGGGGTCACCGAACAGCTCGAGCTCCAGCGCGAATCGCTCACGTCGGAGCGCGAGGCGCTCACGCGCCAGGTCCAGGTCGGCACCGGCGTACCACCCCGGCGGGAACCCGAAGCCGTTGGCCTTCACGTCGTCGTACCGCAGATCGTCGAGCGCGGTGCGGGTCTCCTCCTCCCCGAGTCTGCGCACGGGGACACCCGGTCCACCGGCGACGGGGAACGCCACGGGCCGCGGCGACGGAACGTCGAGGTTCACGGCAGCGGGCGCGGCGGCGCCTGGGGGCTTGCCCAACGCGAAGTTGAACTGCGTGACACGCTCCGTGACGAGCTCGCCGAGGCGAATCGCAAACGCGTTGAAGCGCAGCTTCTCGAACTCCTGGACCGTACCGACGAGCGATCGGTTCTCGCGCCCGAGCGCATCGAGCTCGGCGCCGAGCTCGGTGAGCGCCATCTCGAGGTCGACGATCTCCGCGCGTAGTTGTCGTGCTTCGTCCGCCGCGCCGGGCTGGTTGGCGATCTGCCGGAGCCGCCGCTGACGATCCTCGATGCCGCGCGAGTAACCGCGTGCCTCGCGGCTCCCGCGCTCCATGCGATCCCCGTTGCGTCGGAGGGTGTCGCGCGCCTTCTCCGCCGTCGCCTTTCCGTCCTTCAGCGGCTTGGCGAGGTCGATGATCATGTCGTTCTTCGTCGCGATCGCGCTCGCGTTGGGCTGGCCGAGCTTGGCCTCCGCGTCCTCCAGGCTCGACAAGGCGATGTCCAAAGCCTCTCCGCGCTCCGCGAGGTCCTGGTCGCTCATCTGGGTCCAGTAGTCGAAGCCCTTGCCACCGACGGCCTCCGTCGCGGCGCCCAGCGCACCCGACGCCGCCTGCACGACGTTGCCGAGCCGATTCACCTCCGCCTCCAGCTGACGAATCTCGGCCTGCTGCGCCGGCGTCGGGTTCGGTTGTCCGCGGAGCCCGTCCAGGCGGGCCTTGGCGTCCTCGAAGGCCTGCGCCGACGAAGCCATCCGCTTCTGCGCCTCGTGGTGCCGCCGCTCCGCGGGGGTCATCGCCTCGAGCTTCTGCTGCTCGTGTGCGCGACGGCGGTTGGTGAGCGCCGCTTCTTTCGCGCGGATCGGCGCGGTCTTGGATTCCCAGCGCCCTTTGTCGCCGAGGTCCTGACTGTGTTGCCGGTTGAGGTCGGTCAGGTCCTGCCGAATCTCACGCTGCGCGTCGACGTCCCCGGAGTCCATCGCATCCTGAAGCTCGTTGCGCAGACGCTGTGACTCCTTCTCGTAGTCCCTCTCGAGGTTCTTGAACTTCTTCTCGTCCTCCTCGTAGGTGTTGCCTTCGCGATCGTACGCGTCCTTCGCGTCGTCGATGTCGCGCTGCTCCTCGTCGATCGCCTTCGACTCCGCCTGCGCCGCCCGACGCTTCGGGTCGTTCCTTCGCCGCTTCTGCTCGTCCTCGACGTCCTGCTTCTCTCGTTCGACCTCGTCCTTCGCGTCTTGGACCTCCTCCTCGAGCGCCTCGAGCTCCTCTTCGTTGCCCTTCACCACGAGCGCTTCGAGCGGGACTTCGGGTGCCTTCGGACGCAGCGGCGCCGCCGCGGGCGCCGGACCTCCGGGCCCCACGGGCGGCACCACCGGCGGCATGATTGGCGGCATGATCGGCGGGAGCTGCCCGGACACGAGGCCCGGCGTGGCGGCGGCGTAGACGTCCCCGGTCAGGCGCTGCGTGACGTTCGTCGTCGGCGTGTTCGTCGGCGGCGTGAACGTCGGCGTCTCCGGTTCGGCTTCGAGGGAAGGGGTGACGAGGGAGGAAGAGAAGAGCCCGTTGAATTCGACCATGCCCGGGTGCATCGCAAGCCGAGTGCCAGGCCCGCGCGACGGTCGGTCGCCACCTCGTCGTGCAGGCGCGTGCACAACGACGCCGTCGTGACGTGCACGACCCGACTCAATCGTCGAGGATGCGCGCGACGATGTCGTCGATGCGCGTGGTCGCGCCGCTCGCCGTGGCCTCCGTGAGCTCGAAACGCAGGCGCGACGCACGCTCGGGCGTCAGGGCGTCGAGGCGCGCCCACGCGGCCGCCGTGCGCTCGGTGCGTTCGGCGCGGTCGGCGTCTTCGCTGCGTCCGCTGCGTTCCGTGCGTTCGGCGCCTGCGCTGCGTTCCGTGCGTTCCATGCGCTTGGTGCGTTGCCTGCGTTCGGCGTCTGCGCTGCGTTCCGTGCGTTCGGCGCCCACGCTGAGCACGCTGCGTTCGGTGGGTTCCGTGCGCTCGCTGCGTCCGGTGCGTTCGGTGCGGAGCGCAGCGGGAGGCTGGTTCGGCTCCAGCGCCGCGCGCTTCACGACCGGCGTCCTCTCCTTCGCGGCCGCCGCCGCCTCGCGTCGCGCCGCGCCGCGCGCTCCCTTGGGGGCCTCTCGCGGCCGCACCTGTGGCGTCGACTTCACCGCCGTCGCAGGGCTCGATCGCGGCGACCACCACGAGACGACGTCCCGCGCCGCGAACCCGGCGAACGCCGCGCACGCAAGAGCGAGCGCCAACACGAGCCACGATGCTCCGCGACGTGCTCGCGTCGCCGGCGGCGGCGCCCAGTCACTCATCCGACGCGGCGTGCGGTCGTCGCGGGCCGTGGTCTCGGCGGTCACGAGCGCGCCCACCGAAGTCGTCGGCGCGAGGGTGTTCGTCGCGGGCATCGGCCGACGCGGCGCCTCCTCAGCGGCGGGTTCGAAGCGTTCGACCAGCGCGGCCAGATCGCGCTCCGCGGTGGTGTGTCCGTCGAGCGAAGGCAACAGACCCGTAAGCGCCTCCACCAGCTCGCGGTGCGTCGGTCGTTCGTCGGGGACGCGGTTCAAGCCCCGCGCAATCACGTCGGCGAGCGATCGTGGAAAGTCGGGACGAAGCGCATCGACCCTCGGCGCATCCCGCGTCACCAACCGCGCGACCATCGCCGCGAGGTCTCGGCCCTGAAACAGCCGCGTCCCCGTCGCACACTCGAAGAGGACGATGCTCGCGCTGAACACGTCGGACTTCTGATCGAGCGGCGCGCCGGTCGCCTGCTCCGGAGAGAAGTAGCCGGGCTTGCCGCGGAGCACCCCCGAAGCGGTCACGTGCGACTGAATCGCCGTCCGCGCGATTCCGAAGTCCGTGAGGCGCACGACCCCCGTCCGATCGACGAGGATGTTGTGCGGAGAGACATCGCGATGCACCAGCTGGAGCGGCCGGCCATCGTCGGACGGGAACGCGTGGGCGTAGTCGAGCCCGGCCGCCAACCGCAGCCCGATGTGCGCCACGACGGCCGGCGACATCGCCTCCTCGGCGTCGACGAGCTGCCCGAGGAGCCGGTTGAGCGGGAGGCCGTCGACCAGCTCCATCGCGATGTAGATCCACTCACCCTCGCGGCCGAGGTCGATCGTCCGCACGATCGACGGGTGCGAAAGCGCCGACGTCGCGCGCGCCTCGTCGATGAACATCACCGCGGTCTGCGACGTCATGCGGGGCGCACGCACCAGCTTCAGCGCGACCACCTTCTCGAACCCGGCCCGCCCGGAGTACACCGCCGACCACACTTCGCCCATGCCCCCACGTCCGAGGCGCGAGAGAAGTGTGTACGCGCCGATCCGATCCCGGGGAGCGGGACGTACCGCAAGCGGCTCCAAGGGGAGGCCTGCGCGCATGTCCAACGGATTCGGAGAAGTCGAGACCATCAAGCGCGGTACGTCCGCGTCGGCGCTTCAGATCGCCGATTCACCCGGGAGGAGGTTGATCGTCTTCGGGCGCGGCCCCACCCGCACGATCGAGGTCCCCGAGGAGGGCCAGTGGCTCGTCGGGCGCGCGCCCGACGCTGCGTTGCGCCTCGACGACGGTGAGGTCTCGCGCGCACACGCACGTGTCACCTTCGGCCGTTCCGTCTTCATCGAGGATCTCGAGAGCGCCAACGGGACGCTGGTGCGCCTGGAGGCGGCCCGCGCCGGACGGCGCACGGAGGTCCGCACGGGCGACGCGGTGCAGATCGGCCCCTTCACCCTCGTCCTCCTCGGGCAGCAACCCCTCGAGCGCGACGCACACGACTTCGTCATAGCGTCGTCGGCGATGCAGCAGCTCTACGACCTGATCGATCGCATCGCGGTGGGGAGCATCAGCGTCCTCATCTTCGGTGAGACCGGCGTCGGCAAGGAGGTCACCGCCGAGGCCGTGCACCTGCGCTCGCGTCGTCGCGACGGCCCGTTCGTTCGGCTCAACTGTGCCGCGCTCACCGAATCCATCATCGAGAGCGAGCTGTTCGGCTACGAGAAGGGGGCCTTCACCGGCGCCGTGGCGTCGAAGCGAGGGCTCATCGAAGCCGCCGACGGCGGAACGCTGTTCCTCGACGAGATCGGCGAGTTGCCGCTGTCGTCGCAAGTGAAGCTGCTGAGGGTCCTCGAAGAGCGGCGCGTGCGGCGGGTCGGCGCGCTCGAATCACACCCGGTCGACGTCCGCATCGTCGCCGCGACCAACCGCGATCTCGAGCGTGAGATCGCCGCGGGCAGCTTCCGGGAGGACCTCTACTTTCGGCTCAACGGCATGCCGCTGGAGGTCCCGCCGCTGCGTCTTCGCAAAAGCGAGATCGCGGCGCTGGCGGAGCGGTTCGTGACGCTCGTGTGCACACGCGACCCTCACCTCGTCCCGCCTCCGATCTCGACGCAGGCGTTGGCGCACCTCGAGCGCTACGACTGGCCCGGGAACATTCGCGAGCTCCGGAACGTCATCGAACGCGCCGTGCTGTTGGCGCAGGGCGGCACGATCGAGGTCGAGCACGTCCCGCTCGACGGCGTCGTGACGTCGACGAAGACGGCCGCCGCCTTGCCCTCTCAGGTCCAGGCCTTCGAGCGGGATCGTATCGTCGCCGCGTTGGCCGCGTGCGACGGGAACCAGACCCAGGCCGCCGAGCGGCTGGGTATCGCGAGGCGGACGCTCATCAACCGCCTCGACCAGTACGACATCGAGCGTCCGCGGAAGGGGCGCTGATTCACGCCGCCCGATCGACATCTCGGTGCTCGAGCATCAGCCGCACCAGCGTCTCGCCGAGCTGCCGACTCACCGGGTCGGGCGACCCCTTCTTCACCGACAGCGGGCCCCCACTCGCATTGAGCGCCGCGCGCCGCGCACGAATCTGCTCCGCGAGCGCGAGCTCCCCGAGCCCGGCGCTCTCCAGACGCTCCCAGATCAGACGCCGTCGCGCCGCCGCCTCCTCCGCCTTCATCAGCGCTGCCCAACTTCCGACGCCGCCTGCTTGGCGTTGCGATCGTAGGCCTGCACGCAGTTCGAGAGCGCGTCGAAGAGCATCTGGCGCTCGTCCGTGAGGCGGTTGAGCTCGACGACCTGCACGTCGACCGAGCGCGACGGGTCGGTGTCCATCCCCGCGTTGATGGTGTCGACCTTCTCTCGGATGCGCTCGTCGGAGCTTCGCATCGCGCGGATGAGCAGCAACATGATGAGCTCGGCGATGGAGCGCCCGACCCCCGCGAGCGGATCCAAGCCCGCGTCGCGGACGAGGCGCATCGTCCCGTCGACGACGCCTGCGCCGTTGGGGCCGGCCACGGTCGGGAGCACCGGCGGCGGCGCCTGGCTCGCATCGTAGCCGTCGACGGGCGCCGCCGTCGGCACCTCCTCGGACGGCGGCGCCGTCGTAGAGATCGGGGTGGTGGTCGCGTTCGTGACGTTCATGCCCGGACGTAGAGCAGCGACCGTGCCAACCGCGCCGCAGCCGCGTTCGCGCGCGGTCGTGCACGTCCTGGCACAACGTCGTGCACGCTACTGCTCGACGACGACGAGCGTCCCGCGGGCGCCCGCGACGACGAGGTCCTCACCTCCGTCGAGCGCGAGGTACGCGTCGGAGGGCGACGCGCCTTCGTCGCCGAGCGCGACGTTCACGCAGTCGATCGCGGTCGCGAACAACAGGACCCCTGCACAACCCAACGTCACCGCGATCCGCGGCCCGAACCGAGCCACGTCGTTGGCCGCGGACAGACGGCCCGCAGCGTCGAGGCACGGGGCGATCGATCGCGGGAGCGTCGGCGCATGTTCGACGAAGCCCGCCCCCTCCGCGCGGAGCACTCCGGGCGGGAGCGTCGTCATCCACGTCTCGTCGTCGGCGCTCACGGCGAGCCCGGTGGGGTCGACCGTCTCGGCGGACGTCAGGGTGCGGGTCGTGAACGTGTCGGTCGTGAGGTCGCCCTCGAAGACGACGTTGGTCGCCGCGACGACATCACGCGTGGTCGCGCGCAGGACCCGCTCGACGCGACGACCGGGCGCAACCGGAAGGTCCGCGAGCCGCTCCACCCGCCCGTCGACGCGGAGCACGAGCCGCACGCCCTCCTCTCCCGCCGCGATGGCCTCCCCGGCGGCGTCGAACGCGACGGCGCGCAGGCCGCGGTCGGCTACGACCGTCGCGGTGCCCGCCCACGTGAGCGTGCGGCCGACGATCGAGAACGTGTACAGGCGCCCTTCGACACACGCGGGATCTTGGTCGCAGCCGCGCGCGGTCGCGGCGACGACGCCCGAGAAGCCGTCTTCGTTTCGGACGACGTCGAGGTCGAGCGCCTCGACGTTCGTCGCGCCGTCCAGCGGGAGGAGCTCGTCGTGGGTCGGTGCGCCGGGGAGGTCGTCGCGCGTGAAGAGGTAGATGTTACCGCGCGACATCGCGACCGCACGGTCGTCGTCGAGCCTGCGCACTCGGGTGAGGTCCGCGGCGTAGGCCGGCGCGGAGGGCAAGAGTGAAGCGGCGGTCGCAAACGGGACGAGGCGCGCCGCCGCGCACTGCGGGGGCGCCGGCTCGGACCACGTCAGCGCTTTAGCGACCTCGCGATCCGTCGCGACGAACCGATCTTTCTCCAGCAAGAGGATCTCCACGTCGGCGGGTACGGGGCCCTCGATCCGTGACGCACCGTCGAACGTCGGCGCGTCGGGCGGCGCCCCCAACGCGAGGCCCGCGCCCTCACCGAGCGGCGCGCGGAGCAAGATGAGTTGCGCCTCGTCGAGGTCGACGGACAGGCGTGTCCGTGGCTCCGTCCGCCCGTCGACGATCGTGAACGGCCCGACGATCTCGACCGGGGCGGCCCCTTCGACGACGACCGCGAACGCCACCGGCGCGTCGAGCCCCTCCAGCGTCACGTCGAGCTGGCGGGAGCCACAGCCGAGCAAGAGCGCGGCCGCCGCGACGCACCAGGACCGCATGGCTCCGAACGATATCAGAAGACGTGGTAGCGTCCGGCGCGTGGTGGGCCTCGTCGCGATCGTCGTCGTGGCCGGACTCGACGCCGATCCCGCCGAGCTTCGCCGGACCGCAGCACGCGCGATCACGACGCACACCACCCTCGACGTCTCCGCCGACGACCTCTTCGCGCCGGACCTGTCCCGCGAGACCGTCGCGGCCTGCGCGACGGACGATCGTTGTTTTCGCGCGCGCATCCGCGACAGCGGCTTCGGCGGGCGCTACGTCGTCGTGATCTCCGCGGCCGACAGCCCCGCGGGCGCAGTATCAGCGGTGCGCGTCGTGGACGCCGAAGGTCGAACGGTGGGCCGCGCGAGCGGCGCGCTGATCCCCGGCGCGCTCGATGCGCAGCTGAAGGCGGCCTTCCCGTCGGAGGTGTGGGGCGCGGTCGCGACCGTCGCGATCCGCAGCGCCCCCGCGGGTGCCACGGCGACGTTCGACGGACGTCGCTGCCAGACCCCGTGCCCACCAAGACGGGTGGCCCCCGGACGTCACGACGTCCGGATCGAGCAGCTGTCGTACGAGCCCTTCGCGACGACCTTCGACGTCCGACGAGGCGACGACCACGTCATCGATGCCGTGCTGAACGACGTTCCCGCGCGCCCCGTGTACACACGCTGGTGGTTCTGGACCGCCGCCGCCGCGGTCGTCGCTGCGGGTGTGACCACCGCGGTCGTCGTCGGGACGCGCTCGGGTCCGACCGATGTGTGCCTCGGCGGCGGGTGTTAGTCCTTCAATGCGAGGACGGGAGCGCGCGGGCGCGAACGCCACCGAGCAGCGCGAGGAGCTCTTCGCTCGAGAGGTCGTCGGGTACGCCGAGCGCGTGCGGCACGCCGCCCTGCTCGTACGCGACACCCTCCCCCAACCGGCCGAGGCCGGTGATCGCGGGCCACCGCACGATCGAGCGCAGTGAAGCGTCCCGCGTGATCCCGGCGCGCAGCACGCGGACCGCCGGCGTGCGCGCGTCCTCGTGGCGGAGCGTCACGATCACACACTCGCCCTCGCCCGCCGCGTCGATCAGCGTCGACGCATCGCCGCGCGCGAGGCGCGACGGACCGCGAGGGTCCGGACGGAGCGGCGGCCCCCACCGGCCCTTCGCGTGGAAGTGCGCCGCGACCGGGTCCTCGACGTAGAGCACGTCCTCGCCGGCGACGAATCGGTACCCCGAGTCCGCGCGCTCGACGTTCGCCGGGTTCGGCGCGAGCAACGCGCGCGCGAGGTCATACGCCATCCCGTGCGCCCCCTCGCCGGACAGCGACGCGAGCACGGCGCGGTCCTCGGCCCGGCCCGCGCGCGCCATCGTCAACGCGAGCTGCGCGCGGCGGTCGGGGGCCAGCTCGGGATCCGCGAGATCCTCGGCGATGCCATCGAGGGCCGGATCCGTGATCCCCGCCTCCTGCGCCACCGCGAGGAGCAACCCCTCCGGCCCGAGGTCCGCGGCGAGGTAATGCTCGGTCAGGACTCGTCCCCGCCGTCGGCGTCCCCGCCGTCGGCGTCCTCGCCGTCGTCGTCCTCGGCCGCGCTGACCGGCGCCGAGACCTCGGTGTCGTCGTCGACCTCTTCGAGGTTCGCGATCGCCTGCACCGAGTCGTCCTTCGCCGTGCGCACCAGCCGCACCCCCTGGGTGTTCCGGCCGAGCGTCGATATGCCGGCGGCGTGCATCCGGATGATCACCCCGCGGTTGGTGATGATCATGATGTGGTTTTCGTCCGTCACCTGGCGCACGCCGATCACGTTGCCGTTTCGGTCGTTGACCTTGATCAGGATGATGCCGCGCCCACCGCGGCCCTGCACCCGGTACTCCTCGTTGAGGGTCCGCTTGCCGTAGCCGTTCTCCGTGACCGTGAGGATCGAAGCGCCCGGATCCAACACCGCCATGCCAACCACGCGGTCGCCCTTGTCGAGGCGAATACCGCGCACGCCGACCGACGGCCGCCCCATCGAGCGCACGTCGCTCGCCTTGAAGCGAATCGCCATGCCCTTCGCGGTCGCGATCAACACGTCGTTTTCGTCCGTCGCGAGGCGCGCCTCGATGATCTCGTCGCCGTCCGCGATGCCCGCGCCGATGATGCCGCCCGCGCGCGGACGTGAGTAAGCGTCCAACGGCGTCTTCTTCACCGTGCCCTCACGCGACACCGTGAACACGAACTCGTCCTCGGTGAACTCACGCACCGGCAGGATCGTCGTGACGCGCTCGTCGGTGTTGAACGCGATGAGGTTCACCAGCGGCTTGCCACGCGCGGTGCGCCCGCCGAGCGGCAGCTCGTGCACCTTGATCCAGTACACACGCCCCTGGTTCGTGAACACGAGCAGGTAGGCGTGCGTCGACGCCGAGAACAGCGCCTCGACGAAGTCCTCCGCCTTCGTGTCCGTCCCCGCAACCCCCCGCCCGCCGCGGTTCTGCGCGCGGTACTCGGAGGTCGGCGTTCGCTTCACGTACCCGCGGTGCGACATGGTCACGACCATGTCCTCCTCCGCGATGAGATCCTCGTCCGTGTAGACGCCGACCTCGCCCGTGATGCGCGTGCGACGCGGGTTCGCGAACTGCGCCTTCAGCTCTTCGAGCTCGCCGACGATCACGTCCATCAGGACGTCGTCGTGCGCGAGGATGTTCTTGAGCCGCGCCATCGTCTCCTTGAGCTGCGCGGCCTCCTCGCGGAGGCGATCCGCCTCCAAGCCGGTGAGGCGGTGGAGCCGGAGGTCGAGGATCGCCTGCGCCTGCGCTTCGGTCAGGTGCACGACCTTGTTCGCGATGGCGTGGGTGATCTGATCGTCCTCGGCGTCGATCAGCTTCTCGAGGTTGCCGAGCGCCTTGAACGGCTCGGCCACCAACCGGACCTTCGCCTCCGCGGGATCCTTCGAGCTGCGGATGATCTGGATGACACGATCGATGTTGTCGAGCGCGATGAGCAGACCAACCGTTGTGTGGAACCGCTTCTCGGCCTGCGCCAGCTCGTACGCGGTGCGCCGCGTGACGACCTCGCGCCGGTGCTCCACGAACTCGTGCAGGCAGTCCGCGATGCCGCAGACCTTCGGCTGCCCGTGGGAGATGGCGAGCATGTTCACCGCGAACGTCGATTCGAGCGCGGTGTGTGAGTAGAGCTGGTTGAGCGTGACCTGCGGGACGGCGTCGCGCTTGAGCTCGATGACCACGCGCAGGCCGTGCCGGTCGCTCTCGTCGCGGACGTCGGAGATGCCGTCGACGCGCTTCTCGCCGTGCAGGTCGGCGATGCGCTCGCAGAGCTTCGCCTTGTTCACCTGATACGGCAGCTCCGAGATGACGATCTGGTAGCCGCCCTTCTTGCGCTCCTCGATCTCCGCGACACCGCGCACCTTGAGCGAGCCGCGGCCCGTCTCGTACGCGCGCCGGATACCGTCGCGCCCGCAGATGACCGCGCCGGTCGGGAAGTCCGGACCCGGGACGATGCGGATCAGATCCTCGAGATCGATCTCGGGGTTCCGGATCATCGCGATGGTCGCCTCGATCACCTCGCCGAGGTTGTGCGGCGGGATGTTCGTGGCCATGCCGACCGCGATGCCCTGCGCGCCGTTGACGAGCAGGTTCGGGAACTTGTTCGGGAGGACGACGGGCTCTTGTTCCGAGTCGTCGTAGTTCTCCTGGAAGTCGACCGTGTCCTTGTCGATGTCCGCGAGCATCTCGCTCGCGAGCTTCGTCAGGCGGACCTCGGTGTAACGCATGGCCGCCGGCGGGTCGCCGTCGATCGAGCCGAAGTTGCCCTGGCCGTCGACGAGGGGCTCACGCATCGAGAACGGCTGCGCGAGGCGCACGACCGAGTCGTAGACCGCGGAGTCGCCGTGCGGGTGGTACTTGCCGATGACGTTACCGACCACGCGCGCCGACTTCTTGTGCGGGCGGTTGTGGAAGTTGCCGGCCTCGTGCATCGCGTAGAGCACGCGGCGGTGCACCGGCTTGAGTCCGTCGCGGACGTCCGGCAACGCGCGCCCGATGATCACGGACATCGCGTAGTCGAGATACGAGTTACGCATCTCGTCTTCGAGCATCACCGGGAGCAGCTCGCCGCCACCGCCACCGTTCGATCCCGGAGGCGGAGTCGGGGGCACGCCGGTCGTGTCTTCGTTCTCGCTCATACTAAAAGAGACGGTTGTCTAGCCCGGCGTGCGTGGGTGGTAAAGCGCTAGGTTTGGCGCTAGCTTCCGCGCGCGATGACCGACAAAGACGCCATCCGCGAACAATTCTCGGCCCACCAGATCCGACGCGTGAAGATCGGCGGATTCGACGTCGACGGGGTCCTGCGCGGCAAGTACGTCTCGCCCGAGAAGTTCTGGTCGATCGTCGACGGCGGCATGGGGTTTTGCGACGTCATCTTCGGCTGGGACTCCGCGGACGTCTGCTACGAGGACGCGAAGTTCACCGGCTGGCACACCGGCTACCCGGACACCCCCGCGAAGATCGATCTGGACACCTTCCGCGTGATCCCCTGGGAGCCCGGGACCGCCGCGTTCATCCTCGACTTCGAAGCGCAGGACGGAACACCGACCGCCGTATCCCCGCGCCAGCTCCTCCGATCCGTCCTGAAACGCGCCGACGACATGGGCTTCGCGGTGACCGCCGCGATGGAGTTCGAGTTCTTCATCTACCAAGAGGAGCCCGAGGAGCTGCGCGAGCGCGGCTTCTTCCGCCCCCGCCCGCTGTCACCCGGGATGTTCGGCTACTCATGGCTCCGCACGTCGCAGAGCTCGGGGCTGGTGCACGACCTGTTGGACGCGTGCGACGAGTTCGGCCTCCCGATCGAAGGTTTCCACACCGAGACCGGCCCCGGCGTCTTCGAGGCGGCGCTGCGCTACACAAACGCGCTCGAAGCCGCCGATCGCGCCGCGCTGTTCAAGACGGTGGTGAAGGAGATCTGCAGCCACCGCGACCTGATGGCGACCTTCATGGCGAAGCCCGCGAACGGCCTACCGGGTTGCTCGGGACACACGCACCAGTCGCTGCAACACAAGGACTCGGGCGCGTCGGCGTTCTTCGATCCGAACGCCGACCGCGGCATGAGCCAGACCTGTCGCCAGTACCTCGCCGGGCAGCTCGCGCTCCTCCCGGACATCGCCGCGCTCCTCGCGCCGAACATCAACAGCTACAAGCGACTCCTCGACGGGAACTGGGCGCCGAACGCCGCGACGTGGGGCGTCGAAAACCGCACCTGCGCCATCCGCTACATCCCGGGCACCGACAAATCGACGCGCCTCGAGCACCGCTTCCCCGCCGCCGACACGAACCCGCACACCGCGCTCGCCGCGATGATCGCGACGGGCCTGTACGGGATCGAAAACGGGCTCGAGCCGCAGGACGCAGTGTCCGGCAACGGCTACACGACGGACGCGCCGAAGATCCCGATGTCCCTGCACGCGGCGACGGACGCGCTGGAGAACAGCGCGACGGTGAAGGAGATCCTGACCCCCGACTTCATCGACCACTACGTGATGTCGCGGCGCTGGGAGGTGCTGCAGTCCGAGAAGGCGGTGACGGACTGGGAGCTGCGGCGCTACTTCGAGCTCGCGTAGCTCGGTCCGGCGGGCCTCGCCGCTTCAGCGGATCCAACCCGGCGGCACACTCGCCTTGCGCGCCTCCTCGGGGATCGCGACGGTCAGCTCGTGGTTGAGCTCGTCGATCTCCTTTTCGAGCGCGTCCATCTTCTTCTTCGCGTCGTCCATCTGCTTCTGCTGCCCGGGCAGCAGCCCGTAGCCGCCCTTGATGGCGATGGCGTTGTACGTCTTCTGCTCCTTGTCGAACTCGGCGAGCGCTGCCTTCAGCCGCTGCCGCGCGCTCTTCACGCGGTTGCGCCAGAACTCCTCCGTCTGCGCGCGTGCCTTTCGACGCTCCCGGATGTGCTCGAGCTGCAGGTCGATCGCCTGGATGCGGCGCTGGCGCTCCTCCTCCTCGATCTTCGCCTGGAGTAGGCGCTGGCGCTCGGCCTTCATGCGCTCGCTCTCGACGCTGTCCTTGCCGCGCGCCTTCTCGATCTTGCGTAGGCGCTCCGCGCGGTCCCGCTCGAGGTTGTTGTAGTAAGCGCGCCGCTCGGACGGGAGCTGCGCGAGGCTGTCCGTGTAGACGATCGTCCCGTCTTTCTTCTTGAACTTGTAGACCTGTGCCGAGGCGCCGGCCGACAGCAGCGAGAAACCGAAGGCCACCAACAGGGCCGTGGACATCCTGCGCATCATGCTCGCTAGTATGGCACACCCGCCGATGGCACAGCTCCCCCTAGGACTCGGCGCGCGCAAGCGCGACGACGACGACCGGCCGGCGCGCACGGTCCTCTCCGTGGGGCAGGTGCAAAACCAGCTGCGCCGCACCGTCGAGGGGCGCTTCCGTCACGTCGCGGTGCAGGGGGAGATCTCCAACCTGCGCGTCCCCGGATCCGGGCACGCGTACTTCACGCTCAAGGACCGGCACGCCGCGCTGAAGGCGATGATGTTCCGCGACGACCTTCGGCAGGTCGCGTTCCGTCCCAAGAACGGGCAGGAGGTCGTCGCCGCCGGGCAGGTCTCCATCTACGAGAAGAGCGGCGATCTCCAGCTCGTCGTCCGCACCCTGGAGATCGCCGGCGTCGGCGCGCTGTACGAGAAGTTCGAGCGCAACAAGGCGGAGCTGATCGAACGCGGCCTCACCGCGCCCGAGAACAAACGCCCCATCCCGCGCTATCCGCGGCGCATCGGCGTCGTCACCAGCCACCACGGCGCTGCGCTGCGCGACGTGCTGCGCACGATCGATCGCCGCGACCCACGCGCGCACGTCATCCTGGTCGACACCAAGGTGCAGGGGCGCTCCGTCGAGTTCGAGATCCGCACCGCGATCAAACGCCTCGACGCGAGCGGGCTGGTCGACGTGATCATCCTTTGCCGCGGCGGCGGGAGCCTGGAGGATCTCTGGGCCTTCAACGAGCTGCCCGTCGCGCACGCGATCGTCGAAGCCCAAACACCGATCGTCACCGGCATCGGCCACGAGACCGACACCACCATCGCGGACCTCGTCGCTGACGCCGTCGCCTCCACGCCCACGGCGGCCGCCGAGCGCTGCGTCCCGATCCGCGCGGACGTCATCGCGCGCATCGAGCGGCAAGAGAGCCGGCTGCAACGTAACCTGCACGCCCGCCTCACGGCCGCTTCGCGTGACCTCTTCCGCCTCCAGGATCGGCTGCGCGATCCCACCGCGACGATCCGCGCCCGCGCGCAGCAGATCGACGATCTCACGCTCCGCGCCGAGCGCGCCGTAGACGCGAAGCTCAAAGCCGAAGCGGATGGCCTCCGCACCCTCGAGCACCGCCTCCGCGAGCACGCCCCCGCGGCGAGCGTCGCCCGCACCCGCGAGCGGCTCGACGCCGCGACGGCGCGACTCGAACCGCTCATCCGACGCCGCATCGAAGCCGCGCGCACGCAGCTCGAAGCGGGGCGCGGACACCTCGATCCCCTCGTCCGTCGACGCATCCACGACGAACGGCAACACCTCGACCGCCTGGCCCGCTCGCTCACCCCCGCGGCCGAGCGCCACGTGCGAACGCAGCGAGGTCGGCTGGACGCCACCGTCGCCGATCTGGGCCCCGCCTCAGAGCGCGCCCTCGCCGCCCGCGGCGAACGGCTCACGCGCGTGCTCGGCCGGCTCGAGGCGCTCAGCCCGCTGAAGGTCCTCGGCCGCGGCTACGCCGTGGTGCGGGACGAAGAGGGCCACGTCGTGGCGTCGAAGGACGCCGTGGCCCCGGGCGATCGGGTCACGGTTCGGGTCGCCGACGGGCGCTTCGCGGCGCGCGTCGAGGACGACCAAGAGCGTTGACCTCGGGTGCCCTTCGACGCGACAAGTCCTCCCGTGTCCGAAGCGCGCCCCACGTTCGAAGGCCTCATCGAGGAGCTCGAGGGGATCGTCGAGCGCCTGGAGTCGAGCGAGCTGTCCCTGGAGGACGCGATCGACGCGTACCAGCGCGGCGTCACGCTCGCGAAGGAGGGGCACCAGCGCCTGCAGGACGCCGAGCAGCGCATCGAACGCCTCACCCGCGACGGCCGGACCGTCCCGCTCGACGGTGCCGAGGGGGCCTGATGCTCCTCGACCTCGCCCAGGCGCGCGTCGAGCCGGCGCTCATCGAAGCGCTCGAACGCATCGGCGCCCCCCTCCCCGCGGACGGACCCGCCGGCGCCCACGCGGTGCCCGCCCGCCTCGCCGAGGCGATGAAGTACGCCGTGACCTCGCCGGGTAAGCGCCTGCGCCCGGCGCTGGTGCTCGGCGGCGCCCACGCGGTCGGTGCCGAGGTCGACGACGTGCTCCCCGCGGCGTGCGCGGTGGAGATGGTGCACGCCTACTCGTTGGTGCACGACGACCTCCCCGCGCTCGACGACGACGACACCCGGCGCGGCCTCCCCGCGTGCCACAAGAAGTTCGACGAAGCGACCGCGCTCCTCGCGGGTGACGCGCTCCTGACCGAAGCGCTCGCGCTCGTCGCCGACCCGCGCCCCCTCGCTGCGGGCCGCCCGATCGACGCCGCGCGCCGCGCCGCGGCGACGACGGAGCTCGCGCGCGCGATCGGCGCAGCGGGGATGGTCGGCGGACAACAGGACGACGTCACGCTCGGCGAGGACGCCACCCGCACGCAGCTCTACACGATCCACCGCCGCAAGACCGGGCGCCTCATCGCGGCGTCGGTCGCGTTGGGGGCGATCGTCGGAGGGGGGTCGGACGAAGACATCGCGGCCCTGCGCGCGTTCGGCGCGGACATCGGCCTCGCGTTTCAGCTCGTGGACGACATCCTCGACGCGGACGGCGTCGTGCCCCACGTCGGGAACGACGCGGCCCGCCAGGAAGCCGTGGAGCTCACGGTCCGCGCGACCGAACGACTTCAACGCTTCGAAGGCCGCGGCGCCCCGCTCGCCGAGGTCGCGGAGCAGATGGCGGAGCGCATCCGATGAAACGCCTGCTGATCGTCCTCCTCTTCGCCGTCGGGAGCCTCCGCTGCTCGGGTCCGTGCCAGACCCGCTCGGACTGCGACGACGGGGAGTTCTGCAACTTCAACACCGGGGACTGCGTCACCGGCTGCGAGTCCGACGGCGACTGCAGCCCGTCCACGTACTGCGACACGACCAAGGGCCAGTGCGCGTTGCGCAACATCGTCCGCCCCATCCCGGACGGCGGCACGACCACCAGCACCGCCCCCGACGCCGGATGAAGCCGAGGAAGTCGCGCGTGGACGCCCTCCTCGTGGAACGCGGGTTCGCCGACGACCTCCGCGTGGCGCGCGGCCTGCTGATGGCCGGGCGTGTGATGATCACCGAACCGAACCGCGGCGAACGCAAGATCGAGAAGGCCGGCGAGCCGGTCGACGTCGCGTCCTCGCTGCGCCTCGTGAACGACCACCGGCGCTTCGTCTCCCGCGCCGGCGACAAACTCGACGGCGCGCTCGACGCCTTCGGGCTCGACGTCACCGGCCTCACGATCGTCGACCTCGGCCTGTCGACCGGCGGCTTCACGGACTGCCTCCTCACCCGCGGCGTCGCGCGCGTGCACGGCGTCGACCTCGCGCAGGGGATCGTCGACTGGAAGCTGCGCACCGACGATCGCCTCGTCCTCCACGAACGCACCGACGCCCGCACGGTCACGCGCGAAGCCCTCGGCATCGAACCCGACGGCTCGGACCGCGTGGACGGCGTGACCATCGACGTCTCGCTCGTCTCGCTCACCGACATCCTCGGCGCCGCCGCCGGCCTGCTGGACCCGGGCGGGTTCGTCGTCGCGCTGATCAAACCGCAGTACGAGGTGCTGCCCTCCGTCCTCGTCGACGGCATCGTGGAAGACGACGCCGCGCGCGCCGCCGCAATCGACGAGGTCACCGCGTTCGCGGGCTCGGTCGGGCTCGACGCGCAGAGCGTCGTGGCGTCCTCGGTGCGCGGGACGAAGGGCAACCAGGAGCACCTCGCCCACTTCGTCCGGAGGGCGCCGTGAGGATCGAGCACCTCGTCCTCGGCACCCTGGTCGACAACGCCCCCGTCGCGCGAACCTACGCGCTGCGCCCCGGCGTGTCGGTGATCGTCGTGGACGACCCCGACGCGGTCGCGTCCGCCGTGCGCGACACCCTGACGCGCCCCGAGCGCGACGGCTCCGTGGTCCCGTTCGTCAGCGTGGAGATCCAGCACGACGACATCATCCTCACCGTCGCCGACGACGCCGCGGGCGGGGTCCGCATGATGACGCGCGGTCGCGCCGGCGCGATCCCCGAGGTGCTGGAGATCCACCGCTCGGATCCGGAGGAGATCATCGACGGGGGCCTCGACACGATCTTCTCCGCCGTCGCCCACGCGGCCGGCGCGAAGGACATCGAAGACGTCGCGCCCTCGCTCGCGGTCGTCGACGCGGACGCCGTCGTCGACGACATGTCGCCGCAGGCGCGCCGCTTCCTGGAGTCCTCGCGCCGCGCGCAGGAGCTCGCCGCCGCGGTGCGCGGCATCGACGATCAGATGACGGCCTCCGTCGTCCCCGATTGGCTGTGGATCGCGACGGGCGTCGGCGGCCTCGGCGTCTTCTGCACCGCGATCGCGTTTCTGTACCCCGAGCTGCGCGTCATCCTCGTCGCGGCGCTCGTCGTCCTGTCGGTGATCGGCTTCTCCGCGTACGGCTACCGCGCCGCGCAGGAGATGAAGACACGCGCACGCCTCCAGGACGAGCGCGCCAAGCTCCGCGCCCGCCGCGAAGACGCCCGCGCCGAGGCGCGCGCCTTCTCGGATGAGCTCGTCGCCGCAGGCACGGACCCCAACGCGCTGTTGGTCGCCCTCGGTGATCTCCCGCGCGAGGCCCCGGCGATTTTGGGCGCGACCGACCTCGACCTCGCAGCGCTCGCGGACTCGGGGCGCCAAGTCCTCGTTTTTTCGCGGCATCCGCCGTCCGACGAAGACTGCCTCGTCCGCCCGGCCGACGCCTGACGCGCTTGGTTCGGATGAGGGCGGTCACGCCCCACGAAACCGATGTTCGGTGGAGGAATAGTGTCCTTTCAGCCGGCGTTGCACCAACAGAACGACGCAAGGGCCGACAAAACGAGCCCGGTTCGTTCGAGCCAGTAACCGAGGGTTGAAACGCCCGACCCCTCCCCGGCCCGTGCAGGCCCTCGGACTACTGGCGTTCTTTCGCAGTTGGGTTTTGGCCCCGGGGAGTGGTGGTCGTTGAAGAAGGGGCAGCTTCGACGGTCGTCATTCTCCGGGGTCTCTTTTTTCCCCACCATCGGTCACCCATCCGAATCGATGTTTGCGACACTCCATCCATGAAGGCACCGCGCTTCGTCGAAGGGGGCCGCATCGGCGTCTTCGCGCCCGCGAGCGCGTTTGATCCCGAACGTTTCAAGCGCGGCGTAAGTACGCTGGAAGGCCTGGGGTTCGAGGTCGTCCTCCACCCGCAGCTCGCGCTGAAAACGGGCTTCCTCGCGGGGGCCGACGACGCGCGCATCGACGCGTTCCTCGAACTGCTCGCCGACGACAGCATCGACGCCCTCATCGCCGCGCGCGGCGGATACGGTGTTCATCGACTCCTCCCCCGCCTCGACCCGGCCGTCGTCGCCGCTGCGAACAAACCGATCGTCGGGTTCTCGGATCTGTCGGCGCTGCACGCGGTCGCGCAGCGCGGCGGGTTGGTCTCCTACCACGGCCCCGTCGTCACGCAGCTCGGCGACCTGTCGTACGACGACCACGCGGCGCTCGTCGACACGTTGGCGGGCCGCTGGTCGCGCACGATTCGCGCGGCGCACACGATCGTCGAAGGCGTCGCGGAAGGCCCGCTGATCGGCGGGTGCCTCTCCGTGCTCACGCCCCTTCTCGGCACGCCGTACCTCCCGCCGCTCGACGGCGCGATCCTCGTGCTCGAGGACGTCGGCGAGCCGCCCTACCGCATCGACCGCCAGCTCACGCACCTGGAGCTCGCGGGGGTGTTCGACCGCGTCGCGGGGATCGCCGTCGGCGAATTCGTGAACTGCCGTTCGCCGCGCGAGGGCGAGCAGTCCATCGACGAGGTCCTGGACGAACGTCTCGGTCGATGGGCCTGCCCGGTCGTCGCCGGGTTGCCGTTCGGACACGGAACGGTGAATCTCACGCTACCGCTCGGCGCCCATGCGCGGCTCGATGCCGCGGCGCGGACGCTCACGGTCGCGAGCCCGACTTGACCTCACCGATCGACATCTTCGCCGCGGGCGCCCGCGACGGCGTCTACCCCGGCGGACAGCTCGCCGCGTCGCGCGAGATGAAACGCATCGTCACCGCGGCGGTCGGACGCATCGGCCCCGGCCTCGAACCCACCAGCGACAAGGTCAACTACGACCTCGCCTCGCTCACCAAACCCCTCGCGACCACGGTCCTCGTCGGCAAGGCGCTGGAGACCGGGCTCTGTGATCTCACCGATCCGATCTGCAAGTTCGTGCCGGGCGTCGATCCCGAGATCCGCATCGAGCACGTGCTCGAACACTCCGCCGGCTTCCCCGCGCACCAACGCTTCGACCGGACGCTCCCCGACACCGTGACCCCCGGCTCCTGGGACGCCTGGCGCCACATCGTCTTCCGCGCCGCGCACACCCCGCGCACCGCGCGTCCCGGCCTGAAGTCGGAGTACAGCGACATTGGCTTCATCCTCCTCGGCGCCGCGCTGGAGGTGATGTTCTGCCGGCCGCTGTCGATCGCCTACGCGCAGCTCGGCACGCACCTGTTCTACCGCGACCGGCGGGGCACACCCGCGCTCCCCCCCTTCCTCCCGCCGTGGCCGATCGCCCCGACGGAGGACGACTGCGCCATCGGCTTCGTGCACGACGAGAACTGTCGCGCGATGGGCGGCGCGGCCGGACACGCCGGGCTGTGGGGCAACGCGGAGGGGACCCTCCTCCTCGCGGAGCAGCTCGTCGCCGCGTACCACGGCGATCGCCGGTGCCTCCTGCAGCCGGAGACCGTGCGCCGACTCTGGCAGCCCAGCCTCGTGAAGGGATCGACGCGCACGCTCGGGTTCGACCGTCCGTCGAAGGTCGGCAGCTCCACGGGCGGCCGGTGGCCGAGCTCCAGCGTCGGGCACCTCGGATTCACGGGGACCAGCCTGTGGATCGAGCCGGACCGCGCGCTGATCGTCGTCCTCGTGACCAACCGCGTGTGTCCGACGCGCGCGAACAACATGATCCGGCGCCTCCGGCCCGCGCTGCACGACGCCGCGTGGACGTCGTGGGCGCGCCCCATGGTGCGCCCCCGCAAACGCCGCGCCGCGGGCGTGCGTGCGCTCCCGCCGGACCGCGCACCCACGATGCGAATCGAGATCGACAGCGGGGAGCGGCCGACGGACCCGCAGGTCCCGGCCAAGAAGCGGCGACGTCAGTAGTCGCGCAGGAACTGGCAGGCGCCGTCCTTCGCCTCCAGCTGCATCGGCATCAGGTCCTGGCTGGTGCTCGTCTTCACGAACAGCCCCACGCGCGACCAACCCGGGGAGACCGGACGCACGAACGCGAGCTCGACCGCGCTGTCGCGCAGCAGGCGCGCGCGCATGGAGGGGGTCTTCACCAGCTCGCGCAGCGCGGCTTCGTCCTTGGCGTTCGCGGCGGTGACGAGGCGCGTCGCGCAGTCGTCCGCTGCCGCGCCGAGCTGAAGGCCGCTCGACAGGAACACCCCGACCGCGATCAGCCCCGCGACGACGAGCGCGACCTTCGTGGAGGTGCGTCCGAAGATCGCGCGGAGCAGCTCACCCATCGGTCTTCTCCGGCTCGCGGATGTTGCCGTTCATCAGCGCGCAGAACACCGAAGCGAGGTGGCTGGCGTCGGCGCCGGCGTGATGCAGGCGGTCCAGGTCGATTTCCTCGTAATCCGTGAGGTAGCGCTTCACGTTCTTGAGGCTGGTGGCGTTCCAGGGGATGTCGAGGCGGCCCATCGCGAGCGCCTTCGTGTCGATCGCGGAGTGGCCGAACGGGTTGTCCACGTCCGCGTGACCGCAATAGTAGGTGAAGAACATCCAGTCGAACGGCGCGTTGTGTGCGACGAACACCGGGCGGTCCTTCGCCTTCGGTTTCCGCTGCGACTCGATCCACCCGACGATGCGGGACATGGCCCCCTCCGGGGAGAGGCCCTCGGACTCCAAGCGCACCGCGTCCAGGCCGTTCACGCGCATCGCCGCGTCCTCGAAACCCGGGAAGATGGGACGCAGCTCCACGTACATCTCCTCGAAGCGCTGGTAGCGCCCCTCGAAGCGCCGCACGTGCGACACCCCGACCGACAGGAGGTTGTGGATCCCCGGGATCGGCCCCGAGGACTCGACGTCCACGCAGAAGTAGTCCAACGCCCTGGCGTATAGCGGACCGAGCACAGCCGCGCCGCAAAAAAAGGAGTAGCATCCCCGGGGGATGCGGACGGCGAGCATCACCGCGCTGGCCCTGTGGGTCGGCGCGTGCGGGAGCCCGGTGCTCGACCTCGGGCAGTCCCGGCACGACGGCGGCGCGCCCGTCGTGCGCGACGCCGGCGGGGAGACGCTCGACGGCGGCGCGAACCCCCGCGACGCGGGTCGCCTCGATGGCCCGAAACCCGACCTCGTCGTCGCCGCGCTGTCGGCGCCCCCCGCGACCCACGTGCCGGGGGAGGCGTTGTCCGTCACCGTCGACGTCGAAAACCGCGGCGAGCGCAGCGCACCCGAGACCGTGGTCGAGGTGCGCCTCGAGCGCATCGACGGGTCGTCCCGCGGCGTTCGGTTCTTCCAGATCGGGCTCATCTCGTTCGGCGCGATCGCGCGCGGCGACCGCGAGACCCGCACCCGCATCCTCCCGGCGCCGCCGTCGTTGGAGACCGCGCGGTACCGACTGGTCGTGGAGGTCGACCCCGACGAACGCATCGACGAGTCCGACGAGTCGAACAACCTCCTCGACGGCCCGGTGTTCACCGTCAGCCACGTCGTGGTGACGCCGACCCTCGACTTCGGCACCGTGGGGCTCGGCTGCACGGCGGAGCTGTCGGCGCGGGTGGAGAACCGCGGCACGACGCGCGTCGTCGTCGCCCCCTCCGTGCTCGACCCCGCCGGCGACGTCGCCTTCCAGCTCGACGCCCCAACGAGCCCGCGTGCGCTCTCGCCCGGGAATGGCTTCGACATCACCCTCACCTTCGCGCCGGACGCGATCGACGCGTTCACGAGCCAGCTCTTCCTCCGCCACTCGCAGCTCGCGGGGGACACGCCGCTCCCGATCCGGGGCATGGGCGACATCGAGCCGCTCCGCGAGGAGCGCTTCGCTCAGCGCGCGGCGCCGCTCGTGGACTTCCTGTTCGTCGTCGACGACTCCCCCGACATGACCGCGCTGCGCGACCGCCTCGTCGCCGCAGCGGGGCCGCTGTTCGAGCACCTCGCGGCGAGCGGCGTCGACTACCACGTCGCGATCACGACGACCGACGTGTCCGTCGACGGACCGCGCGGCGCCTTCGTCGGCGATCCGAAGGTCATCACCCCCGCGACCCCCAACGGCGCGCGGGTCTTCGAGACGAGCGTCGTCGAGACGGAAGCGAAGGTCCCTTCGTCGGGCGGCCTCGCCGCGTCGCGCCTCGCGCTGAGCCCCGAGAACCTGGACGGCGTGAACGTGGGTTTTCTGCGCGAGGACGCTTCACTCGCGGTGATCTACGTTTCGAACGAGGACGACACGTCGGGGGACGACGTCGCCAACTTCATCGCGGACTTCCGCGCCTTGAAGGCACCCGACGGCGAGCAGCGCTTCGTCGCCCACGCGATCGTGGGGCCGCCCAACGGGTGCGTCGTGGAGGGCGCGCGCTACGCAAACGTCGCGCGCACTACGGGCGGGTTCGTCGATGCGATCTGTGTGTCGGACTGGACGGGGATCGTCACGCAGTACCCGGGGGCGGGCTTCGGCTTCGCGGTTCGCTTCGACCTCTCCCGCGCGCCGGTGCCAGGGACGGTGGAGGTCGAGGTCGACGGGACGACATTGCCGTCCAACGCCTGGCGCTTCGTCCCGAACCCACCGGCGGTGGTGTTCGAAGGGTCGGCGGTGCCGGAGCCGGGGGTCGAGGTCGTGGTGAAGTACCGAACGCCGTGTTAGCGGCGCCGCGATCTCATTCGCAGGCGGCGTCGATGCGCGCGAGGTGGACGGAGCGCGGCGCGAGGGCGCGGAGCGTCTCGGCCACCGTCTTCGCTTCGTCCTTGCGGTCGAGCCCGCACAGCGCGAGCGCGCGGGCGGCGAGCGCCTCTTCGCGGAGCATCCCCTGCGGGAACCGCGCGTCGTAGGCATCGACGTGGGTGAGCACCGCGGCGTGGTCGCCGTCGCGGAGCGCGACGCGAACCTGTGCGAGCAGGCCGGCCTGCTCGGCGAGGGTGCTGACGTCGACGTCGGCGGGCGCATCCGCGGTGTCCGCCGCGGCCCCCTGCGCCACCGGCGCCGTCGCAGCGGGCGGAGTCACCGGGTCCTGCTCGGGGGTCGCCGAGCGGGTCGTGTAGAGCGCGGTCGCGAGGCCGGCGGTCACGAGGACGGCCGCGCCGATCTTGAGCGCGAGGCCGGAGCCGGTCGCCGTGGCGGCCGCGCTGGCCGGGGCGGAGGCGGAGGAAGCGGCCTCGGCCGTCGCCGGGAGGGCGGCGATGCTCGCCGCCACGAGCAGCTTCACGCGGGCCTTGTCGGCCGGGGACGGGTCGTGCGCATCGCGCGCAGCGTCGAGGAGCGCCAGGGCGTCGGGTCCGAGCTGATTCATGACAGCCGCTCCTCCTTGGCCTTCTGTCGCTGCACCGCAGCTTCGAAGGCGGTCCGTGCGGCGCGTAGCCGCGAGTACACCGTGTTGACCTTGACCCCGATCGCCTCCGCGATCTCGGGCGCGGTCATCTGTTCGAGCTCGGAGAGGACGAACACGGCGCGTTTGTCCTCGTCGAGCTCACCGAGGAGCCGGTCCAACATGCGCCGTGCTTCGTTCTGCGACGCCGCGGCCTCCGGCCCCTTCTGATCCACATCGGCCATCTGCGGCGGAAGTGGATCCAATCCGCCCTTTCGAGCCAGCCCGCGTCGATGCGTTCGCGCGACGCGCAGCGCGATCCCGAAGAGCCACGTTTTCACACTGGAGCGCCCCTCGAAATCCGCCAAGCGACGGTACACGACCAGGAAGACCTCCTGGACCACGTCGTCCATCGCGTCGTCGTCGATGCCGAGTCTGCGGACGCTGCGCCATACGAACTCGAAGTGCTCCTCGTACACTCCTTCGAACGTCAGCGCGGTCGCCGCGTCAGAAGAAGAACTGGGGGCCGCCACCGTCACTGTCGATACCCTCGAACCCCCCCGGCCCGCACGCATAGCCGGAGCTGGACCGAGCGCACCCAGGACGGTGGTCGACATCCCGGACAGTGAGTGACCGGGGCCCGATTCATCCGTCACCAAAAAACACTTCGATGCCGAATGCGCCCGACACCCCCACCGCCGGCGGGGAAAATACGCGCGCGTCGTCGATCCGAACCTCGGGGCGGCGGGCGAGCGCGAGCACCCGAAAGCGGGCCGTGAGCCACACGTCCGCGAAGATCCGGGCGCGGGGCCCGACCTCTGCGAAGTAGGCGCCGTAGAAGGCCCGCTGCGGGTCCTCGTTCGTGGTGCCGAACGCGCGGGCGGTCATCCGTGCCCCTTCGCCGCCGGCGCAGAGCGCGAGCGACAACCGTCGGGGCCGCAACCCCACCGCCCCGAGCGTACCGAGCGGTGCGTCGTAGCAGAGCGCGGCGTGCAGCCCGGTCGCGCTGACGTCGGCGCTCCCGACCGGCGGCACGCGGATCGTCTGCGTCGCGCGGAGATCGACGCCGACCTCCAGCGTGAAGCGCCCGAGCGCCAGCCCCGCCCCGAGCTGGAGGCGCGCGCCAGAGGTCGGGAGCATGCCGGTCTCCCAGGCCCACTGCGCCGCGACGTGCAACCCGAGCCGCGTGGGCGCGGTAGGCGGCGTGGTCTCCACGCCGGGCCGGACCACGGCCCTCCCGGTACCGGTACCGGGCCGGGTCCCGGAACCGGACGCGGTCGGCGAGTCGGGACCCGTCGCGGGACCGGAATCGGATTCGGGCCCGGACGTCGGGGCAGAGCCCGTCGCGGAGGCGAGCGCGCCGCTCGCCTCGGAACGGGGCTCCGACCCGGAGGCGGACTCGGCGCGAGGCGCGGACCGGGCGCCGGGGCGTGGGCTCGCCTCGGACGCGGGAGCGGAGCCGGCCCGGCGGGCCGGGCCGGACGGGGACGCGGTGCCGGTGCCGGACTCGGATGGGGACCCGGAATCGGATGCGGACCCGGATGCGGAGCCGGAATCGGAATCGGAGCCGGACTCGGGTGCGGAGCCGGACTCGGATGCAGACCCGGACTCGGATGCGGACCCCGACTCGGATCTCCCGCCGGGCGCGGACTTCGCGCCGCCGCCGGATCCCGCCTCACCCTTGGACGGAGCGCCCGCCTTACGCTTCGCGCCGGCGCTCCGCTTGGGCGATGACTCGCCGCCGGGCTTCGGCTTCGCCGACCGCTTCTTCGCTGCCTTGGGCGCGGCCTTCTTCTTCGGGGCAGACGCCGATCCCGAGTCCGATCCCGAATCCGAATCCGAATCCGAATCCGATCCCGAATCCGATCCCGAGTCCGATCCCCCGCCCGCCTTCGGCGCGTCCTTCGCCGCGGTGTCCACGGCGAGCGCCAGGATCACCGCCACCGCCTCCGCCACCGCGTCACACTTCGGGTCCTCCAAGCGCCGCGTCGTCTCGCCTCCCGCCGTCGCGACGATCAGATCCGCGCGCCACTTCGAGCCCTCCGTCCGCGCCACGCGCACGTGCGCGCGCAGGCGGGTCTCGGCCTTTGCGTCGAGCGGTCGTCCGATGAGCTCGCCGATGCGCGCGACGACGCGGTCGCGCGGCGGGCAGGCGTCGGCCGGCGCGGTCCACGTAAGATCGACCTCCCCGGGCGCGCCGACGAGCGCGAGCAACAGCGCCGCCCCGATCACGGCGCCTCCAGATCGAACGCGAGCACGCCCTCCACCCGCCGCGCCACCACGCCGAAGACCTCGCGGACGTTTTCGTCGGTGATCGTCTCGGTCGGGGTGCCCGCCGCGTGGACGCGTCCGCGGTTCAGCATCACCACACCATCCGCGAAACGGTCGGCGAGGGAAAGGTCATGGAGCGCCGCGAGCACCGTGACGCCCTGATTCTTCACGAAACTCAGGATCTCCAACCGGTGACGCACGTCGAGGTGGTTCGTCGGCTCGTCGAGGAGCAACACCCGCGGCCGCTGCGCGATCGCCCGCGCGAGCAGGACCCGCTGCTTCTCACCGCCCGACAACGTCGCGAAGCTGCGGTCCGCGAGCTCGGTGGTGTCGGTCTCGGCGAGGGCCGCCGCGACGATCGCCTCGTCCTCGGGCCCGTCCGAGTCGAGCATCCGTTTGTACGGGCTGCGCCCCATCATCACGAGCTCCCGCACCAGGAAGTCGAACTCGGGCGCCCCCTCCTGCCGGAGCACCGCCACCGTCTGGGCGAGCGCGCGCCGGTCGTAGGATTCGAGCGGGCGATCGTCGATCCGCACCGTCCCCGCGCGCCGCGCGATCGCGCCGTAGAGCGTTCGGATCAACGTCGTCTTGCCGCTCCCGTTCGGCCCCACCACGGCGACGAACGCCCCTTCGGGCACCTCGAGCGAGACGCCGTCGAGGACGTCGCGATCCCCGAGGCGAACGACGAGCCCATCGACCGTGATCATCGCAGGTCCCCCGACGCTCGCTTCAGTAGAAGCAGGAAGAACGGCGCCCCGAGCAGCCCGGTCAGGATGCCGACCGGGAGCTCCTCCGGCGCGAGCACGCTCCGCGCGATCCCGTCCATCACCACGAGCAACCAACCGCCGTACAGCGCCGCCGCGACGAGCAACCGCCGGTGGTCCGGCCCGGTGAACGGTCGAAGCGCGTGCGGGACGATCAACCCCACGAACCCGATCGCCCCCGCGAACGCCACCAGCGCTCCGGTCGCGAGCGCGGCCCACGCGATGAGCCACTGGCGCGCGCGCGCGGCGTCGAGGCCGAGCGCCAACGCGCTGTCGTCGCCGAGCAGCAGCAGCGTCTGCCAGCGTGCCCCCGCGAGCAGCACGACCGTCGCTGGGCCGACGACCGCCGCGAGCAACGTCAGCCCCGCCCAGTCCGCGCCCGACAGCCCGCCGAGGAGCCAGAAGATCACGCCGCGCACCGCCGTCGCCTCCGGCACGAGGTAGAGCAGGAAACTCGTCACCGCCTGCGCGAACGACGACAGCGCGACGCCCGCGAGGATCAGCCGCACCGGCGGCACCCGACCATCGACCACCGCGACGCGGTACACCACCACGACGCTCACCACCGCGCCGACGAACGCGAGCATCGACGTCCCGATCCCGCCCAGCGCGAACCCGAGGAGCACCGAGGACGCCGCACCGACAGAGGCCCCCGACGAGATACCCAGGATGTACGGCTCCGCGAGCGGGTTCTTCATCACGGCCTGGAGCGTGGCTCCGACGATCGCCAGCGCCCCGCCGACCAACGCCGCGCCCAGCACCCGCGGCAAACGCAGCTGCACCACGATCTGCGTCGTGACCGGATCCCCGCGCCCCAACAGCGCGTCGATCGTCGCCGCCGTGTCGATCGACGCCGACCCCAGCCGCAACCCCACCACCACGGACACCACCAGCCCGACGGCGCCGACGACCAGTAACGCCACGTACGAAGCACCGAAGAGGCGGAGCGTGCGATTCGAGTCCGGCACTGCGCCGCGCCACCCTACCCGAAAATTGGTAAGGTCCGCGCGATGATCGAGAACCCCGCGGGCGTGGTCGCCGTCCTGGCCGGAATCGCGACCCTGTTCTTCACGCTCGAGAAGCGGTTTCGCTGGAAGCTGTTCACGGTCTTCCCGCCCCTCCTGTTCATCTACGCGATCCCCGTCATCACCACGAACCTCGGCCTCACGCCGGCCAAGAACCCCGCGTACGACGCCCTGAAGCTCTACGCCCTCCCCGCCTTCCTGGTGCTGATGTTGATCGACATCGACGTGAAGTCCGCCGTGCGCGTCATGGGCAAGGGCGTCATCGTCATGTTGATCGCGAGCGTCGGCGTGGTCGTCGGCGGCGTGGTCGCCTACGCCGCCGTCCACCGCTACATGGAGCCCGAAGCCTGGCGGACCTTCGGCACCCTCGCCGGCTCCTGGATCGGCGGGACCGGCAACATGGCCGCCGTCGCCGGCGCGCTGAAGGTCGACGAACAGGGCGCGGGCTTCGGCCTCGCCGTCCTCGCCGACAACCTCGTCTACGTGGTGTGGCTCCCGATCCTCCTCGGCTCGAAGGCCTACGCCAAAGCCTTCGCGCGTTTCACGAAGGTCGACCCCGAACGTGTCGCGCAGATGGAGAAGGCCGCCGCCGAGATCGAGACGAAGTCGTCCGACGTGAAGATGCTCGACCTCCTCACGCTGACCTTCATCGCCGCCGCGTGTGTCTGGATCGCCGGCGCCGTCTCCGAGGTGCTGCCGCCGCTGGAGCCTGTCGTGTCGCGCGGGACCTGGAAGGTCCTCCTCGTCACCACGCTCGGCATCGGGCTGTCGTTCACCCCGGTGCGCCGCATCCCAGGGACCCACGCCATCGCGATGGCGATCGTCTACGTCTTCGTCGCGGGCATGGGCGCACGCTCGTCGATCGACAACCTCGGCGACGCCCCCGCGTTCCTCGCCGGCGCGTACCTGTGGATCTTCATCCACGGCGCGTTCTGCCTGGTCGCCGCGCGGATCTTCCGCGTCGACGTCGCGACCGCCGCGATCGCCTCCGCGGCGAACATCGGCGGCGCCGCGTCCGCACCGATCGTCGCGGCGCACCACAACGAAGCGCTTGTCCCCGTCTCGATCCTCATGGCGCTGATCGGCTACGCGATCGGCAACTTCCTCGCCGTCGGCATGGCCCAGCTGTGCCTGATGATCACCTGACGCCGAACACCACCGAGTCCGCGAGCGCCACGTACGACCACGTCGCGCCGGCCGGGATGTTCGCCGCCGACTCCGCGGGGACGATCCGGTCCGACTCCTCCCCGTCCTTCACGACGGTGAGCGCGATCTTCCCGCGCTCGACGAACAGATCGGCAGGCCCCTCCCCCCCGCTCGAGTCCCCGCGCGCGAGCACGTCGCGCGTCGCGGTGTAGCGCGACGTCCGCGCCCAGGTGTTGTCAGTGGGCTCCGACTCCGCCGCGACGGGGGCCGGCGCCGGGCCTTCGAGCACCGCCCGCCAGGACGGCAGCGGTCCCTCCAGCATCTTGCCCAGCCGGTCGGCGCGCATCCCCGCGTTGGGCGCGAGGTGATCGTCTTGGCGGTGACGCACCGCCGTCGGCGCGACCCCGAGCGCCTCCGCTATCGACGTCCACAGCTCGTGCTCTCGCACCGGCGCCTCGTCCGCGGTCACGTGCACGACGCCCTTCGCCTTCGCGGCCAGCACCGCGCGGATCGACGTCGCGAGCGCGCCCACGGAGACCGGGCTCACGCGCCGCGAGGGCCCCGTCGACACCCCCGCCGCCAACGCCGAGCGCTCCACCGAGAGGTCGTCGCTCAGGAGCGGACCCACGCGCAGCACGACCGCGTGCGGCGCGGCGCGCATCAGCAGCACCTCGCCCCGCCGCCGGCTCTCCGCCCACACCGAGCGCGGCGTGGGGTCGTCCGACTCGGCCCACGGACCGCCGCGTTGACCGAACAGCTCGGGCGTCGAGACCAGCACCGGGGTCGCGGAGAACTCCATCGTCGCGGCCGCGAGGCTGATCACCGCCTCGGAGTTCTCGAGGTACGCGCGGTTCTCGTCGCGCTCCGCGGCGGCGATGTCGTCCCAGAACCGCATCCACACCACGGCCGTCGGCTCGTGCTCCGCGACGACGCGACGCACGTCGCGCATCGACGTCGCGTCGAAGTCCGCCGCGTGTCGACCATCCAGCCGCCGGGCCAGCATCGCGGCCCGCGGGTCGCTCCCGAGGACGAGGATCAACGGTACTTCACCACGATCGACGTCGATCGCAGCTCGTCGGTCATGTTCCGGCGCGCGCGTCGCGCGATGCGTTTGCTGTCGAAGTGCCCGACGCGCACGCGGTGCCACGTGCCCTTGCCCTTCACCTCGGTCGCGATCACGTGCACGCGACGATCGCCGAGCGCCGCCCCGTGCTCCCGAATGAACGCGACCGCCTCTTCGCGCGACTCGAACGCGCCGAGCTGAAGGCCGAAGCCGTCGTCCGGGACGTCGTCGCGGATCTGCACGTCGGCCGGCGCCGCGTCGTCGCCGCGCGCCCGGGCGTCAGCCCCAGGCGCCGCGTCGTCGTCTCGCGCCGCTGCGTTCCCGCGTGCCGCGTCGTCGCCGCGCGCCGGTGCGTTCCCGCGCGCCGCGTCGTCGCCGCGCGCCGATGCGTTCCCGCGCGCCGCTGCGTCACCGCGCGCCGCCGCTTCGTCTCGCGCCGCCGTCGGCGCCGCGCCCTTCACCTCGGCCGGGTCCCGTTCTCCGCCGACGCGCGCCAGCTCCATCTTCGGCGCCGCAGGCGCGGCGCGTCGAGTCGGCTCGCGCTCCTCCGGCGCGTCCACGGCCGACACGGCCATCACGCCCGGCTTCGCGGTGTTCTGCCCGAGCAGCAGGCCCCCCGCGAACGCGGCGCCCACCAACACGAACACTCCGCCGACGAGGAGCCGGAAGCGCCCGCGCCCCATCGTGAACGCGACGACGTCCGCGCGCGGGCGGCGACGCATCGAGGCCTCCTCCAGCGACGAAGTCATCGCGTCACCCTCGCGTGCGGATCAGGTAGACCGCGCCGGTGTTGCCGTTGAGCACGACGACGTCGTCGAGGTCGTCCGCGTCGAGGTCCCCGCAGGCGACCGGGCCGCCCGAGTCCCCCGGGAGCTCGACGGTCTCCGGCGGATCGAGGAGCCCGCCGTAGCCGTCGCCGGAGTAGATGTACAGCAGCCCCGAGTCGCGCGACGCGACGGCGATGTCGACGTGATCGTCGCCGTTGAAGTCACCCGCGCACATCCCGTGCGGCTCGTAGTCGAGGATGTGGCGGCGGCAGCCACCGGCGGTCGGCGTGCGGAGCTTGAACACCGACTCCTGGCCGTCCGTGAAGTACGCCCCGAGGCAGCCCCGCGCCTCCACGCCCTCTTCGATCGGGCGCCACACGCCGCAGCTCGCCTGGAAGTTGTCGCCGTCGAGGCACGGCTCGCGCGAGATCCACACCACGTCCGGCGGCGGATCACCGGTGGTGCGCCGTTCGAACGTGTCGTCGAGCGGCACGATCACCGCGTCGTGGATCGGCGCGTTCACGATCGGCTCGGCGCTCCACACGAACGTCCCCGACGTCTCCTCGATCAGCTCGAGCCCACCGACCGACGGCACGACGATGTCCCAGTTCGCCGGGTCGCGAAGCCCGCCGGCGATGATCCCGTACGGCAGCACCGGCGCGTCGAGGGCGCCGACGTAGACGCGCGGCGGCACGCGGCAACCGCACGCGTCCATCGGCGTGCAACGGAGCAGCTCGTTGCCCTCGTCCTGGCACTCGCAGTACGACTCCTCGCCCGCACGGTTCGTGCAGTCGAGCACCGGCATCTGGCAGCCGTTTTTGTTGTAGAGCCGATCCACCTGCTGCACCGAGCGCGTCACGAGCACGTCGACGAGTTTGTCGCGCGCCATGCACACCCCGGCCTGGTTGGGACCCGAACACCCGATGCACTCGCAGCGCTCCTGCGGCGGGCACCCGCAGACCTCCGGGTTGGTGTCACACTCGCCGCCCTGCCACGGCAGGCACCGCGGCGTCGGGCTGCACACACGGTCGTTGATGCTGCGCCCCTGCGCGACCATCGCGATCCCGCGGTACGGGCCGTTGTCGGTGGACTCGAACGTCGTCAGCGCGACGGCGTTCGAGCCGGTCATCGTGTGCCGCGAGTCGAGCGTGAGGTTCGGGCCGTTCGCGCTGAACACCAGAATCTCCGCGCCCTCGCACCCGCGCTGCTCGCAGTCCGCGCGACGTGAGTTCAACAGCACGACCTCGCGCCGCCCGGGCGTCGGCGCGATGTCCTCGATGATGATGTCCGCCGGCAGGATCCCCGCCGACACCGGCGTCGTCAGCTGCTGCCGCGAGCTCAGCCCCGCCGACGTGTACACCGACAAACGCGTGCGGCCCGCCGGCAGCACCCCGTCGAGCCCCGGCGTGCAGTTCTCTCGGTTGCCCTCGCAGGTCACGACCGCGAGGTCCGCCGTGTTGTCCGCGTCGATGTCGCCGACCGACGCCGCGATCGGGATCGTCCCGTCGCCCACGCCGAGCACGTCCTTCGAAGGGAACGAGGGCACCGGCGTCACCGACACCGTGAACAGCGCCTCGTGTCGGCCCGGCGCCGTGTCGGTCTCGAGCGCCGCGGCGGTCGCGAGGATCTCCCCCGTCCCCGCCGAAGTGGGCAGGCGCACGCGCACCGACGCGCGCCCCTCGAGGTTCGTCGTGGTGCTGTACGACGCCGCCACGTCGCCATCGAGCAGCTCGTAGCCGGTGGTCTCCGCGGAGAAGACGATCGGCACGCCCGGGATGTCGTACGTGCCGCCGGTGCCGTCGGGGGAGTCGGCCTGAACGCGCACCTCGAGCGGGACCAACAGCTCCTCACCCGCGCGACCGATCTGACGGTCGCCGCCGCTCTTCACCATGCGCGCGTTGTCGGGGATGACGAGGCGCATCTCGATCGGGACCTCCTGCGACTCACCGGAGCCGCCGTCGGAGTCGAACTGGTCGGTGCAGCCCTCGAGGATCGGCGTGGCGGTGTCGAGCGTCGAGCTGAACGCGAGCGCGTAGATGATGCGTCGGCCGCGCGTGATGATGAGGTCGTCGCGACCGTCGAACCAGCCGCCGTTGCACTCGTTCTGCGCGGTGTCGACGCACTGGTAGTCGGCGCGGACCGGCGCCCCCAGCGGGTCGTCGCCGACGCGCGCCTTGCCGAGGAAGTCGGAGCAGTCGCGGAGGCTCGCGGGTGCTCCGCCTGCGTCGGGATCGTAGGACTCGATGCGGAGGCGTCGGACCGCCTGTCGCGAGACGTCGTTCGGGAAGATGATCGAGACGGAGGCGTCGCCGGCGCCGCAGGCGGTCAGCGACCACAACAGGACCGAGCTCAGACGGCGCATGATCAACCGCCCCCCACGCCGCCGTCGTTCACGCGCAGCGAGATCTGATCGCCGCCGGAGTTGGTCGCGACCACCACCAGCGCGACGCCGCCGAGGACCGCGACGCCGATCGCGCTCCAGAACCACCACTTCGAGGTGATGGCGCCGCCCTCGCCGGACGACGGCGCGACCGCGAACACCAGCGGCGACTTCGGGCTGCCCTCCTCCTCGAGCGTGCCTTCCCACCGGTCGACGGCGCGGATGAAGTACTCCATCCGATAGCCCTTCTCGTCGGGCGGCACGGACAGCGCGGGGATGACGACCGAGACGTTTTCGTCGGCACGCGCGGTAACGGTGGTGAAGATCTTCACGCCCTCGCGGCGGAAGTAGACCTGCACCTGGTCGACGAGACGCAGCGGATCCACGACGCGAACCGGCAGCGACACCGGCGCGTTCGGCTGGACCTCCTGCGGCGACGAGTGCACGAGCGACAGCTCGCGGCGCTCGGGGGCGACGCCCTTCGCGTCGTCGAAGCAGTTCTTGATCTTCGGCGGCACGTCCGCCGGCATCACGTAGTCGGGATCGAGCGCGAGGAGGATCTCGAACGCGCGCTGGCAGCGTTCACGCTCGGCGTTGACCGCGTCGACGAAGGCCTTGAGCCGGTAGATCTCTGCGAGGTCCCAGCGACAGTTCTTCGAATACTCGATCGCGCGCTGGAGCGTGCGCGCCGCGCGATCGAACTCCAGGCGATCGTATTCGTCCTTCGCGCGGGACAGGTGGGGGTTGGACCGACACTCGGCCGCCGAGGACTGCGCCCAGGCGTCGAGGGGAGCCGAGAGCAGCACGCCGAGGGCGGCTCCGAACAGCAGACAAGGACGCATCTGGCGGCGAGCGTACCCTCAACCCTCGTCGCGTTGAAGTCCTCGACCTCCATGCTGTCAACTCGCGTCCGCACGTACTAGAATACCGGGCAATGTCCCGCGTGCCGGCCTGGCTCTTTCCTGCATCGAGCGCGTTCCTCGTCACCGCGATCGTCGTCCTGTTCGGCGTCCTCGCGAGCCCCGGGTGCCAAACCCGGTGCACGTCGAACTTCGACTGCGGAGGATCGTTCTGCTCGCAGGGTCGCTGCGAGACCGAGTGTTTCGCGGACATCGACTGCCAGCGCCCGCCGGAGTGCCAGGACAACCCGACGGCGTGTGTGCCGAAGGGCCTGCGCTGCAACGGCATCGGGCGCTGCGTCGGCGCCGTTCGGCTGCGTCCGCCGGTGGAAGGCACGCGTGACGTCTTCACGCCGCCGAACGACGGCATCATCGACGGCTGGGACGACCGCCCCGGCTCGGGCCGCGCGTTCATCGTCAACCAGATCGCGATCGCGGGTGACGACCGCGGCTTCGACATCGACGGCGTCTGCACGGAAGACGGCTGCATCGACAACTACCTGCACCGCCTCGGCGACCTCGGGAACGACCAGATCCGCCAGGGCCTCCTCGGCGGCGAGTCCCTCCTGCTCCTCGAGCTGGCGGGCCTGGAGCAGAACTACCTCGGCGACGACTCGTCGATGACGGTGAAGATCTACGGCGCGCGCGACGCGGACGACCCCTTCTTCCCTGCGAACAACTTCAAGATCCCGCCGGGTCACTCCACCTGCTGTGAGTTCAAGATCAACCCGCAGTCGCTCGCGGGCATCCCGTCGCAGGCGCGCGCGCGAGCGCCGGCCCGCATCGAGCGCGGCCGCCTCCGTTCGCTGGCGCCGGTGCCGATTCAGTTCACGCTGACCGTCGGCGTGCCGCCGCACCCGGAGATTCGCCTGGAGCGCGTGCTGATCTCGGGTCGCCTCCCGTCGAACCTCGCGGAGTTCAGCGAGGGCCTGCTCGGCGGCGCGGTGCCGGTCAACACGCTCGCGCAGACCGAGAACCCGTACTGCCGCACGGTCTCGCCGCGGTGCCCGATCCCGTTCACGGACAGCACCCTGATCGACCTCGTCGCGAACCTCCTCGGGCCGCAGCCGGACGTCGACCTCGACTTCGACGGCCTCGAGTGCGTGCGCGACATGAACGGCGACGGCGCGATCGACGTCTGCTGCGATGGCGCGGACGGCGCGGACACCTGCGGCGGCTCGTCCTGCCCGGGCAACGCGGTCGCCGCGGTCGACCCCGCCAAGCCGGCCTCCTGCGCCCTGCACCCGCAGGTCGCGGACGGCTACTCGGTGGGCATCACCTTCACGGCGGTCGCGGCCAAGATCGTCGGCGTCGGCCAGTAAAAGACCCCCGCCTCCGTCCTTGCGACGGGCCCCGCAGGTTGGGGTAGAGTTGTCGCCGATGCGGCACAGCCTCGTACTGTTCACGCTCACGGCTACCTTCGCCGCCACCGCGTCCGCACGCGCGGACCAGCGCCTCCCGATCGCGGTGATGGAGCTGTCCGGTCAGGGCGTCGACGAGGCGGCGGCCAGCGCGCTGACGACGGAGGTGTCGAACACCCTGTCCCAGCTGCGTGTCTTCCAGGTCATCACGCGCGAGGACATCAAGCGGATGCTGCAGCTCGAGCAGACGAAGCAGCAGTGCACCGGCACGGTCGACGCGGCGTGTATGGCGGAGATCGGCGGCGCGCTCGGCGTCGACTACCTGATCTACGGCTCGGTCGCGAAGCTCGGGACGACGTACTCGCTGTCGCTCGTCCTCCTCGACATCTCCAAGGCCGAGGCGGCGAACCGCGCCAACAAGAAGATCGCGGACGTGGGTGCGCTGCTCGACGAGACGGCGACCGCCACGAAGCTGCTGATGCAGCCGCTCCTCGCGGACAAGAAGGGCTACCTGGTCCTCGACATGCGCGAGCCGGGGGCGAAGGTCACCGTCGACGGCCGCCTCATCGGCGTGTCGCCGCTGCCGGGGCGCCTCGAGCTCCCGATGGGCGCACACGAGGTGCTGATCGAGAAGAAGGGCTTCTTGACCTGGGCGAAGACGGTCGACGTGCCGCCGAACCAGGCCGCGGTGGAGCCCGTGTCGTTGGTGCCGAGCCAGGAGTTCATCGACGAGTACGTCTCGGGCGCACGCACCACGCGTACGGCCGCGTGGATCACCGCGGGCGCGGGCGCGACGCTGATCGCGACGGCGGTGGTGTTGCGGTTGGTCGCCAACGCGCGCTTCGACGACCTCTCGAACAAGGGTTACATCACGACCCAGGCGTCGATCTGCGCGGAGCAGAACCCGGGCTTCGCGGGGGGTGAGTTCTGCCCCACCTCGGAGGGCTACGCGAACGACGTGCTCGGCTCGGTGCGGAGCATCGAGACCATGGACTCCTTCGCGCTCGGCGCGGTCATCACCGGCGGAGCGAGCGCAATCGTGTCGGCGGTCCTCTTCGCCATCGGCGAGGACCCGGGCCGCTACGAAGCCTACGGCGACACCAAGGTCGCGGTGTCGGCGGGGCAGAACGGTGGCGCCCTGACCTTCTCGTTCTGACCGCCCTGTCTTAGACTCTAGGCGCGATGAAGAAGTGGTTCGCGCTCGCGTTTCTCGCGGCCGCCGCCTGCAGCGGCGGCGACGAAGACGACGGTCCGATGTTCGAGATGCCGCAGATCCTCCCGGTGCAGACGCCCGCGTGTGTCACGTCGACCGCGGCGGTCGTAGGTGATTCGCTCAAGTACGACTTCGCAGTGAACAACCGCGGTCGCGAGACGCTGCTCATCACGGGCGGGGAGCTCGTGGACGACGACGGCGGGCACTTCCGTTACTCCGAAATGCGTCTCTCCGTCGGCTCGGATCCCTGCACCGACGCGACGCCGTGCGCCCTCGAGTATCTCGACGACAGCGCCTTTGCCCGCTTCTTCTACGAGCCGACGGGACCTGGCTGGCACTCGGCGAACCTGCTGATCTACTCGAACGCCGAGAACTTCCCGATCCTTCAGACGTACGTCCTCGCGCGCGCGCGCCCGGAGGACGATCCCGACTACGTGTTCGGCGACAAACCGGCCGACGCCCAAGGGGCATGTGACTGACGATCTCCGGCGGTGGGTCTCTTCGACACAACAGCCACGACCCGCCTCGGAGCCTTGGCCGGGGTCCTCGCGATCGCTGGCCTCGCGTGCAGCCACACCATCGACTACGACCCTCCGCGCACCGACCGCCGTGCGAGCACCTTCCCCTATCGACTCGGCATCGCGCCGTTTCGGATGCACGCCGAAACCAAGGCTGCCGATACCGTGCGAGGCAGAGCGCTCGAGTGCAACGAAGGGACCGGCTACAGCGGCGGCGCAGAAGCGATCCCGAGCCAGATCGCCCATCAGCTCGCTCGACACATCGCCACCACCGGGTTGGTCGAGGATGTCGTGGTGACCGACGACACCTCCGGCGTCGACTTGCTCCTCACCGGCGCCATCCGCAGCTTCGACGGGTGCATCTCGGACATGCCGACGCGAGCGCTGGGCGGCCTGGTCGGCAGCACGATCGAGGCCCACGTCGACAAGGACCGGTTCCGCGACGCCAACGCGCCCCGCAGCATCCACGCCGAAGTCGTCTTCTACGATCTGGAGGTCCGTCGCTCTGGGCGACGCGACAGCCTCCCCTCGATACGCGAAGGGGTGACCGCCAATATCCCTCGTAAGCGGAGCGATAGGACCCCGTACGAAGTGGCCGACCAAGCCCTCGCACGCGCAGGTAGCGCGCTCTTCAGAACGCTGGTTCGCTACCTCGACGGATCGATGCGCGAGGACGACGCGAACCGGACGTTCGTTCCGAGGTCGACGGACTGACTCCGCGACCTACGGGCGGCCGCAGAGGTCCATGCCGTTCTGCTCGTAGATCCCTTCGCACTGCCCCGGCACCGCGCAGCCGGCGCGGGCCGTGATGCGGAACTGGTACCGGCCGCTCGCGCCGATGTCGTAGTCGTCGCGCTGCAGATCCGACATGCGGAAGTAGTGCGGCCCCGCGCGTGTGACTTCGCGGAAGACCACGAAACACTCGCTCGAACCGACGCCGCCGGTGTCGACGGACTGCGCGTTCTCAGCGACCGGGTACTGGCACGGCTCGGGATCCTGCTGCGTGATCATCCCGTCGTTGCGGCAGCGCTTGCCGTAACCCTGGTAGCGCTCACGCGGGCTGTCCTGCTCGCCGAAGAAGAACGCTTCGAGCTCCACCGCCGTCGGCGCCATCTGCAACTCGAATTGCAGCTCCCAGTCGCCGTTCTGGCCCGGTGACGGCGCGGCGTCGCCCGGGATCTCGAACGCGAACCAGTCCGCGTCGCCCGCGTACGAGATGTACCCCTCGGTCCACGGCCACTGGATCGTCGTGCCGGCGGTGCTCGTCGACGGCTGCACCAACCGCGCCGACCCGCGCCCATCCGCGTAGTTCTCCGGTCCGTCGGGATCCGCGGGGAGATCGATCGTGAGCGTGTACGCGATCGCGTCGTCGTAGTCGTTGTCCTGAAGGTCGCGCACCTGCACGAAGTACAGCCCGTCCTCACGCGCCACGTGGGAGGTCGTCAGCGACGCGGCCCCCATCGCGCCGTCGCGGTGGAAGCGCAAGGCCTGACACTCGTCGCCCAGCTCCTGCTCGCAGATGAGGAGGTTGCCGTCGTTCGCGAGCACGGAGATCGACAGATCGACCGCCGTCCCCATCGGCATCTGCGCCGTCGCCGTGATCAGCCGCGGCGCGCCCGTCACCTGAATCGCGTAGAAGTCGAAGTCCGAGACCGACGCGATGTACCCGGTGATCTGCTGCCCCGCGGTCACCATCGTCGGACGGTTCGCGGTGTCGTTCTGGCTCGCACGCTCGTTGGCGTCCGGCTCCTGGAGCAACCGCACCGTCAACGTGTAGATCCGCGCGAGGTCGGCCTGCGCTCCGTCCATCGGGTCGTCGTCGACGCGGATGAGGTAGCGGCCCATCGCGTTGCCCACCGCGCGGTTCTCGGTGCGCCACGGGACGTCCGTCGTCGGTTCGCGCGACACCGCGATGTCCGTGTCCGCCGCGGGGTTGAGCAGCGTCCAACGCAGCCGCACGTCCGACAGCCCCGGCGCCACCATATCGATCTGGATGAGCTCGTTCGCAGCAACGTCGATGTAGAACCAATCCTGGTCTCCCTGCGAACCGATCGCCCCGTTCACCGAAGTCCCCGGCGTCAATGCGATCGCCTCCGCCGCCGTGTCGTTCGGCTCGTTGCTGTCGGCCTCTTCGAGGATGTCGACCTGGATGTAGTAAGGCGCCTTGTCCTGACCGTCGCCGCCGACATCACGCACCACCACGGCGTGCGCGCCGCCCACATCGATCGCGCGCTGGATGACCACACGTTGCCGGCCGTTGTTCTGGAAGCGCTGGTTGTCGAGCGCCATGCCGTCCGGACCGAACAGCACGACCTCCAGACGAATCGGCGAGAACTCGATGTCGTTCTCCACCACGATGTTCACGATGCGCCCCGCCTGCACGTCGAACGTCCAGCGGTCGGAGTCGCCGACTGGGTACACGTAGTCCGTCGCGCGCGTCCCGGGCACGAGCGTGCACGCCATCGCGTCCGTACACTCGTCCGGGATCGTCGCGGCGTCCGTCGGCCCCGCGTCCCGCATCTCGGTCATCTTGTCGTCGCTGCACGCGACGAACGCGAGAGCGATCCAGCACCAGCGCATTGATCTCATCATTCAGTCCTCCGAGCTCACCGCGGTCCCTTCGACACAGTGCACGTCCGGGTCGAAGTCCGTGGGCGCCACGAACGCCGTTTCGTCGATGGCCACCTCCGGGAACGGCGGATCCCGGAAGTCGGGGAACAGAAATGTCTGCTGCACGCAGGCGATGCGGAAGACGCCGAAGTCCGACGGGTCGTCGAAGGGCGCCTGGTCCACGTAGATGTACACGCGATTGCGGCCACCCTGGGTGTCCGCGAGCGTGATGTTCTCCACGCGGAAGTCGTAACAAGCGCGGCCCTGCTGCAGGATGTCGATGCGCGGATCGCCGGCCGGCAGATCGTCGAGGCGACGCGACACGATGTCGTAGCGGTACGCGACCGACGAGCGGTTCGCGGCGTCGTTCTCCACGGGGTCGGAATGACCGCGGATCTCGTCGGCGTTGCGCGCGGAGTCGAAGTCGAGATCCGCCTTGCTGTCGTCCGAGACCGGGTTCGTGCCGAAGCGGAGCTCGATGGTGTCGGGCAGCCCGTCGGCGTCGGTGTCGATGAAGTTGCGGTTCGATCCGACGAAGCGCTCCTCGCAGTCGAGCAAACCATCGCCGTCGGTGTCGATGCGATCGAGGCCCTCGGTGCAGTCGGCGTCCGAAGGATCGAGCGGATCGAACCCGGACGCGCCGAGCCGCACCTCGAGGAAGTCGTGGAAGCCGTCGTCGTCGGTGTCCGGCGAGAGGATGTCCGTGCCGACGAGCGCCTCCTCTTCGTCGTCGAGCCCGTCACCGTCCGAGTCCGGGCTCGCACGACCCACACGATCCTCGGGCGTCACGAACCTCAGCCGCGGCCGTGTGTTGGTGTTCGACACCACGAGGTTCTTCAGCGTGAACACTCGGCGGATCGAGGTGAAGTCGACCTTCAGGAAGTTGATCTCCTCGCCGTTCGGGAAGCTCCGGAACGTGCCCTCGCCGATGTCCGCCATCGCGGTGAGGAGCGACTCGGCCTCCTGCTCGACGCCGATCCACACGCAGCCGCCCTGCTGCGCGCACTGCGCCGCGCTGCTCGCCGCGGCGCACATCTGCGAGCCGCCCTCGAGCCCCGAGTCGGTGCATCGCGAGCCGGACCGCGTCGCAGACAACAGGAGCGCGGTGTGGAAGCGAATCTCGCCGGGGCGGTAGATGCGTTCGAGATCCTTGATCGCGTTGACGGCGTCGAGGATCGACGAGCGCGTGTTGTTCGGCGGGTCGACCGGGTTGGGGAGCCCGTCGGAGAGGAAGATGATCACGTACTTCGAGCGCGCGAGATCCTCCTCCGGCGTGATCATCATGTCGTCGGCGAGCACGCGCGAGACGAGCTGCACGGCGCCGTCGTAGTCGGTCGGCTGCGACGCGATCCCGAGCTGCACGATCGCGGCCTGAAGATCCGCGACGTCCCGCGTGAAGCCGTCCATCCCCATCGCGTTCTGGGTGAGGATGTTCGACGCGCCGTTGAACTGCACGATCGCGAACTCGACGCCCGGGTCCGCGATGTACGCGTCCACGACCTCCTGCACCGCGAGCACCCGCTGCCCGAGCGGATCCGTGCGCGCCATGGACTGGCTGGTGTCGACCGCGAAGAGGATCTTCACCGGGAACGCGACGGTCGTCGGATCCTGGGTGCAGAACGATCCCTCGACCGCGAGTTTGTTGTCGATCGCGCCGTCGCCGAGGCCCGGCGCGCGATAGAGACCACGGTCGGTGCACGAGACCGCGAGGAACAACGAGACCGCGAGGACACGCCTCATTGTGCGACCCCCGGCGGCGGCGTGAGCCCCACGCAGTCGCGCGAGACGTCCAGCTCGTCGGGCGCCCAGAAGTTCTCGGGCGTCAGCTGCACGACGCCCGTCGGTGGGTCCTTGAAGTCCGGCGCCACGTAGCGCGCGTTGATACACGCGACCTTGTAGGAGCCGAAGTCGTTGGGATCGTCGAACGGCGCCTGCGCCATGTAGACGAACAGGTCGTTGCGCCCGAAGGATCCGCGCTCCCCGGTCCGTGCGAGCGGCGTCTCGAGCTGAACGTTGCGCACGCGGAACGAGTAACACTGTCCGCCCTCGTCGTTCGTTCCGAGCTCGTCGGTGCGGTAGCGGTACGCGAGCTGCGGGCGCCGCGACGCCTCGCCGAACCCGATGCCGGTGTGCACGCGGATCTCGTCGCCATTGCGCACGCCGTCGAGGTCGCTGTCCGCGAGCGCATCGGACAGCGCCGGATCGCTCCCCGCGATGAGCTCGAGCCCGTCCGGCACGCCGTCGGCGTCGGTGTCGAAGATGTCGGTCGACGTCCCCAGGATGACCTCCTCGCAGCGGAGCAACCCGTCGGCGTCGAGGTCGGTGCGATCGCTGTCGAGCTCACAGCCGGGGCTCGGCTGCTCGGGGTCGAAGCCGTTGCGGCGGAACTTCCACTCGAGGGTGTCGGAGAAGCCGTCGTCGTCGGTGTCGCGCGACAATCGGTTGAGCCCGTGCTCGAACTCGAGGTCGTCGGACAACCCGTCGCCGTCACTGTCGACCGCGAGCCCGTCCGGCGTGGGGATGACGTTCGAGTTGTGCACGATGAGGTTCTTCATCGCGTTCTCGCGTTTGATGTTCAGCAGGTCGAAGCCGAGGAAGTCGATCTCTTCGGCCGCCGAGAAGTCACGGAACACGCCGTCGCCGAGCGCGGCCATCATGCCGAGGAGCGAGCGCGCTTCGTCGGGGCACACGAGCGTGATGCCGCCGCCGAGTGAGTAACAACCGTTTGCGTCGAGCATCCCGACGAGCGACGGATCGAAGAGGAAGGCGGTGTGCATCCGCAGCTCGCCGACGTTGAACGTCTCCGCGAGGTCCATGATGTCCTGCACCGCGGCGCGGATCTGGAACGGCTGGTTGTAGTCTTCACCCGCGACGAGCCACGGCAGCTGCGTCGGGTTCGCGCGGATCTGATCGGGGTCCTCGCAGAACGGGATGTTCGCGGCGCGCGTGCACAGGCCGCTCGCCTCCGACATGCGCGAGCAACAGTCTGGGAAGGGATCGCCGTCGGAGAGGAACAAGAGCACGTACTTGGTGCGGCCGAGCTCGGCCGGCGGGGCGTCGAGCATGTCCGACGCGAGGATCTGGAACGCAGTCGCGAGCGCGCCCTGGTAGTCGGTCACCGAGTCGGCGACGCGCAGGCCCTGCACGGCCTGCTGGAGGATCGCCGGGTCGCGCGTGAACGCTCCCGACAGATCCACGCCGAGCGGATCGTCAGCGGTGACGGACGCGCCGGGTTTCGTGAGCACGACGTCCGACTCGTTGAATCGAATCACGGAGAACGAGACGCTCGGGTTCGCGCGCAGGCGGAGGATGACCTCCTCCACCGCGAGCGCGCGACGCGTCGGGTTGTCGACGAACTGCATCGACCCCGAACCGTCGATCAAGAACATGATCTTGACCGGGAAGTCCGTGGCCTCCGGCGGGTCGGTGCAGACCTCGCCCTCGATCTCCAACAGGTTGTCGACGAGGTTGATCTCGACGTCGTCGATCGCCTGCAAGTCGGCGTTGGTGCAGCCGATGAGCGCGGCTGCGAGAACGAGCGGGAGGTGTCGAGAGCGTTGCGACATGGGGCCTCCGAAAACGAGCGAAGGCGACGGTCACCGAAGTGACCGCCGCCCAAAACCGGAAATCCTATCGAAGCGGGAGCTTAGCGCCGACGGCGCCGGCGCGACACCAACAGCACCCCACCGAACAGACCGAACGCCGCCAGACCGGCCAGCGAGCGATCCTCGGCCGTGACGCAGGAGCAACCACCGGCGCTGCCGTCGTCCTCGGCCGTCAGCGTGAACGTCGTCCGCGCCGTGTTGTTGTTCGGGTAGTCGGGGTCGGGGAAGACCAGCTCGGCCGACAGCTGCAGCTGGTACTCACCGGCCTTGTCCGGCGTGAAGCGCGCGACCTGGTCCTTCAGGTAGCGGTACTCGAACGCGCTGGAGTAGGTCACCGAGCCGCGCGGGTTCTGGACGCGAGCCGAGGAGCCGTCGGGCGCCTTCACGACGGTCCAGGTGTAGCGCATCGGGGTGTTCTCGCGGTTCGCGAAGATGTGCAGGTGGCGCGACTCGCCGACCAGACCGATCTCGTCTTCGAGCGAGAGGACTTCGAAGGTCGTCTCGGGGTCGAGGCAGTGCTCGGGGTTCGCGTCGTCGAGGAGGCGGTTACGGACCACGAAGCAGAAGCGCTCGTCGCAGGCGTCGCCGAGGCCGTCACGGTCGAGGTCCGCGAGGGACGCGTCCGCAACGCGGGGGCAGTTGTCGCCGATGTTCGCCACGCCGTCGCCGTCGGTGTCGCCGTCGCAGACGTCGCCGATGCCGTCGCCGTCCATGTCGCCCTGCTCGAAGTTCACCACCGCGAGGCAGTTGTCGATCGAGTCGTTGATGCCGTCGCTGTCGGAGTCGACGTCACACAGCGAGCTGTCCGTGATCGTCTCCTGCGAGGGGTTCGAGAACAGCGGGCAGTTGTCGATGTTGTCGTTGAAGCCGTCGTTGTCGTCGTCGGCGTCGCAGGCGTTACCGAAGAGGTCGCCATCCGAGTCGAGCTGCGCCGGGTTGGCGATGAGCTCGCAGTTGTCCTGCGCGTTCAGGACGCCGTCGTTGTCCTTGTCGGGGTCGCAGACGTCGCCCACGCCGTCGCCGTCCGCGTCGAGCTGGAACTCGTCGGCCGCGGCCATGCAGTTGTCACAGACGTCGCCCACGAGGTCGCCGTCGGCGTCGAGCTGGTCGAGGTTCTTGGCGAAGGGGCAGTTGTCGAAGTCGTCTTCGATGCCGTCGCCGTCGTAGTCGTCCGCGTACTGGTAGGTGTCGCCGACGTCGGTGTTGTTGACGAGGATGGAACCGCCGCCGCAGCCGCAGCCGCCGCCGCCGGACTGGTTCGGCGTGCCGCAGAGGCCGCTGGCGCACTCGGCGTTCGCGTCGCCGCTCTGGGCGAATGCCATCGGCGCGAAGGCCATGGCCGCAAGGAAAGAAGTGGTGGTGAGGAGGACCCCGGTCGTGCTCATGCCCTCATCTTTAACAAGGTCCGTGCCAATCGAAAGGGGGTGCATCCGCGGGATTCGGGTGGGGGCGCTCGCCCCCTTTGGGTCGGAGCGAGGGGGCCGTCGCCCCCAACCTGGACCGCCAGGACTCGTTGTCATATTCGGTGGTTACGGCGCCCACAGGTTTGACAGCACCGCCGATCGACGCTACCGATCGTAGGTGATGGCTCGCCTGTCTCGCTGGTACCTGGTCGCGACGCTCGCGTTGGCGGTCGGGGCGCCGGCCACGCTCTCGTTCGAGTCCGACGCCGTCGCCGCGCAAAAGAAGCGGCGCGGCAAGAAGCGCCGACGCGCCAAGGCCAAGCGTCCCACGAAGGCGCCTCCGCCTCCGCCGCCCGCGCCCGCGCCGGTCTCGGACGTCGTCCCGAACACCCAGTTCCGCGGGCCGACGCGCATCGACTTCGACGATCGCCTCATCCAAGGGCAGACCAACAAGAGCGGCGCGGTCTACCTGTTCGACCGCAAGGAGACAGGCATCTCCAGCATGGTCAAGCGCCGCAAGTCGTTCCGTCATCTGACGATCCGAACGGTCTACGACCGATGAGCAGCGCCTCGGTTCTCCAGGTCTTCGTCTTCCGCGACGGCGAGTACGTCGGGAGCGAGGTCTTCGTCGAGCCGGAGATCATGGTCGGTCGCGGCCAGGACGTCGACCTTTACCTCGACGACGAGATGGTGGCGCCGAGCCACGCGATCCTCACGCACGAAAACGAACAAGCGACGGTCCTGGACCTCGGCGCGCCCGGCGGCGTGCAGGTCAACCGCGCGCCCATCCAACACAGCTATGTGACGCCGCGCGACGAGATCCGCATCGGGCGCCACACGCTCAAGATCAAGTTCGCCGCAGCGAAGCGCTCGCTGCGCCCCGCGCCCGCGCCGCAACCCTCCGCGCCACCGTCGCAGCAACACTTCGCCGACGACCTGCACACCGAGGTGTTCGACTCGCAGTCGCAGCGCTCGCCCGTGCAGCGCAACGTGCCGACGGACATCGTCCGCGACCGCGCGGCGGAGGCGTCGATCGACGCGTTGCTCGAGGACGAGCTGAAGGGTGACTTCGACGAGATCACCGCTTCGATCGCGATCTCCGGCTCGGACGTCGTCTCGGCGTCGAACCTGCGCACGCCCGACGCGCCGGCGAAGCCGTACGAGGACCAAGAGACCGTCGCATTCGACAGCGGCGCGCCGCGCGGTCACACGCAGCCCCCGCGTCGGCAGCGCGCGGAGGCCGTGGAGGACGTCGCCGAGCTGAACAGCGCCCTCGACAGCGCGTTCGTCAGCGACGCCTTCGAGCGCCCCGCCTCGCGCGCCCCCTCGCCCGTCGCGCCGTCACGCTCTCAGCCGATCGCACGGATCACGTCGACGCCCGCGCCGTCGCGCCCCGAGGCGCGAGCGAGCTCTCACCCCGACCCCCTCGCGACGCGCTCGTCACGCCCCTCGCAACCCGAGCCGCAGGCGTCGCACCCCTCGCAGCCCGAGCCGCAGGCGACCGTGCCGTCGCGGCCCGAGCGTGTCGCGCAAGAGGATCCGGCGGCGGCGTTCTCGGGCCTCGGCGCCGGCCCAGCGCCCGACCCCGTCGACTACGACGGTGAGCTGGACGAAGACGATCTCGACGAGCTCACGCGTCCCGGTTTCTCGCTCGTGACCACCCTCGTGGAGTCGAGCGGCCAGGTCCCTCAGGGCGACCTCGCGGTGGAGGTCATCGCCTTCGCGCAAGACGAGGTCCGCCACACGCGGCTGCTCGAGAAGTCCGGCGATCGCTACGTCCTCGGTAAGGGACGCGCGGGAGACTTCGCGCCGGCGGCCGGTCACACCGGCGTGAAGCTCGCGCGCAAGTCGGGCGAGCGCGAAGCGATCCTCGAGTTCCCGTCGGACGCCGAGGGCGCGATCGTCGAAGGCAGCCGACGCATCGATCTCGATCAACTCAAGGTCCCGAAGAACGCGGTCTCCAAGACCGGCAACCTCTTCCACATGGCGCTGCGCCCCGGGATGACCGCGACGTTCCGCATCGGGGACAACGGCTTCCACGTCCGCTTCGTGGCCCCACCGAAGCTCGCCGCGACCGTGGGCAAGATGCAGATGGACAAGAACGTCCTGTCCGCGATCGGGATGAGCGTCTTCGTCCACCTCTTCACGTTCATGGTGGTCGGCCTCCTCTCCCCCGGCGTCTCGTACAGCGAGGTGCCACGCGAGCAGTGGGCGGAGATCGAAAAGGACGACCTCCGCGACGTCGAGCTCGAAAAACCTCCGGAGCCCGAACCAGAACCGGAGCCCGAGCCCGAGCCGGAGCCCGAACCGATCGACGAGGACTCCGAGCCGGAGCCCGACCCGGAGCCGGAGCCCAAGAAGGTCGTCAAACGCACCCGCGGCGTCCGCAAGGGGGTGTCGCGCAAAGAGGTCAAGAAGGCCGGCGTCCTCGGCGCGATGGGCAAGCTGAACCTCAAGGCGCCCGGGCGTAAGAGCATGGTGCAGGCCGTGTCGAACATCGACGCGGTGCGCGCGCCCGGTGGCTCCAACTATCGCGTCGGCGCGCTCGTCGGGAAGACACCCAGCTCGAAGGTGAGCGTCGGCGGCGGCGGCGGCGGCAAGATGCTCACGCGCGGCAGCGCCGCGCTGCTGAAGGGCGGCAAGGGCTTCGCGCGCATCGGCAAACGCAGCGGCACGAAGATCCGCGGCAAGGTCGCGAAGGCGCGCAAGTCGCGCCTCAAAGCGCAGGGCAGCATCTCGCGCGAGGAGGTCCTGAAGGTGATCAACAAACACCTGCGGGAGGTCCAGTACTGCTACGAGAAGACGCTCCTGAAGGACCCCGGCCTCAAAGGCAACCTCACCTTGGAGTGGGTGATCAAGACCAACGGTCGCGTCGGTCGCGTCAAACAGAAGACGTCCACGCTGCGAAACCCCGCCGTGTCCAGTTGCATCATCAGCAGCATCAAGCGCTGGCAGTTCCCGAAGCCGCGCGGCGGTGTCGTCGTCGTGTCGTACCCCTTCATCTTCAGCTCGGTCGGTTACTAGTCACGGACTCGCCGCCACCCCCTGTCGATTGGCTTGGTTCTCAAGTAGCCTCCGCCTCGTGAAGCACGCTCGAATGTTCGGCGTCGTGCTCGTGGCCGCGACCAGCCTGGGTTCGGTACACGCGCACGCGGCGGAGGAGCCCGACGATCGTGTCGCGATCCAACGCCGAAAGTTCCTGATGGCGCACGAGCTGCGCTTGTCGTTGGGCAGCATGCCGCTCGACGCGTTCCAGAAGGGGTGGACCGCGTCGCTGTCGTACACGATGCATCTCAACGAGTACGTCGCGTGGGAGGTCGCGCACGCGACGGTCGCCCTGCTCTCTTCCACCAACCTGCGCGACACACTCATCGCGACGTTCGCCGTGCCGCCGGAGGACTTCGCCGCGCCGCGCTTCATGCTCACGTCCGGACTCGAGCTCACGCCGTTCTACGGCAAACAAGCGTTCCTCAACGACGAGATCACGCACCAGGGGCTGTTCATGGGCGCGTACGGCGGCGTGATGTTCGGCGATCGCGGGTCGTTCGGCGACACACTCGGCGACCTCCGCCCCGCCGCCGGCCTCGGGATCGGGTACCGCATGTTCCTGTCGAAGCTCGTATCGGTGCGCTTCGACGCACGCGGGTTCGGCGCGCTCCGTCGCGCAGTTCGTACGAACGAACAGGTCGAGCTGGAGGCGGTGTTGTTCTTGTCGCTGTCCGGCTCCCTCAACCTCTGGAGGGATGACGCGTGAGGCGTTCACCGTTGATCGCCACGTTCCTGATCGTCGCCGCGGGTGCTCCTGCGCTTGCGGAGGACGACGAGCTCAACAAGGGCCGGGTCATCGCCGTGCAGGACCGCGACTTCCGCATGGTGCACGAGTTCACGCTCTCGACGGGTGTGCTTCCGATGGACGCGTTCTACACCGGCTACTCGCTCGGCGGCTCGTACACGCTGCACTTCTCGGATCTGATCGCTTGGGAAGCGGTCAGCTTCCACTACTCGGCGAACGTCGGCTCCGGTTTGGAGAGCACGCTCGCGCAGCGCTGGGACGTCGCGCCCACGAACGATCCCGAGATTCAGTACCTGCTCGGCTCGAACCTCACGCTCACGCCGCTGTTCGGAAAGCTCACGTTCTTCAACCGCGCAATCCTGCACGCGGGGACGTTCATCTCGGTCGGCGGCGGCGTGGTGCGTTTCACCGACGGCTTCCGCCCGCAGGTGAGCATCGGCCCCGGCGTCCGGCTGTTCTGGGGGAACGTCGTGTCGACGCGCCTCGAGCTGCGCAACATCATCGCGCCCGACTTCCCGGACGGGCTCGAGTACATCCTGCACGTCATGCTGTCCGTCTCGTTCAACTTCGGAAAGGTGCGCGCGATCGAGAGCGACGAGGACGTGGTGCGCGACGACGTCGACCCGTTCGCGGTGCTCGACGAGCTGTACCCCCTGTCGAAACCCAAACCCACCGAGCAGCGCCGTGAGGAGGAGCCGTGATGAAACGTCTCGCGCTCTTGCTCTGGCTCCCCTTGCTCGTCGGCGCCGCCGCCGAGGACGACGCGTCGCCGCCGCCCGAGGAGGCGCCGCCCGAGGACACCGGGCCGCGCCGTCCGGCTGCGCCGCCGGAGGTCTTCGAAGACGGCCTCGGTGACTACTACTCGGACGACTTCGTCGGCTCGGCCGCGAAGATGTACGACTACGTGTCGACCAACGAGCCGACCGTCGAGAACTACGAGTGGGCCGAGTACTTCCTCGGCGTGTCGCTCGAAAACCTCGGCTTCAAACACGCCGCGGCGGAGTACCTGTTCAACGTCGCGAAGAACCGCAGCCGCCCGGAGATCCTCCCGGACGCGCTGACCCACATCGAGGCGCTCCTCGAAGATCCCCACGACGAACGTCTCCTCGACGACATGCTGATCGTCGAGGGCGACTTCGGCTACCTGCCGAGCTACGTCTCCGCGTTTGTCTTCTACCACCAGGGCCTCGCAGATCTCCGCGCCGGGCGCCTGCCGTGGGCGGAGCGTCTGTTCGACGAGATCGGCGAGGACAGCCGCTACTACGCGCGCGCGCTCTACGCGCTCGGCGTTCAGCGCCTGACGAAGAACCGCCTCACCGACGCGGTGAAGTACTTCCGCCGCGCCCTCGCGCACCCGGCGGCGGACCGCGTGTTGAGGAACGAAGCGCGCCTCGCCCTCGCGCGTGTGCTCTACGAGAAGGAGGCCTACAAGGCGGCGCTCGCGATGTACGAGCAGGTCGAGGTCCCGGAGCTGTCGATCGCCGAGGCGTCGCTGTACCTGGAGAAGGCGTGGACGAGCTACTGGCTGCGCGACTACCGGCAGACGATGGGCATCCTCTACGCGCTGGAGGCCCCGAGCTACCGCGACTACTTCGCGCCGGAGAAGTACCTGCTGCGCGCGCTCGTCTACAAGGACCTCTGCCACTACATCCCCGCGAAGCGTGAGATTCGGCGCTTCCGTTTCCGTCACGCGGAGACGCTCGAGAACATCCGCGAGCGCATCGACCTGCGCGAAGACGACGTCCTGCGCACCGCTGCGCTCGGGCGCGGGCAGCTCGGACGCATCGCGGCCTTCCGGCGTATGATCGCCGACGAAGCGGATCGCATCGACACGATCGGCGGCACGTGGGTGGAGGTCGACCTCGACGATCACCTCCGCGAGATCTACGCGCTGAAGGCCGAGCAGACGGACCTCAAGCTCGACGCCGCGCTCCGTCGCAAGACGCGCGACATCGCCGAGGAGCTCGTGGAGTTCGAGGAGCAGATGTACCTGCTCGACTACGAGGTCGGCCTCGCGATCTACCGCCGGCTCCGCAAGGAGGACGCGCGCCGCCCGACCGAGGAGGACGACCTCACGATCCCCCTCGCCGGCAACCAGGCGTTCTACGCGTTCGACGAGGAGTTCTGGAACGACGAGCTGCCCGACTACGACTTCTTCGTCGAGAACCGCTGCTTCGACGAACGAGGAGGTGAGCTGTGAAGCGCCTGGTCGTCCTGTGTTCTCTGCTGCTCGCGTCGCCCGCGCTCGCGCAGGCGCCCGGCTCGGCCGGGTTCAAGACCGCGTCCGAGCAGCGCGAGGAGCTCATCCAGAAGCTGCGTCGCGACATCGCGAAGGTCGCGCACTCCGTGGAGGTCACGAAGGAGCTCATCGCCCGCTCGCGCGGCGCTCCGTTCCTCCCGGACATCTACCTGCGCCTCGCCGAGCTGTACGTCGAGCAGGCGCGCTACGAGTTCTACCTCGTGCACGAGGAGCGCGGTGAGTCGTCGAAGGGCTCCGCCGTCGCGCCGACCGCAAAGTTGCTCAAGGAGAAGGCGGTCGAGACGTACCAGCGCATCCTCGCCGACTTCCCGGACTACGAGAACAACGACAAGGTCCTCTTCTTCATCGGCCACGAGTTCCGCGAGCTCGGTCAGTACGAGCGCATGATCGCGCAGTACGAAAAGCTCGTGACGAAGTACCCCAAGAGCCCGCTCGTGCTCGACGCGTACCTCGTGCTCGGCGACTACCGCTTCGACAAGCAGGACCTCGTCGGCGCCAAGCGCTACTACCAGAAGATCCTCGACTCCCCGAACTCGTCCGCGCACGACATGGCGCACTTCAAGATGGCGTGGGTCTACCTCAACGAGGTCGACTACAAGGAGGCGCTCCGCCACTTCGAATCGGCGGTGAAGAGCGAGAACGATCCCGCGAAGGCCGCCACGCGCCGTGAGCGCGAGCGCCTCGGTAGCGTGAAGCGCGAGGCCCTCGTCGACCTCGCGTACGCGTACACCGAAGTGAAGAAGCCACAGGGCGCGCTCAAGTACTTCCGGCGCCTCGCGACGTCGCGGAACATGTACCTGCTCGCGCTCAAGAAGCTGTCGCGTCGCTACTTCGTGAAGCAGGAGTTCAACGCGGCGGCGATGGTGTACCGCGAGATCGCGCGCCTGTCCTACGCGGCCGAGGAGAACCTCGACTACACGACGCGCATCTACGAAGCCGACAAAAACGCGAAGAACTACCGGCTCGTGCACCGCGACGTCGACGCGATGCTGGAGTCGCTCGACGACTACCGTTACGACTGGCGTGTCCCGAACGCGCAGCGAACGGCGGCGGCGACGGACTTCGAGGTGTTCACGCGCGACCTGTCGACCAAGGCGCAGGCCTGGGTGCTCCGCGCGAAGAAGCCGCGCTACGGACCGCGCGTCGCGGTGGCGTACACGCGGTACCTGGAGAGCTTCCCGGACAGCGAGCACAAGAAGGACATCGTCGAGAACCTCGCGGACACCCTCTTCGAGGCGAAGATCTACCTGCGTGCGGGGGACCGTTTCGAGCAGGCGGCGCGCCTCGCGGAGGGGGATGAGAAGGCCCGGGAGGAGGCGCTGTACAACGCGTGTGTCGCCTTCCACGAGGCGCTCAAGAACGCGCAGAAGATGAAGCGCTTCGACCGCGTGTGGGCCCAGCAGGGGCTCATCCGCAACGGCGTCGCGTACGTCGAGTCGTTCCCGAGCTCGAAGAAGATCCCGCAGATCAAGCTCAACATCGGGCGCTCGCACTACGAGGCCGGAGACTTCGAGCGTGCGATCGGCGTCTTCGACGAGTTCATCGCGAGCTACCCGAACCACCCGAGCGCGGTGACGGTCGCCGATCTGATCCTCGACTCGTACGCCCAGACCCAGGACTTCGCGAAGCTCGCCGAGAAGGCACGCGCCCTCTCCCAGGTGAACGGGCTCGGCGACGGCGCGTTCAAGAACCGCATGCTCGTCACCGCGAAGCGCGCGGAGGAGCGGCAGATCGGCGAGGTCATCCTGACGGCGTCCGTCGACCGCCCCGCCGGCAGCAGCGCGGGTGAGCAGCTCAAGCAGTACTGGGAAGCGAACAAGAACTCCCCGGTCGCCGAGAAGACGCTCTACACCGCGTTCGTCCAGTACAAGGAGGCGCGCGACTTCACGCGGACGTTCGAGACCGGTAACCAGTTCATCGGCGCGTACCCGCAGTCGCAGTACCTCGGCGACGTCTTCGGGACGCTCGCGAGCTTCACCACGCAGACGGGTGAGTACGAGCAGGCGTCGGTCTACCTCGAGGAGTTCTACAAGCGCTTCCCGAACGACACGTCGGCGCAGCGGATGCTCGCGCAGGGCGCGCAGATCAAGAAGCTCATCGGCGACCACCGCGCGGCGATCCAGGCGTACTCCGAGCTGCTCCGCTCGGTGCGCGACCCGGCGCTGCGCTCCGAGTACGCGTCCGAGATGCTCGACTCCTACGAGCGGCTCGGCGACTGGGACGGCCTGCAGAAGGCCGCGCGCGACGTGCTCCGCACGGACGCCGACAACGTGAAGGCACACCTGATGCTCGGCCTCGTCGCGCAGAAGGCGGGCGACCTCGACACCGCGCTCGAAGGTTTCTCGAACGCCGTCCGGGCCGCCGGGCGCACGCCGAGCGAAGCCGTGCAGGACGACGCCGCGCGCTCGGCGTTCATGATCGGTGACGTCATCTACCGGCAGTTCACGCGCATCAGCGCCGACGGCGACCTGCAGGAGGTCGCGGCCGCGAAGGCGGAGCTGCTGTCGGAGCTGGAGTCCGCGCTCGTCGACGCCGTCGGTTACAACCAGGGTGAGTGGGCGGTCGCGGCGCTGCACCGCGCGGCGCTCGCGTACTCCGACTTTGCGTCGTTCCTCGAGAACGCGCCGGTGCCGCAGGGTCTGTCGCCGGACGAGGTCGAGCAGTACCGCCAGCTCCTCGCCGAGCAGGCCGCGCAGATCCGCGCGCGCGCGGACGAGTTCTTCGACACGTGTGTCACCAAGGCGCGCACGCTGTCGGTGTTCACCGGCGCGATGCTCGGGTGTGTGAACCGGACCACCGAGCAGCCGATCCCCTCCGTCTCTCAGGCGGCGCCGCCGCCGCCGAAGCAGAAGAAGGAGGAGCTCAAGCAGGCGCTGACCCAGAACCCGAAGGACCTCGACGCGCTCGCCGACCTCGCGGACTACTTCCTCGCCTCGGGCGAGCCCGCCAAGGCCCGGCTGGTGTCCGGGCGCGCGCTCGACATCGACGAACGTGACGCCCGCTTCCACAACAAGATCGGCATGGCGGACCTCCTCCTCGGACAGCCGCAGGACGCCTTCTTCGGCTTCCAGCGGGCGCGCGACTTCGGTCACCCCTACGCCGCGGCGAACGAGATCGCGCTGCGCCTGAGCTTCGGGGACGAAAAGGGCGCGCAGCAGGTCGCGGACAAGTCGAACCTCGACGACGTCCCCGGGGCGGCGCCCGATCTGCACCCCGGCGTCGGTTCCGCGCTCCAGCGCGTCTCGCGGTAAGGTAGAGCGGTCATGCGTTTTCGGATTCTCACCGCGGCGCTCGCGGCCTTCGCGGCGGCGTGCTCCGGGAGCTCCTCGGACGACGTCGTCGACGCGCGCGACGCCGGCGTCCGCGACCTCGGCCCCCGCCAGACGACGATCGAGCAGCTCGACGTCGAGCCGGAGGAGATCGTCGACGGCCTGAACAGCGAGGCGATCTACGGCGACAACGCCGTGATGCGTCAGACCAGCGGCGGTGACTACGTGATCGCCTACGGCGTCGTGCCGGCCGCGGATCCGAAACAGGAGGTCCACTACGCGACGCGGACCGGCGCGAACACCTGGACGACGGAGCTCGTGGGTCGCCCGGCCGAGCTGGTGCAGGACGCGCCCGGGACCTTGGTGGGGCTCGGCTTCGATCTCGTGGGGGGCGTGCCGCACATCGTCTACGCGGGCGGCGACGACGACGACAACATGCTGTCGCCCTTCCCCACCGACCTCGAGCTGAGGACGAAGAACGGCGCGACGTGGTCCTCGCAGATCCTCGTCGACACCAGCGGCGAAGCGAACGGCACCTGCATCACCGGACAGAACTACTGCAACTTCGGGAACGTCGTCGGCACACACGCGGCGATCAAGGCCAACGGCGGGCAGTACGCGGTCGTGTACCGCGACACCCACGGCGGCTTCGCGGACCTCGACTTCGGGCAGGCCGACGTCGAGCTGTACATGTCGAACGGGGGGCCTTCGCAGGTCGACTCCGAACGGAGCGGCGGGCCGTTCGCGGACGTCGCGTTCAAGAACGACGGCAGCGTGGTCATGGCCTACAACCTGACCCGGCCGGACGAGTTCGAGGATCGCGTCGGCGTGTGGGTCGCGTACGGAACGCCCGGAAACTACGAGCTGCGGCGCGTCTCCTCCAGTGAGACCACGTCCCGCACCTCACTCGCGGTCGCGTCCGACGGGACGATCTACCTCGCGTTCTTCCACCTCGACGCACGCGACCTCGTCCTCGCGACGTCCACCGACGGCGGCGACACCTGGACGTCGGAGGCTATCGACGAGAGCGGTGCGACCGGCCTGCACCCGAGCCTTCAGCTCGACGCGCAGGACGAGCCGGTCATCGCGTACACGTACTGCGGTCGAACGAGTAACCGCGACTGCCCCGGGGAGCTGGGGGGGGACTCCGAGGTCCGGCTCGCGCGCCGCGAGAATGGCGCCTGGCAGCTCTACACGGTCTATGACGGCGGCGGCGCCGGCGGCGTGGGGCTCTTCAACAGCCTGGTGATCGACGCGGACGGCAAGGTCGCTATCGCGTTCCAGGACGCCACGTTCCGCGACCTCGTCTTCGTGAAGGAGCGATGAAGATGCGATGGATGATGCTCGCGGTGATGGCGCTGTCGGTGTCGGCGTGCGGCGGCGGCGACGGTGGTGCGTGCGGCGGTGAGAAGGTCGGCGGCAACTCCCTCGATGGCAGCTACTGCGAGGGGCTCGACATGTTGTTCACCGGCGTGCGGCTCAAGGTGCAGGAGTCCGGCGACAGCAAGTTCGTGACGATCGACTACCTCTACGCGGACGAGGCGACGACGACACCGCTCAAGACCCTCACGATCCTGTTCGACGCCGGCGCGGTCATGGTCGAGGAGAACAAACAGATCCCGATCCTCCAGGCGAGCGGCGTCGTGCGGCGCATCGATCGCGACATGACGATCAACCTCACGGACCAGCTCGAGAGCGACAGCCAGGTGACCTTCTCGGACTACTCTGGCGACGTCGGCAGCGACACCGCCGGCTCGTTCGGCCTCCTCTTCAAGAACGGCCGCACGCTCCTCGGCACCTTCGAGGGGCCCCTCGTCGACGCGCGCGACACGGTCGACGGCTGAGCCCCGAGCCGCGGACCGGTTTTTTTTCCGATATGCTCCCGGAGCACGCCCGTTCTGGGCGTGCGTGGAGACTGGCGCCATCAGCCCGGCCGAAGACACCTCCGTGGCCCCTCTGGCGCCGGACTGGGACGCGATCGTCGAGCGACACCAACACACGGTGCTCCTGTCGGTCCTCGCGCTGGGCCTGAGAATAGAGCGCGCGAAGGACGTCACGAACCAGGCCTTCGCCCGACTCTACGAACAGCACCGTGCGGGGAAGCTCGACCGGCTCTCCTTCCCCGGCCTGGCGATACGGCAGGCCCGCTTCCTCGCGCTCGACGCGCTCGAGAAGGACAAGGTCGCGGCCCGCGCGCAGCGGGCGCTCGCTTTGACGGTGGTCGACGAGGATCACGCCCCGAACCCGGAGCGGCGCCTCCTCGCCAAGCAGCAGCTCGCGATCGCGGTCGAGGCGCTGACGTACTGCTCGCCCGCGTCACAGCGTGTGTTCCGCGCCGTGTACGAGGACCCGGGCGTGCCGCACGCGGTCGTCGCGGAGCAGCTCGGGCTGTCCGTTCAGCGCGTGAGGCAGATCTTGTGTGAAGTGCGACGTCGCGTCCGGGACGCGCTGGAGGAGGCGAAATGAGCGCCGACACCCACCACCCGTCCAACGGACACCCCTCGGACGAGCACCCTTCCAACGAGCAGATCGCGCTGTTCGTGATGCGCGCGTTCGATCAGGTCACGTTCGATGACATCGAGTCGCACCTCGACGGCTGCGACGCGTGCGCCGATCGACTCGCCGCCGAGGCGCAGCTCGAGCTCGAGATGCAGGCCCTCGCGAGCACGACGCAGTGGTGCCCGCGGTGCGGCGTGGCCTCCGTCGCGACGTGCCTCAGGTGTGGCATCGCCCTGAAGCCGGGAGGCTACGAGGTCGAGGCCGTCCTCAGCGAGTACGGCCAGGGCCGCACCTACCGCGGACGCGCCCCCGACGGTTCGCGCGTTCGCATCAGCGAGCTCGAGTTCTCCCACGTGCGCGACCACGGCGTCATCGAGTCGTTCGTGAAGGACGCGACCCTCCTCGCGCAGCTGGACCACCCGAACATCCCGAAGCTCGTCGACAGCTTCCAGGAGGGCGACGACGAGCACCTCCGACTGTACGCCGTGGAGGCGTGGGTCGAGGGTGAGCCGCTCGACGAGGTGCTCGACAACCACCGCTTCGACGAAACCGAGGCTCGCCACATCGCCGAGCAGGTCCTCGACGTCCTCGTCTACCTGCAGGGCCTGTCGCCGGCGATCTTCCACCGGGACGTCCGCCCCCAGAACCTGCTGTTCGCGGAGGGCGGCACGGTGTACCTGCGCCAGTTCGCGAACGCGCGCGACATGAGCGTCACCGGCGCGTTCACCCTCGCGGGCCACACCGGTTACATCCCCGCGGAGCAACACCTCGGCGTGGTCGACGCGACGAGTGACCTCTACGGCCTCGGCGCCACCCTCGCGCACGTCCTCACACGGCGCGCGCCGCTCCCCGGCGATCCGGGGCTGGAGCGCGCGAACGTCTCCCCCGAGCTCGAGGCCTGGCTGAAGCGCCTCATGGCGATGCGGCCCGAGGCGCGCTTCCCGTCGGCGGTCGCGGCGCGCGACGCCTTGTTCGAGCCTGCACCCCCGAAGCGACGACGCGTCACCGCGTTGTCCGTGGCCACGGCGATGATCCTCGCCGCCGCCGCCGCGTTGGCGGTCGCCGGCGTGACCTTCCTGACGTCCCCCACCGTTCCGCCTCCACCGCCGAAGCCGGCGGTGCCGAAGACCGGCGTGTTGCACTTGGAGTCGAACCCGAGCGGCGCGCGGATCTTCGTGGACGGCGTCCCGATGGGGACCACCACGACGCCCGCCGACCTCTCCGAGCTCACGTTCGGGCGCACCTACGCCATCCGTCTCGAGCTCGACGGGCACGCGCCGTACACCACCGCCAAGACGATGGACGAATCCCTGGACGGGGACATCGTGCACCACACCTTCGTCGCGCTCGCCCCGCCCGAGGACACGCGCACGCCGCCGCGTCCCACCAAGACCCGTTCACGCCCGAAGCGCCCCCCGCCTCCCGCGGCGCCCGCACCGCCGGCGACGAACAGTCCGCCCGGCACCACGGGCGAGCCGCCGGTCGACGAGGTCGAAGCGCTGCGGTCCCGTCCGTTCGGCGACTACTCCGATCGTCCGTCGACGAAGCCCCCCATCCGCGACATCCCGGACGGACCGCCGGGGTGTCAGGTCGACCGGGACCGACCGCCGGGTTACGTCACGCTCGCGACCAAGCCCTACGCGGAGGTCTTCTGGGGCAAGCGGCGCCTCGGACAGACGCCGCTCGCGCGCGTCCAGCTCCCGTCGGGCTGCATCGAGCTTCGCGCGATTGCGATCGACGGTTCGAAGCGACGCACGGTGCGCGTCGAAGTTCGACCGAGTGAAGTCGCGATCTATCGCTTCGCTCTCGAGTGAAGCTCAGCGCGCGGCCGCGTCGACCTCGACGGTGATCGCGTACTCGGCGATCGCGTCGGAGAAGACTTCGATCAGGTGGTCCCCCTCGAGGAAGACCTGCTTCGACTGCTCGAAGACCTGATCGTTCCCCGCCGCGAGGAAGATGTCCGATCCCTCCGACAGGTACTGGTAGGTGTCGAAGCACCCGGGCTCGTGCCAGAGGATCTCGGTGTCGACGCCGGTCGCAACCTGGGTTGCAAAGAAGATCCGCACCGTGATGACGGCCTCCTCCGGCGCCGGCACGATGAACTGACGTGACCCGGGGAAGCGGCCCTCCAGGTACTTGTTGCTCCCCATGACACACCCGGCGGTGGTCTGGCAGATCGGGAAGGTGCCGTCGCAGCGGTCCTCGTCCAGACCGAGCGTGAAGTTGTCCTCGGCGCCGAGACCACACCCCGCGAGGAGCGACAACAGCACGACGGATGGGGCTCGCTTCATTCGAACACTCCGTTCGCCAGATCCGTGGACCACTCGGAGGCCGTACGCAAGACCGCGCGGGTCATCCCGTCGACCTCCTGGCCGACGGAGCGCACGCGGCTCAGCAGGAAGCCGTACTTCTCGGTGTTCGACGACAGCAGGAATGTCGTGGCCGCCGCCGGGACGTCGAAGCAGCCGTCGTCGACCACCTGGCAGATGACCTGGCCGCCGGACTCCACGCCGCCCATCGTCTGCTCGGGGTTGATGCGAATGACGATCGCGTCGCCGTTACCGGCGTTCCAGCGCACGCGCATCCCGGCGCGGTCGACCGTCCCCGTCCCGTCGGAGACGGGTGATTCCACGACCACCGGCGCCGCGGGCGCGATCGACGCCGCAAAGCCCGGGAGCGCGCCGCTGGAGCTCACGGTCGCGGACACCTCGGTCGCGCCGGCGAGGAGCCCCGCGCCGACGTCGAGGTACAGCCCGGGCGTCGCGACGGCGTTGACTTCGATGTCGCCGCGCGCGGTGCCACCGACCACCAGGCGGTCGATCGTCACGCCGGTCGGCGTCGCGTTCGTCGGTCGCGACACGATGCCGATGCATCGCTCGCCCAGCTCGAGCGCCTGGGCGGGGGTGCTAGTCCCCACCCCTTGCAGATCCGAGAACGATCCGGTGATTCGCCCGACGGTCGCTTCGGTGCGCGCGCCGGCGCTGTCCTCCGCGAACGTTCGGGTGTCGACCACGCTGATCGATGCCGTGAAGCGCGCGCCGGCCGTCGTGGGGCCGTCTTCCGGGGCTTCGAGCTCCATGCAAACGGGGTCGTCGGGGTCGGTCGGATCCTCCCCCGAACACGCGAACAGGAGCAGCCCCGTCAGCCCGAGCACGTGGACGCCACACCTACCCTTTATTCTCACAGCGCTGATGATAGCCTTCGCCCGTGGGCATCAAAAGAGCCTGGGTCGTGGGGGTGGTCGCGCTGTCGTTCTGCAGCTGCCGATCCGCCCCTAGCCTACGCGTCGACGCGGACGTCCTCGACAAGATCACCATCGAGAACAAGCTCCTGCTGTTCGACGCGGAGAACGAGCTCAACATCGCGATCGATTCACGCGACCAGGTCGTGGACGAGATCGCGCAGATCAAAGACGACATCCGACGCGCCAGGAAGAAGCAGCAGGTCGCGGAGCGCGACTCCGAGGTCTTCGCGGACAAGGGAGACAACGAACGCGCCAAGTTTGCGGCGCTGCGGGCCGTCACCGAGGACTCGCGCATCGAGTACCTGGAGGCCTACCTCGCCTGGTCGCGCGAGCGCTTGGTGAAGGAGCGCGCGCGCCTGATCGTCGCCAAGGCCCAGTTCGAGCTCGCGAAGGCGCGCCTCGTGAAGAAGAACAACGTACCGGGTGCGTCGGACATCGAGCTCGCGGACTTCGAGGCCCAGGTCGAGGAGTACAAGGAAGACGTGAACGACACGGACGAGGACATCGCGGTCGCCGAGGCCGAGATGGCCACCAAGGAGGAGGCGTGGGTCGCCAAGTCGGAGCAGCTGGCGGCGGCGACCGGTGGCGCCCTCGGATCGCGATGGCTCGACTGACCGAGATTCGCGCGTTCCTCGCGGCCGTCACGCTCGGGGGGGCCCTGCTCGCCTTCGGCGCGCCGGTGTCGGCGCAGGAGCCGGACGACGCGCCGGACACCACCCTCGCGATCGACACGGAGAGCCACAAGGAGCAGTACGACCAGGCGGCGCTCAAAGAGGAGCGCACCAAGCTCAACGCGAAGCTGACCGAGACGCCGGACGATCCGGCGGCGAAGAAGCGGCTCGCGGCGGTGCTGTTCCACCTCGGGGAGACGGACCAGGCGCTGTCGATGCTCGCGCGGATCGTGTCGTCGAACCCGAAGGACGCCGACTCGCTCTACATGCTCGGCGCGGCGTACGAGCTGCGCGGCGAGCTGGACCGCGCGATCTCCACGTACGAGTCCGCGGCCGAGCTCGCGCCCGACAACGCGCTGCTGATGCTCGACCTCGGCCTCGCGTACCGCAAACGCGGCGACCTCGACCTCGCGGTCGAGCAGTACACGAAGGCCCACGCACAAGCGCCGGACCTCGCCGTGGCGCTCTTCAACCGCGGCGAAGCCTACGAGCGCCTCGACCGCCGCGAGGACGCGCTGCGGGACTACCGGGAGGCCGCGAAGATTGACGAGACCTACGCGCGTCCCCACGTCGCGCTCGGGAAGATCTACGCGGACCTCGGGCTCATGGACCAGGCGATGCGGAGCCTCGCGCACGCGCTGCGGATCGATCCGCTCGAGCCGGACGCCCACTACGACCTCGGCGTGTTGTACTTCCGCCAGCGTCGTTACCGCGACGCGGTCGTGGAGTACGAGCTCGCGATCGAGGCCCGCCCGAAGTACGCGAAGGCGCATAACAACCTGGGCGTCGCGTTGGACCGCATCGGTGAGCGCGAGCGCGCGATCGACGCGTTCAAGCGCGCGACCGAGCTGCGACCGAAGTACGTCGACGCCGCGTTCAACCTCGGGCTCGGTTACTTCCGGCTCGGTCGCCTCAAGGAGGCGGGCGAGCAGTTCGAGCGCGTGCTCAAGATGAAGCCGGACCTCCCCGAGGCGCAGTTCCACCTCGGCGAGGTCTACTACCAGCGCGGCCGCTCCCGGAAGGCGCTGCAGCTGTACAAGAAGGCGCTCTACACCCGCCCGCAAGATGGGTTGACGTACCGGCGCATGGCGCGCGCGTACCTCGATCAGGGCGAGCCGAAGAAGGCGATCGAGTACCTGGAGAAGCTCGTCGAGCTGACGCCGGACGACGCCACCGCACACGAGCAGCTCGGCCTGGCCTACGCCGTCCTCGACACCCGCGACGACCTCGCGCGCGCCGCCGAGGAGCTGGAGCAAGCGCGCACCCTGGATCCGGAGTCGGCGCAGATCCTCGTGAGCCTCGCGAAGGTGCAGTACCAGCAGAAGAAGGGGGATCAGGCGGAGGCGACGTTGAAGGCGGCACTCGAGCTCGACCCCGGGCACCGCACCGCGACGTTGGCGCTCGCCGACATCTACGAGGCGCTCAAGGACGACGCCAACGCGAAGAAGATCCTCGAACAGGCGCTGGAGCGACGCCCCACGTTCGCGGAGGCCCACTACCGCATCGCGCTCATCGCGCGCCGCGCGGGCAACACCGAGGAGGAGCGCGCGCACTACAAGAAGGCGCTCGTGCTCAACCCCGCGCACGCGAAGGCGCGCGCGGAGCTCGGTGCTTCGTACTACGAGGCGAAGGAGTACGAGGAAGCGGGCCAGATGCTTGCGCGTGCGATCGAGAGCGACCCGTCGTTGCCGCGCGCGCACGCGTACCTCGCGGCCGCGTACGCCGCACTGGGCCGCGACGCGGACGCGCTCGAGTCGGCGCGGCGCGCGGTGCAGCTCGACGCGAAGAACGCGGGTGCGTTCAAGGTGCTCGGCGGCATCGAGAAGCGGCTCGGCAACCTCCCTGAAGCGAAGTCGGCCTACGAGAAGGCGTTGGCGCTCGACCCCAAGAACAGCGACTTGGCGTTCAAGATCAGTGACATCGAGAAGCTGATCGCCGAGAAGTCGCCCTGACCTCTCCCCCGAGATGATGCGTCGGCAGTTGTTCTTCTTGGCGGTGTGGGCGACGGCCTGCGACCCCGGTGGCTTCAAGGTCACGCCGAGCGGCTCCGACTTCACGCTGCGCTCCGTGTACGTCAGCTCCGACGCATCCGCGCTGATCGCCGGTCAGTTCGGTGCGGTGTTCGACTGGGACGGTGAGACGTTCGTGGACACGTCGACCGACGCGGACCCCGGGCCGCGCGTCCCGAGCTTCTTCGCCGCGGCGCGCGTAACGGGGCGGAGCTTCATCGCCGGCGACGACGGGACGATGCTGGTCCGCGTCGGCGCGGGTGAGTTCGTCCTCGATGACTTCGACGGCAACAGCCGCGTGCTGACGATGCTCGCCCCGACGCCGAGTGTCCTCTACGCCGGGAGCGAGAATGGCCGCCTGTACCGTCGCGTCGCCGCCGACGGTGAGCGCTGGGGGCGCGTCGATCTCCCCGTCCCGGGCGGCACGAAGATCACCGGGGGTTGGGCGATCCGCGAAGACGACATGGTGCTCACGACCGACGCAGGGCTCGTGTTGGACCGCGTCGACGGAGACTGGGTCGCGCAGACGGTCGCGACCGAGACGTCCACGACCCCCCTCCCCCTGTTTGGCGTGTGGTCCTCGACGGTCGGCGCCGATCTGTTTGCGGTGGGGCTCGGGGGCGCGATCTACCGGCGCTCGCCGCCGGACTTCGAGTGGGTCTCCGAAGTGTCGCCGACGACGCAGGACCTCTACGGGATCTACGGTCTCGCGGCCGACGAGATCTTCGCCGTCGGTGCAAACGGAACGCTGCTGGAATACGACGGCGCGTCCTGGCGCGCGATACCGTCCGGCACGTCCGAGGATCTCTACGCAGTTCACGCGCATGCGGGATCGCGGTGGGTCGTGGCGGTGGGCTCGAGCGGCATCGTCGTCAGTCGGCGGGATTAGACACGACCCCGAGGGCCGGCGTATGCAGTCGGCATGAAACGCCTGCTCCCCCTGGCGCTCTGCAGCGCCGCACTGTTCACGGCGGACGTCAGCTCTGCCCAACCCGAGGTCCCGTCCAAGGCCGACCGCGCAAAGGTCAAGGGCAAGATGAAGGGCTTCGAGGCGGAGCTGAGGAAGGCCGAGCGTCAGGTCCTCGAAGAGGACATGAAGGCGCAAAAGCGCGCGCGTGCCGAGGACGCCAAGAACGCCGCCAAGAAACCCAAGACGGACAAGATGCTGAAGAAGGCCAAGGCCGAGATGTCGAAGGGGATGGCAAAAGGAAAGGCGAAGGCGCGTGCCGACAACGCCGGTCCCAAGACGGACGAAGAGCGGGAGGCGCGCCGTGCGCAGATCCTCGCGACGGCGAAGGCACGGAAGGGCACGCGTGACGCGCGCAAGAAGGAGCTGAGGCAGCGCGGCAAGGCGCGCCTCGCCGGCGTAAAGGGCGACGCCAAGGCGAAGGCGGCCCAGGAGCTGCGTCACCACGCACGCCGCGTCGCGCGGCTGGAGCGCATCGCCGTGCTCGCCGCCGAGGCGAAGGACGAGAAGGCCGCGGATCGCGTGGTCGCACTGATGACCAAGGAGAACCAACGCCACCAGGCGAAGATGGCGCGTCTCACCGAGGCGCCCGCTGCGGCGGACGCGACGGAAGAAGCCGACGAGGCCACCGAAGAGGAGACGAAGGAATGAACCGCTGGATCGTCATGGGCCTGATGGCCGCGGGCCTGCTCGCGTGTGAATCGAAGCCGAAGGAGGCGCCCGCGCCGAAGGCCGCCGAGGCCGCCGCACCGGTGATGGAGAAGAAGGCCGCCGACGCGCCCGAGGTGGAGGTCGCGACGTCCGTCGACTTCGAGGCCGAGGCGGAGCAGGAGATCACCGCGGACAACTACACCGCGCAGCTCGACGCGATCGCGGCGGAGATCGAGAGCGAGAACTGAGGTGCCGCGAGCGTGGGTCCAGCGCCTCACGACGACGAAGTCGCGTAGCGCGCGTGTGATCCGTTGATGCTCGTCTCTGCAACGTAGCCTGCGGCGTCTGACTTTGTTGGCCGGGCGCCCTACCGGCGCGCCCGCGGTCCGTCTACCGTTTCGTCGATGGACGAGATCACGGACTATCCGCGGCTCGCGAGTTTCTGCGACGGCGCGAACCCAGCGGGGATGAGCCGCGAGCAGATCTACGAAAACTGCGTAGATCTCTGGCAGGCGTTCTACCCGACGACCTCGATCCTGGTCGGACTCGGAATCCTCGCCGCCGTCTCACTGATCTACATGATCATCTTCCGCGTCGCGCGCGGCGACGCGACGGGGACGACGGTCGCGACGTGCTTCGAAGTCATCTTCTACGTCCCGGGCGCGGCCTACGCCGGAGCGTCGGGTGGGTTGTTGCTCGCCCAGCTCCTCCATCCCTTCGCGGCGGCCAGCCTCATCTTCCTCGCCGTCGCGGTCGCGCTGTTCATCATGGTGAAGGGTTTGATCGACGCCGCCTCGTCTTCGACCAGCGTCGGCGGCGGGTGGATCTTCCTCGGTATCGTGGAGATCGTCCTGGTCGCCGGAGCCCTGGCGGTCACGGCGGCCTTCGCGGCGGCGGTGAACGAGACCAACGCGGCCGCTGAGTACGAAACGTACTACCAGTGGATGTATTACACGTTCGGGGGCATCGCGGCGATCCACGCGCTGTACATCACGAGTTACCGTTCGTTCCACGCCGGCATCGCGTGGCTACTCATCCCGCTGGGCGCGACTTGGGGGCTCATCGGGACACTCCTCGGGACGTTCCACCACATCGCTTCGAGCCGCTTCAAACCGAACCACGGACAGCCGGCCCATGGGTTGCGCAGCCTCTATACGAAGTACACCAGTGGGTTCAATCTCAAGGGTTCGTTCGGCTTCACGCTGGGTTCGACGATGTTTCCCGGCGGCGTCGAAAAACACGAATCGATTCACGTCCTGCAGCACTTCGTGTTCGGGCCGAGCTTCGAGCTGACCTACATGCTGTGGGCGATCGTGTTCTTCATCCCCGCGCTGATCGCCTCCCCCATCGTTGGGTACGACGTCGGCAAGGGCATCGAGGCCTACTGCTACTACAACAACCCCTGGGAGACGATGGCCTACGCCGTCGACGGCGCCGGGAAACCGGTCTCGCGCAAGAAGATGATCTTCAACGATCACCTGCGTTGGGCATTGGCGGTCATCTGGTGGCAAGCCGGTGCCATCGGGTTGGTCATCTTCGCACTGTTCCGCGCGAAAGCGTTCGGCTGAGCCCGTTGCGAGGGGTTTCGGCAGCGGGTAGAACGAGCGCGAAATGACCGCGAAGACCGTCGACGTCACCGTCGTTCCGGAGTCCATCGAAGTCGAAGTCGGATCGGCGCCCACCAAGGTCGCCTTCTCGGTCACCTACCAACACGACGAGCCGCTCGAGGCCCTCGTGAAGGTGCTCGGGAGTGACGGCTCGGTCGAATCGTGGGTCGAGCTCGAAGGCGCTCGCGAGCGCACGTTCACCAAGGACAGCACCACGCAAATCCTCGCGAACGTCTCCGTGCCGAGCAGCGCGAGCTCGGGTGAGTACAGCTTCAAGCTCGCGTTCGTCGGCGTGCGCAACCCAGACGAGGACTACACCGAGTCACCGTCGGTGCGCGTGAAAGCGCGGCAGCCCGCCGAGCGCCCGAGCAAACCGTTCCCGATCTGGATCCTCGCGCTCGTCGCGGTGCTCGTCATCGTGGTGGGTGTCGTCATCTTCTTCGTCGTGCGCGACACACGCGCCGGCATCCGCGAGTCCTGCGCCGACGGCGTGCAGTGCGCGGACGGCCTGACCTGCAACGACGAACAGATATGTCTGTTCGCCAACGGCGGGACCTGCGCCGACGGCAACGACTGCCTCACCGGCTACTGCGGCGCCGAGGATCACGTCTGCGCCGACGAACCCGGACCGCCCGGCCTCGGCGAGGCGTGTGAATCGGAGTGCGCCGAGGGCCTCACGTGCGCGGACAAGAAGTGCCTCGGGACGCTCGGCTTCGCCTGCACGGCCAGCGAGGACTGCCACGAGATGGTTTGTGACAACAGCCAGTGCAGTCGCCTCGGGCAGAAGTGCACCAACGACGCGAGCTGCGGCGAGGCGCGCCTGATGTGCTCGTCACTCGGCACCGAGCGGCGCTGTCTCCTGAAGGAAGGCCAGCCCTGCCACGAGCTCGGCGCCGCCCTCTGCGACTCCCAACAGTGCAGCGGCGACAAGTGCGTCGCGCCGACGCGGTGCCGCAACAACACCCACTGCGAGAGCGACGAGAGCTGCGTCTCGGGCTTCTGTTACACGAAGCCGAACATGAGCTGCAGCGGCAACGACGTCTGCCTCCGCTTCATGTGCGTGGAAGGGAAGTGCCCGACCTATACGTGCACGACGGCCCGCAAGTGCCCGGCGACCTACGGCTGCTCCAACGGTCGCTGCGTCCGCCGCCGCGCGGTCAAGACGGACCTCCTCGAACGCCTGAAGCTGAAGAACTGGAAGGGCTCGCTCTGAGCGGCGCGGCCGACCGGCTGCGTACGCCGTTCTACATCGCCGCGCTGGTGATCTTCGCCTTTGCGTGGCTCCTCGAGAGCGGCTCGGCCGCCGGCCTCTCTGCCTCCCCGCCCCAGGGCGGCGCGCTCTACACCTCACTGAAGGGGAGCGTGCAGAAGTACGCCGACGACCTCGACGAAGACGAGGTCGAGGAGGAGACGAAGAACGCCATCGCCACGCTCCGCGCCGCGGACCCGCCGCCGGGGTTGGCGATCAGCTACCTCGGCGTGTTGGACCTGATGGTCCTCGCGACGATCTTCTTCATGGGCGCGGGGATGCTCTTCCGCTTCCGGTCGTGGGGCCGCGTGCAGGCGCTCGCGTCGCTGATCCTCGGCGTGTTGGTCCTGCTCGCGGGAATCGCCCTGCTCTTCAAGGCGATCGGGCTGCTATTCCTGATGGTCGGGCTGTTTCTCGCGACGCCCTTCGGGACCATCGCGTACATCGCGACCTACGGCTTCTTCCCCACCGGCACGGCCAAGGCGATCCTCGGCTCGGCGCTGTTCCTGAAGGTGATCGCGGGCGTCTGCCTCGTGCTCGCGCAGCAGCGGATGTTGAAGGCAAAGGCCCTCGTCGCGATCATCCTCTCGTCGCTGCTGGGTTCGGTCATCATCAGCTTCTTACACGGCATCGTGCCGGGCTTCCTCGTGAGCATCACGGACGCGATCGCGGCGATCGTCGTCATCATCATCGCGCTGATCTGGGCGGTCCTCCTGATCGTCTTTGCGATCATCGGACTGGTGAAGGGCCTCTCTAGGGATTGATGCGGATCTGGCAGGTGCCCGCCGGCGGCTTCAGCGTGAGCGTCGCCCCGGCCTCGGACACGTAGACGTCCTTCGGTTTGGCGTCGAGCCGCACATCGTACGCGGTGCTCCCGTCGCTCGGTGCGAATCGGACGCGCTTCTTCTTGCAGGCCTTGTTGCCCACGAGCGTCGCGCGCGCGTAGCCGTCGCCCTTGGCGATGCGGCACACGGTCACCAGCGGATCACACCCGGAGCCGAGGCGACCTTCGTCGACGGGCGACGACATCAGCGCCAGCAGGCGATCGCGCATCGCGGTCTCGTCGTCGTCGTCCGTGGGCCACGCCATGCCCACCACGAACAGCGCGACGAGCAGTACGACCACCCCGAGCAGGACCCACTTCACCGTTCGACCTCCACGACCTCGAACGTAGCGTACGCCGGCTTCTCGCGCGCGACGATGCGACGCACGCGCTCGACCTGTCCCGCCGCGGCGGTCGGCACCTCGACGACCAGGTGGAACGGCTGGTCCTCAGGCTCACGGACCACGAAGCCGCGGACGTCGGTCGCGACTTCGAGGTGCTGGACCAACGCCCACGCGGTGCCGCGGTAGCGCGACAACACCGCGGCGCGCGCGACGAGCGCACGGGTGGCCGCGGTGGACACACCGTCGTTCGGATCCACGCCGACCCAGTACGCCAGCATGCGAACGAGGTCTTCGTCGGCGCGCTGCGGATCGAAGGCTTCGTCGAGGCGGTCGAGGGTCTCGACGGTCGGCGTGTGCATCGCGGACATCACGCCGACGAGGGTGTCGAGCGGGTCGTCACGCGAGGCTGCGCGACGAATGACGTCCGGCAGCAGCCGAAAGATCTCAGTCGGCGTCATCGCGGCTCACCACGTCGATCTGATGTTCACCCGAGCAGAACAGCCACGTCGGCGGGAGGTGCACGATGTCAGCGTCCTCCAGGCTCGACGTCCACACGAACGAGGTCCCCTCGTCGCGGCTTCGGTACACCCCGCGCTGCGCGCCCGCGAGGATCGTGCGACCACCCGCGGCCACCGCGTAGATCGGCTCGAAGAGGCGGTCCGCCGTCTCGAGCGCCAGCCCCGACTCCAGGCTCGGCGACTGCCACGCGACGTCGCGCCGACGTGCGTTCAGGCGGAGCACGCCGCCGCGGTACGTCCCGGCGACGACGGTCGCGGTCTCGGCGTCCTCACCGAGGAACGCGAGGGAGAGGCAGCTCCCGCCCGTCCACCCCGCGCCGAAGTGCACCCACCCCTCGGGGGCCATGCCTTCGCCGGTGAGCTCCCAGGCGTAGCAGCCCTCGCCGTCGTCGCGGCGACCGTGCGCGGCGAGGCCCGCCCACAGGAACGAGCGAGGACCGTCGCGCTGGACGGCGAGCACCCGCACGTCCTTGTTCGCGAGGCCGATGTTGGTGAACGTCCCGGGGCGACCGGCGCGCACCGAGAGCAGCACGCCGCCAAGCTCGGTGCTCGCGACCGCGACCTTCACGTCCCCGCGGGTGTCCGTCACGCTCGAGACGGCCCAGAAGCCGGCGTCCGGTTGGCCCTCGACGACGAGCACCTGCAGCGGGACGGCGTCGCGCTCGGTGGTCACCTCGTACAGGCCCTCGTCGGTCGCGATGAGGAGCACCGGATCCCCGCCGCGCAGCGTCCACGCGAGATCGTTGGCGCGCGGCATCACCTGTCGTGATTCGCTGAACGTCTCACCCGCGTCGTGCGAGAAGCGAATCGTCGTCTGCTCGCCCTCGCGTACGCCGACCGCGAGGAGGCCCGGCACCGTCTCGTGCCGAACGACGTGTTCGATCTTGGCGCCCTCGACGCGCTGGACGACCTCCCAGCTCGACGCGTCGTTCATCGTCCGGAACAGCGACACCCCGTCCGCCGCGAACCAAGTCCGCGGTTGCGCGGGATCACGCTCCACGACCTCCGTGTGCACCGGCGCCTCGTCGATCGCGAACCGCACGTTGTCGACGTAGCTGACGCCCGGCTCCGCCAACACGATGCGCCACACGTGCGCGAGTCGGAGCGGCTCTCCGAACGCCCAGCCCGAGCCCTCACCGTACGGGAGCGGGTTGATCGTCTCGTGCAGGCGCTGCGTCACACGGCGCTGCAGCGCGACGAGATCTTCGCCCGGGTGCGCGACCACGCGGGCCTGCACCGCGACGCGTTTGTGCGGGGCCCACTTCACGTCGACGTGCGTCGCGAGCGGGCGGCGTGCGTCGAGCGCTTGTTTCACACGCACCCGGAGCTCTTCGCTCTGCTCCGCGAGCAGCGCGTCGTGGGTGACGGCCGACGGCGGCTGCGGCGGATCGCGTTCCTCGAGGTCCGGGACGAGCAAGACCTCCACCGTCCCCGCGCGGGCGTGTCGCCAGACCTCCGCGGCGGTCATCGCCTTGGCCCGCCGGATGTCGCGTGAGGTGCGGCGGACGATCGTCTCGAAGTCACCCGCCGTCACGGCGCGGTCGAGCGACCGCAGCTCGAGGGGGCCTCGCAGCAACGCGTTCTCGACGGGCTCACGCGTCCGTCCGCCGCGCGCGCGGGTTCGGTTGGTGACCTTCACCGCAGCACCGCCGGGGAGCGGGTCCAGGAGGTCCGTCAGGACCCCCTCGGTCACGTTGCCGTCCGAGCCTCCGCCTCTCCAGTACCAGGCGCGTATCTCGCGCTCGAGCGGCGGGACGGCGGCGACGGGGTCTTCGCGGATCGCACCGTCCGCGGCGCGGCGCCCGACCGCCGGGGCGAACGTGACAAGGCCCGAGGCGCGGTCGAGGAGGAAGACGCGGTCCGTCGGTTCGACGTTCGCGAACGACCCCACCTCTCGGTAGAGCAGGAACGCCTTGTCGGAGAACTCACGCGCCGGGGCGCCGTCGAGGATCTCGGAGGGATCCGTCTCGACGCCGATGACGAACGGGAGCGCGTCGCTGCGTCCGACGATCGCGTCGTCGGCCACGCGCACCGCCTGGCCGGCTCGCCCCGTCCCCATCCCGACGAGGCGCCCGACCTCGTAGCTCGCGTGGTACGCGACGACATCGACGGCCAGCTCCCCCGCGGCGATGCGCGCGTCCTTCGCGACGGTGAAGATCAGCGGCTCTCCGCTCGATCCCCCCTCGGCCGTGATGCGTGTGCCGAGCGGAATGTCGACGGGGGTCTCCTGGGCGGCTTCGAGCGTGAAACGAACGAGCGTGTGCGCGGGCGTCGCGGCCCACCGCTGCACGCCGATGAGGTTGAGGAGCGCGACGTAGACCTTCTCGGGGATGCGGTTGAGTCGGTAGAGCGTCGTCTCCGTGAGGTGCGCGAACACCTCGACGAGGATCATCCCCGGGTCGTGCACCGAGAGGTCGGTCCACTCCGGGCAGCGCCGTTGAATCAGCGCGCGCGCCTCGCGGACGAGCTGCTCGAAGTCCCGGTCGTCGAGGTTGGGGGACGGGAGCGCCATCAGCGTCGTTCTCCGAATAGAGCGAGCGTGTACATGAGCGTGTCGGTCTCCTGCGTGGGGCGGACGCGGTAGTCGAGGATGACGTGGAGCTCGCCGAGATCCTCCTGCGCGCCGCCGGCGTTCGTGGCGAGCGGGTCGGAGCGCGTCGCGTCGAGGCGGAGGATCTCCACCCGCGGCTCCCACCGCGTGATCGCCTCGCGCACGTAGTGCATCGCGAGCCCGGCGGTCGTGTCGTCGTTCGGCGCGTAGACGAGGCGCGACAAGTAGCAGCCGTAATGGGGTCGCATGACGCGCTCGCCGGGGAGCGTAGTGAGGAGGATCAGAAGGGCCTGGCGCACCGAGGCCTTGTCATCGACGAAGCGCAGCCGCCCGGTGCGATCCGCCGACAGCCCCATCTCCTGACGGCCCCGTGCGAAGTCGGGGTGCACGAGCTCGAGCGCGCGGAAGCGACGTTTCATGCGTCCGACCCCACGAAGTTCTGGCCGGGTGCCTCGACGAGGTACTCGGCCGGGAACAGGGTGCCGTCGGTGGAGCCGCGTAGGTTGTCGAGCACGATCGGCCGGCCGTCGATACGCACGAACGCGGAGTATCCGCGGCGCGCGACCAGGGTGAGCGTGCACGGTTTGTTCGGGGTCGCGACGGGGCAGCGCGAGATCGGGCGCTGCTCCGGGTCGGACCGTACGAGGACGCTGCGCCCCTCGATCGTCACCCAAGATTGGTGCGGATCGATCCCCACCTCCCCGGTCGCGTGGGTGCAACGAATCGTGGCGTCTTCGGTGATGACCTTCATGCTCAGCCTTGCTCGAAGTCGATCGCGTCCGCGAGCAGCACCATGCGGCGGCCCGGTGCGGCAATGCGGAGGTCGGTGGAGGAGTGGAGGAGCGTTTCGTCCTCGTTCATCTCGAGGTGCGTACCGCGACCGTCGTCCACGCGGACGACGCCGCGGTCTGCGTCGAGCTCGACGACCTGCCCCGCGTGCGTCGTCCACGCGTAGCGGTGGTTCTTGCCGCCGGAGGTCCCGGAGGACGGCGCTTCGTTTCGACCGTAGAGGCCGCCGAGCACCACCGCGTTGGCGAGGTCACCGCGCGGCGCGAGGATGAGCACGACATCCTCCTCGTCGGGCATCGTAACGAACCCCTTGCGCGCGCCGCCGCCCGGCAGACAAACCGGGAGCCACGGCGTCTGGACGTCGGCGGTCGCGGTGAGGCGCACGCGCACCCGGCGGCGCGCCTCGGGATCTTCGACGTCACAGACGACGCCGCTGGCGAGGGTCGTCGCGCGGTCGAGCTCGAAGGTCGGAGGCGGGCTCGAGTCGATCTCGGTGACGAAGCCGAGGTGATGATCGACCCGGTGGACGACCGCGGTCATCACGAAGGTCTCGTCGTCCCCGACCCCTTCGACGTCGACGGCGTCGCCGGGTACGAGCTCTGGATCACCTTCGACCACGGCCTTCAACACCCGCGCGCCGAGACGCGAACGCGCTCGTGCCGCGACCGCCATCGCGCGGACCTCGCCCTCCGCGCGGGCGAGGCCGTCGACGTGGTGCTGTGTGCCCTCCGGGAGCGTGGTGTCCCGCGCCGAAGCGTGGTGCGCGGAGGCGTCGTCGAGCGACGCGCCCCAGGCGACGTGCTCCCCGAAGACCTCGTGGACGTTCGTCTCGACCGACGCTTCCAGGAGGTTGTCACCCGCCCGCAAGGTGGCTTGCACGATGTGTTCGTCGAGGTCGATGAGCTCGACCTCCCGACCGTCGGCCCGCAGGTAACGGCCGACGCGCGCGGCCTCGTGTACGAGGAGGGTCAGATCGTCGACGTCGTGCTGGACGATCGACGCGCGCACCGGCGCGCGGCCCGAAGTCGCGAGGGTGCAGCCGGCGGCCGACAGGAGCCCCTCGGCGAGACGGAACAGATCCGTCTCGGTAAACAGGCGCACCGGGCGGTGACGGCGGAGGCGGTGCAGGCGGTCGTACGCGCGCACCACGAAGCGGCGTTGTCCACCGGGGCCGAGCTCGACGCGAGTCGCGGTGACTTCGCCGACGAAGAGCGACGCCGCGTGCCCTTCGACGCGCACCTCGACGGGGCCGGCGGTCACCGAGGGGAGCGGTGCGTGCGGCGCGATCGCGTAGGTCAGCTCGAGCTGCGCCGGAACGGAGAGCGCGCGCCGCACGTAGACGTCGACCAGGGCGCCGTCGATGTCGAGGTCGACGGTGACCTTCGGAATCACGCGCGAGGTCGTCACGACTCGGACTCCCGAATCTCTTCGGCCGGCGGGACGACGATCTGGTAGCCCGCCTCCAGCGCGCCGGGATCGTCGAGGTCGTTGAGCGTCGCGAGGACGCGCCACCAGGACGGGTCACCGTAGTAGCGCGCGGCGATCTCGTCGAGGCGCTCGCCGGAGCCGTCGCCGGCGTCCTGGATCTCGTGGATGCGGACTTCACTCGAGGTGAGCGCCTCGGTGGAGGGGTTCGCTGGCGGTCGCGGCGTCGGTGCCTCGACGAGCTGCGGGACGTCGCGGACGAAGCGCATCGTCACCCACGACCGCGTCGGCACGCCCTCCGGGGTGAAGCGCTCCAGCCGCTCTGCGATCTCGACGATCACCCCCGGCACGTTCCACGCCTTGCCCCACACGAAGCGAACGAGCGGCGGTCGCCCGCGGCCCTGCTCGATGTCGATGTTCTCCGTGAGCGCCCACAGCGGCGCGGTGAGCGCGCGGACGTCCGGGCTGTCGACGTTCGAACCTTCGATGCCGACGTCGAAGAGCAGCTCGAGGCGCAGCTCGGTGACGCCGCCGCCGGTGAAAAGGAGCGGGTCGTCGTTGCCGTCGGGGCGCGTGAGGTCGCCGCCGATCGAAGCGCGCTGCTTCACGCCCGCCCGGCGCCGGAACTCGACGGAGCTCGGGTTGAGGAGGCACGCGATGCGCCGATCGTTCTTGTCGATCAGGAAGCTCACCCGCTCCATGCGCGGCCCTCCTGTTCACGGCGTCGCGCGGCGTCGGTGGTGCGGGCCTCGAGCCGGGTGAGCGCGGCGTCGGGCTCGGGCGGGGCTTCGCGCAACGGGAGCCAGCCGTCGTTTGTGTCGTCACGCGCGCCCTCGGAGGGGAGCGCCGGCCACGGGGAGGCGGCGCCGCTGAGGTCGAGGGGCGCGTAGGACGGTCGGTCGGCGGACGGAGGCCCGTGGTCTTTCGGGTGGCGCGAAGCGTCGGACTGCGGCGTTGCGTCCGAGCCCGAAGCGTCGGCCCACGGGGCGCGGGCGACCGCGGTCGTCTTCACGCGCCGCGCCGACGCCTGGGACGCGGACGTCCCCGCTGCGTCGCGTTCGTCCGATCGCGGCTGGTCTCGTTCCCGCAGATATCGCGCCCGCTGGTCTCGTGCCCGCTGGTCTCGTCCGAGTCCGTCGCGTTCACGCCGTGCCGTCTCGGCGACCCGCGGAGATGTCACGCCGTCGTCGGCTCCGGGCCGGACGCGAGCGCCGAAGTCTCCGCGCGCGCTGCCGATCGGCTTCGCGTCGTCATCGCCGACAACCCGAGCGAGCGCCTCGTTCCGTGGCGGGCCCTCGATCGAGTCGCCGCGCGCGACGGGACGAGCCGTCGGACGCGACGCCAACGGCCCGTCGTCCGCAGCCACCGTGTCGCGCGACTCGGCCGGGGGAGCTTCGGTCGCCGGCGCGCCCGATTCAGCTCCACCGAGGGGCGACGCGTCGGTCCGGCGTTCTCGCCGCGCGCTCGGCGCGATGGCCTCACCCGTCGGCGCGCCGCGGATGGGAGCTCGTGGTTCGGGGGCCACCTCGTCAGCGCGTGACGCCGCGCCCGAGCCCGGCGCGCGGCGCGGAAAACCGCGCAGCTCCGCCGGTGCGCCACCCGAACGGGCGTCGCCAAGGCCACCCCCGATGCCGACCCGTTCGGCACGCGACCCACGAGCCTTCACTTGTCCCGAGGTGACGCGGCCCGCCGCACCCGCGTCCTGCGGACCGTCCACCGCTGCGGACGTCCCAGGCCGCGCTTCGCCGCTCCCACGGCGCGATGCACCGCGCTCGCCGACGCGCGGAGCCTTCACACCACGGTCCGACACCAGCGGGTCTTCGGGTTCGAGCCCCCGCGCGACGCCCAGCACCAGCGCGACGGCCCGCGCCAACACGCCGTCCGACGCGATGTTCGGCGCGAGGTCCGCGATGCGTTGCGCAACGCCGTCGGGCCCGTCGTCGGGCGCCGCTTCGACCCCGTCCGGCGCCGCCGGCATCCACTCCGTCGGGTCGAGCCCCGCCCGTTCGATCCGCGCGAGCCAATCCGCGGGCGGACCGGTCCGCGCCGCGACGTGCGCCGCCCAGTCCTCGGGCGTCGCGGGTCGCGGTGGCGGTGGGGGCGGCGCGGGTTCGCGGACGGCGCGCTCGGCGAGATCCGCCGTGCGGCGCGCGGCGCGCGCAACCCAACGCAGGGCTCGATCGCGACGGCTCATCCGCGCACGAGTCGGTCACACACCAACGTGATCGATTCGATCGCGAGCTCGCTGCCGGTCGCGTCGAGCGGCGTCCCGCGCCACTCACGCGGCCACGCCGCGATCAGATCCCAGCGCATCACTTCGCCGGTGCCCGCCGTGTCGAGCAACACGATCGACACGTTGCGCTGGTACTCCGCCTTCGGTTTGCCGCTGACGACGTCCTGCAGCCAGGTCCACAGCGCCTGGTCGTCGGTCAGGCCGTACCGCAGCGTGACGTCGGAGTACGAGACCTGCCCCGCGAGGCGCGTGACGTCGGTCGTCCCGCCCTCCCGGAACTCGATCGCCTCCACGCTCACGCCGAGCCCCGCGCACTGGGTGAAGTGCCCGAGGACCTGCGTCGACTCCTGCTGCGTCAGCTTGAAGTTGTACGCGCGATAAGGATCGACCCAGGCGCCGGTGCCCCCGTCCTGTCCTTCTTCCGCGTTGCCTTCGGTGTTCGCTTCGTCGGCTCCACTGCTCATATCGCTGACTCCTTACCCCTCGCCGCCCGCGTCTTCGACCTCGGCGCCCGCCGCGGTCTGACCGATCCGGAAGATGATGAACTCTGCCGGCTTCACCGGCGCCAGGCCGATCACCGTTACGACCTGCCCCGCGTCGATCACCTCGGGCGGGTTCGTCTCCTCGTCGCACTGCACGAAGAACGCTTGCTCCGGCGTCGCCCCGCGCAGCGCACCGTCGCGCCACAGCCGCATCAAGAACGCGGTAACGTCGCGGCGGATGCTCTTCCACAGCGACTGGTCGTTCGGCTCGAAGACCACCCACCGCGTGCTCTCGGCGATCGACTCTTCGATCATGTTGAAGAGGCGCCGCACGTTGATGTAGCGCCACTCACTCGCCGCCGGCGCGAGCGTCCGGCCGCCCCACACGCGAATGCCCTCGCGCGTGAAGAACCGAATGCAGTTCACGCCGTTGTCGTTGAGGATGCCCTGCTCTTCGCGCGACACGCGGTACGACAGCGACAACGCACCGCGTACGCCCTCGTTCGCCGGCGCCTTGTGCACGCCGCGCTCGCCGTCGCTGCGCGCGTAGATGCCGGCGACGTGACCGGACGGCGGCGTGAACACCACCTGCCGCGTCGTCGCGAGCGGGTCCCGCACGCCGACCCACGGGAAGTAGAACGCGCCGAAGCCCCGGTCGGAGTTGCGCGGTCGCAGGCCCCCCGCGGGCACAATCTCCGCGTCGTCGTCCGCCGGCGGAGCGCCTTCCGTGGCGACCTCGGTGAGCGCCCGCAGGTCCGGCACGTCGAGCGGCGCGTCGAGGATCGCCACACGATCCTCCAGGCGCTCGCAGTGCCCGAGGAGCGATTCGTAGGCCGCCGCCCCGGTCGCGCCCGGCGCCGCGACGATCGCGATCTCGTCGATCCGACCGAGCGCTTCGAGGCCGGCGTCGAGCCGATCGATCGCCCCGACGTTCACCACGTACAGGTTCTTGCCGCCGTTGAGGAAGAAGCCCCAGACCGCGCGCGACAGGTCCGTCCCGGTGCTCGACTCGGAGCAGAACAGCCGCTTGAAGTGCTGCCAGTTGTTGACGCGCACCGCTTCGTCCAAGCGGCGCCGCGGCTCGGGGGCCACGCCGACGAAGCCGGCGGTGCTCGTCCCGACCGCGACGATCGGACGTGAGCCGCCGGAGATCTCTTCGACGTAGACGCCGGGGGTCGAGTAGTTCAGCACGTCATTCCTCCAGTTCGAACTGCACCCGCACCGGCTCGCGGCCGTCTGCGGGGGTCAAGGCGAGCTTCTGCGTGCGGCCCTTCGCCGTCACGACCAGCTCGAAGGATTGGTCGGCGGGCACCGCGTCGAAGCGGAACCGCCCTCTCGGATCGGCGCGGGCCGTCAGGTTCAGCGTCGGGATCGACGCGACCGCCCCGGCCAGCGGAATCGACTCGGGCCCCTGCACGACGCCGCGCAACACTCGCGTCGTCGTCAACGCGACGCGCAGCGGCGTGCGCACGAGCTTCGCCGGGTGAATCGCGCGCGCCTTCGTCGCGAGGAGCGACAGGCTGAACGCGGGACGCGGACGACAGCCGAACGCCGACCACTGATCGAGCGCGATCGGATCGTAGTCGATCGTCGCGTCTTCGTGATCGAGCGCGGCCTCCAACACCTGCGACAGCAGCTCGTGCGCGCGGCGGGTCTGCTCCGCCCAGGTCGTCACGAGGTACCGGCCCCTAAACGCGACCGGCGGGCGGTTCGGGCCCCGCATCGGCTTCTGCTCGTCGAACCCGAGCAGCGCGAGCGAGACGCCCTCCCCGGCCAGGTCGTCCGACGGGGCGTCGAGCGTCACGGCGACATTGCCGCGCACGACCTCCTGCACCCACGCGACGATCTGGTCGTCGAGCTCGACGATCATCGACGCCTCCAGGCGAGCAGCCCGAGCACCAGCCAGGCGACTCCGCTCCCGCTCCCCGTCCGCGACGTCGAGCAACCACAGCCGTCGTCCTTCGGCGCCTCCGTCGAGCCCGTCGAACCGGTGGGACCGCGCGCCGCGGTCTGCGTGCCGGCGTCCCGGTTCTCGATGCTGGCCTCCACGTCCGGCTCCTCGAACAGCTCCAGCTTCAGGCGATACGGCCCCGAGCGCTCGACGTCGGAGCGATCCGTCCACGTGTCGGTGACGAGGTAGTAGGTCCCGGCGTCGAGCACGACGTTCAGCGACTTGTCCGCGCGCTTCACACACGCCTCCGCCTTCGGGGCGGAGAGGACGTGGAGGTCCACGTCGACGAACTTCGGGACCTCGACCGAAGCGAGCAGCCGGCTCTTCTTCGGGACCGCGAACCGATACACGTACTCCTTACCACTCTCGTCCGCGTGCGCTTTGCAGCTGTAGCTGTCGAAGGTGTCGCTGCACGCGAGGAACATCGAGCGCTGCTCTTCGAACGGGAACGACGACACCACGATCGGCTTCGCGACCGTCCCCTCACACGCCGGCGGCCCCGCCTGGATGTGTTTGTAACGCACGGGCCGGTAGCCGTTCAGGTACGACCAGCTCGCGTGGTGATGCAGCCGTACGCGCCCCGGCCCTCCGGCCGCTTCGTAGAAGATCGGCACGCCGTCGTTTCGCGTCCCGGCGAACAGGACGACGTGGTTGCCCGCCTTGTTGAGCGCGTCCCCCGCCTCGAGGTCCTCGAAGTCGATCGTCTCGGTCACCTGGTGCAGCGTCGATGTGGAGTATTTCTTCGACGTCCCCCACGCGAGCGACACGAGCCCCGAGCAGTCCACGCCCGCGACGCACTTCAGGACGCCGTGTTTCTTGTGCGAGCCCGCGCCGTGTCCGCGGCCGATCTTGTCGACGAAAGCCTCGACCTCGTCGTAGCCGCCCCACTTGTACGGCATCCCGCGGTGGCTGCCGGGTTGGTAGTCACTCTTGTACGACGACGGGCACGTGCAGCCGGTGCAGTCGCTCGATTCGAGGTCCCACTCCAGGTCGACGAACCGATCGACACGCTCCAGGACCTGCTTGCGCGACAGCGGCTCCGCGTTTGCGACGCACGGGACCGCGAGCAGCACGGCGAGGACCTCAAGGCGCCGCATACTTCAGCACCTTCACGCGATCGACGTACGGCAACATGACGAACACGTTGCCGTCCTCGTCGATGTCGATGTCCTTGTCCGGGATGAGCACGTCGTCGACCGGGAGCTCGAACGTGCGCAGCGGTTTCAGATCCTTGTCGAGCACGCGCACGAAGCGCCGCACCGCGATCGCGCCGTCCTTCATCGACACCATCTCGATGCGCACGAACGTGCGCTTCTTCTTGTCGGTCGACAGGTGCGTCACGGACGCCAGCTTCCCGGGCGCGGGCGGGCTGATCTCGATCTCCTTCGTCGGCTGGTTCCGTGCGCCGGCGAAGCTCCTCAGAGACGCCGTGCCGCGCTTCATCACGACTTCGGTCGACCCGGAGCGCGTCGCCGTGCGGCGGTGCGCCATCCGCGTCAGCTTGAGCCGCTGCGGCGGCGGAGGCGGCGGCGCGACGTGGGTCATCGGCCCGATCAGCGATCGCGCACGTCGGGGCAGCGTGCGTTTGTCGATCTCGTAGCTTCCGTCCTGCTCCTCGACGACGACCCGCCCGCTCGCGATCCGGCGCAGCCCCTTGAATCGCTTCAGCCGGTTCGCGAGCAAGCGCTCCACGCCGCCACGGTCATCGACCATCCACAGCTGCGCGTCCTTCGCGTCGAACAGGACCACGCGCCCGTCACCGACGTGCGCCGCGTCCGAGACAGTGCGCGCGATCGGCAGCTTCGAACGGCGCACGATGCGTTTGTTGTTCAGGACGACGGCGCGGTCCTTTTCACCGTCGACGATCAGCACCTCGCCCTTCGGCATCGCGATGATCGCCGAAGGCCCGCGCGCCCGCTCTTCGTTGCGTCCGGCGTGCACCCCGAGCGCGTCGTCGGCGTTACCGGTCGGAATCTCGGCGACGACCTGCTGCCGCCACGGCGCGCGAATCAGGCGCATGTTGGTGGGCGGTATCTGCGCCCACGCCTGGCCGCCGAGCATCACGCCCAGCAGCGCGACACACCCCGTCCTCACCCAACCCACCGCGGGGAGTTCGTAACACGGGGCCTGAATCTGACAAAGATGGCCGGGCCCGATCGCGCGCCCGTGTCATCGGCCGCGACGAACGTGAACGACTACTGTTCGAACGTGGCGAAGTCCGTCTCTTGGAGCTGCACCGCGGCCACGTCCGGGATGCGCACGTCCGGCGGCAGGTACTGAATTCGGAGCTGCGCGACGTGGAAGATGCCGTAGCCCTCCAGGTCGCCGTCGGGGACCTGGCCGAAGTAGACGTCGATGTCGTTGTTCCCAGGCCCGAAACCTCGGTCGAGGGTGTCGACCAGCGTGATGTTGCTGACCCGCATGTCGTAGCAGGAGCGCAGGTCCATCGTCGGGCCGAGGTCCGTCGTGCGGTACCGGTAGGCGAGCTCGGCGCGCACCGTCGCGTCGTTCGAAGCCGCGTCGGTGTGCGCGCGGATCTCGCGGCCGTTGTTGACGCCGTCGATGTCGAGGTCGTCGAGGTTGTCGTTGAAGATGATGTTGGTCCCGGCGCGGAACTCGATGCCGTCCGGGAAGCCGTCCGCGTCGGTGTCGAACAGGGTGCGGTCGGAGGCGAGCAACCGCTCCTCGCAGTCGCGCAGGCCGTCGCCGTCCGTGTCGAGCGTGGGGTCCTCGCAGTCGTCGAGGACGTTGGGCGCCACCGGATCCATCCCGAGCGGGCGCAGCAGGTGCTCGAGCTTGTCGTTGAAGAAGTCGAAGTCCGTGTCCGCGTTGAGCGGATCGAGCCCCGCGATCAGCGCTTCCTCCGCGTCGGAGAGGCCATCCGCGTCGCTGTCCGGCTCGAACCCGTTCAGCGTGGGGATCGCGTTGCGGTTGTAGACGAGGAACTCCTTCAGCACGAACAGCCGCTGCGTGCTGCGGAAGTCGATGTGCGCGAAGTTGATCTGGTCCGCCGAGGCGAAGCGCTCGTAGCGCCCGCCCGCCGCGAGGGACATCGAGAGGCCGAGCGTCTCCGCCCGACACGACGAACGGCACGAGGTCTCACACATCCCGTTGTTGCAGTTGTACGGGTACGCAGGGTCGGCGCAGTCCATCACGGTCCCGTCGCGGTCGTTGTCGACGCCGTCGAAGCAGTCGAGCTCGTCGCGCGCGCAGAAGTTGATCGTCGTGCCGTCGGGCAGGTCCGTGATCGCACACGTGGTGCGCAGCGGATCCGTCACACACGCCGGCGCGTTCGGGTCACACAGCTCGACGCAGCGCCCGACGTCCGCGCGTCCGCCGGACTGCACACACACCGTCCCGGCCATGCACGTCGGCATCGGATCACGCGGATCGCAGGGGGCCCCTTCGACGTGCGCCTGCTCGAGGTGCACGGTGTGGAACGCGAACTCTGCCGCGCCGAGATCGAGGACGGTGTCGCGGATGTCGCGCACCGCCTTCGTGAAGAACGCGACCTCGCAGTTCGGCGGCTGCACGTCGAACAGATCGCGGCAGCGGTCGGGCGTGATGGGCGGCGCCGGGGAGCCGTTCGTGATGTGCACGACGACGTACTTGGTGCGCGACAGCGGGCCGAGCTCCGCCTGGAAGGCGTCGCCGGTGATGATGCTCTCGGCGAGGGACATCGCCGACGCGAGGTCGCGCGCGCCCGCGGCGTTTCGGAGCGCGGCGACGGCGCCGTCGATCAGCGCGTCGTCGCGCGAGAAGCCCGAGGTGATGCGACCCATCTGCTCGCTGATCAGCGACGTCGCGTTGGTGTCGTAGCGGATGACGCCGACGAAGACGTTGTTGATCGGGAGGAACTGACTGATCGTCTGCTCGATCGCGGTGACGTGCTCCGCGAGCGGCGCGGCCTCCGCCATCGGACCGCTGCCGTCGACGATGAAGAGAATCTTCACCGGGAACTTGCGCGTCGCCGGGTTGTCCGTGCACAGCACGCCGGTGACGGTGAGCTTGTCCGCGAGGAGCGGCTCCTGCCCGAGCTTGCCGTACAGCGATCGGTCCGTGCAGGACACGAGCGACAGCGCGGCGCCGAGGAGACAGACGTGAGCCAGGCGGGCCACGACGTCACGATAACAAAGGTCGAGCGCGTTCCAACCCTCACACCGCGATTACGACGTGCGCCCGGGGCTTTGGGCCCCCACCCTTGCATTCGTCCTCTCGTTCGCGCCGTGCTTTCGCCCCTCGCGGCGGATGAGTATGCTCGACGCCGATGAGGGCGTGGGTCTTGATCGTCGCGTTCGCGCTGGGGCTCGCGGGGTGCAGCGACGACGTCTCCGGGCTCGACGACGACACGCTCCTCGACGGCGCGGCCCCGCCGGTGTGGTCGGTCGAGACCGACGTCCCGACCGAAGCCGACCTCCTCGGCGTGTGGGGGCGCGCAGCCGACGACGTGTACGCCGTCGGGTGGGACGGGACCATCGTGCACTGGGACGGCACCGCGTGGTCGCTGGAGACGACGTCGTCGACGGTGGTGATCACCGCCGTGCACGGCATCCCGGCGCCGCCGCCGATGGATCCGCCGGATCCGAACCCGCCACCCCCCGGCCCGATCTTCGCGTCCGGTTGGGGCGGTACGATCCTCGAGCGTGTCGACGGCAACTGGCAGACCGTCGCGCCGACGAGCACGCACACCGAGGACCTCTTCGACATCTTCATCGGCGGCGAGGACTCGGGCCTCGCGGTCGGCGACGGCGGTCGCGTCCTCGCGTGGGACGGCACGGCGTGGACGAAGATCACGATGTTCGTCCCGGGTGAGTTCTCCGGTTCGCTCATCGAACCGAAGAGCACGCTGCAGGCGGTGTGGTCCGGGAACGGCCGCCGCTATTACATCGCCGGCTCCGGCGGCGCCGCGTACCGCTCCACCGGCGGAACGCAGAACTTCGAAGCGCTCGACACGCGCGTCTTCGAGCCGCTCCGCGACCTGTGGGGTCCCGCGACGAACGACGTCTTCGCCGTCGGCCTCGGCACCTTGATCCTCCGCTACGGCGGGCAGTGGCGCCGCGTTCGCAACGACGGTGCCGACGAGCTGCCGAACACGTTCCTCTTCGGCGTCAGCGGCACCGCGGGCGACGACGTCACCGTCGTGGGCTGGAAGGGCATCGTCGCGCGCTACGACGGCACGGCGTGGTTCGTCGAGGAGACCGGCGTCGAACAAGACCTGCGCGGCGTCTGGGTCGACCCGGTGACCGAGGTCGCCTACGCGGTCGGCGCGCGCGGGCTGATCATCCGACGGGACCCGCCGCCGCCCGATCCGGAGATGCTGATGGAGTAGCCGGCGCGTCGAGCGTCCGCGGTCACAGCGCGAATCCCCGCGCGCCGAGCCGCGTCGATCGATCCGTGCGGCCTGTGATTATCTTCAGCGCGCTCCTGGCGAGCGCGTGCGCGGCGTCGCGACCGGGCGTCGCTCCGGTCGTGAAACACCAGGCGCCCCCGGCGTTCGACCGCGGCGCCGCGATCGCGAACATCGCAAGAGGCTACGTCGGGACGAGGCGGACGTTGCGGCGTGACGACTGCTCGGGGTTCGTCGAGACGGTGCTCGCGTCGGTCGGCACGGACCTGAAGTCGAGCACGCGGATGTTCTGGGAGGCCGCGGTCCGCGACGCGCGCCTCGTCGACGGACGTCCGCGCCCCGGAGACCTCGCGTTCTTCGACTTCAGCTACGACGCCAACAAGAACGGCCGCCGCGACGATCGGCTCACGCACATCGCGATCGTCACGCGGGTGTACGCCGACGGCCGAATCGAGATGACCCACCGCGGCGGCAGCGGCGTGACGTTCCTCCGTGCGCACCTCTTCCGCCGTTCGGAGCACAGGGACGGGTCGCTCGTCCTGAACGACTTCCTCGCGCACAAGAGCTACGCGAAGGCCCGCCCGCGCCTGACCGGCGCGCTGCTGCGCGGCTTCGCGCGCCCGCCCCCGGAGCGCTTCACGATCCACAGCCCCGTGGCCTGACGCGGGTGATCGCGCGCTGTGCGCCGACCTGATCCATGAGGACCACCGTCACGAACGCGACGAGCCCCACGAGCCCGACGCCTCTCGCTCCGCTCGCACCGGCGATCATCGTCGCGAGCGCGAGGGCGTACAACACGACCAGCACGACCGCGCGCCGTGTCTGGCCGGTGTAGAAGTGCCCGCCGCCGGGGACCACGAGGCTGGCCCCTACGGCGATCAGACGGCGGCGTTTGCGATACGTGTCGGGCACAGGAATCGAAGTACGTCCGCCTCGACCCGAATCTACCCACCGTGCTTCTTGATCAACTTATGTAAGTACTTCCTATCCATGCGGGCCGCGCGCGCGGCGGCCGAGACGTTGCCGTCGTGGCCGTCGAGCAGCCAGTGCACGTACGCCTGCTCTCGCGCGTCGACCCAGCGCTCCTTGCTCTGCGTGAAGGACAAGGTGGGATCGAAGGACGGCGCCGGAGCCGCCGGACGCGGCGCCTCCGGTTTGGTGCGGTTCGTCGTCGCGAGCTGACCGATCTCCAGGCCCTGCCCCGGCCGCACCGCAGCCAGGAGCACGGCGCGCTCGACGACGTTCCGCAGCTCACGCACGTTGCCCGGCCAGTCGTGCGCGGTGAGGCGGTCCACGGTTCTCCCGTCGAGCCGCGGCGCGGTGACGCCGCGCGACTCGGCGATGGCCTCGAGGAAATGCTCGGCGAGCAGCGGGATGTCCTCCGGACGATCGCGCAGCGGTGGGATCTCCAGCGTGACGACGGAGAGGCGGAAGTAGAGGTCCTCGCGGAAGGCGCCGCGCGCGACCTCGCGCTCGAGATCGCGACGTGAGGCCGCGATGACGCGGATGTCGACCGGCGTCGGACCGCCACCGCCGACGCGACGCACCTCGCGCGCGTCGAGCACGCGCAACAGCTTGGGTTGGAGATCCAGCCCCAGCTCGCCGAGCTCGTCGATGAAGACGGTGCCGCTGTTCGCGAGCTCGAAGGCGCCGAGGCGACGGTCGTAGGCTCCGGTGAACGCGCCCTTTTCGTGACCGAACAGCTCCGACTCCACGAGCTGGCGCTGCACCGCGCCACAGTCGACCACGACGTAGGGGCCCTTCGACCGGGCCGACGCCTGCTGGAGCGCGCGGGCGACGAGCCCCTTGCCGCACCCGGTCTCGCCTTCGATCAGCACGGTCGCGTCGGTGCCTGCGATGCGGGACATCATCCCGAACAGCCGCCGCATGGGCGCCGACCGCCCAAGCACCGGCCCGAAGCGATCGTGGGGCCACGGGGGGACGACGACGTCCTGGCGCTCCGGGACGAACGCAATCTCGACCTTGCCCGCGACGACGACCGCGCCCGCTTCGATCGGTGCGTCGGTGACCCGCGCGCCCGCGACGAACGTCCCGTTGGTCGATCCGAGATCGACGAGACGCCAGCGGTCCTCGCTCTCGCGCGTGATGCGGAAGTGGCGCCGAGACACGCTCGGATCCTCCAGCACGAGATCACAGTCGGGCATCTTCCCGACGGTGACGACGTCGCGATCCACGACGCAGCCCTTGCCTGCGTCGGGACCGTTCTTGACGGTGAGTCGCAGCGAAAATAGGGCCGCGCCGCGATCACTTCCCGAGGCCACGTGCGGCGGAGCCTAACAAAAAGCCGCCGCAAAGTACGCGACGCCGGGGCCGGCCGAGAAACGGTTTGACTTCGCGCGCACGGGGATTTGAAACGGCGCCGCGGAGGACAGTCCCTCATGGCAATCATCGAAGTCGAAAATCTAACCAAGAACTACGGAAATGTACGGGCGCTCAACGGGGTGTCGTTCGCCGTGGAGCGCGGAGAGATCATCGGTCTCCTCGGCCCCAACGGCGCGGGTAAGACCACGACCATCAAGATCCTCGCTGGGTACCTCCAACCCTCGGAGGGGACGGCGATGGTCGCCGGCCACGACGTCGTCGAGGCCCCCCTCGCGGTCCAGGCGAGCCTGGGTTACCTGCCGGAGAACGCACCGCTGTACCTGGACATGGCCGTCCAGGAGTACCTGCTCATGATGGCGGAGCTTCGGGAGATTCCCGCCGACAAGCAGCGCGGGCTCCTCTCCCAGGCCATCTACGCGGCCGGGATCGACGGGGTGCTCACGCGGACGATCGGGACGTTGTCGAAGGGCTACCGGCAGCGCGTGGGGCTCGCCCAGGCGATCCTCCATCAGCCGGAGATCCTGATCCTCGACGAGCCGACCAACGGCCTCGACCCGAACCAGATCGTCGGGATGCGCGCGTTGATCAAACGCCTCGCCGAGACCGCGACGGTCATCGTGTCGACGCACATCCTGTCGGAGGTCGAGGCGACCTGCGACCGGGCGATCATCATCATGGAGGGCGAGCTGCGCGCGAACGCGAAGCTCGACGAGCTCACGCACACCTCCGGCGCGGTGGTCGCGGTGGAGTCCTCGGTGTCGGACGTCGAGTCGACGCTCACCGGGACGAACGGCATCCAATCCGTGAAGAAGCTGCCGAACGCCAACGGCTTCGCGCATTACCGCGTCACCGGCGACAAAGACCTGAAGTTGTGCCCGCTGATCTTCGACGTCGCGCGCGAGAAGAACTGGCGCCTGGCGGAGCTGCGGCCCGATACACGGACGCTCGAAGCGGTGTTCCGTGAGCTGGGGCAGAAGGGAGCCAACCGATGAGCCACATCCTATCCATCGCGAAGAAGGAGCTACGCGGGTACTTCCTGTCGCCCGTCGCGCTGATCTTCCTCGGCCTGTTCCTGCTGACGACGCTCGGTCGCCTCTTCAACGGCGGCTTCTTCGCGCGGGGCATCGCGGACATCCGGCCGCTCTTCGAGCTGCTGCCGGTGTCGCTGATCTACCTGTGCTCGGCGCTGACGATGCGCCTGTGGAGCGAAGAGGAGAAGCTCGGCACGCTGGAGGTGCTTCTGACGATGCCGGTCGAGAAACACCGGCTGGTGCTCGGCAAGTTCCTCGCGGCGATCGCGCTGACGGCGATCGCGCTGGTGCTGACGTTCTCGGTGCCGGTGACGGTGGCGATGCTCGGGCCGCTCGACTGGGGTCCGGTGATCGGAGGCTACGTCGGCGCGGTGCTGATGGCGGGGGCGTACCTGGCCATCGGGATGTTCTTCTCGTCGATCACGTCGAACCAGATCGTCGCGCTCACGGTGAGCACGTTCGTCTGCTCGATGCTATTCATCGTGGGTGAGCCGATCGTCGTCGACAACGTCGGCAACAACACGGCGGAGATCCTCACGGCGGTCGGTACGGGGTCGCGGTTCCGCAGCATCCTGCGCGGCGTCCTCGATATCCGTGACCTCGTCTACTACGTCGGGATCGTCGTCGTGTTCCTCGGCCTGAACACGCTGCTCCTCCGCGCGAAGGGCTGGAGCGAGGGGGCGCGCACGGCGTCGCGTCGCCACAACGCGATCGCGACGGTGCTGCTCCTGGTGCTCAACGTCCTCGCGATCAACGTGGTGCTCTCGAACGCCACGGGCATCCGCGTCGACATGACGGAGCGCGGTGAGTACAGCATCTCGAAGGTGACCAAGGACCTCGTCCGGTCGCTCGACGAGCCGCTCCTCATCCGCGGGTACTTCTCCGAGAAGACCCACCCGCTGCTCGCGCCGATGGTGCCGCGTATCCGCGACATGATCGAAGAGTACGGCGAGATCTCCGGCGGCAAGGTCGTCACGGAGTACGTCGACCCGCGCGAGGACGTGGAGATGGAGAAGGAGGCGAACCAGCTGTACGGGATCAAGAGCTTCCCGTTCCAGGTCGCGGACCGGCTCGACACGTCGGTCGTGAACTCCTACTTCAGCATCCTCATCAAGTACGGCGACCAGTTCCAGGTGCTGACGTTCCAGGATCTCATCGAGGTCTCCGGGCGCGACCCGCGGAACATCGAGGTGAAGCTGCGCAACCTCGAGTACGACCTCACACGCGCCATCAAGAAGGTCGCGTACGGGTTCCAGACGCTCGAGGCCGTGCTCGCGGAGCTCGCCAAACCCGCGAAGCTGTCGATGTACGTCACCGCGGCGTCGCTCCCCGAGAACTTCCAGGAGACCCCCGGCAAGATCGAAGGGGTCCTGAAGAAGATGTCGACCGAGGCGAACGGGAAGTTCGAGTACGTGAAGGTCGATCCGGACGCGCCGGGGTCGGCGGTCACCCGCGACGACCTCGCGAAGCTCGGCCTGCGGCCCTACGCGACGCTCTTCTCGCAGACCTCGTTCTACCTGCACCTCGTGCTCGACGTGGACGGGAAGCTCGAGCTCATCCCGTTGCCGGAGCCGTTCTCCGCGGCGGACTTCGAAAAGGACGTGAAGGCGGCGCTCGAGCGGTCGACGCCCGGGTTCCTCAAGACGGTCGGCTTGTCGAAGCCGAAGTCGGACGTGCCGGATAACCTGCCGCCGCAGCTTCGCGCGCAGATGCCGCCGCCGCCGCCGGACCTCACGCGGGCGGTCACCAAGCAGCTCTCGGAGACGTACACGGTCGAGACCGCGGACCTGACGACCGGCAAGGTCGACGGCGCGGTCGACGTCCTCGTCGTGTTCGCGCCGAAGGACTACGACGAAAAGCAGCGCTTCGCGATCGACCAGCAGCTCATGAAGGGCGGCACGGTGATCGTGGTGGGCGGCAAGTTCGAGCTCGACACACACGGTGGGCAGAGCGTGAAGATCAACAAGATCACCACCGGCCTCGAAGAGCAGCTCGCGAGCTACGGCGTGGAGCTCGGCGACGTCATGGTGATGGACCCGCAGAACGAGCCGTTTGCGATGCCGGTCGAGCGTGACCTCGGCGGGATGCGCGTGCGCGAGATCCAGTACCTGCCCTACCCGTTCTTCCCGAACGTGCGCTCCGACGGCATGGCGGACGACACGCCGGTCGTCGGTGGCCTCCCCGGCGTGACGGTGCCGTGGGCTACGGCGCTGACGGTGAACGTGCCGGAGGCGAAGGAAGGTGAAGGCCCGTCGCGCGAGGCGACGGTGTTGCTGCAGTCCTCGCCGGACGCGTGGACGACGTCGGACACCAACGTGCAGCCGGACTTCAAGACGTACCCCGAGGCGGGCTTCGCGGGTGCGCCGGGTGAGACGAAGCGTCACGCCCTCGGTGTGCTGGTGACCGGTTCGTTCGAAAGCTTCTTCAAGGGCAAGAAGGACCCGACGGGCGGCGGCGCCGTGCTCGAGCAGTCGCCGGCGTCGGCGCGGTTGGTGGTGATCGGCTCGTCGGCGTTTGCGAACGACGTGGCGATGAGCCTGTCGCGTCAGGCGGCTTCGAACCTGGAGCTGGTGCAGAACCTCGTGGACTGGGGTGTGGAGGACGTCGACCTGCTGTCGATTCGTTCGCGCGGGACGTTCGCGCGCACGCTCGCGCCGATCGACAAGGACACCCGGCTCACCTACGAGCTCGCGAACTACGGCGTCGCGACGGCGCTGCTGGCGCTGATCGTCGTGCTCGCCTACGGCCGGCGGCGGCGACTCACGCCGATCGACCTCGACACGAGCGCCAAGGACAAGGTCGCGTTCGCGGCCGCGGACAAGAGCGCGGTGGAGGCCTAGTCATGACGAAGACGAACAAGATCCTCATCGCGGTGTTGGTGCTGCAGGTCGTCCTCATCATGGGGATGCGGTTCGGGGGTGAGTCGAACCTCGACTACACCGCCACGCGGGTCCTCCCGACCCTCGAGGCGGACGACGTCACGAGCCTCCAGATCGATGGTCCGCCGAAGACGGGTGACGGCCCTCCGCAGAACTCGGTGACGCTGACCAAGAAGAACGGCGCCTGGGGCGTGGCGAGCGCCGACGACTTCCCGGTGGAGGCGACGAAGGTGAAGGAGCTGCTCGAGAAGCTCGAGAGCCTCACCTCGCGGACGCGGGTGCTCGACAGCGGCACCTACCACGAGAAGTTGGAGGTCGCGCCGGACAAGTTCCAGCGGAAGGTGACGCTCGACGCGAAGGGTACGAAGACCGTGCTCTACGTCGGCTCGTCGGCGAGCTTCAAGAACGTGCACGTGCGCGTCGACGGGCAGGACGCCGTGTACCTCGTGAACGACTTCGCGACGACCGACGTCGGGGACCGCGCGTGGAACTGGGTCGACCGCGACTACGTGAAGCTCGACAAGGCGAACGTGTGGCGCGTCGACGTGAAGAACGCGAAGGGCACGCTGACGCTGGAGAAGAACCCCGTCGACAACCTGTGGGCGGCGCTCGGGGTCACCGAGCCGCTCGACAAGACCAAGGTCGACGACCTCGTGCGGAAGGCGACTCAGATCGACATGGAGGCGCCGGTCTCGAAGGCCGCGAAGCCGGAGTTCGGGCTCGATTCGCCGCTCGCGACGGTGACGATGGTCACCGGGACGTCCACGATCGCCGGGACGCCGCCGCCGAAGACCGACTTCGTGACCGTGAAGGTCGGCAAGAAGATCGAGGCGGAGAGCGCCTACTACGTGAAGGCATCGACGTCCGAGTACGTGGTGAAGGTGCAGGCGTTCGGCGTCGAACCGCTCGTGAACCACACCAAGGACGACCTTCTGAAGAAGGAAGAGTAGAATCGAGGGCGTGCTCCGTACGCCCTTCGTCCTCGCCGCCCTGCTGATCCCCGCGCAGGCCGCGGCGGTCGACTACGACGTCAACCCATCCAACTACCGCGACCGCCTCGGGCAGCTCGGCCCCGGCGACACCTTGCGCCTCGCGGCGGGCGACTACCCCGGGCTGCCGATCAACGGCCTCGAAGGCGCGGCCGGGATGCCGATCGTCATCACCGGACCGGACACCGGCGCGCCGGCGGTGATCACCGGCGACCCGAACCGCAACACGGTGAGCATCCGCGACGCCGCGTACGTGACGCTGCGGAACTTCGAGATCGACAACGGCGGTCTCTTCGTCGACGGCGTGAAGGCCGAAGGTGACGCGTCGTTCGCGCACCACATCACGGTCGAGGGGTTGTACATCCACAACTTCGGCCCGAACCAACAGCTGGTCGGCATCAACACGAAGTGCCCGACCTGGGACTGGGTCATCCGCGGGAACCTGATCGAGGGCGCGGGGACGGGCCTGTACCTCGGGAACTCGAACGGCGAGGAGCCGTTCGTGCGCGGGGTCGTCGAGTACAACGTGGTCGTGAACCCGATCGGCTACGACATGCAGATCAAACATCAGAACCCGCGCCCCACCCTCCAGGGCATGCCGACGGGCGACAGCGTGACGATCATTCGCCACAACGTGTTCATGAAGTACGCGAACGCTTCGATGGGCGGCGACGCGCGACCGAACCTGCTCGTCGGGCACTGGCCGCTGTCGGGCGTGGGTGTGAACGACCGCTACGAGATCTACGGCAACTTCTTCTACGAGAACGCGAGCGGGTCGGAGGGGCTGTTCCAGGGCGAAGGCAACATCGCGTTCTACGACAACGTCCTCGTGAACACGTTCGGTCACGGGGCGAGCTTCCAGGCGCAAAACGACGTGCCCAAGGCGATCGACGTCTTCTCCAACACCGTGGTCGTCGCGGGCACCGGCGTCGGGATCTTCGGCGCGGACGGGAGCTTCACGCAGACGGTGATGGGCAACGCGGTGTTCGGGAGCCAAGCATTCAACGGCGGCGGGCAGCGCACCGCCAACGTCACGGGCTCGGTCGGCGAAGCGGCCGGGATGCTCGTCGCGCCCAACGGCGCGCTCGGGACGCTGAACGTGTTCCCGAGCGGCGCAGGGCTGCGAACGTCGGGCATCGACCTGTCGCGCTTCTCCGCGATGACCGACTACGACCGCGACTTCGACGGACGCCCCCGCGACAGCTCGCAGGCCGGCGCGTACGGCACGGCGGGGAGCGCCGCCGGGTGGATGCTCGCCGAAGCGATCAAGCAGCTCGATCCAAACGTCATGCCCCCGCGCGACGGCGGCGTGGTGCCCATCGACGCCGGTTTCGACGACGCCGGCACCCCGATCGACGCGGGCTTCAGAGACGGCGGCCCCCCGCGCGACGCGGGACCGGTGGATCCGAACCGCGACAGTGGGGTCCGCGACGGTGGCGAGGCGCCCGACGCGGCGCCCGTCGTCGGTACGCGCGGCACCAGCGGCGGGTGCGGGTGCTCCGCGGAGCGCGGTGGATCCGGAGGCCTCGGGCTCGGCGTGTTCGCGCTCTTGGCGCTCCTTCGACGACGACGGGACCGTTGATGACCGCTTCCACCGGTCTCTTCGTCTTCCTGGCGGTCGCAGGCCTCGTCCGCGACGGCGGCCCCGAGAACTGCCCGCGCTTCGACGCGCGCAACCTCGTGCTCCTCCCGCCCGCCGACGCCCGCGCGATCCCGCTCAATGCTTCGATCTGGGTCCTCGAGAACCCATCGCGATCGGGCCTACCGGTCCGGCTCGCCGACGAGACCTCGAGCGTCGCCGTCGACCTCGACGTGACGACCCACGCGACGCTCCTCGGGACGGTCCTTCAGCTCACGCCCACGCAGGAGCTCGAACCCGAGCACGACTACCGCATCGACAACAACGGGGAGCGGCAGTGGTTCGTCGCCGGCGATCGCCGCGACACGACGCCGCCCACACCACCGACGAACATCCGCTACGCGTTCGGCTACCGCCCCTGCGAGGGGCCCGGCACGGTCGTGACGTTCGACCCGTCGGAGTCGAATTCGATCACCTTCTCCGAGTACCCCGATGGTGTGCGGCCGAGCTTCGGGGAGCGCAGCACCCCCCTCCTCGTCCCGAGGTACCCCGAGGAGAACTTCGAGTTCACACTCGTGACCTACGACATCGTGGGACAGCGGAGCGCGTCGTCCGAGGTGATTCGCACCGAGCAGGTCGTCGTGCCGATGCCGTCCGACGGCTGCACCTGCACGGCCAGCCGCGACGAAACCAACGCGCCCGCGTGGCTCCTCGTGGTCTTGGTGATCACGGCCCTGCGTAGGACCAGCCGTCGCCCTCGACGTCGATGAGGATCGGGTTCACCGTCGCCTTCGTCTCGGAGAGGATCGGCGGGCTCGAGCCGCCGCTCACCTCGACCACGTAGTGGGAGTCGACGGTCGGTGTCGCCGTCACTGTTCCACTGAAGCGAATCGCCGGACGCATCGTGTCGCGGTCCGCCTCGGTGATCGGTCGGGTCACGAGCGGCGCGCCGTTTTCGTAGACGGTGAGCGTCGCGACGTCCATCCAGTCGGGCGCCTCGACGTGGATGTCGATGCCGATCGGCCCCGAAGCCACGACCGTCTCGCCCGCGCCGCTGCCCTGGACCTCGGCGACGACGAACGGGCCGTACGAAGCGACCGCGTGGCCCGCCTTCAGCTGCTCCCAGACGTTGGTCACGTCCCCGCGGACGTAGGTCCGACCGTACCCGACGCCGAAGTCACCGTGCACGTCGGAGGTCCCCACGGCGGTGACGCGTTTACCGGTCTCGAGCAGGACGAACACGTCCTGGAGCACCTCGGCGTACTCGTCGACGCGTTTGCCGTTCAGCAGCTCCACCGCGTCCGGGTTCGGCCACGGGCGTTCGGTGGCGCCCGTCGCGTCGAGGCCGAGGTAACCGAAGACACCGCCGCTGGAGCGCGGGTGGTTGACCTGCACGATCGTCGCGCCGCCCATCCGAAGCTCCTGCGCGACCTCGGCCGGATCGCGCACGCGGTCGAAGCGCCCGTCGCCACTGTAGATGAACCAGCCCGGGTTCCAGTGGTCCTGCGGGACCGACGCCATCAACGGGTAGCCGTTCATATGCCCGTAGAGCATCGACATCTCGATCCCCGGCACCGGCATCACGACCCCCTCCAACCCCAAGGCCGCGACGGTGGGGGCGTAGTCGGTGACCGCGTCGTGGTCGGTGGCGACGAGGACGTCGACGCCCTCCGCCGCCGCGCCGAGGACACGCTGCTCGCGCGAGACCTCGCTGTCGGAGCTGCGCGTCCCGTGCACGTGCATGTCCGCCGAGACCCAGCCGGAGGTGTCGACGGAGCGCTGCACGCGCGCTTCGACCTCCGCCGTCATCCCGCGCTCCACCGTGACGTCGGCGAAGAACAGATCGTGTGTCGGCCCTCGTGATGCGATGACCGTGTAGTCGCCCACCGCGAGCGGGACGGTGACCTCGGCCGGCACGTAGTTTTGGTAGACCGCGCCGGAGGTCGCCCGCGCGCCGTGGCCACTCGCGATGCGAAGGCGAATGGGCGTGGGGCCTTCGTCGCCGCCGTCGAGCCCCAGCGAACGCGCGCTCACCTTCACGGACCCGAGCGCCTGCACCGTGTGGGTGAGCGCGTGGGGGCCGGGGCCGTCCGGGATCGTCAGCTCGAAGTTGTCGACGATCCGCCCGGCGATCGACAGCTCCGCGTCGTAGGTGAACGGGCGCGCGGTGAACACGAGCGGGCCGCCGTCGCCGTTCACGCTCGTCACCGCGCGGTCGTTCGCCATCAGGAGCAGGCTCGGCTTCACGAGGGGTACGTCGGCCGTCAGCTCCAGCGAGACCTGCACCGGGTCGTTCCCGCCGAAGCCGCTCTCCTCCTGCGGCACCTCTTCGAGCGCGCTGCTGAGGTCGCCGCGGTCGCCGAGGCTGAGGAAGTAGCGCTCCTGGATCGTCGCGTTCGCGAGGAAGTCCACCGGGTCGGGCGCGATAGGCAGGATGCCGAGCTCGTCGAGGATGACGTTCACGGGCTCGCCGGCCGGGCGGTGGAGCGTGTAACTCGTCGTCGCGTCCGGCGAGAACGCGGCGAGGTACTGGTTCTCACCGCCGACCCCGGAGCCGATCGCACGGTTCGGCGACACGAGGGTGTACGCGTCGCCCGGGAGCAGTACGACGCCGCACTGGATCTCACGCGCGCGGGTCTTTCGTTCATCCTTCACCTTCAGGTCGATCTCCAACGTCCGGCCCGTCGGGGGGAGAATCAGATCCACCGTCATCGTGATCTGCAGCGGGTCGCGCGGCAGCAGCGCGTCGAGGAACGGCAACCCCGCGTCCGCGCCGACCAGCCGCAGGATCCCCGGCGTGCCCCCCGCGCCGTCGCTGACGATCTCCGCGCGCTCGGGCGCGAAGCCGCGCAGGTCACACTGGATGAACAGCTCCTCGAGGAGATCGTTCTCACCCTCCGCGTGGGTGGAGATGTCGACGAGGCTCCCGCCGTAAAGGCCCCACCCCGTCGACGAGCCCGGCTCCTGCACGACGAAGCGCACCTCGCCGTTGTCGAGCACGTAGTCGCCCACGCGCCCGGTCGCCTCGACGCCCGTCACGAGCTGCGAAGGTTCGGTGATGCGCTGGACGAGGTTCCCCGGCGCGACGTCGTCGCTGCACCCACCGCAACCGGAGAGCAGGCCGAGCGTAGCGGCGAGCGCCGTCGAGCGAAGACGGATCATCCGTGCAGGTTAGCAGCCTCGCGGTCCAGGCGACGTCGGACGAACGGCGCCCAGTCCGGCGCCTAATACAGCTCGCCGCCGGCGTAGCGCGCGGCCGGGCCCAGGTCCTCCTCGATGCGGAGGAGCTGGTTGTACTTGGCCATGCGGTCCGAGCGCGACGCGGAGCCGGTCTTGATCTGGCCGGCGCTGGTCGCCACGGCGAGGTCGGCGATGGTGCTGTCTTCGGTCTCCCCGGAGCGGTGCGAGACGATCATGCCGTACCCGTGGGCGCGGCCCAGATCCATCGCGGCGAAGGTCTCGGTCAGGGTGCCGATCTGGTTCACCTTCACGAGCACCGCGTTGGCGCACTTTTCGTCGATGCCGCGCTGGATGCGCTCGACGTTGGTGACGAAGAGGTCGTCGCCGACGAGCTGGCAGCGGTGACCGAGGCGGGACGTGCAGCGCGCCCAACCGCCCCAGTCGTCCTCCGCGAGGCCGTCCTCGATCGACACGATCGGGAACGCGCTCGCGAGCTCGTCGAGGTAGGCGATCATCTCGTCCGAGGACAGCGTGCGGCCCTCGGCGGCGAGGGTGTACGTGCCGTCCTTGTAGAACTCGGTCGCCGCGACGTCGAGCGCGAGCGCAATGTCCTCGCCGGGGCGATAGCCGGCCTTCTCGATCGCGTCACACAGCAGCTGGAGCGCCGCGCGGTTCGACGGGAGGTTCGGCGCAAAGCCGCCCTCGTCGCCGACGGCGGTCGAGAGGTTCTGCGCGTTGAGGAGCTTCTTGAGGTGGTGGAACGTCTCGACGCCCCAGCGCAGCCCCTCCGAGAACGAGCTCGCGCCCTTCGGCACCAGCATGAACTCCTGGATGTCGAGCGCGTTGTCGGCGTGCTCGCCGCCGTTGATGACGTTCATCAGCGGGACCGGGAGCAGTCGCGCGTTCACGCCGCCGAGGTAGCGGTACAGCGGGAGATCGTACGCGTTCGCCGCGGCGCGGGCGACGGCGAGGGAGACGCCGAGGATCGCGTTCGCGCCGAGCTTGCCCTTGTTGTCCGTCCCGTCGAGAGACAGCAGCGTGGCGTCGATGTCGTAGGGGTCGCCGGCGTCGTAGCCGAGCAGCGCCGGCGCGATGATCTCGTTCACCGCGAGCACGGCCTTCTGCACGCCCTTGCCCAAGAAACGGCCCGGGTCGCCGTCGCGCAGCTCCACCGCCTCGTGCGCGCCCGTCGATGCGCCCGAGGGCACGCCGGCGCGCCCCTCGGCGCCGGAGGACAGGCCGACCTCGACCTCGACGGTCGGGTTGCCTCGGCTGTCGAGGATCTCGCGGGCGTGGATGTGCGTGATGTCCAGCATTTCGGCCCCTTTGGAGACCGAAACCAGGACTCAGTCAAGGTGCGTCGAGGTTACGCGTCGATGCCTACAGATCGATGCCTACAGATCGATGCGTATGGTGTCGGGCGCGGCGCCGTCGTCGTCGTGTTCGTCGCGCGTGGGATCGGTGGGCACCTCGACGTCCGTATCCGGACCGGCCGGCGGCCAACCGGGGATGTCGATCTGCAAGCGGGGCCGCTCGGCGTCCTCACGGATCCGCCGGGCCTCATCGCGTTTCTTGATCTCCTCGATGATGTACGCGTCGAGCACGGGTTACGGTTTTCATGTTCCGTGCGTCGGCCGGACAACGCAAGTTTGGGGATCCCCCTCAAGGCGACATCACGGCAACAAGTCACCGTAATCCGGCTTCCTATCGAAGCGGTGCTCCGCTTCGATGAGCCGGACGGTCATCGTCTTGCTGCGCATGACGACGGAGTGTGTGTGGGCACCGCCGCGACGAAAACGCACGCCGCGCAGGAAGTCTCCGTCGGTGATCCCGGTGGCGGCGAACAGGACGTCGCCGCTCGCGAGCTCCTCGAGCGTGAGGATCTTGTCGACGTCGTCGATCCCCATGCGCTTCGCGCGCTGGATCTCCTCGTTGTTGCGCGGCCGAAGTTGCGCGAGCATGTCGCCACCGACGCACCGTAACGCCGCCGCGGACACGACCCCCTCCGGGGCGCCACCGACGCCGATCAACATGTCGATCCCCGCGTCCTCGTTGCAGGTCGCGATCGCCGCGGAGACGTCGCCGTCGGTGATCAGCTTGATGCGCGCGCCGGCCTCCCGGACCTCGCGGATCAGCTGCTCGTGTCGGGGGCGGTCGAGGATCACCACCGTGAGGTCTTCGACGTAGACGCCCTTCGCGTCGGCGACCGACTGCAGGTTCCAGGTCGCCGACTCGTTCATGTCGATCGCGCCCTTCCCGCCCGGGCCGACCGCGATCTTGTACATGTACGTGTCGGGCGCGTGCAGGAAGCGGCCGTCGCGCGCCATGGCGATGACACTCATCGCGTTGGGCAAACCGAGCGCGCACAGGCGGGTGCCTTCGAGCGGGTCGAGCGCGACGTCCGTGTGCGGATCGTCTTTGCCCCAGCGGCCGACCTTCTCGCCGATGTAGAGCATCGGCGCTTCGTCCTTTTCACCTTCGCCGATGACGACGGTGCCGCGGATGTCGAGGCCCTTGAAGGCTCGACGCATCGCGGACACCGCGGCTTCGTCGGCGCGGTGGAGATCGCCCTTCCCCATCGCACGGGCGGCGGAGAGCGCAGCGGCTTCCGTGACGCGGACGGCATCGAGGGCGAGGTTTCGTTCCATGCTACTGGCCTTGGACGTCATTTTCGTCGTCGGGCTCCAGCTTCGAGCGGAAGTCGTCCGGGATCCGAACGACGCGCCCGCTGGGCCCTACGCACGCATGCATCGTCTCCCCCGTGGCGATGAGCGTGTCGTCGCTTTCTCGGACCAGACGATACGTGATGCGCAGACTTCCGTAACGAACTTCTGCAATCTCGATCGTGAGAGCGAGGGGATCATCGTACTTCGACGGGGCGTGGTACTTCGCGGACGCCGACGCGACGGGCAACCCATACCCTCGGTCCTCGAACATCCTGTATTCGAAGCCTGCCGCGCGGAGGAACTCCGTGCGCCCCGCCTCGAAGAAGCGGAAGTAGTTCGCGTAGTAGACGACGCCCATCATGTCGGTGTCGCCGTAGATGGGGCGGAAGCGGTGAACGTGTCGGCGCATGGTGCGGACGGCGTCACGCGTACAAGCGCGCGGCGCAGTTGAGGCAGTTCGAGCGATCGGCCGGGTTCGAGATACCACACTCGCTGCAGCGCTGCGTGTCCGTATCGTCCACGACCTCGGCCTTCTTGGTCCGCGGCCTCAGGCGAAATCCGCACCCGTCGCACACGGCCGGCATGGGCCGGGGTTGCTGCGCGCGGCACCGCGGGCACGCCGTCAGCTGGCGCACCGCCGTCGGCGTCGGGGCCGACTCGGGCGCGAGCGCCGTCGACTCGAAGCCGGGGAGGCTCGGTCCGTCGTCCTCGCCCGGGACCTCGACGAGCGACCCCGGATCGAGCACCTCGACCAACGCGTCCGCGGGCAGCTCCATGGGCGGCGGCGCCTGCGCCGGGGCGGCGCCGGCCGAACCCCGCGTCCCGGTCACGATGCGAAAGCCACAGGCTCGGCACTGGCCGGCCTGAAAGGCGACTTGCTGACACGCGGGGCACGGGACCACGACGCAGATCCTAGCTCAAAACCCGGCGGACGATCAGGGCCGCAGCATCGACACTTGGCTGACGCGGTAGCGCATCGCCTCGGTCCGCACGAGCGTCAGCCGAACCTTGCGCCCTTCGCGACCGGCGAGCGGTAGCAAGTCCGTCTCGGGGAGCGCGACGTATTCGACGTAGTAGTGGTCCTCGCAGATCACGTCGCTCTTGATGCGATCCGGCGGTACGTCCTGGACGCCGCGCGCCTTGAGGGCCTCGATCCGATCCGCGTCGACCGGCTGCCGGATCATGATCATGCCGTCCTGGACGGATACCAAGAACCCCTCCGCAAAACGCTCCGCCAGCGCGACCTGGACGGGATCACCGCGACGGACGGGGCGCTGCGCGCCGAGGCGCACCGCATCGAACTTCGCCCGCACCGTCGGCGGCGCTTCGAAGCGCGGCCGGTAGTCGAGCTCCGGCTCGGCGGCGGCGTTGGACGCCAAGAGCAGCGCGAGCGCGCCGAGTCCCCACGTGACCTTGTTCATCGCTCCCTCCAGAAGAAGAGCCCGGGGCGCGATCGCTTCCGAGCGTTGAGGCCGGCCTTCTGCCGCTTGCCGAGGTCGGCGTGGCTGACGAGCACCGGGCTGTCCTTGGGCGTGAAGAAGAAGAGCCCGCCGCCGATCTCGGTCTGGCCGATCCAGACCTCGCGCTCGCCGATCGCGCGGGAGCCGTCGCCGTCCTTGTCGTCGACGGCCCGGGCCGTGCAGCTGTCGATTGCGTAGACGCGGTCGACGCCCGACCCGCCGCCACACTCCAACGCCTCGGTCGTGGGTTCGAAGGACTTGTAGTAGACGACCCGGTCGAACACGAGCGGGTCGCGGAGCATGCGCTCGTTGTCGGCGAGCCGGATCGTCCAGCCGTGTTTGTTGTGCAGCAACAGGTCGGCCGGGTTGACCGCCGGGATCGCGCTGACGTTCTCGAGGTCGTCCTCGGTGAGCCCCGACGGGAGCTTCGGCGTGTCGTAGAGGACGCCGATGAGATCGCGGCCGTCGGTGACCGCGGCGTCCTCGAGCAGGTCCTTGTCGGCCGGCCGCTGGACGTCGCCGGTGCCGAAGTACAGCGCGACGGAGCGCTGCCCCTGGCAGGACGAGAGCGCGAGGTCGATGCGGCGCTGAATCTTGCGATGGTGTTTGTCGACGTCGGTCTTCCCGCCGTTGAGGTTGATCAAGCGCTTCGCCTTCCAGTTCTTGCCGAAGTCCTCCGTCCAGAACTTCCAGATCTGCGCGCACTCGTCGCCGACGTACAGCGTGTTGGCGTGTTGGTTCTCCGTGTAGACGCTGACCTCGGCGCTGATCGGGCAGATCATGTGCTGCAGATCCTCGAAGTCCTCCTGGTCGTAGCAGCGGCCTTCCGCCCGGCCTTCGCAGTCGTTCGTAAAGCGAAGCAGCATGCTGTCGTCGCGGGTGTTCTCGGCGAACGCCTTCGGCTTCGCGACGTGGTTCCAGACGTCGAGGTCGACGATGTACAGCGACGGGTGGCGGTCCACCCCCAACTCGATCTCCTCTTCGGGGAGAATCGGCGCGACGGGGACCGCGACGGGCGGCGGCACGATGATCGGCGCACCGGGGACCCACTCCGCCTTGTTGATCGCGTAGCCGCGGTTCTTGGTGTCGACGCCGTCGGTGATCAGGCGAAGGACGATCTCCTCGTCGTACACCCACGGGGTCCATTTCTTCTTCAACGACGTACGCGTGTACGCGCCGATGAGGTTCCCCGCGCCGTCTTCGATCCGGAGCACGTCACCGTCGTTCAGATCGAACTTGTTGAAGTACAGCCGGATCGCGGCCGCGTGGTTCTTGCCGTCGTTGTACGTGAGGGGCGCCGTCGACACATCGAGCGGAGCGCCCGCCGCGTCGTAGCACGACTTGTTGTTCCCGTTGCAGTTCGAGTACCACATGCTGCTGCACCACTTGGAGTGGTGGAGGCCGTTGAAGTCGGCGAAGTGGCCCGAGCCGTTGCAGTTGACCTTCTTCTTGTCGTCGAGATCGATGACGACCGGCGGCGGCACTCCGCCGCCGACGGCGACGACCGCTTCCTCTTCGGAGAGGTCGAGCTCGGGGATGTGGCCGGACCCGAAGATGGCGACGCGCTTCGACTGACCGTCGATCGGTGCGAGCCCGAGCCACGGCGCCGCCCACTGGTCCTCGATGTCCTCGAACGACGTGTCGTCCTCGGGCTGCAGCGGGTACACGGGGTTGTTCGCCGCGGTGAGCTTGCCGCCGGGCAACGTGGAGATGGGCATCATGTACGCGACGCGGCCGCCGCGCCCCAGCGAGAACACCAACCGCGCGACCTCGGTGCTCTGAATGATCCCGTCGGCGTTGTCGTCCTCGTGGAACACACGCATCCCGCCGTCCACGTAGTAGCGGTGTGTGAAGGTCGGTGACGGCTGGGACATGATGTCGCGCAGGATGCTGTGCACCCGATCGCTCGGCTGCCAGATGTCCGCGGGGATCAACGCGGTGGTCTCGGCGCCGGTCGCGGTCTCGAAGAAGTGCACCATCCCGTCGTTCATCGCGGCAACGAGGTAGCAGTTCCCGGCGATCGGGACGCCGTCCGCGTCCTCACACGCGCCGTACTTCAGCAGCTGCGGCGCCGCGCCGACCGCGTCGCCGAGCGGCCACGTGTCGACCGCGACGGGATCGCCGTTCGAGCAGTTCGCGTCGTAGGTGTAGCCGTGCAGGTAGTTCATCAGTCGGTAGTAGTCGCAGCCGTTCGTCCAAGCGTCCGCGGAGGACCAGTTGTCGTAGTCGACCTTCGTGTAGTCGTTGTCGCCGTTGCGGTAGGTCAGGATGTTGCGACGCCCGTAGTACGGCTTCTCGGGCGGCTGCCCGGCGGACGCGCCGAGGGTATCGAACAGCACCTCGCCGGCGCCGCCGCGGTCCGCGACGAGGGAGCGCGTCCCGGTCCACAGGTCCATCGCGTCGGGGTTCGTCTCGAGCTCACGCCCGTCGGACGACGCGACGAAGAGGCAGGTGTCTACCCCCTTGTCGTAGCTCCCGTCCGCGAGGAGCGGGGGCGCGATGCAGTACTTCTTCACGGTGCCGCGCCACGGGCCGCCGGCCTGCGGTTTGAAGCTCGCCGCAAACGCGTAGTTCTCGGCGAACATGGAGCCCGTCTGGATCGCGATCGGCGCGAAGAACAACGCGCTCTTGGCGACGATGGCGCCGATGATGCTCTCGAAGGCGACCGAGAGCTGCTCCGCGTCGGACGCGTAGAAGTACTCACCACCGCCGTAGGTCGCGATGTTCTGGAGGTTCGACGGGCTGAACGTGCCGGGCGCGCCGAAACCAATCGTGTACGTGCGGATCGACTGGTCGCCAGGGACGTCGCAGAGGATGTCCTCGTGCTGGAACAGGTAGTCGGATCCGAGCCACGGTTTGTTCGACGCGACGTAACGCGACTCCGGCGACGCCGAGCACTCGTAGTCGAACGTCGAGGCGCCGCCGTTCGGGTTGCCGTCCGACAGCATCACCAGGAAGTTCGGGCGGCACTCGAGCGTGTTCCCGCCGCTGAAGTAGTCCTGGAAGTACTTGGCGTGGTCGCGCAGGCCCCTCGTCATGTACGTCGCACCCGACGACGGGATGCCGAGGACGCCCAGCTCCAAGTCACCGAGGAGCGCGTCGAACGCGGTCGTCTTGATGACGGACGAACCAAACTCGAAGATCGAGAAGTTCACCCGGTCCGACCACAGGTCGAGGATGCCGTCGGAGTCGCTCTTGCAGCCGACCAGCACGGCTTTCATCATGTCCTTCTTGTTCATGCTGGTGTTCCCGCTGCGATACTTTGCGGCGTACCAGGTACACGACGTGTTCGTGTAACCGCCGCCCATCGAGCAGGACCGATCGAGCAAGAGCCCGACCTGCGGGACCACGTCACCCGCGCGAAGGTGGTCCATCGCGTCGGGGTACTGTGAGGCGAGCAAACTCGCGGTAACGAGGACGGTGACCGTGGACATCTCTTCTTACCTTCCGTGCATCCGCGGCTGGATGACGCCGATCTTCGAGGACGCGATCTTGAAGACCTCCGCCTCGACACCGGCGCCCACGCGACCATCGATCGTGGATTCGACCGTCACCTCGTAGATGACGGCGCGAACCGAGTTGTGGGAGCTCTCCAGCATCGGCGCGATGCGCACGAGCTGGATGTCGGCCTGGTACTGCAGCGAACCGTACGGGCTGTCCTCACGGCCGAAGTGGCTGTCCGAGGCGGCCTGGTAGGAGGACTTCATCTCGGTGTCCGTCGGCGACGGCATCAACGTGAGGACGTCGAGGTCGTTCATGAACTCCATGAGGCCGCCCTCGGCGGTGATGCGCGCTTCACGCGCGCGTCGCTCGTGCGCTTCGATGTCGCGATCGGTCTCGATGACGTCCAAGAGGACGAGCGCAGACACCGTCGCGAGGGACATGAGGAGGACGATGGTGACGAGCGCGAAGCCGCGCTGTCCGTGATGGCGTTTCATCTCAGCTGCATCCTTCCTGCGTTGCGAATCTCGACGCTCGACCGGAGCACACGACGGTCGATGCCGTCGGCGTCCGTCCCGCACGGCGCGGGGAGGCACTGGTCGGCGAGCTGGAGCTTCACCGCCTCGGTCGAGCCGCGGTGCGCGTCGGAGCCGCGCACGACGAGCTCGATGTCGACGCGAATGCGGTCGCGATCCGTGACGCCGCTCGCGGTGGTTCGGTTGGCCCAGGTCTCGTTGATCGAGTCCCACTGCCAGACCGCGACCTGCAGCGCTTCGACACCCTCGGCGACGATGCCGCCGCACGACGCGTCTCGCGCGGAGCACGGTCGCGCGGCGTCGATCTCGGCGCGGCGGAGGGTCCCTTCGTTCGCGTCACCCGGCTCGACGAACCAGACCGTCTCCGTGAACTCCGCGATGATCTCGCCGTCCGCGAAGGATGCGTTCACCGCGTAAGGGTCGGAGGCGTAGGTCGAGTCGCTCTGCCACTGGAACCGCTCGCAGCCGAGGACACACACGCCGCCGGTGCACGCCGAAGGCTCGATGCTGTCGATGCGGACGCTCCGCGAGTGCAGCCCCTCGCGCGTCATCATGATCGCGAGGTCCCCGGCCGCGAGACCGGAGCCCGCGCAGACCTCGCCCGAGCTCGTGTCGTACTTGGCGATGGTCCGCACGCGGCCCGTGGCCTTGCGAATGCCGAGGTCGTCCGTGACGACCTGACCGGACTCGAGCTTCAGGACGTAGTCGTCCGCGCGGAACTGCGCGCCGCCGCTGACGACGAAGTCACCGCGGGCGAGCCCACCGAACGCGCCGTCCGGTCCGTAGCCCACGCCGACGCCCGCCATGCGGAGGTCGTAGGCGAGGAGGTCCATCGTGAGCCGCGCCGCCTGCGCGCGATCGACGCGGTCGGTCGTCTTGCCCAGGATGCGTGCGTTCTGCGTCGACATCGAGACCGCGGCGGCGAGCAAGAAGCTCCCGGCGGCGGCGCTGACGAGCAGCTCGACGAGTGAAAAGCCGCGCTGTCGAGATCGCATGTTCATACCTCCGGCACCACGAGGCGCTCGACCTGCACCTGCTGAACGAGGCCCTTGGCGTTCGTCCAACAGACGCTCACGCTGAGGACCCGTGCGTCGCTCTGTTGGCCCGACCCGGGCGGCACGTCGATGGCGGTATCGATGCGGTACTTGCCGACCTCCAGCGTCGTCGTGTCGTCGGGGATGAGCCCGTCGTCGACGATCTGCGTGCAGGCAAACGTCGGCGCCGCAGCCCGCACCGGCGCGTAGGCGCGGGTGCCGATGCGACAGGACAAGAGCCCGCCGCCGCACGCGGGGAGGCGATCGGGCGGGAGTGTGCCGAGCTGCTCGGCGCGCTGAATCGCGAGCTGCGTCGCGACGTCGCGTGAACGGGCGTCGAGGTCGGTGCGGAACGACGTGGTGAACAGCTCGGCGAGCGCCACGACGCCGCAGCCGAGGACGAGGCTCGAGATGAGCACCTCGACGAGCGTCATGCCTCGAACCGAGCGTCGCGCGCGCGGGCCGGATCTACGGGACTTCATCGACGTCCTGGTTCGGCCCGAACCACACAATGTTGATGAGTGGGTCGAATCGGAACGGCCACTCGTATCCGAGGTGAGACGGTCGATACCCCTTGAAGCGATGGTCACGCTCGATCTGGATCGCGCCAGCTACTACAACGACATGGGTATCGACACCCTCTGGACTGGCGACATCCAGAGGAGCCTCGACATCTCGATCGACATCCGTCCGCCGGTCGACGTGGAGGAGCTCGACGCCCGCCGTCGGGGATTCGAACGGTACTCACTCCGCGAGAATCTGGTGCGTGCGGCCCTCTTCGGCGTGTCTCGGCACGTGCGGTACGGACGCGTCACGGACGCCTCCGTGACGGGGATGTGGATCGAGACGGAGCACCCCCTCCCCTTCCGCGCCGAGGTCGACGTCGAGTGGTCCGTGATGGGCTTCGCGCAGACGTTCCCGGGGCGCGTGGTGCGCGCGACGAAGGACGGCATGGCGATCCAGCTCGATACGGACGACGCCACGTGGCGCTTCCGCTCGTCGTTCATCGACCTCGCCCGGACGCCCACGCAGGACCCGCCGCAGGTCATCGTCCGGACGCGGCGCGACCGCGCCGACCGACACGTCGCGCCCGACACGGCGCTCCTCGCGCAGCTCGAACACGAGTGGCTCGGCGTCCTCGAGACCCTCGAGGACGACGAGGCTCACCAGGCGTTCATCAACGCGTGCCTGAAGAACAAACGTCTGGAGTTCGCGTTGGAGTGTTACCGCGAGCTCAAGACCACGAACCCAGAGTCGGACGTCGCGACCCGCTACCTGAAGCAGATCGGGACGATCCTCTCGTTCTATACGCTCCAGCCCACACAGCAGCGCGACGAGCGCGACAAGAAGAAGCTCTTCCCGATCATCATGATCATCCTCGCGGTGCTGGTCGCCGCGATCGCGGCCCCGTCCGTGGTGCGGAGCAAACTCGAGCGCCCGTCCTCCTCCGCGCCGGGCACTCCGGACACCGGCGGCTTCAAGAGCACTTCGCCGGGCGGCCCCTGACGTCACCCCACGCGAGAGAGGGCCAGGCGCTCGGCGTAGCGCCGCTCGAGCTCGGCGGCGAGCGCCGCGTGCTCGGCGAGGTCCGGATCCCCTTCGAGGATCGCGAAGGCTTCGTCGCGTGCGCGTTCGAGCACGGCGGCGTCGCGGACGAGGTCCGCGAGGTGTAGCTCGGCGAGGCCGGACTGACGGGTGCCGAGGATCTCCCCGGCGCCGCGCAGCTCGAGGTCGCGCTCGGCGACCTCGAACCCGCTCGACGTCTGCGCGAGGACCTGCACGCGCTCCGCGCCCTCCTTCGACTTGGCGTCGACGAGGAGCACGCAGCGCCCGGTGTACTGGCCACGCCCGACGCGCCCGCGGAGCTGGTGGAGCTGGCTGAGGCCGAAGCGCTCGGCGTGTTCCACCACCATCACCGACGCGTTCTCGACGTCGACGCCGACCTCGACGACCGTGGTCGACACCAACACCGCGACGTCCCCCTTCACGAACGCGTCCATCACCTCGGCCTTCTCGTCCGGCTTCATTCGGCCGTGGAGCAGGCCCACGCGTTTGGGTGCAAAGCGGTCCGCGAGCTCTTCGACCGCGTCGCTCGCGGCGGTGAGATCGAGCTTCTCGGAGGCCTCCACCAGCGGGAACACGACGTACGCCTGGCGCCCCGCGGCGAGCTCGTCGGAGACGATGCGGTACGCGCGGCGACGATCCTTCAGCGGGTAGACGTTGGTCTCGGTCGGCGAGCGCCCGGGGGGGAGCTCGTCGATGATCGTGGTGCGGAGGTCGCCGTACGCGGTGAGCGAGAGCGTGCGCGGGATGGGGGTGGCGGTCATGACGAGCACGTCGGGGGTCGCGTCCTCGCGTTTGGCGGACAGCGCGGCGCGCTGCTCCACGCCGAAGCGGTGCTGCTCGTCGACGATAGCGAGGCCGAGGTCCGCGAAGCGCACGGCGGGTTCGAGGATCGCGTGGGTGCCGACGAGGACGTCGACGGTCTTGGCGCGGAGCCCCGAGAGGATCTCGGTGCGCGCCGCCGCTTTGGTCGAGCCGGTGAGGAGTCGAACATCGAAGCCCGCCGGCTCCAGGAGCTTCAGCGCGTTCTTGAAGTGCTGCGACGCGAGGATCTCCGTGGGCGCGAGGATCGCCGTCTGGCGGCCGGCCGCCTGGACGAGCGCGGCGGCGATGAACGCGACGGCCGTCTTGCCGGAGCCGACGTCACCCATCAGCAGCCGGTTCATCGGGCGTGACGCGGCGAGGTCCTTGGCGATCGTCTCCAGCGCCCGCGCCTGCGCGCCGGTGAGCTCGAAGGGGAGCAGCCGCTCGGCGAGCTGGGACCAGGTCGCGTCGGGGCGGTGGGTGAGCCCGACGAGCGCGTCGCGCGCGGTGCGGGTGCGTGCGAGCGCGAGCTGGAGGAAGAAGAGCTCGTCGAACACGAGGCGGGCGCGCATGCGTTCGAGGGGGCCGCGCGGGTCCGTGGTGTCGGTGGGCTCGGGCCGATGCGCGCGCAGCACCGCCTCGGCGAGCGGCGCGAGGCCGAGGCGTTCGCGGAGATCTTCGGGGAGCGGATCCTCGATCGCCGCGGCGGCGACCTCGGCGAGGGTCGTGACGATCTTCGTGAGCGTCTTCTTCGGTACCGCCTGGATCTCCGGGTAGACCGGGACGATGCCTTCGGGCGCGGGCGGCGCGTCGTCGACGTGCACGCTCATCTCCGGGTGCACCATCTGGCGCATCGCGCCCCACTTCGTGACCTTGCCGAACACGACGACCTCGACGCCGCGCGCGAACTTCGCCTCCATCTGGTTCTTGGAGAAGCGGAAGAAGCGGCAGCTCAGGGTGCCGGTGTCGTCGCGCACGGCGATCTCGAACATGCGCTTCCGTCGCCCCATCATCCGCATCGAAGCGGCGGAGACACGCCCGCGCACCGCGGCGTGCTCACCTTCGACGAGGCGGTCGATCGTCGTGAACTGCGTGCGGTCCTCGTAGCGCGTGGGGAGGAAGAACAGCGCGTCCTGGACGGTCACGATGCGGTTCGACGCGAGGCGCTCGGCGGTCTTCGGCCCGACGCCGACGAGGTCGGCGAGGTGGTGTCCCGGGGTCGCCTGCTCCATCGGGACGCGCTTCGCGGGCCGCTCGGCGACCGCCGCCTGAGGCGCCGCCTTGCGAACGCGGCGCGCGGTGACGGCGGGCTTGAAGAGCTCGTCTTGCTGCGCGGCGGATTTCGTTGGCGCCGGGGCGCTCCGGGATTTCGCGGTCCCGGCGGGTTGCGTGGGTGCCGCGGATTTCGTTCGTGTGGCGACGCTCTCGGGTCGCGCGGCCCGCGTCGCCTTACGCGGCGCGGCGGATTTCGTTGGAGTCGCGGGGCCGTCGCCGAGGGCGGCGCGGATGCGGTCGCGTTTGGTGTGGTCGTCCGCAGCGTCGATGCCGTCGACGCAGGTGAGGACGTGTTGGAGCTGGGCGCGTTGCGGTGCGTCGAGGTGGGGTTCGGCGGCCTGCGCGGCGGCGCGAACGGCGGCCTCGACGCCGCGGATCACCGAGAGGTTCGAGAAGTCGTTCTTGGCGGCGAACCGAAGGGGGCGGAGGACCGGCGCGAGCGGATCGTCTCGGTCAGACGAACTCGACACGGACGATCTCGTACTCCTTTTCGCCCTTCCGCGGCAGCCGTACGGTGACGGCGTCCCCGACGGACTTCCCGATGAGCGACCGCGCGACGGGCGCGGTATACGAGATGAGGCCGTTCTTGGCGTCCACCTCGTCGGTTCCGACGATCTGGTAACGCGCCTCCTCCTCGGAGTCGGTGTCCATGACGGTCACGGTCGCCCCGAACACCACCTTGTCGCCGGACAGCTTCGTCGGGTCGATGATCTCGGCGAGCGCGAGCTTGCTGTCGATCTCGGCGATGCGCCCCTCGATGAAGGACTGCTTCTCCTTGGCGGCGTGATACTCGGCGTTCTCCGACAGGTCGCCGTGGGCTCGGGCCTCTTCGATCGCGGCCGTGGTGGCGGGGCGTTCGACGGACCTCAGGTGTTTGAGCTCGTCTTTGAGGAGGTCATAACCTCGGCGGGTCATGGGTTCTCTGTCCGACATGTCCTTTTGGGTCTAGGTCATCTTTGGTGGGGGTTCAATGGTTTGCTTGGTGGGGGTGGGAGTGCCCAGGCTCGGGGTGGGAGTGCCCAGGCTCGGCTGCGCTTTGGGTGGCGCGGCCGGGGGGCAGGCGGAGCGACCGTTTCCGGTCGCCGTGTCTCGGCCCCTTCGCTCCGCTCGACCTCCCTCGCGGCGACCAAAAACTCCAAATCGCTCCGCCGACCCCCCGACCGCGCCCCCCTCGCTCCGCATGACGAGCTGCCCTCTCCCGACCGAGCCGGATTGCTAGCGCCCGCGTGGGTGGGCGACCCCGTTTGGGTGATTCAGCGGCTTGGTGCCCAGGGGCCCGCTCCGCGGCATCGGGCGGGCGGGGGCCCTCGGGCCGGCTTGCTCTACGACGCGTGAAGACGAGGACCGCGAAGAACGCGATCCGCGCTCGGTGGAGCTGACGGCGTGGCGGACCGTGGTCGGGACCCCCGCCCGCCCTCGCCGCTCCGCTCAAGACGTCGGCAGGATCGTGGGAGGCTCGCGCGACCTCGTCTTGGTGGACCGCACCGCGCTGAGGCGCCCGCAGAAATTCGGACGACACGCGCGGTGCCCGAGCGTCCCCGCCGACTCGCCTAGCGGAGCGGAGGCGGCGGGCGCGACGATTCCGAAAGACGGTCCGCCACGAGTCGAGCGCGTCCTCTTGCCTATCTCGACCGCAACGCCGTGGGCTTCGCGTGTCGCCGATCTGGCCGGACCGAGGGCGTCGCGCCCGCCGCCGGAGCGGAGCGAGCCCCTGGGCAACGGGTCGAACCATCGCAGCGCGGGATCGTGGCACCCCCGGGTACAAAACCGAGTGATTGCGCCGTCAGGACGGCTACTCGTGATGCGGAGCGGGAGAGTGCGGTCGGGGGGCTGGGGGAGCGTTTGGAGATTTGGGTCGCCGCGGAGGCGGTCATCGAAGCCGTAGGAGTCCGGACACGGCGACCCGAAGCGGTCGCTCCACCAGACCCCCGGCCGCGCTCTCCAAAGCGCAGCCGAGCAACCTCTCCCCTAGATGATCAGAGGCGCAATCACCAAAGCCACGACGCTCATCAACTTCACGAGGATGTTGAGCGAGGGGCCGGCGGTGTCCTTGAAGGGGTCGCCGACGGTGTCGCCGGTGACGGCGGCGTGGTGCTTCTCGCTGCCCTTGCCGGTGTTCTTCTCGTGGTCCTTGGGCTCGTCTTCGATCTGCTTCTTCGCGTTGTCCCAGGCGCCGCCGGCGTTGGACATGAAGATGGCCATGCAAACGCCGGAGACGGTGACGCCGGCGAGCATTCCGGCGAGGGCGTTTTTGTCCCAGAAGCCGACGAGCACCGGGAGGACGACCGCCATCATGCCGGGGAGCATCATCTTCTTGATCGCCGCGGCGGTGGAGATGTCGACGCAGCGCGCGTAGTCCGCGGTCGCCGTGCCCTCCATCAGGCCCTTGATCTCGCGGAACTGGCGGCGGACCTCCTCGATCATCTCCGAGGCGGCGCCGCCGACGGCGCGCATCGCCATCGACGAGAAGAGGAAGGGCAACATCGCGCCCACGAAGAGGCCGGCCATGACGACCGGGTTCGACACGTCGATGGACGAGATCTGTGCCTGCTTCTGGAACGCCGAGAAGAGCGCGAGGGCCGTGAGCGCCGCCGAGGCGATCGCGAAGCCCTTGCCGATGGCCGCCGTCGTGTTGCCGACCGCGTCGAGCTTGTCGGTGCGCTCGCGGACCTGCGGCTCGAGGCCGCTCATCTCCGCGATGCCGCCCGCGTTGTCCGCGATGGGGCCGTAGGCGTCGACCGCGAGCTGGATGCCGGTCGTCGACAACATGCCGAGCGCCGCCATCGCAATGCCGTACAGGCCGCACACGTTGTACGCGATGACCGTCGCCGCGCCGATGAGGATGATGGGCGCCATCGTCGACTCCATGCCGACCGCGAGGCCCGAGATGATGTTCGTCGCCGGGCCCGTGTTCGAGTCCGCGACGATGCGGTTCACCGGGCCGCGGTTCTTCGCGCAGTAGTGCTCGGTGATGATGCCGACGAGGAGGCCGGCGATGAGGCCGGCGACGGACGCGATGAACACGTTCATGCCGGTGACCTCGCGGCCGTTCTCCATGACGACCGGCGAGGAGAGGATCTGCGTCGCGACGAAGTACGTGGCGACGAGCATCGCGCCGCCCGCGCCGAACGTTCCGATGTTGAGCGCGGCCTGCGGGTTGCCGCCTTCCTTCGTGCGCACGAGGAACGTGCCCAGGATCGAGATGACGATGCCGACCGCGGCGATGACCAGCGGGAGGATGACGCCCGCCAGCGCGCCGCTCTTCGCGGAGGCCGCGATGACCATCGCGCCGATGATCGCGCCGACGTACGACTCGAAGAGGTCCGCGCCCATGCCGGCGACGTCGCCGACGTTGTCACCCACGTTGTCGGCGATGGTCGCCGGGTTGCGGGGGTCGTCCTCCGGGATGCCCTGCTCGACCTTACCGACGAGGTCGGCGCCGACGTCCGCGGCCTTGGTGTAGATGCCGCCGCCCACGCGCGCGAAGAGCGCGATGGACGAGGCGCCGAGCGAGAAGCCCGAGATGACGCCGAGCGTCAGCGGGAGGTCGACGCTGCCGTCGGCCGTCGTGAACACCGCGCCCTTGAAGAACGCGACGAACAGGCCGCCGAGGCCGACGAGCGCGAGGCCGACGACGCTCATGCCCATCACCGCGCCGCCGCGGAACGCGACCGCGAGCGCACCGACGAGGCCCTGACGCGCCGCCGCCGTGGTGCGGATGTTGGCCGCCGTGGCGATGCGCATCCCGAAGAAACCGGCGAGGCCGGAGCAGACCGCGCCGATCACGAACGAGGCCGCGACGACGGGGCTCGAGCCCTCACGCGCGTTCGCGACGCCGAGCAGGATGGCGACGCCGACGACGAAGATCGCGAGGATCTTGTACTCACGCGCGAGGAACGCCATCGCGCCGTCGCGGATGTATCCGCCGATCTCGCGCATGCGGTCTGTTCCCGGATCCTGTTTGTTGATCCAGGAGGACGAGACGAGGGCGTACAGCAGGGCCAAAACGCCTGCGACGGGGACCATCAGGACAAGGATGTCGGGTGACATGCGTCGGGCGTATGTAAGCTAACTCCACCCGGGTCAAGCAAAAGCTCACGCGTGAAACTCGGGTCCGAGTTTGCGACACTCGGCGCCGATGTGGCGCCGATTCGGCTTCGTTCCCCTACTGGCGATGACCCTCACGGGTTGCCCCGACGACAGCCTGGATCGGGCCCGCAAACTCGAAGCCGAGGGGCGCATCCGCGAGGCCGGCGAGCTGTACCAGCACATCGCCAAGCAGGACCCGGCGAACCTCGGGGCCTGGGACGGCGCCGTCGATCTGTGGTGCACCAAACACGTCGACGTCGGGGCGTGCATGGGCGTCCTCGACCTGGAGTTGGACCTGCTCGGCAACGTCGAGCGGCACCGGGACGCCCTGTCCGAGGTCCTTGAGCTACGCGCGCGCGCACGCGCCGAGAACGGCATGGCGCAGGCGGCGCTCACGGATCTCGAGCGGGCCGAAAAGGCCGGCCCCGAGCGACCGACGGTCTACACCGCCAAAGCACGCGTGCTGATGATGCTCGGCCGCCCGGACGAGGCGCACGACGCGCTCGACATCGCCAAACGCCTCGACCCGAACAACGCCGAGGCCGACGCCCTCTACAAGGAGCTGCCCTCCAAGGACCCCGGCTTCGGTGGCGCCGTGAAGGACTAAGGCGCGACGCCGAGGCGTGCGCCCATGCGAACGGGCTGGCCCTTCTCCATCGGGTTCAGCTCGACCGGGCGCTCCGTCACGAAGATGACCGTCGACCCCATCTCGAAGACGCCGAGCTCGGCGCCGCGCGCGATGGGGATCGGCTCGTCATAGGTGTGCCGCACGATCTCGGTCTGCCCCGTATTGGTGCGAATCGCGTCGTCGTAACACAGGGAGATGTGGCCGACGTTGGTCGCGCCGACCTTCACCACCTCGACGCGCCCGAACTTCTCGGACTGCACGTGGGTGATGAGCCGCTCGTTCTTCGCGAACAGCTCGTCGACGTGCGCCACCGCCGCCGCGTTGACCGGCCACAGCGCACCGGGCACCGCGGTGTAGCCGGTGATCACGCCGTCCACCGGGCAGTGGATGCGATGGTAGTCGCGGGGCGCGAGGTACAGCGTCGCGTAGGTGCCGTCGGCGAAGATCTGCTCCGCGTCGTCCTGGGCGAGGAGCGCCGCGAGTTTGTAGTCGCGGCCCTTCGCCTGGAACAGGCGCCCGTCGCCGACCGGCCCGCCCACCAGATACGCACCGTCCACCGGAGACACAAACGCCTCCGGCGCGTCGTCGATCGGACGCACGCCGGGCTTGAGGCGGCGGGTGAAGAAGTCGAGGACGCTCTCGTACGCGTCGATCGGCTTTTCGGCTTCTTCCACCGCCACGTCGAAGCGGGCCGCGAACCGGCGCACCGCCATCTGGGAGCGCACCGCCGCGAGGCGGCGCACTGCCTTGGACAGGGGCTTCTTGGGAAGCACCCGCATCCCCGTGATGAACAGCTTGCCGGGTTCGCTCATCGCGTCAGCTCAGCTCGGACAGCGCCGCGAGGATCTCCGCGGCGTGGGTCTTCGGCGACACCTTCGGGAAGGCCTTTGCGATGTTGCCGTCCTTGTCGATGATGAACGTGGTCCGCAGGATGCCGTTGAACTCGCGGCCCATGAACTTCTTGGGACCCCAGCTCCCGTAGGCGCTGATCACTTCACCCGCGGGATCCGAGAGCAGCGGGAAGTCGAGGTTGAACTTCGCCTTGAACTTGTCGTGTTTCTTCACGGTGTCGCGGCTGACGCCGAGCACGACGGCGTTCGCACCCGCGAGCTCCGACGACGCGTCGCGGAAACCGCAGGCCTCGACCGTGCACCCGGGCGTGTCGTCGCGCGGGTAGAAGTACAGGACCACGTTCTTGCCGCGGAGCGCTTCGAGGCTCACCTCGCCGCCACCGTCCGACGGGAGCGTGAACGTCGGCGCCTTCGTCCCGACCTCGGGCGCGGGCTGAATCGCCGGCTCCGCCGCGTCCGCCGCCGGCGCGGCCTTCGCGGGCGCGGGCGCGGCGACCTTAACGGGCGCCTTCTTCGCAGCGACCTTCTTCGCCGGAGCCTCTTTCGCGGGCGCTTTCTTCGCGGGCGCCTTCTTCGCGGGCGCCCTCTTCGCGGGCGCCTTCTTCACGGGCGCCTTCTTCGCGGGCGCCTTCTTCGCAGCGGCCTTCTTGGCGGGCGCCTTCTTCACGGCAGCCTTCTTCGCAGCAGCCTTCTTCACAGCAGCCTTCTTGGCGGGCGCCTTCTTCACAGCAGCCTTCTTCACAGCAGCCTTCTTGGCGGGCGCCTTCTTGGTCGCGCGCTTCTTCGTGGGCGCCTTCTTGGCAGCGCGCTTCTTCGTCGCCTTCTTCGCGGCGGCCTTCTTCGTCGCTTTCTTCGCGGCGGCCTTCTTCGTCGCTTTCTTCGCGGCGGTCTTCTTCGCCGCGCGCTTCTTCGTGGTCTTCTTCGCTGCCGTCTTCTTCGCTGCCGTCTTCTTCGCGGCGCGCTTCTTGGTCGTCTTCTTGGCCGCCGTCTTCTTGGCAGTGGCCTTCTTCTTCGAGGTCGTCTTCTTCCGAGCCATGGCGACCCCGTTAACGAGGAAGATCGTCCCTGGCAAGGCGGCGTTCGCGCCCGGTGGCGCGGAGGAAGCGGAAGCGGTGGGAGGGAGGAGGCGCGCGCGGCGGCGCCACCGCCGCGCGACTTCGGTCGAGCCTACTGGCAGTGGCCGGTGGCCGTGTTGCACGTGCCGCCGCCGCACTCCGCGTCCATCGTGCAGCGCGGGATGCAGACGTCGATGGGCGAGCCGTCCTGGAACATGCCGATCCGCTCGCAGATCGTGTTCGGGTTCAGGTTCGAGCACGCGGTGTCGTTTCCGAACGTGCACTGCTGCACGCAGATGTTCCCCTCGTTCTGCGTCACGAGGCAGACCGAGTTCATCGGGCACTGGTCGAGCACGTTGGTGCAGGACGCGGTGCACGAGTTCGCCAGCGTCGCCGAGCACGCGCCGCTCTGGCAGTCGCCGCCCACCGTGCAGGTCTGCCCGATGTCCGTGAACGACTGCACGTTGAGGCACAGGCCGACGCCGTCGTTCGGCGCCTCGAGCGGGTCACACTGGTAGGTGCCGAGGCTCGGGCACACCGAGCCGGGGTTCCTGTCGTCGCACAGGCGCGAGCAGACGCCCATCGTCACCGGCGGGTTCGCCTGCGACGACACGCCGATGCAGAAGTGGTTCGACGCGCGCTCGCAGGAGTCGGAGTCGATGTTGCCGCCGAGGTCGAACGTCACGGTGCAGGCCTGCGCGTGCGTGCCGCCGTTGCCGAGCGGCTGGCAGACGCCGGGCACCACGCCCATCGTCCCGAGCCAGAAGCAGCCGTTGCCCATGCCGCAGGTCGAGTTCGCCGTGGGCACGTAGGGGTCGCACTCGCTGAAGCAAGCGCAGTTGCCGCCGCCCGCGCAGCGCCCCGAGCCGTCGTTGATCAGGCAGACGCCGTTCGGGTCCGCCATCTGGCAGTCGGTGTCCACGTTGCAGCCGCCCTGCTGCATCATCCCGCCGTCGCGGGTCGGGTTGTTCACGCCGCCGTCGCGCGGCGGGTTGATCGGGTCGCAGGCCATCGTCGCGTCGTTCCAGACGTAGCCGCCCTGGCAGTTCGGCAGGCACTCACACGCGGGCGCCATGCCCACGAGCTGGAACGGCGCGCAGTTGTTGTTCGCGCAAGGGTTCGGGCCCGCGTCGGTCGGGTTGTTGGTGTCGCCACCGTCGCGCGGGGCGCCCGAGCCTCCGTCGCGGACCGGTCGGATCTTCGTGCCGCCGGTGTCGCGGCCGCCGCTGCAGCCGAACGCGACGGCGGCGGTACACAGAGAGAGCAGGAGGTGAGCAGAAAGAGAGGTCGAGGTGCGCATAGTAACCGTTCCCCGTTACTACTCGCGCACCGGATCTCGGGTCGGTCGATCGACCTACGCGGCGGCAGTTGAGCGCGCGCACGCCGACGACGGGCGGAGAAGGGGCCGTTCGACGCACTCGGGCGTCAGGCGATGACAGCGAAATGGAGGGGCGCTCAGGATTGGAGCCGGAGGCGGTCGCCTCCATCGGCATCCTGACCCTCGCCCTCGCCTCTCGAGGCCAGAGCACGGCCTTCGTCGTGTTGAAGGCTAGGGCCGGGGTCAGGGCTAGGAGGCCTCGCTTCTAGAAGCGGTAGCCGATCGAGGTGTTGACCATCATGTTCCCGCCCGAGCCGGAGAGGAACTGTGGGCCGCGCATGAACCAGAAGGGGTCGATGTGCAGGTCCGCGAAGAAGCCCTCGTAGTGGGCGCCGAACCCGACGAAGTAGTCGAAGAACGGGTCGTCGCGCGTGACGTCGTTGTTGGCGTCCGCGTTGTTGTCGTTGGTGTCGTCGTCGAGGCGATCGATCGTCGTGGCGCGCATGTACTTCACGACGCCGCCGCGGAAGTCGAGCCACGAGAAGAGCCGCGCCTCCGCCGCGAAGCGGATGTAGGGCAGCGCGTCGATCGAGATCGTCGTGCGCGAGAACTCGAGCGGGATGTCGCGGTTGAAGCCGTTGTTCGGATCCTCCGCGATCTGGTGCTCGAACTCGCTCGCGAGGCTGTAGATCTGGAAGCCCGCGATCGCCCAGAAGTTGATGCGGTCGGCCGGCTTGAAGTGGCCCGCGACGCCGACGTCGAGGAGGAACAGCTGCGCGCGGACGTCCGTGATGTTCACGCGGCGGGTCTGGTCACCCTCCCAGCTGATGCCGTCCTGGTAGTCCGCGAGGTCCGCGGCCGACAGGTTCTGGAAGCGGAAGCTGATCGCCGGGACGATCTCCCACCACTCGGACGCGCCGATCATCGCGCGCACCTCGGCGTTGAGGTCGATGCCGCCGCCGCCGTCGACGAGCTGGTTGCGCTCGTTGGGCGAGTAGCCGAGCGAGTGGAACTTCAGGCCGAGGCCCGCGTCCACCGTCGCGAACTCACCGATCGGCAGACCGCCGCCGAGGCGGAAGCCGAAGTGCGAGGTCGTGATCTTGTCGCGCTGCCGGCTCTCGACGCCGCCCATCAGGTCGGCGGGCACGTCCGGGTCGTTGTCGTTCGGGTTACGAACGTAGCGCGACGAGCCGTAGGTCAGCTGCAGGCCGAGCTGCGCGATGTCCTGCAGGTTGTACGCGAAGAACAGGTCGAACTTGCGGTTCGCGTCGCCGGGCGCGTCGGGCGCGACGGGCAGCCACGGGAACTGCGACGGGTCGCCCGAGGAGCTCCCCGCGAGGAAGCCGAGCAGGTCCGGGACGGTCGAGTCCTCGTAGTCGGACAGGTGCGCCGAGATGAACAGGTCGTCGGTGACCTTGAAGATCGCGCCACCGCCTGCCTTCGACATCACGGGCATCGTGTCCGCGACCTCCAGCGACGACGGCTGGATGCCGCCGCGGTTGCTGTCGTCACCGAAGGCGTTCTGCGAGGACTCCCCGCCGAACAGCTCCAGGTAGAAGATGTTCCCGTACCGCGTGATCATGTGCGGATAGAGCCAGCGGTTCGCGTCGTCGAGCACGAAGCGGTTGGAAACCCCCAGCGTGTAGATGCGCGTGGTCGTAGCCTCGGCCAGCGACGGCGCCGTCATGAGCGCGCCCAAGGCCACGATCCCCGCCCAGCGTGCGGTCTTCGTGGTCCCCTCTCCCCAGTTACCCATCGATTCTCCTTCTACTCACGACGCCAATCGCGCGTGCGCGTCGCGCCTCTAGCACGGACCCTCTGTCAGTCCAAGCGCTGGTTCCTACGTCGACCGCCGTCACACCTTCCTTCAGAAGCTGAGAAAGGACTGGGCGAAGTCGAGGTACACGGCGGGGGGCCCGACCCGGACGCGGCCGGCGTCGTCGACGAGGGGGATCGCGATGTCGATCGCCATGACCCCCGGGCGCACGCCGAAGTAGTCCAGGTAGATCCGAAACCCGTAGCCGACGTCGGCGCGCAGGGGTCGGTCCGACAGTTCGTCGAAGCCGTCACCGATCCACGCGACGTCCGCGAACAGCGCCCCGTCGAGCTTCGTCGCCCAGACCAGCTCCATGACGTTGTCGTCGACGTCCCAGAGGATCGGGTGCAACCACTCGCCGCTGAGGATCCCGCGCAGGCGCCCGACGGCGTCGTCCACGACGTACCCACGGACGTTGTTGCGTCCCCCGAGCGCGTACCGAAGCTGAGGCCGCGGTGTCCCCGCCACGAACGCGCCGAGGTTCGCGCGCACCGAGAACTGGTGCGCGGCGTTCACCCGCCAGGCCTTCAGCCCGCGTAGCGCGACGCTCACCGCGTTCGGCGTGACCTCCGGCGATCCGGCGAGATCCCCGAAGACCCGGTCGAACGCGACGGACGCCCGGATGGCCTCCCCCGCCTCCGGCACCCAGACCGTTCGGCGTGTATCCCAGCCGTAGAACAGCGCGCCCGACGCCGAGTACGCCGACTCCGTCTCCCCCGCGAAGTTCGGGCGGAGGTACTCGCCGGCGGCGATCAGCCCGATCCACTGGGACAGCCGATCCGGCGTCAGCGGCTCGCCGAAGTAGTAGACGGCGCGCCCCGACAGCGACACCGCGTCCGGCGCGTAGCTGGCGCGCGCGGCGAAGCGCCACCGAACGTCGCGCACGCGGGAGAAGCCGACGTCGAGCGCGGTGTCGATGTTTCCGGCGGTCGGGGAGTACAGGATGTTGAAGTTGTTCAGCAGGAAGCGCCACCGCGGGTGGGTGCGGTTGTCGAGCTTCGGCGACGGCACCTCGGCGCTCGGGGCCTCCGCGAGGCGCCCGTTGGGATCGAGGATCACGGAGTCGAGCGGCGCCGCGAGGGTCGCGGTGAGCGTGCGCATCGCGGCGGTGGAGGTCGCGACGCGGACGAGGCGTTCGTTGTCGTCGTCGTCGATCAGCTTCAGCTCGACCGGCTCCGCGATCGCGGCGCCGGTGCGCTCGACGACGACGCGCGCGCGGCAGTCGGGCGCGCACGAAGATCCGTAGTCGGCGATGCGGTACTGCACCTCCGGGTACGGGCCGAGCCAGGTCTCGAGGAACGTGTCGGTGTCGTCGCAGAGCGCGACGCGGAGCGCGGCGACGACGTCGGTGCCCTGCCCGATCGCCTCCATCGCGACGTCGGTGTCCTTCGGCCCGACGCGGTCGAGGAGCTTCTCGTAGATCAGCTTGCCGCGCGGGTACGGCGACGGGGGATCGAGGAGGTTGGCGCGGAGCGGATCCGTCTCGCGGATCAGGCGAAAGTAGGCGCCGACGAACGGGAACTGCGGCGCGTAGAGCATCGAGTCGACGGCCGGGATGAACGACCACAGGTAGAGGACGTCGAAGACGTCCTCGCGCTCCTCGAGCTGATGGCGAACGAGCGCGTCGACCAGCCACGCCGCGACGGCGTCCGCGCCGACGACCGCGAGCGGCTCTTCACTGCGAAGGCGGAGCAGCGTCGACGCGACGAGAACCTCGCGGAGGATCGGGTAGCGGTGAAACCGCAGGAAGCGCTCGGCGGGGGTCAGGCGGAACGCACGATCGCTGACGAGGACGTGGCCGTCGGTCGCGCGCGCGAGGTCGTGGCGTAGCGGTGCGTCGACGATCGTGAGCGGCGCGTCGGCGGTCGGCGTGGGCCAGCTTCGCTCCGCGAGGAAGTCGAACAGCTCGTCGAGCGCGAGGTCGAGCTCCTCGGCGCGCCGCTCGAACTCGAGGTGGTCCCGCCCTTCGAGGCGCGAGACGAGCCGCACGCGCCCGCGGGCGATCAGACGGGCGCCGGCGTTCGGCGGGAGGACGACGATCGGGACCTGCCGGGCGCGCACCGTCTGACGGACGGTCGCGGTGTGCTCGTGCCAGCGATCCGCGACGACCGCCGAGTGACCCGGCGGGACGGTGAGGGTGAGGTCGATCGTCGTGAGCGGCGCGGGTGCGTCGGGTTCGGCGACGCGCGGGTACCAGCCGCCGCCCAAGGTGAGCTGGCGTTTGTGGAGGGAGAACGGGCCGTAGCGATCGGGGACATGCAGCGTCGCTTCGACGCGGACGCGGACGCGGCCGGTCGCGGGGCAGCGGACGAAGTGGTCCTTCGCGTGTGCGTCGCAAGGGGCGCCGTCGATCGTGATCGTCACGTCCTCGAAGCCGCCCGGCGCGAACGCCCCCGCGAACAGCTCCGTCTCACTCGCGGGGAGCAGCCCTTCGGGCGGGTGGCGGTAGCGCTCGGCGTCGAGGAACACGTGCACGGCGCCGTCGGCGTCGACGACGTGCTCGGTCACGACGCGGACCGTCTCGAGGTCCTCGGACACCGTGGCCTCGACGGTCATGGGCGACGCGGCAACGAGGGCCGCGAGGAGCGCGCCGATCATTCGAGGAGGTAGACGTTGCCGAACGTGCGCAGGGCTTCCTGCCCGGTGCGCAGCATCGTGCGTTCGTTGATGCGGGCCGAGATCGGCGCGGCGATGAGCGGTACGACGCGCCCCAGCGAGCCGAGGCCGTGTTTGAGCGCGATGGCCTTGGCGATGGCGCCGATGACGCGCGGGCTCGCGCGTAGGACGTCCTCGACGCCGTGCGCCCGCCCGAGCACGCCGAGGACCCGGTCTTCGCCGCCGTACCCGTCGAGGTCTTCGCCGTAGGCCTCGGCGACGGTGACGATCATCGCGAGCTGGAAGTACGTGAAGACCAGCGCGTCGAGCGGGACGCCGAGGAGCCCGAGCGCGCCGGTGGCGCCGCCTTCGATCTGCGCGGCGCGCACCCAACGGGACAGGACGATGTGGGCGACGCGGTCGCGGGAGATCGGACCATCGCGTTCGATGAGGTCGATGTGGAAGCGCGCGCGGCGACGTTCGTCGCGGATGAGATCGCGGAGCTTCTGCGCGGCGACCTTCTTGGCGCGGGCGACCCGGGACACGGGGTGGGTTCTATCGCGAAACGATCGGGCAACGAAACGGGGGACGATCACGACGGCGGTGGCACCGAGCTGTTGGGTGGGGTTCGGTGCGTCAGGGCCGAGCGAGCTGCGGTCGTGAGGCGGACAACGCGGAGCAGAGGGTCTTCGCGAGCGCGGCGCCGGCCCTCGCGTGCCCGAGCGCGTTCCAGTGGCCGGCGCCCAGGGTGCCGGAGCGCTCGAATCCATGAAGGTACGGGCCGTTCGGCTCGACCTCGGCCGCGAGCCGCGGCCCCAGCCCGAGGTAGCGAAGACCCCGGCGTCGTGAGAGTCGCGTGAGTCGTCGCTCGACCGCGAACAGATCCGCGATTCCACGACGCGCGATGAATTCATCCCGCACCGATGTGTCGGGCTGGACTTGGATGGGCGTCGAAACGCTCATCAGGAGAAAGTCGGCCCCCGCGGACCGTGCGAGCGAGCTCGTCGCGACGATCAGTCGCTCGGTGACGGACCACGCATCGTTCCAGGCCGCCGAGGCGCTCGAACCGTAGATCGGATCCGCGATGATGCGGTTTGGCGCGGGCCACGTGCGTGGCCGCGGTCGGTTCCACGCGTTGATCGACGCGTTGACGAGCTGAAGCAGGCGCACCTCGTTGATGACCGCGTAGATCGAGCGACCGAGCAGGGACGCTCGCAGGCGGTACCCCGTGGTGGTGCGGAACGCGGCGTCCAGGATGAGGTTCCCGTCCTTCACGACGAAGTACGGACGTCTCGAACGCTCGGACAAGCTACGCACGCTGTCGCGTACGTCGTTCTCCGCGAAGAACTGGAGCACCACGAAGTCGGGCGCGAATCGCAGCGCGTGGTGCTCGAGCATGAGGTACGCCTGGGCGGTCGAGAACCCCGATACCCCGAAGCCGAGGACCTCGGGTCTGCGCCCCCGAAGCGCGGCACAGCTTCGAAGCCGGCGTTCGGCGACGCGCCAGTAGGTCTCGTCGAGATCGACCTGGAGGGCCTCCGTGAAGGAGTCGCCGAGCACCGCGACACGAAAGACGTCGGCCCCGTGCGCGACGTCGACCTCGGGCCCGCGCAGCCCCCAGCGGTTGGTCTCGATGAACCCGTCCCCCTCGCGCCGGTCGTAGGCCTCGAGGTTTGGTCGCAGCTGCGCTCCGACGAACGGGTCGACCCGATAGAAGTTGGGGCGCGAGAAGCCGACCGAACGAAGGACGACCTCGACGAGGCCGGCCGAGAGGAAGAGGGAGCCGATGACGAGGGCGAGCGCCGTCATCGTCGGCCTGCGACCGCCGGGACCCGACGCGCTCACGGTCACGGCGTGGCAGGTTCCGTCGTGCGCCTGCGGGTCGCAAGACCTGGCCGCGAGGCCGGTTCGCCGGGCAAGGAGCGAAGCGACGCGCAGGCGCGCGGAGCGCGGCGAAGGCCGGCAGGCGAACTTGTTCGCCGATAACCGGCAAGTCCGGGCAAGGAGCGAAGCGACGCGCAGGCGCGCGAAGCGCGGCGAAGGCCGGCAGGCGAACTTGTTCGCCGATAACCGGCAAGTCAGGCGGCGCGGGCGAGGCTCTCGAGGCGCTTCTTGATCTTCGCCTTCTTGCTGTAGACCGTGCTCACCGACACGCCCATCTCGTCGGCGATCGCGTCGGGGGCCATCGCCTCGACGAAGTACAGCTCGACGAAGCGGCGGTCGCGGGCCGAGAACTTCTCGAGCGCCTGGTCCACGAAGCGGCGCTGCTCGCGGTCGACGAGGTCGACGTCCGGGCCGTCCACCGGCGGCGCCACGCGCTCGAGCTCGGCGTCGAGCATCGGGTCGGTGCGGCGGCGGCGCTCCTTCCTGAGGAAGTCGTGCGCGGTCGAGGTCGCGATGACGCCGACCCAGCTCGACACCGAGCAGCCGCCGTCGACGCGGTACAGGCGCAGGCGCCGGTAGTCCTTGGCGACCATCTTCAGCGACGTCTCGGCGACGATGTCGGCGAGGTCGTCGTCCTGGAGGCGCACGCCCGAGCGGACGCAGACCCGCGAGACGCAGGCGACCATCAGGTTGCGGAACCGCTCCACGAAGACCTCGAACGCGATCGGGTCGCGGGTGAGGACCCGCTCCAGCAGCGCGAGATCCTCGAGCTGCCCGAGCGCGGCACGGTGCGCGCGCTTGGCCCGACGCGTCTTCGGCGCGGGCTTGGCCTCGGCGCGGCGGCCCGGGTCAGGGCGCGGGATCGGCAGGTCCGGGTCGCTGTGGATCTTGTCGCGGAGCACCCAAGCGGGGGCGCGGTACTGGACGTCGGCGAGGGCGGCGAGCGGTGCGGAAGTCGGGATGCGTGCAACGGTAATCATTTCGTCGGGTCCTCCTGGGGTCGCGTGACGCAACGAGACCATTCCAAGTCGCGCGCCAACTTGAAACAGGCACCCAATCGTTCGAAATCATTGAAGACGTCGTTCGACGTGTTACGTGTCACATCGACAACCTCGGAGAAAAAGATCCGCGCCTCGACGTACGGAATCGACCGTCGACCAGGGCGGGTTCGTACGGGGGTGGGCGTACAAAGCGCCAAGGGCACGGGATACCGAGGGATTTCGGCGCGAACCCCCCACCCTGGACCCCCGGTGTGGTGGGGTCGTTCGGTCTCGGAGAAAAAGATCCGATCCGCCATCGAAACGCTAAGCCACTGAAATCATGGAACTCAACCCGGGTGCCGGATTTTTTTTTCCGGCTGGGGCCCGCGGGTCACTTCGGCCAGGGGATGCCGAGGCGCTCGATCTTCTTGTCGAGGGTGACCCGGCTGATCTGGAGCGCGTCCGCGACCGCGGTCTTCACGGCGCCGGTCCGCGCCATCGCCCGCAGGATCATCGCGCGCTCGAGGCGCTGGACCGCCTCCGCGAGGGTGTCGGCGCGCGCGGTCGCCGCGGCGGCGACGTCCCCGGCCGTCCACAGCTCGAGCGGAAGATCCTCGGGTCGAATCACGTCCCCGTCCGCGAGGATCACCAGCCGCTCCACGAGGTTTTCGAGCTCGCGCACGTTGCCCGGCCAGGTGTGGGAAGCGAGGAGGGTCTCCACCTCGGAGTCCAGGCGTTTGTCCGCGACGCCCCCCGCCCGACAGAACCGCGCGACGAACGCCCGCGCCAGCGGGACGACGTCCTCGGGCCGGCTGGCGAGCGGCGGCACGTCGAGGCGCACGACCGACAGCCGGAAGAACAGATCCTCGCGGAAGTCCCCGCCCGCGACCGCCTCCTCCAACCGCCGCGAGGTCGCCGCGACGATCCGCACGTCGACCGGCGTCGGGCGGCTCGCCCCCACGCGGAACACGACCTTCTCCTGTAAGGCGCGCAACAGCTTCACCTGCGTGGCCCGCGTCGTGTCGCCGATCTCGTCGAGGAACAGCGTCCCGCCGTTGGCCGCTTCGAACAGCCCGACCTTGTCGCGCGACGCCCCGGTGAACGCGCCCTCCAGGTGACCGAACAGCTCCGACTCCTCGAGGGTGTCGACCAGCGCCCCGCAGTTCACCGCGACGAACGGTCCGTCCGCGCGCGGCGAGCTCGTGTGCACCGTCCTCGCCACGACCTCCTTGCCGGCGCCGGTCGGGCCCGTGATCAACACCGTCGCCTCCGCGCTCGCCGCGCGCCGCGCCTGGTCGAGCACCCGCTTCATCGCGGCGCTCTCGGCGATCACGGCCGGCGCCTCCACCCGGTGCCGCGACTTCGCGCGGCGCGCCGCTTCGCCGAGGCCGTCCTGCGCGAGGCACACCAACGCCAGCACGTTGGCGAGCGGGACGAGCGCGTCGAGCGCGTCGTCGGCAAACGGACGGCTCGCGCCGAGGTGCACGAGGCCCACCACCGATCCCGACGCCACCAGCGGCGCCGCGAGCAACGCCCGGACGCCCCCCGCCGCGAGGCTCACGCCCCCCTCGAACCGCCGATCCTCCGCCGCGTTCGCGGAGGCGATCGCGCACCGCTCCTCGAAGACCCGCTCCACCACGGTGCGACTCACGGTGATCGGCCCCGGTCCGTAGCTCGCCTTCACCGCCCGCGCGGCGCCGCTCCCCACGAGAACGAACGCTCGCTCGGCGGAGAAGTGCTCGGCGATCGACTTCAACCCGAAGCCCAGCAGGTCCTCCCCCTCCGACAACGCCGAGGCGAGCCGGCCGAGGAGCACGGCGGCGGTGCGGTCGGCGCGGTCCGAGGTCTCGCTGCCGTCGACCGCGACGACCTGGTCGTGGCGTGTCGCCGCGCCGTCGTCGACGATCACGTCGGCGCCCTCACCGCGCACGTAGTCGAGGCTCGGTTCGAAGGCGAACGTCGTCGCGCCGATGCCGATCAGGTCGCCGGGCGCCAAGCGCTTCTTGCCTTCGAGGGGGGCGCCGTCGACCACCGTCCCGTTGGCGCTGTCGAGGTCCTCGATCGTGAAGCCGTCGTCGGCGCGGATCACCGCGTGGCGACGGGAGACCGCGTCGTCGAGGAGCTGGATCGTGCAGTCGCTCGCGCGCCCGATCGTCGTCTCGTCCTCGAGCGTGTACCGGATGCCCGCGGCGCGGCCGGTGAGCGCGAGGAGCACCGTCACCCGTCGCCCTCCGGGAGCTCGTCGACCTCTTTGGGAGGCTCCGGAGCGGGCGTCACCTCGGGGAGCGGTGGTGCGGGCGGAGGCGCCTCCTCGCGCACGAGCGGCGGCGGCGGATCAGACACCGGGGCCTCCTCCAGCTCGTAGCGCAGCGTCAGCCCCATCACGAAGATCGCCCCGCCCGCCGAGAAGTCACCGACGGGGTCGTTCCGATCCACCTTCTGATAACGCCGCTGCGGGACGTAGTGCAGCGCGCCGCCGAGATCGATGATCAGCGGGTTCTCGAGCGCGCCGAGCGGATCGAGGAACCGAACACCCGCCCCGAGCGAGAAGATGTGCGCGGTGGCGTCGACGTAGTTCGTCCCGGTCGTCTGCTGCGGCGCCGGCGACGGCCGCACCGCGTACCCGCCGCGCAGCCCGAACGGACCGATGCGCTGCTCCGCCCCGAACCGCGCGGTGAGGGTGTTGCGGAACGCGAGGTCCACCGCCCGCTCCTGCCCCGGTGCCGGCGTGTCGAGCGCGTTGTCGAGGCCGGTCCCTTCGATGAGGTCGCCGCCGACGTCGATCGACGAGGTCACCGACGGGTCCGGCGCGCCCGACCACATCGCGTAGACGAGGTCCGCGCCGAAGAGCAGATCGATCGACTCCAACAGGTACGCGATCCCGAACGTGAGCTGGTGCGGCGTGTACTGCACGTTGAACTGCGTCGCGACGTACAGGTCCGCGACGCCCGTAATCCGCACGTCGACCGGCAACACCACGTCCGACTGGATCGACGCGCGGTACGAAGCCCCGACCCGAAGACCGTCGAACGGGCGCGCCTCGATCCCCAACATCGGCGACGCGATCGGCGAGATGTCGAACGTCACCGACTTCTGCGAGAACCGCCCCGCCACCACGTCGAGCTCGTAGAGCAGCTCCCCCTCCAGGCCCGCGAGGATCTGCACCCCGGCGCCGATCGAGAGCCACTCCACCGGAAGCGCCGCGATGCCGAGCGTCGCGACGATGCGCCGCGGGAGCGACTGGTACATGTACCAGTGCGGTGTCGCCGGATCGAGCGCCTGTCCATTCAGTAGACTGTCCGTCGGGACGTTCAGCGCAAGCCCCGCGACGACGCGGTTCCGGAAGCGCTGCCCGCCCATCGGGAACACCGCGCCGAACGTGATGCTGTTCGCGCTCGGCGGGTTGAGCTCCGCGACCTCGCGCTCCGCCTTCTCGAACTCGAAGGACAGCGCCGGCCGCGCGAGCATCAAGCCGAACCCGAAGCCGGGCTCGTCGGCGATCGTGAGCGCCGCGGGGTTGTAGTAGACGGCCGTGAAGTCGTCGGCCATCGCGGTGTGCGCGTTGCCCATCGCGATCGCGCGCCCGTTGAAGCCGAAGAGGTCCCAGGGGTTCGCGTGGGCGGTCGCCGGGACCAGCACCAGCGCGAGGGCGACCGCGTACCTCACCGGCCGCATCCGTCGAGGAGCGTCACGACCCCCTCTAGCAGCTCGGTGACCACCTCGTCCTCGAACAGCTCCACGAGCACCGGGACGATCGCCTCGGCGTCGGGTGTGGACAGCAGGATCACGAGGAGCTCCCGGAGGTCGTCGCGGAGCGTGAGGTCCGTGCGGACGATGAAGACGACGTCCGCGAGCAGCTCGAGCTCACCGACGACCGCCTCGCTGGAGAGGAAGTCGGCGCCTTCGAGGATCGTCTCCAACCCGACGCGCTCCGCGAACACGAGGTCGTACAGAAAGCCGATGATCGCGTTGCGCTGCGCCTGGTGCTGATTCCCGCAGCGCATCGCCCCCTGCAGCGGCACGAGGATGTTCGCCTCCGGTTGCGTGACCTCGTCCAGCAGCGCCACGAACCGGCGGATGCGCGTCTCGAGGCTCGCGTCGACGTTCGGATAGACCGCGCTGTCGAGGAGCGTCTCCACGCGCGAAATCGCGAAGTCCTCGTCCGCGACGAACTGCATGATCTGGCCGATCAGGTTGACGATCGCCGGCCGCCCCGCCTCCGCGTTGCGCTCGAACTGCGTGAGGAACTCGTCGAGCATCGGGTCGCCGAGGAGGAGCTGCACCTCGTCGAGCAGCGCGACGATCCACGGCCCGCCGGTCGACGGCGACTCGAACCGCAGCAGCATCTCGATCGCCGTGAGGAGGTGGTCGGGGTTACAGACCCGAACGAAGTGCGCCCCGGCGTCGAGCGCCTCGTAGCGCGCCTGGCCGTCGAGGCGACCGTCCACGAACTCCAGCGCCAGGACGACCAACGGCCCGAGCTGCGACTCGACCTGCTCACTCGCCGCGAGGTGCGCGACGTACGCGGTGTCGCTCAGCCCGAGCTGCTTCACCAGCCTCAGGAGCGCGTCGACGATCGTTCGAAACGAAGGGTCGGGCTGCGGGTTGGCGTCCGACGGGAGGAACCGGGCCTCGAGGACCTCGCGCAGCGGCGCGAAGCGATCCTCGCGCACGAACGCGAGCAGCTTCGGGAACACCGACTCCGTCGTCCCGCACGCCCCGACCTGCGTGGGGGCGTCGACCGGCGGCGCGGCGCGGTCCGTATCGAGATTGCAGGACGGCACGAACAGCGCCGCCACACACAACACGATCGCTGGCCTCCCCATTCCGCGCACGGAAGCGTGCACCCAACACGCGCTTCGATTCGCGGTCAACCGACACTCGACGGGCGTTCTTCACAGCGCTACCGTCCGCCGCGATGAAGCAAACACCGAGGTGGGTGTGGGCGGCGTTGCTGGCCGTGACGGCCTGCAAGACGACGCAGACGAACGGTGGCGGCGGCGAAGACGCCGACATCGCGATCCCGCACGAGAAGTACATGCTCGACAACGGGCTGGAGGTCATCCTCCACCAGGACAACCGGCTGCCGTTGGTCGCCGTGAGCATCTGGTATCACGTCGGTGCGATCGACGAGGTGAAGGGCCGCTCCGGCTTCGCGCACCTGTTCGAGCACATGATGTTCCAGGCGTCGCCGCACGTCGGCGAGGATCAGTTCTTCAAGATCCTGGAGCAGATCGGCGGCACGTCGATCAACGGGACGACGAACTACGACCGCACGAACTACTTCGAGACGGTGCCGTCGCACGAGCTCGAGACGGTGCTGTGGATGGAGTCGGACCGGATGGGTTTCCTGCTCTCGTCGCTGACGAAGAAGGCGCTCGACGTGCAGATCGGCGTGGTCCAGAACGAGCGCCGGCAGTCCGTCGAAAACCGCGAGTACGGCCTGATGAACGAGGCCCTCACGAAGGCGCTGTACCCCGAGCCGCACCCGTACAACGGCGTGGTCATCGGCTCGATGGAGGACATCGCGGCGGCGACGCTCGACGACGTCCGCGACTTCTTCCGGACCTACTACACCCCGGCGAACGCCACGCTGACCATCGCGGGTGACTTCGAGACCGCGGAGGCGAAGGCGCTGGTGACGAAGTACTTCGGCTCGCTGAAGGGCAAGGCGAAGCCGCCGCGGCGCGACATCCCGGCGCCGCCGGTGAAGGCGCAGCGGATCGAGTTCGAGGAGCCGGTCGCGAAGCTGCCGAAGATCTCGATCGCGTGGCGCGGGCCGTCGTCGTTCGAGGACGACACGGCGGCGCTGGACCTGCTGTCGCACGTCATCTCGGGGACGCGCTCGTCGCGCCTCGACAAACGCGTCTCGCACGATGAGCAGATCGCGCAGAGCGTGACCGCGTACTTCCAGGAGCACGCGTCGGGCGGCGTCTTCGAGATCGATCTCGTCACGCGCCCCGACCGCACCCTCGCGGAGGCGGAGGCGGCGATCGAGGAGGTCCTCGCGGACCTCGTGAAGAACCCGCCCACGGAGGAGGAGCTGAAGCGCGCCAAGAACTCGCAGCTGACGCAGATCGTCCGCGGGCTCGAGCAGCTCGGCGGCTTCGGCGGTCGCGCCGAGCGGCTGCAGGTCTACAACCACTACCTGGGCGACCCGTCGCGGGTCGCGTGGGATCTGGAGCGCTTTGCGAAGGTCACGGTCGCGGACCTCGTGCGCGTGCAGAAGAAGTACCTGACGGACCAACGCATCACGATCCTCGCGACGCCGAAGGGAGCCACCGAATGATCCTCGAAGCGCTGACGTTGCTGGCGATCGCTGCGCCGCACGAGTCCCCCGAGCACGACGCCGCGCCGGCCGCCGCCGAGAGCGGTGTCGCGGTTCCGGCGAGCGAGGCCTGGCGCTCCGAGCGCCCGAAGGCCGGCGCGCCCAAGCCGCCGAAGCTCCCGAAGTACGACCAGGCGGTCCTCGACAACGGCCTGACGATCATCGTCGCCGAGGTCGACACGGTGCCGATCGTCTCGTTCTCGCTCGTGACCAAGGGCGGCTCCATGCTCGACCCCAAGGGCGGCGCCGGGCTCGCGAGCATCACGTACGAGCTGATGGGTGAGAGCACGCAGAAGCTGTCGGCCCTGGAGTTCTCGGACGCGGTGGCGGACCTGGGCGCTTCGTTTTCGAGTCACGGGGATCGGGATCGCGGGTCGGTGTCGATCAGCGGGCTCGCGAGCAACGCGGACGGGATGCTCGCGCTGCTCGCGGACGCGGCGCTGCGGCCGCGCTTCGATCCGAAGGACTTCGAGCGGGTGAAGAGCCAGACGATCGCGTCGCTCTTACGGCGGCGCGGCTCGCCGCAGGGGCTCGCGTTCGAGCAGGTGCCGGCGCTGATCTACGGCGAGGACCACCCGTACGGGCACCCGCCCACCGGGTCCGTCGACTCCGTGCAGACCTTGGATCTCGATGCGGCGAAGAAGTTCTTCGAGCGGATGATGAGCCCGAAGCACTCGGCGCTCCTCGTCGCCGGGAGCATGCCGCTCGCCGAGGTGAAGGCGCTCGCCGAGAAACACCTCGGGACGTGGAAGCGGGACGTCGAGGCGCTCCCCGAGGTACCGGCGGCGGCGCCCAAGGCGCGCGCGGGGATCGTGTTGATCGACAAACCCGGCGCGGCGCAGACGATGACGATCATCGGGCGCCCGCTCTTCGAGCGCGGCCACCCGGACGAGGCGGCGCTGACGCTGGCGAACGACGTGTACGGCGGTTCGTTTGCGTCGCGTCTGAACATGAACCTTCGCGAGGACAAGGCGATCACGTACGGCGCGGGCTCGTCGGCGGCGTTCCGTCAGGGGACGGGGGTGTTCATCGCGTACTCGGCGATCCGCGCGGACGCGACGGCGCTCGGCCTGAAGGAGATCTTCGCGGAGCTCGAGGGCATGACGAAGACCCCGCCGACGGAGGAAGAAGTCGGGCGAGCGCGCGACGCGTTGATCAAGTCGTTGTCCGGGACCTTCGAGCGCAGCGGTGCGATCGCGGGCGCGGCGGCGACGCTGTTCGTGTACGGGCTGCCGCTCGACTACTACGACAAGATCACCGCGAAGTACGACGCGGCGGATCTCGCGTCGGTGCGCGCGGCGGCGGCGAAGTACTTCGACCCGAGCGTGATGCAGATCCTCCTGGTGGGCGACGCGGCGGGCATCGCGATGGAGATCGACAAACTCGGGCTCGGGAAGCTCGAGATGCGAAAGCCGTGACCCTCCGGGGGCCGATTCGACAGCGCCCCCTGCCCTCTAGTATCCCCGGGACATGAGGTTGTCGTTCGCGCTCGTCGCCGCGCTGTTCCCCTCCGTCGCGTCTGCGCAGGTCGTCATCAGCGAGGTGCAGCCGAACCCCAACGGTTCGGACGCCGCGGAGTGGATCGAGATCCACAACGCGGGCGCGACGGCGGTGTCGATCGCCGGCTGGATCGTGAACGACTTCGGGCCGTCGACGCCGCGCGAGTACACATTCGGAGCCGGCGTGACGCTCGCGGCGGACGAGGTGATCATCGTGGCGCGGCAGGCCACGGCCTTCACCATCATGGCGACGACTGAGGCCTTCCCTGTGACCACGGCCGACTTCGAGCTCGCCGACGGCGCGGACGACGTGACGGTCCCGAACCTCGCGGTGACGACCGCGGGGACCGGCGGCTTCGCGCTCGGCAACAGCGGCGACGGCGTTCAGCTGCGCGACGACCTCGGCGCGGTGGTGAGCACCGCCGAGTGGGGGTCCGGGAGGACCGAGGTCCCCGGGACGCCAGCGCCGGGGCCCGCGTCGGGTGAGTCGATCGTCCGCGTCGCCAACTCGGGTGACGCGCAGCTCGACTTCATCGTCGTCGTGACGCCGACGCCCGGCACCGGGTTCGTGATCCTCCCGAACGTCCCGCCGGTGATCACGGTGCCGCGACGCGCCCCATTCGCGTTGGACCCGGCCCTCAGTTTCTCGTTGACGGCCACGGTCGTGGACGTCGACGACGGGGTGGCGAGCGTCGTCATGGCGTTCGCCACGGCGGGCGCCCCGACGGGGACCCCGGGAACGAGCTACTACGACCTGCAGGCCAACTCCGGGGCGGGGTCGGACCTCTATTCGGTGGGCGCGCAGTTGCCCGCGACGATGGTGACCGACTTCAACGAGCTGTACGTTCGGGTCTTCGTGCGCGCGACGGATGCGGGCGGCACGGTGACGACGTCGCCGCCGGGCGCCAACTCGGCCCCCTCGAACCCGAGCTTCTACTGGGAGAACTTCCTGCCCGCCGGGCTCGTCACGCCGATCGCGACGGCCCGCGACCAGGACGTCAGCGAGGTTCCGCTCTGGGATGGGCACAGCGTCCGGGTGGAGGGGGTCGCGCTGACGACGAACGAGGCGTTCGACAACGGCAGCACCAACTTCTTCATCGCCGACACCACGACCATCGACGCGATCCGGGTCTTCGACTTCTCGACGCCGACGCCGATCGCGCCGGGGGATCTGGTGCGGGTGGTCGGGAAGGTCGGTGTGTTCCGCGGCGTGCGGCAGATCGGTCAGGACGAGCGCGCGGATCAGATGAGCGTCTTCGGCCCGGAGGTCGAGGTCACGGTGATCGGCAGCGCGACGGTCCCGGTGCGGTCGCTGACGATCGCGCAGCTGCTCGCGAGCGCCGAGACCTACGAGTCGCAGCTCGTCGAGATCGCAGACGTCAGCGTGACCGACGGGACCACGACCTGGCCGAGCGACGGCAACGTGGACGTGAGCGACGGGACGGGCGCGCTCGTGGTGCGCAGCGTCGCCGCGACGGACCTGCCCGGAAACGGCATCGCGCCAGGGCCGTTCCTGCTCCGCGGGATCTTCACGCAGTTCGCGCCCGGCGGGACGGGCGGGTATCAGCTCCAGCCGCGCTCGGCCGCGGACGTCGTTCCGAACAACCCGATCGTGGACGGCGGCGTCCCCGACGGCGGCAACGGCCGCGACGGTGGGATCGGCCGCGACGGTGGCGCCCCGGGGATGCGGGACGGCGGTGATCCGCGCGACGGTGGCCCCCCGGGGATGCGGGACGGCGGTGCTCCGCGCGACGGCGGAGGTGCGCCGCGCGACGGTGGTGGTGGTGTGCCCCGCGACGGCGGCGCTGCGGCGCGCGACGGCGGCTTCCGCGACGGCGGGCCTGGCGCGGTGCGCGACGGCGGCGCCGAGGTGCCCCGCGACGCCGGTGTCCGGGTCATCGTGGGCGGCGAGCGCGAGTCGGGCGGCTGCGGCTGCACGACGCACGAGAAGCGCGGCGGCGCGCCCTGGTTTGCGTTGATTGGCGTCTTCTGGCTGGTCCGACGACGACGACCGCACGTTTGACGCCCGCGCTCGGGCCCCTACCCTCCTCCACATTGGCGCGCGGCGGCCGATTCCTTCATGCTGTACGCAGCAACGGGAACATCCGTACCGCGCTCACCGGTTGAAGGTTCCGTAGGAGGCTCGATTTGAAGCTCGCACCCGTCGTATCCGCACTCGCCGTCGCCCTCGCGACCCCCGCCTTCGCGTCCCCGCCGGCGCAGATCCTCGTCGACATGGTCGACGACACCGACGACGCGGACGAAGCCGCCCTCGAGGCCAAGCTCGACGGGCTGGACCTCCGCCTCAACTCCATCCACGCGGCCGACGAGCGGTTCTTCATCGCCGACGTCGACCCATCGCGCCTGCAGGACTACCTCGACCGCCTGAAGGGCGACCCGCGCGTCGAACACGCCGAGCCGAACTTCATCTACGGGCTCCCCGAAAACGAGATGGCGCAGACGTTCGAGATGAACGCCGCGCCAACGCGCGGCCCCAAGCCGCCGAACGACCCCCTCTGGGACAAGCAGTGGTCGTTTAGGATGATCGACGTGCAGTCGGCGTGGGAGACCACGCAGGGTGAAGGTGTCGTCGTCGCGGTCATCGACACCGGCGTCGCGTTCGAGGACCACAAGAAGTTCAAGCAGGTCGAGGACCTCGCGGGCACGCAGTTCGTGACCGGCTACGACTTCATCAAGGACACCGAGCACCCCAACGACGACCACGGTCACGGCACCCACGTCGCGGGGACGATCGCGCAGACCACGAACAACGGCGTCGGCGTCGCGGGCATCGCGCCCAAGGCGAAGATCATGCCGCTGAAGGTCCTGTCCAAGTACGGCTCGGGCAGCGCGGCGGACATCGCGGACGCGATCCGCTTCGCGGCCGACGAGGGCGCGCACGTCATCAACATGTCGCTCGGTGGCGGGATGCGCTCGTTCGTCATGCAGTCGGCGGTCGCCTACGCGCGCAAGAAGGGCGTCGTCGTCGTCTGCGCGGCGGGCAACACCGGCCGCGGCAAGGTGGAGTTCCCGGCGGCCTACCCCGGCTCGTTCGCGGTGAGCTCGGTCGGCCCGTCGAAGAAGAAGGCCTACTACTCGAGCTACGGCAAGCAGATCGCGGTGTCCGCGCCGGGCGGTGACAAGCAGAGCCACGGCGAAGAGGGCGGCATCCTGCAGAACACGATCACGCCGAACGCGCCCGGCAACCCGAAGCAGTACCTCTCCTTCCAGGGCACCTCGATGGCGGCGCCGCACGTCGCGGGCGTCGCGGCGCTGGTGATCGGCGCGGGCGTGACCGACCCCTCGAAGGTCGAAGCGATCCTCAAGGACACGGCGACGAGCGTCGGCGGCTCTTGGAACAACGAGTACGGCCACGGCATCGTGAACGCGGGCGCGGCGGTCACGGCCGCGAAGTCGGCGAAGAGCGGCCTGTGGGCCTATCTGTCCGGCCTGCTCGCGTTCGGCGCGTTCTTCATCGGCCAGCGGAAGAAGCTCGCGGGCCTCGGCCTGGCGGGCGCCGCCGGCGCGGTGTTGGCGACGCCGATGGCCAACCTCGACCTCCTCGCCTTCGGCCCTACCTTCCACTTCTCGGCGCTGTGGGCCTCGGCGGTCCCGATGTTCGTGGCGACGGTGCTCCTGCTCGGCGTGAAGCGCCTGCGCGGCGTGCTGATCGGCCTGTCGGTCGGCTGGGCGGCCTACCTCGGCCTCAGCGCGATCTGCATGCCCGCGGACGTGTTGTTCATCCCGGGCGTCGCGTCGGTCCTCGACCGCGCCTGGCTGCTGATCAACGCGGGCGCCCTGACGATGCTGGCGCTCGTGACCGCCCGCGTCCGGCGCTGAACCTACATTTCCCCCGCCTCACCCCGAAACGCGCCTGGCCTGGGCCGGTTGGCCCCCTTGCGGACGCCCCCCGACTTGGTTCGTAATGGAGGGACAGAGAGAGACGTGAATTTTCAGCCACACTACGAGGACGCCGCGCGTCACCGATGATGCGGCGGAGCTTCGACGCTCGAGTGGCCATGAGAGCGTAGGAGGTTGGAGGGACGGTCGAGTCGAACATCCAGAGCAAATCAACACGAAGAAACGATGAAGACTAGCCGCTCTGTGCGGCGCCAGCGGCCGATGGAGGCGCTGGCAACATGTACGAAGAAGAAAATTCCACGGGGCGCGCCTGACGAGGTCGCGCCCCGTTCGTTTTTTTCGGCATACTCGCCGCGCGTGCCCAACGCACCGCTCCTGCTCTACACGCACCCCGACTCCGGCGAGCTCTTCTCGCGGCGGTGGCGTCTGTTCGTCGTCGACGGCGCCGACCGCGGCGCGACCGCCGACATCGACGACACACCCGCGCTGATCGGCGCGGCGCCCGCGTCGTCGCTCGTACTCACCGACGACACCGTCTCGCGCTACCACGCGGAGATCGACGTCTTCGCCGAGGGCCTCCGCGTGCGGGACCTCGACTCCACCAACGGCACGTTCGCGGCGCCCGAGGACGGCGAGGAGTCCGACGAGCGCATCCGCGACGCCTTCATCGAAAACGGCGGCGCCTTCCGCGTCGGGCGCACGACGATCCGCCTCATCGCGGTCGACGAGCCTGCCGCCTCGGAGATCGAGACGGATCCCCACATGGCGCCGCCCGGCGCGGTCGAGCGCTTCGGGCCCCTCGTCGGTGTCTCGGCCGCGACGCGCGAGATCTTCCGCGTGGTCCGCAAGGTCGCGCCCTCCTCCAGCGCCGTGTTGCTGGAGGGCGAGGTCGGCACCGGCAAGGCCCACCTCGCGTACGAGCTGCACCGCCGCTCGACGCGCCGCGAGCAGCCGTACATCACGCTCGACCTCACGACCACGCCGCCCGACGAGCTCTCCAACGCGCTCTTCGGCGAGACCAACGGCGCCGCCCCGCGCCTCGGCCTCTTCGAACGCGCCAACCACGGCACACTCTTCATCGAGCACATCGAAGAGCTCCCGCCCGCGCTGCAACCTCGCATGCGGAGCGTCATCGAGCGCGGTGAGCTGCGCCGCAACGGCGACAAACGCACGCGACGCATCGACGTCCGCTGCCTCACCTCCACGACCGTTCGCCTCCAGCAGACGTCGTTCGACCCGGGGCTCTACCGGCGCATCTCCGTCGTCCGCCTCAAGGTGCCCCCGCTCCGCGCGCGCCTCGACGACGCCGCGGCGATCGTGAACCACATCCTGAAGCGCGACCGGAACGCGGACCTCTCGATCGGCCCGAAGACCCGAGGCCTGCTCGACACCCAGCGCTTCGACAAGAACACCAAGGACGCCGCGCGCCTCGCGAGCCGCCTCGTCGCGTTGGAGCCGATGCGGCTGGAGGGCTTCGACGGCCTCTTCGTCGCCGCCTTCCTCCAGGACGTCCTCGCCGAGGAGCGCGGGCGTGTCTCGCGCGCTGCGAGCCTATGCGGGATCCGAGACCGCGAGATGTTCCGCCTCCTCAACGCGTACGGCATCGAGCTGGACGAGCTGTGACGCCCGCCCCTTTGATTGACCGCACCCGGCCGTGCCTACGATGGCCCTCGTGATCGACCGCCGTCGCGTCCTCCTCCCCCTCGTCCTGTTCGCGCTGGCCTCCTTCGCCTTCCTCCCCGACGCCTGGGCGGCCGCCAAGAGCGGGGCCGCCGGCGCGGCGTTCGTCAAATCCACATCGCTCATCGGTCCCCTCGGGATCTGTCCCCTCCTCGCGCTCGGAGCGCTGGGGGTCGCGGCGGCGAGCGGCCTGTGGGTGCCGCCGGAGGGCCTCGAGTTCCTCGCCCACCCGGCGGCGATCGTCTTGCTGCTGGTCTTCGGGGCGCTGATTCAGTTCGGCCGCAGCGCCAAACTCACGAAGCCCATCGCCGAGGCGCTCGGCACCGGAGAGTCGCTCGTCGCGATCCTCGCGGTCGGCCTCCTCATGGTCCCGCACTTCTCCACGCCCGCCTGGGCGACGGCGGGCCTCGCCGACGGCGCGCTGATGCTCACGGCGGGTCTGATGTCCGTGACGGCGGTGATCGTCCTGCGCACCGCCCTGGACGTGATGACCTGGCTGACGCCGATCCCCTTCGTCGACGCCGTCCTCCAGGTCATCAAGGCGCTCGTGACGGTCGGCTTCGTGCTCCTCGCGGTCTTCTTCCCGAAGATCGCGATCGCGCTGAACCTCGCGCTCCTCGTCGCGACGTTCTTCCTCCTCCGCTGGGCCGTGCGCACCACGCGCTTCGGGCTCAACATCGCGTGGGACCTCACGTTCGGCCGCTTCTCGCGGGACACCGAGCTGCCCCGCGACGAGGTCGTCCCGGAGGACCTCGGGCCCTTCAAGGTGTTCGTGCTCGACGTCGACGGCGTGAAGCGCCGCGCCGAGGGGGTCCTGCACCTCGACGCCGGCCGGTGGTTCCTCGACCTCCCTCGCTTCGCCAAGGCGCCGCGCACGATCCGCATGGGTGAGGGTGAAAAGGGGGGCCTGAAGCGCACGCTCAAGGGCGCGGAGCTGAAGCTCGCCGGCGGCACCGTGCTCCTCCCCCCGAGGTACAACCCGATCCTCGACGCGCTCGTCGCGGACACGGCGCTCGTCGTGGACGCGCCGCCGGCCGCGGGCGCGGGTCAGCCCCGACGCCAACCGATCGCCGCCGCCCACTGACGTTTGCCAAGCGCCGCCCGTCGTCGGTATGGACGACACCGATGCGCCGCATCCCGTACATCGTCCTCCTCTTCGCAGCCGCCGCCTGCAGCGGGAGCAACAACAACGACGACGACAACGTCGAACCGATGGACGCCGGCACCTCGTTCGACGCCACCGTCCGCGACGCGGGTCCCCGCGACGGCGGACCGGATCGCACCGCGGACGCCGGCTTCGCGGATCCGTCGCTCATCCTCCAGGGCAGCGAGCGGGTCCTCGGCGCAAAGGCGTACATGGAGGTGCGCGGCACGCTCACGTCGACGATGCCGCCGGTCCTCTTCCTCGCGACCGGACCGTTGGTCGGGCTCGAGTACCTCGTGGAGCCGTTCCGCTTCCTGCTCGGGCCGGGCGGTGTCGAGGATCCCGACCGTCTGCTGATCTTCGCGGACCTTCGTGCCGTGGGTCGCAGCAGCTTCGGCTCGACGGGCACCGCGACCGTGTCGTTCGAAAACCACCTGATCGACATGGACAACTACCTGCTGCACCTCGAGGACCGCCTCGGGATCAGCGGGCCGTACGATCTGGTCGGTCACGGCTACGGCGGCGCGCTCGCCGCGCACTTCCAGGTGCAGCACCCCGAGAAGGTGAGCCGCATCGTGCTCGTGAACCCGTTCCCGACGGACATTTCGGAGCTCGCCGAGTCGAACGCGGAGGCCGACGATCGCCTCACGTCGCCGGATCGGATCCGGCTGCAGCAGCTGACGATGTGGCAGGTGTGTTTCAGGGATCTGAACCGCTGCTCGCTCGAGGTCTGGCGGGTCCGCGGCAAACACTATCTGTGTCCCGACAAGATCGCGCTCTTCGACACGATGCAGTTCGAGTACGCCGACGTGCGGGCGTTCTTCTTCCACGTCGAGCCGCGCCTGCGCGAGGCGATGTACGACTGGGCGGACGTGCTGCCGCAGGTCTCCGCGCCCACCACGATGATCACCGGCGCGTGTGACACGCAGCCGCCGCGGACGTTCGATCGGTGGGAGTCGTTCGTGCCGAACCTCGAGCGCCACGACCTGTCCGAGAGCGGTCACTTCCCGATGATCGAGGAGCCGGACCGCTTCCGTTGGCTCGTCAAACGTGCTCTGACCTACCCATGACGATCGAAGACGGTACGTACCGCTTCGTCGCGAGCGCTTCCCGCGCGACCGTCGTGGCGGACGCCCCCGGTCACAAGTTCCGCGCGACGGGCGACGGCCTGGAGGGGACGGCGCGGGTCGAAGGCGGGCAGGTCGTCGAGGCCGAGGCCACGTTCCCGCTGTGGCACCTCGACGCCGGGGACATGCTCTCGAACCGCGAGATGAAGAAGTTCCTCGACCTGCCGCGGCGCCCGTCGGTGCGCGGCAAGCTCGCGGCGCCGGTCGCGGTCGAGGGCGGGCGTGGGAAGGGGCGCGTCGAGGTCGAGCTGCAGGGCCGCCCGACGAAGCCGATCGACGTCACGTTCGACGTGAAGGGGATGAACGTCACCCTTCACCTGCAGGCGAGTTTCTCTGCATTCGGGCACAAACCGCCCAAGCTGCTGTTCATCAAGGTCAAGGACGACTTCGATCTGACCCTGGACTGCCAGATCCAACGCGCGGACGCCTGACCGACCATTCGCGCTTTTCGATGGGCGCGGCCTCCGCTAGGCTCTGACCCCATGCGAGCCCTGATGCTCCTGTCCACGGTCGGTCTCTTCGCGCTCGGCGCCTGCGCGCCGCTGCAGAACCAGACGCACTACGAGCGCTGGGACGCCTACGCGGCGGCTCACCCCGAGGACATGGAAGAGGAGGACGGCCCCGAGGCCGCCCCCAAGGACATGAAGAAGGCCCCGGCGGCGAAGCCGGCGCCCAAGAAGCCGGCCCCGCCGCCGCCCGCCGCGCCCGCGGACTACAGCTCGCTGGGCTCCGGGACGCCGGCGATATCGGGGACGCAGACCGCGACGAAGAGCCGCGTGGTCACCCCCGAGCCGGAAGACGAACCGCTCTACTGAGTGGATTCGTATGTCGGAAGCCAAACGCACCGTCCTCGTCGCTGACGACGAGGCGAACCTACGCAAGGTGCTGTCCGCGCTGTTGCGCCGGGAGGGGTACGAGGTCCTCTCCGCGGCGGACGGCGAGGAGGCGTGGGAGATCCTCCAGAAGAGCCCCGTCGACGTCCTGCTGACGGACCTGAAGATGCCGCGCCTGGACGGCATGACGCTCCTGGAGCGCGTGCTCGAGGCCGAGCTCGGCGTGCCGGTGGTGATGCTGACGGCGCACGGCACCGTCGACACCGCGGTGACGGCGATGAAGCTCGGGGCGTTCGACTACCTGACGAAGCCGTACGACCAGGAGGAGCTGCGGCTCATCATCCAGAAGGCGGCGGCGACGGCGGACCTCGCGACGACCGAGCCCGCGGAGGCGGTGGAGGGTCGCTTCGGGATCATCGGGCGGAGCCCGGCGCTCGAAGAGGTGTTCGTCACGATCGAGAAGGTCGCAGCGAGCCCGTCGACGGTGTTGATCACCGGGGAGTCCGGTACCGGCAAGGAGCTGGTGGCGGCGGCGCTGCACAAACACTCGCCGCGCAAGGACAAGCCGTTCATCAAGATCAACTGCGCGGCGATCCCGCGGGATCTGATCGAGAGCGAGCTGTTCGGGTACGAGCGCGGCGCGTTCACGGGTGCGGTGGGATCGAAGCCCGGGCGGTTCGAGCTCGCGGACGAGGGGACGTTGTTCCTCGACGAGATCGGCACGATCGGGATGGAGATGCAGGTGAAGCTCCTGCGTGCGCTCCAGGAGTCGGAGTTCGAGCGCGTCGGTGGGGTGACGACGACGTCGGTGAACGTCCGGCTGGTCGCGGCGACGAACGCGAACCTCGAGGCGGACGCTGCGGCGGGTCGGTTCCGCGAGGATCTTTACTACCGGCTGAACGTGGTGCCGATCGCCCTGCCCCCGCTGCGGGAGCGGCGCGACGACATCCCGCTGCTCGTGAAGTACTTCCTCGACAAGTACAACGCGCGGCTCGGCAAGCAGGTGGAGCGGCTGTCGGACGAGGCGATGGATCGGTTGGCGGTCTACGGCTGGCCGGGGAACATCCGCGAGCTCGAAAACGTGATGGAGCGCGGGGTGTTGTTCGCGGAGGGCGAGGTGCTGTCGCTCGACGAGCTGCCGAACGCGCTGCGGGACAGCGAGCCGGGATCGGCGTCGCGGCCGCCGCGCGAGTCGCAGGATCTGCCGCGGTCGGGCCCGGTGGGGCCGCTGAAGGAGATCGTCAAGGCGCACACGGAGACGCTGGAGAAGGACCTCATCACGCGGGCGCTGGAGGAGACGGGCGGAAACGTCACGAAGGCGGCGCGGAAGCTGGAGATCTCGCGGAAGAGCCTCCAGAACAAGATGAAGGAGCTGGGCCTACGTGATGCGCCCGAGGACGGGGAAGCCCAGGACTCGAACCCTCCGGAGCCCAGCCAAACTTGACGGGATCACTGGGCTGGTTTACCGCCAAACGTGGCGGGATGCGCACGTTCTTCAGGCACACGGCCGTCCTGCTCGCGCTGAGCGCGGGCACGGCGGAGGCGGCGTATCCGACGAAGGTGATGTCGGCGTTGGAGGACGACAAGCGCCTCCCGGACATCCAGGTCGGTGTGGGCTACGACTTCTCGTCGAAGTCGGCGCAGATCACGCGCGAGTGGGTGCAGGTCGACAACGCGGGGAACCGTTCCGCGATCGACGTCGCGGAGCTCGACTACGCCGAGCTCGTGCACCGTTTGAACATGGAGGTGCGGGTCGGGCTGTTCCGGGATCTGGAGCTGCACATCTACGCGCCGGTGGTGCTGTCGGACACTTCGGAGATCGGCTTCTCCGAGGGCGTCGCGGGGCGGTCGACGATCTTCGGGAGCGCGAACGCCAACGATCCGAACTTCGCGATGGGCGACAACTATCGGTTCCCGATCACGCAGGTGCCGGCGAAGCGCTCGCGGTCGGGGTTCGGGGACATGACGTTCGGTCTGTCGTGGTCCCCGTTGAACGACGCGAAGGACGAGGCGTACCCGACGATCACGTTGACGGGTGACATCACCGCGCCGACCGGCACGTGGCGTGACCCGCAGGACCAGGACGCGGCGTCGGGGAACGGCAGCGGCGGCGTGGGGCTCGGTCAGACGATCTTCGACCTCTCGATCGGGGCGTCGCGGCGCATGTTGAAGGGTGTGCCGGCGCTGGATCCGTACATGGTGTTCGGCGCGACGATCCCGGTGGCGACGAAGGTGCCGGAGCAGCTGGAGATGACGCCGCCGCCTTCGGGTCGGTTCATCGTCGGCACCGAGGTGGTCTTCCACGACGATCCGGAGGAGCGGGTTCGTTACTCGATCGATGTGTCGTTTGCGCTGAAGTACATCGGCATCGGGCGGACCTACAGCGAGCTGTCGGACTACCTCCCGGACTTCAACCAGAAGAAGGTCACGGACCCGTCGGGCGTGGGCCGCGACAGCGTGAACTACGACGACTACGCGGACCCGGCGAACTACGACGCGCGCGTGATGGGCAACTGCCTCGGCGTGGATCCGAACTCGGGCGTGACGCTGCTGCCGGGTGTGCCGTGCGGCGAGCTGAACCAGGTCGACGAGCACATGCGGATGACGGGTGCGATCACGGTGCACCTGCAGCCCTCGAAGTACTTCCTCCTCCGCGCGGGCGCCGCGCTCGGGTTCACGACGAACCACCTCATCACGGCGGAGAAGGTCGGCACGGACACGGACCCCGCGGACGCCAACAACATGGCGTGCGCCGGCGGCTGCGTCGGCCGCGTGAACGCGGTGAACTCGGCCGGCGTCGATGAGCGCTCGGTGCACTACGATCCGCGCTACGACACCCCGGGGCGCCGCTTCCGCGCCGAGGACATCCTCAACCTGATGCTGTTCCTGACGGCGAACCTCACCTTCTAGCGACCGCCGCTTCGGAGGGTTCACGGGGAGACGGCGAGGACGGGAGATGCCGTGCCTCGAAGTGATCGCATTCGCGCAGGCCCACCCTGTCCTTTTGCGTTTGGGCTCCTGGGACGCGGTCCGCATCGCCTCTGCACCTCCCTGTCCTCACTGCCTCCCTGTTGATTGTTCAGATCTGGGAAGCACGGCGCTCGAAGCCTTCTGAGCGACCGCCGCTTCGGAGGGTTCACAGGGAGACGGCGAGGACAAAAGATGCCGTGCCTCGAAGTGATCGCATTCGCGCAGGCCCACCCTGTCCTTTTGGGTTTGGGCTCCTGGGACGCGGTCCGCGTCGCCTCTGCACCTCCCTGTCCTCACTGCCTCCCTGTTGATTTTCAGGACGAGGAAGCGCGAGCGTCGAAGCCCGTTGACACGGGATGCGGGCCTTTCGAGTTTCACCCTCGATGTCGGTCGACGCCCTCACCCGCCGTGCCATCGCCCTCGCCCTGGAGGAGGACTTCGGGCCGGGCGACGTGACGTCCTCGTTGATCGACGCGGACGCGACGGGACGCGCGACGGTGCGCGTGAAGTCGCCGCTGGTGTTGGCGGGTCAGGACGCGTTCACGGAGGTGTTCCGTCAGGTCGACGCGTCGATGACGGTGCGCTTCGACGTGCCGGACGGGACGGCGCTCGCGCCCGGCGACTCGGCGGGGGAGGTGTCGGGATCGGCGCGGTCGATCCTGATGGCGGAGCGCACGGCGCTGAACCTGTTGCAGCGGATGTGTGGGATCGCGTCGATGTCGCGGCGCGCGGCGGATGCGGTGGCCGGGACGAAGGCGCGCGTCGTCGACACGCGGAAAACGACGCCGGCGTGGCGTGCGTTGGAGAAGGCGGCGGTGCGCGCGGGCGGTTGTCACAACCACCGCTTCGGGTTGTTCGACGGGGTGTTGATCAAGGACAACCATGTCGCTTCGAAGGGCGGCGTGCGGGCGGCGATCGAGGCGGCGCGTGCGTCGGCGCATCACCTGCTGAAGATCGAGTGTGAGGTCGATTCGCTGGAGCAGCTCGAGGAGGCGCTCGCGGCCGGTGCGGACGTGGTGCTGCTCGACAACATGGACAACGCCACGATGACGGAGGCGGTGCGCATCACCGCGGGCCGCGCGATCCTGGAGGCGAGCGGTGGTGTGACGTTGGACCGGTTGCCGTCGATCGCGAAGACGGGTGTGGATCTCATCTCGATGGGCGCCCTGACCCACAGCGCGAAGGCGGCGGACATCTCGTTGGATTGGATCGCATGAAGGTCGTCGAGCCCGGCAGCCCGGATTGGTTGAAGCGGGCGTTCGACATCGAGCCGTACCTCGAGACGGAGCGCTTTGCGCGTCTGGTCGAGGTGGTGTCTTCGCTCGACAGCACCAACGCGCGCGCGAAGATCTTGGCGCGCGAGGGGGCGTCGCACGGGCTCGCGGTGGTGGCGTTCGAGCAGACGGCGGGGCGCGGTCAGCGGGGGCACACGTGGTTCAGCCCGCCGGGCGCGGGGTTGTACGTGTCGTTCGTGGCGCGGCCGAAGTTGGTGCCGCGGATGGCGCCGACGTTGACGTTGGTCGCGGGCCTGGCGGCGCGGGACGCGTTGGCGCAGTTCACGGAGGCGCGGCTGGCGATCAAGTGGCCGAACGACGTCATCGTGGCGAGCGGTCCCGAGCGCGGGCGGAAGCTGGCGGGGATCTTGGTCGAGGCGTCGGCGGACAACTTCAAGATCGATCACGCGGTGCTGGGGTTCGGGGCGAACCTGTTCGCGGTGGACTACCCTTCGGAGATCACGTCGCGGGCGACGTCGTTGGAGGCGTTGGGCTCGCGGGAGTTGTCGCACGCGCGGGTGTTGGCGGCGTTGGCGGACGAGCTGGAGGCGCGTCTGGACGACGCGGATTCGCGGGGCCTGGAGGTCGCGGCGAAGGACTGGAGCCGGCATGCGCTGGGGCGCGGCGAGGCGGTGACGGTGGTCGCGGAGGACGGTGAGACCCGGGGGATTCTGCGGGGGATCGCCGAGGACGGGGCGTTGTTGTTGGCCACGGCGGACGGGACGAAGGCGATTTACCGGGGCCAGCTGGCGGTCGAGGGCGTGCCCCCGAGATGACACACACCTTCAGGTGAGGTTCGGCCGATAACCCTCGGCGATGACGACGATGCCCGCACGCCCGACGCCTTCCGAGTTCTCGCAGGCGGTGGTGACGGAGGTGGTAGAGCCCGCGCTGGAGGCCGTCTCCGGCACCGACGGGCGAACGAGCCGCAGCGAGGCGGGTCGGATCGCGGGGTTGTCGGGGCGGCCGGCGCTGGCGGGTCCGGCGGTGGATGCGTACTTCGATTCGACGGGGTACGGCTCTTCGAAGACCACGCGGGTCGCGGACGGGATCTCGGCGGCGACGATGCAGGATGCGTCGCGGGCGCGGCGTTCGGACGGGACGGTGGATCCGCGGCGGCTGCCGGCGCGGTTGCAGGTGCTCTACCGCGAGCTGGGGGGTGCGGAGGCGTCGTCGCGGCCGCGTTATTCGCAGGCGGTGGTGGACCGGTTGATGGGTCAGTACGGTCTGACGGACGAGGCGGCGTTCATCGCGGAGGCGCGGCGGCACGACGACGGCAACGGTTACCTGAAGACGTCGGAGCTCGAGGCGGCGGCGCGGGTGTTGAGCGGTGCGGCGCACGACTTGGGAATCATTTCGGACCTCGACAAGACGATCATCCCGGAGCACGGCGACACGTTGCCGGCGAGCCCTTACCCTGGCATCGCGCAGCTGTTGGTGGAGTTGGAGGGGGTCGACGGGAACGCGGGTGACCTGACGTTCGTGACGGCGAGGACCCCGGACAGCGCGGCGCCGGTGCCTCAGTGGTTGCGTCGGCACGGTGTCCCGGAGGGGCCGATCGAGACGGGGGTCTCGGGGGTGCCGTGGGTCGCGCGTCGGGAGAAGGTGGCCGACATCTCGCGGGCCTTCGATGCGAGCCCGGACAAGTCGTTCGTGCTCTTCGGCGACAGCAGCCACGTCGACCCGGACGCCTACCGCGACATCGTCGCGAAGTACGGCGACCGCGTCCGCGCGGCCTTCATCCACCGCGTCACGAACAACGTCGACCCGGCGCGGGTCGAGGGCCTGCACCTGATCGAAAACTACGCGGAGGCGGCGGCGGTGCTCTTGGGGGCGGGTGTCCTGGACCGCGCCGCTGCAGAACGCGTTATGGTGGCCGCGCAGATCAACGGCCTGGATATCACGGACCGGCAGATCGAGCGCCTCCTCGGGTAGTGCTTGATTCGTCCGGAGCGATGTGGTTCATACGTCGCTCGCGGGGCCATAGCTCAGTTGGGAGAGCGCTTGAATGGCATTCAAGAGGTCGTCGGTTCGATCCCGATTGGCTCCACTTCACAAGGGCTCGGTATCGTTCATGATACCGGGCCCTTCGTCGTTTGGAGCGCCGGGTCCGACGAGCGCTCTGGGCCAGTCTTGGGCCACTTACACCTCGACGGATTCGAGACCGTCGTAAGTCGCACCGTCACGGAGCGGGCGCACGTAAGTCCCCGGCGGCGTCGTGCGACTTGCGGCGATCGCGGCGTAAGTCGGGCTGCGCGGCGACGTGCCGCGACGACTTGCGAGTCGAGCACCACGCCCAGGATCCCGCACGGATACCCGTCCAGCCGGCTCAGCTAGGAGTCGACACGTGACGAGGAAGAACACCAAGAGACGAAGCAAGACCAACAAGCCCATCCAACACGGGAGCGCCTGGCGCATCCGCTGGACCGACGAGCACGGCAAGCGCCGTAGCGAGACCTTCGGCGATCGCGAAGACGCAGCGTTCCAGCTGAACCGCCGGCTCGTCGCGGTCGAGGAGCGAAGGCGCGGCCTACGAGCCTTGAGCCCCGCCCGGAAGACGTTCGCGGAGGCCGCGGATCTCTGGCTGGAGGTGAAGCACGCGAAGCGAAGCCTCGCCACCGACAGGAGCTTCCTCCGGTGCCACCTGCTCCCAGAGTTCGGCGACGTGGAGCTACGCGAGATCGGCGCTCGCGAGGCGGCGCGTTACGAGAAGACGCGAGCGGGCCGGCTCGCCCCGAACACAATCTACCTCCACCTGTCGCTGCTGATCTCGATCCTCCGGTTGGCGCACCAGGAGGAGTGGCTCGGCAAGGTCCCGGCGATCAAGAAGCCGAAGCCCACGCTGAGGCAGCACACCGAGGTCGACGCTGCGGGCGTACCGCACGAACGCTTCCCGCACTTGGAGACGCAGGACGAGATCCAGCGGTTCCTCGACGCCGCACGTGAACAGGACCCGCTGGTCTTCGTGCTCTACGCGGTGCCCATCTACTCGGGGCTCCGCCTCGGCGAGGTCTGCGGCCTGACGGTCGCAAGCCTCGACTTCGACGGTCGAGTGATGCGCATCCACCGGAGCTACGGCGGGCCGACCAAGACCGCGAAGAGCCGCGTCGTGCCGATCCTCGACCCCCTGCTTCCGCTCCTGCGCGCGCGGGCGAACCAGATCGGATCCGGGCTCCTCTTCCCGAACCAAGGTGGCGGGCTCCTCCGCCGAGACGCCCCCTACTTCCGCAAAGCCCGCTACTTCGGCCGCACGCTCGAAGCGGCCGGCTTCCCGGACGACTACATCACGTACCACGACCTGCGGCACACGTTCGCGTCGCACTGGATGCGCAACGGCGGTTGCATCTACCGGCTCCAGAGCATCCTCGGACACAGCTCTCCAAAGATGACCCAGCGGTACGCGCACCTGGCCCCGGACGTGTTCAAGGACGACCTCGACCGCCTGCCGAGCCTCCAGCCCGCTCTTCGGGCGGTGTAGCTGTTCTCCGTCAGAACTCCAGGTGGTGAACCGCTGCCGCCGCTGCCGCTTCCAGAGAGTTCTTGGCCTTCGCGAGGCGCCGCTCTAGCCGGTCGAGCAGCGCCCTTAGCTCGTCCACTTTGTTCGCGATTCGGTCCTGTTCGGCCGATGGAGGAACTGGCACGCGGATGAGTTTCAGCTTCTCCGCCTTGATTCCGGTGGCGGTCATTCCGGTCGCTCGTTCCGCCAATCTCGCCTGGAACCATGGACTGAGGAGCACCCACATCATGTAGCGCGTATCGATCGTGCCGTAGGGCTGGAGGTCGATGATGCGTTGAGCGAGTGCAAACCGGTCCCCAATGTCGACCAACGCAGCCTTGCCCATCGGTGCCTCCGTCGTGAACAGGATGTCGCCGGGCCGTGGGATGCCGCGTGTCATCCACTCATCGTACGTTGAAGGCGCCACGTACTCGCGCGGTTCCTCTTTGACATAGCCATCGCGGACGTTCTTCGCCGTAATCAGCAGGACGCCGGATTCGGTCTTCCGCGGCGTCTTGCCTCGGTAGTCAATGAATCGAAAGAGGTCTTGGAGAGGAGCCCAGGCCCAGCCATTTGGAAGTTCGTCGGCCTCATGGAAGTCGGCACGGTCTCGTGCGAACCGCGCCTTCTTCTGTGCAAGCGCTTCTTGTCTTGCCTTCGCGACGTGCCCCAGCAACGTCTCTGCCGACTCGTCGTTCGGGTCCTGGGGCACGAGGCGCCCGCGTACCGCGAGCTGGAGAACGGTCTGGCGGAGGGGCTCGACATCGGCGGGGTCGGTGAACAGCTCGTGGATGTGGCTCGCGATGCGCGCCCAAGCAACCTCGACCTCCTCCGGCGTGTCGGCGTCCTGGAGTGCGGCGAGCGCGGCGTCCCGCAGCGCGGCGCGGGTGCCCTCGCGAGCGTTCCGAGCGGCCTCCAGCCGGTTGAGCAACCCCATCAGCTCATCGACCCGGCCAACAATGCGCCGCTGCTCAGCAAGAGGAGGAACCGGCAGCAAAGCTCGATTGAGCTTGGTCAGCGTTACGCGCTGGATTGCGCTGCCGGACATCGCACCACGGACTTGGTCGTAGAAGAACGGTGAGCGCATTGCCCAGCAGGCCCACCAGGCGTCGAACAGTCCACCGACCTTCAGGAGTCCTACGCTGGACAAGAGGCTGAAAGGCCGGTCCAGATCGTTCACGGTTACGACACCCGTCGTCGCTCCATCCTTGACGTAGAGCACGTCGCCAAGTTCGGGGTCACAGCGGGCGAATATCTCGTCGTGAACGTGGGTCGAAACGTAGGTGATATCGCGAAGCGACACACCGTCCTCCTTGATATTCTTCGCGGTAACGTAGAGGTGGTCACCAACCGGGCCATTGGGAGGAGAGTGATGCGTACCGTCGGAGATCTTGATGAAGAGTGTGCCCAGTCTCGCCCACCGCCAGCCCGGGGGTAACTCAAACTGGATATCCTCACCCGTAATGAGCGGCAGCTTCTTTGATCTACGAAGCCGACCCGCCTCCACGAGCGCAGCTCGACGCGCCTCTACCCGTTCTAGTAGGGCGGTTGCGGGCTCATCATTCGAGTGCTGAGCCACCAGCTTTCCGCGAACTGCAAGCTCAAGCACCAGCTCGCGCACTCGCATGATGCCGTCAGCCGCCTCCGCCAGCTTGTCAAAGGCCGCGATCAGGTCGTGCGGCGTCACGACGCCTCCCCAAGGAGCGCGTCCGCGAGCGCCTGCCGCAGCTCTTCGCGCAGCGCGGTCGCCGCAGCGCGCTCCTTCTCGAAGCGCGCCAGCAGCTCCTCCGGGTCCTCGTGCATGGCCTCGGGTGCCCGGGGGTTGGGGATGTCGAGGTTGAAGCCGCGGGCCCGGATGTCGTCGATGCTCACTCGCCAGGCGAGGTCCGTCTCCATCCGGTCGTTCCACCACGCCTTCTCGGCCTCGAACTCCTCGATGCGCATCGGCTTGGTCTTCGAGTAGCTCTTGTAGCCCTCGGGGTACGGGTGCTCGTAGTACCAGACCTCCTTCGTCGGGCGGCCCTTCTCGAAGAACAGCACGTTGGTCTTGATGCTCGTGTACGGCGCGAACACTCCCTTGGGCAGGCGTACGATCGTGTGCAGGTCGCACTCGGTCATGAGCCGTTCCTTGATGCGCGTCTTGACGCCTTCGCCGAACAACGTCCCGTCGGGCAGCACCACCGCGGCCCGGCCGCCCGGCTTGAGCCGCTCGATGATCAGGACCAAGAACAGGTCCGCGGTCTCTCGGGTGCGGAACTCCGCGGGGAAGTTGCTCTCGATGCCGTCTTCTTCCATGCCGCCGAACGGTGGGTTCGTGACCACGACCTCGACTCGATCCTTCATCGTGATGTCGCGGAGCGGACGCGCAAGGGTGTTGTCGTGCATGATGCCGGTGGGCACATCGATCCCGTGCACGATCATGTTGGTGACGGCGAGGAGGTGCGGAAGCGGCTTCTTCTCGACCCCCTGAATGCTGCCTTGAAGGCGTAGCTCCTGCTTGGCAGTCTTCACCTCGCGAGCCCGGATGTGCTCGACGGCGCAAGCAAGGAAGCCGCCCGTGCCGCACGCCGGATCGAGCACCTTCTCTCCGAGGCGCGGGTTCACCATGTCGACGGCGAACTGCGTGACGGCGCGCGGCGTGTAGAACTCGCCGGCATTGCCCGCGCTCTGGAGGTCCTTGAGGATCTTCTCGTAGACGTCGCCGAAGAGGTGGCGGCTCGTCGCGCTGTTGAAGTCGATGCTGCCCTGGATGGCGTTGATGACCTGCCGCAGCAAGGTACCGGACTTCATGTACTGGTAAGCGTCCTCGAACACGCTGCGCACCAGCAGGCGGCGTTGGCGGAGCCGACGCGCGGCCTCGGCCTCCGCGTCGTCGCCTTCGATCTTGGGCCCCACCTCGATGTTCTTGAGGGCGGGGAAGAGCGTGCCGTTGGCGAAGTCGAGCAGCTCGTCCCCGGTCATCCCTTCGGGATCCTCGGCCCAGGCCGACCAGCGCAGGTCCTCGTGGGTCCAACTGTCGTTCGCGTCCTGCCACGTCACATCGACGAGAGGCGACTGGAAGCCCTCCTCGACGAGTTCCAGCTCCTTCTCGCGGTCGTTCCAGATCTTGAGGAACAGCAGCCAGACCATCTGGCCAATGCGCTGGGCGTCGCCGTCGACGCCGACGTCCTTGCGCATGATGTCTTGGATCGACTTGATCGTGGTGTTGAGCGACACGTGAGGCTCCGGGCGGGGAGCCTAGCCTACGCGACGCTGCTGTACAGCTCGGATTCCAGGGCTCGCACGGCCTCGATGTACGCGTCCTTCCCGCCGAAGCTCTCGACCAGCTCGTACGCGGTGCCCAACTCCGACAGCGGGCGAACGCGAAGCACGCCGAGGTCCTCGACGCTAGGCAGGCCCTCATCGGCGTACTTGTCGAGCAACGCGTCCAACACGCGCCGAGCCTGCTCGCCGTACTTCGTGAACACGTCCCGCTTGCGCACGTTCTCGGCGCGCTCACGCCGCGTCTTCGGGGGCTGTCCGTAGACGACGTGGCAGATCAAGTCGAAGGCGTCGTGGTCCCTGCCGACTTGCTCGTGTAGCTCTTCGAGGAGGAGCCCTTGCTCTCGCAGCTCGTCGATCACGGCCGCCTTCCGGTCGGCGCTGGACCAGCGCTGGAGGAAGTCGTTCAACGTGGCGTACTGCTCCTTGATCGTGTCGCGCGTGTACGCCTTCAGCGACTCCGTGATCAGCTTTCCGTCCTTGCCATAGAACTGCACCCGCTCGGCGACGACCGAGACCGTGACCCCGCTGACCACGTACTTCTTCGTTGGCTCGGTGGGATCGCCGGGCTCATCACCGCCGCCATCCGGGCCCGGCTCATCGGGCGGCACCGGCGAGCCGCCGCCGTCGGGCGCGAAGATGATCACGGGCTCCCCGTCGAAGTCCGGATCCGCGAACTTCTCCGTGGCTCGCTTGAAGTCCATGATCGTGAACCACAGCTTGCCCGCGTCCTCGTGGATGCGCGTGCCCCGGCCGACGATCTGCTTGAACTCGATCATCGACTCGATGCGCTGGTCGAGAACGATCAACTTGCACGTCTTCGCGTCGACACCCGTCGACAGCAGCTTCGAGGTCGTCGCGATCACGGGGTAGCGATGCTCGGGGTGGATGAAGTCGTCCAGCGCCCGCTTGCCCTCCTCGTTGTCGCCCGTGATCCGCACGACGAACTTGCTCGTGTTGTCGGCCTCCTTCGGCATCTTGGACGCGACCTCGTTCACCAGGGCCGTCCGCATCCGGGCGGCGTGGTCGATGTTCTCGCAGAACACGATGGTCTTGGCGTACGGGTCGGTCCCGAGAAGGTACGCGACGATCTTCTCGGCGACGCGCTTCGTACGTTCGTTGAGCACCAACACCCTGTCCATGTCGCGTTGGTTGTAGATGCGGTCCTCGACCTCCTGATCGAGGTCGTCGAGCATCCCCTTCGGAGGGCGCCACCCCTGGAGATCGCGATCGATGTCGATGCGCACGACCTTGTAGGGCGCGAGGAAGCCGTCGTCGATCCCCTGCTTGAGGCTGTACTCGTAGACCGGGTTGCCGAAGTACGTGAGGGTCGAGACGTCCTTGGTCTCCTTCGGCGTGGCCGTAAGTCCGAGGTGGATCGCGCTGTCGAAGTAGTCGAGGACCTCCCGCCACGCACTGCTCTCCCGTGCGCTCCCGCGGTGGCACTCGTCGATGACCACCAAGTCGAAGAAGTCGGGGGAGAACTGCTTGTAGACGTTCTTCTCCTCCTCCGTGCCCGAGACGGCCTGGTAGAGCGCGAGATAGACCTCGTACGACGGATCCATGTTGCGGTTCTTGACCTTGGTCATGACCCCGCCAAACGGCTTGAAGTCGTTCGTGATGGTCTGGTCGGCGAGGATGTTGCGGTCCACGAGGAACAGCACGCGCTTGACCCGCTGGGCCTTCCACAGGCGCCAGATGATCTGGAAGACGGTGAACGTCTTGCCGGTGCCGGTGGCCATCACCAACAGGAGCCGGTTGTCGCCCTTGGAGACCGCCTCGACGGTCCGCTGGACTGCGATTCGCTGGTAGTAGCGGACTTCCTTGCCGGACGCGTCCTCGTGGAAGGGCTGGCGAGCAAGAGCCTCGCTCTCTTCGGTCAGGCCCTTCCAGGCGCGGTAGCGGGCCCAGAGATCGTCGGGCGACGGGAACGCGTCGAGACTCAGCACCTGCTCGATCGGCTCCGTCTGGCCGGTGCGGTCATGGAAGAGGAACGCGTCGCCGTTCGAGCTGAACACGAAGGGCACGTCGAGCGTCTCGGCGTAGGCAAGCGCCTGCTCCATGCCGCCGCCGACCGGGTGTTTGTTGTCTTTCGCCTCGACGATCGCGAGGGGGAGTTGCGCCGTGTGGAACAGCAAGTAGTCGGCGCGCTTCTGCTTGCCACGCACCGCGACCTGGCCTCGCACGATCACCCGGCCCGCGGTGAAGCTGTACTCGCGGCGTATCTGCGTCTGCTTGTCCCAGCCCGCCTGGGTGATCGCGGGCGTGATGAAGTTCTGGCAGACCTCGGTTTCGTTCATCTCCGACTTGATGATCACGGGCAGACCTCCAAGAGGTCATGAGCGCCATCGCAAGTCGCGGGAGTGACCAGAGCCCGAAGGATTCCGAGCACGCAACGGAGACCCATCCAAGTGCCAACGTCGCTGGTCTGGCGGGTGGGATCAAGTCTGTGGCCCAAGCCGACTTGCGCCGACTTACGGTCTGCGCCCAGAACCTACCCGTGGACCTCCGCGAGGCCGCCCGCCGCACTTACGTGATCGACGATTTCGACCGGTGGGACGAAGCGGTTCACCAGGCAGCATGTGACTTCGAATCGACGTTTGGCGCGTACCCGGCCCGGGCGGCCTTGCATCCGAGCACCTTGCGGCAGTTCGGATCCCGCGCAAGCCCCGAGCAACTCCGCGACGAGGACGGCGCCAGGCCGAACGAGCTGGACCTCGAGCTCCCGGGCGAACTCCGCGCCGAAGTTCGGGAATCGGCCGAGGCCGTCCCACTCCCGGACTTGAACGATGAGGAGGACGAGACGCAGCAGCAGACGATCGAGATCAATCCGACGCTGGTCTCCGCTCGATGCTCGGTCGATCACGATCGGAGCCTGCAGCCCCCTACGGACATCCCGCAACTAGGGCACGGGACGACTTGCTCCCGAGCAAGAACGACCTGGCGCAAGTAGTCAGATGCTGTGCGTGGTTACGCGTCCGGCCCTGAGCAGCTCAAGCCATTGAGCCGACACCGCAGTGCTGTAGCCAAGGCCCTGGATGAGGTCCCTCTCGTGCTCCGCCAACGACGGGAAGAGATTCTCGGAGATGATCCCCACTACACGGCCGCGCCGATCCAGAACCGGCCCCCCGGAGTTTCCGCCCCGGACGAGCGAGGACAGGACAAGATTCTCCGGCCGGTTGTGATACGACTGCGCGATTGCTGCAATCTCGGCCCGATGAGCGACCATCGTCGGATGCGCGTTTGGAATCGGAGGGAAGCCGAGAACCACGACCTCTTCGAGTAGGTTCACACCATTCGCCGACGGGGCAAGGCGTTGCCTCTGTTGCGCCGGCAAGTGCACCAAGCCGATGTCCAGGTGCATATCGTCAACCGGATCTGCGACCGTCAATCCCTGGGCGGCCAACGAGTCCTGTTCACCGTCGAACTGCACGTGGATTGTTCCATGCTGTGCCAGGCCGTCGATAACGTGCGCGGCGGTCACCAGCAGATCGGGTCGCCACAGAAAGCCACTGCCTGCCCCCTCATGTCCCGGCACGTGCAGGAGCGCAGTAGCGGCACGCCGACTCCGCACCACACTCGCGGGCCCCTCGATGAACATCTGGTGCGAGCCCTCGGTGACGAGCTCCAACCCCAGAGCGGTGATCATCCGAAACTCGGTGTTCGGTGCGTCATCCGCAACAGCGGGTGCGATCAGGTCGTGACGAAGAAGAACCGCGAACGTCCGCTGCAGAGTGCCACGGACTTGCTGGGCACTGCGCCCTTGCGCGAGACAGCGCTCCAAATGCCCGCGCGTGATCATGCTCGGGAAGAACGGGTCGCGCGGATCGTGGGCGCCGGGAGACGCCTGTCCGCGGTAGTTCACGCGAGACCATGCTTGCTGCATGGAGCCGTCGTTCAGCTGCTTCGCAGCTAGGAACTCCAGCACGGCTCCCTCCGGATCAGAATCGAAGTTCAGGGGCACGGCCCGAAGCTGAGCACGACCCGCTCAACGACAAGCGCCTGGTGCCACATTTCGGTCTGATGTTCCCGCGTCAGCACTGAGCGCGCGTTGTGCTCGTCCGATGTTCCGAATGGAATCCGCCTTCCGCTGCCGTTTCCGGGCAAAGGCTGGCGATCCGCCTTCGTCTAGGCCGCTCGCGGTGCCCACCCGACGACCGCGTTGACTCCGCGGCTTCGTGTAGTACTACTACCTTCATGGCGGAAGAGCTCGTCCTGATCCTGCGCTTCCGAGACCTCGTCAATCCAACGAAGGGCCACACCGTCGATGAGCACAACGAAGTGACCCGCAATGCCGGTTACGTCTGGTGGGGCTGGTGGAAGAAGCAGAACGAGGAGGTGCCCGTCGGCCTATGGAGCCAACTGGCCCGACAGATCGACAACGACGGAGCACGGGCGATTCTCCTCGACAGCGGCCAGCGGCGCCTCTTCGAAGCCCCGTTGCTCGCCATCGACTTCAAGCCGAACGTTGAACCGTTCACGGCTCCAGAGGACGGCCAAAAGACGTCCGCCTACTATGCCGGCGGGCCTTTTACGACATGGTTCAAGCTGGGCGAGATTCGCCCGCTTGCGGAGGCCGCGCTGAATGACCTGGTGTATGCCAAGGCGTCCGACATCGACAGCATCACGCACGACGATATCGTGCCGACGTTCCCGCAGCTTGAAGGGACGCGCATCGTCAACGTGCGTGAGCTTCTCCAGTTTGGCAACGTCACGTACTGGATCGCAAAGCCGGCGCCCGACGGCACTCCTGCGGTCGAGCAAGAGCGGATCTTCCCTCGGACACGGCTTGCACCGATCGCTCCGAAGGAGCCGGTCTTTGCCAACCTTCCTCGGATTCTCCACCTGAGTGATCCTCATCTTCACCCCGACTACCACCAGTTCAGCATCGGTGATGCGGACGCTCAGAACCCGACGCTTGCGTCGATCGTCTACGAGTCCCTGAAGCCGAAGGCACTCCCGGGTCTTGTAGTCGTCACCGGCGACCTTACATGGACCGGCACGAAGGAGGAGTTCGAGTTCGCGCGCGACTTTCTCGAAGACCTGCGGGCGCAACTTGGATTGCAGCGCGACCACTTCGTACTTCTCCCGGGCAACCACGACATTCAATGGAGCGAGCAATCAACGTCCGAATACGACTGGTCCAAACCCGTTCGCGTTGCGGCTGACGTCGCGAAGGCGAACTATCGCGAGTTCCTGCAGCGCTGGTATCGGGTAGAGCCCAACCAATATCTGGCCGTCGGACGCCGCTACTTCGTCCGGGGCGCACCGACCCTCGATGTTGTTGGGCTCAACACCTCGGAGCTCCAGCAGGACCGGAATCACTTCGCGGGCCTCGGACGGGTGACGGATGAGGCCTTTTCCCATGCTGTCGAGGAGATGAGCTGGTCAGAGGACATCCGCGGCGCGCAGCTCCGCGTGCTTGCGGTCCATCACCACATCCTCCCGGTGGTGCTGCAGGAGCGCGCAAGCGACTCGCCGCGCGGATTCGGCATTTCGCTGGACGCGGGGCTTCAGATTCGAAGAGCCGCGGAGTTCGGTGTCGACCTGGTGGTTCACGGCCATCAGCATCACCCGCACTACGGATACGTGAGGTCTGAACCGAAGCCCAACAGCCCAAGCAGGGGAGTCCTGGTCCTCGGGGCTGGAAGCTGCGGGGTCCGAGACGACCACCTCGGTCCTATCCGGAAGCGGCAATTCAACCTCATCACACTTCATCGGAACGCGGTCGAAGTTGATTCTTATGTCCAGGAATCGGGCGACAACCGATTCAGACCAACTCGCAAGCTGGTCGGCTCGACGGCAGCGGGCTGGCAACTGCCGCAGAACGAAAGGTCGCAGTAGCATGAAATGGACTCTAGTCATTCTTGAGACCCCCTTCCGTGGAGCCGGCTCGTCACCGGAAGAGCGCGCGGCGGATGAGGCGCGGAAGGTGAGCTATGCGCGCGCTTGCATGCGCGATTGCCTGCTGCGCCACGAGGCACCGTACGCCTCACACCTTTTGTACACCCAGCCAGGCGTGCTCGATGATCGTCTCGCCTCCGAGCGTTCCATGGGAATCGATGCCGGCCTTGCTTGGGGAGAAGTGGCTCAGCGAACCGTCGTGTACGAGGACCTCGGTATTTCGGAGGGGATGCATCTCGGAATCGAACGCGCGAGACGTGAAGGGCGTAAGGTCGAGTTCAGAACACTCCCAGACTTTGATGTCCGCGAGGACGACAGAACCGACGAGCCCGCGAAACAGGCTTCCGCAACCTGAGGGCCCTGGGGCCACGATTGGGCCACTGCATCGCGACAGTCGTGACGAATCGGAACGTGTGGCCCAGCCTGACTGGACATCCAGCCGCGCAAGTACACAATATGGCTGAGCTGAAAGCCAGGCAAGCATGGGAACCGTGAATGGCATTCAAGAGGTCGTCGGTTCGATCCCGATTGGCTCCACTCGAATAGGCTCTTGGAATCAATCGGATTCCAGGAGCCTTCGTCGTTTCGGGGGTCGCCGCGCCTTCAGGAAGTCCACGAATGCCCGCAGCGGTGGGGGCGCGTGAAGGCGGCTCGAGTAATAGAGGAACGGCCCCGGGAAGCTCATCCACCATGGCTTCAGCAGCGGCACGAGCGCGCCGGTCTCGAAGTGCGGACGTAATAGCTCCTCGGTGAGGTAGAGGACGCCGGTCCCCGCGACGGCCGCGGCGACGAGGAGATCGAACGCGTCGCCGAGGTTGGCGACGACCGGACCCGTCGCGTCCACCCTCAGGACCTCGCCCTTCCGCTCGAACTCCCACGGCACCAGCGCCCCCGAGTCGAACCGGACGCGTAGGCAGGGGTGCTTCAGGAGGTCGCGTGGGTGCTTGGGGCGCCCGCGACGCGCGAGGTAGTTCGGGGACGCGGCGAGCGCGAAGCGTTGCCGGCGGGGGCCGATCGGCACCGCGATCATGTCCTGCTCCAAGGACTGCTCGTAGCGAACTCCGGCGTCACACCCCGCGGCGATCACGTCGACGAGGTCGTCGTTCGCCGTGACGTCCACGCGAATCTTCGGATGCTCCGCGAGGAACGCTGGCAAGACGTCGGGCAACACGACGCGCGCCACGAGTGTCGGCACGTTGAGTCGCAGCGTGCCGGCGGGATCCGTGCTCGAGCTCTCGGCTTCGTCGAGCGCGGCGGCGATTTCTGCGAGCGCGGGCTCGAGTCGCGCCAGCAGCCGAGCGCCCGCCTCGGTAGGCGCGACCGAACGCGTCGTTCGGTTGAGGAGCCGAACACCGATGCCCTCCTCCAGACGTCGCACCGCCTCGCTCGCGCCCGACGCGCTCTTGTCGCTGGCACGACTCGCCTGACGGAAGCCCCGGGCCTGGGCCACCGCCGCAAAGGTCTTCACGTCATCGAGGCTGATCGTCATTGTTCGGAATTTCGCACAAGCTGTACCGAAAAGACCTCATTAACAGACAGTTCTCCGCCCCTCATGCTTCTTCGCATGACGAAGATCCACCCACCGCAGACCTTCAGAATCGGCGATCGCGGCGATCGGACCGTGCACCGCCTCGGCTACGGAGCGATGCAGCTCGCGGGCCCAGGCGTCCTCGGACCGCCCAAGGACCGAGCCGCGGCCATCGCGGTCTTGCGCAAAGCCGTCGAGCTCGGCGTCGACCACATCGACACGAGCGACATCTACGGCCCTCACGTGACCAACCAGCTGATCCGGGAAGCACTCCAGCCCTACCCGGCGGAGCTACTCATCGCGACCAAGGTCGGCGCCCGGCGAGGCCCCGGAGGTTCGTGGGAGTCCGCTTGCACGGCGGACGACATCGCCGAGCAAGTGCACGACAACCTGAAGAACCTGGCGTTGGAGACGCTCGAGCTCGTGTACCTCCGCGCGATGTTCGACCCGCAGCGGCCCTCCGAGGGCTCCCTCGAAGCGCCGCTCGCCGCCCTCGTGAAGCTCCAGGAGCAGGGCAAAGTCGGGCACATCGGGCTTAGCAACGTCACGCCGAAGCAGGTCGAGGACGCGCGCGCCATGGCGGAGGTCGTGGCCGTTCAGAACCACTACAACCTGATCCATCGCGTCGACGATGCGTGGATCGACGACCTCGCGGAGGCAAAGATCGCGTACGTGCCGTTCTTCCCGCTCGGTGGCTTCACCCCGATTCAGTCCGAGCAATTGTCTCAGGTCGCCGAGTCGGTGGGGGCGACGCCGCACCAGGTCGCCCTCGCCTGGCTCCTCCGACGCGCGTCGAACGTGCTCTTGATCCCGGGCACCGCGAGCGTCGAACACCTCCGCGAGAACCTCGCCGCGTCTACGCTCGTACTGCCGAGCGACGCACTGACGCGCCTCGACGCGCTGTCCTGAGGAGCGCTACCTCTTCTGCGCCTGCTGCGCGCGCAGCGCCCGCAGCTTGCGGGCCTCGGCGGTCTCCGCGTCCTCGATCTCCTCGTAGGCCTTCGCCGTGAGATCCAACTCCTGCAGGACCGCCTCCAGCTTGCCGCGCGCGTGGGCCTTGTCGGGCCCCGCGGTCAGACGGCGGACATCTTCGAGGCGGCTCAGCAGCCGCTGCGCGTCCTGGGTGATCTGCTCCGCCTCGCGCTGCCGCGCGACGACGGCGTGGCGGACGTCGTCGACGCTCTGCTTCACCACCGAGGAGTTGCTCGATCGACCGAGCTTGCGTAGCTCCCGCAGGAGCTTCGCCTTCGTCTCGGCGGTGTGGAAGAGCCGGTCGCGCACGACGTCGAGGTCCACCGCGGCGTCGACGGCGATCGTCTCTTGGGCGAGCTCCGGTTCTTCGAGGGTCGACTTGATCTGCACGTAGCAGGCGTCGAACGCCGACAGCACCTCGTGGATGTTGCGGTCGAGCTTCACGCCCTCGAGCTTCGCCTTCGCGATCAGCTCGTGCTCCGCGCGACGCTCCAGCCGACGCCGACGCGTCAAGCGACGCACGAGGCCCGCAAGCAGCCCCACCGCGATCGCGCCGCCGCTCACCGACATCAACGTCGGGGCGGAGAAGAGGTACCCCATCAGCAGGAGGAACGACCAACCGAACGTCCAACCCGCGAGGAACAGCACCGCGAAGACGCGCTTGAGCCGCTCCCACACGCCCGCCGCGGCGAATTCGATTCGCCCCTCGAGATCGTCGACCACGTCGAGCGCAGTCGACGGCCGACCGGGCCGGGAGTCAACCCGCCTCCGTGAGCTGGGGCTACATCGGGTAGTCGTCGTCGTCGGCGACCCGGATGAGGTTCGCGTCCGGCGGGAGGATCTGGTCGAGGTAGCGGTTGACCTCGTCCTCGGTGCGAAAGCCGCGGGAGTCGAAGAGCGGGAGCTCATCCGCCGAGGCGTCGTACTCACGCTCCATCATCTCGATGGGGTACTCGAAGTGGAGAACGCCGAACCCGCTGATCGCGTCGCCCTCCATGGAGACGCCGACGTTCACCCAGGCCCGGCAGCCGGGATGCTTGGCGGGGATCTCGACGCAGAGGTCGTGTCGGGTTTCAAGGGCGTCCCTGAGCTCAGGGGAGATTCGTCGCGCCACGTCGCTCTCCGAATTCGATTCGAATCGTTCGGACATCCTGGCTCAGTCGTGTGATCAGCTGAACGTGTGCGACGTCCGCGTGGCCACACCTCGGATCGTGTCCCAATAGGTACCCGTTCGAGCCGAAGTCCACATCCCAATGGTAGGTCTCTCGCTTCTTGAGAGCCAGCAACCGCTTGATCTGCGGCCAGCCCCACCCCCCGGTGTCCACCAGCCCCTCGAACTGCCCCACGATCGCCTCCGCCTCCGCCCGCGTCTTCACGTACACCACGTCGTCCCCGCGCATCAGCGCCCGGTACGCGCGCGCCGCCTCCGCGGACAGCGACGGCTTCGGCCCGCGCGTCGCGAGGTAGCCGTGCAGGTCCACGCCGGCGTCGTCGAGCGCGGCGCGCAGGCGGTCGAGCTTCGTCACCTTGCGACTGTCCTGGGGCATGTCGCGCAGCGCTCGCACCTCCGCGCGTAGGCGCTGCGTCAGCGCGGCCTCCACGCCACGAACGTCGTCGCCCAACCGAGAGCGCAGCTTCAGCAACCCCGCGAGCTCCTCGTACTCGACCGTCGCCACATCCTCCGCCACGCGCGCCGCGACCCGCGCGCGCACGTGCGCGTGCTCGGCCGGGCCCATGCGCTCCGCGATCTCCAGCGCCTGCCGCAGGTCGTCCGCGCCTTCGTAGAGCGACCGATCGTGAACGTCGCCGACGCCCCGCCGAACCCGGTGCTCCAAGGTCCACCGCGCTCGCGCCGACGGCGCCGCACTGTCCGCGACGGACATCAGCGACGTCCCCGCCAGCAGCCCCGAGCCCCAGGTGTCCCAGCCCCGCCGCCACCGCGTACGCGTCGACGCCGACGACCTCCCCGCCGAACACCCCCGCGAACTTCGCGAGCCGCGCGCCGCTCATCCCCTGCGCCGTCAGCTTCGCCCCACCCCACGCCGCGCCGCCCGTCACGTACGCGAGTGTGAGCGTCGTGACCGCGCGCGAGACGAACCGACCGCGGTCCGACGACGACATCCGTTCGTACGCCGCGTACAGCTCGGGCGTCTGCCGCACGAGCGAAGCGATCGTCTCCGGCAGCGCCGCGAACCCGAGCACCGCACGCTCCGTGAGCCCGACGGGATCCGCGATCAGTCCGTGCACCAGCTCCGCGACGTCCCGCAGCGCATCCCCCACGGCGAGCTCCACCCCGTCGAGCGCCTGATTGAAGACATCGTGCTGCAGCCCGAGGTGTGCGACCGGCCGCCCGTCGTCGACGTCGTACAGCGTCCCCGCCTCCATCCGATACGTGCGCCCGACCTCGAGCGCGCCGGCCACCAACCGCCCGTCTTGCACCCGAACGCCCTGCCCTTGGCGCTCGATCGCCCGCCCCCCGAGCGCCGGCGCGAGGTAGCCATCGGGCCGCACGACCACCCGCTTCGCATGCTCCGCGATCGTCCGATGCACCTGCGCCGCCGTGACACCCCCCGCCGCTCGCGCCGTCTGGATGATCTGAAGCGTCACCTGCGCCGCCCCGTAGTCCTCGAGCGCCGGGGAGAGGAGCGCGAGACTCAACAAGTCGACCGCCTCCGCGGCCGTCGCCCCGTGCGTGACGAGCCGCAACGTCTCCTCCGTCGACAGCCCTGCCCGCGTGAACGTAACGAGCGCATGAAGCTCATCGGGCGGTGGCGCCGGCGTCAGGAACGGGTTGTTCCAAGCCGGCACGGAGACGTCGACGCTCGAAGACCAAGCCTCCGTCCGCGCCTCGAACGGACGCGGCGCGTGGATCCCGTGCAGACGTCCCGGTCGAACCATTCGCGGAGCTGACTACAAGCGGCGCGCCAAGCGCAGCGCCTACCGGCATCGGGACTTCGTCCGGCGTTCGTCCGAAAGTCGGACGAACGTGCCGCCGACATCGCCTTCTTCCACTGCTTGACCCCGAGGGCACCCTCGCGGCCTCCTACGCACCGATGAGGCTCGCCTACCTGACCGTCGTCACCGTCGCCCTCGTCGCGTGCGCAAAGGACGGCGCTCCCGGGACGCCCGGGGCCGCCGGTCCACGTGGCGTTCCCGGTGCGACGGGTGCAGCGGGCGCGACGGGCGCAACCGGGCCCATCGGGTCTCCCGGAGCGGCCGGCCCCGAGGGCGGGACACCGATCGGGCTCTCCACGAGGAAGGCAGCGACGCTGGTCGTCCAGGACGCGGGTCGCGTCATCGAGGTCGACACCCAGCGCGTCACGCTCCCCGGCGACGGGACGCTCCTGGTCAAGCTCCACGTCCAGGGCACGGTGAACAAGCCGGACAGCGGCACCGAGTGTGTCTACGAGGCGCGCATCCGCCACGACCAGGAGCCCGCGCCGAGCGCCCGACAGCGCTTCGGCATCTTCGAGGCCCCCGCCGGCTCGTACCGTTCCCACGGCGTGAAGCTCCACCTCACGGCGGCGCTGGAAGGTCAGGCCGGTGACGAGTTCCTGCTGCGCGCCGAGCTCATGCAGGCCTCACCTTCGTGCGGCGCGACGTCACCGCAGACGGAGCTCGCGCAGCTGTCGACGCAGTTCGAGACCTCGTACCACCGCGTCACGCTTCAAACGAACTGAGCGCTCAAAGCGGGACGTCACCCGCCGCGAGGATCGAGGGCCCCACGCCATCCCCGACGTTCTGCGTCGACCCGTAACCCAGCTGCCCGTAGTGCGCCCGGCCCCAGCAGCGGACGCCGCCCGTCGATAGCACCGCACAGTTGAACTGGTCGCCGCAGGTCAGGTCGACGGCCGGTGCACCGAGGTCACCTGTGCTCCCGAGGGCCGGCGTTCCCTCTCCGTAGTCGTTCGTGCCCCAACAGAACACCGCCCCCGCTGTCGTCCGGCCGCAGGTGTGCGTCGCGGCCGCGCAGAGCTGAGCGTACTGCGATCCCGTCACTGCAACGGTGCTCGGCAGCTCGTTGTCACCGATGTCGACCGCGATCGCCGGTGATAGCTGCCCGTCCGTTCCTCGCCCCCAACACCGATACCCATTCGACGGCGGGAAGATCGCACAGCCGTGGAGCGCGTTGGACCCGGCGTGGAGGGAGGTGGGCGTCCCGCCGAGCATCACCGGAGGCGCCGTGGAAGGAACCTCGTCGTCGCCGATGCGATCCGTGTGGCCCAACCCAAGCTGGCCCCGGTTGTTGTCCCCCCAGCAGCGCACCGCTCCGGACGCGAGCCGCGCACAGCAGTGCGAGCCCCCGCACGCGACCTCCTCCGCCGACTCCCCCAGACTCACCGCAGCCACCGCCGAAGGAACCTCGTTGTCGCCGACGTTCGAACCGACGCCGAACGTGCCCAACCCGAGCTGACCGAGGAAGTTGTATCCCCAGCAACGAACACTGCCACCGCTCAGCAGCGCACAGGTGTGGCTCGACCCGGATGAGATGGAAGTGGCGTTCCCGGCCAAACTCACCGGCCCCGCCGCGGCCGGGGGTTCATCGTCGCCGATGGTCGTGCTCGAGCCGTAACCGAGCTGACCGTTGAGCGCGTCCCCCCAGCACCGGACGGAACCTCCCGTGAGGAGCGCGCACGTGTGCGCCGTCCCCGCGACCACCCGCTCTGCGTTCCCTCCGACCGAGACCTGCATCGTGGAGAGATCGTCGGCTGCGTCGTCGCCCACGTCGACGGTGCTCGAGTAGCCCAAGCGACCCGAGTCGCCGCGCCCCCAACATCGAACGGTGCCATCTTGGAACGCAGCGCACGCGTGGTGCGTACCCGCCGTGACCTGAACCGCTCGCGCCCGAAACCGCGCCGTGACACCTCGGTCGGCGGAGAGCGTCGTCGTGCAGGTCGGGGTCGTTCCGACGCAGTCCCCAGACCATCCGACGAAGTACGCATCCGCGTTCGACTGCGCGGTGAGCATCACGGACGTCCCCCGATCGAACTGCGCTACACAAGTAGCACCGCAGTCGATCCCCAGAGGCAGCGACGTCACCACACCAGCGCCCGACCCAACCGTCGCTACCGTCAGCGCCTGGCGAGCGATGAACTGCGCGCTGACGTTTGTCGCCGACGACACCGTTACGTTGCAGGTCCCCGTCCCGGAGCACGCACCTCCCCAGCCCGCGAAGCGCGAACCCGGCGATGCGGTTGCCGTGAGCTCGACCGCCGCGCCTCGAACGTAGGCCTCGGTGCAGGCGCCCGGGCAGTCGATCCCACCGATGTCGGACGTGACTCGGCCTGCCCCACTCCCCTGCAGCACGACCGTCAGCGGCTCGCGTTCGAGCTCGAACGTCGCGGTCACGGCTCGAGCCGCCTCCATCGTCACGATGCACGACTCGGTCCCCGCGCACGCGCCGAACCAACCCGCGAATCGAACGTCCGCATCGGGCGCCGCGGTAAGCGTGACGGTCTCTCCGACGGCGTAGCTCGCCGAGCACGTACCCGGGCAGTCGATGGGGCCCAGATCCGCCGTCACCGTTCCCAGCCCGTCGCCGGCGAGCGCGACCGACAGCGTGACGCGGTCTCGATCGAAGGATGCAACGACGCTTCGATCGCGGTCGAGCGTCACCTCACAAGTCGGCGACGTGCCGGCGCAGTCACCGGACCAAGCACCGAACTCCACGTCCTCGTCGGGCGTCGCCGTGAGTTGAACCGTGGTGCCCTCGACCAGCTCGGAGATGCACTCATCGGGACAAGAGATAGCGCCACCCGGCGAAGTGACGACGCCAGAGCCATCCCCCGCTGCAACCACCGTAAGGGTGAAGACGCGATCGAACCTCACGGCGAGCGCGAGATCGCGTTCGACCTCCACCGTGCACGACTCACCCTCGCCGTCACAGATGCCGGACCATTCGCCGAACGCCGACCCTACTCCAGCTACCGCGATGAGTTGAACGCGCTCGCCGGCGGCGACCTCCCCCGTGCACGCGTCGCCAGCGCACGTGAGATCGAACGAGGGAGACTCGACCGAACCTGAGCCCGAGCCCTGGAGCAACACCGTGACGTCGAAGCGCTCCGCACCCGAGTCCCGAGCCCCAGCGTCGGTCACGATCGCAGCGTCCGTGCGCCCCGCGTCACGTAGACCGCCATCGCTCGACACCTCGGGAACCACGACGGAGCCACACGCAGCAGCCCCAACCCAAGCGAGGCTCGCCAAACGCCAGCGCGAGAGCATCCGAGGAGACATAGGGCGATGTCACCATAGGCGTCGCGCAGACGCGACCCGAGGACGTGGTTCTCAATGAATTTCGAACCGGACGCCACACTGTCTCCGCTAACTCATTTCACGACCTCCTTGGCGCAGCGCGTCCCTATTCCTCGTTCCCGAGAGACCACCTTCGACGCTCTCTAACTGCCGACAACTATTTCGGGCGACCGAGCAGCGAAGCTACCGAAAGTGCTTCGCCTGGTCTCACCCGCGCTCATGCGTCGGACATCGACGCCTTCAAGATTCTCCACGAGCTCGATCCTCGTCACCGGTTGCGGCGCCCCTTGCTCCAGTTCTCGTGATACTCCTCGGGCCATGACGGTCACGGTCGACCTCAGCCTCCGCAATCTCCTCGAGCCGCTCGGTCGTCGGCGCGAAGGCGACCTTCTTCATGGACGTCCGCCGTATCTGAGTTTGCACGCGAAGTGCGTGGTCGTGGACGAGCGCAGCAATGGTGGGCTCCGCGAACTTCGCGAACCGGGGATGCAGCGGAACCTGGAGTGCGGCGTGCGGGTCGAGGACACCGCGTTGACGCGGAGGCTCGCCCGGCAGTGGATGGATCTCGTGTGGAGCGGCCACGTCCGGTCGGTGCCTCTAGGTGACCCATGAGCCGTGAAGACCGAGATGATTGGTCGTCCCTTCTTACGACGATGAAGCGCGATGGGTTCGTCTACTTGCCGCGTCGAAGCGAGCTCGACCTCGTCGAAGTCATCGAGGCGTTGGGCCACCCCATCTACATCGAGGAGGTTCGGGTCGACGGCAACGGTCGCGCGCTCGTGAAGTCGTGGGACGGCATCTCGTGGCACACCGATCACCATCGCGCCGACACGATCCTGTGGCACGGCCGCGAGGCCGCCGAGGCCGGAGGCGAGACACTCGTCGTCGACGGCCTCGCCGCGTTCTCGACCCTTTCAGCGCACCACCGAGCGGCGCTCCGAGAAGTCGTGCTCCTCGAGCACAGCGTGTTCGACGGGGACAGCGACCGCCATCCGATGATCACGGGCACCGAAGACCGCGTCGCGTTGTACTACTCCCTCTGGCTCGTCGACGACGAGCTCCCCGAAGCACAGGCAGCCGCACTGCGCGCCTTCGAGGACGCCGTGTCGCGGTGCCCGCATCACCGCTTCCGACTCGAACGCGGCGACCTCCTCGCGATCGACAACAGGCGGATGCTCCACGCCCGGACTGCTATCGAGGGGACGCGGCACCTTCGGCGCTACTGGCTCGCCACCGCGTCCACGTGAGGGGTCGCCTCCTTACAGGCGTGCCAGCAGCGCCCTTGGCAGTCGTGCCAGCACTTCACCGTCGACTCACCCGCATCGGCGCTTTGCCGACTTACATACGGCTCGCCGTACGCTTCTTCCCACAGCTTGGCCGTGCGCTCGAATGTCGCGGCCAGCACGGGGACCTCCTCGGGCTCCTGTCCGAAGCCTCCATCGTGATCGAGGATCCGCCCGATCACCCGCATGCAGTCCTCGTAGTAGGCGCGAGGGTGGAGCATGTGCAGATGCCACATCTCGTCGATTTCCCGCGTGGGCGCGATGGCGACGTCGGGGTGCTTGGCGGCAAGGAGCAAGAACCGCTCGTAGCTTCGCAACGCTCCACGGAGTTTCTGCTCGCTCCATTCTTTGGGGAAGGTCTCCGACCGACGCGCGGCCTCCTCGAGATCGACACTGATGATGACTTCCACGTCTTGCACCTCCCGAATGAGGGTATCAGATGCACGGCGTGAGTTCGTTGGATGCGACTCCATTGACGTATGCTGAGGATGGCGCACGCATACGAACGCAAAATACGCACTCATATATCGATAGACGAGCAGTTCAACCAATCCAAACGGGCTCCCTTGCCACGGCACTGATCCTGAGTGCAGCTCGCATCGACGTCAGGTTCGTGTAGCTTCGCACGCTGGTGTCATCCGGGATCATCACTACTGCGGGCATGCTCCCGTTCGTGGCAACCCTGATGGGCGCCCAGGCCCCTGCCCCATCCGATTCCTGCCAGACCGAAGCTCCCAGATGGGCGCGCACGGTGTTCGCTCGCGGCGAGTTCGGCGACCGAGAGCCGACCCTCACAAGGGACCAGCTGCGGTTGCTCACAACGCCCGAGCTCGAGACGTTCGTCTTCAGTCAGACCCGCGCAATCGCCATCTCGGAGGCAGAGCTCAGCGACCACCTGGCGACGTACTGCGTCGAGAGGCTCGCTCGTAGCAATGAAATAGGAGCACCACCCAACGAAGCTGGCTGGGGCCGAACTCTAGCGAGGGGCATCGGAGCTATCGGCGTGGCGATCATTCTCGGGGCGTTTGGCGGAGTGATCGCCGTCGTGAAGTGGCTCGTTCGACGAGTAGGATCTCGTCGGGAGCCCTAGTCTGTGCGCTTGGACCTTGCGTCGGAGTGAAGTCAGGAGGTGTATCGTATTCGTGGCCCCTTCCGACCCGCTGCAACAGAAGATCCTCCGCATTATCGCGACCAACGGACCCGTCAAGGCGCGAGTGATTCGCGACCTCATCGGCGGAAGGTACGAACGGGCGGACATCAATACCCACCTGTACGGCTCACTCTCGGATTGGGTAGAGAAGAACGCGGGCCACCAGTGGCTCCTTCGTGCGCGAAACGATCGGCCGGCGCTCCCGTGGGAGGAGCCGGCGCCGAAGTCCACGGTCCAAAAGAGCGAGACCGCAAATCCCTCGCCGCGTCGTCCTGCGACCGCTTGGGGAAGGCGTCCAGAACCACAACACCAGCCTCCGGTGCACGCCAGCGCGAAACCACCGAACCGTTCAGCCGGCCCACGCATCGAGACTGTAGTCCAACCTCCGCGGATCCAACTCAACCCGGAGCAGCTCCGCCTCGCTCAGTTCCCCGCCGACGGCAACGTCCTCATCCGCGGCCAAGCCGGCGCCGGCAAGACCACAGTTCTCACCGAGCGAGCGCTTTGGCTGGGAGGGGGCACGCGTCTCCTGCTTACTTACAACCGCCCGCTGAGGACGCACTTCGAACGTCTGGTCGAGCAGAGTCGCCGAAAGGACATCACGGTCTACACGTTCCACGAGTGGGCGCGGAGCGTCGCCAAGGCGCGCCGGTTCGAGGTCACCTCGTGGATGCTACAGAAGGAGCGTCGCGCGATCCTCTCCAAGCTGTTGAAGCGCCTGCCGAACGGCGACCGACTCAAGACGCTAAAAGTCCGATTCTTGGGCGAGGAGCTCGACTGGATCTTCGGGCGTGGTATTCGCCTCCTCGAAGACTACCTCGTCGCCCCGCGGGTCGGGCGCGGGTGCGGCGTGCGCCTGAACGAGGCCGAGCGACGCGCCGTCTGGGAGATGCGCGGACTGTACCTCGCGGAGGTGCGCAAGCTGAAGCAGTGGGACGTCAATGACCCGGGCGGGCTGGTGTCGACCGTGCTGGAGTCGAATGGTCGTCGGATCCCGGAAGCGCTGCGGTACGACCATGTACTCATCGACGAAGTGCAGGACTTCGACAAGTCGTGGCTCGAGGCGCTCGTCGGCTTCCAGCGGGAGACATTCTCGCTGGCAGGCGACCTCGCACAGCGGATCTACCGTCGCACCTTCACTTGGAAGGAGGTCGGGATCGCGGTCCCGCCCGCCCGCTCGAGGTCGCTGTCAGCCGGCATGCGCACGACGCGGCGGATCATGCACGTGGCGATCTTCCTGTCGCGGAACGAAGATCTCGTGAACGAGGTCGACTACCACGCCCCTTCATTGCCAACGCGCGACGGGCCGCTCGTGAACCGCATCCGCCGAAGGAGTTATCAGGACGTGACCAGCGTCGTGGCTCGCCAACTCGCGGAACTGCGCCGAGAGCGCCCGGCTGAATCCGTCGCCGTCCTGCTGTCGTCGAACAAGTCCGCGCAGGCGGTGGCCTACGCGCTGCGGGAGGCCGGCGTGGACGCCGAGTACGCGCGCAAGGACGACGTCGCGCTGTCGGACGGGTCCAGGGTGATCACCACGACGATGCAGAGCGTGAAAGGTCTCGAATGGGATCACGTGTTCGTACTAGGACTTGCCGATTCGCAGGTTCCAGGACGCGACCTCAAGCGCGCCGTCGACGACGACGAGCAGCGCGACATCCTGAACATGAAGCAGCGCCTCCTCTTCGTTGCAATGACGCGGGCGCGGAAGAGCCTGACCCTTGGCGGCGCGATTCCGTTCTGCCGGTTCTTCGACGACGTCCCCGACGTGATGTTTCACGACCTTTGAGCCGTCGCTCCATGTCGTCAGGGCTCGCCAACGTCATCCGGCTCGCCGGCGGACGCCGAAACCACGAAGACGCGACGACCGAGGTGTTCGCGGAGCTGCTGCGGAACGAACCCGCCGCGCTACGAGCGTTCGCCGGACTGCTTCGCAGTCACGACGTGGCATTCAACGTCGAGGACGGCGTGCGCGTGGAGACACAGGTCTCACGGCCCGACGAACTGAAGGGCGGTTCGGTGCGCGTCGACCTACTTCTCATCGCGGACGCCGCCCAGCAGTCCGTCGTCGTCGAGGTCAAGACCTTGTCCGGACTCTCGGGCGGGAGCGGTGACGGAGAGCAGCAACCCCAGAGGTACCAGCGAACCCACGACGGCCTTCCCGGTGAGGTACGCGTCGTCGTCCTCGCTCCGTTCCGCTTTCGCGGACTCGGCGACATCCCCCAACTGACCTGGCAGCAGGTCCGAGACGCGCTCGAACGAGTGCGAGACGAGAGCGTCTGGATCGACCGATTCATCGGCGCGCTCGAGGAGTTAAACTTGGCGACCGACATGACGATCCGCGGCGTCCTGGCCGTGGCCGAGTATCGAAAGTTCCGGACGAGTTTCAAACAGGCCCTCGACGCGGCTTGGCCGCCCCTCCTCGACGGACCGGCCAACGCGTTCTCACGTCGCGGGAAGATGGTGTTCGCAGACGGGACGTACGACCGCACCGGCTACTACTTCGTCGTGGACGGCGGAGTCGCCGGAGCCTGCGCGTTCATCGGCATGTTCTACGGAGACCGCGTTGCGAAGAAGGACGGCCCAGCGGTCCTCTACTTCTTCCTGGAGACCCCGCGAGGTAGTGAGGCGCAGAAGGCGCTCGACGAGCACCGCGAAGCGATTCTGGCCGACGTCACGTCCCTGAACGCAAAGAGCGACGGCCGGACGTGGGGGTATCGACCGGGCGGCTACGAGTCGATCTACTGCACGACGAGCCTCCTCGACGCCGTGCGTTCCGACCAGCCAGCGGAGGCTGTGCGTGCGTTCTTCGCCCGTTGCTTCGAGGAGGCGGCGGAGTCGTCCCTGCTTCCGTCGTTCCTCGACGCGACACGATCGCCGTGAGCAGCCCACGACAGCTTGGGACGACGAACGTCGTCGACGCGGCCTGGGCGAGGGCGTTTCGAGGCTCTCACCGCCGCCCAACCCCCTGCCCGAGGGTGCTCCGCGCCTCCGACGACCTCCACCCCACCCTTCGGCAGCCCCATCGCACCCACGCAGGACCTCCGATCCGCCTCCCCCAGCCCTCCTCGAGCCCCTCACCGCCTCCCGATACCCTCCCAGAGGGGGCGGCCCCGCACTCCACGCGCCCAAGCCGCCCCCCCCATAAGCCTCTCCTCACATCACGCGGGGCGCCTCCACGTCCTCGTCCGCCGGCTGCGCCTCGGCCGACGCGTCCAGGTCCTCGATCGCCGCCTCCAACGCCCGGTCGCTCTGGCCCGGCCGCCTCGCGTCCGCGGCCTCCAGCGCCGCCTCCACGCCACCGAGGATCCGCGCGCGGTCCTCCGGCTCCAGCTCCGCCGACTCCGCGACTGCGACGAAAAGGCCGGCCGTGCGGACGAACGCGAGCATCGCCTCGTACGTGCCGACCGCGGCCGTGCTCGACTCCATCGCCGCGAGCAGCGCCACGCGGCGGCGGTCCAGCTCCACGAGCTTGCGCGCGAGCGCCACGCGCTCGTTGAAGAAGCCGAGCAACGTCCCGCCCGGGACGCGCAGCTCTCGGAGCGCCTTCTTCTGCGCGCTCGACAGACGCTTCTGCGCGCGCTCCGCCGCCCCGCCCTGCCGGCGCAACGTCCAGTTCACCACGCGGCGCCCTTCCGGGAGGAGCGTCTCGCGCAAGGACTCGAGCGTCGCCGACGTCGACTCCTTCGACGCCAACCGCGACAGCCCCGACAAGACGTCGTCGATGCCGCGCACGATCGTGTCGTGACGATCGTCGAGGTCGCGGATCTCCGACCGAACGTCGGCCAGCTCCTCGGGCAACGACGTCACCTCACGGCGACCCGCCATCAACAACGTGTCGTGCAGCGCGTCCAAGTCCGGTAGGAACGGCGACAGCTTCGCGTACTTCTCGATCGCCGGACGGTCGCGATTCGCGTCGACCCACGCTCCGACCAGCGTCACCATGGTTTCGATGGGAATGTCTCTCATTGCCATGACCATCGATTGCCGCAGGCCACGCTCCGGCGACAACCGCTGACCCTGAGGCCACCGCACGTGATCTCGGTGAGTTGCGTCGGCGACTGAGATGCGAACGAATTCCGGTCGCGGTGGGTGGCGGGCGCTCGGTGGGTTTCTCTCGGAGTTTGCGATGGGTTCTTGGCCCCGGGAGAACCTCAACGAATTTCAGAGAGGTTTTTCGCAGCGGCCGACGACTCAGGGCGTGGACCGCGACGTGTATCATCACGGAGTGAAGCTCTCGCTGGGCGGACGGGCGCGCGACTTCGACGTCGTCTTCATGGACTGCGACGGCGTCCTCTTCGACTCGAACGCGATGAAGTCGGACGCCATCGCGGCGGCGGTCGCGGGCTATCCACCGGCCGACGTGGCGCGCCTCGTCGAGCTCCACCAGGACCAGGGCGGCATCTCGCGGCACGCCAAGCTCCGGCGGTTCTTCACCGAGATCCACCCGGTCGACGACGTCGAAGCGGCGCTCGCCGAAGCCCTCGACAAGTTCGGCGCGCACTCGAAGCGCGCTTACGCTGCGCTCGACCCGATCCCCGCCGCCCTGGACTTCGTCGACGCGCTGCGTGGCTGCTCGGTCTACGTCGTCTCGGGAACCGACCAAGTGGAGCTGCGCGAAGTCTTCGCGACCAAGGGCCTGACGGAGAGATTCGCCGATGTGCTCGGGTCACCGACGACGAAGCCCGAGCACTTCCGGATCGTCCTCGACGCCGTGGGCGCGAGGGCGGAGCGCACCGTCATGCTCGGCGACGGCCGCGGAGACTTCGAAGCGGCGAGGGAGGTGGGGATGCCGTTTGTGTTCCTGGCGGCGTACTCGGACTGGGCGGGCGCGGGGGCGGCGCTGGAGGGCGAGCCGAACGTGTTCGTCGCGAGAGATTGGGCGGAGCTATCGTCGTGGCTCCCGGACGTCGGCACGGAGGCACGGTAGATCTCTGGCGCTACGCCTCGTCCGGCTTAGGCCATCTCACGGTATCGACGGTGCGACCGGGGGGTCATAGTCGTCGAGCTGGCGGCTGACGTGGATCGCATTGCGTAAATCCAGGGCTCGGGTACTCGTGTCGTCCATGGGACTTCCTCGGGCTCCGCAGCTCTCCTGGAGATGGCATCGGATCCGCTCAACGAGTCTAGGGTCTCCGACAAAGCGGAGGTCGGTTCCAGGCCTCCGGGTCCTCAGTATCGAGCCACAGTGACGCCCTCATCGGCTCGGCGCCGGCCTCCAGTTCGTCGTCACGCTGCCTGACTCGTAGCGGATCATTCGTCACGCCTCATCAGCCTCAGGCCAGACCACGGTGTCGATGGTTCGGCGGGGCTCGTAGTCATCGAGCTTGCGCCCAACGTGGATCGCATGGACGAGGTCCTCCGGCCGCGCTCGAATGTCGTTCATGCTCCCTCGCATCCCGTAGCTCTCTTGAAGAACGTCTCGGATACGAACGACGAGGTCGACGTCACCTTCGTAGAAGAAGTCGACAGACTCTTCCGGTCTGTCCGTGTCGAGCCACAGCGCCGCGGTCATGGGTTTCTGGCCGTCTTCGAGCTCGTCGGTCGGTTGAACGAATTCGTAGCGGATCATCGCATCACTCCGAGGAAGAAGAAGAAGTGTTCGGGGTCCTCGCGAAAGAGATCGAGCGCGACTTTTGGGTCGATGAACTTCTCCATCGCCATGGAAGCCACCTCGCTCACAGGTACACCTTCGTACAGCTTGCCTACGTAGGCGTCTACGAAATGGTCCTCGAGGGCTCGCTCGCCTCGGTAGCCAGCCAGGCCGGTCAGCGTCGCGAGGTCTACCGGGTCCGTGCTACCGGCCGACTCGGCCCTCTGCCGCACCCACTCCACGCTCGCCTTCCCGATCGTCGGATCCTGGCTCTCGATGGAGTGCGCGAGCTCGTGAAACAACCGCCGCCGCTGCTCGACCTGGGGTTCGTTCACAAAATCCCGCCCCAGATCCACCGTCCTCTCCCCATCCACATACCTCGCCCGCTCCGCCTTAACCTCGATCCTCAGCTCCCCAGGCGCCCGCGTCTTCGTCGTCAGCTGAAAGAAGTCCGCCAGCCACCCGCGCAGCGTCTCCTCCGACACGCCCCCCGCCTCCAACGCGCGCGCCGTCTCCTTCGCCATCCGCACCTCCCCCGCCATCCGCTCCGCCTCCCCGCGCGGCACGCCCGAGGCCTCCAGCGAATCCAAGAACCCGCGCATCACCTCCGCGCCCTCCTTCCGGCTCGCCACACGGCGCACGCGCAGGTCCGCGGCGATGCGCTTGTCCACCGAGTCCAGCCGCGCTGACACCGTCTCGAAGCGCGCGACCAACGCCGTCTCCGCCTCCGTCCGCGCCCCCGCTTCCTTCGCGTGCGCGCGCCACATCTCGCCGTTCGCAGAGATCGAAGCCAGCTCCGCGCTCACCACCTCTCGCTCCCGCCGCAGCGCCGCCGACGGCTCGAAGATCCCGCGGATCCGCTCCAGCGCCCGACCCCCGAGCGACTCCGCCAACGCCTGACCTCGCGCGATCGCGCGCAGGTGCGCACGCGGGCTCGCCACGTCCGCTTCGCCCGACATCCCCAGCGTGTCCCGGTAACCCCGGCTCCGCAGCGCCTTCGCCGTCTCGACGCTCGGCCGATCCACCGAACCCGCCAACGCCTCGCGGTGCGCCCCCACATCGAACGGCCGCCGCAAGCGAGCTTGCATCCCCGCTTGCACGCCCCAGAACCCCAACGACAAGAACAACGACGCCCGCTGCGCCGGGGCCAGGCGATCCCAACGCGTCAACAACGCATGCCCGGCGTCGAACGCCGCCGCCGCGTCGAAACCAAACGCCGCCGCGTTCGTCGCCGACGCCGTCGCGCGCGCCAACGCGTAACCCCGCGCGCCCGTCGCCGCGAACCGCGCCGCCGCCGCACCCGACACCAACGCCCCCACGCCGACCGCCCCCGCCGCGACCTCCAACCATGCCGCCCGCGCCGCCGCATCCGATAGCGGATCGATCGACTGCCCGTGCACCCAACGATCCGACAGCGCCCCCGCCGACCGGCCCGCCTCCCACGCACCCGCCGCCATCGCCACCAAAGGCGCCGCCGTACCCCCTGAACCGACCAACGTCAGACCGCCCGCGACCAACCCACCGCCCATCGCCGCCGCATCCAACGCCTCCACCGCGAACTCACCCGCCGTGTCGACCGTGCGCGGCGTCGCCCTACTCTCGAGCGCCGCCCCCACGCGCCCGCCCGCCGGATACGTCACCAACCCCGGCGGCAACACGTTCGCCGACGACCAATCCTCGAACGACGCATACGTCCGCCCCACGTCGTCCACGAACCGCGCCGACGCCCCCTCACCCACCCGGAACAACGACGTCTGGACCAACCCGACGTCCGCCGAGCTCACCTGGATCGGCACCACCGTCACCCCCGACGACGATCCCCCCGCCGCCCGAATCGCCGCCGCCACCGGCTGGACGATCGAACGCGCCGGCTCCTCCGCGAAGTAGTCGAACCGCCCCTCGGCGGCCGCCGCCTCCGCCGCCGACGCGTCCCTCGGCGCCGCCGGCGTCACACCCAACGCAACCCCGATCGTGTTCTCGAGATCCGTCCCCGCCAACACCACCGGCGCGTCGCCGCGGAGCGCCGCCACGTCCGCCGCACGGTCCACGAACGCCGCCTGCATCAACGCCGGATTCGTCCACGGCTCGGCGGGCAAGGCCGTCCACGCGCCCCTCCGCACCACGTCGAGCATCGACAACCGCGAACCCATCGCGCCACCGCGCGCAAACACCAGACGCCGCCCGCTCTTGCTCGCGAGCAACGTCGCCATCCGATCCCCACCGCCGATCGCCGACGCCAACGCCGCCGGTAGGTCACCGCGCACCGCGCGCGCATCGAACGTCGCGAACACCGTAGCCACCACCGCCACGTCCCCCGCCCGCTTCGCCTCGACCACCAACCGCACCGCCGCGTCGACGCGCGCACGCACCGGGACGTCCGCGACGTCCGCGCGCACCGAACGACTCACCGCGAGGAGGCGCTTCGCATCGAGCCCCAACGCTCGTGTCAGCTCGACCGCCGCGTCGCGCCCCAGCCGAGCGAAGAACGCCGGCCCGGTGCCGGGTGCGATCGCCTTCGCCGCCGCCACCGCGAGCAGCGCCGCGCGCCCCGGCTCGCGCGCAACCATCGCCGCGCGCGCGAGGCCCTCCGCGATGAGGGGGCTCGCGTCGGCGTCCGCCTGCGCGTGACGCGCGAGGCGCAACACCGCGTACTTGTTCCCGGCGCTCGCCCAATCGCTCGCAACCGCCGCGACAAACGCCGCGCGGTGGGTGGCGGGGACGTCCGGGAGCGTCGCGAGCAACGCCTCCATCGTCGGCGCCTCGGCCGCGGGACTGAACGTCAACGAAGAGTCCGCAGGCCCCGCGACGTCGGCCGCGGGCATCCCGAGCTCGGAGCCGAGCGCGTTCGTGGAGAGGGTCGGGTTGAGTGAAGCGCGACGGCTGGCGTCGATCGGGAGGCCCACGCGGCACGCAGATGCATCGCGGATGCCATACACGCCGCCGCTCGAGGACCCGTATTCGTCCGGAGAAAGTCCGGACGATGTCCGCTCGTTCGAGCCACGCCGCCGAGCGCGGAATCGACAGAATCGGAGCCCACTCTGGAATCGGGCTGCTCCCCGTCCTGTTTCGATGCCCCGGAAGCGCCAAGGTGGCGCTCCTTCACCCTGGAGGATCGAATGTCCCGAAACCGCTACCGTTCTTTCACGATCGCCGCGAGCGCTGGCCTGCTGCTGAGCGCGTGCAGTCGCGGCACCCCCGAACCGTCTGCGACGGTCCCCGTGGGCATCGTCGAAGACGTCCTGACGAAGGAAGAGCAGTAGGCGATGACGCCGGACATGGTCATCCAATCGCTGAAGGAAGGAAACGAACGCTTCGTTCGCAACGACCTCACCGCGCGCGACCACTCGTCGCAGGTCCGCAGGAGCACGCACGCGCAGTTTCCGAAGGCCATCGTCTTGTCGTGCGTCGACAGCCGCATCCCCGTCGAAGACGTCTTCGATCGAGGCATCGGCGACGTCTTCGTCGCTCGCGTCGCGGGCAACTTCGTGAACGAGGACATCCTCGGAAGCATGGAGTTCGCGACGAAGGTCTCCGGCTCCAAGCTGGTGCTCGTGATGGGCCACGAACACTGCGGGGCGGTGAAAGCGGCGGTCGACGACGTGGAGCTCGGGAACATCACACCCATGCTCGCGAAGCTGAAGGCGGCCCGCGACGAAGTGAGCTACACGGGTGATCGGAGCTCGAAGAACCCGGAGTTCGTCCACCTCGTTTGCGAGCACAACGTCCAGAAGACGATCGACGAAATCCGAGCCTCGAGCCCCATCATGGCGGAGCTGGAGTCGAAGGGTGATCTCAAGATCGTCGGCGCCATCTACGACATGGATACGGGCCGCGTTTCGTTCCTGCCCGAGAACCCCGTCGCGAGTCGCTGAGCGGGCTCCGCGGACGCGCACGCGAGGACTTTCGCGCGCCGGCCCTCTGGTGCTCACCACGGCCCTGCGCCACTATCCGCGCGTGCGACCCCTGCCCATTGCCCTCAGCCTCGTTTGTGTCGCGAGCTCCGCGATGGCGGCGCAGCCCCCCGAGCGCAGCATCAGCTACACGAACCTCACCGCCGGACGGGTCAACCCGCTCGGGTTGATCGAGGTCTTCGAGCTCGGCTACCGGCTTCGGCTCTACGACAGCACCAACCCGCTCTTCGAGAACAACTTCGTCTCGTTCGCGCTGCGGCCCGCGCTGACGCCCGCGTGGGGGCGCCTCTCCGGCGTCCTTCGGATCCAGCCGCTGAGCATCCTGCAGCTGTGGGCCGAGTACGGCGCCGGCGGGCACTTCGGGACGTTCGGGCTCATGCAGTCGTTCCCGACCGCGACGGCCGACGTCTCCGACACCGCGCTCGACGCACGCGAGGAGGCGGGCGTGAACTACGCCGCGACCGGGACGCAGATCGGGCTCGGCGTCCTCCTCCAGGCCAAGGTCGGTCCGATCGCCGCGCGTTCATCCGCGCGCTTCATCCGGCCGAACCACGATCTGCAGGACGGCGATACCGCGTACTACAACATCGTCTACGACATCGTGATCCCCGACCGCGCGTGGGCCGTGAACAAGGACACCGATCTGTTGTGGGTCAGCAAGTTCGGCCTCGTCGCCGGCGTGCGCTGGTCGCTCACCCACGCGTTCACACGCGAGACCGACTTCAGCCCCGACGAAGCGGGCCGCAACGCCCCGCTCCACCGCGTCGGACCGCTGCTCGCCTACTCGTTCTGGGACGAGCCCGGCGCCGCGTTCAACAAACCCACCGCGCTCGTCGTCGCGAACTGGTGGCTCCAGCACCCGAGCCGCACCGGACAGGACTCCTCGCAGGCCATCCCTTACCTGATCCTCGGCTTCACGTGCGAGGGAGATCTTTGGCAGGCGAACTGAGCATCGGGCGCACGAACCCACCGTGTTGTTCGCGGTTCCCCTCGCGCGCGAGACGCTGGCGAAACGTGCGGACGGACAGGTCGAAGAGATCGAGCGCAGTCTGCAGTCGTTCTGCCGGCGTCGTGTCGCGCTCGCCCACGACGTCGAGGATATCCCTTCGACAGGTAGAAGAGTCACGCCACGACCGTCGCGTCCGAATCCTACGACGGGTAGAACGAAGACCCATGGCTTTGTTCAGCTGGATACCGATGTTCGAAGAGCTCGCGGACGTCCTCCTCGCGTACCGAGATCGTCAGGCGGAGCTCATCGACATGATCGAACAGATGCGCGCCTCGGGCCTCACGCCCGTCCTCGCGAATGACCAGCTCCCGGACGGGACGATCGGTCGACTCGCCGAGATCGATCCCTTCACGTTCTACGCGAACTTCAACCGCGGCATCACCGAGGCCAATCGTAAGGCCGTCCTCGCCGAGCTGAAGAAGCGGTTCGATCTGAAGTCCGACGTGCCCGATGACTTCCACGGGGTCCCCGTCGTGAACAACCAGGCGTCGTGGTTCTTTCGGTACGCCAAGGACCGGATGCCCACGGACGTCCCCGCGCTCTGGGATCTCGCGGAAGGTGTCTGCGCCGGGTCGGCCGATCAACTCGACGCCGACGTCTTCGACCGGGCGCTCGCCGTCAGCGGCGTCGGCCTCGCGAAGATGACCATGGGGATGTTCTGGCTCCGTCCGCGATCCTACATCGCGCTCGACAAGAACATGCGCCACCGCCTCGCCCAGGCCCAGATCACGACCGACGGCGTGCGCACCCTGGCCGACTATCGACGGCTCCTCGAAGAGGCGCGTACGAAGCTCGGCGACAACATCGCGCAGATCTCCAACGACGCGTGGCTGAATCGCAGCATCCCCACGAAGCGTTACTGGGCGGGCGGGCACCTCTGGAACGACGAGAGCAAGGTCGAACAATTCAAGACCGGCTCGTACTGGCAGCATGACTACGGACGAACGAACGGTGGGTCCGAAGGCCGAAAGACCTGGCAGCTCTTCGATCAGATCCGTCCGGGTGACGAGCTCGCGATCAAGGGTTACGGCGGCCGCAATGATCTCGTCATCTACTATGTCGGGGAGGTCGTCGCCGTCCGCCCCGACGAAGGGCGCGTCGATCTCCGCGCGCTCGACCGACCGCTCTTCCAGGGTAAAGGCCCGCGCGGCGCGTCGCCCGGGTGGTTCAAGACGCTGACCGAGGTCAGGGATCCCGCGGCGATCGAAGCCGTCTTCCACGGCAAGGCGGAGCCGGCACCGCCTCCGCCGGCGCGAAGAGTCGACCTTCCGCGAAACCTCATCCTCTACGGCCCACCCGGCACCGGCAAGACGTACCAGCTCCTGGAGTGGGCGCGCTCCAACTTCTCGGAACGGTCGACGACGCCGCACACCGGACCGAGCCCCGAGGCGGTCCAACAATTACCGCTGTGGCAAGTCATCGCGCTCGCGCTCCGCGACGCCCCCGACGGGCTCACGGTGCCCGAGCTCCTCGAACACCCGCTGGTGGTCATCAAGCGCGAGGCCTCCGAGAGCGCTAACTTCCGCGCTCAGGTCTGGGGCAACCTTCAGAAACACACCTTCGCCGACTGCCCCAACGTCGACTACACCAAACGTCGGGAGCCCCCACTCTTCTGGAAACACGAGGGTTCCCGCTGGACGGTGCGCGCTGAGTTACTCTCCGAAGTCATCGCCGACATCGAACAATTCACGAGCGCCGACAACAATATCCAGCGAAACCGATTCACCTTCGTCACATTTCACCAATCACTCGCGTACGAGGACTTCGTCGAAGGCATCCGACCCATCGTGGACGAGGAGGACGAAGGCATCGCGTACCGCGTCGTCCCCGGGATCTTTCGGAGGATGGTCAACAAGGCGCTCGCCGACCCCGAGGGGCGCCCCCACGCCATCTTCATCGACGAAATCAACCGCGCCAATATCGCCAAGGTGTTCGGCGAGCTGCTTACGCTGCTCGAGGAGGACAAACGAATCGGCGCGTCCAACGAAACCGTCGTGCAGCTCCCCTACTCCGGCGAGTCCTTCGGCATCCCTTCGAACCTCTGGGTCATCGGCTCGATGAACACCGCGGACCGCTCCATTGCGCTGTTGGACTCTGCGCTGCGGCGCCGCTTCGAGTTCCGCGAGATGCTCCCCGACCCCCAGGTCCTGCGCGACCACGTTGGTGACGGCGGGGTCGTCGAGGAGATCGACGTCGCCGCGCTCTTCGAACGCATCAACGAGCGCATCGCCTACCTCCACGGTCGCGACCACATGCTGGGTCACAGCTACTTCCTCGACGTGACCAACCTCGACGACCTACGGAGACGGTTCGTCCACGGCGTCATCCCGCTCCTGACCGAATACTTCTACGAAGACTGGGAGAAGGTGTGCCTCGTGCTCGGGTGCCCGCCGGCCGCCTTCGGCGGCTCCGGCAACGCCCACCCCATGATCGAGCGCCAAGTCATGAACGCCAAGACGTTGTTCGGAGCGGGCGCCGCCCACATCGAGGCCACCCGACCTCACTACACCGTGTCCCGTCGATTCCTGAGCGCCGCACCGGATGAGCTGCGTACCTACTTCTGCAGCGCGATGGACGTACCCAACACCTGAGTCATGCGCCACCTCGTCATCAACGAGCACCGCAGGGTGTCGATCGGCCCCGAGGTCTCGCGAGAACAGGCCGACCAACTGCGGCGGTTCGACGACGCCCACGCCGCGCGCTTCGGCGGTCACGTCTTCGACTGGTCCGGAGCGCAGCACTTCTCCGCGCGCTCCTACGTCGGCGTCGTGGAGGTCCCCGGGTTGTCGGTCGAGATCCTCCCGAAGATCGACAGACCACCCTCCCAGAGCGGGTGCCGCCACAACGTCCTCTACATGCTGGAGGTCGGCGGCGGCCTGCGCGCGCGTCGCCGCTCCACCGCCTCTCTGCAATCCACCGACGCGCCGCTCCTCGACGCCTTCGCATCCATCTTCGCCGACACACTCCTGCAGGAGCTCCAGGTCGGATTCGATCGCGGCTACACGACCCACGAAGCCAACCTCTCGACGGTCCGCGGGCGCCTCGTCCTCTCCGAGCACGCACGCCGCAACGCAATCCAGCAGCAGCGCGTTTACGTACGCTACGACGAGTTCACCGCCGACACCGCGCTCAACCGAACCCTGAAGGCCGCCGCGCGTCACCTCGTTCGGCGTGTCCGCAGCTTCGACGCCGCGCGTCGGCTCCGCGAAGTCATCGCGCGATTCGACGAAGTCACGGACGTCTCCGCGGCCCAGGCGCTGCAACCCGTCTTGCTCACTCGGCAGAACGAACGCTTTCGGGATCTGCTCGACTTCGCCCGCCTCGTCCTCGCCGGCGGCTCACCCCAACCAATCGCCGGCGCGGAGCGCTCGTTCAGCCTCCTCTTCCCGATGTACCTCGTGTTCGAGCGGTTCATCGCCGGGCTCCTCCGGCGGCACGTGGCATTCCTCGCGGCGGGCGGACTCCGAGTCGTCGCTCAGGCGCGCGGCGTTCACCTCGCCCACCACGGCGGCGACAACGTCTTCGAGCTCCAGCCCGACGTGCTCGGCCTCGACGACCACGGCGAGACCGCCTTCGTCCTCGACACCAAGTGGAAGGTCGTCGACGCCGAGCGACCCACGACCGGCGTCAACCAGGCCGACGCCTACCAGATGTTCGCCTACGCCGAGCGCTTCCGCGCCCCGCTCACGACGCTGCTCTACCCCTCACTGAGCCCGACGACGTTCGACGATCTGGCGTTCGCCGCGGGGGGCCGCAAGCTCCGCGTCGCGACGCTCGACCTCAGCGGCGACCTCCGCGCCGAGACCGACAGGCTCACCCGCGACGTCGCCGCCGTGCTCTCGAAGAGCTCGCCCCCGAACTAGGCGCCCAATGCCATTCACTTAGCGGATCTGACCACATGGAAAGGCCGTAGGCGGGGAATGACGCGCCCGACGCGCCTTGGAACCATCGCCCGACACCGGAGTGCCGCGCCGGCCCGCGCGCTCCGCGCTCCACGTAGGCAGGAGGACGGCGGTAGGCTCCGCTCGATGGTCGCCGGCACTCCGCAATGCTCCCCATGCAGCGCTCGCGGCGCGGTCATCCCTCAGATGGAGCTTCGCGGCCTCGCACGCGAGTAGCCCACGCTGCCTTCGACGCGTTCACGAGGTCAGGCGGGGATGGCCGGTCGCGCAAGCGGAGTTGCAAAGAATCTGCTTTCTGACTTTGGGGGTTGACGGAATCAAAGGCCCTGTCCGGGCCATCTCCTCGACGAACGCAGTCCGTTTCGAAGTTTTCGAGCTTGGACGCATCGCCCGACGCTGACGGTCCATGGCGTGCGTCCTCGCACGTCTCAGACCGTCATCCTCGAGTCCTGCCGAATCGCGTTTCGAGGGCTCGATGATACCTTCGATACATGGTGCGTCGTGACGCGGACGGATCCGGAGACGCGCAAGCGTCGACGGATCGGTGCGCTGGCTACGCCTCTCCAACGGATGAGAGTTCCGTCCCGGTAAGCGCCGGAGCGCCGGGTAGCAGGCCCCAGGTCGAGAAGCGAGAGCGCTCGGCCCGAGCGGGGCGTCGAAAGCCTGCCGCGAGCAGGGAGCAAGCACGCGGGCCGCAACATGAAGTGAAGCCTGCAGCCTCGACAGATAGACAATCCGGGAGCCGAGCCGCTCATGTCACGGCGAAGGCAACACCTCGTGCGCCAGAGCCGGAGCGCTCGCGAGGTCCCGGCGGGGTATGGGGCGCAGCACGTGTGCAAGGAGAGGTGTGGAACACGAGAGGCCCGTCTCGTCGGCCTGTGTCAGGGCAAGGTGCGTCGTATAAGCCGAGGGCGAAATCGGCCACTGACGAGCGGGAGTCCGAGGGGAGCATAGTACCGAACGAAGACGCGTTAGCGTCTTCGACGAAGGTCGTGAGGCATAACTCGACCGGAGGGAAGGGTCCCTGCGGTGGTCACGTCGACGGAGCAGGTAAGCGCGAGGGCATGACCGGCAGGTCCGGTTCCAACTCCCCCCGGCGCCGCGAGGCGCCGGACAAAGTGCGACAACTGCAAAGGCGACTGTGGGTTGCAGCCAAGCGATCCCCCAACCGCCGTTTCCACGCGTTGTATGATCGCATCTACAGGCGTGACGTCCTGCGGGAAGCGTGGAGGCGGACGAAAGGCAACCGCGGCTCGGCTGGGCTCGATGCGCAGACGATCGCGGATGTCGAGCAGTATGGTGTGGAGCTCTTCCTCAAAGAGCTCGGTGCTGATCTGCGGGCACGTCGGTACCGACCGCAAGCGGTCTTGCGCCGGTACATTCCGAAGGCTGATGGAAAGAAGAGGCCGTTGGGCATCCCGACGGTTCGAGACCGAGTCGTCCAAACGGCGGCGAAGCTGGTGCTGGAGCCGATCTTCGAGGCGGACTTTCTTCCGTGCTCGTACGGCTTCCGTCCGAAGCGGAGCGCGACGATGGCCCTGGAGACCTTGCGCAAGCAAGGCGCGAAAGGTGGCCACTTCGTGTTCGACGCCGACATCGAGGATTACTTCGGGAGCATCGACCACGAGAAGCTGATGCAGCTGGTGGCTCGACGCATCTCGGACCGCGGCGTGCTCAAGCTGATTCGGCAATGGCTCGAAGCCGGGGTGATGGAAGACGGTGTGATGTCCCGAACCGTCGTCGGGTCTCCGCAAGGGGGAGTGATCTCTCCTTTACTGTCGAACATCTACCTGCACGTCTTGGACGTGCTCTGGAACCGCCACAGCGCGCCGCTCGGCGAACTTGTGCGATACGCGGACGACTTCGTGATCATTTGTCGGAGCAAGAAGGCCTGCGAGGAGGCAGAGGCGCGGATCCGGGTGATCCTGTCTCGTCTGGGGCTACGGCTCCATCCTGAGAAAACGAGGCGAGTGAAGCTCTACGACGGTGAAGAGGGCTTCGACTTCCTCGGCTGCCACCTGCGCAAACGCATGAGCGGGAAGATTTGGGAGCAGAAGCGCCAGCGCGTCTACTTCCTGCATCGATGGCCGTCTCATCGCTCGATGAAACGCATCCGCGAACGTGTGCGGGAACTGACCCACCGCGGTCGATGCCACGCGGATCTCCGCGACGTCATCCGCCGCTTGAACCCGGTGCTCCGGGGTTGGGCCAACTACTTCCGAACAGGCAATGCCGCGAAGCGCTTCAACCAACTCGACACCTTCGTCTGGCAACGGCTGCGCGACCTCCTCATCGAGAGGAAAGGCCGCCACCTCCGTGCGGGCGAAGTGACGCGTTGGACGCGAGATTTCTTCCACAACCTCGGACTGATCCGACTGCGGGGAACGGTGAAGTACCCGGAAACGCCGTTCTGGGGGAACGCGTAATGCAGCAACTCAAGAGACCACCGGTAAGCCGTGTGCGGGAAATCCGCACGCACGGTTTGAAAGGGGGTCTTGATTCACTCTTCCGCCGAACGGCGGCAAAGGAATAAGGATCTACCAATGA
>JAVJQW010000012.1:0-513939 GCA_040218735.1 Deltaproteobacteria bacterium
CGGGCACCCGCCGCGCCGCGCGCACCACGGCGACGCGCCGGCACGCCTGGTCCTCGGTCAGCCCGAGCCCCTCGACGCAGAACCGAAACAGCGAGCTGAAGCCGCGCTCGACGTAGAGCTTGCGCCGCTCGATCTCCGCCAGGAACCGGAGCGCCTGCACACCGCTACTCAGCTCCGCGCGAAGCGCTTCACGAAGTCCGCTCAGGAGATCGTTCTGGGTCATGCAAGACAGGTTGCAAGCGTTCGGGCTCATGCATCGAAGGTATCATCGAGCCCTCGAAGCGCGATTTGGCGCGGCTCCAGGACGAGGGCCTGAGACGTGCGAGGACGCACGCCATGAACCGTCAGCGTCCGAAGACGAGTCCAAGTCCAAAAACTTCGAAACGGACTGCGTTCGTCAAGGAGATGGCCCGGACAGGGCCTTTGATCCCGTCAACCCCCAAAAGAGAAAAAGAAACCTCCTCCGCAACTCAGCTTGCGCGACCGGCAATCCCGCCTCACCAGCCGGCGAACCTCACAGGGTCCATCGCAGCCCTTCGACCGCCGCCGGCGCAATCATCCGACGCTCAATCCGGTGGTCTCGTGAACGCGTCGAAAGCGGCGTGGGCGACGCGCGTGCGAGGCCGCGAAGATCCATCTGGGGGATGACCGCGGCGCGAGCGCTACATGGGAGGCATTGAGCGTGCCGCGGACCCTCGAGCGGAGCCGACCGCCGCCCTACATGGAGCGCGGGCCGCGCGGGCCGCGCGGGCCGCGCGGGCCGGCGGGGCACTCCAGTGTCGGGCGATGGTTCCAGAGTGCGTCGGGCGCGTCATGCCCCGCCTACGGCCTTTCCAGGCGGGCCAGATTCACGAAGTTGACGGCATTGGTTCGAGACGTGGGCCGTATCGCAAACGCAGACGGTCCGAGGGCTGTGCCCAGGTCCCCCGCAGCGCGAGGGACCTGGGCGGCCCGAACGTCAGTTACACGCGTTCGCCGGATAGTCCGACGTGGCGTCCTGGATCAGATCCGTGTTCGCACCGTTGATGCGCACCGCGTTGTTCCAGGTCGAGTTGCCGCCGCGGTGCACCGCGACGACGTAGCGGCTCCCGCCGTCGATCTCGTACACGCCGGAGCCGCTCATGCCGCCCGAGCTGTCCATCGTGTAGTAGATGCGGTTGGAGTCCTGCCACGAGATGGAGCCACCGTCGCCGTAGATCGAGCCGTGGCACGTTCCGCCCGCGAGCGGCGAATCGGAGCACTGCTGACCCTCGCCCGGGAAGCCGTACAGGTAGAGCGACTTGCCCCACAGCGAGCTGTACTCGCGCCAGCCGTGCCAATACAGCGTGCAGCTCGAGCTGTTGTCGTAGAGCACGAAGACGCCGAAGTCGTGCGCGGCGCTCTCGTCGTCGAACCAGTTGCCGCGCACCACGCGCGTCCAGCGGTTCTTGTATCCGCTCGGCGACGGGTCGCGACCGTTCACCTCGGCGTCGATGCCGTCGGCGCCCGGGATCCACTTCGTGTTGTCGTTCCAGCTGCCGTTCTTGAACATGCAGTGGCCGGCCGTCGACACGAGGCGCGCGGAGATCTTCGTGCCGGAGCAGTCGACCTCGACCGGGACCTCCTGCGTCGTGCGGCCGTCGTCGACGATCGTGCCCTTCGGCTGCCACACCGCGCTCGTCATCGAGTAGCCGTTCTGCCGGCTGCGGAGATCACGATCGTCGCTGCCGCCGATGATCTTCGCGCGCAGCTCGACCGGGACGTCGCGCCCCTCCTCCTCGAGCACCGGCCCCTGGTGGCTCGGACCTTCCCGGACGTCGCTTCGCACGTAGCCGTCCGGAACCTTGCGTCGCCAGATGGTCCCGTCACCCGCGTCGACGACGTAGAGATCCGGCCGCGAATCGAATCGCCACCCGAGGCGCGCGGCGATGCGCGCGCGGCGCGCGATGGACTCCGCTTCGAGGTGGTCGCCCTCGGCCTCGCGGGCTTCGGCGTCCAGCGCCTCGAACGCGGCGTCGCGCTGGTCGCGAAGTGCACGGAGCGCCTTCTGCACGGCGTACGGCGCGACCACGTTACGCCCGGCGAACTCGAAGTCCGGATCCGAAGCGTTGTTGCTCAGACGGTTCGGCACCGGCGGAACGTCGCCGGGGATCTGCCCCGCGACGCGCACCAACGCGATCGCCTCGGAGAACGACGCTGCGCGCTCCACGAGCGCGAGCAGCGGCGCATCGAGCTCGGTCGGCGCGGGCGCTTCGATGCGTCCCTTCTCGATGTCGTCCAGGTCATGGGTTGCGGGATCGAGCGCACGAAGCGCCGCCCCGTGTGTCTCGGCGAAGTCCACGGCGTCTTCGACACGACCGTCGAAGCCCTCCCGCTGACAGGCTGTGGCCCCCAACATCAACGTCGCGGAGCAGATGGAAACAAAGATGCGATGCAATCGCTGGTCTGTTGTCATGGCGCGCGACAACAGCAAGTCACGATCCGGCAAGTTCTCTTGCAGCTTCTCGTAAGTGCGATCTCAGCGAACGGGTGAGTTGCGAGAGTTGCCATTCACAACAGACGAACGACCGGCTCTTCGCGCATCATGTATTTCTTCGTGCGAAGGTCGTAGACCGTCGCACAAAGCCAACGCTCCGTGTTCACGCCGAAGGCGATCTCCAGCCGCGGCCGCTTGTCACTCGGCGGATGCGGCGGCTTGAGATAACCGAGCGTCGGGTTCGATTCGTTCAGCGGGACGACGAGCGGCTCGCTGTTCTCCTCGCCGCGCCCTCCGCCGAGCTTGTGCAGCCGCCCCTCTGCATCCCATGCGAACTTACGGTCGCCGACGTAGTCGCGACCGACCTCGCAGATGACGAGCTTGAACATCGTCTCCGGCTCACCGAGTGAGCACGTCGGGACGAGCTGGCGCTTCCAGAAGTCGGAGGACGTCGGGAACCGCGTCCCGTGCGGCACGATCACCGAGTACTGCTTTTCGTGTGTGTTGAGATCGTGCGTCACGAACGCGTAGTCGTGCACGATGAAGTCAGACTGGTTGGACTGGTCCGCTGCGAACGCCGCCGCACCGTACGCGACCGCCTCGAACGGCTGCCACGCCCGCACGACGTCGCGCCCGAAGCGCTGCTCGAACACCGGATAGACACCCGGCAGCAGCGTCGAGCCGCCGACCATCAGGACGTCCTCGATGTCCTTCTCGGAGATGCCGTGTTTCTCGGCCTGCTGGAGCACGCCGTCGATGCACTCGCCGAGCGCCTCGTACAGGCCCTGCTGCTCCAGCACCCGAATGACGTCCTCACGCGTGACGTTGAGCGTCGACGACTCCCCGCGGATGCGCTCCTCGAATCGATGCAGCTCGTCGGGCGGCGTGGGGAGGAACGTCTCCGCCGACTTGAAGAAGACCGCCTCCTTCACGCGGCAGGTCTCCTGCAACATCATGCGACCCCAGAACGCCTTCGGCTCGCCGTCGGTGAGATCCGGGAACGGGTAGCCGAGCTGTTCGCAGAAGTCGGAGAGGAGCCACCGGTCGACGAGGTTTCCGCCGATCGGGCGCCCCTCCTTACCGAGCACCTCACACGAGCCCTCCTGCACGCCCTTCGCGGTGAGCGACACCAGCGCGACGTCGAGGGTGCCACCGCCGAAGTCCACGACGACGGCGAGGCGGTTCTGCTTGAGGCCGAGGCCGTAGCCGATCGCCGCCGCGACCGGCTCGTCGAGGAATCGAATCCGGCGCACGCCATACGCCTTGAAGATCGCGGAGAGCTCGGCGCGGTACGACTCGTAGGAGTCGACGGGCGTCGTCACCACGACGTCGCGGATGCGCTCGCCGGTGGTCTCCTTCACCTCGACGAGGAGCTCGCGCACGAACAGCCGCGCGACGTCGCGCGCAGAGACCGGGCGCTTACCGACGCGCGCGACGCTCCGAAGCGGCGCCCGGCCCAGGAACGGCTTGAACGAGGTCGCGTAGCTCGGCCGCACCTGACCCGCGTTCATCTCCATCGCCGGGCGACCGATCTGCGCCTGCTTGCCGAGGAACATCGACTTCGCGATCGGCTTCCACCGCCCGAGCCGCGCCCAGAAGCCGAGCGACTCGTAGACCTGCGTCACCGACGGCACGAGCAGCGGCGCCTCGAGGTGATCGTCCGAGCCGGGGCGACGACAGATATCCGGGAGCTCGACCAGCCGGGGCCGTCCCTCCTCTTCGCTCCAACGCGCCACGCCCGTGTTCGTGGTGCCGAGATCGATTGCCCACATCGCGGTCTACAGGCGCAAACGATGCCGGCGCGACCGGCGCATGTTCGCGATTGCGCCTTTTATCAAGGCTTCGGCCCGGCGCGAAGCGGCGGGTCCGAAGACTGTGCCAAGGTCTCGGCCCGGCGCGAAGCGGCGGGTCCCTCGCGAAGCGAGAGACCGTTACGGCCAAGGCTTCGAACCCCGAAACAGGTCCCTCAGCGGCACGCGGTCCATGCGACCGTCACCGTGCTGGCGTTGCAGCTCCGCGAGCCGCCCCTCGAACGGGCCGAGCGTGAAACACTGCGCCGTCGGCAGCTCCACCAGCTCGGGCCCCGGCTCGTTGAGCGGACAGATATCGCGGTACTCCGCGCCGTCGTCCTCCCAGCGCAGCGGGAGGCCCTGCGTACGGCACACGTAGGGCCGATCCGCGTAGACCCGGCAGGCCCCCTCGGTGTCGAGGAGCGCGCAGCCGCCGGCCGGGCCGGGCTCGGAGGCGAAGACCGCCGGGTGCCGCGCGACGAGGTGCTCGGCTTCGAGCGCGAACACCGTGAGCCCGTCGACGCAGCAGTCGTGGCAACCCCGCTGGCACTGAAGGCGCGCGGCGTGATGGGCGGCGACCGAGGCCGAGGCCGCGTCGACCTCTCGGTAGAGCGCTTCGAGCGCGTCGAACGTCACGCGCGCGAGCTTAACGTGCGCGCGGCGCCTGTTGATAGCGCTTCGTCGTCACACGTGCGAAGGACATCGACGGCGTGAACGCCCTGGTCATCCTGCTCTTGTGCCTCGTGATGTTCACGTCCGGGGCGGACATGCTGATCATGACGCCCATCCTCCCGCAGGTCGCGAACGACCTGGGCGTCGGAGTCGACGTCGGCGGGCTCTGGGTCACCTCGTACTCGATCGCCACGGCCGCCTTCGCGCTGATCTTCGGCCCGATCTCCGACCGCGTGGGGCGCAAACCGATCCTGATCGCCGGCATCGCCGTGCTCGCGGGAGGGACCGCGGCGTGTGGCTTCGCCGAAGGTTTCACGACGATGCTCGTGTCGCGTTTCGTCGCGGGCGCCGGGGCCGGGCTCCTCGTGACGTCGACGACCAGCTTCGTCGCCGACCACTTCCCCGACGAGGAGCGCGCGGTGGTCATGGGCTACGTGATGAGCGGCTTCTTCCTCGCGCTGATCCTCGGCGTGCCGCTCGGCGCCTTCCTCGCGGGGACCTTCGGCTGGCACGACATGTTCTTCGTGTTCACCGGGTGGGCCGCGCTCGTCGCGCTCGGGTTGGTGCTCCTGCCGAAGCCACGCCTGGAGATCCGCTCCAAGGAGCTGTCGATCGGCGGCGCGCTCCGCGCGTACTTCGAGCTGCTCAAGGACAGGAAGGTCCTCGGCGTGCTCCTCATGTCCGCCGCGATCGGCGCGAGCATGACGATGTTCTCCGTGTACACGAGCCCGTGGTTCGCGAACGCCTTCGGCCTCGACACGTCGGACCGCGGCCTGGTCTACGCCGTCGGCGGGCCCGCCGTGCTGATAGGCGGTCCGATGGCGGGGCGCCTGTCGAACCGCTTCGGCCGCGTCACGCTGATCCTCGCGGGCAGCGCGCTCATGGCGACGATGCAGCTCGTCCTCCCGACCACCCCGCGCGCGAGCGACTGGATCGCGGGGCACGTCGACGGCAGCGCCTTCACCCAGCTCGGCGACGTGGGCTGGCCGATCGTGGCGCCCGCCCTGCTCTGCTTCGTGCTCGCGATGCTCGCCGGCTCGATGCGCAGCGCGCCGTTCCAGACCCTCGCGCTGGAGATCGTCCGCGCCGAGCGACGCGGCGCCCTCGCGGCGATCCGCAACACCTTCAACCACGGCGGTAGCGGTATCGGCGCAGCCCTCGGGGGCGCGGTGTGGGCCGCCGCCGAGCACCCCTATCCGTCGGTGTGCCTCCTCGCCGCGACGCTCACCGTCGCCGGCGGCGCGCTACTGTATCTGCTCGTCGGCCGCGATAACCCCGCCGTCTGAGCGCTCGGTGACCCAGAGGTCGGACAGGTGGATCTCGAGGCCCTCGAAGGGCGCTATCTCGACGGTCTCGTCGTCCGCGTGGGCGCCGGCGAGGAGCCACCCCTGCTCCGCGCGGCGGTAGACCTCGACGGCGTGCTCTAAGGGATCGACGAGCCACACGTGCTCGACCCCCGCCGCGTGATACCGCGGGAGCTTTCGGAGGCGGTCGAACTTGCGGGTCGACGGCGACAGCACCTCGCAGAGCCACGTCGGCGCCGCCGTGAAGAAGGCGACGTCCAGGTCGAGCTCGACGTGGTCGGCGCGGCGCCAGCCCGCGAGGTCCGGGACCAGGACGTCGCGACCGAAGTGCAGCTCCGGTTCATCGAGGATGGTCCAACCTCCGGGCCCACCGCGCCCCAGATGGAACGGCGGCCCGACGATCATCCCGAGCGCGGACGCTGCGCTGGCGTGCGGCACCGCCGGCCTCGGCTGCAGGAACAGCTCCCCGTCCAGCAGCTCCGCGACCATGTTCGCGGGCGCCGCGACGACGTCTTCGTACGTGGCATCGAGCTTCGCGGGCGCGACCATGACCTCGTCAAGGTAGCACTTCGCACCCGCCGACGGGTTCGGAATTCATTCAGAGCGTCACGCCGCAGGCGTCGACCTCCATGCTGCACTCCCCCGCCTCGAGCTTCGGCCGGACGCACCCGTCGAACGACAGGATTTGGTTCGTGCACGTCGACGCGATGCAGTTCGGATCCTCGGTGCGCGCGCACCCGTCGAAACAATCCAACATCTGCTGCGCGAGCGGCCCGCACTCCGTCGACGTGCACGGGATGATGCCGGTGAGCAGACACGACGCGCACCCGTTCGTCGCCCCGCACTGGAGCATGCAACCCGTCATCGGGAAGCGCGGCGACTTACACGCGTCGTAGCAGTCCTGGAACCCTTCGCAGATCTCGCCGCCGGCCTGCGGAACGTACGGCGCGTACGGCTGCACGAAGGTCATCGTGTTGAGGCACATCTCGTCGAGCGTCCCTTCGCCCCAACGCACCGTGCGCGGCTCGAGCTGCTCTCCGTTCACGATCGGCTGGTTGCCCGCCGAGTTGTCGTACGTGCACTCCACGCGGATCGTCTCGCCCGGCTGCACCACCAGCTCGTCACCCGGCTGGAAGACGTAGCCCTGCTGCCAGTTGAAGTCCCAACGCGGCACGTCGAGCACACACTCTTCGCTGCCGTCGAGCGTCTCCTTCACGACGCGCTGGCTCTTGCCGAGCAAGTGCATGTGCGGCGACGTCGCGACGACCGTCCACGGCTCGTCGGAGTGGTTCGTGAAGCGACGCGTCTGGACCGAGTCGGCGTCCCCCGCCTCGATGTCGATGCCGAGGTGCGGGAGGAACGTCGGGTCGAGGATGTACTCGGGCCGCTGCGTCTCGAACCACAGCTGCGCCATCGTCTGGTCCGGCGTCACCGCGCCCGCGAGTGTGTTGTAGTGCATCTGCATCACGAGCTTCGCGCCGGCCGGGATGCGGATCATCGCTTCGAGCGAAGACACCGACGGCACGTTCCCCGGCACCCACCCCACGATCGGCGTCGGATTGCCCGCGCCCACACCACCGAAACACGTGTAACCCTCGCCGGGCTCGCGCGCGTCGAGCGCTTCGACGTGCGCGGCGACGTGCGGCTCCACCAAGTAGACGATCACGTGGTGAACCAACGCCGTCTGATCCGGGACGATGTTCGACGCGCGCAGGAACGTCTCCTCGGGGAAGTCGTAGGCGAGCGGGAAACAACGGTAGTCATCGGGGCGCTCCATGTTCGGCGTGTACGGCGCCGCCGCCGCGAGCTCGGCCGTCGGCGCGCCGAGGAGCTCCAACGGCGACAGGCCCTGCTGCTCGGTCTCGATCGGCTCGTAGTCCGCCTCGTCGCCCTCCGGCATCCCGGCCTCCATCCAGGTGCGGAACATGCCGATCTGATCCGCGGTGAGGAGGCGCTCACCCACGAAGTGGCGACAGTCCGGGTCCGGCATCCATGGCGGCATCCGCCCCGCCTCCACGGAACCGACGACGGCGGGCGCGGCGGCGACGAGCGCGTCGTAGGTGTCGAGCGCGAACGGCCCGATCCCACCGGCCTGGTGGCACGACACACACTGCGACTCGACGACGGCCCGCAGGCCGCCCTGGTACGTCTGCGACGCGGTGGGTGGGGTGTCGACGTCCTTCGGAGCGTCGTTACACGCGACGACCGTCAACACGATCAGACCGAGGGGGAGAATCTTCCAGCTCATGAACGTTCCTTTCGAGCGAGGGCGAGCAGACCGACGAGGAGCCCCCACGGCCAACGCGCTTCGTGCGCCGCGTCCGTGCAGGTGCATCCCGTCATCGGTTCGGGCTCGGGTTCGGGCAGCTCGATTTGCCCGTCGAGGTTCGCTTCGGTCTTCAGATCGATCCATTGCGCGCGACATCCGACTTCGTCCTCGACTCCGGTCAGGTCCGGCGGCAACACGGTGTCCAGCTCGAACACCGGGGCGCCGCGGTCATCGACACGGTACAGCGCGCGCAGCGTACAGACGAAGCCTCGATCGAGGCACGTGTAGCGACGCGTGTCGTCGATGACCGACTCGACGTCCTGCTCGAGGGCGACGAGCCGACCGTCGTGGACGATTCGCACCTCGTCGAGCGCCGCGTCGGGTCCGAACAGGCTCGACGTCGAAGTCACGATCCATTCGACGGCGTCACCTTCGATGCGCCCGATTCGGGTCTCGGCCGGTCCTCGCGCGCGGATCCAAATCGAAGTCCCTACGCGCCGCGGCGTCACGAAAGCACCGTCCAGACCGGCCGCGTAGCGGTCCGTGGTGGTGGATCCCTGGTTCGGAATCGTCACGAGGATGAGACCCCCACCGACCTCCCCCCCTGCCACCAAAACACCGGCGGCGTCGGCCGCGAGGCCGTCGAGCAAGCCCGCTTGCGTGTGGATCTCGGCGGCCGATCCGTCGACGCGATAGACCGACGAGGGCTCACCGCGGACCGCCGCGAACACGCCCGCTTCGGACGCCCCCGCGACGAGCACCGAAGTCAGCGGATCCGTCCGGTCGAGCCGCCCGTCGTCCGCGAATCGGTAGACACCGCCCACGCCAAAGACGTAGCCCCCCGCGGTCGGCGGCCGCTCGGGCCCGCCCCAGGCGGCGGGGCACACGTAGCGATAACGCCCGTCGTCGCCGCGCCGCGCGAGCCCGTGGGAGAGGCGGACGAGAGCCAGGGGATCCACCGCCGGCCCGGCGGCGCCGAGGACCGCCGGCGTCTGGTGCGCGAGCGCGGTCGCAGGGACCCCGACGAGCACGGCGATGAGCAGCGGCGTTCGCACCGTCTCGAATCTGAACGAACCGGTGCCTCGTTTCCAAGTGTTGGTGCCCACGTACCTACCTCGACCCTAGCTTCAAGACCTGTTTTTCGGGCGAGACTTGCCACTGTGATTCGGGACACGCGGCCAGCCCAAGCGTTCGTGATCGGGATTGGGATCGTCTTCGCCGGGCCCGCCTTCGGGTTCGGCGGCGTCTTCACACCAGACCGCGGTGCGGACACCGAGCCGGTCGACCTCGAGCTCGCGCGGGTCGTGTTCGAGGTCGACGAAGGGCAGATCACCGCGCACGTCTCGATGGGGTTCGTCGGGACGCCCGACGAGATCGCGTGGGTACTTCCGGTCTCGGATGTGCCGACGGTCGAGGAGTCGTCGTACGAGCTGATGGCCGCGCTCGAACACGCGAGCGGGCTCTCGGTGCGGATGCCCGCCTCCGAACCGTGCCTCGCGCCGGACGTCACCGCGTCGATGGAGACCGAGTCCGGCTGCGCGTGCGGTGGCGCATCGACGCTGCCCGGGGATCCGACGCGCCTCGCCGGCGAAGAGACCGAGCACCCGCCCGTGCGGAGCTACGGTACGACAATGACCACGAGCTACGAGGTCGAGACGATCGGCGCCGCGACGAGTGACATCCTGATCGACGCGCTGCGCACGCGCGGCTTCGCGGTGAGCGACAACATGGCGCCCGCGATGGACCGTTACCGCAGCGTCGGCATGAAGTTCGTGTTGATTCGCCTGCGCAACGACGCGTCCGCGCGTCAGACGGCGCCGCTCGCGCTGACGTACCCCGGCGACACGCCGACCATCCCGCTCGCGCTGACGGGGGTCGCGGCGCGGCCGTACTTCGGACTGTTGGTCACGGTGCTCGGCGAGTCGACGTACATGCCGCGCAACTTCGTCGGCATCGCTCCGTCGACGGACGAGATCCTCTTCGACGACGCCCACCGCGTGAGTTATTTCGAATGGATCGCGCGCGCCGCTGCGAGCAGCGCTGGGCACCTGTTCGTCTCCGAGTACATCGGCCTCAACCCGATCGCGAAGGGCACGATGATCGACGGCCACGAGATCCGCCACACGTACCTGTCGAGGTTCTTCACGCGCATCAGCCCGGAGCACATGGACGACGACCCCGAGTTCACGCGCCACCCCGACCCGACCTACCGAATGAACGGCCGACTCGACCTGATCGAAGAGCCGTCGCTCTACATGTGCAACGAGCTCGTCGAGGAGCGCCTCCCCTCCCCCTGCGCGTTCAACTTCTGCGGCGAGGGCGGCGAGTGCACCGTGGTCGACGGCCAGGTCGGCTGCATCTGCGCGCCGGGCGACGTCGCCGAGCGCATCACGAGCCCCGACGGCGAAGACCGTGTCGTCTGCGCGCCGCGCACGCAGGCGTTTGCGCTCGAGCTCGAGGATCCGCCCGCCGTCGATCCGTGCGGCCTCGCGGACTGCGGCGAGGGCGCGTGCGTCGTCAAACACGGGCGCGCCACGTGTGATTGCCTCCCCGGCATGACGGCCCAGCTCGACGGGGACTTCGTCCTGTGCGCCGAGACGCCGGCCAACGCGGAGACGTTCGGGCCCGGCGCCGGCATCGAGTCGCGGCCGATGACGATGACCAGCGCCGCGATCGACCGCGAATCGCCGGCCTACGCCGCCGCGCTTTGGCTCGTGCTCGCCGTGGCGCTCCGCCTGCGCCGCCGCTGAAACCTCCCGATCCCCGGACAACGCCTCCCCTCGCGCGCCACTTCGCGCTAAGTATGATCGTCGAGGCACCGCCGCGCACGTCCTGCGCCCACGCTCGAAAGGACCCATGATGACTCAGCGCTCCACCCTCACGTTTGTGCTCGCCCTCGCGGCGGCGCTCCCGATCGCCTGCAGTGGCGGCGACGACGACGACGGGACCGTCATCAAACCCCCGCGCGACGGCGGAATGGTGGAGCGCGACGGCGGCGACGTCACGGGGCGCGACGGCGGCCCTCGCGACGGCGGCGCGACACCGCGGGACGGCGGCATGACGCCGCGCGACGGGGGTTCGGCGGCGGTGTGCGGCAACGGGATCTGCGAGCCGGGAGAGAACGCCGTGAGCTGCGCGGCGGACTGCGCCGGCGGGCCGTGCCCCCGCGGCACGGAGGGCTGCGCGTGTAGCTCGAGCTTCACGGCCGGCGACATGGCCTACGCGCAGGACGACTGCGCCGACACCGCACACCTCTGCATCCCGTGGGACACGCTCTCCGGGAACATGATGCTGACGGGCCCGCTGCAGAGCTGTGTGCAGCCCTGCACCAACGACTCCGAGTGCGGCAACAACGCGAACGGTACGGGGCGTCGCTGCGTGAACATGGACATCACCGGCATCGCCGGCGCCCCCGACATCGGTTCGGTCTGTGTGGATCGCGAAGCGGACCTCGATCAGATCTGCGGAGGCTCGCGCAACACCACCTCGGTGGTCACCGACGTCAACGTGATCACCGGGATGGAGATGGTCGGCTGCGCGAACGACGCGACGTGCCTGTTCAACGTCGGCCTCAACCCGGACGAAGGCGTCTGCACGCAGCTGTGCGGTGCGGGTCGGCCGATGTGCCCGATGGAAGCGCCCTACTGCAACCCGGGCCTCATCAACCTCGGCGACGGCGAGATGGCCGGCGTCTGCAACGTGGCCCAGCTCGGCTTCGGCGCGTTCTGTGACTTCACGGACGACCCGAACGGCGCGGGCTTCACGGCCTTCTGCGATCAGGGCGGCGCGGCGGATCTCGCGTGCCTCAACCTGCGCCCGATCAATATCCCGGCGGGCATCTGCATCGAGGAGTGCAACGTGGGCGGCACCGGCATGGACGATCCGTGCGTCTCGACCGACGCGACGAACCCCGTCGAGTGCGTCGTGCTCGACGCGATGACCGGCGACGGCGTCTGCATCCACACCAACGCCCCCGGCTTCCCGGACATGTGCCCGGGCGCGGGCGCGTTCAACCTCGGCCGCCAGGGCTTCGGCGTCGTGTTCGGCCAGAGCCAGATCCCGGCGAGCTGGTGTGTGCCGCGCCTCGGTCCGACGGTGGCCCCGAGCGCCCTCAGCTCCGTGGGTCAGCTCTCGCTGCAGGGCGGCAACTGCCAAGCCACGCCGCTCGACGGCTTCCGCTGCCCGGAGCCCAGCCTGTGCGTCGGCGACGGCCAGGGCGGCGGCCTCTGCATCGTGGGGTGCGAGCTCGCGGACGGCGCGGGGACCTGCGCGGCCGACCTCATGACGATCGGCGTCGCCAACACCGGCGCGACCTGCATCATGACCGGCACCAGCACCGTCGTCGGCCTCTGCGGCGGCGACTGACGTCCGCGTGACCGGCATCGTGACCGGCACCAGCACCGTCGTCGGCCTCTGCGGCGGCGACTGATCCCTTCGCGGGAGCGTGCGCGCCCTCGCACCCCTCGCGTTCTCCCTCCTCCTGAAGCAGAATACGCCTGATGTACCTCTGCGCCCGGTCCTGCCTCGCCCTCGCGTTCACCGCGACCTTCGCCCTGGCCTGTAGCGGCAACGACCGCGGCGACGACGACCCGCTACAGCTCCCCCGCGACAGTGGCGAGGTCGAGCGCGACGCGGGGAGCGTCGTGCGCGACGGCGGCAACAACCGCGACGCCGGTGACACCCGCGACGGCGGCAGCTTCCGCGACGGCGGCCAACGCGATGGTGGCGCGACGCGCGACGGCGGCCCGAGAGACGGCGGTAGCCTCCGCGACAGTGGTTCGTCGACGCCGCGCGACGGTGGCGTGCCGCCCCCCGACGCCGGCGCGCCCGGTTTCTGTGGCAACGGCATCTGCGAAGACGGGACGAACGGCACGCCGAACCTCGGCGAGAACTTCATCGTCTGCCCCGCCGACTGCTCGCCGCCGGTCGCGTGCCCGCCCGGCCAAGAGGGTTGCCCGTGCACCTCGTCGTTCGTCCCGGGCGCGACGGCGTACGCGCAGGACAACTGTGCGACGGGCGACCTCTGCATCCCCTGGGACGCGTTGTCCACGGTGCCGGGCGGCCTCACCGGCCCGGTGCAGTCCTGCGTCAGCCCCTGTGTCGTCGACGCCGACTGCGGCGTCGGCCCGAACGGTCCTCGGTTCTGCGCGAACCTCGACGTCCTCGTAACGAACGGCCCGCCCGTCGGCACGGTGTGCGTCGACCGCATCGCCGGCATCGACGAGTTCTGCGGTGGGTCGCGCAACACGACGCCCCGGTTGTCGGGCGCGACGAACGTGACGGGTTCGGAGATGGTCGGCTGCCCCGGCGACGCTCGGTGTCTGTTCGGCGCGGTCAGCACCTTCGACCCCGACGAAGGCGCCTGTGTCCAGTTCTGCGGTGCGGGCCTCCCGCAGTGTGATCCCACGGTGCCGTACTGCAACCCGGTCGACTTCCCGCTCGGCTCGCGCGTCGGCACCAGCACCGTCGGAACCAGCACCGCCGGCGCGACGAACGTCGGCTTCTGCAACGTGGCCCAGCTCGGGTTCGGCTCGCTCAGCAACCTCACCGAGTCGCCGGACGTCGCCGGCTTCGCGTCGCTCTGCGACGCCGCCGCCCCCGCCGACCTGGTCACGCTCGATCTCAACGTCATCGCCATCCCGGGCGCGCTTTGTGTCGAGGAGTGCAACCAAGGCGGCACCCAACCGGACAGCCCGTGTGTCACGGTCGACGCGAACAACCCGGTGGTGTGCGCCGTGCTCGACTTCGCCACGGGCGACGGCATCTGCATCCACAGCAACGCCTCCGCCTTCCCGGACACGTGCCAGGGCGTGGGCGCCTACGGGCTCGGGCGACAGGAGTTCGGCGTCGTCTTCGGCAGCGCACAGATCCCCGCGAGCTGGTGCCTCGATCGCATGCCCCCCGCGCTGACGCCTGGCGCGCTCAGCTCCGCCGGCGCGCTCACCTCACCTGGCGACAACTGCGGCGCGATCGGCCTCGACTTCCTGCGCTGCCCCGAGCCCGCGTTCTGCGCCGGCAACGGCGCAGGGGGCGGCGTGTGCCTCGCCGGCTGCGCCCTCGGCGGCACGACGTGTGCGGCGTCCCTGACGACACTCGGCAGCCCGGCGGCCAACGCGACCTGCACGATGATCGGCATCGGCGGCACCGAAGGCGTCTGCGGCGGCGACTGATCCTGCGTATCGGCCCTAAGCCGCCCGCGCGCGACGCCGCGACTTCTTCGGAGCGATTGCCGCGCGCGCGATGCGTTTGTCGAGTCGCGCGCGCCGACGCGTCTGCTCGTCCGCCGACTCGAGCGGCGCGGTGTGCTGCGCGTGGTACAGCGCGCGGTCGAAGCGCTTGAAGCGGTGCTCCCAGAGCTTCGCCAGCGCGAGGTGCGCGCGCGCCGCTCGCAGGCGGTCCCGCCCCGCGGCCTCCACGGCCGCGTCGTAGGCCGCGCACGCGCCTTCGTACTCCGCGAATCGCTTCAGTAGATCGCCGCGCAGCAGCTCCGCGTCCGAGGTGACCTCCTCCGTCCCGCCCCCCTCGGCCGCCGCCGCCGCGAACGACAGCGCGCGTTCGAAGTCCTTCGCGCGCACCGCAACCTTCGCGATCGCGAGGTGGTCGATCGGGTCGTCGCCGTGGTGCACGTTCTCGATCCGCTCGGAGAGCACTGCGAGCAACGCAGCGAGCGCGACGAGGTCGTTGGCGTTGTGTTCCATGACCAGCGACAGCACGGCCGAGTTCTTGTGGCGCAGGAACGACCAGTACACGCCCGGGATCTCGGCGCCGTCGATGTCTCGCTCTCGGCGCATGCCCAACACCATCTCCTCCATCATGACGAGCCGCGCCGCCCCGAGACGCGGACGGAACACCCGCCGCGCCATGTGGAGCAGGTCCACGTGCGGCCGGTCCGGCGGCGGCGAAACGCGGTTCATCACGAAGCGGCTACAGATCAGCGGCCAGTCGTACGACTTCCCGTTGTACGTCACGATGCACGTGCTGCGCTCCACGAGAGCGTGCAGCCGCCGCAGCATCGGCGACTCCTCGCCGAGGTTCTCGAGGAGCAGCTGCTCGATCACCAGCGACTCGTCCTCGAACCACGCCACCCCGATCAGGAACGGCACCGTCCCCGCGCCCATCGAGAGCCCCGTCGTCTCCGTGTCGAGGAACAGCGCGCCCGACAGGTCGATCGACGCGAGCTTCGCGTCGAGCGCGAGCTTCGCGATCATCTGCGGGCACGCTTCGAGCGCGCTGCGCACCGGTATCGTCCCGTGGCAGTGGTGCGGCTCGAGGACGTGCACCTGTCGAAAGTACGTGCCGAACCCGTCGTCGAGGCGCTCACCGACGAGCTGCCGGCCGTCGTCGACGCCGAGCCGTCCCTCCAACCGCTCCTGCGTGACCACCGGCGGCCCCGGCGGCTTCTTCTGCACCGCGGCGATCAGGCGCTTCAGCGCGTCGATCTGGCCGGCCCGATCCTCCGGCATCGTCAGCGCGACCGGCGCCGCTGTCTTTCGGCTCCCCGGCCCCGCGTCGGGGAGGCGCCGCAGGCGCTCCGCGAATCCCACCATCGTCTTCAGAACCCCATCAACGTCAGCACCCGTCGTGCGACGTGTTTCTTCGTGAAGTGCGGCTCGTGCACCTCACCGATCATCGGCCCCGTGCACGACGGGCAGCCGTGCGCGCAGGCGCACGCATCGAGCAGCCGCGCGGCGCGCCCGAGCAGCCCGACGCGAACTTCGAACAGGCGCGCCGCGAGCCCGACGCCCCCCGGCACGGTGTCGTACAGATAGAGCGTCGGCTCGAAGCGGCGGTCGACCTTCCCGGCGTCGTCCACGCCGACGCCCGGCTCGTCCACCAGCGCGCGCGAGACGTCACGCGGATCCATCATCAACCCGACCGCGCCGACCGAGTGCATCACCGCGAGCAGTCCGACGAGCCCCTCGTTGACCACCGCGCGCGGCGCCTCGATCGCGTTCAGGATCACCTCCGGTATCGTGATCCAGAAGGCGGTCGTCGCCTTCTCGATCTCCGGGAGGTTCACGTCGCCGTAACCCACGTTCTCGTGCGTGTGGAACTTGATCTTCTTGAAGCCCACGACCTTCTCGACGACGTCGACTTCCCCGAGCCCCGCGATCACCCCGCCCTCGGGCAGCGGCGCGCTCTCGTACTCGTCGAGCACCGACACCCGCGTCCGCGTCAGCGCCGTGGTGTAGTAGTCCGGCTCGACGCGCCGCACGTAGGCCTTGTGGTTGGCGTAGTCGAGGTACTCGACCTGATGCTGCCGCCCGTCGTGCTGATAGATCGCCTGCTCGTGCAGCATGGTGTGCGTCGACCGGAAGTCCATCTCCGCGATCGTGTGCTGCGACTCGGCGTCGATGATCACGAAGTTGTTCCAGCTCGGGCTCCGCAGTGAGACCTCGTTCGCGGGGTACGCATCCGTCGCCCAGTGATAGACCGTCCGCCCCCCGCGCCCCGGCACCGGGTGCACGACCTTGTGCTCCTCGAGGAACGTCAGCGCGTCCGCCACCGAGGACGGCTCGACGTCGCCGAAGCCCTCCCCCGCCTCGAACGGCAGCTCGAACGCCGCACACTTGAGGTGCTGCACGAGGATCTCCACATTGTCCGGATCGACCCGCGCCTCCTCGATCGCCGCCGACACCAGGTGCTCCGGCGCCCGCGCGATGAACTGGTCCAGCGGCGCGCTCGACGTCACGAGCACCGCGAGGCTCTCCGCGCTCCGCCGCCCGCCGCGCCCGAACCGCTGCCACGTCGCCGCCATCGTGCCCGGGAAGCCCGCGCACACCACGGCGTCCAGCGCGCCGATGTCGATGCCGAGCTCCAGCGCGTTCGTCGCGACGACGCCGCGAATGCTCCCGTCCCGCAACGCGGCCTCGATGCGGCGTCGCTCCTTCGGGAGGTACCCGCCGCGATACGCGACGATCGCGTCCCGCGATATGCGGTCCGGCGCGAGGCGATCGCGCAGGTACTTCAGCATCACCTCGACGTTGTTCCGGCTCTGCCCGAACACCATCGTCGACACCCCCGCACGAATCAGATCCGCCGCGATGCGCACGGCGCACTTGAGGTAGCTCTCGCGGATCCCGAGCGTCGGGTCGAGGAGCGCCGGGTTGTAGATCATCACGCGCCGCTTCCCCGTCGGCGCGCCGCTCTCGTCGACCAGCGCGACGTCGCGCCCCACCAACCGCTTCGCGTGCTCCGCCGGGTTGCCGATCGTCGCCGACGAGAACAACACCTGCGGCCGCGCGCCGTGGAACGCGGCGATCCTCAGCAGCCGCCGCATGACGTTCGCGAGGTGCGAGCCGAACACGCCACGGTAGGTGTGCAGCTCGTCGATCACCACGTGCGTCAGGTTCGCGAAGAACCGCGCCCACCCCGCGTGGTGCGGCAGGATGCCCGCGTGCAGCATGTCCGGGTTGGTGATCAACACGCCGCTGCGGTCCCGCGCCGCGCGCCGTGCATCACCCGGGGTGTCGCCGTCGAAGGTGATCGCGCCATGCGAGAGCCCGGCGTCCCGCAGAAAGGCGGCGAGCGAGCTCTCTTGGTCGCGCGACAACGCCTTCGTCGGGAACAGGTACAGCGCCCGCGCGTCGCTCTTGCGCGCGAGGGCGTCGAGGACCGGCAGGTTGTAACAGAGGCTCTTGCCGGACGCGGTCGGCGTCGCCACCACGACGTCCTGCCCCGACGCCGCGAGCTCGAACGCCCGCGCCTGGTGCGTGTAGACCTTCTCGATCTGGCGGGCCTTCAGCGCGTAGCGGACGGCCGGCGACAGCGCCTTCGGAATCTCGGCGTACGCCGCGGGGGTCGCCGGCTGCTCCACGTCGAGCGCGACGTTCTTCACGAACGCCGGCGAGCTCGCCCACCTTGCGAGCACGGAAGGAAGCCCGTACTCTCTCGACCAAGGCGCCGCCTGACGGCGCTCGAACGCCACACTCGATTCGGCCATCGCGCCGACACTGTACATCCGTTCAGACCACGGATACAAGAGCGACCATGGCGCATTTCAACCGAAAGTTCTTCGACTTCTTCCGCGAGCTGTCGGTCGAGAACAACCGTACCTGGTTCAACGACAACAAGGCCCGCTACGAGGCCGAGGTCGTCGAGCCGATGCTCGCGTTCATCGGCGACTTCGCCCCCAAGCTGAAGAAGATCAGCCCGCACTACCTCGCGATACCGAAGAAGACCGGCGGCTCGATGTTCCGCATCTACCGCGACACCCGCTTCGCGAAGGACAAGACGCCGTACAAGACACACGGGTCGGCGCACTTCCGCCACGCGCGAGGCAAGGACGTCCACGCCCCCGGCTTCTACCTCCACCTCGAGCCGAACGAGGTCTTCATGGGCTGCGGCATCTGGCACCCCGACAAAGATCCGCTCCTCGCGATCCGCCGCCGCATCGCCGACGACCCCAAGGCCTACCAACGTGTCCTGAAGAACAAGAAGTTCGCGGAGCACTTCGAGCTGTCCGGTAGCGCGCTCAAGCGACCGCCGAAGGGCTTCGACGCCGAGCACCCGATGATCGAAGAGATCAAACGCAAGGACTTCATCGCGGTATCCAACTTCTCGGAGCGCGACGCGTGCAAGGCGGACTTCCTCGATCGTTTCACCGAGCGCTGCAAAGCCGGCACGCCGCTGATGAAGTTCCTGGCGACGTCCCTCGAGATCGAATGGTGAACCGCGTCGCCGCCGCCGCCTTCGGTGGCGCGATGCTGTTGGCCACGCCCGCCGCGGCGACCTACTCCATCGTCGGCGCCGACACCGCGACCGGCCAGGTCGGCGGCGCGGGCACGTCCTGCGTCGGCAACTTCTCCGTCTACAACATCTACGGCTCGGTCCCTGGCGTCGGCGTCGTGCACGCGCAGGCGCGCCTCAACAACCAGGGGCGCGTGCGCGCGGTGCAGCGGCTCGGCGAAGGTGTCGAGCCGCAGATGATCCTCGACGAGATCACCTCGAACGGATTCGACGGCATCGCCGCGCAGCGCCAGTACGGCATCGTGACCGTCACGCCGAACGCCGCATCCTTCACGGGCGGACAGTGCGGCGACCACGCGAGCCACCGCACCGGAAACATCGGCACCTACGACTACGCGACGCAGGGCAACATCCTCACCGGCCGCGCCGTGATCGATCAGGCGAGCGACGCCTTCGAAGCCGACGGCTGCGACCTCGCCGACCGCCTCATGCGCGCGCTCGAAGCCGGCGCGGACAACGGCGAGGGTGACAGCCGCTGCACCCCGGACGGCATCCCCTCCGACGGCGCGTTCCTCCAGGTCGATCGTCCCGGCGAGCCTGCGGGCAGCTGGCTTCGGCTCCGCGTCGACGACACCAGCCCCAACGATCCGATCGCCCTCCTCCGTACCCAGTACGACACCTGGCGCGCTGCGAACCCCTGCCCACCGCCGCGCGACGGCGGCGTCGCCCCCCGCGACGCGGGTCCGCGCGACGGTGGAGGAAGAGACGGCGGGCCGCGGGACGGCGGCGTCGTGGACGCGGGCGTCGAGGACGCGGGCTTCGTCGATGCGGGGGTAGTTCGCGACGGCGGCGCGAGCGACATCGACGACGCGTCACGCCCCGCGGGCCGCATCTCCAACGCGTGCGGATGCACGAGCACGGCCCGCGGATCATCCGCAGCGCCGTGGCTCGCCTTCGGGGTGGGGATGCTGCTGCGTCAGCGACGCAGGCGGAAGAAGCCGACGGCGCAGTTGCCGTTCTGACCCGGCACGTAGCCGCCGCACTGGTTCCAAACGCGACGCGACCCGTTGATGTAGCAGTACTCGTTGTTCACGCTGCTCGTGTTGCCGTCGTAGTTCTGCACGACGCTCGAGAACCCGAGCGTCGGCGACAGGCGGTGCCCGATCTCCCGGCCCACGTGGTCCACCAGCCAGTCCGCGGAGCGGTCCGTGCCGTTGCACAGGTGGTGGTAGAGGTACCAGCCGCTGTTGCCCTGCCAGTTCGGCCGGTGGCAGTAGATCTCCACATCGTTCGCCGTCAGCGTCTGGCACTGGATGAAGTTGCCGCCCGACAACCGAATCCGGCGCGCCGAGAAGTCGATGTTCGTCCAGCCACCGCCGCCGTAGCTCATGTCGCAGAAGACGGTCTGCGACGGCTGCCCGCCCGCGCCGTCGGGGTCGATCGTGTAGTTGCCGTTCGCGGTGTTGCCGGCCGCGCGGAGTTCGGCGCAGTTCGTCGGCGAGCACGTGCCCGAGCACGACTGCGTCGACGCCGGCGGGGTCCCGCCACAGTTCGCGTCGGCGACCACGGTGCCGTCGCTCCGCACGCAGCTCACGGCGCGCATCTGCGAACCGGTCTGGCAGCCCGTCGCGCTGCACGCGCTCCAGGCGCCCGTCGACCAGCTGTAGGTGCAGCTCGACACGTTGGTGCACGCCTGCGAAGTCGCCGGCTGCGGCTCACCCGCGCAGTCGTAGTCGGGCAGCACGAGGCCGTCGTCGCGCTCGCAGTACACGTTGCGGGTCTGGGTGCCGGTGCCGCACGTCGTGGTGCAGGCGTTCCACGCGTCCGTCTGCCAGCCCTGCGTGCAGTACGAGAAGTCCCAGCAGGGGAACGTCGTGCCCGGGTGCGGGAGCGATGCGCACGCCGTGTCGGGCGCCGTCGAGCCGTCCGGGAGGATGCAGGTGATGGTCCGCGGCGTCGTGCCCTGGCCGCAGGTCGTCGAGCAGGCGCCCGCCGGACCGATCTGCCAGTGCAGACGGTTCGCGCCGACCTGGTTCGTCACCGATCCGTCGACCGTGTCGAGCGTGGTCAGCGTGATGTCCCACTGCGACCAGCCCCAACCCTCGAGCGAGGTGGTGTTGCCGATGATGAAGACGTCACCGCCGGTCTCCGACGTGTTCTGGACCGCCGCGATGTGGCCGGAGTCGAACGCGAAGCTGCCGTCCTGACGCGTCCAGCGCTCCGTGCCGTCGAAGCTGTACGCGCGCACGAAGTAGTCCGTGACGCCCTGATTGGTCTGCATCGGGAGCGTGCCGAGCGTTCGACCGGTCACGTAGACCGCGCCACCCGCACCGTCCGCGACGACGCCCCACGCGAAGTCTTCCTGCGCGTCGGACGAAGCGATCGGGTACTCCCAGAGCTGCTCGCCGGTGGGCGAGAACTTCGTGATGGTCGCGTCCGGAGAGACATCGCCCGCGCCGCGCGACCAGCCGTTCCACATGCCGTTCGCGGTGCCGCCGTACCAGTCACCGACGATGTACGCCGAGCCGTCCAGGTCGTCGACCGCGACGCCGAATGCGTAGCCGTACTGGTAGTCGATCGGGCTGAGGCGGAAGCCGTGCCCGCCGACGTGCTGCGTCCACACGGTGGCACCGGTGTCGGCGTCGTGGCGCGCGAGGTACTGGTTGAACGCGGCGTTGGCGTCGAGGTTGTAGCGACGCTCGGTGCCCGCGACGAAGACGTCACCGCCGTTGCGGCTGATCTCGACGTCCATCGCGTAGGACATGTTCGAGCCGTGCCCGGTGTCCGGGATGTAGTAGTTGGTCCACAGACGCGTGCCGTTGGTGTCGAACTTCGCGACGAAGGACGCCGGCGTGTTCGCGGGCGAGGCCGAACCCGGGAGTGAGCTCGAGGTGCTGCCGCCGGCGATGTAGACGTTGCCGCTGCCGTCGACCGTGATGCCGTTGCCGCTGTCGTCGCCACCGCCGCCGAAGAGCTGCGTCCACAGGATCGCACCCGCGGGCGAGAGCTTCATGATCCACACGTCACGGCCGCCGGCCGGCGTGAGGCCCTGGAAGGTGCCCTCGGTGTCACCGACGACGTAGATGTTGCCGCTGTTGTCGCGCGCGATGTCGCGCCCGGCGTCGTCGCCGCTGCTGCCGAGCTGCTGCACCCAGAGGAGGTTGCCGCTGGTGATGTCGTACTGCGCGACGAAGGCGTCGAGGCCGCCCGCGTTCGTCTGGTTCATGAACGCGCCCTGCGTGTAGCCGGTGATGGTCGTGTTGCCGGAGGTGTCGACGACCGCGCCGTAGGAGTAGCGGCTCGCGACGCTGCCCCACTCGACCGCGAGGCCCCAGTCACGAATGCAGCCGGTCTGCGCCGGGAGGTCGGCCGGGCCGATGAACTCTGGCGTCGGCGCGCCGAGGCCGTTCACGTCGGAGTACGCCGCGGAGACGTTGACGCCGTTCGTGTAGAAGTCCTGGTTCGTCGTCCCGCCGGACGCCGCCCACGCGGTGATGTTCGGGTAGAGCGTGTCGATCGTGACGCCCTCGGACGGGTAAGGAACGAGCGTGGGGAAGACGAGCGCGAACGGGAGGCCCGCGATGTTCGTGTAGCTGCGCGTCGCGTTCGATCCGTCGTCGCCGGTGTTGAACAGCGCGGTGTTCATGTTCGCGGTTCCGCTGTACTCGGGGCGGTGGATCTCGTGCGTGGGGTCGTCCGTGCGGAAGATGAAGAGGTCGTATGGCGCCTGCGACGTCGGGAAGGGCGTCGGCTGCCACATGTCGATCCAGATCTCGATCGTCTCGCCGTGCAGGCGCGGCTCGCTCGGCGACGTGTTGATGCCGCCACCGTAGTAGTCGAAGAACTCGCGCATGTTGTCGCTGATGACGAACGTGAGGTTGGTGTCGTTCGTCGGGACGAGGTTCACCGAGCCCTCTTCGTTCTTGTGTTTGTCCCAGCGCGTGAGACGCACGCCGCCGACCGCGCTACGCGGGATCGGGAGGGACAGGCCGAGGCCGCTGCGAAGCTCGGCACCGAGCGCCTGGATGTTGAACGTCGCGCGGATCTGGATCACGTCGCCGGCGGCGTCGAACTTGTAGATGTAGTTGTACGCGATGACCGCGTCGTTGAAGTCGAGGTCGCCGTTGGTCGGCCAGAGGTCCTCGAACATCATCAGGCCGTGGTCGCCCTGCGCCGGGTAGAAGCCGGCGCCGACGGCGTTGGCTTCACACGGGTAGGCGTCGGCGGCGTCCTTGGTTCCGTCCGCGTCGGCGTCGAACGCCAGCGCGGGGGCGGCGAAGGCAAAGGACGCGAGGAACGGGAGGGCAGCGATCTTCTTCGCGTTCATTACTCGAACCTCGTGACGCCGTTGCCGGAGCTGACATCGATCTGCGCCGTGCGCACTTCGTCACGCGCGAGGAGCCGCGCGCTCACGGTGTTGTCCTTGGTCGGGATGACCGCATCGAGGACCACCGCTCGGTCGGCCTGGATGGGACCGCGGTAGAGGCGGCGCCCGTCCGCACGCACGATCTCCAGCGCGGCGCCCTGCTGCACCATCGCAGAAGATGCGGAGACCGCGACCCGGATCGCGCGGTTGGTCTGGAAGGTGAAATCCGCCGGGATGGCGGTCTCCTGGAGCGAGCCTGGGTTCGTTTGGGGTGTCGAAGGCCCGTCGGCGCACGCCGCGAGACCCAACAGCATTGCCGCTGCGATCCACTTCCATACAGTCACGAGATTCACGATTTCTAATCCCCCCGAATGAGCGACTGTAACCTTTCGACTTCGATGAGTCGCAGATCAGCCGCGCAAACTCTTATGTTCGTGTCGTGACGTAGGTGCAAGCCTTTGTGACGGCTCAGGTCGGTGCGACCCCTGTACCCTGAGACAGGTCGAGCCCGGCCGCGCGAAGAGACTCCGCGAAAAGCCACGTGATCTCGGTGACATCCCCGGGGTGGGTTCCTCCCACTCCGAGACTCCCCACCGGGAAAAAAGTGCATTCTGAAGTGTGTACTGAGTCGGCGCTCAGGGGGTCAGCGACGTCGGCGGCGTCGCCGCGGGGGTGGGCTCGTCTCGGCCGAGGACCGACACGCCTCCAGGCACCGCTCGAACGCCAGCTCGCACATGGGCGCGCAGCGCGACGACGGATCGGTGCATCGGTCCTCGCACGCCGTCTGCTGCTGCTTGGCGTCGTACAGACAGTCGTCGAGCGTGCGCTTCCGCGTGACGCTGCAATCGTCGAACGCAACCTGCCTTGCGAGCGCCTCCAACGGGAGGGTCTGCGTGAGCGCGTCCGCGTCGACGAACCCGGCCGGCCCGCGCGGCGGGATCAACACGAGCTGCTTGCCCTCGACCTCCCCCATCTCGCGGACGAGTTGCCCGACCTCCAACCAGAACAGCACCTCGCCGTCGTCGGACGCCGTCGCACGCAGCTCCAGCCCGTGCACCTTGGCGTACGCGAAGCCCTCGGGAGCCGGTTCGTCCACCACGTCGGGCATGAGCTCCACGGCCCCCGCCGCTTCGGGCACCTTCGGCGGCGAGCGATCGCGCGCGGCCGTCTTCGTCGGGAGCTTGCGCGGACGATCCTCGATCGTGATCGGCTTCGTCTTCTCCGGATCCTTGGAGGACATCGTCACCGCGACGATCGCCGACGCCACCACGAGCGTGAGGAACGCGCCGACCCCCACCGCGATCTTGATCGGCGTCGGCGACGCCATGAACGTGTCGAAGGTATCGACGAGCGCCTCGGCCCCGCGCACGAGCGCCGGCCGCGCCCGCTCCTCGACGCGCTTCATCGCCGCCGCCGCGGACGACAGCACCTCCGCCGCGTTGTCCTGCAGCCGCTGCGGCTCCGGCGTCTGGGCGTTCTCCACCCGATCCACGAACCGCACGATCGAGGCCGCGCTCGCGGCCGTCCGCGAGCGCGCCAGCTCCTCGTCGATCGCTGCGAGGAAGACCTCCACCGAGGCGTGACGTTTCTCCGGGTCGGGGCGCAGCGCGCCCGCGATGAGCTTCTCCTGCGCCGGCGAGACGTCGTACCGCGCCTCCGCGAGCGACGTCCGGAACTGCCGCACGGCCTCTTGCGCGCGCGCGGGATCCTTCACGTCGGCGGGCACCAGCGGGACACCGGCGAGTAGCTCGTAGAGGATCAGCCCGAGTCGGTACACGTCCGTCCGCGCGTCCCCGTCGCCCGTCGCTTGCTCGGGCGCGACGTAGCGACCGCGATCCTCGAGCCGCCCCGACGCCACGCCGAAGTCCGTCACCTTCACCGTTCCGTCGCGCGTGACGACGACGGCGCGCGGCGACAACTCGAGATGATGGATGCCCTGCGCGTGCGCTGCACGCAGCCCGCGTGCGATCCCCTGCGCGATCTTCAGCGCGATGGCCAACGGGACGTCGACCGACTTGTCGGCGGCCGAGCGCAGAAGCCGTTCGAGGTCCGTCCCCTCCGCGGGCTCCGTGACGACGAAGTCTTCGCCGTCCTCCGACTGCGCCGCGATCACCCGAACGACGTTTGTGTCCTCCACGTCGACCAGGCTCTGCGCCGCGCCGAAGAAGCGCTGGCGCGATCGTTCGTTCTTCGACAGCGACGGCAGCATCCGCCGCACGTGCACCGAGTCCCCCGCCGAAGGCCCGGACTGCCTCCGCGCGCGCCAGGTCTCCGCCACCCCGTGCACCGAGATGCGCTCCTCGAGCGCGTAGTCCCCGACCGAATCCGCCTTCGGGGCGGACCGCGCCGCGCGGACCGGCTCCGTCGGCGAGGCGGCGCGTCTTTTCACCGCGCGCTCCGGCGGAGGCACCGCCGCCGTGGGCCCGCGATCGATCACCTGGGGCGGCGTGGTCGGGCCTCGCGTCGACACGGGTATGGGGGGTGCGTCGTGGAGCGCATCGACGTGCTGCGGCGGGAGCGACGACGCCTCTGTCTGCTCGGACTCCAGCGTCTTGTCCGGATCCCCGCGCTGCGCGGCGACGGGCACCGCGCGCATCTTCGGGGTCGACCCCGCCCGTGGCGGGTGCGCCTCCGCGAGCTCGGTCGCCTCGGCCCCGAGCAGGTCCCCGGGCAGAATCGACGCCGACAGCGGCTCCGCGGCGCTCCCGCCGAAGCGCACGCCGTGGTCCAGCGACTCACGCGGGGGCGGCGCCGAAACCGTGTCGGGGCGGTTCGGACCGTAGTTGTTCTGCAGAGCCGCGAGGATCTCGCTGTCCCCCGCGAGCACGAAGCGGATGTCGATCTCCTCGGAGACCAACGGACGAATCGCGTCGAGCGGTCGCCCGTCGAACGGGTCTGCGACGACGACGAACAACACCTCCTGCTCACCGTCCTTACGACGGGCGAGCGGGATCATGCGACACGCGTAGGCGGTCTTCGGGTCGATCAGCCCGAGCACCTGCGGGTGGATCGGCGTGCGCACCGGATCCACGACGTCCATGTTCACCCGCTTCGACAGCTCGGTGACGATGCGGTCCTCGGTCGCGACGTTCGTAGCGACGATCTGTTCGACCAACCGCCGCCGCGACGCGCGCCGTCCCGACTCCAGCTCGACGAGCTGCGACTCGGTGATCAGACCGATCTCGACGAGGGCTTGGCCGAGCTGATCCTGTGCCAGCACCGAGCGCATAGCCTAAGCCGATTCGCGGCCCAGATCACGGATGTGGCTCGGTCGGCGGTGGACCTTCGACCCACGCCGTCAGCGTGCGGTGAAACTGATGCACACAGGCCTCCTGGAGCACCGAGTACCGGCCCCGGCGGTACGCCCGCGAGCGGATCCCCTCCGCCACCCGGCCCACGATCGCCTCGTCCTCGCGCTGGACCAGGTCGAGCGCGCCCCCCGCGCCGACGTCGCGCAGCGACGCGTCGCGAACGAACGGCCAGAAGCGCACGGCGGTCCGCTCGACCCCGCGCGGCTCGACGACGTTCACCGACAACCCCCACGGGTAGAAGTTGAGCATCGTCGTCGGGAACACGAAGAAGTAGTACGCGGCGACGCTGCGGTCCGCGTCGACGTGCCCGTCGGGCAAGTCGAACGCGGGCTCGCCGTCGCGCGCGATCGCGATCTGCACGTTCTCGCGCTCGCCCACCGCGGTCGTGTACTGCTTGTAGTCGATCGTCCGCGCCAGCGCCGGGTGCACCCACGGGATGTGGAAGCCCTCCAGGAAGTTGTCGACGTAGAGCGCCCAATGCGACGGCACGTCGTAGGTCGTCTCCGCGTCGAACGCCCACGCCGCGCACCCCATCGCGCCCACCCGCCGCTCCACCGGCGCGATCCACGCCTCGAACGGCTCGCGCGGCGAAAACGACACGAACACCAGGGGTCCCCACTCCGCGACGCCGAGCCGGGTCAAGTCATCGCGTCCACTCGGGAAGCCTTCGACGCCCTCCATCTCGGGCATCGAGCGGAACCGTCCGTCGAGGCCGAAGAGCCGCCCGTGGTACGGGCAGCGAAGGCTCGACGCGCCCTCGCAACGCTCGCCGACGATCGTCGCGCCGCGGTGCGTGCACACGTTCGCAAACGCCGCGAGCGCTCCGTCCGTCTGGCGCACGAGCACGACGGGCTCGTCGAGGCTCCCCGGGCCGAGCGTCACCGGCAACACCGTGCCGGGCGCTCTGACGTCCGCGCGGCGCGCGACGACGTGCCACCCGCCGAGCAGCGCGGTCTCGACCTGCTGCCGGTACTTCGCTTCGGACGTGTAGTGCTCGCTGGGGAGGGTCTCGGCGCGGGAGAGCTCCGGGTCGATCACCACAGCCCCTCCATCACGCGTTCGTCGATCGCCGCGAGCTTCGTACGGATGCGCGATTCGATCTCGTCGAACTCCGTCATCTTCGTGACCTCGGAGAGCATGCGCGCCGTCTTCATCACCCGCGCGAGGTACGTGAAGAGGCTTCCCTCCTCGCGGCCGAGCTCGTGTTCGTTGACGTAGTCGAGGAACGTCATGTCGTTGTCCTCGATCTCGGCCCAAATCTTCTTCTGCACCACACCCCCGTGCAGCTCGGGGTGCGCGAGCTTCGCGACGAACGCCTGGTGCAGGTGCTCCATCTGTGAAAGCTCGCGCGGGTGCTCCCGCTCGTACTCTTCCTCGACGTCCTCGAACGTGAGCTGCGGGTTGTCGCGGCGCTGCTCGCGCAGCCGCGCGAGGATCTCCTGCCGTCGCGCCTCGCGCTCCTTCTTGTCGAAGATGCGCTGGATGGCGTCGTGGTCGATCAGCAGCTCGAGCATCTCCCGCGCGAGCTCGTAAGTGAGCTCGATCTCCCCGAGCACCCACCACACGAACACGCCGTCGACGCCGCGAATCTCACCGATGATCTCTCCGGCGATCTGCTCGCCCTTGCTGTCGAGCACCTCGAGCGCCTGGAGGTTCTTCGTGATCTGGGCGAGCCGTTTGTGGGCGTCCCACTTCTTGTGATCGGGGAGCAGCAGGTGGTCGATGACCGCGTTGATGTCGAGGCTCTTCCGCACGTCCCCGCGCTCGATCGGCGCCTCCTCCTCGGGCGGCGTGGGCTCCGGCGGGACCTCGGGGAGCTCCTCGGCGCCCTCCTCCTCGGCCTTCGCGCGCGCGCGCTTCGCGGCCTCGTACTCGCGCACCGCGTTTTCGTAGGCCTCCTTCGCGATGAGCCGCTCACCCGGCAAGCGAACTTGCTCGAGGTCCGGCAACCCGATCGCGAGGATCTGCTCGGCGGAGATCTTCGTCCGGCTCCGCAGCGCGGCGGGCTCGCCGTCGACGATCTTCTGGAAACCTTCCTGGTCCCAGGTGACGTCGTCCTTGGAGCGCGCGTCGGTCTTCGCGCGGGAGTAGTACTTCTTCTTGATCATCGCCTCGTCGGGCGTGATGCCCTTCTTCTTGAGGTCGCGGATCTCCTTGCGGAACTCCTGCACGACCTCCTCCGGGGCGAGCGTGATCGCGATGCCTTCCTTGTCGAACTGCGGGCGCCCCGCGCGCCCCGCCATCTGGTGGTACTCGGCGGGCAGCAGCAGGCGCGCTTTCTTTCGAATGTATTTGCGCAGCGACGGGAACACCACGCGCTTCGCCGGAAGGTTGATGCCGGCGGCGATGGTCTCCGTGGTCACCACGAACTTGAGCAACCGATCCGCGGTGAGCTCTTCGACGAGCCGCCGGTACGCCGGCAGGACACCCGCGTGGTGCACGCCGATCCCGTGCTGGAGGATCTTCTGCAGCTCCGGCCCGAGCCCCGTCGGGAGCAACACCCGGTCCGCGCGTTCGTTGATCTCGGCCTGCTCCTCTTTCGACACGAACCGCGGACAGCTCCTGAGCAAGCGCGCCCGCTCGAAACACAGGTTGCGCCCGAACGAGAAGATCAGCGCCGGGTAGTCGCCGTCCGCGTACAGCTGCTTCACCGTCTCGATGAGGTAGTCCTCGCGGTACTCGTGATACAGCGGCACCTTGCGCTCGGTGCTGCGGACCAGCTCCATCTTCTGCCCGCGCGTCGTGTAGACCCACTGGCAGAACGCCTCGGGCGCGCCGATCGTCGCGGAGAGGATCACGAGCTGCGTCTCGGGGTGCAGGCCGATGATCGACTGCTCCCAGACGTACCCGCGCTCGAAGTCGTTGAAGTAGTGCCCCTCGTCCATCACCACGACGTCGGCGGGGCGCGTCTGCTGGTCGGAGAAGATCCGGTTCCAGAGGATCTCCGCGACGAGGATCTGTATGGGGGCGTCCGGGTTGACCTTGTAGTCCCCGGTCGCGAAGCCGACGTTCTCTTCCCCGAAATCGTCACACAGCTCGCGGAACTTCTCCTCCGTGAGCGCGCGCAGCGGGGTCGTGTAGATCGCCGTCTTCCCGGATCCGAGCGCGCGCATCAGCGCGGCCTTCGCCATGAGCGTCTTGCCGGTGCCCGTGGGGACGGTCACCAACACGTGCTCACCCGCGAAGATGCGGGAGACGGTCTGTTCTTGAACCGGATACGGCTCGAGCCCAGGTCCGAAGAAGAACTTCTCGTAGAACTCGAGCTCGAGGTCCGCGTCCGACGTCATGCGGGCCTCGGGTCAGTCGACGCCGAGCAGCTCGACCTCGAAGATGAGCGTGCTGTTCGGCGGGATCACAGGCGGAAAGCCGCGCTCGCCGTACCCCATGTCCGGCGGGACCTCCAGGCGGCGCTTCCCGCCGACCTTCATGCCCGCGATGCCCTTCTCCCACCCCTGGATGACGCGCCCGGCGCCGAGCGGGAAGGAGAACGGCTGGCCACGATCCACACTCGAATCGAACTTGCTTCCGTCCGTCAGGGTACCGGTGTAGTGCACGTGCACCGTCTTGCCGGCGATCGCTTCGTCGCCGCTCCCGACCTCGTGATCCGTGATCTTCAGGCTCATGATGGCGGGAACCTACCGCACCGCGCCGGTTTGTAAACACCGCGACGAAACGTCCCGGGCGGGGTTGCTTTAATCTACTCGCGAGTAGATAACTGCCGCGTGGGACGTCCCCGCACCGCAGCGCACGCCGTCGCCACCAGCGAGCGTCTGCTCCAGGCCGCGGAGGACGCGTTCGCGGAGCACGGGTACGACGGCGCGCGGTTGGAGGACATCGCGAAGTCCGCCGGCATCCGGCGCAGCTCGCTGCTCTACCACTACGGGAGCAAACACGCGCTGTTCTGTGCGGTCGTCCGCCACGTGTTCGCGGATCTGGAGCAAGCGCTCGAGCACAGCCTCTCGTTCGACGAGCCGTTCCCGGATCAGGTCGAGCGTGTGCTGGAGGCGTTCTTCGACTTCGTGCGTCGGCGCCCCGGCGTCGCGCGGCTGATCCTGCGCGAGATCCTCGACGACAAGGGCCCGGGCCAGTCGCTCTTGCTCGACGGCGGCGTGCCGTTGCTCGAGCTCGTCGAGCGCTTCGTCGAGGAGCGCGGCGAAGGTTTTGTGCCGCCCGGCCTGTCGGTGCGCGCCGCCCTCCTCCAAATCGTCAGCGGTACGTTCGTGAAGGCGTCCGCCGGCCCCCTCCAGGCCAAGCTCTGGAACGGCGAGGACCACCAAAAGGAGCTCGCCCGATCGCTCTTCCTCAGGAGAACTGGATGAACGTCGATTCGATCATGGACCACCTGATGGACCACGCGTCCGTCGTGCGCGACGCGGCCCGGGTGAAGAACCCCCGCGTGTGGAAGACGCTGCTCGGTCCGGCGTGGCGCGGCCTCGTCGAGAAGCGCGGCAAGAAGACGTCGAAGGTGCAGATGCCGACCGCGTACCGCGCGCTGTTCGACTGGCACTACGACCGCGACCAGCCGGAGCTCGCGAAGCTGTACTCCGCGGCGAAGCAGTCGCAGTGGGACGCCGAGACCGGGCTCGACTGGTCGGTGGACGTCGATCCGTACGGCCCCCTGCAGCTCATCCGCGAGGACATGCTCCCGCTGCAGCACGTACCGCAGTACCGGCGCCTCCCGGAGAAGGACAAGCGCGAGCAGCAGCACGCGATGTTGTCGTGGATGCTGAGCCAGTTCCTGCACGGCGAGCAGGGCGCGCTGTTCGCGGCGTGTCAGCTCACCGAGGCGTACGGCGACATGGACGGCAAGCTCTACGGCTCGACGCAGGTGGTCGACGAGGGGCGCCACGTCGAGGTCTTCCACCGCTACCTCGTCGACAAACTCGAGAAGCTCTACACGATCAACGACAACCTCTACGTGCTGATCGACGCGCTGATGAGCGACGACCGCTGGGACATCAAGTTCCTCAGCATGCAGATCATGATCGAGGGGCTCGCGCTCGGCGCGTTCTCGACGCTGCGCGCGAACACCGACGAGCCGCTGCTGAAGGAGCTGCTCAAGAACGTCATCACCGACGAAGCGCGGCACGTGCACTTTGGCGTGGTGGCGCTGCGGGACTTCTACACGTCGCAGCTGTCGGAGCGGGAGCGTCGCGAGCGCGAGGACTGGGCGTTCGAGACGTCGGTGCTGATGCGCAACCGCTTCCTCGCGCACGAGTTCTACGAGGAGTACTACGGGCACGCGATGCGGCGCTCGACGTGGAACAAGATCCTCCTCGAGTCGGACTTCATGGCGTTCTTCCGGACGAACATGTTCCGGCGCATCGTCCCCAACCTGCGTCGCATCGGCCTGCTCTCGGATCGGGTGCGGCCGTACTACGCGCAGATGGGTCTGCTCGTCTGGGAGAACGACAAGGCCGCGCCGGACCTCACGGCGGCGGACCTGTTGGCCGCGTGAGCCCCGCTCTGTTGCTGTTGCTCGCCGCCGCGCCCACGCGGCTGGCGGTGCTGCCCGTGCTGTCCGGCCCCGGCGTCACGGCGTCGATGGTGTTCTCGACGATCGACGACGCCGCCGCGCTGCGGACGGGCCTGCGGGTGATGTCCATCGACGACTACTTCTTCCACGAGGGCGGCGCCCTCGCGAACCGCGCGTTGGCGTGCGGGCAGGACACCGCATGCATCGGCGCGCAGCTCGAACCGTTCCAGGCGGACCTGGGGTTGGTGGTGGTGATCGACGTGGAGATCACGCCGCCGCTGTTGTCGCTGATCCTGATCGACACGAAGAAACGCGAGGTCGTCGACGAGCACTACGCGCAGGTCGAGGGGGATCGCGAAGCGTTGTTCTCGCGTCTGAGAGCGGAGAGCGGCGCGATGCTGGACCGGCGGGGGTACGCGCGCTCGGGGCGCCTCTTGGTGCGGACCACCCCGGCGAAGGCCGAGGTGAAGATCGCGGGCCAGCGCGCGGACATCGGCACGCCGAACCAGTTCACGCTGCCGCCCGGGACGTACGCGGTCGAGGCGTCGGCGGAGGGCTACGAGGCCGCGTCGGGGAACGCGGTGGTCACGTCCGGCGCGACGACGGAGCTGCCGCTCTCGCTCGCACCGATGACGTCGTTCTTGGACTCGCCCTGGCCGTGGATCGTAGGCGCGACGGTGGTGGTCGGCGCGGCGGTCGCGGTCGGCGTCGCGGCCGGTTCGACGACCGAGGCGTGCGTTTGTTTCGTCACGGCGGACGTGGCGTGTGCGTGCCCGCGGTAGCCGCCGGTCCCGGTCCCGGTCCCATTCCCATTCACCTTCCCCGACCCCCGTTTCGACGCTCCCGTTCCCGGTACGCGGGTCCCTTCCCCTCGAGCGCCCGCACGTCCCGTTCGATCCGATCGAGCTGCGCATCGACCTTCGGCGAGGCCGGCGCGGTCTTCACCATCGACACCTGCGCTAGCAGCCGCGCGACGCACGTCCGGGTGTCGCGCGGGTTGCGTCGTTCACTTCCCCTCGAGCGCCCGCACGTCCCGTTCGATCCGATCGAGCTGCGCGTCGACCTTGGGCGAAGGCGGCGCGTTCTTCACCATCGAGACCTGCGCGAGGAGCCGCGCGACGCGTGTCTTGGTGTCGGCGTCGTCGGTGGTGATCGCGGCGAGCCGCTGCCGGAGCCGGCGGGCGCGCTCGGCGGGTGGCGGGGCCGCGGGCGGCGGTGGCGGAGGCGGAGGAGGAGGCGGCGCACGCCGCGCACGGCGCTTTCGGGCGCGGCGGTTCTTGCGGTCGGCGTTCGCACGCGAGGTTTCGGACCGCGACCCGGCATTCAGACCCTCGCCCTCGCCCCCGCCCCAGCCCTCGCCCTCGCTTGAATCCGAGGCAGAGGCCGAAGCCGAAGCGGAGTCCGAGCCCGAGCGCGAGTCCGAGCCAGAGCGCGAGTCAGAGCCCGAGCCAAAGCGCGAGCGCGAGTCAGAGCCCGAAGCCGAGTCAGAGCCCGAAGCCGAGTCAGAGCCCGAAGCCGAGTCAGAGCCCGAAGCCGAGTCAGAGCCAGAGCGCGAGCGCGAGTCAGAGCCGGAGTCAGAGCCCGAGCCAGAGCGCGAGTCAGAGCGCGAGTCAGAGCCCGAAGCCGAATCCGACTCCGAGCCCGAGTCCGAATCCGAGTCCGTGTCCGAACCCGAGCCCGAATCCGAATCCAAGTCCGAGCCCGAGCCCGAGCCCGAGCCCGAGCCCGAATCCGAATCCGAGTCCGAGCCCGAGCCCGAGCCCGAATCCGAATCCGAGTCCGAATCCGAGCCAAAGCCCGAAGCCCAGGCCGCCTCCGATCTCGACTCCGAATCCGCTCCCGGCGCCCCCCCGGCCCCCGCCACGGGCGCCGCCTCCTCCGTCCACATCACGCCCCCCGCGAACCCGGCGCCCGCCGCGATCACCGCCACGGCGAACACCACGGCCGGCCACCGCCGCACGCGCCGCGGCGCGGGATCGATCGTGCGCGTGATCGTCGCGCCGCCCATCGCGGCCTCCCCGGCCGAGCCCGCCGCGAACAGATCACTCCGCTGCACGAACACCCGTGTCTTCGCGGACTCGGCCTCCTCGCCCGGCACGTCCGTCGCCGCCAGCTCCGCGACGCGGCGACGTCGACGCTCCCCGAGGTCCGTCAGCTCCCCCGAGACCCACGCCGCGATCGCGCGCGCGTCTGCCACGCGTGTCGCCGCGCGCAGCGCGGCCGCGAACGCGGAGGCGTCCGGCGTCCGGTCGTCACGTCGCGGCGCCATCGCCGAGCGCACGACCTCGTCCACCGCCGCCGGCACCTCCGCCCGTAACGACGAGGGCGCGACGAACGGCTTCTTCAGCGACTGCTTCAGGCGCTCCAGCGACCCGTCGGCGTCGATGTACCGCGCGCCCACGAGCAGCTCGTGCAGCACGACCCCCAGCGCGTAGACGTCCGCGCGCCGGTCGACGCGCTCGCCGCGGATCTGCTCCGGCGGCATGTACCCCGGCGACCCCATGACGCGCCCGGCGGCGGTCTTCCAGTCCTGCGCCTTCGACCGCCCGAGCCCGAAGTCGATTACACGCACCACACCGTCGTCGCCGACCATCAGGTTCTTCGGCGACACGTCCCGGTGGATCGCCTCCAGCGGGCGGCCGTCGCGATCCACCGCGTCGTGCAGGGCCGCGAGCCCGTCCGCCGCCTGCGCGACCACGCCGCACGCGACGGCGACGGAGGGCGGCCGCTTTTCGTCGACGTGCCCGGCGAGCAGCTTCCCGAGCGTCCACCCCGGGACGTAGTCGAGCGCGATGTACAGCGTGTCGCCGACCGCGCCGACGTCGAAGGTCTTCGCGACGTGCGGCCCCTCGACGCGCACCGCAATCTCCGCCTCGTGGATGAAGCGGCGCACGAACTCGTCGTCACTCGCCAACGACTGGTGCAGGCACTTCACCACCAACAGCGGAGGTTGCCGCTGCGGATCGATCGGCTTGGCGAGGTACGCCGCCCCCGCCGCACCGCGACCGAGCGGCGCCAACAGGTAGTAGGGTCCGAAGACCCGCGGCAGCGAAGGCTCCACGCCCGGATAGCGTAGCAGCTACGGCCGCGCCATGAGTCGGACCTCGGCGCCCGCCAGCGCGACCGAGAGGAACGACCGAACGAACGCCGCGATCTGCTGCAGCACAAACGCCACCACGACCAGCCCCGCGTTCGTCCGCGCGATGCGGACGTCGACCAGCGAGAACAGAAGCGTCACGACTACCGCGAGGACCACGAACGGCAGATACACCGCCAGCACGCGCAGCGGCGCGCGCCCCGCCGCCGCCACCCCACGCACGAACGCGTAACGCGCGCGGTGCTCGCCCCGCGTGACCGCCTCGACCTTCATCAGGTCGTACGCGCCGTTCGCCCAGGACAGCACCAGGCCGATCACGAAGAACCCCAGCCACCGCGTGAGCGCGACGCCCTGCTCCGAGACCCAGTCCTCCGTGAGCTTCTTCTGGCCGAGCATCACGAGCGCGCCCACGACCCCGACCACCAGCAGCGAAAATCCCACGCCCAACGGGAACAGCCGCATCAGCCGACCGAACCCTCGACCGCCCGCCGCGAACAGCTCGTTCGTCCGCAGCGGCACGTCGGCGTTTACCGTCGACAGGACACCCCCCGTGAGGAACGCGGAGATCGCGACCCAGAAGACCAGCCCCCCGAGCAACATCGGGCCGAACAACGCGAGCGCGTCGGCGCGGTCGAACAGCAGCTCGGCCCACAGCTGGACGTCGAGCCCCGCCGCGAAACGCTCCGCCTCCAGGCTCGACGCGAAGTACCCGTCGACCAGCGCCCCGAACGCGAGCGCGACCGGGAGCGCCGCGACGAACGACGCCACGTAGCGCCACGTCACCGCCGCGAGGTTCTCGCGCGCGGACGCCAAGCCGCGGCGCACGAGCTCGACGGAGCGCGTCACAACAGCCCCCCGAGCACCTGCAACACGGTCTGCACGACGTAGAGCGCGCTCGTCCCCCAGCTCCCCGCGGCGAGGTGTGACTTCTTGCGGCGGCGGCTGTCGTTCGTCCGGCGGAGATCGAGCTGCTGCTCACCGTCGGGGTGAAGCCGCGCCGACACCGCGCGCGACTGGGTCTCGAGCTCGAAGCGCTTCCAGCGGTAGGCGCCGTCCCACTCGAGGCGCTGCGTCGTGTCGTCCTCGAACGCCACTTCGATCGTCACGGGGAAGTCGACCGAGGTCTCGCGCCGCACGAAGATCTCCGTGACGTAGACGTCCTCCTCCTCGTCCTTCACGTCGTCCTTGTCGACGGTGCGCCGTTCGCCCTCCTCGTCGAACACCCCGGCCGCGACCTTCTTCTTCTTCGAAGAGAACTTGGTGATCGCGTAGTCGACGTAGTCCGGCGTGAACAACGCGCGTCGCGTGAAGTCGTCGAGCGACGCGCCGTGCACCTCTTCGAGGACCTTCACGAAGTCCGCGGTCGTCGGGTGCCGGAATCGATACCGCTCCTGGTAGCGCCGCATCGCGCGGATGAGGTTCGCCTCGCCCATCACGTTCTCGAGCTGCCTGAGCGTCAACGCAGAGCGCGGGTAGTTGTTCATCCCGTACGAGCCGTCGGACTCGTACGCCCACGACCGCCGCACGAGCGCGTCGCGATCTCCGCCGAGCATCGTGCCGATTCGCGCCACGTCCATCGGCGACGTCGTCACGGACGAAAACCACGGCGTCAGCGGCAACCCACCGATGCTCGGCACGCGCACGAAGGGCCCGAAGGCGGCGTCGACGACCTTGCCCGTCGAGTAGGTGTTGAGCCCTTCGTCGAGCCACGCCTCCTCGAACTCGTTCGAGCCGACGAGCCCGTACCAGTACTGGTGCCCGAACTCGTGGATCGTCACGTTCTCGGGGCGCCCGCTCCCGTCCGGCGAAGGCCAGCGCACGCCGCCGGTGATCAACGTCGGATACTCCATGCCCATCGCGCCATTCGCGCCGCGTGGGCCGTCGACGACGGTGAGCACCGGGTACGGATAGGCGCCGTACCACAGGCCGAACCACTTCAGCGCGGCGAACGTCGCCGCGAAGTAACGCTCCGCGTACTGCGCATGCTCCGGTTGGATCAGGAGGCGAACGTCGACGTCCTTCAGCGCGAGCGCGTCCGGCGCGAGGCCGAGCTTCTTCGCGACGCGATCGACGTCCGCGGGATCGATCGCGCTCGCGTCGAACTTCCGCTCGATCACCTCGAACCGCGAGTCCGCCGTCCACGCGAAGTCGTGTACGTCTTCGATGACGTGGGTGTGGACCACGCGCCCGTCGGCGCGCTTCGTGTCGACGCGCCGGCCGCTCGCGCCGACGACGTAGCCTTCGGGCACGTCGATCGTGACCGAGAAGCGCCCGTAGTCCGCGAAGTACTCACTCGTCGCGTGGTACTGGTGGCAGTTCCAGCGCGGCTCACCGACGGTGCCCGTGACGGTCTCCTGGAGCACGCCAATCTTCGGGAACCACTGCGCGACCATGTGAAACGATCCCGAGAACCCGGAGCGCGCGAAGACCTTCGGGAGCTGGGAGACGAACGCGAAGTCGACCGCGATGGTCTCCCCCGGCGACACCTCGAACGGCAGCGGGGTCTCGAGCACCGTCTCGTCGTCGACGTTGCCGTCGTCCGGTTGGATGAACCGCGCGTTCTCGAGCAGGTCCGCCCGGCCGCCGTCCGGCAGGTGGGCCTGCATCGACTTCACGTCGATGTGCCCCCAGTTCTCGCGATCGAACTCATCGCCCCGGAGCGATCCGAGGTCGGACTCCCGCATGAACGTGGTGCGGTCGTTCTTGAACGCGTTGAGGTAGAGGTGCCACGGAAGCGACCGAACCGACGCGAGGCCGTGGTGCGTCCAGCGCAGAGTGCCCCGTCCCTCGACGGTGTGGGTCACCGGATCGAGGCGGGCGCTGAGGTCGTAGTCTACGGTCGCCGGAGCCCCCGAAGGCGCTCCGGCGAGCGAGGCCAAGAGCAGCGTGGCTGCCCAGGCCGTCATGTCAGCTCTGCTTGCATTCCTTCGCGCACTCGTCGCGAGCCACGCCGCAGGCGACCTTGCAGGCGTCCTGGTCGGCTTCCTCGCTGCACTTGTTGATGCACTCGGTCTTGGCCTCGTCGCAGGACGTGTTGCACGCTTCCTTCTTCGCACCGGACTTCACGTCCGCCATCGTGCTGCTCTTACAGCCACCCGCGAGGGCGCCGAGAACGAAACAAATCATGGTGATCTTACGCATCGCCCAGCGCTCTACACCGACCTGAGGTTTCTCGCCACAGCGACCGAAAAATAGAGGATACTCCCGCGCCGTGACTCGACTGTCCCTCGCCAAAGACCTCAAGAGCGCCCTCAAGGGCGCCGACTTCGTGCTCGTCGTCGCGCCGAAGAAGACCCTCGACAAGAAGCGACTCCCGAAGCTGCTGCCGCCCAAAGCGCAGAAGACGCTCGGCGATCTCGGCAAGCTCGTCAGCCCCGGAGACCTCGGCGCCTCGATGTCGAGCCTGACGTTCGGTACGCCCGGTTGGGTCGCCGCCGGCGCCCTCCCCGACACGCTCTCGCGCTACAACGCGCCGTCACGGGCCGAGGCGATTACGAAAGTCGTGTCCGGTGCATCGTTCGGTGATGCGAAGAAACCGGCCATCATCGTGATCCTCGACGACGAAGCGCACCACGTCGCCGCCGCCAACGCGGTGGGCCGCGCGCTCCCGATCTTCGACGCCCGTAGCAAGGGCCGCCGCGCCGTCCGGGCCCAGCTCGCGATGGTCGACACCTCCGGCGACTTCATCACGCCGTCGCCGATCGCGCGCGAGGTGCTCCGCTGCTCCCGCGAGTCCGCGGAGCTCGTCGACTCCCCGCCGACGGACATGAACCCGCGTGAGCTCGCCGAGCGCGCCATCGGGTTCCTCGAAGGGGCAAACGTCTCCATCGAGACGATCGTCGGCGACGCGCTCCTCGAGCGCCGCCTCGGCGGCATCCACGGCGTCGGCCGCGCCGCGGTCGAAGCGCCGCGTCTCCTCATCGCGACCTACGAGCCGGAGAACAGCGACAGCAAGAAACACATCGCGCTCGTCGGTAAGGGCGTCACGTTCGACACCGGCGGCCTCCACATCAAGCCGCGCGGATCGATGGAGACGATGAAGTGCGACATGGGCGGCGCCGCGGCGGTGCTCGGCGCGTTCCGCGTGCTCGTGAAGACCGGCTGCCCGCACAAAGTGTCGCTGTTGATGTGCCTCGCGGAGAACTCGGTCGACAGCCGCTCGTTCAAGCCGGACGACATCCTCACGCTGCACAGCAAGCGCACCGTGGAGATCAACAACACGGACGCCGAGGGCCGGCTGCTGCTGGGCGACGGCGTCAGCTACGCCGCGCGCGAGCTGAAGGCCACGCACGTGATCAACGCAGCGACGCTCACCGGCGCGCAGATGATCGCGACGGGCGCCGCGCACGCCGCGGTGGTCAGCAACGACGGCGACCTCGAGAAACACTTCGTCGAGTCGGGCTTCGCGACCGGCGACCTCGTGCACCCGCTGATCTTCGCGCCCGAGCTCTACAAGCAGGAGTTCTCGAGCAAGGTCGCCGACATGAAGAACTCGGTGAAGAACCGCGCCAACGCGCAGAGCAGCTGCGCCGCGCAGTTCGTCTACAACCACATCGAGGACACGAAGGTCGGCTGGGTCCACATCGACCTCGCCGGCCCGAGCTTCCGCGGCGAACGCGGCACCGGCTTCGGCGTCGCGCTCATCTCCGACGCCGTCCGGCGCCTGTAGTCCGCGCGCTCGCCACGTACGGCCACACCCGTGCGGCTGCGCCACGCCGCAGCCGCGTCCCACCACGGGCACGTCCCTGGCACATCCTCTGCACGTTCCGTCGGCATGATGAAGAACATGCAGCGACGATGGATTACGCGCTTCCTGGGCCTAGCGGGTGTCGGAGCCCTCGCCTCCGCCTCGTTTGCCTGCACGCCGAAGAGCGACCTCGAAAAGGCCGCCGAGCTGATGGAGGACGTGCACGAGGACAGGACGGAGCGCGCCGCCGAGACCCAGGAGGACCTCAACGAGCTCCGCACCGCCGTCGTCTACGACGACCGCGAGGCCGAGCTGTTCAGCCTCGAGAAGCGCCTCGAAGCGATCGACGACCGCGCGGAGGCATCGAAGCTGAGCGAGGCCGACGCCGCGCACTTCGAGCGGCTCGAAGACGAGACCGAAGACACCCTCGAAGCGCTGAGCGTTCGCGACGACGACTACGCGATCAAGGCCGCCTACGTCGCCGACAACCTCGAGTTGCTCGAAGCGATCGTCGACCGCGCGTCCTGATTCAGCCGCTCAGGGCGGTCCGCACACCGCGCTGCCGTCGGCCAGGCGCACACACGTGAGGCCCGGCACCGACGCGCAGTCGGCGGCGCTCGCGCAGGGGATCGTGCAGAACGCGCCGCCGGTGCGCGCGTCGTGCAGGCACAGCCCGTTCGCGCAGCCCGACGCGCCGGCGCAGGCGTCGCCGAACTGACCGCCCACCGATCCGGCGGGCGCGCAGATCTGGACGACGCCGCCGGCGCCGTCGTCGACCGCCGCGCAGGTGTACCCGGTCGGGCACGGGATTTGGTCGCAGAACGTCGTGCACACGCCCGTCGCGGAGCCCGCGACGCCGACACACAGCGAGGTCTGGCAGTCCGCCGCACGTGTGCACGACGAGCCGAACCCGCCGCCCGTCCCCGGGATGCACACCGGCTCGGCGCCGCCCATCCCGTCGGGGAGCGGTTGGCAGACGAAGTTCGGCGGGCACGCCGGCAGCGGTGAGCAGCGCTCCGAGCAGAACGGATCGGCGCTCGGGCGCGCGATGCAGATCTCACCGGCGCAGTCGGATGCCCCGTTCGGGCAGATCGCCCCGGTCGGCAGGCCGGCGTTCACCGACGCGCAGAAGAAGCCGGCGCCCGGCACCTCCTCGCAGGTGTCCGGCCGAACGCAGTCGAGATCTTGCGTGCAGGGGATCGTGCAGCGCCCGCTCATCGAGGCCGCATCGCCGACGCAGTACGTGGAAGCGCACTCCGATCCGCGCGCGCACGCGGCGCCGTACGGCAGCCCCATCGGCGTCCCGCCGTCGACGGGGCTCACGCCGCCGTCGCGGGGCGCCGCCGACGGGCCACCGTCGCGCACTTGCACGGAGACCGCGGCGCACAGACCGTTCACGCAGGTCTGCGCCGGGCCGCAGTCCGTCACCCGCGCGCAAAGGCGCGTCGAAGGACCGGGGTCGATGCACAGGCTCTGCTGACAGATCTGCGGCGTCGGACAGTCGCGATCCTCACGACACTCCGGGACACACGCCCCGTCGTCGCAGAGCTCGTTCGCGGGACAGTCGCTGTTCAGCCGACACTCGACCTCGACCGGGTCGGCGCACGCACCCACGAGCAGAAGCCAGACGAACCGCCGCACCCGGGGAGTTTGGACCAAAACTCAGTCGTCGTCGTCTTCGTCGACATCCGCCGTATCGCGCTGAGCCGCGCGGGCCTCGGCGACTTCGAAGACGTCGATGGACTCCGTCTTCACCTGGTCGACCGCCTCGAGGATCTCCGACTTCGTAGGTCGCCGGAACTTCTCCAGCTTCTTGGACGCCTTGGAGTCGTCCCCGCGGTCCTCGTCCGTCATGTCGAGGGTCTTGTCCTGCGTGTCGTCGTCCCCGTCGAACGGCTCTTCGATGAGCGCCGTGGGGATCTCGGAGGGCTGCGTCGTGTCGCTGAGCGAGTTGGAGCGTCGAGGATGGGACATCGGTCGTCTGAGACTATCGGCCACCCGCGCCCGATTTGAAAACCCCGGCGATCCGATCACACGAGGTGGAGCACCGTGATCTCCGCGGGTGCACCCAACCGCATCGGAGGGCCCCAGAACCCCGTCCCGCGGCTCACGTAGATCTGCGTGGTCGGATCATGATGATACAGGCCCGCGACGTACGGCGTCGTGAACCGCACGAACGCGGACGCCGGCCAGAGCTGACCGCCGTGGGTGTGCCCCGACAGCTGCAGCCCCGCGCCCGCCTCCTCGGCGTAGCCGATCGACCGCGGCTGGTGCGCGAGCAGGACGAGCTCCCGATCCGGATCCCGCCCCGCGACGATGTCGCGGACGTTCGGGCCGTGCCCCGGCGCCATGCCGTGAGAACGCTGATCGTCGATCCCCGCGAGGTCGAACGAAGCCGCGTCGCCGATCGACACGCGCTCGTTCCGCAGCGTCCGGATCCCGATCCGCCGCAGCTCGGCGAGCCACGGCTCCACGCCCGAGTAGTACTCGTGGTTCCCGGTCACGAAGAACTTGCCGTAGCGCGACTCGATGCGACCGAGCGGCGCCGTGTGGCGCGACAGCTCGCGCACGGATCCGTCGACGAGGTCGCCGGTGATCACGACGAGGTCCGGCTTCTCGGCGTTCACCTTGTCGACGATCGTCTTCATGAACTTCTCGCCGATCAGCGGTCCGACGTGGACGTCCGAGAGCTGCACGATCTTGAGCCCCGACAACGCCGGCGGCAGGCGCGACAGCTTCACCTCGAGCTCGCGCCGGTCGACGTCGCCGAGCGCGCTGCGCCCCGCCGGCACCGCGACGGCGCTCGTGAGCGCACCGGCGGTCACCGCAGCCCCCCGCGCGAGCAGCTCCCGCCGCCCCGCGAGGAGGTCCGTGCCGGTCGCCGCTTCCACGCCGAAGTTGAGGAGCTTCAGCAGATCCGCAGAGACGAGCACCAACCCGAGGTAGAGCAGCGACCCCATCCACGCGAAGCCGATCCCCGCGAGGAACCCACCGATCGTCCGCGGGACGAAGCGCGGCGCGATGGCGCCGGTCACGAGCAGCACCGCCATCAGCGCGACGAACATCAGCCCGAAGCGCTTGGCCTGCTCCGGCCAGTTCGGGTCCGCGAAGAGCCGCCGGTACAGATAGATGTGGGTGAGGACCGTCAGGATCGTCATGACCCCGAAGAACAGGGCAAAGGTCGCCGTACGCACCGATGTGAAGGTTACCAGCCGGGTCGAGGCTCTTTCGTTGTTTTGTGTTAATTCGTCCGGCGAATGCCATGAAGATCGCGAGCATCGGCGGGGGTCCCGCGGGCCTTTACTTCTCGATCCTGATGAAGCGGCGTGATCCGTCCCACGAGGTCGTCGTCTTCGAGCGCAACCGCCGCGACGACACCTTCGGCTTCGGCGTCGTCTTCTCCGACGCGACGATGGGCAACCTCGAAGCCGCCGACCCCGAGTCCTACCGCGCGATCACCGACAGCTTCGAGCACTGGGACGACATCGACGTGCACATCGGCGGCGAGGTCTTCACCTCGACCGGGCACGGCTTCGCGGGGTGCTCGCGGCAGCGGCTCCTCGACATCCTCGCCGACCGGGCGATCGAGCTCGGCGTCGACGTGCGCTTCGAGACCGACGTCACCGACTTCGACGCCTTCGGCGACTACGACCTCGTGCTCGCCGCCGACGGCGTGAACAGCGCGATACGCGATCACCACGCCGAGACGTTCGGCCCGCACGTGGACTGGCGCCCGAACCGCTTCGTCTGGCTCGGCACCACGTTCCCCTTCGACGCGTTCACCTTCTACTTCGAGGAGAACGAACACGGCCTCTTCCGCGTGCACGCGTACCGGTACGAGGAGGAGCGTTCGACGTTCATCGTCGAGTGCACCGAGGAGACCTGGAAGAAGGCCGGCCTCGACGCGATGTCCGAGGAGGACACGGCGGCGTACGTCGCGCAGGTGTTCGAGCGCCAGCTCGACGGGCACCCGCTGCTCCTGAACCGCTCGATCTGGCGCTCGTTCCCGACCGTCTCCAATGACAAGTGGTACGCCGGCAACGTCGTGCTCATGGGCGACGCCGCGCACACCGCGCACTTTTCGATCGGCTCCGGCACCAAGCTCGCGATGGAGGACGCCATCGCGCTCGCGGAGCAGCTCGATCGCCACCCCGCGGTGCCCGACGCCCTCGCCGCCTACGAGTCGGAGCGACGCGCGGGTGTGGAGAGCACGCAGCGCGCCGCGCAGGTCAGCCTGGAGTGGTTCGAGAACACCGAGCGGTACATGGATCTCGATCCGCTTCAGTTCACGTTCAGCCTCCTCACCCGCAGCATGCGCGTCACCCACGACAACCTGCGGGTGCGCGACGCCACGTTCGTGGATCGGGTCGACGCGTGGTTCGCGGCGTCGGCGGGCGTCGAGACGCGCCCCCCGATGTTCACGCCGTACCGGCTTCGGGATCTTCAGCTCGACAACCGCGTGGTCGTGTCGCCGATGTGTATGTACTCGGCCGAGGACGGCACGGTCGACGACTGGCACCTCGTGCACCTCGGCAGCCGCGCGATGGGCGGCGCGGCGCTGGTGATCACCGAGATGACGGACGTCGCCGCGGACGGGCGCATCACCCCCGGGTGCGCGGGGATGTACCGTGAAGAGCACGTCGGTGCGTGGCGGCGCATCACGGACTTCGTGCACCGCACGCCCGCGAAGATCGGCATCCAGCTCGCGCACGCGGGCCGCAAGGGATCGACCAAGGTGATGTGGGAGGGGATCGACCAGCCCCTCGACGACGGCAACTGGCCGCTCCTCGCCGCGTCCGCCCTCCCCTGGGCGCCCGGCTCACAGACGCCGAAGGCGATGGACCGCACGGACATGGATCGCGTGAAAGCCGACTTCGTGCGCAGCACCGAGATGGCGGCCGAGGCGGGCTTCGATCTCATCGAGTTGCACGGCGCGCACGGGTACCTGCTCGCGACGTTCCTCTCCCCGCTGACCAACCAGCGCGAAGACGAGTACGGCGGATCGCTCGAGAACCGACTGCGCTACCCGCTGGAGATCCTCACCGCGATCCGCGTGGTGTGGCCCGACGACAAACCCATCTCCGTGCGCATCTCCGCCACGGACTGGACGCCCGGCGGGACGACCGCGGAGGACGCGGTGCAGATGGCGCGGGCGCTGGTGGCCGCGGGCGCGGACATCATCGACGTGTCGACCGGACAGACCGTGCGCGGTGCGCGCCCGAGCTACGGGCGGCTCTACCAGACCCCCTTCGCGGAGCGGATCCGGTTGGAAACGGGCATCCCGGTCATGACGGTCGGGGGGATTTCGAGTTACGCCGACGTGAACAGCATCCTCGCGGCGGGGCGCGCGGATCTCTGTGTACTCGCGCGCGCGCATCTGTACGATCCCTACTGGACACGGCACGCCGCGAACGAGCAGGGTTACGACCTCCCGTGGCCCGATCAGTATTCGCCGATGGCTCGGTACAACTTTCGTTTCAAATGAATCCACTGAAGGTACTCATCGTCGCGTCCCTCGTCGGCGCCTGCGCGTCGTCCACGAGCACCGCGCCCGTGGACAGCGAAGGCGCGAGCTCGCAGCCGTTCTCGATCCCAAAGTCCCCCGCGTACGACCTCGCGCGGCGCGTGGCGTGGACCGCGGGCTTCGACCAGTCTCCGAAGGTGAAGCAGCTCGACTTCACGTTCGTCGTGGAGCGCGAGGGCAAGAAGGTCTTCGCCGCCCAGCACAAGTGGGACCGCGTCGCGAACCGCGCGCGCATCACGTGGACCGACAAGGAGGGCTCGGTGAACGACGCCGTGCTGGACGTCGGCTCGCGCACCGCGAAGGGCACCGTGAACGGCGAGAAGGTCGTCGGGGACCGCGAGCGGAAGCTCGCCGAGGACGCCTACGGGCGCTGGATCAACGACACCTACTGGTTCCTGCTCCCCATCAAGCTGTTCGACCGCGGTAGCCACCTCCAAATGGCCGAGTCGCGCGACCACGACGGCAAGCCTCACCCCGTCCTGCACATCCGCTACGACGGCGGGACGGGCCTGACGTCCGGTGACGAGTACTGGCTCTTCGTCGACCCCGACGCGTTCCGCATCGTACGCTGGGAGATGAAGCTCGAAGGCCGGGAGGGCCCGCCGCGTGGCGTGTCTTGGGAGTCGTACCGTCCGGTGGGGCCGCTGCTGCTCGCGCACGACCACCGAAGCGACGACGGCACCACCAACGTGAAGATCGAGGACAGCGCTGCGCACCGCGAGGTGAAGGCGGCCGACTTCGTCCTCGAGTAGGGCCCATCGACCATGAAGACAGTCAGCACCAACCGCATCTTCGGCGGCACGCAGGGCGTGTACGAGCACGAGTCCACGTCGACGAACACCCCCATGCGCTTCTCGGTCTACGTGCCGGACGCGGCGCGGGATCATCGGCTACCGGTCGTAATGTTCCTCTCCGGGCTCACGTGCACCGAGCAGAACTTCACGACGAAGGCGGGCGCGCAACGTGCCGCGTCGAAGCACGGCCTCATCCTCGTCGCGCCGGACACGAGCCCGCGCGGCGAAGGCGTCGCGGACGACGACGCCTACGACCTCGGTCAGGGCGCCGGCTTCTACGTGAACGCGACCGAGGCGCCGTGGGCGACGCACTATTCGATGTACGACTACGTGACTTCGGAGCTGATCGACCTCGTGCGCGATCACTTCGCGGCGGACGTGGATCGACTCGGGGTCACGGGTCACTCGATGGGCGGTCACGGTGCGCTGATCGTCGCGCTGAAGAACCCGGATCGCTTCAAGTCGGTCTCCGCGTTTGCGCCGATCTGTCACCCGACGGCGGTGCCGTGGGGGAAGAAGGCCTTCTCGGCGTACCTCGGCGCGGACACGTCCAAGTGGGGCGCGTACGACGCGTGCGCGCTGATCGAGGGGGGCGCGAAGACGTCGAAGATCCTCGTGGACCAGGGCGAGGCCGACAACTTCCTCGAGGCCGGTCAGCTCCAGCCGCAGGACCTCGAGGCCGCGTGTGCGGCGGCCGGCCAGCCGCTCGAGCTGCGCCGCCAGGCCGGGTACGACCACAGCTACTACTTCATCGCGTCGTTCGTGGACGACCACCTCGCGCACCACGCCGCCATTCTCGGCGCGTGACTTTCGCCTGGGCTCGGCCTCGCATAGCATCCGGCGCGATGCGGCGGCTCGCATGGACGGTGCTCGCGTTTGCGTTCGCGACGACGCCGGCGCACGCGCAGGAGGTCTTGCCCTCGAAGATCGCCCTGGCGAGTGATCAGCCGCTGGCCTTCATCCTGTTCAACCCGAGCGGTGAGGCGGGCCGCGTCCGTAGCTCGGAGATCATCCGTATCGTCTCGGAGCTGGTCGAGGCGCACACGGACTTCACGGTGCGGGTGTTCGACGCCGACGAAGCGCGCGGTTGCTCGGGCCGGCTCGGGTGCATCGTGCGCACGGTGCGTCGCGACTACGAGCGCGACGACTACGTTCTGCCGAACGGGACGGTCCGGCCCTTCGCCGAACACGTCGCGAAGCTCGACCGCGAGAAGGTGGCGGCCCCGCCCTACCTCATCGTCATGTCGAACATCACGGGCGGTGACAGCGACCGCATGACGATCACCGCGGTCGACACCAACGTCACGCTGACGCTGTACCACGAGGCGCTCCGCGACGATCCGAACTGGCAGCGGAACGTCGAGAACGAAGTCCTCGCGCGGGCCGTCCTCGCGCGGCCGAAGCGCGGCACGGTGCGCGAGGAGTTCGAGGCGCGCCGCCTGTTCGAGGAGTACTTCAACAACGACCTGCGGCGCCGCTTCGACGAGGCCGGGCACTGGGAGCCCTTCGGCCAGATCGAGATCGACGTCCCCGAGACCGGGATAGCGATCGACGTGGACGGCGTGACGGTCGGAGCGACGCAAGCTGGGTTGACGACCCTCACGAACGTGGTCGCGGGCGAGCACACGATCAAGCTGACCCACCCCGGGTACGAGCCGTTCACGACGAAGGTCGTGGCCAAGCGTCGCGACATCGTCCGGCTGAAGCCGCAGCTCTCGGCCGTGGCCTCGGGTGCGGCGCCCGCGTTGCGACAAGCGACGCTGTGGGGCGGGCTCGGCGTGGCGGCGATCGGCGCGGCGATCACGGTAGTCGCGATCGCCGGTCAGAACGACGACGTCATGACGCTCTGCTTCGACGGTGAGGACTGCGGCGGGAGCGACTTCACCACGTTCGGCTTCGACGGCGGCGCGACGCCCGCGCTCGACGGCTCGGTGAACCCACCCGGCATCTTGGTCGCGCCGCTCGGGTACAGCCTCGCGCTGACGGGTGCGACGTGGTCGTTGACGACGCTCTTGTTCGGCGAAGACGGCGACTACCCGTGGTTGCAGATCGCAGCGGGACTCGTGGTGGGCGGCGCGGCGTACGGCTTGTCGGCCGCGCTGGACTGATGCGCTTCCCGCTGTTCGCCGACGCCAGCGAGGCGTCGATGGCCGGGCTGAGGGCGGGCGCTTCGACGCACCGATTCTCTGCGGGTGCGCGCGTCATCGCCGAAGGTGACGAGAGCGACGCGGTGTACCTGCTCGAGTCCGGGCGGGTCGGGGTCTTCTACAGCAGCGAGCGCGGCGTCGACGTGTTGGTGAAGGTGTTCTCGGCGCCCGCGGTGTTCGGCGAGATGGAGATCTTCTTCGACCTCCCCCGCCTGGAGTACGTGGAGGCGTTCGACGACGTGACCGTCACGCGCATCGCGAAGGCGACCTTCTTGGCGTTCCTCGAAGCCGAGCACGCGGTGTGCCTCGCCCTCCTGAAGGACGTCGCCGCGCGCCTGTGTATCTCGGCGTACAACGAGCGCGCCTTGGTGTTCCTCGCGGTGGAGCAGCGCCTCGCCGCGCTGATGCTGACGTTCGCGGACGCGTACGGCGTCGCCGATGGGGATGGCGTGGTGCTCGACACCAAGCTGACCTACGAGCGGCTCGCGCAGTGCCTGGGCGTCGCCGAGAAGTCCGTGGAGCGGACGATCGGGAAGTGGATCGACGAGGGCTGGCTGACGCGCGAGAAGAAGCGCTACCGCATCGCGCAGCTGTCACAGCTCGAGGCGAGAACCGACCCGGAGCGCTTGTCGCTGCACGCCCGGCTGGGGAAGGGCCCCGCCTCGCGTTGATGGTCCACGCCGGAGCCCGGGCGCCGCCTCGGCTTCGTCATGGGCTTCGCGACACCTGGCTCACATCCGTCATTCGTCCTTCGTGCAGGACGACATATGTCGTGTCGCGCTCGCGTGCCTCTGGCGTCCCATCCCACCGTCGCAATCACGCGACGGAAGGGATCACGAACACAAATGTCCAAGTCACGCTCAGTAGCCTCCATGACCCTCGCCCTCGCCCTCACCGCCTGCGGCGGGGGCTCCGACGGCCCGACCCAACGCGACCCGATCATCCCCTGCGGCGCCGATAGCTGCGGCAAGGAGTCGTTCCGTCGCGCCGTGCCCAGCGCGTCCACGCTGAAGATCGAATTCCAGGGCACCTCGGGCTCCGGCCTGAAGGCCCGCTCGAGCCGCGCGCTCGAAGCCGTCTCGCCCGCCTACCTCTCCACGGCCGCCTACGTGGACGCGATCAACGCGGACATCACGGCCATCTTCGACGACCTCGAAGCGATCGCCGGCACCGCGCCCGAGGTCGAGGACGACGCGATGCACGAGTGGCGCGAGGAGGAAGGCGCGCTCGAAGAGGTCCTCCACATCGACTCCGACGACGGCAGCACGTTCTCGCTGATGTACGGCGTCGGCGAGCCGGGCTTCGAGCTGTCCGCGGACGCCGCCCTCCTCACCGCCCAGGTGCAGCTCGACGCGGACGGCGAGAAGGCGAGCTTCACGATCGACATCGACCTCGACGCGTGGACGGCCGCCGTCCCCGAGGCCGACGCCGAGGGCCGGATCCACATCCGCGCGATGCCGCTCGCGGGCGGTGAGCTCGAGGTTTGGTACGACTTCCAGGACGTCGCGGTCGGCGGTGACGCGCCCGCGAGCTCGCAGACGACCTACTGGATCTTCGAGGGTGCGTCCGGCGCGCTCGAGTTCTTGGCGGCGGACGACGACGGCTCCGCCACGGCGTTCGTGCGATGGGCCGAGGACGGCGGGCGCTACGATCACCACGTCGCGTTCGACGATCCCGAGTTCGGCACGGTCGACGAGATCGTGACCAACTGCTGGGACGACAGCGCCGCCGAGACCTTCGACGCCTCCGCGGTGCTCGACGACCAGGGCGCCTTCGAGGCCGACCTCGACGGCGAAGAGGAAAGCTGCCTCTTCGGACCGGTCGCGGACCACCCGAACCCGGGCAGCGACTTCGAGGACCTCCCCGGCGAAGGGGAGTGGCAAGCGCTCGAGGACGAAGCGTGCGCCGCCGACCCGGATCAGTGCTGAGTCAGGTCGAAGACTGAGGGCAGTCGTGCGCGCCCTTGGGCGTCTCGTTGTGGTTGTACGTCCGCGCGGTCTTCTCGAACGGGTTGCCGCAGCCTCCGGACGTCATCGACATCGCGGCGCCCTGGGCGTGGCCCCACGACATGCCGACGATCAGATAGGTCAGGTAGAAGCCGATCTCGTGAAAGGCCATGACCTGCCGGCTGTGGAACGCCTCGTGCTGCGCGAGGTCGTCCTTGGCGCGGCCGCTCTCCTCGAAGCAGCCGCCCTTCGCCCACACCACGCCGCCGAGCGTGATCGCCGCCTGGCTCTTGCTCCCGATGTTCAGGAGCACCACGCCGCGCCGGAACGACACGTCGTTTGCGATGGCCACGACGATCGACGCGAGCATGCCGATCGTCGTGGTCAGCGGTGACTGCGTCCACTTCAGGAGAAGCGAGAACACCGAGGCCGCGTAGTGATCCGCGAGGTCCAACACCCGCGTGAGGAGCGCCCCGACGATCGACAAACCTGCGTACACGCCGAGCCCGTACACCACGATCTCGGGCGTCTTCTCGGACACCGCGATCCCGTACAGGATCCCCGTCACCGCCATCGCCCCGACCTCCGCGGCGATCAAGTTGCAGAGCCACTCGTCCCAGGTCTTCGACTGGTTTGCGCCCGAGAACGCGAGCGACGCCATCAACCCGACGAGCGCCGCCCACAGGAACGTGTACTCGTAGATGAGCTGGATCTTCGTCATCAGTCGAGCCCCGACACCTCGAGGCTGTACGGCTCGGTGCAGCTATAGCCGCTGAACCGGCGCACCTCGATGAAGTACGTGCCGCTGTCGTCGCCGCCGAACCCTTCGCCCCACTCGATGTACTCGTCGTCGTTGTCGGCGTTGTCACTCGCGCCGATCGGGTCGAGCGCCTCACAGCGGCTCTGCGACGGGTACAGGTAGATGTCGTAGTCGGCGCCCGCGGGGACGTTCGTCAGCGTCACGTAGATCCACTCGCGGTAGCTGTTCGAGTCGTCGGCGAGGAACTTGTAGCAGTCGACGTCGTCGTCGACGCTGTCGAAGCTCCCCGTCAACACGAGGTCCGGATCGGGCGTCGCCTGGATGAGCTTGCAGTCGGCGCAGGTGTCGTTCGGCTCGAAGGCGTCGGGCATCCGAAGGTCCGAGCCGTCGCAGTCCTGGTCGATCCCGTCGCCGCAGATCTCCGCGGAGCCGTCGCCGCCGACACACATCGCCCACGTGCCGCCCGCCTGACAGGTCTCAGTGCCCGCGCCGCACATGCCCATGCAAGCGCGCGTCGCGCCGACGCAGTCCGGGTCCATGCAGTCGACGAGCGCGTCGCAGTCGTCGTCGACGCCGTTGTCACACGACGCTTCGCGGTTGCCGCTCATGCACTGACACGACCCCATGCTGCAGAACTGATCCGCGCCGCAGACCTCGCCGCACTTGCCGCAGTGGTTTCGATTCGACACGACGTCGACGCAACTTCCGTTGCAGTCGAGGAGGTCCGGCGGGCAGACACACGCGCCGCCGACGCAGTCGCGATCCTGGGGGCACGCACGATCACAGCGGCCGCAGTGCGTGCGATCCGTCTGAAGATCCGTGCACGCCGATCCGCACGCCGTGAGGCTCGGGTTGCAGATGGCGACGCACTGCCCGTCGTCGCAGAACGACGAAGCGGGGCACGGCAGATCACACCCGCCGCAGTGGCTCGGGTTGTTCGAGGTGAGGACACACGCCCCGCCGCACAGGACGAAGGGCGCCTCGCACGAGCTCGGCGGACCACCGTCGCGGCGCTCCCCTCCGCCGTCATCGCCGCCCGAACACGCGACGATCAGGCACAACCCGGCGAGCCATGCGGTCTTCACCCCCTGAAAATACCCAAAATTCGGCCGCGGGGAGTCCACATACGACAGATGTCGGATTAGGGGGGATGTTTCCGCATATGTACAGTTCTCCGTGGAGGGACTCCGAACGATGACCGCCGACCTGCGCCGCACCGCCATCCTACTCGCCACACTCCCCATCTTCGCTTGCGGAGAAGATCCCGTCGCCCCCATCGGCGATACACCGGACGTCGCGACCGCACCGCACGTGCTCGCACTTTCGACTTACGGCGCGAGCGTCGGCACCCTCGTCGAGGTGTACGGCGAGAACTTCGGCGCCATCGATGGTTCCGTCGCCAACCTCCTGTTCGAAGGCCACTTCCTCCACAACGACGGCACGGTCGAGACCGTCTCGTCGATCCAGGACGCCCGCATCGTCGACAAGTCCACGATGCGCTGGACGTCCTACGGCCCCTACGCCAACCCGTTCACCACGGACGGCTCCGGCATCGGGACGTTCGAAGGCACCGTCGCCGCGCTCATCACCGAGCCGGACGGCACCGCCCACGCCGACCCGCAGCCGATCGACGTGCGATTCGACGTCAAACCGTCGCTCCTCGTTCGCGGCTTCCAGCCCCTCACCGCGAGCTGCAATGGCAACGTCCTGCGCGGGATCGGCGGCGCGTCGTACCGCGTCGAGGTGGAGGCCATCGGCTTCGAGCCCGAGACCATCACCTACACCCTCGCGGCCCCCGGCATCCTCGAGTTCCCGACCTCCGTGCGGCACCTGACCTCGGACAAGATCGACAGCGTCGGTGACCGCGGCAACTTCCGGCTCCCGCAGGTCCCGGACGGCATCCCGTCCTACGGCGCCATCCTCACCGCGCAGGCGCGCGACGCCGAAGGCAACCTCTACAGCAACGCGTTCGGCTTCACGGTGCACCGTCCGATCGGCGTCTTCTACAACGGCAACATCGAGGTCGGCGAAGTCCTCGAGCCGACGCCCGTCTCGGGCTGCATCCCGGGCGGCGTGAACGGCCGACAGGTCCAGTACACCGAGTCGCAGGCGGAGACCCGCAGCCGCAGCTACGGCGTCAGCTGGAACCAGAGCTGGCTCGCCTCGCACACCGTCGCGAGCGGCAGCTCCGAGACGGTCGGCCTGTCGGAGCGCAACGGCGTCGGGTTCTCGACGACGGACGGCCAGTCCTTCAACTGGTCGCTCGGCGGCGAGGTCGGCGGCACGTTCGGCCTCGACAAACTCGTCTCGCTCGGCGTGAAGACGAGCGCCGAGGTCGGCGGCGAGCGTAGCCGGCAGACCTCGAACAGCGTCAACCGCGAGACCGGCGTGAACGCGTCCTCGACGACGACCGAGACCGAGTCCGTGTCGCAGTCGGCCGGCGGCGGCGTCGGTGAGCAGTTCGCATGGAACGTGAGCTCCTCGCAGGTCATCAGCCAGGGCTTCGGCGGGCAGGTCATCGCCGGCACCTTCGGCGTCTTCTACCGTCAGACGCTGCGCCTCACGCGGCGCGCGGCGCTCGTCGCCTACAACCAGTGCGGCTACGCGACGGTCGTCGGCGAGGTCGACTTCACCGACTGGACGTGGTCGCCGGACCTCGCCATCGGCAACAGCTGCCCGCCCCTCCCCGCGAGCAACCTCCCCACCGCGCAGTGCTACACGCCGCCGTGTGCCGGCCAATGAACCGCTACGCCGCGTCGACGATCGCGGCGTTGGCGTTCGCCGCGTGTGGAGGGCCGACGATCGATCGTCCGGACGGCGGCCCGCTGTTCGAGATCGACGCCGGTGTCTTCGTGCCCGACCCGCCGCGGTGGGACGTGCGCGACATCGACACCCGCACGCCCTACGGCATCGCGACGCTCCGCGGACGCAGCGACGCGCGGCACGTGATCATCGAAGGGCTCGACAACCCGGTCCACCGGCGTGTGCTGCCCGACGGCACGTTCTGCATCGACCTCGATCTCGGCGGCCCGGGCAGCTACGTGTTCACGGCGATCGGCCTCGACGGCGGTGAGCGCTCCGGCGCGAGCGACCCGATCACCATCGAGTTCGATCCGAACGCCCCGGACCTCCCGCAGGCGACGACCTGCAGCGGCGACCACCCCGCCGCGTGCCTCAACGCCGTGGAGATCTGCGGCAACATGCGCGACGACGACTGCAACAGCCTCATCGACGAGGAAGATCCGACGTGCGCGATCTGCACGAACGACCCCTTCGAGCCGAACGACGATCCGAGCGCGCCACAGGTCGAGCCGGGCACGATCACCGACCTGCAGTTGTGCCCCGACGACGTGGACTACTACGGCGTGTTCGCGGACGAGAACCAGACCATCACCGCGCGCATTTTGTTCTTCCACTCCGAGGGCAACCTCGACCTGATCCTCTACGGACCGAACCGGACCAAGGTGATCGCGCAGAGCCTCTCGGACACGAACAACGAGACGATCACCCACACGGCGACCCAGGCGGACGTCTACTCGATCGAGGTCTCCGCGGAGCGCAACGTCTCGAACAGCTACACCCTCGAGCTCGAAGTCAACTGAGTCGACCCTCATGCGCGCGACCGCGATCCTGCTCGTGACGGTCGTCGCGACGGCCGCGCAGACGGCGTCGGCGGCGCCCACCGAGTGGAAGTGGCGGCAGATCCTCTCCGTCCCGCGCATCGGCGCGCGCCTCACCGCGATCGCCGTCGACGAGCAGGACCCGAATCGCATCTTCGTCGGCACGCAGGAGGGCACCGTCCTGCGCACGACCGACGGCGGCGTGACGTGGCGCGAGCTGGAGCTGCGGCCCTTCGTCGTCGCGGACCGCAGCCTCGGTCTGCGCGCGCCCGGCCTGCCCCGACTCGGCGCGACCACGCCCGAGGACTTCAAGATGTTCGTCGACGCACCAGACCAGGAGGTCGGCGACCGCATCGGGATCTCCAGCGTCGCGAACCCGTTCGAGATCAAGCCGTCGTTCTTCTACGCGGGGTTCGTCGTCGAGGAGACGCCGCCGACCGTCGACGTCCTCAGCGCGGTCACCCGCTCCCGCTCGAGCGAGCTCAAGCCGGTGATGCGCATCGCGATCTGCCCGGGCGCGCCCTTCCCGATCCTCGTCGCGACCAAACGCGACGTGTACGGCTCCTACGACGACGGCCTCACCTTCGTTCGGCTCTTCGCGAACCCGGGCCGCACCAACATCGACCATGTCCTCTGCGCACCGGGCCGCCCCAACGACGTCGCGGTGGCGACGCAGATCGGTTTGTTCCGCTCGCGCGACGGCGGCCTCACCTTCGACCAGGACCTCACCGCGTGGCCGGGGCAGCGCGCGACGGCGGTGGCGTACGGCCCGTCGAAGGATATCGGCGACGTCCGCCTCTACTCGGCCGCCGGCTCGGAGCTGTTCGCCGGTGACCTCGACGACCCGAACGGCCTGACGACCGTCTACCCGAACGACGCCTCCACCGCGCCCTGGCTCCCGATCTGGTGGATGGCCACCACGAAGGAGGGCGACGTCTGGCTCGCGACCGACGACGGCGTCCGCCGCTCGCGCGACAAGGGCGTCACCTGGGAGACCGTCGCGCGGACGTTGCTGTCGCGCCAGGCGGTCTGGCAGGTCGAGGTCGGCGAGAACGAAGACGGCGGCCGCCGCGTCGCGATCATCATCAACGTGCAACCGCGAAAGGCGCTGCAGAACTCCGTGATCTACGCGAGCGACGACGACGGCAAGACGTGGCACGGCTTCTTCACGGGCCTGTCGCGCCGCACGTTCCGGATGATGGCGACCGTGCCGAGCACGGCGGAGCGTCCCGCGGGCTGGTGGGTCGCGACGTCCGGCGGCATCTGGACCAACTGGCCCTCCCCGGCGCACCTCACGATCGACGGCGAAGCCGCCGCCTGGGCGGACGATCGCTTGAGTAGAACCGAGAGCCTCTACGACGTCCTGCAGGAGATGCTCGACAACCTCGACCTGTCCAACGAGGCGATCGTCGAGCTGATGCACAAACACCGCGTGTCCGCCTGGGTGCCGCGCGTCGACATGCGCTTCGAGTACACGGACCGCGGGTTCCTCGACTTCGAGGGGCAATCGCCCAACGCGGGCATCAACCCGATCCGCATCCTCACGCAGCAGAACGATCTGCTGTGGAACCGCAACCTCGTGTACTTCCTCTTCCAGCTCTCGTGGCGCCTCGGGAGCCTGCTGTCGATCGACGAGCTCAACGCGTACACCCGCGGCCCGATGCACGAGCTCAGGCGCCAGATTCAGTTCGCCACCGAGGACGCCTGGCACGAACGCCAGCAGCTCCTCCTCAATCTCAGCGAAGGCCTGAGCGATCCCGTTCAGGTCGAATCCACCAAGACCCGCATCGAAGCGTTGGAAGCGATGATGGCCGTCTGGCTCGGCCGGCCCTATCCTGCTTCCGCCGCCTTCGTGCGAGCGAGGTCCAAGCAATGAAACAGCGAATCACCCTGCCCGTCCTGTTGGTCGGCCTCCTGTCCAGCGGCGTCGCCGCCGCGCAGGGGGGCGCCGAGGCGATCGAAAAAGCGAAGGCCCAGTTCGCCAAGGAGCCGGCCGTCGCCGAGGTCGTCGAGGTCGCCCTGCGTTACTTCCGCGTGCACCCCGACGTGCTCGACAGCCTGCGCACCAAGGCGAAGACCCGCGCGCTGCTCCCGCTCGTCGCGGCCGGCTACCGGTACGACGACGACCGCTTCATCCGGCGCGAGGAACAGTTCCCCGACCCGGTGCTGAACATCGACGAGAACCACAACATGCGCGCGAACTCGATGTCGGTCGGCGCGGTCTGGGACCTCCGCCAGCTGGTCTTCAACCCCGCCGAGGTGCAGGTGTTCGGCCTCATCGGCGTTCAGCGCGACATCATGCTGGAGGCGACGCGGACGTACTACCTCAGGAAGCAGCTGGTGCTCCGCAAGCTGTACAGCCCGCCGACGGATCCGATGGCGGTCGCGGCGCTCGACATGCGCATCGACGAGTTCACCGCGCTGCTCGACGTGCTGACCGGCGGCTGGTTCTCGAAGCAGTCGAACGCGAGTTAGTCCAAGACACGTCCGCCGAGGAGCTCGTAGGCGACGCGGAGGAAGTCGGTCTCCGTGATGATGCCGGTGAGTTTGCCGGAGTGGTCCACGACGGGCAGCGCGCCGATCTTGCGGTCGAGCATCAGCGCCGCCGCCTCGTAGGCGCGGGTCTCGGGGCGGACGATGACCACGTCCTCTCGCATGACGCTGCGAATCGAGACGGCGTTGCCGAGCGACTCCCCCAACGCCACGAGCAGATCGCGGTGGCTGACGATACCCACGACCTGCTCCTCGTCGTCGACGACCGGGAGGTGCCGGATGTCGGCCAGCCGCATCTTGGCGTCGGCGAGCCCGACCTTCGCGTTGGCGTGAACGGTGACCACGGCCTGCGTGGCGAGGTCGGCGACGGTGGTGTTCGAGATCTGAGTGCTCACACCCCTCGCCCCTGGAAGAAACGTTCCAGCCCGAAGTCGCGACGCCGCCGGCGGGTCACGTCACGGTTCGGTAGCGTTCGTCAGAGCCGCAGGACGAGCTTGCCGAAGTTTCCGCCCGAGAAGAGCTCGTTGAGGACGGCCGGGTAGGCGTCGATGCCGTCGTCGCGCACGTCCTCGCGCATCTTCAGCTGGCCATCGCGGTGCCAGGCGCCAAGCTGGGCGGTGGCCTCGTCGCCGCGCGCCGCGAAGTCGAAGACGATGAAGCCGCGGACCTCGAGGCGGTTCACGAGGATGCTCCGCAGCGCGGGGACGGAGAGCCCGCCGAGGTCCTCGGTCGCGTTGTAGTGGTGGATGAGGCCGCACACCGGGACACGCCCGAAGCGATTCATCCGCCGGAAACAGGCGTCGCCCACCGGGCCGCCGACGTTCTCGAAGTACACGTCGATGCGGTTCGGCGTGGCGGCCTTCAACTGGTCCACGAAGTCTTCGCGTTTGTAGTCGACGGCGGCGTCGAAACCGAGCTCCTCCGTGAGGAAGCTGCACTTGTCCGGCCCGCCCGCGATGCCGACCGCGCGCGCCCCCTGGAGCTTGGCGATCTGCCCGACGATCTGCCCGACCGCGCCGGACGCCGCGGACACCACGACCGTCTCCCCCGCCTTCGGGCGCCCGAGATCGAGAAGGCCGAAGTAAGCGGTGCGGCCCGGCATCCCGAGGCCGCCGACCCAACGCTCGACGGGCGCGGCGTCGAGATCGATCTTCGCGACGCCCTTGCCATCCGACACCGCGTAACGCTGCACGCCGAACAAACCGGCGACCGCGGTGCCCACCGGGAAATCCGGGTGGTTCGACGCGTCGACTCGGCCCGCCCCGTACGCGCGCATCACCGCGCCGAGATCGACGGGCGGGACGTAGGAGTGACCTTCGTTCATCCAGCCGCGCATCGCGGGGTCGAGCGAGATGACCTCGACGTGTACGCGAAACTCACCGGCGTTCGGCTCCGGGGCCGGCGCGTCGACGAAGTCGAAGTTGCTCGGGTCGACGAGGCCGACGGGTCGGCTCGCCAGGCGCACCATGCGGTTCGTGGTCATGCCGTCGGCGTACCGCGCGGACACATCGCCGTCTACCGGCACTGCGTATCGAGGCGCACGACCTCCACCGTGTGTTCGACCGCCGGGGACCCCGCGTAGTTGAACGCGACGTACTCCCCGTCGAAGCCGAGCTCCACGGGCGCCCACAGGCGGCCGCAGCACAGGCATGGCGCGCCGGTCCTCCCCACGACGTTCGGAGCCTCGGGCCGCGACAGGTCCGTGACGCGCACCTCGGTCGTCGGATCGGGGCTCCCGGTGCACGGCAAGTCGGGTGTCGCGTAGTGCACCCAGGCCAGACGCGTGCCGACGAGGCGCGGCGCGAAGTAGAAGCCTTCGTCGTCGATGCGTCGATGGGTGCGTTCACCGTCGAAGTAGGTGAGGTGTGTACCGAGCGCCGGGTAGATCTCGCCACGGTCGCTGCACGCGGCGACGGCGCGCCCGCCCGAGGACGACGGCGGACCGCACGGCCCCGCGTCGAGCGTCACGACCCTGCGCGTCGCGAGGTCGAGGTGCATGAAGCTGGACCCCGCGAGGTAGAAGACCTGGTCGCCCGTCGACACCACGTTTGTGATGATCTCCGCGCTGCTCACGAGGGTCTCCATCGGGTCGTTCGGATCCGTCACCATCACCAACGAGGACCCCGCGCGACCGCGCAACGCGTAGAACAACCGGTCGTCGGTCACCGCGACCGAACCGACCTGCCCGAACGGGAGGACCGCGAGGTTCCCGTCGCGCCACCACCTCAGATCACCGCCGATGTGATACGCGACGCCGTTGGCGCTCACGCGCTGCGGGACACCGCCCTCGAAGGACACCGTCAGGTTCGGACGCTCGTCGTCGTCTCCCAGCGCCTCGACGAGCGTCTGCGTAGCGTTGACGTGTCGCCCCTGCCAGATCTCGTAGCGATCCGAGCCCCCGCCAACACAAAGGTCCCTTCGCGACCGCCCAAGACGAACGCGTCGACGCCCTCGGCCTCGATCCGCTCGCTGGACGTCGCGAGGTCCCGGTAGATCACCCGGGGCTCGCGCGGTCCGGACGCGACACGCATGAGCAGCTTGCCCGCGTCCACGACCAGCCCGTTCCACCCCGGCCACCCCGTGTCTTCGACGGACAAGGTGCGCGGCTCCAACCCCGGGATGCACGCGCCCGCGTCGAGCGCGACCGAGGCGTCGCGCGTTCCGTCGAGGCCGTCGAGTGCATCGGCGACGCACGCCCCGCACGTCAGGGCGGTCGCGAGCGACAGCAGGACACGGGACTTCGACATGACGACGACCGGGGGATATTGACGGCAGCCCTCGTTTCGAAGCAATCGGACGACGATGATCGAATCTCGCCCGGAGGACCGCCCGCTCCACGATGACGTCAAATGGCTCGCCGGCAAACTCGGCGCCGTCATCGCCCGGTTGGAGGGCGAGACGACGTTCGAAGCGGTCGAGCACCTCCGCGTCGCGTGCCGTTCGCGGCGCCGCGGCGAACAGGACGCCGCGACGCTCGACGCGCTCCTCGAACAGATCGACGGCCTCCCGCTCGACGTCGCCGCGGGCGTGGCGCGCGCGTTCACGCTGTTCTTTCTGCTGATCAACACCGCCGAGCAGGTGCACCGCGTCCGCCGGCGACGGAGCTACCAATCCGAAGACACGCCGCCGCAGGCCGCGTCCGCGCTGTGGGCGTTCTCGCGCCTCGCCAAGGAGGGCGTCGACGCGGCGGCCGCGCGCCAGCGCGTCGCTTCGCTCGCCGTGCGCCCCGTGCTGACCGCGCACCCCACGGAGTCCACGCGGCGCACGGTGCTCGCGCTGCAGGCGCGCGTCGCGGATGCGTTGCTCGCGCGCGACCAGGCGCCGCACTCCGAACGGCTGCGCCTCGACGAAGCCCTCGAAGCCGACATCGAGCTGCTGTGGCTGACGTCGGAGGTGCGCCGCGATCGCCCGTCGGTGCTCGACGAGATCAGCACTGCGATCTGGTACCTCGAGACCCGCCTCCTCGAGGCCGGCGCGCGGACGCAGGAGTCGATCGCGCAGGCGTTCCAAGAGGTGTTTGGTGAGCCGCTCGGTGTGCCCGTGCGCATCGAGCCCGGGAGCTGGGTCGGCGGCGACCGCGACGGCAACCCGTTCGTCACGCCGCAGATCACCGTGTCGGCGGCGCGACGCGCGGCGCGCGCGCAGGTCGCGCACTACCGGCGCAAGGTGCAGGGGTTGATCGAGCGCATCTCGATCTCCGCGCAGCTCGTGCCCTGCCCCGCCGCGCTGACCGCTTCGTTCGAGCGCGACCGCGATGACCTCCCCGACGTGTGGACGATCAATCGCCGTCGTGACGGCGAAGAGCCGGTGCGCCTCAAGCTCTCGTTCATCGCCGCGCGCCTCGGTCGCCTGGAGACGGCGCTGTCCGCGTTGGAGCGCGGGCGAGACGCCGACACCAACGGCGCCTACGCGAGCGCCGCCGCGTTCCTCGCGGACCTCGAGCTGGTGCGCGAGGCGCTCGACGTCGCGCACGCGAAGAGCGCGCGGTCGGCGTGGCTCGACCCGCTGATCGCGCAGGTCGCGCAGCTCGGCTTCGCCGGGTACCTCCTCGACGTCCGCGAAGACGCCGGCGCCCACGAGGCCGCGCTCGACGCCGTCACGGAGGCGCTCCACCTCGACAAGCTCGACGCGGACGGGCTCCGCGCGGAGCTGCTCGGCCGGCGTCCGCTGGTGTCGGACTCGATCCCCCTCGACGACGCGACGAAGAAGACCCTCGACGTGTTCCGCTCCATGCGGGAGGTGCACGAGCAGATCGATCCGCGCGCCGCTTCGACGTACATCATCTCGATGGCGAGCTCCGTCGAGGACCTCCTCCGGGTCCTCCTGCTCGCGCGTGAAGCCGGGCTGGTGGACCTCGCCTCCGACCCGCCGCGCTCGCAGATCGACGTGGTCCCGCTGTTCGAGACGCGCGACGACCTCGTGAACGCGCCCGACGTGCTCGCGGACCTCTTCGACGACGTCGCCTACCGTCGCCAGCTCGAAGCGCGCCACTTCCACCAGGAGGTGATGCTCGGCTACTCGGACTCCGCGAAGGACGCCGGCGTGTTGCCCGCGGCGTGGGCGCTGTACCGCGCGCAGGAGGAGCTCGCACGGGTCTGCAACGAACACGGCGTCCACCTCACGATGTTCCACGGACGCGGCGGGACCGTCGGCCGGGGCGGCGGCTCGCCGGTGTACCGCGCGATGTCCGCGCTCCCGCCCAAGACCGTGCAGGGGCAGATCAAGGTCACCGAGCAGGGCGAGATCATCTCGCAGAAGTTCGGCCTGCTCCCGATCGCCGAGCGCAGCCTGGAGGTCCTCTTCGCGGGGACCCTCGTCGCGACGCGCGAGGACTGGCGCAAGGACCTGGAGAGCGACTGCGAGGCGAAGTACTTCGACGTGATGGACCGCCTCTGCAGCATCGCGCTGCCGGCGTTCCGCTCCCGCGTGCACGAACACGACGCGCTGTTCGACCTCTTCATGCAGGCCACCCCGGTGCGCGAGCTCGCGCACGTGCACTACGGCTCACGCCCCGCGTACCGCGAGCGCGGCTCCGGGAAGATGGAAGGCATCCGCGCCATCCCGTGGGTGTTCGGCTGGACGCAGATGCGGCTCATGCTCCCCGGGTTCCTCGGCGCCGGCTCCGCGCTGGCGACGGTGGCCGAGGAGCCGGGCGGGCTCGAGACGCTCCAGGCGATGGTCGCGAACTGGCCGTTCTTCGACGACCTGCTCCGCAAGATCGAGATGGTCTGCGCGAAGGCGGACCTGGACGTCGCGCGCATGTACGTCGACCGCCTCGAAGGCGACCGCCCGCTCTTCGACGAGCTGGAGGCGGAGTACCACCGCACCGTGAAGAGTGTCCTCGCGATCCGCGGCAAGCAGCGCCTCCTGGAGGACCACGCCGTGCTGCGCGCGGCGATCGATCTGCGCAACCCCTACGTCGATCCGCTGTCGCTCCTGCAGGTGTCGCTCCTGTCGAAGAAACGCGCGGGCGGCGCCACCGAGGTCACCCGCGCGGCGCTCGACGCGGCGCTCGGCACGACGCTGAACGGCGTCGCCCAGGGCCTGCGCAACACGGGCTGATGGACGGGGCTCGGCGCGGAGGCTAGCTTCGCCCGCGGTGGCGAAGAGCAAGACGGTCGAACGTGTTCAGACGGGCATGCGCATCGAGAAGCGCATGGTGAAGGTCCTCAAGGCGCTCGCCGAGTACCACGACATCACGCTCGGCGATCTCGTCGAAGGCATCGTGCTGCACGCGTTCGAGGGCAAGGCGCCCTTCTCGCCCAAGTCGCGCAAGCTCATCCGCGAGCTCAAGAAGATCTACGAGATGGACTACGGGGCGGAGTCGGCGCACAAGCTGGTGGAGAAGCGCTGATTCGATCCGGCCACACGAACCGCCGCTTCGCACGCTCCGACCACAACGTCTCGGGGCGGTAGTACTGCTCCAACACACTCGGCGCCCACGCGAACAAATCCGGATTCGCGGCGGCGAACGCCTCGAACGTCGGCTCGTCCCCGCGGCGATCCGCGATCAACAACACATAGGCCCACGTCACCGTGACGTGGAACTTGGGGACGTCCGCGAGGTGCTCCGCGAAGCGCTGCATCACGACCTCGGGCGGGTGGTGCGCGAGGTACGACCACGCGAGGCGAACGTGGTCCGCGTGGTGGAACGTGGCGCCGTCGAGGGTGCCGGACTCGAAGCGATGGATCAGGTCGTCGTCAGGCTGACTCACGGTACCAGTGTACCAAGGTACCGCGACGCTCGACAGTAGTTTCGCGCCGCCCGTCGTGGCATCGTCCCTCCGCGATGAAGCTCGACTACCCCGCCACCGGCCGAAACGGCGCCGCCATCGAGGAGGTCCTCACCGGCCGCCTCCCCGAAGAGGGCCTCGTGCTGGAGATCGCCAGCGGCTCAGGGCAGCACGGCCTACGATTCGCCCGCGCGTACCCCAAGCTGCGGTGGCAGCCCACGGATCCGGAGGACGAGGCCCGCGCGTCGATCGACGCCTACCGCGCCGACGACGGGCCCGAGAACCTGCTCCCCGCGCTCCGACTGGACGTCACGGAGCTGCCCTGGCCAGTGGAGCGCGCCGACGCGCTGTTCTGCGCGAACATGATTCACATCGCACCGTGGGCCGCTACGGAAGGGCTCTTCGCGGGCGCCGAGCGAATCCTGCCGAGCGGTGCGCCGCTCATCCTCTACGGGCCGTTCCGCATCGACGGCGCCCACACCGCGCCGTCGAACGCGTCCTTCGACGCGTCGCTCCAACGGCGCAACCCCGAGTGGGGTGTACGTGATCTCGCCGAGGTCACCGCCGTGGCGTCCGCGTTCACGCTCGAGGAGCGCCACGCGATGCCCGCGAACAACTTTACGCTGGTGTTCCGGCGGCGTTGAGCGCCGCCTCGTCCACGACGAACGTCTCGCGGCCCGGGGCGAACGGGTCCTCGGGCCAGTCGGGATCGATGCCCTCGAAGTAGCTGCGCACGTACCGCAAGCAGTTGAGCGCCGCACCGATCTCCGTCATCAGCGACACCAAGCCGAAGCCGATGCGGTTCAGGAAGACGGCGTCCGCGGGCATGTCGAGTTTGAAGAGGTTCGGGTTGTCGACGAACATCTTCCGGAACGTGTCGCGCGGCGGGTGATCGCGGAAGTCGAAGTCGCGGTCCGCGAGGTACGGCTGGTACAGGTACCGCATCAGCTCCCGGAAGCTCTCGAAGTCGTACTGCGAGCTCTCCGTCACGAAGCCGATCTCCACGGCGAGCCGCACCATCGCGTCGCGGTCGTCTTCGTTGACCGCGTTCAACATCTCGACCCACTTCGCGCGACGGTCCGCCGGATAGAGGCGCGAGCAACCGTAGTCGAGGAACACCACGCGGCCGTCGTCCATGAACAGGTAGTTGCCGGGGTGCGGGTCGCAGTTGAAAAGGCCGTCCATGTAGAAGCCGCCGAGGTAGAAGCGGAAGAACAGCTTCGTGACGCGGTCGCGCTCCTCCGCGGACGGGTCGCCTTCGAGCCACTGGTAGAACGTCTGCCCCTCGTAGAACTTCGTGACGAGCACACGCCGCGAAGACAGCTCGGTGTAGACCTCGGGCGTGACGATCCACGGGTGCCCCTTGAAGCGCTCCCGGTACAGCTCTTGGTAGTGCGCCTCCTTCTCGTAGTTGCACTCGTCGAGGAAGCGCTGCTCGAGCTCGGACATGATCGCGTCGGTGTCCGTTCGGAAGAACATCACGCGCTGAAAGAGGCTCATCATGCGCGCGTTCTTGAGGTCCGCCGCCATCGCGCTCTCGATGCCGGGGTACTGCACCTTCACCGCGACCGCGGTGCCGTCCGGCAGCGTCGCACGGTGCACCTGACCGATGCTCGCGGCGGCGATCGGCTCGTGCTCGATCGACGCGAACACGTCCTTCGGATCCCGCCCGAGTGACTCGGTGAGCGCCGCTTCGACGACGTCCCAGGTCATCGGCGAGACGTCGCGCTGCAGCACGGTGAGGACGCGGCGCGCCTCCGGCGGGAGCGCGTCGTCGAGGTAACTCAGCATCTGGCCGAGCTTCATCGTCACGCCGCGCATCTCGGAGAAGGTCTCGAGCATCTCCGCCGCGAGACCCACCGAGACGGCGCCCTTCGCGCTGCTGTCGAGCGCGCTCTTCGCGCGATCGACGACGGCGCGCGACGCGCTCTTCGCCGCGAAGCGCGACAGCTTCAGCGCGCGCGACATACGACCGGTCGAGAGCTTCTCGACACGTTTGTCGAGGACACGATTCACGCTCTGCTGCGCCCGCTCGGACAGCTCGTTTCCAAGCGCGGCGAGGAGGTGCTTCGGGAGCGCTTTCTTGTCGTCGTCGCTCATGACTCCGCGGTTCGTCGGCTGACGTACACCACCGCCGCGAGCAAGACCACCTCCAACGCCACGGCCACGAACAGGGCGGCGCCGAGGCCGCCGTACGGGGCGACCCACCCGACGACGTAGGTGCCGATCGAGCCCACGCCGAACCCGAGCACGAACTTCCCGGCGTACGCGCGCCCGCGCCACTTCGATGGCGACAACCACGCGACGAGGCTGTTCTCGATCGGCTGCATGCCGATGCCGAAGAAGATGTAGAAGAACAGGCACAACAACAGCGGCCAGCCCGCGAACCAGGCGGCCCCCAACAAGAGCGGGAGCGCCGCGAGGTGGAAAGCGAAGTAAGCGCTGACGAGCCGGTAGCGGTCGGCGATCTTGCCGCCCCACCACTGCCCGAAGATGCCCATCGCGTAGGCCGCCGACACGAGCGCGGTCGCCGCGAGGTTGTCGACGTTCTCGACGTTCTCGAGTCCGAGCGCCCGCGTCCACGTGACGAGGAACGGGATGCGCTCGGCGATCAGCGCCGGCATCACCAGGGTGTGGAGTCGGTACACGAGGCCGCCCACCGTCACGGCGACGGCCATGCCGACGAGTGGGCGCCAGTCGTTCGATACGCCCGAAGCGACCGGCGCGCCCGGGTCCGCGTCGTCGTCACGTTCGCGGCGCTCGAAGGGGAGCAGCGCGAACACCAGCCCGACGACGAGCACGGGCGCGCAGAACACGACGTACGCCGCGCGCCACCCCCACAACGAAGCGACGATACCGGCGACGATCGGCGTCCCCGCGATCCCGACGTTGCCGGCGATACCGTTGATCGCAAACGCGCGACCGATCTTGCCTTCGAACCACACCGACAACAGCGCGAGTCCGGACGGGTGATACAGCGACGCGAAGAAACCGAGCGCGGCGAGGGAAGCGACGAGTGTTGTCGTCGACGTCGAAGCCGCGACGGCGATGCCGCTGAAGCCGCCGCCGATCAGACAAGCGAGGAGGACGCGGCGTGCCCCGTAGCGATCCGAGGCCCAGCCGGCGACCGGCGCACCGAACCCGAACAAGAGGTACAGCGGCCAGGCGAGCGCGACGGCCTCTTCGAAGGTGACGCCGAAGTCACGCGCCAGCGGGATGGCGACGGCGGGGAACACCAGCTCCCACGCGTGGGACGCTGCATGGCCGACCCCGGTGAGGCCGACGACCCGAGCACTCGCGTTCGCCACCTCGCCCCATTCTACGTGGGCGCGTGAATCAAGTCTCGTGGAAGATGACGAGGAGGATCAGGTCGAAGCGGCTGCGGACACCGAGCTTCTTCATGATGTTCGCGACGTGGAACTTCACGGTGCGCTCGGCGATCCCCTCCGCGTCTCCGATCTCCTGGTTTCGCATGCCGCGCACGACCCCGAGGAAGATCGAGACTTCCTTCTTCGACAGCTGCTTCTCCCGCGCGAGTGAACGCGTCGCGCGTTCGAGCTCGCGCTGTCGATCCGAGCGTTCGTCGGTGACGAGCTGCGGGACGAGCGGAGCGGGGTGCATCCGGAATCGACGATCGCGCGCGTGCGCGCTCGGCGTCGCCGCGACGGTCGCGCGCCAGATGCGCGTGCGCGCGACGGCGCTGCGAACGGCGGCGATGAAATCGTCCAACTCGAACGGCTTGAGCAGGACGTCGAACGCGCCGTCGGCCAGACACTCCTGCACGAGCGACGGGTCTTGGGTCCCCGTGATCATCACCGAAGCACAGAGCACCGGACGCGCGCGGAGGAACTGCATCGCCTCCACGCCGATCTCGTCCGGCAACCAGTAGTCGACGACCGCGGCGTCGAGCACCGTGTGCGGGAGCAGCTCCTTCGCTTCCGCGACGCTGCTGACCGTGTAGACGGTCGCGCCCTCGCTGTGGAGGACACGCTCGAGGCTCGCACGCGTAGACGGTTGGTCGTCCACAATCAGAATGCGGGCTTCGTGCAAGGATTTGAGCTCGATGGCGGTACTCTTGGTCATGAGCACGCGTGCGAGCGTATCGTACTCAACCTGACGCGAAACCCTGTCCTCGAGGTCAGGTATCGATACCCGGGACGTACCGGTAGCCGGCGCCGTGCACGGTCGTGATCCACCGGGGTGCCTTCGGGTCGGCTTCGACCTTCTTGCGCAGCTTCGAGACGTGTTGGTCGAGCGTTCGGCTGTTCGGGTAGTGGTCGATGCCCCAACATTTCGAGAAGAGGAAATCCCGATCCAGGACACGATCCGGATGTGCGGCAAAGCAGCGTAGGAGTTTTACCTCGCGCAACGAAAGGTCGATCGTCTCGTCGTCGCGACGCGCGCGTAGCTCGTCGGGGAGCACTTCGAGATCGCCGAAGCGAAACGCGGTCGACGCGACGGCGCGACGCGACGCCAGACAACGCCGACTGATCGCACGCACCCGCGCGACGAACTCCTTCACGCCGAACGGCTTCATCACGTAGTCGTCCGCGCCGAGCTCGAGGCCCAGCACCTTGTCGATCTCTTCGGACTTCGCCGACAGGAATACGATCGGGATCGTCGCATCCTGTGCGCGAATCCGACGGCACACTTCGTAGCCGTCGAGCTTCGGCATCATGATGTCGAGGCACACGAAGTCCGGACGCGCGCGCTCGAAGAGCACCCACGCCTCCTCCCCATCCGACGCGGCGACCGCGTCGTAGCCCTCGCCCTCCAGGACCTCGACGATCCCGCGGCGCATGTTCGGATCGTCTTCGGCGACCAGCACCCTCATGAGCTCCCCCCTCTCGGCAACCTCAACTCGAACGTCGCACCGCTCTCGACGGGCAGGCATCGCAGGTCGCCGCCGTGCCGCTTGGCGAGCTCCCGCGCGATCGACAAACCGATCCCCGTCCCCGTCACGCCGTCGGTCAGCTTGCTGCTGACGCGATAGAACGGCGCGAAGATCCGCTCGCGCGCGCTCCCGTCGATCGTCGGCCCGTCGTTGTGCACGGTGACGATCAGACCATCGTCGTCCTGAACGGTCGTGACGGACAGCTGCGCCTCGTTCGGCGCGTACTTCTCCACGTTGCTCACGAGGTTCGCGACGATCTGTCCGAGCGCGTCCTCGTCCGCCTCGATCGGCTCCGGCGCTCCCGCCTGGAACACGACGTCGATGCGTTTCTCCTCCAGCGCGGGCCCGAACTGTTCGAGCACACGCTCCACGACCGCGTCGATCACCACGGGGCGCTTCTCCAACGCGAGCGCGCTCCGACGCTGTCGCGCGTACGTGAGGATGTTGTTGATGAGCCGCGTGAGCCGGTGGCTCTCTGCGACGATCACCTGGAGCCTATCCACGGCCTCCGGATCCTCGTCCTCCAAGCGCGCCTCCAACAGCTCGGCGTAGAGCCGGATGTTGGCGAGCGGCGTCTTCAGCTCGTGCGACACCTGCGTCACGAACGTCACGCGCGCCGCGGCCTCGCGCAGGTCACGCGAGCTCTCGCGGTAGAAGTACACCGCGAACAACAGCAGCGCAGCTACGAGGCCCCCGAAGCCGAGCACGAGCGTCGACGTCTCCGTGCGCGCACCGACGAGCTGCGCCTGTTGATCGCTCGACAGGTAGAACGCGAGCCGCCACGAATCGAGCGGGTACGCGAGCGTCCGCACTGCGACGGGCGGCGCGTCGTTCGGCTCGTAGCTGCCCCACTGGTAGACCGGGTCGTCGCGGGAGTCCTGCAGCACGACGCGCCCCCCGTCGACCTCCACGTCCGGGAGCTGGCCGATCAGGCGCGACAGCAGGACGATGCGCTCGATCTCCACGCCGTGCACCCCGCCGTCGGCGCGTTTCTGCCAGAACAGCAGGTGCAAGCCTTCTTGCCAGTACCAGGTCACCCACCCCGAGCTCTTGCGCTCCGCGAGCTGGCGCAGGCTGTCGCCGCGGCCCTTCACGGTGGTGACGGCGTCGCCTTGCTCGGGCGGGCGGTCGTAGAGGATCGCGCGTCGATCCCAGATCGCGCGCGTGCGGGTGAGGAAGTCCTTCTCCCGCTGGCTGCTCGTGTCGTCTTCGGGCGGGAAGAGGAGGCGCCCCTCGCCGTCGAGCACGAACATCGCGCGTGCGAGGGGCTCCGCGCGGACCGCGGCGCGTCGGGCGTCGACGTCGTCCGCGGTTGCCTCGAGGAACTTCGTGAGCTGACGTTCGAGCGAGGAAGTCGTCTTCTCGATCGTCGCGTCGAGATCCGCGAGGCGCCCCTCGAACACCCGGGACAGCTCGACGGAAGCGACGGCGCGCTCGTCCGCCCGCATGCGCAGCACCAGCCAGCCCACCGAGAAGAGCGGGAGGAGGACGAGCGCCACGAAGACGACGGCGAGACGAGCGCGCAACCGGGGCTCCTTAGAACGACTGCTGCGAGTCGAGCTCGTACTGCGTCTTGCGCATCGTCTTGCGCTGTTTGTTCCAGCTGCGCTCGTCGAGGTTGCTCGCGTCGTCGAGGTTCTTGGTGCTGTACGTGTTGAGGCGCTTCGACTTGTACTTCCTCGCCTTTCTCTGGAGCCAGCCCGCGTTGTCGCGCAGCACCTTCTCCGCCTCACGCACCTTGCCCTGGTCGCGGAGCGCGACAGCTTCGCGGTTCTGCGCCACGGCAATCGACTCGTAGGCGGCGACCATCACCGCGCGGTTCTCGGCGCGGGCGACCTCGTTCTTCGAACGCGTGAACGACAGCTGCACGGTGTCCTTCGTGCGCTCCGTCTTGCCGGTCGCCATGTTCGCGTAGGACAGCGAAACGTCCGCGGCGCTGAGGTTGGTGTTCGCGCCCTGCGGCGACACTTCGATCTCCAACAGGAAGAACTTCTCCTGCTTGGCGTAGAGCTGGTTCAGCCCGAGGACCACTTCTTGGCCGTGGATCTCGCCGTCGCGGTTCAGCACGCGCACCGGGCGGATGCCCTCCGCGAGCTTCACGGTCATCGACAGCTCCTGCGCCACGACCGAGAGGACGTCGCCGAGCTCGTAGCCAAAGATCTTCACGAGCGCCTCGCCGTTCTCCGCGAACGCGTGGTTGCCGTCGCTGCGGCGCGCGAGCTGCTCCATGAGGTCTTCGTTGTACCCGAGGCCCAAACCGATCGTCGTGACGGCGATGCCCTCCTTGCCCGCGGCCGCACCGAGTCGACCGAGCTCGTTCGGCGAGCTGGGGCCCACGTTCGCCTGACCGTCCGACAACAGGATCACGCGGTTGACGCGCTGATCGTCGAGGAACTTACGCACCTCTTCGATGCCGCGGCTCACGCCCGCGAACAGCGCGGTGGACCCGCGCGGACGAATGCGGCGAATGCGCTGCGCTATCATCTCGCGGTCGGTGACCTTCGTCGCCGGGACGAGGACCTCGACGCCGTTGTCGTAGGCGACCACGGAGAGGATGTCGTTGGTGCCGAGCCGCTCGAGCACGAGCAGCGCGGCCTCACGCGCCTTGGCGATCTTGTCGCCGCTCATGGAGCTGGATCGGTCGATGACGAGCGAGAGGTTCACCGGCGTGCGCGAGGCGTCTTCGCGCTCGAAGCCGGTGACGGAGAGTTTGAGGTAGTTCGTGTTCTTCTGGTTGGCGAGGAGGATGGGTTTGCCGAGCTCGGCCCCGAGCTTCAGGGGGGCGGCTTCGGCCGACGAGGCCACGAGCAGGGCGAGGGCGGCGACGGTGACGGTTCGATTCATGGGTGTGGGTGTCTCCTTGACCATCACGCTAGAGAAGTTGCCCCGGGCGGTGGTCTGCCGTCCGTAAATGGGTTGTAAAGCAATCGTAAAACGTGGGCCGGGTTCGACGCATCCTCGTGCTGTCCGCGCTCTACCTCGCGCAGGGGATGCCGTTCGGCCTCCAGGCCAACGCCCTCCCCGCGTATCTGCGCGAAGCGGGCCTCTCGCTCACCACGATCGGCCTCGCGGGTGTGCTCGCGGTCCCCTGGATGCTCAAGCCGCTGTGGGCGCCGATCGTGGATCGGTGGTTCGAGCGGCGCCGGTGGATCCAGGTGCTGCTCGGGCTGCTCGCGCTCCTCTCCCTCGTCGGTTCGCAGCTCGCGCTCGATGACATCCGCGTCCTCGCGCTCCTCGTCCTGCTCATGAATGCGCTGGCCGCGACGCAGGACATCGCGGTCGACGGGCTCGCCGTGGACATCCTCGCGGAGGACGAGCTGGGCCCGGGCAACGCCGCGCAAGTGGTCGGCTACAAACTCGGCATGATCCTCGGCGGCGGGGTGCTCGTCGCTCTCGCCGGCCCCGCGAAGCTCCCCGGCCTCTTCCTGTGGATGGCGGGCGCGTTCGTGCTGGTGCTGCTCCTCGCGCTCACCCTCCCCGGCGGCGACGCGACCGCAGAACCGAACCTGTCGCTCTTCGCGATCCTGCGGCGACTGTTCGGCTCGCTCGCGCTGCCCGGCGCCGTCTGGCTGTACGCGGTCGTCGGGACCTACAAACTCGGCGAGACGCTGATCGACGCGATGTACAAACCGTTCCTCGTCGACCTCGGCTACTCCGCCGAGCGCATCGGCGTCCTCGCCGGGACGTACGGGATGATCGCGAGCGTCGCCGGTTCGATCTGCGGCGGCGCGCTCGCGCGGTACCGCCCGGTGCTCACCGCGGTCGCGATCGCCGCGACGCTGCGCGTGTTTCCGCTCGCCGCCGAGTGGTGGATGACGACCGGCGCGCCGTCCGAGCTCGCCGTCGCGACCATCACCGCCGCCGAGCACTTCTTCGGCGGCCTCCTCACCACCACGGTGTTCGCGCTGATGATGTCGCGCGTCGACCCGCGGATCGGCGCGACGCACTTCACGCTGCTCGCGGCGGTCGAGGTCTGGGGCAAGCTCCCGGTCGGCGCGGCGTCCGGCGTGCTCGCGGATCGCGTCGGCTACACGACGGCGTTCGGACTCGGCGTCGGCCTGTCCGTGGCGTTCCTGGCCCTCCTCTTGCCGTTGTCACGAACGCGCTCCGCCTGACGAGTTGCCACGCGGTCCGGCCCGCGTTACGTCGGCTCGCGATGGCCACCGCCGCGGCCTGGACCCCCACCCAGCGAGCGAATCAGCTCAAGAAGTGGCGCGTGCTGATGTTCGCGTGCACGTGGCTCACCTACGCCACGTTCTACCTGACGCGGAAGAACTACGCCGTCGCGCAGCCCGCCTTCATGGAGGCGCTCGGCTGGGGCGCCGACGACGTCGGCATCATCATCACGACGTACCTCACCGTGTACGCCATCGGGCAGTTCACGAACGGCGTCCTCACCGACCGCGTCGGCCCGCGCATCATGATCGCGGTGGGGCTCGGGCTCTCCGCTGCTCTCGCCATCGGCCTGAGCCTCTCCGGCACCATCGTGTTGATGACCGTGCTCTACGGCGCGAACGGCTTCGCGCAGTCGATGGGCTGGCCGTCCGTCACCAAGGCGATGACGAACTGGATCCCCGTCAGCATGCGCGGACGCGTGATGGGCTTGTGGGGCACCTGCTACCCGGCGGGCGACGCCATCGCGACGGGCTTCGCCGCGTTGATCCTCGCGTCGTTCGGGTGGCGCGCCGCGTTCTTCGTGCCCGCCGCGCTCGCCGCTTCGATCGGCGCGGGCATCGTGTTCATCATGCGCAACCACCCGCGGGACGTCGGCCTCGCGACGGACGGTCCGTCGCGGTCGAGCTCGGACGCGCGCGGCGGCCACTGGACCGACTCGGTCAAACACCTGAAGAACGGTCGCGTCATCGTGCTGGGCATCGCGTACTTCTGCCTGAAGTTCGTGCGCTACTCGCTCTTGTTCTGGATCGGCGTGTACCTCGTCGAGGGGCTGAAGTTCTCGCCGGAGGACGCCGGCTACCTCCAAGTCCCGTTCCCGCTCGTAGGGCTCACCGGGAGCATCTTCGGCGGTTGGCTGTCCGATAAACTCTTCGGCGCACGCCGCGCGCCCGCTGCGGCGGTGATGCTGGCGTGCCTGATCGTGATGTTGCTCTTCCTGCAGGTCGCGCCGGCGAACTTCTACGTCATCGCGATCGCGTACGGGCTCGTGGGTTTCTTCCTGTTCGGCCCGGACATGCTGATCAGCGGCACGGCGGCGATGGACTTCGGCAGCGAAGAGGCCGCCGCGACCGTCGCGGGGTTCGTGAACGGCGTCGGTGCGATCGGCGCCGCGCTGTCGGGCGTGGTGATCGGCAACGTCTCGAAGATGTTCGGGTGGCCCGCGGTGTTCTACCTGCTGATGGCGATGGTCGCGGCGTGCGCCGTGGTCACCGCCACGTTATGGAACGCGCGCGGCGACGCTCAAGCGACGGCGTAGCGCGCGAGGTGCGGCCCGAGTCGGCCGGTCCACATCAGCGCCCACATCTTGAAGTCGGCGATCAGCGACCACAGCGGATACTTGAACGTCGCGGGACGGTTCTTCTCCACGAAGAAGTGCGACACCCAGGCAAACGCGTACCCGGGGACGAGCGCCGCGGCGAGCAGCCACAGCGGCCCTGCGGTGACCGCGGTGACCACGATCGCGACCGCGATGTTGGTCCCGACCCAGTGCATCCACCGGGTGACGGGTTTGCTGTGCTCTTGGAGGTAGTACGGCCAGAAGGCCTCGAAGGACTGCAGGCGATCGCTCATCGCCGTGAGCGTGCCGTGTCGGATTTGGGCTCGCCATCGGTCGACCATCGCGCGATTTTCCCGGCGTGGGGTTGCTCGATGCGATTCGTCGGACGCGCGCGCCGGGGCGCTCGGCGCACGACCTCGGACCGCCCGTCGACGTCCGGGGAAAACGCGTCCTCGTCGTGTACCTCTTCCGCGCGTTGGGCGACGCCGTGCTGGTCGCACCGGCGGTCCAGGCGCTGTTCGACGCGGGCGCGGAGTCGGTCGACGTGGTCGTGCAGAAGGGCCCTGCGCGCGTCCTGAAGTACGTCGCGTTGCCCTGGAAGCTGCACCCGCTCCCCGAGGCGCTCGACCTCCCGGCGGAGGACCCGAAGGACAAGAAGTCGCCGTGGCGCGCGCCCGACGTCCGCGAGGCCGCGGAGAAGCTGGAGAAGAGGCTCGCGCGCCGAAAGTTCGACGTCGCGATCGACCTCACCGCGCGCGCCGACGTCGACGGGCGCCGGTGGGTGAAGGCGTCCGGCGCCGAGCACCGACTCGGGTGGATCGTCGACGGCGAGACCGCGGAGCAAGTCGGGTTGACGTTCGGGACGAAGGACGTGCGCTTCCAGACGGATCGGCACTGGTCGAAGTTCCAGGTCCTCCCGATGCGCTGCCTCGGGGTACATCGGCCGGCGTTCGAGCTCGGCTTCGAGCTCCCGGACAAGGCGTTGGCGAAGGCCGACGAGCTGTGGGGCGCGGGTCCGCGCGTGGTGATCGTCCCGGGGTCGCGTCAGGAGGAGCGCCGGTGGCGACCGGAGTGTTTCGCGCGCGTGGGGCGCTGGGTGACGGAGCGCGGCGGCTCGGTCGTGGTCTGCGGCTCACCCGACGAACGCAAGCTGGTGCGTTCGGTGCAGCGTTTGATCGGCGACGGCGCAGAGATCTACGCGAATCAGGATCTAGGCGCGCTCCTCGCGCTGCTCGAGTCGGCGGATGCGGTGGTCACGAACGATACGGGCCCGATGCACTTCGCCTTCCTGATGCAGCGGCCGACGCTCGCGATCTTCACGTACATGTCGCCGCTCGTCTGGGGGCCTCCGGTTCAGGACCCGCGCTACGTGGTGATGACCGCGCAGGCGCGCACGGAGACGACCGCCGCCGACGAAATCCAGGCGCGCGCCGCCGTTCACTACCTGGAGGGGCTCCTCGAGTGTGCACGCTGATCGTCTTCTTCCGCGCGTACGACGACGCCCCGCTGATCGTCGCCGCCAACCGCGACGAACGCCTCGACCGCCCCGCGCGCCCGCCGTTCGCTTGGGAGGGTGAAGACTTCGTCGCGCCCCGCGACGAGGTCGCGCTCGGCACATGGATGGGCGTCAATCGGAGCGGCGTCTTCGTGGGGATCACGAACCGTCACCAGGCCTTCGTCGACGCGCAGCGCCCGAGCCGCGGCCGCCTCGTGGTGGAGGCGCTCCGGCAGGGGAGCGCGCGCGATGCGTTCGAGAGGATGCGGCAGTACGACGGTGGTGACGAGAACGGCTTTCACCTCGTCATGGCGGACTCGGAGGCAGCGTACCTCGTGTGGGGCGACGGGGAGCGCACGCACGAAGCGGAGCTGGAGCCTGGCGTTCACGTCGTCACGGAGCGGAGCTTCGACGCAGCACCGACGGAGCGGGAGCCGCGAATTAGGGCGCGCGTGGAGGCGATGACGGAGGCACCGGGGGACGAGGCGCTGGTTCGGTTGCTGACGCTGCAGGAGGACGGCGGCGGGTTCGACGACGTGACGGTGCACGTGCCGGACTTCAACTATGGAACGCGATCGGCTTCGATCGTGCGGCTGGGCGCGGAGCCGGTGTTCCGGCACGCCGCGGGGCCGCCGACGACGACGGGGTTCGAGGATTTCTCGCAGCTGCTGAGGCGCCGGTAGCGTTCGATGGGCGGGGTCTATGCGGGCGGTGTGGGATCGGGCGCCTCGCGCTTCGGAGGGTCCCGCATTCTGAACACGGGCCCCACACCCGAACACGGGGTGCGAAATCCTCTGAAGTAGCTCCATCCGGTCGAAGCTCCCCTCGCGGTCCCTAGCTAGGTACGCGCTTCGGAACGCCTCCGCGCACGGTCTCGAGCGTCTTCTTGTATCGCGCCGGTGCTCGAATCACTCGCCTGCTTCGCAGTCGTGTCGTGCTTCTCGTAGCCGAGGTGCGACGTGGACTCGCCCGCCAGCGCGCGCTCGACCTGCGGCGCCCGTCTGGATCCCGATCGTCCGACCAGGGCGTTACGAAGTCTTCTGAACTATCTCATCCGGGAAACGCGAAGTTCCCCAGAAGCGCGCCGTGCACGCCAGGGTCCGCACGGACATCACGGCGTCGGCCCCACGCCCGACGCCGACATCAAGTCACCGCGAGGGCGTCTGGGGTGCGCGTCGTACGAACGCGGCGTGTGCCCGATCGAGCTCCTCGTGAACGTCGACCAATCCCGGTAGCGCCCCGAACCCCACCACAACACCCGGAAGCTGAGCCACCGAAACTTCGATTTCGGTCCGGAGACACACCAATGCCGCCCCTCCCTCCAACTCGTCGACATCCAGCCCCCTTCTGCGACCAATCCCACCCACTCGCGCCCCACGCCTAACAACCCCACGAGGGACCCCAGTAGCCCACTGCTGATGCCGTCCGTGCAACGGCGGTCGAGGAAGCTCGGCCGTGACCACATCGATCGCTGGCTGGTGAGCGGAGAGGCTCGGGGCGTTGGCCGTGCGCCGTAACGATGGCCGTGCTGGTCGCGGTGCGAGGAGGCGCGCCGACTCGCGTGTACGCCGTGTCATTTCTCGGCCGTGGCCCTTGGGTCCGGGCGAGCGCGGGCGCGCGAGGTTTGCGGTGCAGAGCTCGCTCGAAAGGACCGCCTTTGGTGGGCGTTTGGCTTGGCTGCGTTTCTCGTGGTGTTGCAAGTTGTGTTGACGCGGCGCTCGTAGGCGCGACGCGGTGTCGAAGGGACGGACTGGGGATCGAGCTTGGTCAGCGCGCGGCACCACCGCCCAACCTTGGAGCCACCTGAGTCGTGACCCCAGAGCGCGTTTGGATGACGGTCGTCGCCAAGCCGACCGCTCGACGTGATCGCCTCGCTTCCGAAGCCCTCGGCCGCGCGGACCGCCTGCCGCGGCCGCTCCGACAAATCACGCTCGCTCAATAAGTCGCGCCCGCTCCAATAAGTCGCGCCCCCTCATTCGGACGCAGGCTGCAACGAACTGCTTGCCAACCGGGGATACAATTGTTAGCCTTATTCAAGATGCAAGGCGTCCTTCATTTCCCCTTCCGACACGGCGGTGCTCGGAAGAACGCGGGTCGTAAGAAGGGCAAGGGGCGCCGCAACGTCGAGCACCGGCGGCGCGAGTCGATCCCCAAGAGTGCTCCGGTGCACGTGACGCTTCGGGTGTCGCGGGTCGTCGGGAACCTTCGAAGCAAGCGGCGGTTTCAGCCGATCAAGCGGGCGCTACGGGACGGCGCCGAACGCTTCGAGTGCCGCCTCGTGCACTTCTCCGTGCAGAAGAATCACCTGCACCTCCTGGTGGAGCCCCGAGACCGACGGTCACTCATGCGCGCGATGAAAGGACTTCAGGTTCGCTTGGCGCGTCGCCTGAACACCGCGCTGAAGCGCCGCGGGCAGGTCTTCTCGGACCGCTATCACGCACACGTGCTGCGAACGCCTCGCGAGGCGCGCCACGCCATCGCTTACGTGCTGCTCAACGCGCGCAAACACGCCGCGCAAGGTGGCCATACGCTCCCGAAGCGCTGGATCGATCCCTACTCGTCCGCGCGCTGGTTCGACCGGTTCGAGAACGGCGGAGCACGCTCGACGGACGAAGTCCGCATCGGCGGTCCGCCGCGCGTATGGCTGCTCCGGAGAGGGTGGCGCGACGCCGGACCGATCTACGTCGACGAAGTGCCCGACCGGCGCGCTCGCGGGCGCCCGTAGGTCGTCGGCCGGTAGCCGAACGACGCGAAGCCCCCAGAACCGCCGACACGGCGCGCGCGCGGGCGTCGGTGGGCCGTTGATGACGCGAAGCCCTCAGAACCGCCGACACGGCGCGGGCGCGGGCGTCCGTAGGCCGTTGGCCCCGTCGCGCGAAGCTGGGGTCCCCGCTGCCACGACTTCGCCACATCTCGGGAACCAGATCGCCTCCCCCCACCAACACCAACCCCACACGCGCCCACCATCCTGGACAGCGTGGGAGCCCCCTCGAAGACCACCGCCGCGAACCTCGCGACGCTCGCGCTCTGGTTCACCGCCTTCTCGCGGCCCCTCGCCTGGTGGGGCCGACGACTGGCCGGCGAGCCCTTTCAACTGCTCCTCGCGGTGATCGCCGCCGGGCTCCTCGGCCGGCTCGCGTACCGACACCGCGCCGCGATCGTCGCTCGCCTCGCCGCGCCCCCTACGCTCGCGCCGCTCCCGCTCGCGATGGTACTCGTCGCCGCGCCCGCGTTCCTCGCCGCGGAGCGGTGGCTCGACGTCAGCATCCTCTCCGCGTCGCTCTTCTCGCTCGGCACCTACGGGCTCTTCGGCCTGTACGCGTCCGAGACCACCTGGCGCCGCGGCGCCCCCGTCGCGCTGCTGCTGATGGGCCTGCTCCCCGTCGGCGCGCACCTCGACGCGTACGGCGGCTTCGTCCTCCGCGCGCTGAGCGCCGACGTCGCCTCCTCCCTCCTCGACGCGCTCGGCGTCCAACACGTGTCGAGCGAGACGATCCTCGTCCTCGAAAACGGCGTCGCCCACGTCGACATCCCGTGCAGCGGCATCCGCGGCCTGTGGACGGGCGCCCTCTTCTTCCTCGTCGCGACGATCCTCGCGCGCCGTGAGCTCGGCGTTCGCTTCGTCCTCGTCGGCGCACTTCACGCCGCCGCGATCGTCGCCGCCAACATCATCCGCGTCACCGCCATCACCCTGATCGCTGTCGAAGCCGACCTCCCCCGCGTCGCCTCGATCGTGCACGAACCACTCGGGCTCCTCGGCTTCATGCTCGCCGGCGCGATGAGCTGGGCGCTCCTCCGCGGTGCCCCCGCTCGGAACGCGCCACGTGCGCTCCCCCGCACCGCGCGCGTGCGCTGGGTCGTCGCCCTCACCGCGCTCCTCACGCTCGTCCTCCACAGCCCGCGACCGAAGGCCGCCACCGACGTCGCCCACGCGGCGATCGTCGCGCCCGCCGCGCTGAGGCCACACGCGCTCGCGCTCACCGCGGAGGAGATCGATCTGTTCTCCCGCTTCGGCGCTTCGGGCGCCGCCAAGTACGTCGGCGTCCTCGACGAACATCCGATCGAGCTGGTCCTCGTCGACAGCACCGCGTGGCGCGCGCACCACCCGCCCGAGCTGTGCCTCGCCGCGAGCGGTCACCGCATCCAGCGCATCGAAGACGTCGTCGTCGACGACCAACGCCGTTTCCGGCTCGCCAAGATCGAAGGGGATCGCGACGCGATCTTCTGGTTCCAGTCCGCGCACCGCACCACCGGACGCGCCCTCGACCGCATCTTCTCCGGGGTCTTCGATCGCGGCCGACGCTGGGTGCTCGTCAGCACTCTCGTCGACGACGACGCCGACCCCCGCGCCGTCTTCGAAGTCATCGCCAACGACCTGGCCGCCCAGATCGAAAGGAATTCGCCATGAGTCTGTCCGTCGTCCGCGGGCTTTCGCGCCCGCTCTACCACTTCGTCTTCTGGACCTGGAACGTGCTGCTCGGGACCGTCGTGTACTTCGGCCTCGTCCCCGCGCTGTTCACCGACTCGTTCCTCCGCGACGTCGCCGACTGGCCGGGGAGCTTCCTCGCCTTCCTCGCGCTGCTCGTGCTCGCGCCCATCACCGCGCTGACCATCGGCATCTTCCGACTCCGCAAGGACGCCACGAAGCTCATTCGCCTGTTCTACGGCGTCGAAGCCCCGCTGTTCGTCCTCGCGCTGATCCGCATCTTCGCGTTCCGGCAACTCACCCCCGCGACCGGGTGGCTGTTCGGCGCGCTCGTCCTCGGCGCGATCGCCCACGGCGTGCTGCTGCTCGTCGGCCCGGAGCGCCGCATCACGCGCGACGCGCTCCTCGTCGGCCAGACCGCGGGCGTGCTCATCGCCGCCTACGTCGCCGTGGTGCTGATGTTCTTCGTCGCCCCGGCGACCGTCGAGATCTGCCGCTCGCTCTTCGAGGGCGGGTTCATCCGCGACCTCGTGTTCGCGCGCTCGTTCCTCGCTCTCGTCGGCGCGATGCTCTTCATGTTCTCGGCGACGCTCTTCGTCGCCCTCCCGTTCGCGTTCATCCTCAGCCACATCGCCGGACTCAAGGAGCTCGTGCGCGCCGCCATCCTCGACGGCCGGGGCGTCCGCGCGCTGGTGACCGTCGCCCTCACGACCGTCCTCGGTGGCGGCATCACGACCTACCTCGTCGACGAGGGCGCCAAGACCCCCGAGACCCTCACGCGGCTCGCCGAGCTGCCCACCTCCGATGCCGAGCGCCGCGACCGCCTCGACGACGCTGCCACGATCCGCGACCGCCTCGTCGACGCGCACCTGTGGCGCTACCGCTACCTCGCTGCCAACGGCGAGGTCCGCGAGATCCGTCGCATGTACGAAGACACGCTCCCGTACGGCGCACGGCACCTCGCCCCCGACGTCCAGGCCGCCTTCGAAGACGTCGTCTCGCCCTTCCTCTACCCCGGCACCCGCGACGACGTCCGCGACGCCGAGCTTCGCTACGCCGAGTTCTTCGACGAGTCGATCCAACGCGGCGCCCGCGCCCAGCTCAAGGACGCGGTGAACGCGACCTTCGAGCGGGTCGACGTCGCCGCGAATCTCCTCGACGTCGACGAACGCGCCGTCCACCTCGTCGAGCAAACCATCACCGTGAACCCCGACGACTTCGCCGCGGACGTGGAGATCTTCGAAGTCTACGAGAACCGCACCAAGCAGGACGTCGAGATCCTCTACACCTTCACGCTCCCCGACACCGCCGTCATCACCGGCCTCTGGCTCAACGAGCTGGCGCCCGACAAGGACAACGCCTTTGCCTTCCGCGTCTCCCCGCGCGGCGCCGCGCAGCGCGTCTACGAAGCCGAAGTGCGACGCCGCGTCGACCCCGCGCTCCTCGAACAGATCGGCCCTCGCCAGTATCGGCTCCGCGTCTTCCCGATCCCCGCGAGCCGCGACGAGCCTCGCCGCATGCACCTGTGGCTGACCTACCGCACGCTCCCCACCAACGACGGCTGGCCGCTCCCGCAGCTCCTCGAAGCGCGCAACGTCTTCTGGGACGACGACACCAAGCGCACCGTCGCGGGCGAACAGACGGACGGCGAGTACGCCTGGAGCAGCACGACCATCGAGATGGACGTGCCCGAACCACGTCGTCGCGTGTTCGCGGTGGGCGACGCGCAGATCGTCGCGACGCCCCTCGACGGCGACGTCGGCCTCCCGCGCGGCGGTCGAAACTACGCGGTCGTCCTCGATCGCTCCTACTCCATGCACGAGGTCGAGGACGAGCTCGACGACGCCTTCGCTTGGCTGCGGGAGAACGTCTACCCGCGTTCGAACGTCGACGTGTACCTCACCGCGGCGCCCACCCGCGGCGCTCCGGCGCAGCGCGTGGACGACGCGACGAGCTACGACGTCACGTCCGAGATCTTCTACGGCGGCCAGTCGACGACCTCGATGATGCAGCAGGCGATCGAGCTCGCGGAGGACGCCGACATCGCGTGCCCGTTCGGCAAGACCGGCATCGACTGCTACGACGCCGTCCTCTTCTTCACCGACCGCGGCCGGATGGAGATGGAGAGCGGCGGCGCCCTCGCCTACGACGGCGACGCACCGCTCTGGATGATCCACCTCGGCGGCACCGTCGCCGTCGGCTACGACGACGCCGTCACCGAGGCGATGCAGAAGAGCGCCGGCGGCGTCGCCACGACCCCGGCCGAGGCCTTCGCACACTTCGCGCTCGCCGAGCAGACGAGCGAAGCCTTCATCGGCTTCGGGGGCGGCTACCGGTGGACCCTCGAGAACGGCACCGGCGGTGCGACCGACCCGATCGCCGCGCGCCAGTTCGTCCGGGCGGCGATCCAGACGCAGGATGTCTCAGATCGTGACGTGCTCCAGCGTATCCACAGCGTGGCGACGCGCGCGAAGATCGTCACGCCGTACTCGTCGATGATCGTCTTGGTCATGGACCGGCAGCACCAGGCGCTCGACATCGCCGAGAATCAGGCCGATGCGTTCGATCGGCGCACGAACACGGACGGCACCGCCCTCCCGCAACCGGGGGACGCCCTCGGGCTCACCGGAACGCCGGAGCCCGAAGTGTGGGCGCTCCTCCTGATGGGCCTGATGATGCTGTTCGTGATGCACCGGCGGTCCCTCAACTTCGGAGTACGCGATCCGAATTAGAGGAGACGATGGAAGTACCCGTGCTCGACCGCGCCCGGCTCGAAGACGCCTCCGCCGGCGACGAGGAGTTCCTCCGAGAGCTCGTCGACATCTACGTCGAGGACGCCGAAGAGCGCCTCGCGGAGATCAAGGAGGCGCTGATCAGCGCCGACGAGGAGGCGCTCGGACGCACCGCCCACCAGCTGAAGGGTTCGAGCGCAAACATGGGCGTCGTGTGCGTCGCGGACCACGCGAAGAAGATGGAGGACCTCGCCCGCGAGCACGCGATCGCCGACGCCGCGGAGATCCTCCCGAGCCTCGAGCACGAGCTCGGACGCGCCCGCGCCGCCCTGTTCGAAATGGCCGGCACCTCCGTTTGACCTGTCGCCCGACGCCCTCGATCATCACGCGGTGATCGACGAAGGCCTCGACATCCTCGCGCGCCGAAACGCCGGCGCGCTCACGCCCCTCGCCTTCCTCGACTTGGACGTCCCGCTGTGGCCCGGGCTGCACGTGGTAACGGGCGACGTCGGCGTCGGCAAGTCTCAGCTCGCGCTACAGGCCGCGATCTGCGCCGCGCGCCACGGCGTCGTCACCGCGGTGAACACCCCGCTCGCCTCGGTCGCGGAGACGACCGCGCGCCTGCTCGGGCTCGTGAATGGTGCGAGCTGGAGCGCGATCTACGCGGGTGACCTCAGCGTCGACGCGGGCGCGCTCTCCTCCCTCCCGCTCGCGATCCGCGCCGCGCCGACGGACGAGACACTCGTGGTCACCGATCGTTGCCCGCGCCACATCGATCGTGATCGCGAGCAGACCGTCATCGCGACCGTCGACGCCCCCATCACGGTCGACGCCGCCTCCCTGATGGACCTCCCCGCGGACCGCGTCCTCGCGCACGTGCAGATCGACCCCGAGCTCGTCGCCGCCGCCGACACCATGTTCGTGCTGGCGACGATGCCACCGCACGAGCCGGGCGCGTGGCGTGGGGCGCGGCTCGCCGTCGCGCACCGCCGCGCGGGGGTGCCACGTTGGATCGATCTACGCTTCGACGGGACGCGCTTCGAGCGCGAGGCGGAGGAGATTCAGATCGAGTTCGACGCGGAGTCGTGATCGCGCACGAGCTCGCAGACGGCGTCGACCCAGCGCGGGTGCGCGTTGAGCGAAGGGATCAGCTTGAGGTCCTCGCCGCCCGCCTCGACGAACTGCTCCTTCGCCCGCATCTCGAGCTCTTCGAGCGTCTCGAGGCAGTCCGCGACGAACGCGGGTGAGAACACCGCGAGGCGCTTCTTACCGGCCGCCGCGAGCTCGTCGAGTACGACGTCCGTGTACGGTTTGATCCACGGCGTTCGACCGAGGCGCGACTGGAAGGAGACGCCGTGTCCTTCGGCGGACAGTGACAGTCGATCGACCAGGGCGCGTGTCGTCGCGAAGCACTGCGCGCGGTAGCAGTAGCGGTTCGCCTCGACCATCGCGTCGCAGCAGCTCTCGGACGCGAGGCAGTGGCTCCCCGTCGGGTCGCTCTTCAGCATGTGGCGCTCCGGGAGGCCGTGGTAGCTGAACAGCACGTAGTCGGCGCCGAAGTCGTCGAGCACCGGCTTCGACACCTGCACGAAGGCATCGATGAAGCTCGGGTGGTCGAAGAACGGAGGGACGGTGTCGATGTTCGGGACGTTCCAGCGCTGGGCCATCAGCTCGAGGAAGCGCTCCAACGCCGAGCCGGTGGCGGCCGACGAATACTGCGGGAAGAGCGGCAACACGACGATGCGCTCGAAGTGCGCGAGCTTCTCGATGGCGGCGGGGATCGACGGCTCGCCGTAGCGCATCGCGAGCACGACCTCGTACCGATCGCCGAGCTTCTCCGCGACGCGATCGCGGAGGTCTTCGCTGTGGAAGAGCAGCGGCGAGCCGCGCTCGGTCCAGATCTTCGCGTACGCCTCGCCGGACTGCTTCGGCCTGAACGGGAGAATCGCGAAGTTGAGCAGCGCCCAGCGGCCGACGGGGTTGATGTCGATGACTCGCGGATCGCTGAGGAACTCGCGCAGGTACACACGTACGTCGCCCGGTTCGGGAGACTTCGGCGTGCCGAGGTTGATCAGGCACACCCCGGTCTTGTCTGACGCGTGGGACATGCGGGGCTTTTAGTCCAAGCGGGGCATCGTGCAAACTTCACCGTTCACCGGATCGGCCCGAGGCCGTGCGCGTAGGGGCTGGGCCGAAGGAGCGAGGCGAGGCGGACGTTGGCCGCGTGGGCGATCGGCCCGTCGAAGGTGTGGCTCGCGATGGCGGCGACTCCGGGCGCCCGCGCCGCGAGATCCAGGCACGCAATCAGGCCGCCCAGGACCATCGGCTTGAGGACGATCGCGACCACCTCGGGGTGCGCGGCGCGCTCGATGCCCTCGGGGTGTCGGAGGGATTCGTCCAAAGCGACCGGGACATCGAGGTCGATCCCGGGCTCCTCCACGAGCTCCACCGGGAGGCCCCGGAAGCGGTCGGCGTCCTCGGGGCGCAGCGTCCCGTTGGCGTCGACGCGCACCTTCACCCGTTCGGCGGCGCGGCGAACGGCGGAGAGCTCGGTGCCGAGGTCGCGCCCGATCTTGATCTTCACGGTGCGAGCGCCGGCTTCGATCGCGCGTTCGAGCGAGGCGGGATCGTAGGCGTCGACGAGGTGCGCGGAGTCGAAGGTTCGCGAGGGTGCGCCCCACGGGTCGCCGACGAGATCGATCAGCGCGGTCTCCACGCCGAAGCGGACGGAGGGCACCACGATCGGCGTGAGGAGCTCGCGGAGCGTGTCCACGTTTCGCACGACGTCGGCGTCGACGAGGTCGAGCGCCGCGAGCGCTGCCTCGGCCTCTTCGTAGGTGTCGGGCGCGTAGCCCTCGAGGGGCGCGGCGACGCCCACGCCGGTCATGTCGTCGGCGAAGACCGTGATGCGGAGCCCGCGCCGTTCGCCGAAGCGCTGCTTCGCGTTGCCCGCGCCGACCGGCGCGCGCCACACCAGCGGCTCCACTTCGACGCGTTCAATCCTCACACGGCGATCCCGACCGCGAAGAGCACCGAGAAAACGAGCAGGAGCTTCGCGGTGCCGGCGAGCGCGCCGTTGAGCACGACGCCCTCCTCGCGCCGGACGACGAGCCACTGCTTCAGCGCCAACGGGATCGTCACGAGCGGGAGCAAGATCCAAGGCGAGGCCAGCGCCAGCCCCCACATCACGATCGGCGTGGCGTAGGACGTGAGGATCAGCACCAGCCACTCCGCGCGCGCGAAGCCGCCGCCGAAGCGCACCGCGAGCGTTCGTTTGTCGGCGTGCACGTCCTGGTGGCGATCGCGGAGGTTGTTCACTGCGAGGATCGCCGTCGCGAGCGCACCCACGGGGATGCTCGCGAGGGCGCCGCGGACGGTGACCGCGTCGGTCTGCACGTACGACGTCCCGAGGACCGCGACGAACCCGAAGAAGAGGATGACGAACACGTCGCCGAGGCCGACGTACGCGAGCGGATACGGCCCGGCGGTGTAGAGGATGCCGCTCGCGATCGACAACACGCCAATCGCCACGATCACCGGCCCGGAGATCCACGTGAGGTACACGCCGCAGAGCGTCGCGAAGAGGAACGCGACGATCATCCCGAGGCGAACGGCACCCGGTGACAGCAGCCCCGCGGCGACGGCGCGCGTCGGCCCCAGGCGCTCCTCGGTGTCGGCGCCCTTCTCGTAGTCGAACACGTCGTTCGCGAAGTTGGTGCCGATCTGAATCGCCATCGCCCCGAACAGCGCGGCGAGCGCAGCGGGCCAGCGCAGCTCGCCCTCCGCAAACGCGACCGAGGTCCCGACCGCCACGGGAGCGACGGCCGCGGTGAGCGTCGCGGGACGCGACGCGAGCAACCAAGCGCGTGCGCTCACGAGCGTACCTCCTCGCGCAGGGCCTTCAGCATCGGCGCGGCGTCGCTCGGCGGGACGCGCGCGTGGACGACGGTCGCGCCCCGTCGTTGGAAGCCTTCGGCCAGCGCGGCGCGGAGCGCGGCTTCGTCGTCGACGCTCCGGTAAGCGACGCCGAACGCCTTCGCGGCGCTCTCGAAGTCGATGCGCGGCGGCGTCGTGAAACACGCGAGCACGGCGGGCGGGGGATCGGTGTCCATGAGCGGGAGCATCTCGAAGATGCGGCCGCCGTCGTTGTCGATCACCACGACGACCAAGGGCGACTCGGCGCGCGCGAGGAGCGCGAGGGAGCCGACGTCGTGCGCAAACGTAACGTCTCCGATCAACACCGCGAGCGGGCCTTCGCTACGGGACGCAGCCCCCGCCCCGCCCGCGAGCATGCCGTCGATCCCGTTGACGCCGCGCTGATGCAAGACAGGTTGCACAAACGGATCCGCATAGAGATCGAGGTGGCGGATCGCGAGGCTGTTGCCGACGAAGATCGAGGCCTCTTCGGGGAGCGCCGCGGCAACGGCGCGGGTGACGTTCGCCTCGGACCACGAACGCTGGGCGATGAGACCGCGCACCCGGCGGTCCTGCTCGCGCCAGCGGTTCAGCCATTCGGGTTCGGCGCGGCTCTCGGCTTCGAGCAGCGACGCGGCCGTCGCTTCGATGTCTCCGACCACGATCTGCGTCGCGCCGCCGAACGGCTCGGAGTCGGCGGTCTCGTCGATGACGAACGTCGGCACGTCGCGGTGGCGCGCGAAGAACTTCGGCCACGCGGTCGGCGTCGGCGGCGCGCCGAACCGGATGACGACGTCGGGGGCCAGGTCGTCGCGCGTGAGCAAGACGTCCGCGGTGGAGATCGCATCGGCGCTCCGGAGCTGACTCGCGACGTCCGCGAGCAGCGGCGCACCAATGTGCTCCGCGAAGCGTGCCACGGCGCCGTGACGACGGCGCATTGGACCGGCGACGACGAGCGGGCGCTCCGCGGTCTGTAGCGCCTCGACGACCGCTGCGACGGCCCCGGCCTGCGGGCGAGCCGCGTCGATGTGCACCAGGTTCGCGAGCCGTTCGTCGACCGCGCGCTCCAACGCCAGCTCCGCCTCCATCGTCGCGTCGAACGCTTCCAGCGGCTTGCGCGCGCGGAAGTTCACGTGCACCGGACCCTTCCGAGCGTAATGCACCGCGCGCGCCGCGCTGCGGGCGAGCCCGTCGAGCGCCTCCGGATTCGCGTCGGGGAGCCCCAGCTCGATCTCGGCGAGGACGTGGCGTCCGAACAGACCGCGTTGGTCCATCGCCTGGGGCGCACCGACGTCGACCAGCTCGAACGGTCGGTCCGCAGTGACGACGATCAGCGGCAGCCGCGAAGCCTCGGCTTCGAGCACCGCCGGATAGAAGTGCCCGCCCGCCGTGCCCGACGTACAGAACACCGCCGTCGGGCGCTCCGTGACCCGGGCCTGCCCGAGCGCGAAGAACGCCGCGGCGCGCTCGTCGAGGATCGAGTGGATCCGAAGGGCGGTCTCGCGAACGGCCGCCACGATCAACGGCGTGTTGCGCGACCCCGGCGCGATGACGACGTCCTCGACCCCGGCGCGACGCAGGGCACCGACGAACAGCCGCGACCAGGCGGTGAGGAGGTTCTTCACGACGCCTCGTCCGTACGGAGCGCGTCGAGCATCGTCTGCTCCTTCGCGATGGTCTCCGCGAGCTCGGCCGCCGGCTCCGAATCCGAGACGATGCCCGCGCCGACGAAGACACGTGCGCGCCGGCCTTCCACGAGCGCGCTCCGCAGCGCTACGAACAGCTCGCCGGATCCTTCCGTGTCGAACGCACCGACCGCGCCCGCGTACCAACCCCGCGGACGCTGCTCGGCGGCGCGGATCGTTCGCAACGCGACGCCGAGCGGGGCGCCGCCGATCGCGGACGTGGGGTAGAGCGCGTCGGCGACACGAAGGACGTGCATCGGCGCGAGGAGGCGGCTCTCGACGGGGGTGACGAGGTGGACGATGTGCGGGAGCGTTCGGGTCTGCGGACGGTCGGGCGCGACCACGGCTTCGGAGAGCGGCTCGAGGCGATCGCGGATCCAGCGGACGACGTGCCGGTGTTCTTCGAGGTTCTTCGTCGACGCCAGCTCATCTTTCGACGCCGCGGTGCCGGCGAGGGCCTCCGTCGTCGCCTGCCGTCCGTGCACGCGGACGAGGCGCTCCGGGGAAGCGCCCAGGAACGTCTTGCCCGCCGTGCGAACCGCGAACACGAGCGCCGGCGACGGCTTCGCGAGCGCAGAGAGGACCCGCGCCGGCGAGAACGGAACGTCGGCTTCGACGACCGTCTCGCGCGCGAGCACGACCTTGTCGACCTCCCGCGCGCGGATGCGATCGACGGCCTCGCCGACCGCGCGAACGTAGCGCTCGGCATCAGCGCGCGTGACGTGCGTGGTCCCGACGGGCGGTGCGAGCACCCCCCTCCGCAACGCGGCGAGGATGGACGCGTACTCGGCGACGACCCGCCCCGCCATCCGCGGCGCCTCCGCGGCGAGCAACACCAACCGGAGTGAAGCGACGTCACGGTCGCGCCGGTACGTCCAACGCGGCACGACGAAGCGTGCCGAACCGAACCGCGCCCAGTCGCCGTGTGCAGGCTCGGGCTCGAACGCGAAGCCCCCCAAGAACTGCACGGGCCCCGCATCGGCCCCGTCCAGCGCGACACGATCGTAGGCCTTCGTGAACGTGTCCGCGCGGCGCTGAACGTCCGCGAGGCGTTCAGGCCCCTGGGACGTCGCGGCGACCGCGACGCCGAGACCCACGACCACCGCTTCGTCGCGCGGCGCGAACAAGATCGCGTCCTCGTCGGGGACCGCTTCGAGCAGCGCCTCGGTCACCCCGAGCGGGGCCGGCAGCTCGATGACCGCGTACGGGCGCGAACCGGTCCACCCGGACACGGCGTCGAAGAGCGCGCGCGTCTCGTCGGGGGCGCCGGGGCGCGCGGACGGGTTCATGCGTCGACCTCGCGTCGCTTGCCGACGAACAGCACACAGGCGCCGAAGGTCAGCGGCTCGACGAGCTCCACCTCGAAGCCCGCACGGACGAGCCGGTCCTCGAACGTCTCGACCGAGTCGAACGCTTCGATCGACTCGCGCAGGTACTTGTACTCGCCGTGGCTCGACAGCAGCGCGCCGATCGCCGGCACGCCGTACTTCACGTGCAGGCGCGCCATCGCCGCGAGGAACCCGTTCTTCGGCTCCGACAGCTCCAGCACCGCGAGGCGCCCGCCGGGCACGAGCACGCGGCAGATCTCCTTCAGCGCGAGGTCGCGGTCGGGGACGTTGCGGATCCCGAACGCCATGGTCGCGCGATCGAACGAGCCGTCCGCGAACTGGAGCGCCTGGGCGTCACCCTCGACGAGCTCGATCCGGTCCGCGTGGCCGCTTCGTTCGATCTTGCCCCGGCCGACGTCGAGCATGTTGGTCGACGGGTCGAGGCCCACGACGCGCACGTCGGCGAGCTGATCCGCGATCATCGTCGGGAGGTCGGCGGTGCCGGTCGCGAGATCGAGGACGCGGTGCCCCGGCAGGATCGAGAGCGCCTCGATCATCCGACGGCGCCACGATCGATCGAGCCCCAGCGAGTTGATTCGATTCAGTAGATCGTAGCGCTGCGCGATGGCGTCGAACATGCGCCCCGATCCGTCGGGCGACTGTGCGGTGGCGTTCATTGTCGCTTCTCCCTTCGCGCCTCCTCCGCTTCGGCTTTGCGGTGGTGCAGGCGCATGTGTCCCTTTTGGATGCCCTCCCCCGCGAGCGCCTTGAGCGCCGCGAAGTTGCAGGCGAGCCCGGCCGCGGCCATGACCACGGCGAGCTTCTTCGCATCTCGGCTCCCGAGGAGCTCGAAGGCCGCCTCGACGCCGCCGTGCGCGCGCGTGGATCCACCCACGGTGGCGACCGCGAGCGGCATCTCGAGGCGCCCCTCGACGCCATCCTCGGTGCGGCGCCACACGGCGATCGGCTTGTAGCTCCCGTCGAGCGCCGCGTAGGCGTGAGCGCCGGCTTCGATCGAGCGCCAGTCCTGGCCGAGCGCGACCGCGACCGCGTCGACCGCGTTCATCACGCCCTTGTTGTGCGTGACGGCGCGGAAGGGATCGAGCTCCGCGAAACGGCTCGCGCGCACGATACGCTCGGCCATCTCGTCACCGCCGAGCGCCTCGGCGCTCACGCGCGCGGCGACCCAGACCATCCGACGCAGCGGGAGGTTGCTGAGGATCCGCAGCCCGATCTCGCCGCCGATGCGCTCCTGGACGACGGGCGCCACGGCCTCCGCGACGGTGTCGACGAGGTTCGCGCCCATCGCGTCGCCGACGTCGACGTAGAAGTGCAGGACGACCACGCCCTCCGCTTCGTCGAGCACGCGACAGTCGAGGTCTTCACAACCGCCGCCGCGCTGGACCATCCGCGGGATGGCCGCGTTGGCGGCGTCGATCAACGTCTGTTTGGCGGCCTCGATCTTCGCGGGGGCATCGGCGGCGTTCGGCACCGCGTCGAGCTGAACCTGCGCCGTCATCACCGCACGGTCCGCTTCACCCGTGAAGCCCCCCGCGATGCGCACGAGGCGCGCAGCGTTCGAGGCGGCGGCGACGATCGACGGCTCCTCCACCGCCATCGGGACGAGCACGTCCTCCTGGTTCACGCGGAAGTTGAGCGCCACCGACAGCGGGAGCGCCTGCGTGGCGACGACGTTCTCGCTCATCTTGTCGACGTCCGCGACCGGCACGACACCGCCGGCCGCGAGGTGTTCGGCCGCCGCGTCGGTGAGCACGCCGGTGTCCACCAGGCGCTGCAGGCGCTCCGGTATCGCGAGGCGATGGAAGCCGGAGATTCGGCTGGTGAAGTTGGTCATGGGGCATCCTTCGCGTAGGCCGCGATCGCGGCGATCGTGTCGATGGAGACGGCCTGCGGACCGTCGCTCAGCGCATCCGAGGGCCGGTCGTGGGCCTCGACCATCACGCCGTGCGCGCCGGCCGCGAGCGCCGCCCGCGCGAGCGGCTCGACGAGATCCTTGCGCCCCGTGCCGTGCGACGGGTCGACGATGACGGGCTGCCCGTACACGTGCGAGACGAGCGCGACCGCGCCGAGGTCGACGAGGTTGCGCGTGCTCGGATCGAAGCTCCGAATGCCGCGCTCGCAGAACACGACCGCGGGCGCACCGTGCATCAGGCAGTACTCCGCCGAGCTCAGCCACTCCTCGACCGTCGCGGACATGCCGCGCTTGAGGAAGATCGGCTTCTTCGCCCCGGCCGCGTGCTCGAGCAGCGCGTAGTTGTGCATGTTGCGCGAGCCGATCTGGATCAGGTCCGCGAACTCCGCGACCTCGTCACGTTTGTACTCGCTCATCAGCTCCGTGATGAGCCCCATGCCGTGGTCGTGCGCGGCGCGCGCGAGCCACCGGAGCGCCTCGTCCCCGTGGCCGCGGAACGCGTACGGCGATGTGCGCGGTTTGAACGCCCCGCCCCGCAGGAACGAAACGCCCAACGGCGCGAGCTGCCCGGCGATGCGCCGGACCGAGTCCTCCGACTCGACGCTGCACGGCCCCGCGATCACGGTGCGCGGCGCGTCGACGCCGATCTTGTGCGCACCGATCTCGATGGTGCGCGGCTGCGCGTCCAGGAGGGGGTGCGGCGACTTCTTCGTCGCGACGGACGCGACGCCTTCGATCGACTCGATGACCTTCGCGTCGATGTTCGTCGAGTGTGCGCTCGTCGTGAGCACGACCCGACCGTCCGCGACATGTTCGTCGGCCCAGACTCCGAGCTCGACGAGCGTTCGCTTCACCTTCTTGGGGTCTGCAGTGGGTTGAATGGTGATGATCACTGTCGGACCTCCTTTCTCAAGCCTTCCGCGAGAGCGCGGCGCGGGCGACGACTTCGAGGGCGTCGCGAGCGGCGCTCGGCGGCAGCGTGGACAACAGCTCGATCGCGCGATCCACGTGGGTGGTCGCGAGCGCCGTCGTCTCTTCGATGGCACCGGTCTTCTTCAGCGTCTCGGCGACGCGACCGGCGATGTCGGCGTCGACGCGCCCCTCGTTGGCGGCGCGTTGGAGCCAGGGGCGTAGCGACGGGTCCCGCTCCAACGCGAGGAGGATCGGGTACGTCACCTTGCCCTCTTCCAGGTCGATGAAGAGCGCCTTACCGGTCTGGTCGGCGTCCCCCGCGAGGTCGAGCGTGTCGTCGACGATCTGGAACGCAAGACCGAGGTGGCGGCCGTAGTCCTCGAGCGCACGCACCGCCGGCTCCGGGAGCCCGCCGGCGCGGGCGCCGGCCTGCATCGCCCACTTGAAGAGCGACGCCGTCTTGCCGTCGATGACCGAGAAGTACACCTCGCGGTCGGCCATGAGGCGTCCGCGATGCTCGAGCTGGAGCGACTCCGCGACGATCATCGTGTCGATCGTCTCGAGCAGCTCGTCGAGGACGCGGTCGACGCCGGCCTTGCGGACGCGGCGGAGCGCCTCGATGAGGAGCCAGTCCCCGGCGAAGACACTCGCGGCGTTCCCGTACAGCAGGCGCGCGGTCGGCTCGCCGCGACGCACGGTGCCCTGGTCGACGACGTCGTCGTGCAGCAGGGTCGCGCTGTGGACGAGCTCCACGGAGACGGCGAGCTCACGGGCGCGCTCGTCGAAGCCCGACCCGGCGCGCGCGGCGAGCGCGACGCAGACCGGGCGGAGGCGCTTGCCTTCGAGCGACAGCAGGTGCCGCGCGCTCTTCTGCACCAGGTCGTCGGCGGCGCCGAGGCGGGACAGGACCATCTCCACCTCGACGAGGTCGCCGGCCACGAAGCCGGCGAGATCCGAGATGGCGACCGCCAGCTGCTGCATCCCCTTGGCTTCACAGACGCTCTGTAGGCGGTTGAGGACCTGGGTCTCCACCGGCGGTTCGATGTTTTGGGCCAGCACTGCTCCATCCGTCATGGGCTCTCCCTCGTTTCGTTGATTCAACATTCGTTGAACTCCGAGGATTTCATTGCGATCCGAAGGATTCATGGGTCGGATCCGCGGCGAGCGGACTATGTCGCATCACCACGGGTTGTTCAATGGCTATTGAACTCGATGCGATCAGGTGACGTTTTTTCAACGCAACGCGACACGAAAGGAGTATGGTGGTGAGCGTGGCGAAGCCGTCGAGCAACCGTGGCGCGCCTTTGGGCGCCGCGCCGAGCCCCGGCTCGGACCGACTCACACTGCGCGTCGTCGCCGTCTGTGACGCCGTTGGCGCCTATATCGAAGGTTGGGGCTTCCGGTCGATCCACGGCCGCGTGTGGGCCCTCCTTGCGATGCGCAGCGGACCCATGTCGCAGGCGGAGATCGCCGAAACCCTCGGCGTCAGCCGCTCGCTCGTGAGTTTGGCGATCTCTGAACTGACGCAGTTCGGCCTCGTCCGCCCCACCAGCGACGCCCGCAACGCGCCCTGGGAGCCGACCTGGGACGTGTGGCCGACCATCACAGACGTCATCCGATCCCGCGAATGGATGCAGATGGAGCGCGCGCGCCAGGCACTCGAGGCGGCCCTGTCCGAGGTTCAGTTCGCCCGCGACAGCGGCACCCCGTCCCCCTGGGACGAGCGGCGAATTCGACTGTTGTTGACGATGACCGAGTTCGCACAAGTCAGCCTGCGCGCGATCCTCTCGGTGCGGATGCCGCGCTCGCTCGACCAGTTCGGGACGTGGCTCGAGCGCAGCAGCCGGGTCATCGAGCGCGTGAAGAACTTCCTCCCCTGAACCCCGCTCTCAGGGCTCGGCGAGCGCGGTCTTCATGCGCCGCGCGACGGCCGCCATCGCCACCAGCAACGTCGTCGCCGCGAGCTGACCCGTCGGGTCGTGCGGCCCCGAGCGCTGCGCGACCTCCGTCACATCGATCCCCACGATCCGTCGCGACCAAGCGATCCGATCCACGAGCGACAACAGCTGCGAAGACGTGAGGCCCCCCGGCACCGGCGTCCCCGTCGACGGCGCGTGCGCCGGATCGACCGCGTCGATGTCGATGCTCAGGTAGTAGGAGAGATCGTCCGGCGCGGCGTCCAGGACCGCTGACACACCGGCCTCCTCCAACGTCGCCATCCCCACCGGGAACGCGCGCGGGTGGGTCTGGTCTTCGGCGCCCGACAGGAAGCCCCGCAAGCCGACTTGCACGACGCGGTCGACGTGCGGCAGCCGATCCAGCACCGCCCGGAACACGTTGCCGTGGTGGACCCGATCGATCTCCACAGACCCGAGATCCGTGTGCGCGTCGATGTGAATGATCCCCACGGGCTCCCGCGGGAACGCGCGCAGCGCGGGGTACGTAATGCTGTGGTCGCCCCCGAGCAACACCGGGATCGCGCCGGACGCGAGCAGCTCGCCCACGGCGCCCTCCACCCGATCGAACAGCTCGTGGGAGGACGATCCCGGCGGCACCACGACGTCGCCCGCGTCGGACATCCACACGCCCTCCAGGACCGTTCGCCCGGACGACGTGTCGAAGAACCCCAGCGGCTGCCCCGAGTGGGGGTGGAGGCTGTAGACCATGCCGTGTGACCCGGCGCGGATCGACTCGGGACCGTAGCGCGCGCCGGGTGCGTGGGTGGTGCCCCCGTCGTAGGGCACGCCGAGGAACCCGAACGCCACCGGCGTATCCGGGGCGAAGCGCGGCGCACCGAACAGGGTCTCGGCGACCGGGGCGCGGTCGGGCCACGCGAGCGCGTCTTCGGACTCGAAGGGGACGAGAATGTTCGCGGCTTCCAGCGCTTGGAGCGCCCGCTCGGCCGCCGCGCGCGGTCCGGGCGCGGCGTCCGCGGTCGCGGCGATCGTCGCGCCCCGCTCGAACGTCGCGAGCACCGGGACCAGGGTCGCGTCGATCACCACGACCTCGCCCCGGCGGCGGACTTCGTACCGACCGTCGCCGAGCGGGACGACCTCCGCGTCGATCGCGAGCATGCGCCGATCCGTCATTTCGTCACCCGACTACCACGCGAATGGGGTCCCGTGGCGGCCAGACCGGAGTATAATGGCATCATCGAAGCGAAGCAGAAGGCTCTCGCCGCCGCGCGCGCGGCGCAGGACATCAAGGGCCAAAACCTCACCATCATCGATCTGTCCGGCGTGTGCTCGTACACGGACTACCTCGTCATCGTCACGGCCTACTCGGATCGACAGACCCACGCGATCGGAGACGGCGTCGTGGACGACCTCAAGAAGGCCGGCATTCGGCCGCTTGCGCGTGAGGGCCAGGGCTCCTGGATCCTGATCGACTTCGGCGACGTCATCGTCCACGTCTTCCACGAGGACGCCCGCGCCTTCTACGATCTCGACAAGCTGTGGTCGGACGCGCCCCGCCTCCCGGTGCCGCCGCCCACCAGCGTCGTCGCCGCGAGCTGACGGCGACGGGCTTCGACCTAGACCATAACGGTCCCTCGCTTCGCGAGGGACCTTGGCACAGTCCTCAGACCCGCCGCATTCGCGGCGGGCTTCGACCTAGAACGGCTTCTTCTTGCGGGGTGGGCGGCGCACGCCGCCTTTGCCCGAGAGCCGCTTCGCGCGGTCCATGTACAGCGCCGTCATCGCGTCGAGGTCCTTCTTCACGATCTCGGCGCCGAGCGTCCGCAGGATCTTCGAGCGGTCCATCTTCTCGTCGATCGTGATGAGCCCCATCATCGCGTAGAACTTCGCGAGCTTGCTGGTCTCGCGCTTCATCACCGCGTCGAACGTCATGCGCAGCTTGTCGCGGGACATCGTCCCGAGGTCTTCCTTCCGCAGCTGAACGATCGCGAGCAACGCCCCACACGCGCGCTCGCGCTGCGACGCCACGCCCTCGAAGATCACGTGGGACAGCGGCTCCATCGAACGGAGCGCACCGATCCGCCCGAGCGCGTCCGAAACGTCTTCGGCGAGCTCGAACTGCTCGATCATGTCGTGCAGCTTCGGGAGCGCGTCGTCGTCGCCGATCTCACCGAGCGCCCAGACGATCATGTCCGCGCACACCATGTTGTCGGGGCGAAGCTGGAGGAGCATCGGCTGCACGGCCGGCGCGTAGCGGCCGAAGCCCATGAGCATCGCCGACCGACGGACCGCCGCCGGGTCCTCGCTCGCGAGGAAGTTCAGGTTGTGGCGAAGGAAGTCTTCGTCGCCGGCGAGCGCCAACGCCTTCGCCGCGAGGGTCGTGACGGCCTCGTCCTTCGTCGCCGACATCACGCGCCGGACGACGACGAGCACCTCTTCTTCCGGCGCCCCCCAACGATCCGTGATGCGGGCGATCGCGTCCAGGAGGAGCGCCTGATCCTGGGGCTCCGCCTCCGCGTCCAGCAGCTCGGCGAGCTCGGCGAACGACGTCGGCCCCGCCATGATCCGCTCGCGCAGCGGGTGCACCAGCGTCTGGGGGAGGAGCGAAGGCGAGATCTTTCCGAGCGCCCCGGCGACCTGCTCGATGAACTTGATCTGCTCGGGGTCCTCGAGGCCGAGGATGTCGCCCATGAGACCCGCCGGAGCCGGCAGGCCGGGATCGTCGAACTTCATCGACTCGAGGTTAGCGTGAGACCTAAGCCTCGGTCACCTTGATGTTCGCGACGTTCTGGTCGCCGTAACCGTGCGCCATGATGAAGACCTCGGCGCCCGCCGGGACCTGCACGGTCGCGCTCTCCGTCGAGCCCGACGCGTACAGCCGCATCGCGTAGCCGTCGCGGCTCGACATGTCCGGCGCCCGACCGAACGCCACGTAGACGTCCATGTCGTTGCCCGCGCGCGCGTCCGGCGCCTTCATGTCGATCTTCAGCGTCGTCGCCTGGTCGACCGTGAACGACGGGAAGCTGTGCGTCTGGTCGTGACCGAGCTCCAGCGTCTCGTTGATGTTCACGTCGTTGCTCGTCGGCGCCGTGGGCTTCTCGCCCATCACCTCGAGGCGGTACGTGCTCTCCGGCGCGTAGCCGTTGACCTCGATGCTGTACGTCTGGCCCGCCTTCGCGTCCGGGATCTCGATGACGTCCGCCTCGGTGCCGCTGTTGTACGACTGCTTCGAGAAGCCGTCGGGGCCCTTCACCGTCAGGTCCGCGTCGCCCTCGACGGTGGAGAGGCGCACCTCGACCTTGCCGTCGGCCATGACCTCGAACGAGAAGTTGTCGACCTCGTTCTTCTTCACCTCGTCGGACGAGATCTTGAGCAGCTCGGCCCGCTGCGTCGGCGGCGGCGTCGTGCCGCCCCCGTCGCCCATGACGGCCTGGCGGAGCGCGTCGAGCGTGTTTTTGTCCGCCTCGAACGCGTCACGCTGCGAACGCTCGTAGACCTGCACCGCGCCGTTCGGCAGCGTGATGGAGTCCATCCCGTGCCACGCGGCCTGCAGCATCTTGCACGCGTTCTCGACGGCCTGCGCGTCGCGCCCGCCGTTCTCGATGATGCCGCGCTCGAGCGCCTTGCCCTCACGGCCGCTCGTCGGGTCGAAGCTCGGGAAGATCATCCAGATGAAGTCGAACGGTGCCTTCACCGGCACGCTGTTCTTCATGTCGATGTTGCCCTGGTCGTCGAACTTGATGAGCACCTGACCGGCGTTGTTGCCGTAGCGCGCGTCGACGTCGACGGAGATCAGCGCCCAGTCCTGCTTTCCCTCCGGCGTGAAGTGGATCCAGCCGTCGTTGTCGGTCAGCTCGAGCGACACACCGGCGCCGTTCCAGACGCCGCCGTCGAGCGCCGTCTCGAACGTGATGTTCCGGGCCTCGGCCACCGCGTCCTCGAGGAACGGGAGGAAGCTCTCGATCGAGTCGAGGCTCGTCTCGTGCGAGACGACCATGCGCTTGGGGTCGAAGGACTCCTCGAACTTGTCGAGCGACTTCTTCTCGAAGTTCCCGTTGCCGTCGTCGACCCACTGGAACTTCTCGAAGAGCTGCTTCTTGTTCGCCGAGTCGAGGCGAATCTCCCAGATGATGCGCGCCGAGGGGTCTTCGATGTGGCTATCGACCAGCTGCGGCTCCGCGTTGGCGTCGCTCCAATCGACCGTGAACGAGCTGCGCTTCTCGACGATGCGGCCGTGCTCGTTGAACACCCGCACCTTTGAGGACACGTCGAACTTCTCGGCCTCGCCGAGGTTTACCGCGACGCGGTCCGCCTGCGAGGCGCCCGCGTTGTACAGCGGGTTGTCGCGCACGGGGTCGCCGTTCGGCGTGTCGATGTCGTTGATGAGCTTCTCGCGGAACACGTCACTCGCGGAGAGCGTCTTGGTTTCGCCGTCGAGCGGCACCGTCACCGACGTCACCTTGAACTCGTTCGGACGGTTGTCCAGCGGGAGCTTGTACCGCGTGCCGAGGTCGGCGCGGTCGGGCTCGTCGTCGGTGCGGTGCGCGCCGAACTTGCTGCGCTGCGTGTTGCTCGTCTCGAGCATGCTCGCGACCTCTTCGTTCAACAGGTCGGGCGTCCACTGGATCGTCTCGCCGCTGCGCGCGTCGTAGTTCGTCGAGCCACCGTGGTCCTGCGGCACCACGAGGCCCCACGCCTCCATGATCGCCTTGATGTCGCAGTGGCCGGCCCAGCCGACCCAGGAGATGATGATGTCGCTGACGTACTGGTCGTTGTTCCAGTTGTAGCGGAAGCCGTCGCGGACGCGCTCACCGTCGGCCGTGTTGAGGCGGCGCGCCGTGGTCTCGCGAACCGACTGCGAGCGCACGTTCGCCGGGTGGCTGCCGGCGTCACCCGCGGTGCCGAGGACGTTCGCCGGGACCTCGGTGCCGGTGCCGTCGTAGAAGTACTTGTCCTGCTTGGCGTCCCAGTAGACGAACTTCTTCTCGCCGCCCTCCTGGACCGAGAGCACCTCGAACTTCGGCACGACCGTCTTGAGCGTCGACTTCTGCTCCGAGACACGCGCGCGCGAGTCGCGGTCGATGATCGCGAGCTCCATGGACGACTCCGCGTCCATCTCGTTCATGCTGCTGTTGTGGTAGACGTATTTGCCGGCGAAGATCGCGTCGAGCCAGTTCTGCAGCTGGCCCATCTCCTTCTTCACTTCGGCGATCTCGGCGCCGGTCATCGCGCCGGTCGACTCCATCTTCGCGAAGTCGATCTTCTTCAGCGACTCGAGCTTCTTCTCCTTGCCGTGGATGAAGGCCGCGTCGTGACCGAAGGACCAGTAGCCGTTGGTCTGGATGTTGTCGAAGACCGTGCGGCGCATCTTCATCTCGAAGGCCGCCTTGTTCGCGAAGGCCATCGCCGTGCTGCGGTCGGCGCCCGAGAAGTTCGCCGCCGCGTAGCCGCGGAGCTCCTTCACGAACTGCGCGATGCGGCCCTGCGTGACCGCGTTGTGCTTCGCGTGGGTCTTGAACGCGTCGCGGTCCCACGCCGGCTCGAGGTACTTGCGGACGTCGCTGCCGTTCGCGATGAGCTCGTCGACCTTCGCCCCGAAGTCGGTCAGCGAGAGGCCCGCCGCGACGTCGGCGATCTTCGCGCGGGGCTCCGGGTCCTCGACGGGGGACTGCTCGACGGTCAGCTTCGGCTTGCCGTTCTCGAAGAACGAGACCTTGCAGATGTCGTTGTCCGCGGCCTTGTTGGCGATCTCGGAGAAGGCGACGCCCCCGGAGGGCTGGAAGTTACGGAGGGCGCGGGCGGCTTCGTTGATCGTCGGCATGGTCTATCTCCCCCGGGCTGGGCCGCGCGTCAGCGGTTCCCTGCACCGATGCGTGGCTTATCGGCGATTGTGTGGTTTTGTTGCGCACACCGGCACAGATCTGCCTCCCGATGACGCGCGATGCGTCAAAGAGGCTCAAAATCGACGAATTCCGAGGCGATGGCCCGTCAGAGGCCGGCGAAGATCCCGGTGGAGAGGCGCAGCTCGATCGGGGCATCTACTTGAGTCGAACCCCTATCAAACGTCACGGTTCCCCCGCTGAAGAACCCCACCAGGTTCAGCTGCTGACCGATCTGCGGTGTGTACAGGAGCGCCCCGCGCGCCGCGACGCCGTCCAGCACAACGGTGGCCCCCGGCTGGACCAAGTCGGGATCGACGACCACGTACGTCACCGCGAGCGCCTGGCCCCCGAACAGCAGCCCCCCGAGGAACACCGCCTCACCCGCGTCGTCCGGGCCCTGACCGAACCCCGCCGACGCTCCGACGTTGTCCGGCATGATCGGATTCCCATTCACCTCACCGGACGCGACGCCCGTCCCGGTCATGAAGACGTTCTGCGCGGGGTGGCTCCCCCAGGTCGTGGTCAGCGTCGCCTCGACGCGCCCGATCTCCTCGAAGCAGAAGCTGTCCCGGAGCGGCAGCGGCCACGCCAATCCTCCTTGCATGATCTCCGCGTCGAGCGCCGCGCGGCGCCCTTCGACGAACCGCCGCACCGCCTGCACGCCGTCCTCGAAAGGCTGCGGCGCGTAGACGAACGGGCGAATGATGTCCGCCGTCGTCGTCACGCCCGTGAGCAGCTCGTCCTCCGGCCAGGCCTCGGCGAGCACGAACCGCAGCGCGTCCAGGTACCGCTGCCGTCCTTCGGGGTGATCGTAGAGTCGTCGAGCCAACAGCCCATTCGCGTAGACCGCGGCCGGCAGGTTCGGGTCACCGCCCTGCCCCAACACCCCGTCGACGCCCCACGGCATGAACGTGAAGCGCTCCTGCCCTGGCTCGACGTAGATGTAGAAGTTGTTCGTGTTGCCCGCGTAGCCGTCCCAGTGAGCGATGAGCACCTCCGTCGCCCAGAACACCAGGTAGGCGTCGAGGTCGATGACCTCCGCGAGCGCCGCGAGGAGCTGGTCGTCCGGGACCTCGAGCGCCTCGACCACCGCGGCGATCCGCGCGCGGTCGTCCGGGTCCATGCGGTTCGTCTTCTTCTCGAGGGTGCCGGTCCACCCCTCGCGGAAGTCGCTGAGCGTCCCTTCGTAGAGGAGGCCTTCGTCGTCGGAGAAGTGCTCGCGCAGGTACGGCTTCTTCACCGGCTCGACGTGCGCGTACACGCCGAGGTCCTCGCCGTTCACCGTCACGTGCGCAAAGTTGCAGCGCGGCGCCGGCACTCCGACGCGCGCGAACGTCGCGTACGCGATGCACTGCCGGATGATCGCCGGATCCTGCCGCGCGTTGTTGAAGGTCATGCGGATGAGCCCGCCGAGGTGCTGCCCGATGACGTACTCGTCCATCTTCACCTTCAACGAAGGACGCAGCTCGCTGAGGCTCCCGATGAAGCCCTTCTTGCGGACGCCGACGTTCTCGACCGTCTCCCCGTCCACCGTGACCGTGCCCGTGAAGTAGGTGTACGGCGAAGGGAACGGCTCCGCCTGGCAGTCGCCCGCGAGGAGGCTGACGATCTCGCGCGTCTGCATCCTCAGCGCGTCCCAGTCCTCGGGCGCGAGGCGGATGTCGACCTCCAGGAGGCGATCGGGGGTGTAATACGGCGCGGGATCCGGACGCGGCGGGGGGAGCTGCCCGGCGTCGCGCGTGACGTCGGGACCGCCGTCGCGCGGCGTGTCGAGCGGGTCACCTTCGTCCGTACCGCAGGCGACGAGGCCGGCGACGATGAGGAGGGCGAGCCGCTTCACACGATCGAGCGTAGCTCAATCCCGTGCCGGTGACACCTGTGTGAACTCGGGCCCGTCCGTCACAGCCCCAGAACGTCGTTCATCGTGTAGAGCCCCGCGCTCGCGCTGCCCAGGAAGTGCGCCGCCGCGATCGCCCCCGCCGCGAACGTGTCGCGGGTCGCGGCGCGGTGCGTCAGCTCCACGCGCTCCGTGTCGCTCACGAGATAGACCGTGTGCTCCCCGATGATGTCACCCCCGCGGATCGCCATCATGCCGATCTCCTCGCGGCCGCGGGCGCCGGTCTCGCCGGCGCGCGCGCAGATGGCGTCGCGTTCGATGTCCTGCTCGCGCGCTTCGGCCGCAGCGCGTCCCAGCGCCCACGCGGTGCCGCTCGGGGCGTCGCGCTTCTTGTTGTGGTGCAGCTCGAGGATCTCCAAGTCGTACGCCGCGAGCGCCTTCGACGCGCGCTTCACGAGGTCCGTCAGCACCGCGATCCCCATCGAAAGGTTCGGCGCGATCACCACCGGGATCTTCGCCGCGTACCCTTCGAGCGTCGCGCGCTCGGCGGCGTCAAACCCGGTCGTCGCCATCAAGAGCGGCGCACCGACCTCCGCGGCGCGCGCGGCGTGCGCCAACGCGGCGGCCTTCGTGGCCACCTCGACCAACACGCGCCCCTCGGCGATCGCGGATTCGTCGGAGGAGAAGGTCAGCCCACCGCCGACCTCCCCGACCACGGTGTCGACCGCGCGACCGTCGACCGCGGACGTCGAACGAACCAACGCCGCCGCGACCTGCAGCCGCTCGTCGGCGAGCGCTCGCGCGACGATGCGACGTCCGAGCCGCCCCGCCGCGCCCGACACCACGACCTGCGTCACGCCATGAACCCTTCGAGCGAGGCGTCGTCGGTCGCGCCGCGGTAAGTGTCGAGCGCCACCCGCAGCTTCTTCATCAACGCTTCGTCGGCGGTCACGAGCGGCGAACGCACGCGCGGGTGACAGAACCCGGCCATCGCCACCATCGCCTTGATCGGGATCGGGTTCGACTGCAGGAACAGCGACTTCGACAGCTCGACGATGCGCCCGTTCAACGGCCGCGCTGCGGCGAGGTCACCCTCGGCCGACGCCGCCACCAACCGCACCGTGTCGCGCGGCGCGATGTTGCTCACCACGCTGATCACGCCCTGGCCGCCCGTCGCGACGAACGGCAGGATCGTGAAGTCATCGCCGGACAGCAGCGCGAGCTTGCCGCCGGTCGCGGTGATCTGCTCCGCGGCGCGCTGCAGGTTCGCCGTCGCGTCCTTGATCGCGACGATCGCGCCAATCTCCACGAGCCGCGCGAGGGTGTCCGGCTGGATGTCGCTCACCGTCCGCCCGGGCACGTTGTACAGCACCACCGGGACGCCGCACGCCTCCCAGACCGCCTTGAAGTGCTGAAACAGCCCCTCCTGCGTCGGCTTGTTGTAGTACGGGCACACCACCAGCGCCGCGTCGATGCCCCACGCCTTCGCGCGGTTCGTCTGCTCGATCGTCACCTTCGTGGAGTTGCTCCCCGTCCCCGCGATGACCGGCACCTTGCCGTCCGCGAGCTCGACCGCGGTGCGCACCACGGTCTCCTGCTCGTCCGCGGAGAGGCACGGCGTCTCACCGGTCGTCCCACAGGGGACGAGGCCGCTGATGCCCTGCTCGAGCTGCTTGCTCACGATGCGCTTCAGGGCGGCGACGTCCACGTTGTCGTCCGCGTCGAACGGGGTCACGAGCGCGGTGAACGCGCCCTTCAATCGGTCGGCGATGTTCATGTCGATTCTCCTTCACCCCCCGCGTCGAGCCAGTCCGGGAACGACTCGCCGTCGGTGAGCGCTTCGATCCGCTCGCGTTGGCGGACCACACTGTAACGATCTTCGTGCACCAGCACTTCGGCGGCGCGCGGTCGAGAGTTGTACGTCGAGGCCATCGTGAAGCCGTAGGCGCCGGCGCTCATGATCGCGACGAGCTGTCCGGCCTCCACCGCCGCGAGCTCGCGCGCCTTCGCGAACGTGTCGCCGGACTCGCAGATCGGTCCGACCACGTCGGCGACGAAGGTGCCCTCCGTCGTCTTCACCGGCCAGATCTCGTGGTGCGCTTGGTACAGCGACGGCCGGATCAGATCGTTCATCGCGGCGTCGAGGATCACGAACCGACGCGCGGGCGTCTCCTTCACGTACAACACACGCGCAAGGAGCAGCCCCGCATTCCCCACGATCACCCGTCCGGGCTCCAGCACGATCTCTTCGCTGCGGCCCTTCATGCGATCCACGACCGCCTTGCCGAACACACTGGGGTGCGGCGGCGCCTCGCCCTTGTACGGGATGCCCAGACCGCCGCCGAGATCGATGTGCCCGATCGCGTGCCCCTCGGCCTTCAGCCGATCGACCATCGCGAGCACCGCCTCCAGCGCTTCCAGCAGCGGCTCGATCGTCACGAGCTGCGAACCGATGTGGCAGTCGATCCCCACCAGCGCGACCGCGTCGTCCTTCGCGACGCGCGCGGCGATGCGCGGTGCGTCGTCGATCGGCACGCCGAACTTCGACTCGCGCAGCCCCGTGGCGATGTACGGGTGTGTCTTCGCGTCGACGTTCGGATTCACGCGCAGCGACACCGGCGCAACCACGCCCTTTTCGCGCGCGACCGACGCGAGGACGTCGAGCTCCGGCTCCGACTCGATGTTGAAGGAGAGGATGCCGGCGTCGAGCGCCATCGCCATCTCGTCCGGCGTCTTGCCGACGCCCGAGAAGACGATCTTGTTCGCGGGGATGCCGGCCTTCATCGCGCGGTACAGCTCACCGCCCGAGACGATGTCCGCGCCCGCGCCCTTCGAGCCGAGCAGCTTCAGGATGGCGCCGTTGCTCGACGCCTTCATCGCGTAACACACGAGGTGCGGGTGCCCCGCGAACGCCTCGTCGAACACCTTGAAGTGCCGCTCGAGCGTCGCCTGCGTGTACACGAACGTCGGCGTGCCGACCTCGCGCGCGATGGTCTCGAGCGTGACCCCCTCGGCGGCGAGCTGGCCCGCCTCGTCGTACGCGAAGTGGAACATCGCCGGGCTTGTAGATCGCCTCGACGCGACGCGTAAAGCGACGAGCGCGCACGTGCGCTCGACGTGCGCGCACAGCCATCCCGGACGCCCCCGGACGAATTCGACCGCGTAGACGCGCGAGCGACACGTGGCACGGAGCTTGAGAATGCTCCGGCCATGTCCTCACGCCCCTTCGCGCTCGCCCTCCTCCTCCTCGCGGGCCTCACCCCGTCCCTCGCCGAGGCCGTCACCGTGATCCGCTTCGGGCGAATCGACTTCGACGACGAACGGGTCGCGTTCCTCCCCAACGGGACGTCGTCGTGGGGGAGCCGCAAGACCACGAGCATGACCGCGGCCCCCCTCGCGGGCGCGCTCGTCGTCGCGCGCTGGTGGTGCACCGCCAGCAGCCAAGGCGAAGTCCGGGTGAATGCGTCGACGGACGGGATCTGGGTGTTCGCCGAAGATCTCCCGTGCAGCCTCCCCTGGCTGCGCCTCGACGTGCGCTTCGAGAGCCACCCCGACGGAGACCCCACGTCGAACCCGTTCCACGCGGTCGTCGCCCCCTCCGAGCTGGGGTACTTCGCCCGCACCCCTTGGGCCCGCCCGGCGACCGGGTCGTGGGTCTCGGTCAACGTCTCCTGCCCGAACCAGTTCCCCAACACCGGGCAGCCGTGCACCGCGACCAACGCCGCGACCCACGAAGCCGCGAACATCCACGCGACCGTCATGGACGTCATCGCCGTGTGGGGCGCCTACCGCGGTCCGAACGACGCGCCGCTCCTCGAGATCCGCTACCCCGCCTCCACGGCGGGGACCAACGCGACGGGCAACTACGATCGCGTGAACCTCCCGGACCAAAGTTACGTCGAGAACCACCGCATCGCGCACGAGCTGGGCCACACGTACATGAAGCGCGCGATCTACGATGGGAACCGCGCCGTCGGGGGCCCGTCGACCTGGGTCTCGGGCCACACCTGGAACGACACACGAATCGGTGTCGGCGATCCGAACGGCCTGTTCTCCTCACAGAACGGCCCCAACGACTGCGACATCAACGCGACGACCTTCGCCGACAACTGCGAGCTGGCACCGTTGGGCGATCGCTACCCCGACGGCAACAACGACGGCTACAGCGAGACCGTCGCCACCTCCGAAGGGTGGGCCGACTTCTTCGCCGCCGCGACGTACTTCGAACCCAACGCCAACCACCCCTACTTCCGGCACTGCCGCACGATCGACGGATGCCCCTCACTCCCCGCGTACGGCGCCGCGGATCCGAGCAACCAGGAGCTGCGGCGGCTCGAGGGCGAGACCTTTGCGCACTACCGATACCTGACGAGCGGCTTCGAGCAGTGCGTCGGCGTGGGGCCGACCAACTTCGCAGTGGTGGATCGCAACAACAACGTCGACATCAACTGGCAACACGCGCTGCAGGGCAACGTCGCGCGCTACTTCTGGGATCTCTACGACGAGGACGTCGACGCCAACGGCAACGGCGTCGACGACGACTGTCCGCGCCTCGTCAGCGGCGTCGTGACGCCCGCCGCGTGTGAGCGGCCCGGCGTCGTCGACAACGTCGTCTTCCCACCGAGCTACATGCTCCTGGTCTGGGAGCGCTTCCGTCCGACCTACGACAATCGCGACTACGACGAGCCGCGCGCGACGCCTTCCACGTGGGATGATCCGGACGGACGCAACGCCGTCGACTACCGTAAGATCGAAGCCGCGATCCCGGCCGCCGACATCCCCGCCGAAGTCCGCGGCCACGGACAAGCCGCGGGAGAGTTCTCCGCGAACTGCCTCGATGGCCAAGACGAAGGCTGACTTCAGTCGGCGCGCGTCGACGTCGCCGTCTCGGGCGCCGCCGGACGCGGCGGGCGCGGCGGGCCCTTGATGCCGCAGGCCGCGCAGAGCAACGCGGCCAAGAGGAGCCACCTCACAGAAGCTCCGCCTCCGCCGCGGCGATCGCGTCGAGCACGCGCTGCTTCGCGGGCCCCCCCGGGATGTCGCGTCGCTCGATCGCGACCTCGACGTCGATCCATTCGCGCGCGTCGTCGCCGAAGCCGGGGTGGAAGGTCCTCAGCGCCGCGAGGTCGAGGTCCTCGAGCGTCTTCGACTCTGCCACGCAGTGCGCGACGATCCGCCCCACGACGCCGTGCGCCTCGCGGAACGGGACGCCGCGCTGCACGAGGTGGTCGGCGAGCTCCGTCGCCGTGACGAAGCCCTCGACGAGCGCCGCGCGCATGCGCTCGGCGTCGAACGTGATCGCCGGGAGCATCCGCGCCGTCACCTCCAGCGAGGCGCGCCACGTCGACAGCGACGAGTACAGCGGCGGTTTGTCCTCCTGCAGGTCGCGGTTGTACGTCATCGGCAGCGCCTTCATCGTGACGAGCAGCGAGACCAGGTCCCCGATCACTCGACCGGTCTTGCCGCGCACGAGCTCCGCGACGTCCGGGTTCTTCTTCTGCGGCATCATCGACGAGCCGGTCGTGAACGCATCCGCGATCTTCACGAACGAAAACTCCGCGGTCGCCCACAACACGATCTCCTCGGACAGCCGCGACAAGTGCACCATCGAGATCGCGGAGGCACTCATCGCCTCCAGGAAGGCGTCGCGATCCGCGACCGCGTCCATGGAGTTCGCCGTCACCCCCGCGAGCCCGAGCAGCTCCGCGACGCGCTCGCGGCGAATCGGGTGCGGCGTCCCCGCGAGCGCACCGGAGCCGAGCGGCGAGACGAGCGCCCGGGACAGCGCGTCCCTCACGCGGCCGCGGTCGCGCTTGAACATCTCGCGGTACGCGAGGAGGTGGTGCGCGAGGCGCACGGGCTGCCCGCGCTGCATGTGCGTGTAGCCGGGGAGGAGCGTGTCGACGTTTGCCTTCGCCTGCGCCACGAGGGCCTTTTCGATCGCGAGCAGCCCGCCCTCGATCGCAGTGAGCGTGCGTCGCAGATACAGACGCGAGTCGAGCGCGACCTGGTCGTTGCGCGAGCGCCCGGTGTGCAGGCGCCCCGCGATCTCTTCGCCGACGTGCGTCGCGAGCCGCCGCTCGACGTTCATGTGCACGTCTTCGAAGCTCTCGTTCCAGGGGAAGGTGCCCGCTTCCAGCTCGCCGCGGATCCGCTCGAGCCCCTGGACCATCCGCTGCGCGTCCGAGGCGGAGACGATGCCCGCCTCACCGAGCATCGTGGCGTGGGCGATCGATCCCTCGACGTCCTCGAGCGCGATGTTCTTGTCGTCTTCGATGGAGCTGGTGAAGGCCTCGACGACTTCGTCCGTCGGCCCTTCGAATCGGCCACCCCAGGGCTTCGCGTTCGACATCGCCGCCGACATCGAACGCGAAGGGGCGACTGGTCAAGGCAAGGAGCCGGAGGCGACGCGCAGCGGTGCGCGGAGCGCGACGCGAAGGCCCCGCAGGCGGGCTTGCCCGCCGATAACGGGGCAGGACCGGTTCAAGGCATGGGGGCCTGGTAGTTCTGCGACTCCTCGGCTTCTTCCTCGGCGCCGGCCTCGCGGGCCAAACGCTGCGACTCCTTCGCGGCCTCGTCCACGACCGCCGCGTCGAGGATGCCGTTGTCCACGAAGTACTGACCGATCGGGGCCTGGAGCCGACGCTGCCGCGCGAGGATGGCGAGGCGCTGGAACGGCGTCAGGAACCCGAGCCGCACCGCCACGTCACAAAACATCTCCTCGACGCTCTTCTCCCGAAGCACGAAGAACACCTCGGCCCGCGACATGATCCCCCACTCGACGGCGATCTCACCGGCACGCGGTCGCTGCGCGCGCTGCCACAGCACGGCGTCCACGAGCTGACGCAGGGTGATGTGACCGGCCTTCAGTAGGAAGCGACCGAGCATGAAGCGTTTGTCCTTCGACGGCGCCACCCGCTGCGGGCGCGGATCCTTCGCCTCGTCGGCCTTGCGCTCCGCGTAGATCCGCTCCGCGCGCTCGTGGTTCTTCGCGCGCAGATCGTTCTGCTGCGAAGCGCGCTTCTTCATCGTCGCGAGGTCCGAGACATCGCGCTCGAGGAGCTTCGGCGTCGGGCGCGCCTGCCAACCGCGCGCGGGGCGACGGCGACGCAGGTCGGCCGGCGGGAGCCGCTCGAGGACCTCTTCGGAGACGTCCGCATCGAAGGTCTGCAGGAGCACCATCTTCTGGTCGCCGAGGACCTCGGTCAGGAGCTTGAACGCCGCTTCCAGCTCCTTGAACTTCTCGGTGAGCTCGGCGCGCGAGCGGCCCGTGTCCTTCGCGCGGTCGGGGTGCGTCTCCAGCGCCTTCGCGAGGAAGGTGCGCGCGAGCTCCTCCTTCACGAGGCACACCTTGTCGCCCAGCGGGGGCTCCTCGAACAGGAGGATGTAGGCGTGGATGAGGGGGTGCTTGGAGGCGGCGGCGTTACCGAGTGGCTTCATAATCGTTCGTGTCCTTCGTGAGGTGTCGAGTGACCGACACTCTGCCAGTACGAACGTATCGGGTGTCGAAATACCGTCAGTCGAACGCTTGGTGTTTCGCCGCGAAACGGAGAGCGACTCAGAACGAAACAGTCCGCGGTCAGTCCGACTCGTAAGGGAGCACGACGACGACATTGTCCGACGCTCCGTTGGGCGGATCACCCACCAACACGACCACCGCGTCGAGCACGACGATGTGTTTGACGATCAGGATGGGCACGTTGAGGGTCGGACAAAACGTGTCTCGCTCGACGAGGTACTGCACCACCAACCCACCTCCAGCCCCGAGCAGCAGGCCGCCTTGGAAGCGGGAGAGCGCCGCGACCGGCAGCGCGATCGGGGACTCACGTCGGACGAGTCGGGCGCCATCGTCGAAGTAGAGCGCGCCGTCGAAGCCGCCTGCGACGAGGCGATCCGAAAGGTGCAGCACGCTGATGAGATCCGTTTGGAGGTCCGGCCGGATGCGCTCCGTCAGCGCCTCAGCGTCATCCTCGAACTCGAGTATCTGGGCACCGTAGACACCGACGGCCGCGCCGTTCCCATCCGCGTCCAACGTGATTCCGCGACGCCACCAGCTCGTGGGTTCGGGCTCGCGGAGCACCGTCGTGCCCGCGTCCTCACGGCGCGCAAAGGCCCCCGAGCTCGTGACGACGTAGAGTGGCCCCTCCCCGCGTTGCGCCATCCACCACGGCTTGCCCCCCTCGAAGATTCGACCGTAGTCCGCGAGCTCGATCCCCGTTCCGTCGAGGCGGCCCGCCCAGAAGCGGCCGCGCGGATCGCCGACGACCACCCGCCCGTCCGGCTGGACGAGCCCTCCGACGATGCGGACGCCGAGGGGTTCGTCGACGGGGACGACCTCCGCCTCGTCGACCACCGCGAGCCCGCCCATACGCGTCGCGACGAGCGCGCGCGTTCCGTCGAGGCGCCCCGCGAACGCCGCGTTGCGACCGCCTTCGATCGTATGGAGCACCGGCGCGCCGAACCGGGCGCATCCGTCGTTCGGGCGCGCGTCCAAGCGGAGCGCGCTGAGCCGCTCGTCGTACGACGTCGTGATCCAATCACCAGGCGCCCCCGCCGGCACCTCGACGGTGTAGACCGCCGCGGGCGCGGGGAGCGCGGCGCCGTCGTCGCGCAGCGCGATGTGGCCGCCGTCGAGGCCCATCGCCTCGAGCGACGTGTCGTACGCGAGCGCGTACACCGAGACGTCCGAGGAGGCCTTCAGCTCGAGCTGGAAGACCTCTTCGATCGTCCCCGCCGCGAACACCCGCGCGGGTCGCCCCGCCTCGAACACGACGTAGATCACCGCGCCGCTCACCGTCGCGGGCGGTCTGACCCACAGCCTGGTCCCCGCGTCGCCGCACGCCACGAGCAACGCAAAGACCCAAGCGTACGACAGGCGCGAGCGCATCCCGCCCGCATGTTAGCGCAGGACGTCCCTCACCACCCTACGGAGGGGAGCGTCGGCGCGTCCGCGGCGTCGAGGCCCACCGCAACCGCAGCGGTGTCGGTCGGGTGCGACGATCGCCACCGCCCGCCCTCCTCGCCGGAGCCGTCGTAGGTGTCGTGGCCATCGCCGTCGAGCATCACGGCGACGGTCGGGTGCAGACCTTCGGCCGGGCAGCCCTCCGGGAGCGCCGAGACGCCGAGCGTGAGCGCGGAGGCGGACACGTACGTGTCGTCGCCGCGCTCGTCGTAGAAGAGCGCGACGCTCCCGCACGACGACGCTCCGCCGGACAGCGAAGGCATCGCGTACGTGTCGTCGCCGCCGACGTCGACCGCGACGCCGAGGCCGAAGTCGTGCCCGATGCCGAGCGACGCGTGCCGTTCGATCGCGTAGTCGTCGCCCGCGTCGCCGCCGTCGACGTGCACGCCCGCGCCGTAGTGCACGCCGGCGCCGAGCGCGTACCAGACGGCGCGGTAGTGGTCGGTGCCGGCGCCGTCGAGGTGTACGCCGAGCCCCTGCCAGTAGCCTACGCCCTGCGCGTAGACGCCGGCTTCGTAGACGTCGTCGCCCGCGCGGTCGGCGAGGATACCGATGCCGCCGGCCATCGCGAACGCCGGATCGCCGTGCCGGAAGCCGAAGCCCGCGCCCTGGCAGAAGTTGGCGTTGTGTTCGCCGTCGGTCTGCGGCGCGGGGTGCGTGACGTTCGCCGACGGGTCGCAGTGGTAGGTGTCGTTGCCTTGTGCGTCGTGGAGCGCGCCCACGCCGCCGACGTACGCGAAGCCTTGCGAGTAGACGCGCGAGCGGTAGACGTCGTCGCCGGCGCCGTCGTCGAACAGCAGCGCGAGGCCGTACTGCGCGGCGCCTTGCGCGCCGGCTTCGGCGACGTACGTGTCGTTGCCGCCGCCGTCGTAGAGCACACCGACGCCGTGGTGCGCGTAGCCCTGCGCGCCGCGCGTCGCTTCGTAGCGATCGTCGCCGCCGAGGTCGAACAGCATCGCGACACCGTTGTGCGCGGCGCCCTGCCCTTCACCTTCGTAGACGTCGGCGCCCGCGAGATCGATGACGACGGAGGCCGGGTGTACGCCGTCGACGTTCGTCGCGACCGGTCCGACGTAGCGATCGTCACCGCCGAGCTCGACGAGCAGGAGCATCGGCGTGCCGTCGTAGCGGTCGTCCTCGGCGCCGCGAACGGCGATACGACCGAGCGGGGTGTCGACGGTGAAGTCGGCGTCGCGCCCGGCGAAGCTCGACCACGGGACCTCCTCGATCACCTTCGCGAGCGCGATGGCGGTCGCGTAGAGGGGCCCGCGGCCTTCACCGAGGTAACGACGATCGTCGGGGTACGCGGGGTTCGGTCGCTCGCCGTCGTCGAACAAGCCGCTGCCGCCGTTCGCCGCCCACCAGTCCGGGCCGCGCGGCGCGCTGTCGACGTCGCGGAGCCGGCGCGCCTCGACCACGTCGCGCAGCGCCCAGAGCACCGGCGTGAGCGCGGCGGCGAGGTCGTCGTCGAGCGGAGGCACGTCGCAGGCTTCACACAGCGCGTGGATCGCTTCCTCGAAGCCGGGCCGCAGCGCCTGCCCGCGCGGCACGCCCGGCGCGGAGTCCGCCGCCGCGAGGCCGGCCTGCGCGGTGAGCCACGCGGACACGGAGTCGACCGCCGGCACCGCAGCACCGGCCACACACGGTGCCGCGTGGGGGTGCGTCCGGAGGGCCTCCACCGCGGGGAGCAAGAAGCCACGGTCGAGGCGCGCGGCTTCCGGCGCGACGACGAGCGCCTCCGGCGCGAACTGCAGCGCGCGCCCGAGGTCGGCTTCGAGGCCGCCGAGCACCGCCGGGGCTTCGATCCGACAACGCTCGAGCGCCGCCTGCATCGGCGCCGCCGGCGCGACCCAGGGCTCGGGCTCGACGGGGAGCACCTCGGCCGGCGGCTCGGGCGCCTCCTCGACCGGCGCCGTCACGCCGATGGGCGTACACGCGACGGCGAAGAGCGCGACCGGGAGGCGACGGAGGATCGACACACCCTCGTCGTTCGGCGGAGGTGTCGCGGGGTTGAAGCGCGCGCGTCGGATCGATGCGTATCGATCCGAGTCAGCCGCCGAACCGCCAGCCGAGGAGCACGCCGGTGCGCAGGTGCGAGAGGCTGAAGCCTTCGGTGTAGAGGAGGTCGCGGAAGTCCGCGGCGACGATGAGTCCGACCGGGAACGCGAGCTCGAAGCCCGCGCCCACGGCGCCGACGACGTGCAGCGGGTCGTCGTTGACGACCGTGCCGACGCCGAGCCCGGCGATCCCGTAGACCCGGAACGCGGAGGGGTCATCGCCGACGATCGACGGGACGTCGGCGCGGACGACGTCGACCTGGACACCCAAGGTCGTCGCGTACTCGAGCGCGGTCGCCGTGAGGTTCACGGGGAAGACAACCGTCGTCTCCCCTTCGAATGGGACGCGCGTGGACTGCCGGCCGGTGAAGATGCCTGCAAACACCTCCGCGTGCACGCGGGACGCGATGGGGATCGCAAACGTCGCAGCCACGCCGGGGGAGCCGTTGTCGTAGCTCTGATCGACGGTGTTCGACGCCAACAAGCCGATACGCCACCCGTTCGGCCGCCGGTCTGGAGGTGTCGAATCAGCGGCGTCGTAGACGTCCGGGTTCAGGCTGAACGCGAGCCCGCCGATCAAGCGGAGCTCGTGCGAGCCCGCGTCCGGGTTGCCCGGCTCGGGGACCGCGTCCAACGGATAGAACGCATCCGTGACCTCCAACGAGAGCGCGACGCCGGGGCCGAACAAGTCCATCGCGAACCCGAGCCCACCGTTGATCGTCAGCGCGACGCGATTGCTCGACGTCCCGTCTTGCAGGAACCCGCCCAAGCCCAGGCAGGCGTAGGCGTCGATCGTCGTCGACCAGCGCCCGAAGACACGCCCCGCGCCACGCGCGAAGCTCCCCCGCATGCCGGCCGACGCGTAGCCGATCGTCGAGAAGGTCCCTAACCCCGTGAACGCTTGGTCGGCGAAGTCGTATAACAAGGGGGCGTACGCGACGCGGCCCTCGACGCCGAAGCGCTCCGTCACCCAGAACGCGGCGGCCAGCTCGGCCGCGAGCGCCCGGTCCGCGTTGATGCCGTTGGGCTGGGAGACGAGGCGAACCAGGACCTCACTCGTCCGCAACCGCGACGCCACAGGCTCGGGCATCGACGTGACGGCGGGCGACTCGGGAACCTTCGGTGCGGGGGGCGTCGGCGGTGCCTCGGGTGGACTGAGCGGCGGCGCGCGCTCGACCCGCGCCGCGCCGGGCGCGTCCTCCACCGGATCCGCGACCGACGACGTCGCCGTCGTCGTGCTCGTCACCACCGCCGCCAACACCCACGTCCACATCGGCGCGCACGGTTCCACGGACCTTCCGGCCCGTCACCCTGTCCCGAGGATCGAGATCAGAACGACGCCGCGGCGCTCACGATGGTGCCGCCCGGCGCCGGATCCACGCGGACGCCGTGGATGCGCAGCGGCAGGTTCCCGCGATCCGAGCCCGGCCAGCCGCGCCAGAAGATCTCGTGCCACAGCACCGTTCCGCCGCCGTTGAGGAAGCCGTAGATGCCGGAGAGCAAGACGTCGCTCGGGAACGCGAGGCCCGCGTCGACCTCGGCCCAGGACACCGCAGCCGTCATCGCGCCCATCAAGAGCGTCGATGCGAGCACCCAGCCCCAGCCCGCTTCCTCCACAACGAGCAGCGTCGTCGTCGCGCCCCACGCCGCGCCCGCCGCGTTGGCGTGAAAACTCATCAGCGGCGGCACCAGCGACGCCTTCTCGTCGTACGCCGCAGCGAGCGTCGGGTGGAACGCGACCGGCCGGTTCCGTCCCAGCCGCGCCTGCAGGAAGTACGGCGTCGTCAGCGCGACGAGCACCCCCTCCACGACGATCAGCGCGTCCTCCGCGATTTCGAATCTACTCAGTAGACCACGCCGCGCCGTCGGCACCAGCGTCGTCAGCGCGGCGAGTCCGTACGTCGCGATCTCCAAGCCGAGCAACAGACGCTGTGAACCTCGGACGTCCTCCTCACTCCGCATGACGAACCGCTCGAGCCAGGACTTGTCGAACCCGAAGAACGGCGCGTCACACATCGTCACGCAGCCCGGCGACCCCACCAGCGAGAACGACAGCGACAACGACGGCAACCCCATCGCGAGCCCGTGCGCGACGAGGAAGCGGTGACTCCACTCCCCCGGGTCGTGCAGCGGCTCCACCGCGGGCGCGAGCCGAAGGTCGACCGCGCCCAGACCCGGAGCGGCGCCGCGCAGCGGAGCACCGACCGCCGCGACACCTTCGTCGTCGTCGAGCTCACGCCGAATGATCGTCTCGTACGACAGCCACGCCGAAGCCTTCGACGGGTACGGCGCCGCCGAAGACGACGTCGCGGTCGTCGCCCCCAACCGCAGCACCGGCCCGAAGACCGTCCGCGTCCGGCCGAGCGCGGGCGTCGACAGATCCGCCGCGAGGGTGACGCCGCCATCGACGTTCACCGCGCGGAACGACTCCGCGAACGTCGGCAGCACGTACGAGGACGCATCCTTCACCGTCGCGAGATCCAGCACCTTCGCGACCCGCGCGGTGACGACGTCCCCCGCGTCGATCACCCCGCGCATCGGAGCGACCGTGGGCATCGGCACCGCCTCGAAGAGCGGCGCGCCGGACGCGGGTCGCACCAGCCGCGACGCGTGCACCGTGACCGGCTCGGCACACCGCAGCGGCGCCTCGCGCGCCGCGGCCGCGAGGTCCTGCGTGGCCAGCACGAAGAGCGTGACCTCCTCTTCGGGCTTCAGGGGGCGTTCGAGGATCGGATCGTCCGGCCGCACCACGCCGTAGCGAGGCCCGGCGTCGGTCGCGTACGCGACGATCGGGAACGGCGCCTCCCCGGGGCAGGCCTCGAAAGACGGATCGGCAGTGGTCGTGGAGGTGGAGGCCGTCGCGACGAGCGCGACGAGGCCGACGAGCTCAGAAGGTGACGCCAAGCAGGACCTGGATCGTGTGCGCGACCTTCGCGTCCAGCGCGAGCCAGTTGCGCGAGTTGACGTCCTGCCGCGCGTCCGAGTTGTCCTGCGCGACGTCGGATTCGATGATCACCGGCCGGTTGAGCCCCGCGAACGGGATGAAGATCCCGTACTGCAGCCACGCGTGGAAACCTTCCTTCGAGTTGTAGAAGATCTTCACGTCGGCCTCGAGCCCGAGGTTCGCGCTGGGGTTGCCGATGCCGAGCGGGTTGGCGTCCGAGTCACACAGGCCCGTGCAGGTCGGGTCGCCCGCGTCGTCCATCCCCGTCTGCGCGAAGAACCCACCCGACGGCGTCGAGCTCGCGAACCACGCGCGCGAGTAGACGAGGTCGAGGCGCGCGCCGAGCGCCTCGGTGACGTTGTACTGCACGCCGGGGCGAACGATGAGCGCGTCCGTCACGCTCCCGACGAGCTGCCGCCAGAAGATCATGTCGACGACGAAGTTCGGGTCGAAGCGGAAGTTGTTGATCGACGAGTCGCCGGCCGGCGCCTGCGTCCCGTCCCAGATCCCGCGGCTCCCCGAGACGTCCCCGAGCGGCCGGATGCCCCAGCCCGGCGCGGAGTCACCCGACGCCGCGACGACGAGCAGCTCGAGCGTCAGCGCGTCGCGGAGGAGCTTGTACTTCACGTTGAGCGTCGCGCCGTGCTGGTTGATCGTGAGCGACGGATCCTGCGCACCGTACGAGCCCGAGATCACCGGGTTGCCGATCCGACCGATGATGCCGGCGTACTCGGCCTCGACGGTCAGCTTCCGCCACATGAACTTCACCCAGTACGAGTACGCGTAAGCCTGCGCGTCGCGCTCGACGAGCTGGTCCGTCGACTTCGACAGGTTCGGATCGCCCTGCTGATAGAAGGTCGCGGAGTCGAGCGCCTGGAAGCGGCCGACCTGGTAGGTGCCGTAGTTCAACACCCACTCGTCGTTCTCGAGCTTCTGCTTGATCTCGTCGTCCTTGTCGCGCTTCGCGATCGCGAGGATGTACTGATCGACGTCGTCGCGCTGGTCGCGGTCGAACGGCTGGCCGTAGGGGTCGAAGAGGTTCTGGCTCGTCGGTCCGCTCGCCGCCCAGTCGTACGCAGGCACGACGTAGAAGTCGCCGATCTTCGTCGCGAACATGATGCGGTCGTTCGAGTCGCCGAAGTCGCCGTCGATCCCGCCACCGTCGTTCGCGAGGATGCCCATACCGAAGTGGCTCGGCATGCGACCGACCCGCAGCTGACCGAGGGGGGTCATCACCTCGGCCCAGACGCGCTTCACCCGCACCGAGTCCGTCCAAATCGTGTTCACGCCGGCGGTCGGCACGACCTGCGTCTGCGAGAACGCGATGAGCGGGGAGATCGGGTTGAGCGGGAACCCGTCGGGCGTCGAGCCGAGCACCAGGTTGTCGAGGACGTCGATCTGCGTCTTGATCTTGATGTCCTCGTAGACGTTCAGGACGGGCTCGAGGCGCAGCCGCATGTTGGCGCCGCCGATCGTGTCGGACAGCCCCGCGTTGTTCGTGCAGCTGGTCGCCACCGCCGTGTCGGTGGACGAGGGGCGGTCGCGGACGTCCGTCGCGCAGATCGGGACGGGCGGCGCGTAGCCGGTCGCGAAGGGCCCCGTCGCCGCCGGGATCTCGGTGTTGTAGTAGTACAGCCCGAGGTCGAGCTTGCTGAACATGTCGTAGCGGAAGCGGAAGTACCCGTCGATCTCGAGGAAGTTGAGCTCCGGCTTCACCGGCTCCTCCCACTTCCACTCATCCTGGGGCCAATCGTCGCCCTCGGCCGGCGCACCCGCCCCGCCCGACGACTGCAGCTCGCTGGACAGCTCGGCCTTGATGTCGTCCTTCAGCTCGTCGCGCAGCTCCTCGCGGATCTCCGTCTTCAGCTGCTCGCGGATCTCCGACTTCAGGCGCTCGATGTCGATCGCTGCCGTGCTCCCCTGGGTCTGACCCCATGCGAGGGACGCCGGGGCGACCAGGGCGAAGAACGCGCCACCGAGGGTGGCGAAAGAACGGACGCGCATGTGAGCCGCGCGCTTAGCACGCCCGTCCGCAGCGCTCAAACGCTACTTCTCGCCGTGCGCGTCGGCACTGCCGGGTCGTTTCTCGACCAGCTCGACGAGCACGCCGTTGAGGCTCTTGGGGTGGAGGAACGCGACGCGCGAACCGCCGGCGCCCGGCACCGGCGCTTCGTTGACGAGACGGATCCCCGCCATCCGCGCCAGCGCCAACGCCGCGTCGATGTCCTCGACCTCCAGGCAGATGTGGTGGAGCCCCTCGCCGCGTTTGTCGATCGAGCGCGCCACGGAGGAGGCGTCCTCCGTCGGCGCCACCAGCTCCAGGTGCGCCCCGCCCACGTCGAAGAAGGCCACCTTCGCCTTCTGGGTCGGGACCTCCTCTACGCGCTCGCAGGACAACCCCAGCTTCTTTTCGAAGTTACCGACGGCATCGTCGATGTCGCGCACCGCGACGGCCACGTGGTCGAGCTTGAACGTCGTCATCGCCGCGGTTCATAACGCCTGGACCGCCCCCGTGCCAGCGTTCTTGCCCGACGGGCCAGCCCCGCAGACAATCGGCCCGCCTCGCCATGTCGCTCCCCTCCTCCTCGCCGACCGGCACCGGGATGCCCGACCGGATCGGGCCGTTCGTCGTGCACGGCGTCCTCGGCAAAGGGGGGATGGGCGTGGTGTTCGACGCGCGCGCGCCGGACGGCCGCGACGTCGCGCTCAAGGTCGTGCGCCCGGTCGGCGACAGCGAACGCGCGCGGCTCCTGCTCGCGCGTTTCCTCCGCGAAGCGAAGATCCTCGGGCAGCTCGACCACCCCGGGATCGTCCGCCTCGTCGACGCCGGTGACGACCAGGGCCTGTTCTACCTCGCGATGGAGCGCATCGAGGGGGTCAGCCTGCTCGCGATCCGCCGCAAGGGCGCGCTCGACTTCTCGCCGCTCGTCGAGCTCGGCGCCCAGATCGCCGACGCCCTCGCCCACATGCACGCGGCTGGCGTCATCCACCGCGACATCAAACCGGCGAACATCCTCATCGAGGACAGCGGCCAACCCGTCATCACCGACTTCGGGATCAGCGGCCTGTCGGAGGCCACCGGCATCACGCGCCACGGCGACCTCCTCGGCAGCCCCGGCTTCATGGCGCCCGAGGTCATGGACGGCTCGCTGCCGACGCCGGCCTCCGATCTGTACGCGCTCGGCCGGCTGATCTTCGAGCTCGGCGCGCGCGGCCCCGCGCAGAAGATCCCGAAGAACGCCCCCATCCTCCGGATCCTCGCCGCGGCGATGACCATCGACTGGACGCGCTTCCCCAAACACGACCGCTGGCCGGAGCTCGCGAGCCACGTCGACTGCCTCCTCGCGCGCGATCCGCAGCTCCGCTTCGGCGGCAACGCGCGAGAGGTGACGCGCGTGCTGCAGGGCCTGATGAAGTCCGACGTCCTCGACTTCGAGACCCTCAGCGAACAGGTCGAGCGCATGGCGATCGACAAGGCGCGGTCCTGGGAGATCCTCGCCGACGACCTCGACCTCCCCAGCGACGAGCTGATCGACAACCTCGAATCCCCCGCGGGCCTGCGCGCGCTCTCGGAGCCGACCGGCCCCGCCGATCCCTTCGAGGACGAGACGCGGGTCCCGCCGCCCACGGTCAAACAGACGGCCGAGCTCCCTTCGTTCGACGACGCCGGGGACGCGACGCAGATCGCCCCCGACCGCGAACCGACGAAGCGCCCCGGCGAGCTGACGCCCGAGCGCCGCCTGTCGCTCCCGGTGCCCGGGCAGAAGTTCGAGGACAGCCCCGGCGTCTCGCTCGACGACCTGATCCGCCAGACCCCGCCCCCGGATTACAGCGCCGCGTCGGGCGACTACGGGACCGCGACCACCGTCGCGCCCCCGCCGGGGCCCGATCCGCGCGTGAGCCGCCTGGAGCGGCAGCTGACCCGCACGCGGGACGACGTCGTCCAACAGAAGAAGGCGATCGATGCGCTGAAGTCGTCGCGGATGCGCTGGCGGATCCTCGCCGCCTCCGCGCTCGGGATCGGCATGGTCGTCGGGGTGCTCGCCTCGACGAAGACCGTCTCGCCCTCGCTCGTGCTCGTCCCGAAGGACGTCACACGTTTCGCGGATCCCAAACACCGGATGGATCCGAACAAACCCGTGACCGAGGCGGAGCGGCGCGACGGGCGCGAGATGCTCGAGGCGGCGAAGGAGCGGCTCGCAGCGCGGGATCTCGACGGCGCGGAGCGCCTGCTGGGGCTGTGCATCGAGGTGTCGGATCTGCCGGCCTGCCACAAGCGGCTCGCGACGATGCTGACCCTGACGGGTGATCACGAACGTGCGCGGACGCACTTCCAGCACTACCTGGACACCGCGCCGAACGACCCGGACGCGGCGACGATCGACAAGCTCCTTCGCGAATAGACAATCGGCCTGAAAACCTGACAGCCTCCCCGCCCGCATGACCGCCGCGAAAACCGAGACGCTGATCCTCGGCGCCGGCCTCACGGGCCTGTCGTGCGCGTACCACCTCGGCGACGGCGGCCGGTACCGCATCGTGGAGCGACAGGAGGCCGTCGGCGGCCTGGCGCGCACGCGCAAGAGGCCGCAGGGCTTCCTGTGCGACGGCACGGGCCACTGGCTGCACCTGAGGCGCGACGTCACGAAGAAGCTCGTGAACGACGTCCTCGGCGACAACCTGGAGGCCCGGACGCGCCGCGCGCGGGTCTACAGCAAGGGGGTGTACACGCTCTACCCCTTCCAGGCGAACACGTTCGGCCTGCCGAAGGAGGTCGTCGCCACGTGCCTCAAGGGGCTCGCCGACGCGAAGTTCGTCGAGCAGCACGACGAGCCGAAGAACTACAAGGAGTGGATCCGGCAGCACTTCGGCGAGGGGATCTGTCAGCACTTCATGTACCCGTACAACGAGAAGATCTACGGGGTCCCGCTCGACACGCTCGCGGCGACGTTCGCTTCTCGGTACATCCCGCAACCCTCGTTCGAAGCGGTCGTCGATGGCGCGCTCGGACTTTCGCGCGAGGCGCTCGGCTACAACGCCCAGTTCGTCTACCCCAAACGCGGGGGCATCGGCGCGCTCGGCGAGGGGTTGAAAGCCGGCCTGCAGCGGGACGTGGAGCTGACGCGTCAGCCGATCGCGATCGACCTATCGAAGCGCGAGGCCAAGATGGAGGACGGCGAGACGATCGCGTTCGACCACCTGGTGAGTACGATTCCGCTCCCCAAACTCATCGAGCTCATCGGGGTGGGTACGCCGGATGGCGTCCCGGATGAGATCGTCGCAGCCACGGGGCGTCTGCGTGCGAACTCGGTGCTGTACTTCGACGTCGCGATCAAGGGCGAGCCGAAGGAGCACCAGGACTACCACTGGATCTACCTCCCGGAGCGTGAGTTCCCGTTCTATCGCGTGGGTTCGTACTCAGCGGTGGAGCGCAGCCTCGCGCCCGTGGGTCACCGTTCCTATTACGTGGAGATGGGGCACTACGGCGACGTGGATCCCGCGCAGTTCGAGCAAGGGGTCATGGATGGGTTGCGGCGCCTGGGACTCATCGCCGACGAAGACGAGATCGTGTTCATGATCCCCAACGTGCTCTCGCCCGCGTACGTGTTGTTCGACGACGTGTACGAGTCGTCGCGCGCCGAAGTGCTCAGCTGGCTCGACGCGCAGCGGGTCATCAGCGTCGGGCGCTACGGGCGCTGGCAGTACAACGCGATGGAAGACGCCCTCCTCGAGGGCATGGAGGCCGCGGAGAAGATCGACGCGGCGCGGGGGAACGCGTGAGCGTCGAGCCGGAGTTTTCGATCGTCATCCCCGTCCACAACGAGGCGGCGATCATCGAGGGTTCGATCCGCGAGCTCCGCGCGCGGGTCGAGAAGATCGGACGGCCGTACGAGATCATCATCGCGGAGAACGGCTCCGCGGACGAGACGGCCGACCTCGCACGTGAGCTCGCCAATGAGTTCGACAACGTCTTCCTGTTGCAGCTCCCCGAGCCGAACTACGGCGCCGCGCTGAAGAAGGGCATCTTCATGGCGCGGGGGCGCTACATCCACTGCGACGAGATCGACATCTGCGACGTCGACTTCCACCGCCGCGCGCTCGAGCTGCTGGTCGGTGACGACGGTGGGTTCGATCTGGTGGTGGGTTCGAAGGTCATGCCCGGCGCGCGTGACCGGCGCCCCGTCGGGCGTCGGATCGCGACGCGGATCGTGAACGGGATGCTGCGCATCTCGCTCGGCTTCCGCGGCACCGACACCCACGGCCTCAAGGCGTTCCGGCGCAGCTCGATCCTCCCGGTTGTGGAGTCGTGCGTCGTGGACCGCGACATGTTCGCTTCGGAGCTGGTGATTCGCGCGGAGCGCGGACGGCTGCACATCGTGGAGATTCCGCTGAACCTGAAGGAGAAGCGCGAGCCCTCGATCCAACTCACCCGGCGCGTACCGCGGGTGCTGCAGAACATCGCCAAGCTCGTGTACGTGATTCGCATCCGAGGGAACTGATGCCCCTCGCGGCCGTCACGATCGACGTCGACTCGCTCTCTTGTTACCGCGCCATTCACGGGTTGCCTGCGGCGCCGCTCGACGAGGATCCGATCTACACCGTCGCGCTGCCGCGTTTCTTCGAGCTGATCGAACACACCAAGGTCCCGGCGACCCTGTTCTGCATCGGACGCGACGCCCCCGCGCACGCTTCGGCCTTCGAGCCGGTGACGCGGCTGAGTTGTGAGATCGCGTCCCATTCCCATACCCACGACTACGCGCTGTCACGGCGGACGCCGTCCGAGATCCGCGAAGACCTCGCGCGCGCGGACGCCGCGCTGCGGACGCTCTCGCCTTCGGGACGCATCCACGGGTTCCGCGCGCCCGGGTACAACACGTCCGCGGCGCTGCTCGAAGCCGTCGTCGAGCGCGGCTACTACGACTCGTCGCTGCTCCCCGCCCCGATGTACTTCGCGGCGCGCGCGGCGGCGATCGGCCTGTACGGGCTGCGCGGTCGTCGGTCGTCCTCGCTGGTCGGCGACGCACGCGCGTTCGCCGGGCCGCTCGAGCCCTACCGCACCGATCCCGCCACGCCGTGGAAGCCGAGCGCGGGTCCGCTCGTCGAGCTCCCGATGACCTGCGGGCCGAAGCACCGGGTGCCTCTGTTCGGCACGGCGCTCACCACGTTCCCCCGGCGAGTGTTCGATCGCCTCGTGGACCACGCGCTGCGCGCGGTGCCGCTGTTCAACTTCGAGATGCACGCGATCGATCTGCTCGACGCGCACGACGAAGGCGTCCCGCGCGAGCTGGTCGAAGCGCAACCCGACTTGCGCACGTCGAGCGCGGAGAAGTGCTTTCGGTTCTCGAAGCTGTTCGAGCGCCTCGCGCGCGACGCCGACGTGCGCACGCTCGTCGACGCCGCTCAGTCCGCCAGGTAGCGCCGCTCGGCCTCCGCGACCTCGCCGTTCTCGATCGCCTCGAGCAGCCCCGCGTCGAGCGGGACGAGAAGCTTGCTCCCGTGCGCGACCGCGAAGCCGTAGTTTTCGACGATGGTCTCGACGGGCACGAGGCGGACCGGGAGCTCCGGGTTGAGGTGCAGGTCGTAGCGCAGCAGCGGGAGGTCGCCGACCGCGGCGTCCGCGTCCGAGTCCACGACGGCGCGGATCGCTTCGGCGATCGTCGCGACGCCCACGCCGCGGCCCTTCGCACTTCGCACGATGTTCGCGCTGGTGGTTCCGCTGACGAACGCGACGGGGCGCTTCGCGAGATCCGCGAGGCCTTGGATCTCCGCGCGATCGAGCTGCGACAGCGTGAGCGCGGTGGCGATGCTCGCCGTGAGCGACGACGCGGTGATCATCGCGATCACCATCCAGATGCCGACGACGATCCGCCCCGCCAAAGTGATCGGCGCCTTGTCGCCGTAGCCGACCGTCGTCATCGTCACCAGCGCGAGCCAGATCCCCGCGCCAATCCCCGGCGCCGGCGCCATCGCGAACTGCTCCGGGTTGGCGCGCCGCTCGATCAGCCACACCAAGGTTCCGACCCCGAGCAGCACCAGCAGCAGGAAGCCGACGCCGACCCCGAACGCCTTCGTCAGGAAGGGTCGTATCTTCTCGAAGTATCCGGACTCGTGCACCGGCGCGACGATGCCCATACGCGCGCGGTAATAGGGTTGGGTGAACGTCACGCTGGCGGTGCGCGCCGCGGTAATGGATATCGGGCCGACCGCGACATCGGCCTGTCCGGAGCGTACTCGGCGTATCGCATCCGCGACGCTCGGTGCCGTGTCGATTTTGTGACGGATGTCGCTTCGGCTGGCCACCAAGCGGAAGATGTCTACGGCCAGGCCTCCCATGCGCCCGTCTTGTTCGAGCACGAACGGGGCGGAACCCGCGACGACGACCCGCACGGTCGCCGGCTCTGGGGCGTGGGATTCGGCTGCAGTTTCGGCTGCGGCTTCTGGGACGGACACGGTCAGCGTCGCAAGCGCGACCAGGGTCGACGTCGTGGACATGCCGCCATCATTCACAATGCCTGAACTTCAGGGTATCCGGTCTTGCGCCGACGCGGAGTCGGTCGCAGGATGGCGACCGCACGCACCTACACGGTTGGAGGAATCAAAAACGATGCGCAACATCACATCTTGGTCTCGGCTGGTACTCCCCGCCATGGCGGCTGCGAGTTTGGGGCTCGTGGCCTGCGACGACGGCGTCGAAATCGTCGCACAACAAGCAATCCTGGAGGTCGACGATCAGCTCGACTTCGGCCAGGTCCAGATCGGAACGACGACCTCCGAGCGGATCTTCATCAAGAACTCGGGTGACGGCGTCCTGCGCCTGAACCGCCCCTCACGGGGGAACCCGTGGTCGGACGCCTACACGTTCGACATCGAGGAGGCGTCCCTCATCGTGGCGCCCGACGCCACGGTCGCCGTGGACGTCGTCTTCTCGCCGGTCGACGAGGGTGAGGCCATCGCGCTCCTCGAGATTCGTCCGGACGATGCGTCGCTCGACCCGGTGACGGTCACGATCCGCGGCGAAGGCGTGAGCACGACGCTCAACGCCAACCCGGAGAACCTGTCCTTCGGCAACGTCGTCGTGAACACCACGAAGACGCTGACGATCGACCTGTCGAACGACAGCAACCTGGACGCCACCGTCCAGTACCTGCCGGACCAGAACGTGAAGCTCTGCACGTCGAACCAGCAGGATCCGGCGACGTTCTGCATCCGCCTCCGTGATCGGCAGATCACGAACGGCACGTTCACCCTCGGCGCGGGCGAGTCGACGGTGATCGAGGTCCAGTTCACTCCGGTCATCCCGGGCACGCGCGAGCGCGGCAACTTCTCGCTGCGGTCCTGCGAGTCCTCGGCGTGTGAGACCGAGATTCGGCTCGACGGCCTGGGCATCGAGAGCGGCTTCCGCTGCATGCCCGCCGAGCTGAACTTCGGCCAGGTCAACCCGGGCTCGTGCCTGACTCAGACCGTCAGCTGCGAGAACATCGCGAACGAGCAGGTCACGGTCGTCAGCTGGGCCACCGTCACGAACGGCGGCTCGGTCTCCAGCCCCGACTTCGAGGTCGAGGCGCCCTCCGTCCAGGTCCTCAACGAGGGTGACAGCGTCGACGTCGACGTCACGTACTGCCCCGAGACGCTCGGCGACGACACCGGCACGCTCGGCATCGAGACCGACAACCAGAACCCGACCCTGCGGAACATCTTCGTCCCGCTGGTGGGCACCGGCGGCGGCCCGGACATCGAGGTCCTCCCGCTGCAGGTCAACTTCGGCCTCGTCTCCACGCTCGCGCCCGCGCGCCGCTCCGTCCTCGTGACGAACGTCGGCTTCGACGCGCTCGAGATCAGCGGCATCACGATGGATACGCAGGGCACCGGCGCCTACTCGTCGCCCGACGCGGCGGCCGGCGTGCTGCAGCCCGGTGAGGCCGTGACCATCACGGTCGAGTTCCAGCCCCAGGTCGAGGGTGCGGTCGACTCCAGCATGATCATCGCGACGAACGACGCGGACGAGCCGGAGGTCGAGGTGCAGCTCATCGGTGAGGGCATCATGCTCCCGCCGTGTAACTTCGAGGTCGTCCCGCAGAGCCTGAGCTTCGGCGTCATCGAGGCCACGCGCTCCGTGCAGCGTGCCTTCGAGATTCGCAACGTCGGCGTCGACCAGTGCCTGGTCACGGCCGTCCGCATGACGCCCGGCTCGGACGCGGCGTTCTCGCTGCCGGACGGCGACATCATGAGCGAGCTGATCGACGGCGGCGCGTCCACGACGATCACCGTGCAGTACTCGCCGACACAGTCCGGGACGAACACCGGCGGCGTCGAGTTCTCCATCTCGAGCCCCAGCAGCCCGTTCAACACGGTCGACCTGTCGGGCACGGGCGCGGACTCCACGCTGCTCATCGTCCCGAACGAGATCGACTTCGGTACGATCGGCTTCGGCTGCGCGGCCCGCGCGCGCATCGTGACGATCTACAACACGGGCGCCACCGCCGCGACGATCGACTCGATCGCCCTGTCGGCTCCGGCCAACCCGGCGTTCATGATCACCCAGCTGCCGGCCGGCCTCCCGGGCGGCCAGGTCACCCTCGCCCCCGGCGCTTCGACCGAGTTCGCGGTTTCGTTCCGCGCGGGTCAAGCCGAGTCGAGCTACGCGAGCGCCGTCGAGATCGGCGGGTCCTTCAACGGCCAGCAGGTCACGTACATCGTGTCGCTGTTCGGTCGTGCGGCGAAGGACGCCACGCAGATCGACGAGTTCGAGCAGCTCGGTACGCCGAAGGTCGACATCCTGTTCGTCATCGACAACAGCTGCTCGATGGGTCAGGAGCAGGACTCGATCGCCGCGAACTTCCAGGCGTTCATCCAGTTCGCCCAGGCGCAGGCGCTCGACTACCAGCTCGGTGTGACCACGGCCGACTCGGACACGGACATGGGTCGCCTCGTGCACCCGACCGGCCCGAGCGCGCTGTACGGTGGCCCCGTTCAGAACAAGATCGTGACGCCGCAGACGCAGCCCACGCCCGAGTCGGTGTTCGTGACGAACGTCTCGCTCGGAACGGGTGCGCCGGGTTCGGCCGCGGACGAGTCCGGCTTCGAGTCGGCGTTCCTCGCGCTGACCGCGCCGAACAGCATCGGTCACAACGCGGGCTTCCTGCGTCAGGACGCGGTTCTGTCGATCATCTTCGTCTCCGACGAGCCGGAGCAGTCGCAGAACACGGCCGACTTCTACATCAACTTCTTCCTGTCGATTAAGGGCTTCCGGAACAGCAACCTGTTCTCGGCGTCCGCGATCGTCGGCGACAACCCCGGCGGCTGCAACGGCGCGGGCGGCAGCGCTTCGGCGGCGCCTCGTTACATCGAGGCGGCGAACCGGACCGGCGGTGTCTTCCAGTCCATCTGCACGTCCGACTGGTCGCGTGCGCTCGAGGATCTGTCGACGGCGGCGTTCGGCTTCAAGTCGCGCTTCTTCCTCACCAACCAGCCCGTCATCTCGACCATCGAGATCTTCATCGACGGCGTGAGCATCCCCGCCACGTCGATGGGCGGCACGGTGAACTGGAGCTACGACTTCGCCACGAACTCGGTGAACTTCAGCCCGTTCGCGACGCCGGAGCCGGGTGCTTCGGTCCGCATCGAGTACACCGCCGAGTGTCTGTAATCTAATGAGACGGGGCGCCGCGTTTGTCGCGGCGCCCCGGGTCTCCCCCCTCCTCCCCCTACACGATTGATCTCGACGGGCTCGGTGACGGGCCTGTAGTTTCGTCTGCCGTAACCCCTTTGTCGCACGCAAAGAGGCCCTGGAAACTCATGAACAAACTACGCTTCCTCCTCCCGTTTGCCCTCTTCGCAGGCGTCCTGAGCGGCTGCTCGGACGATCCGACCGTCGTGTTCTCTCCGCCGGAGATCGAGCTCGACCCTTCGACCCTCGACTTCGGACCCGTCCAAGTCGGCACGCGCGTCGAGCGCAAGGTCGCCATCAAGAACATCGGCGACAGCCCGCTCACGATCGACAGCGTCGACCGCGGCGAGCCCTTCCTCGACGACGTCTACAGCTACGACGTCTCCGTCACCGCGATCGCGCCGAACCAGTCGGCGTTCGTGACGATCGTCTTCGAGCCCGAGGACGAGGCCGAGTACCTCTCGCAGCTCGTCATCAAGTCCGACCTCGATGATGCGATCATTCAGATCCGCGGTGAGGGTGTCGCGACGACGCTCGAGATCACGCCGCCGGACCTGTCGTTCGGCAACGTGGTCGTCAACACGACCAAGAGCCTCCCCATCACGGTGCGCAACACGTCGATGATCGACGTGACGATCGGCTACGGCGGCGAGAACAACGTCCGCCTGTGCCGCGAGGTGGCCAACGCCGGTGAGACGTTCTGCCTCAGCTTCCGCGACGCGCTCAACGCCGACGGTCGCTTCCTGCTCCCCGCGGGCGCGCAGACCGTGATCGACGTGGAGTTCACGCCGGTCATCGCCGGCACGCGCGAGCGCGGTCAGTTCGTGCTCTCCGGCTGCAACAGCAGCGTGTGTGACCAGGAGATCGACCTGGACGGCCTCGGCGTCGAGAGCGGCTTCCGCTGCACGCCGGACACACTCGACTTCGGTCAGGTGAACCCGGGCTCGTGCCTCACGCGCACCGTGAGCTGCGAGAACATCGCGAACGAGCAGATCACGATCATCAACTGGGCGACCGTCACGAACGGCAACAACCCCAGCAGCCCCGACTTCACCGTGGAGCCCTCCTCGGTCCTCGTGCTCAACGAGGGCGAGACGCTCGACGTGGACGCGACCTACTGCCCCGAGACGCTCGGCGACGACACCGGCACGCTGCGCATCGAGACCAACAACCCGAACCCCTCCGCGCGCGACGTGTTCGTGCCGCTGGTGGGGACCGGCGGTGGCCCGGACATCGAGGTCATCCCGCTCGAGATCAACTTCGGCCTCGTCTCGACGCTCGCGCCCGCGCGCCGCTCGGTACTGATCCTCAACGCCGGCTTCGACACGCTGGACATCACCGGCTTCGTCGAGGACGTCGCGCAGACCGGTGCGTTCTCGGCGCCGACCGCGACGCAGGTCTCGCTCGAGCAGGGTGAGTCCATCACCATCCCGATCGAGTTCCTGCCGACGCAGGAGGGGCTGTTCGAGTCCGGCTTCACGATCCAGTCGAACGACGCCGACGAGCCGGAGGTCACGGTCGACCTCACCGGTGAGGGCATCGTCCTCCCGCCGTGTAACTTCGTCGCCGCGCCGACCTCGATGTCCTTCGGCGTCGTGGAGGCCACGCGGTCGATCCGTCGTGCGTTCGAGATTCAGAACGTCGGCGCGGACCAGTGCCTCGTGACCTCGGCCGAGATGACGCCCGGCTCCGACATGGCCTTCTCGCTGCCCGACGGCGAGGTGACCAGCCAGCTCATCGAGCCCGGCGCCTCACTGACCGTGAACGTCGAGTTCGCGCCGCAGCAGTCCGGCACGTACGCCGGCGGGGTGGAGTTCTCGATCTCCGACCCGAACAACCCGTTCAACACGATCGACCTCTCGGGCACCGGCGCGGACGCCACGCTCCTCATCGTGCCGAACGACCTCGACTTCGGTACCATCGGCGTCGACTGCGCGGCGCGTGCGCGCCTCGTGACGATGTACAACACCGGCTCGACCCCGGCGACGATCACCTCGATCGCCATGGCCGCGCCGGCCAACGCAGCGTTCCGGATCGTCTCGCAGCCCGCGCCCCTGCCCGGCGCGAACCTCGTCCTGCAGCCCGGCGCGAGCGCCGAGTTCTCGGTCGGCTTCCAGGCGGGTTCGTCGGAGTCGTCGTACGCGGGTGCGGTCGAGATCGCCGGTTCGTTCAACGGCGCGCAGGTCACGTACATCGTGTCGCTGCTCGGTCGGAGCGCGAAGGACGCGACGCAGATCGACGAGTTCGAGCAGCTCGGTACGCCGAAGGTCGACATCATGTTCGTCATCGACAACAGCTGCTCGATGTCTCAGGAGCAGGACGCGATCGCGACGAACTTCCAGGCGTTCATCCAGTTCGCCCAGGCGCAGGCGCTCGACTACCAGCTCGCCGTCACGACCACGGACGTGACGACGAGCGGTGAGAACGGTCGCTTCGTGCCGATCACCGGCAACGCCGCGAACCGCATCGTGACGCCGCAGACCCAGCCCACGCCGGAGGCGGTCTTCGCGGACAACGTGTCGCAGGGCACCAGCGGCAGCGCGTCGGAGCTCGGCTTCGAGGCGGCCTACCGCGCGCTCACGGCGCCGAACATCGTCGGCCACAACGCGGGCTTCTTGCGCCAGGACGCGGTGCTCTCGATCATCTTCGTCTCGGACGAGCCGGAGCAGTCGGCGAACACGGCGGACTTCTACATCAACTTCTTCCTGTCGATTAAGGGCTTCAGGAACAGCAACCTGTTCTCGGCGTCTTCGATCGTCGGCGACAACCCCGGCGGCTGCAACGGCGCGGGCGGCAGCGCTTCGGCGGCGCCGCGTTACATCGAGGCGGCCAACCGCACCGGTGGTGTCTTCCAGTCCATCTGCACGGCGGACTGGTCGCGCTCGCTGGAGGACCTGTCGACGGCGGCGTTCGGCTTCAAGTCGCGCTTCTTCCTCACCAACCAGCCGGTGATCTCGACCATCGTGGTCTACATCGACGGCGTGGCCATCCCCGGCACGACCATGCAGGGCACAGTGAACTGGACGTACGACTTCGCGACGAACAGCATCAACTTCAGCCCGTTCTCCACGCCGGAGCCGGGCGCCACGGTGCGCGTCGAGTACACGGCCGAGTGCCTCTAGCGCCGCGGCGCTGCGTTTGACTCGTGTAGTCGCTGCGCGTTCGCGCAGTTATGATACGCTCCGGCCTGAAGCGGGCCGGAGCGCATGAGTCTCGACGCCAACCCGGATGTCCTCTTGGTGCGCAAGCACCTCGTCGAACACCTCGGCGCACCCGACGAGGTCTTCGAGGTCTCGGGCAGCCCCCTCCCCAACTCACCCGTCCAAGCGCTGAACCTGGCGTACTTCGCCCCGGCGGGCCCGCAGAGCCCCGTGGTGTTCGCGACGTGCGGCGCCTCGCTCTACGAGATGAACGACGGTCGCCGCGTCGAGGCGATGATGGTGCTCCGTCGCGAGCCCCAGGGCGAAGCGTTCGACGCCGTCCACCGCCTCCTCGCTTCGTTTGCGCTGTTCGCGGAGACCAACAACGAGGTCGTGCGCGTCGGCGACGTGGTCCGCGCCCAGCAGGAGCTGAGCGGCTTCTCGAAGATGGACGCGATCCTCTTCATGCCGCCGGTCCCGTTCGTCCCGTCGTTTCACCGGGTGGAGGTCACGAACGGGCTGGACGTCGAGCTGATCTGGCTCCTCCCGGTCTACGAGGACGAGGCGAACTACGCGCTCGAACACGGGCCCCAGGCGCTGATGATGCTGTTCGCGGCGCAAAACCTCGACCTCACCGAGGTCGAGCGCGACGAGGCCAACACCCTCGTGCGCCCGGAGGACGCAGCCGAGCTCGCGAAGAAGGTCCTCGAGAACACGCAGAACAAACCCAAGAAGGGCCCGACGCCGATGCAGACGCGCAAGCTCAAGTCGTCGCGTCGCGACCAGGGCAAGGGCTCGTTCGACGTCAGCGAGCAGGGCGGCGAGGTCCGCGTCGCGCGACGCGGCCGCAAGAAGAAGCCGGCCCCGCCCCCCGCGCCGGCCGCCCCGCCCCGCCCCGCTGCGCCACCTCCGCCCGCGGCGCCGAAGGTGCCCGACCCGCAGGTGCGGAGGCCGAACCGCCCGCAGGCCCGTCCGATCGGCAAACAGGCGCCGAAGAAGGACGAGGTCCGCTTCGACCTCTCGAGCGGCGCGCTTCAATCCGCGGCCAAGAAGACGCAGACCATGGCCGCCGCCGCGCCCCCCGAGGACAAACCGGCGCCCCGCGCTGCGCAGGCGCCCCTCGATCCCGAGGCCGCGAAGAAGAAGCGCATCGAAGAGCTCAAGGCCAACGCCAAGGCCGCCGCCCAACGCGCGGCCGCCCGCGAATCCGGCGAGGTCTCGGCGGTGAACCCGGACGAGATGGAGGGCGCGACCACCGAGCCGATGCCCGCCGCGCGCGACACCAGCCAAGCGCGCGCCGCCGCCAAGCGCCGCGGCGCCCCCAAACGCGTCATCCGCGACAAGACCGACTGAGGTCGGCCGGAGTCCCGACGGACCACCGCTCCCCTCGTTCACCAGCTCGGCGAAACGGCGTTCGACGGGCGAAGTGCTCCGCGACGCCGGCGCGCTGCGCTACCGCAAGGAGCCGTACGCCGCCTCGTGGCTACCGACGCGAGCTCAACCCGCTCGGTGAACGCCATGGGCGCTAGAGAGCTGACCCGGTGCCTGCTCGAACCGCGGCCTTCGGCCGCCCTCTCGGGCCGCTCGGTCCCTGGGGCCCACCCAACTCCCTCCGCGGCGGCTCGACCATGCACGCCGATGACTCGACGAGCGCCTCGCCTCGTCACCGGATCGGCTCTCTAGCTCGGGACGAAGACCCGCGCGAGCTGCTCGGGGCGAGCGACGCGTTGTCGATCGAACGGCTCCAGCGCGCTCGCGTCCTGCTGCTGAGCCCAACGCGCGCAGACCTCGATGTGGCCCATCTGCTGCTCCGCTGCGGACTTGGCGGCGCGGCCGTAGGCGTCGCGGGCGGCGCGTGCGTCACCGCGGCGCGCTGCGACGCCCGCGCGTACGAGGTAGGCGAGCGGCGCCGACCAACGCGCGGGCTCGCGCTCGAGCCGAGCCGCCCAATCGCTCGCGAGATCGAGGTGCGCCTTGGCCGCGGCGCCGTCGCTCGCGGCGAGCGCGGCGCGGGCGAACGCAAACAAGACGTCGATGCGGAGGTACTGAATGCGGAGCACCATCGAGCGCGACGCCTCCCGTCGCACGGCGTCGACCGCCGCGAAGGCTTCTTCGGCGCGCCCCGCGTACAGGAGCAAGTTGATGCGCGCGACCAGCTCGTAGAAGTGCGGGATCGTGAAGCCGTCCTTCGGAAGGTGGTCGCGCGTCTCCTGGAGCGCGGCGGCTCCGCCGGCGATGTCGTCGCGCACCAGGTACGCGAGGTTCGCCGCGCCGCTCTTGAAGTTCGCGGTGGCGTAGCGGTCACCGCGCGCCTGCGCTTCGCGGACGTTGGCGCGCACGAAGCGCTCCAGCGCACCGAGCTCACCGAGGAACGCCATCGACAGGATGTTGAACACCTGGCTCGTCGCGATCTCCCACCAGACGCCGCGACAGCGCTCCCGCAGGATCGACTCCGCGCGCGTCGACGCCGCGCGGCCCTCCGCGAAGCGCCCCTCCAGGAACGCCGCAGTCCCCTTCGCCATCTCGACCAGTCCGAGCGCGTGGGGGTCGTCGACGGTCCGCGCGAGGGAGTCCGCGATCTCCACCACCCGCGCCGTCCGGCGACGTGAGCCCACGCCGCCCGTCGCGGAGTAACAGGCCTCCATCGCGAGCGCGCGCGCCGCTCGGTACGGCTCGCCCACCTCCAGCGCCTCGACCAAGTGCCGAGACTGGAAGTCCAAGCCGAGGGTGCTGTCGACCATGCCGAGCCCCGTCGCGACGGACCAGAGGATGTCGACGCGCGCCAGCTTGTCGGCGGGGATGCGCTCCGCCGGCGTTCGTTTGAAACGAAGACCGCGAAGCCGCACCGCCATCCTCGACCGCACCAACGAAGCCAGCGCACCGCGCGGCGTCTGCGAGAGGGACAGTCCGATGTCGTCGAGCACGTTGGCGATGCACTCGAGGCCGCGATCGATGTGACCCGTGCGCAGGAGCTGCTCCGCCGCGCGGCGACGGAGCTGCAGCGCGTCGGCTCCCGAAGACTCTCGGGCCAGCGCCAAGAACACTTCGGCCGCCTCCAAACCTCGACCCGCGTTCGCGAGCGCGTCCGCGCGGCGACGTCGCAGCGAAGTGGTCGGCTCCGGATCGAGCTCCTGCGCGACGGCGAACAGCTCGGCGGCGCGATCGAACGCGAGCCCCTCACTCGCCAACCGCGCCGCCCGCTCCGCGAAGCGCACGGCGTGCTCCGGCTCGTCGGCCCGCGCGTAGTGGAACGCGATCGCCTCCACGTCGTCGGGCTGATGCTCCTCGAACGCACGCGCCAACCGCAGGTGGAAGCGCTCCACCTCGCGCTCGTGCAGATCACGCTCGACCACCTGACGAATGCGCGGGTGGTACGGTGCGATCCGCTCGTCGCCGCTCGCGCCGACGCCCGCCCGCACGAAGCTCCCCGCTGTGAGGAGCCGCCACACCAGCGCGGTTGTGTCCTCTTCGATCACGGCGCCGAGCACACCGAAGCTCACCGGCCGCACCGCGATCGCGACCGCGTTCAACGCACGGCGACCGACGGCCGGCAGCGCCTCGATGCGCTCGCGGATGACCTCGTCGAGCGACAGCCCCTCGTCCACCGCCGCACGAACGGCCGCCGCCCCGCCCTCGTCCTGCACGTGCCGCAGCAGCTCCACGATGAAGTACGGGCTGCCGTCGGATTCGCGCGCGATACGGCGCGCCAAGGTGCGGACGTCACCCGGGGCGCCATCGAGGAGGCTCGCGGCGAGACCTTCCGCCTCGTCCTCGGCGAGCGGGACCAGGTCGATCTTGGTCGCGCTCGCGCCCAGCTCGTCCTCCAAGAGCTCGACGAGCGGCCCCCGCTGATCCGCTTCGCTCCGGTACGAACCGATCAACATGATGTGCGGCGGGTCCGGAGGGCTCGTCAGCTCCTCGAACATGGGGGCGCTGTCGACGTCGCCCCACTGAAGGTCGTCGATCCACACCACCACCGGGACGCGCCGCGCGAGTTTGTCGAGGAGCTCACGCAACGCTCGGAACGCGCGCAACCTGACTTGCTGCGGCTCCTCGTCACGCGTCGGCACGCCCGCCAACTGATCGCGCACCTTCGCTTCGATCGGCGGCACGATACGGAGCACCGGGAAGACACGCACCAGCGCTTCGATGTGACGCGGCATCAGCGAGACCACGTCGTCCGGGTGGAGCGGCTCGAGGAACCGCGCCAGCGCGTCGATCACCGCGTCGAACGCACGGTAACGAACCGCCTCGTGTTCGTGACATGCCCCGCGGAGGATCACCGCGTTGCCGATCCCGCGCAGCGTCTCGCAGAAGTGCGCGACCAGCGCGCTCTTCCCCACGCCGGAGGGCCCCCGGACCCAGACCGACGCGAGCCGCCGCTGATCGGTCTGCAGGAACGCCCCGCGCAGCCTCGCCAGCTCGGGCTCGCGACCGACCAGGGGGCGCAGCGCGACCGCGGACGCCCCCTCCCGGTAGTGCAGCGGCTGCCGCCCGGAGATGTCGAGTCGCTCCAACAGCTCGGGGCCGCGCGGGCGCCCCTTCGGATCGAGCTTGAGCAGCTGCGCCGTCAGCTCGTCGAGGGCCTCCGGGACGGAGGCGTTCACGAACCGCGGGTGCGGGCCGTCGCGCTGGGACTTCTCCAGCAGCACGTCCATCACCGCCCCGACGAACGGCCGCCGCCCGGTCAGCGCCTCGAACAACATACACCCGACCGCGTACCAGTCACTCGCCGGGGTCACGGTGCGCCCCGCGGCCTGCTCGGGTGACATGTACCCGGCCGTGCCGACGACACGGTCGGAGGTGCTCGCGTGCTCCTCCCCCGCCTCGAGCTCCGTCACCAGGCCGAAGTCCATGATGACCACGCGCCCCGACGGGAGCACCCGCACGTTCGACGGTTTGAGATCGCGGTGGAGGCGCCCCGCGCGGTGGAGCGCGTGCACGCCCGCGACGAGCTGACGAAGCGCGCTCCACAGGCGATCCTCGTCCAGCGGCGGCGCCGAGATCGGATTCACGAGCTGGTCGTCGAGCATCGTCTCGACCGCCTGGTCGATCGTGGGTTCGTCGATCTCCGTCTGGTCGAACCGCACCGTGGGTGCGCCGGTCTCCGACGGCGTGGTGACCCCGTCGGGCCGCACCCACCGCTGAAAGCTCACCCCCTCGGCGAGCTCCATCGTGAAGAACCACTGGTCCCCCGCGTGGAAGAGCTCGAACAGCGAGACGAGGTTGGGGTGACTGATGCCGGCGAGCGCGCGGAACTCACGTTTGAAGTGCAGCAGCGTGGGCGCGTCGATCTGACGCAGGGTCTTGAGCGCGACGTCTTGTCCGCGTTCGCGATCGCGCGCGAGGTACACCACCCCCATCGCGCCTTCCCCCAACCGGCGTATCAAGCGAAAGCGGCTGGTGGCGACGAAGGAGCGCTCGAACTGGCTGACCGAGTCAGTCGTGACTCAACCCCATCGCGCGCGCCACGCCGTCGCGATACGCCAGCCACAGCGTCAGCGATCGCTCGACGGTCTCGAACACCGCGTCGAACAGCGCACCGCTCTCGGGGACGTAGTCCAGGATCATCGACCAGGCGTCGTCCCGGTGGTCGCCCTCGACCTCCCGGTGCGCCCGCGCGAGGCGCATCTTTTCAGGCGGGCACCCGTAGTGTTTCACCAGCGGGTGCTCGGCGATCGCCGTCTCGATCGGCGCGTGCTCGCGCGTGCCTTCGACGTCGGCGCGCTCGTGGCGGCTCCCCTCTACGAAGATCGTCAGCGCCGCCGCGCCGAGCGGCCACGGATCACGCACGCTGACCTCGTCGAGGAACGCCCGGTACGCGATCGCCTCCGGCTCGAGCGCCGGCTCCGTCGCCTCCAGCTGCGCGCGCGTGATCCCGATACCGCTCATCATGTCCACGAACAGCTCCGGGTGGGGTACGCCGACGGAGAGCTTTCCGGTCTGCTCTTCGTAGATATTCTCGGCGAGCGCCGCGCGGACCTTGGCGGGCGGCCCCAGGCCCAACGTCCGCGCCAGTAACACGGGGAAGTCGCGGACGTAGACCTGGTACTCGTGGCGGAAGTGCACGAGGAGCTGGTCCTTCGAGAGGCCGGGCTGGGTGAACCGCGGCCACGCCCAGTGGTCCTTCCGATCCATGATCGCGAGGAGCCTCTCCTGGAGCGGATGTACCATCGGTGCGAATCCTGCCACGCATCCGGCGTCGCGCGGTAGCCTCGGGCCCGATGCGCATCGTGTTCTGCGGGAGCGGCTGGTTGCCGTTGATCGACGTGCTCGCGGACGCCATCGGGCAACCCGTCCACCGTCGCGCGCCTTCGACGTCCGTCCGCGACGCGATCGCCGACGCCGACGTCGTGCTCCCGTCGAACGGCGCCGTCGACGCCGAAGCCATCGCCCACGCCTCACGCCTCCGACTGATCCAACAACCGGCCGCGGGCTACGACGGGATCGATCTCGACGCGGCCCGCGCCCGCGGCATCCCGGTGTGCAACGCACCCGGCACGAACCCGCAGGCCATGGCCGAGGCCGCGCTCCTCTTGCTGCTCAACGTCGCGCGCCGCGCGAACGAAGCGGTGCGTGCGATACGCGATGGCACCATCGGCGTGCCCGTGGGTGTCGAGCTGGCCGGCCGCACGATCGTGGTCGTCGGCGCCGGGCGATCCGGCGAGCGCTTCGCGCGCGCAGCGGAGGGGCTCGGCATGGTGGTCCGCCGCGTGACGTCGGCGCACGGTCGCGACGGGCTCCTCGACGCGCTCGCCGGCGCCGACGCCGTATCGATCCACTGCCCGCTCGACGCCAGCACCCACCACCTGATCGACGCCGAAGCGCTCGCTCGCCTGAACCGCGGCGCGCTCCTCGTCAACGCCGCGCGCGGCGCGATCGTAGAGCGCGCGGCGCTGGAGGCGGCGCTCGACGGAGGGCAGCCCCGCGGCGCTGGCCTCGACGTCCTCTGGGACGAACCGTGGGACCCGGCCGACCCGCTCCTCGCGCGCGACGACGTCTACGTCACCCCGCACTTCGGCGGCTCCACGGAGTCTTCGTTCGCCCGCATCGCCGCCGTCGTCGCGGAGAACATCCGACGCCTCTCGGCCGACGAGCCCCTCCTCCACCGCATCGTCTGACGAGGTTGCCCCGCGGGCGCGACCCGGCGACAACGTCCCTCGTGGATCGCGAAGAGAGCTTCTGGGCCTGGGGCTACGAAGACCGGCAACTCGATGACGAACGCCGGCAGCAGATCGCGGAGCACCTGCCCGCGGTCGTGGGCTTCGCGCCGGGCGACGCCGGCACCGCCCCGACCCTCGCGGACGTCGAGCTCGCGGCGCCGCGCGCCTCGGTCCCCACCGCGCTCGCGGACGTGCTCACGACCAGCCACGAGGCCCGCGTGCGCCACACGTACGGCCGTGCCTACCGCGACATCGTGCGCGGCTTTCACCGTGACTTCGCCTCGGCGCCCGACGCCGTCGCGTTCCCGACCTCCGCAGCTGACGTCGTACGTGTGCTCGACCACTGCACCGCGAACGGCATCGCGGTGGTGCCCTACGGCGGCGGGACGAGCGTCGTGGGGGGCGTCGAGTGTGACCGCGACGGGCCGGTGTGGTCGCTCGACACCACCCGCATGGCGGACGTCGGGTGGATCGACGAGAAGAGCCGCCTCGCCTCCATCGGTGCGGGCGCCAAGGGCCCCGCGTTGGAGCGCGCGCTGGAAGCCAAGGGCCTCACGCTCCGCCACTTCCCGCAGTCGTTCGAACACTCCACGCTCGGCGGCTGGATCGCGACGCGCGCCGGCGGGCACTTCGCCACGCTCTACACGCACATCGACGATCTCGTCGCGTCCACCACGACCGTCACGCCCGCGGGCACCATCGCGACGCGCACCCTCCCCGGCTCCGGCGCAGGGCCCAGCCCGGATCGGCTCATCCTCGGCTCCGAGGGCGCCCTCGGCGTGATCACCGAAGCCGTCGTCCGCGTCCGTCCGCGGCCCAGCTTCCGCGCTCGCGCGACCGTGCACTTCAAGACGTTCAGCGAGGCCGTCGACGCCGCGCGAACCCTCGCGCAATCCGACTTGCACCCCTCGAACTGTCGCGTCCTCGACGAGCGCGAGGCAGCGCTGAACGGCGTCGCGTTCGACCGCGCCGTCCTGATCGTCGCGTTCGAATCGGACGACCACCCCCTCGACGCGTGGCTCGCGCGCGCCGTCGAGATCGTCGAAGGCCACGGCGGTGAGGTGCAGGACCAGAGCGCCTCCGACGGCGCCTCCACCTGGAAGGCCGCGTTCGTCGATGCGCCGTACCTTCAGTCGGCGCTCGTCTCGATGGGGGTCCTCGTCGACACGTTCGAGACCGCGTGCACGTGGTCCGCGTTCGAGGGGCTCCACGCGGCGATCGTCCACGACGTGCGCGACGCCATGAAACGCGTCGCCGGCACCGGACGGCTCACCTGTCGCTTCACCCACGTCTACCCGGACGGGCCCGCGCCCTACTACACCTTCGTCTGCCCCGCGAAGGTCGGCAGCGAGCTGTCGCAGTGGGCGGAGATCAAGTCTGCGGCGAGCGAGGCGCTCCTCGCGAACGGGGCGACGATCACCCACCACCACGCGGTCGGGCGGACCCACCGCCCTTGGTACCAGCGTCAGGTGCCCGCGCTCTTCCTCGACGCGCTGGCCGGGGCGAAGGCGCGCGTCGATCCGAAGGGGATCATGAACCCCGGAGTGTTAATCGACGTCGATGGTGCCTGAGAACGCCGTGAGGCGGACGTCCGCGGAGCCGTCACCGACGACCTCCGAGTGGCTGTCTCCCGACGCGCGTTTCTTGCCCTTCACGCGGACGCTGCCGTAGCGCGCGCGCGCCTCGAGTCGGAACCCGACCTCGTTCGTTCGTTTGAAACGAACCTCGCCCGACATCGTGCGGGCGCGCAGGACACCGTCGGGGACGAGGCCGCCCTGCACGACGGTGTCGCCGTCGACGCTCTCGACCTCCGTGCGCTCCGCGAGTTTGTCCGCACGGATGCGGACGTCTCCGCTCGTCACCCGCAGCGACAACAGATCCGAGACGTCGAGATCGCTGTCCACGTCGCCGGAGACACAATCCACTCGGACCTCCTTGGAGCGCCCGCGGAGCCGAACGTCGCCCGAGAGCGAACGGACCTCCATCTCGTCCGCCTGCCCGTCGATGCTCACCCGCCCCGAAGCGGTGTGCGCGATGATCCGCGGGTACGCGCCGCGGATGCGCACGTCGCCCGACTGCGCGTTCACGTCGATCAGGACCCTCGGCACACGGATGGAGACGTCGCCGTTGGTGGACTTGATGCGGAGGCGTCGGTCGCTCCGTTCGATCTGGATTCGATCGCCCCGGCTGACGACGATCTCGTCCTTGTCGTGACGCTCGACCTTCACGTCGCCGCTCGCGACGTGGATCTCCACGGTGCGCACGCCTTCGGCGGACAGCACTTCGTCCGCCCACGCGGGTGATGCGATCAACAACAGCGGCACCGCGTGCAACCAGCGCTTCATGATGCGTCCTCCTCGATCTCGGCGGCGGCGATCACCGCGCGCAGAATGCGAACCTTCTCCCCGTACAGGGCGAGCAACGTCTCGTGCCCGTACGGATCTTCTGGGGCCTCCTGGAGCGCCCGCTCGACGTCGCGGATCGAACGATCGACCTGCTCCAGGCTCGCCGCGAGCTGCCGACGCGTCTCCGGCGTGAGGCGCGCCGTCGCTTCCTCGGACGCGTCCGTGAGGCGATCGATCGCCGCCACGTAGGCGCCGCGCGCGGAGGCGAGCTGCGCGTCGAGCGTCGGCCGCGGCGGCGGCTCGGCGGGCTGCACCACCGCGAACACCGCGACCGCGGCGGCCACCGCCAACGCCCCGATCACCACGCGCAGCACGGGCGATCGTGGGTCGTCGTTGGCGGGCGCGGACTTCGTGAGCTCGGCGGCGATGTCCGGCCACAGGTCGCGCGACGGCGTGACGCTCGGCTCGGCGGCGACCGCCTTCATCTGCTCCAGCTCTTCGACCGCGGCGCGCGCGGACGCGGAGCGCTCCAGCAAGGCCTCCGCCTCGGCGAGGGCGTCGCCCTCCAGGTCCCCGTCGACGTACGCCGACAGCAGCTCCAGCTGCATCAGCTCTTCATCGCGCTCGTTCATGTTCGTCTCCCAACAACGCCCGCAGCTTCGCGCGGGCCTTGTGAAGCTGGCTCTTGGAGGTCCCCACGGTGCAGTTGCGCGCCTGAGCGATCTCCTCGTGCGGCATCTGCAGCACGTCGTGCATCACGACCACCTCTCGATACCCCTCGGGCAGCGTCGCGAGGGCGGCCTCCAACCTCCGTCGCAGCCACCCGGACGGCTCCGGCGTATGTGACCCGATGACGGCCTCGTCCAGCGGGACGTCGTCCTTCAGCTTGCGCTTCGCGAGGTGGGACCGGGTGCAGTTCACGGCGATGGAGAACAGCCACGTCGAGAACTTCGAGCCCCCGCGGAAGCGCTCCACCCCTCGGAACGCCCGAACGAAGGTGTCCTGGGTGATCTCGTCCGCCAGGTGCGCGGCCCCCGCGGAGCGGAGGGCGTACGCGTACACGGCGCCGTGGTGTCGCCGGTAGAGCTGTTCCATCGCCTTCATGTCACCGCACTTCGCCTGTTCGACGAGGTCGGCGTCCGGATCCATCACCACCGCGTCCATGGGCTGAGACCTTCGGGGCCCCGAAACGGTTGCCCGTCCCCCCGAGATTATTTTTTTCCGCGCGCCGGGCAACCCAACCCGCGTCGCCCGAGTCTCTCATGGCACGATGAAACACGTCCTCGCGGCCGCCATCGCGGTCCTCTTCCTCGCCCCCTGCCCCGCCTCCGCCTCCCTGAAGGACGGCGACGACACGACACCCCCGCCGGAGCGCATCGAGATCGAGCCCGACGCGCGGGTGAAGATCTCCAACATCAACGGCCGCATCGAGGTCCGGGTCTGGGATCAAGCCGCCGTCCGCCTCGCCGCGCGCTACGAAGAGAAGGACACCCACGTGACCTTCGAGCGTGACGGGAGCGGCGTCGCCATCGAGGTCCGCCCCCGCCACCGCGACGGGCGCGGCGCGACCGCCGACCTCGTGGTGGACGTCCCGCGCGCCGCCCGCCTCGACGTCAACAGCGTCAACGCCGACATCCGGCTCGCGACCGGCGGCGAGCTCGACGTCTCGACCGTCAACGGCGACGCCGAGATCGAGACGAGCGGCTCGCGCGTGAGCATCGAGAGCGTCAACGGCGACATCGAGCTGCGGGCCGGCGACGTCGAGCTGCGCGCACAGACCGTGAGCGGCGACCTCGAGGTGCAGGCCAAGACGATCACCGACCTCAGCGCGAAGAGCGTCTCGGGTGATCTCGAGTTCGAAGCCCAGGCCCTCGGCGCGGGGAGCCACGGCGTGAAGACCCACTCCGGCGACGTGAAGCTGCGACTCCCCGAGAGCGCCTCGGTCCACATCGAGATGAAGTCGTTCGGCGGCCGGCGGACGCTCGGCCAACCCGGCGCGGACGCGAAGCTCCGCGTGAAGACCTTCAGCGGCGACGTCGACCTCATCGGCCCGAAGACCTCGCAGGCCCCCGCCGAGCCGGCGCCCGCCGGCTTCGACCCCGCCGGCGCCCTGCCGCCCGGCTTCGTCGCCGTCTTCTAGAGCTCGTCCTAGAAGGCCGGGGTCGCGAGCACGCCGCCGTCCACGACCAGGTTCGCGCCGGTGACGAAGCGGGCCATCGGCGACGCGAGGTAGAGCACCGCGTCCGCCACATCGGCGCCGGTGCCGAGCCGACCGAGCGGCGCCGCCTTCTCGTAGCGCTCCACGCCCTCGGCCCAGAGGTTCGGAAGCTCCGGGTACCAAATCAGGCCCGGCGACACCGCGTTTACGCGGATGCCCTTCGCTCCCAGCTCCAACGCGGCCGCGCGGGTGTGCATGACGACCGCCGCCTTCGCCGCGTCGTAGTGCGCATGCATCGGCGCGGGCGCGAGCGCCTCGATCGACGCGATGTTCACGATGGCGCCGCCCGCCGGCATCACACGCGCCGCGACCTGCGTCATGAGGTGAACCGAGCGGAGGTTCGACGCGACGACGGCGTCGAAGTCGTGGTCCATCATGTCGAGGAGGCCGTGCAGCGGGTACGTGCCCGCATTGTTCACGACGACGTCGACCTGCCCGGCCGTGGAGACCAGCGCCTCGACGTCGACGCGTTTGGTGACGTCACCGCGGCGCGCTTCGGCGCTGCCGCCGGCCTTCTCGATCCCGGCGACGATGGCGTCGGCGGCGTCGGCCTGCTCGCGGAAACCGACGATGACGTGCGCGCCCGCCTGCGCGAGGCGCTCGGCGATCGCCGCGCCGATCCCGCGCGAGGCTCCGGTCACGATGGCGGTCTTGCCGCTCAGGTCGAGCGCTTGGTTCAAGGGGACGTGTGCGGTGTCGGGCTGGGTCATGCTTCGTCTCGGTGCACGGTGTTGGGCGAGAACGCCGGCAGGCAGACGGCGACGTAGCGCGCGTCGGCGTTCGGGGTGCTGTACCGGATCCACTCGCCGGCCTTGGTGAGGATCGCCTGGCCGGCGTCGACGTCGAAGGTCTCGTCCTTCGTCTCCACCCGCAGCGAGCCCTCCAGGACGAGCGTGTATTCGTCGAACTCCGGAGTCTGCCCGGGCTCGACCCAGCCCTGCGGCGAGCGCATCTGCGCGATGCTGATGCCCTCGCTCTGCGAGTTCACGCGCCCGAAGTACTCTTCGATGATTTTGGGTTTGTTTCCGGCCGCTTCGATGATGCTCGGCCGCTCGATCCGCGTCGCCACGGCGCCCGCGTAACACCGATCTTCGACCGATCGCAAACCACCGACCGATACCTCGTCGAACGGGCATGCGGTACCCGTCGGGGCGATGCGCGCGCTGTTCCTCCTGGTGCCTTCGGTCCTGTACGCCTCCGCGGCGATGGCGGCGCCGCAGTCGGTCAAGCTGTCCTGGGCCAGCGCCGACGCGGCGACGACGATGGCGGTCTCCTGGGTCACCCCGAACGACACGCCGACGACGATCGAGTACGGCATCAACGGCGTCGGGGAGAACATGCTCACCGGCCTGGCGCCGATGCAGTTCGACGGCATCGGGTACTACCACGAGATCGAGCTGACCCAGCTTCGGCCCGACACCACCTACAAGTACCGCGTCGGATCCGCGGGTGACTTCTCGGCCGAGTACACGTTCACCACCGCACCCAACGACCAGTGCACGCCGTTCACGTTCGTGCAGCTCGGCGACGCCCGGTCGCAGAACGACCGCGGCCCGTCGCTCAACTGGTCGAGCATCCACATGGAGGGGATGGCGGTCGGCGCGGAGTTCTTCCTCAACGGCGGCGACCTCGTGAAGGAAGGGACGGAGATCGGCCAGTGGGCGACGTGGCTCGCGGACTCCGACGGCGTGAACCCGCTCATCCCGATGATGCCCGCGCTCGGCAACCACGACGACGGACCCGGCGACGGCAACAGCGCCAACTACAACCGGCTGTTCACGCTCCCGACGAACACCGTCACGCAGACCGAGGACTACTACTACTTCGTCTACAACAACCTGCTGGTGTTCTCGCTCAGCACCCAGACGTTCGAGGACTGGGACGCGCAGATGCAGTGGCTCACGAACGTCGCCGCGCAGCACCCCGCCAAGTGGAAGGTCGCGTACTTCCACCACCCGGTCTACACCACGCAGACGATGGCGTTCGGCATCGACGCCGGACACGAGCCGAACGAGAAGGGCCAAAACCCGTTCTACGCCCCGGCGTTCGACGCCGCGGGGATCGACATCGTCTTCCAGAGCCACAACCACATCTACGAGCGCTTCGACCCGCTGCGCTTCGACCCGAACGACGTCGAGCAGGGCCAGGTCGTGGCGTCCTACGGCAACGGCCCCAACGACGGGCGGCTGTACGTGGTGTCGGGCGGCTCGGGCGCGTTCCTCGACCCGCTGATCGAAGGCAACTTCCAGAACTTCGCGAACGGCTCCTCCGTCCGGTCGAAGGACCACCACTTCATGAAGATCTCGATCGCCGGCAACACCCTCCAGTACTCGGCGATCCGCACCAACGCGGGGAACTCGAGCGGCGGCGGCTCGGTGATCGACAACCTCACGCTCCAGCGCCCCGGCCCCGACCCGTGCACCTCGCCGCAGGACCCCGACAACGACATGGACGGCTACCCGGACTCCATGGACTGCAACGACGACAACCCGAACATCAACCCGGGCGCCGCCGAGATCTGCGGCAACACGGTCGACGAAGACTGCAACGGCACCGCGGAAGACTGCCCCGAACCGCCGCCCGATATGGACATGGACGGCTCGCCCTTCGGCACCGACTGCGACGACAACAACCCGGACCGCTACCCCGAGCACCCCGAGGTCGAGTGCGACGGCATCGACAACGACTGCGACTGCAACGAGATCTGCGACGGCGTCGAGACCGACGTCTGCAACCCGACCGACCGCGACGGCGGCGCGGCGGACGACGCCGGCCCGATCCCCGGCGACGACGCCGGCCCCGTGCCCCCGGTCCAGCGCGACGGCGGCGAGGAAGAAGTCACGGCCGACCCGCCGATCGCGAGCGACGGCTGCGGGTGCACCGCGAGCGACCGCACGGACAAAGGGTTCGTGCCCCTCGCGCTGTTCATGCTCGCGCTCGTCCGCCGACGCCGTCGCTAGGCGTCGACCCCTCCGGCCGACCCCGGCTTCGCGGCGCCCTCCGCGAGACCGCGACGACTGATTCGCTGGAGCTCAGCCACCCACTTCGCAATCCGTTTCATCCCCTCCGACGCGTCGTCGAGCGCTTCGATGGCGTCACGTGTACGTCCCTGCTGAAGTTCGTCGCGCGCGAACTCGACGTTTCCTGCGACGAGGCTGCCGGGCCCGACGAGCTCATGGGCGATGAGGGCAACGTGCCGACGTAGTTTCTCGTGATGTTCGGACATGCCGCTCACCCTACGCGCGCATCGACGCGCCGAGGAGGGCATACTCCGGGCACAAGTCATGCTCGCGTCGTCGATTGCGAAGGACATCGGTGCGCCCGAGAAGGGCGTCGCAGCGGTCATCCAGCTCCTGGACGACGGGGCCACGGTCCCGTTCGTCGCGCGGTACAGGAAGGAAGCCACAGGAGCGCTCGACGAGGTGCAGATCCGCACGATCGCCGAGCGCGTCGAGTACCTGCGGCAGCTCGAAGCGCGACGCGCGTTCGTGCTGGAGACCATCGGCTCGCAAGGTGAGTTGACGGACGATCTTCGCGCCCGAATCGCGGCGTGCACGACGAAGGCCGAGCTCGAAGATCTCTACCTCCCCTACAAGCGGAAGAAGAAGACGAAGGCCTCCATCGCGCGAGAGGCGGGCTACGAGCCGGTCGCGCTGGAGATCTTGGCGCAGCGTTCGGACTCCAACCCTTCGCGCTTCCCGGCGGAGGCGTTGGAAGGGGCGCACCACATCGTGGTGGAGATGGTGGCCGAGCACCCCGACGTTCGCTCGTTCGTCCGGGAGGAGATCGCGGAGCGCGGTCTGCTCTCCGCCAAGCGGGTAAAGGCGAAGACGAAGGGCCGCACGAAGTTCGAGGACTACTACGACTTCGCGGAGCCGATCATGAAGGTGCCCTCGCACCGCTACCTCGCGGTGGCGCGCGGTGAGGCCGAGGGTGTGCTGCGCGTGAAGGTCGCGATCGACGACGACCGCGCGGTGTCGTTCGCGAAGAGGGTGATGGGCCTGGTCCCTGGCGCTCCCTTCGCGCCGGCGCTCCGGACGGCGATCGACGAGGCGATCCACAAACGTGTGGTGCCGTCGCTCGGCAAGGAGGCGCGTGGATTCGCGGCCGAGCGCGCCGAGCGGGAGGCCATCGAGGTCTTCGCCGACAACCTCGCGAACCTGTTGCTCGCCGCGCCGTACGGCGCGCGGCCGGTGCTGGCGATCGACCCCGGCGTGCGGACCGGCTGTAAGTGCGTCGCGCTCGACGCGAGCGGCGAGGTCCTCGAACACACGACGATCTACGCGCTGCGGAGCGACAAGGACCGACCGAAGGCCGCGGAAGCCATCGTGAAGCTGGTCGCCAAACACCGGCCCGACGTCATCGCGGTGGGCAACGGTACGGGCGGTCGCGAGACGGAGCAGATCGCCCGGCTCGCGATGAAGGTCGCGAAGATGACGGTTCCCGTGGTGTCCGTGAGCGAAGCGGGCGCGAGTGTGTACAGCGCGTCAGAGATCGCGCGCGCGGAGCTGCCGGGGCTCGACGTGACGATCCGCGGCGCGGTGTCGATCGGGCGGCGCCTCCAGGATCCGTTGGCGGAGCTGGTGAAGATCGAGCCGAAGGCAATCGGCGTCGGGCAGTACCAACACGACGTCGACCAGGGGCACCTGCAGCGCAAGCTCGCCGAGGTCGTGGAGAGCTGCGTGAACCGCGTCGGCGTGGAGCTGTCGACCGCGAGCCCCGCCCTCCTCGCTTACATCGCGGGGATCGGGCCCAAGCTCGCGCAGGCGATCGTCGCGTACCGCGCGAAGGCCGGCTTCTCGGCGCGCTCGGATCTGCTGCGGGTGAAGGGGCTCGGCAAGAAGGCGTTCGAACAGTGCGCGGGGTTCGTTCGGCTCGCCAACGGCGCGCACCCCTTGGACCGCTCGGCCGTACACCCCGAGCGGTACGCGCTCGTGGAGCGAATCGCCTCGGACCTCGGCGTAGAGCTGATGTCCCTGGTCGGCGACGCATCGCTCGCGAAGCGCATCGACGTGGACCGCTACGTCGGCTCGGACGTCGGTGCGCTGACCCTCGACGACATCGTGAAGGAGCTCGAGCGCCCCGGCCGCGATCCACGCGCCAGCTTCGAAGCCGCGAAGTTCCGGGACGACGTCAACGCGCTCGAGGACCTCCAGGACGGGATGGTGCTGGAGGGTGTCGTCACGAACGTCACCGCGTTCGGCGCCTTTGTCGACGTCGGCGTGCACCAGGACGGGCTGGTCCACATCAGCGAGCTCGCGGACCGCTTCGTGAAGGACCCCAGCGAGGTCGTGAAGGTCGGCGCACGCGTGAAGGTCGTGGTGCTGGAGGTCGATCTGGATCGCCGTCGCATCGCGCTGAGCAGGAAGCGCGTGCCCGGCTGAGGGGCCGCGCTTGGACGGCCTCCCGAGCTCAGTGAAACACGGCCTCTTGTGTCAGCACCTTGGCCGCGGACGCTGCGCCCATCGTCGCGGCGAGCTCCGCGGCGGTGACCCCGCCCGCGTCGCGGGCCGACGTCGACGCGCCGAGCGCGACGAGGCGCCGCACCACGTCCACGCGATCGAACATCGCGGCGAACATCAGCGCGGTTTTGTCTCCGGGCATCCGCTGGTCGACGTCGGCGCCGCCCGCGACGAGGAGATCGACCATGCGGACGTCCCCCTTGAACGCCGCGCCGGCGAGCGGGGTCTGACCGCGGTCGTTGACCAAGCTCGGGTCTGCGCCGCGCTCGAGGAGACCGCGCGCCGCATCGTGGTGACCGTGGTAGGCCGCGAGCATCAGCAGCGAGTCACCGTTTTCGTTCATGACGTTCGACGGCACCCCCGCGTCGAGGAGCGCCTCGAGCGGGAGCCACTTGCCGGCGCGCGCGTGCTCGAACGCGGTGCGGACCAGCGTACGTGCCTTCTGTTCGACGTTCATCACTTGGCCTCCTTCTTCGCCATCACCGAAGCCTCGATGCGCGCGCCGTAGTCCTCGTCCGCCTTCGCGAAGTACGAGATCGAACGCTCCACCACGCCGGGGATCGTGACCTGCGCCAACCCACCCGCGATGTTGTCGACGAGGCGCGCCTTCTCGTCCTCGCTCATCAGTCGGTAGAGCGCGCCGGCCTGCGCGAAGTCGTCGTCTTCGACGTGCCGCTCCTGCGTCTGCGGACCGACGAAGCCGCTCACCTCGTTCGCGAAGCCGTACGTCGCGTTCGTCTGCGCCGGACCCGACCGCGAGTTCGGCTCGTAGTTCGGCCCCGTCCCGCCGTTGCTGTCCGCGCGCATGAAGCCATCACGAGCGTAGTTGTTCTCGCCGTTCTTCGGCCGGTTCACGGGGAGCAGCGTGTGGTTGATGCCGAGGCGATAACGGTGCGCGTCTCCGTACGCGAACAGACGTGCCTGCAGCATCTTGTCCGGTGACGGCCCGATGCCCGGGACGAAGTGCGCCGGATCGAACGCGCTCTGCTCCACGTCGGCGAAGTAGTTGTCGGGCGTCCGGTTCAGCGTCATCTTGCCGATCTCGATCAGCGGGTAGTCCGAGTACGGCCACACCTTCGTGAGGTCGAAGGGGTTGAAGCGATAGGTCGCCGCGTCGGCCGCCGGCATGACCTGCACCTTGACCGTCCACGACGGGAAGTCGCCGCGTTCGATCGCTTCGTAGAGGTCCTTCTGGTGCGCCTGGGGGTCGGCGCCGCCGACCGCGTCCGCTTCCTCGTTCGTGTGGCAACGGATCCCCTGGTCGGTCTTGAAGTGGAACTTCACCCAGAAGCGCTCGCCGTCCTCGTTCACCCACCCGAAGGTGTGCGAGCCGAACCCGTCCATGTGCCGGTGCGACGCGGGGCGACCGCGGTCGCCGAACAGCCACGTGAACTGGTGCGTCGCTTCGGGTGAGTGCGAGAAGAAGTCCCAGACGTTGTTCGGCTCCTGCCGGTTCGTGTGCGGGTCGTACTTCTGCGAGTGGATGAAGTCGGGGAACTTGATGCCGTCGCGGATGAAGAAGATCGGCGTGTTGTTGCCGACGAGGTCCCAGTTCCCGTCTTCGGTGTAGAACTTCACGGCGAACCCGCGCGGGTCGCGCGCGGAGTCCGCCGCGCCGCGCGAGCCGGCGACGGTCGAGAAGCGAACGAACACGTCCGTCTTCTTGCCGACCTCGCTGAACAGCTTGGCCTTCGTCCACTTCGGGACGTCGGGGTTCGTGACCTCGAAGGTGCCGTAGGCGCCGGAGCCCACCGCGTGCACGACGCGCTCCGGGATGCGCTCGCGGTTGAAGCGCGCGAGCTTCTCGAGGAGGTGGTGGTCCTGAAGCAGGACGGGGCCGTTCGCGCCGGCCGTCTGGGAGTTCTGGTTGTCGGCGACCGGGGCCCCGGACGCGGTGGTGAGGGTTTGGTTTCGGTTGTTGTCGTTCACGCAGCCAACATACGGCCGCGCATCAGATAGATAAAATACAACACACGAATGCAGTCATAGCCCAAGACTATCAGTCTCGAGGAAGACCGTTCCCTCAGAACGTCACGCGAATCGAGTTGCTGATGATCGTATCGAGACGCTTCACGGTCGGTGCCGGGCGGCTGTCGTACATGATGCTGACGGAGGTGACGAACGCGAGGATGTCGGGCACGACGGCGACGCTGATCTCCCCCTCCGAGAGGAACCGGTAGTCCGAGAACTCGTCGAAGCGCGGCTGCACGTAAAGCGTGTTCACGATCGTGATGTCCGGGTCCGTCATGTACAGCTTCAGCGACAAGTAGTTGCTCCACCGGACCACTTCGGTGTGCGGCTCCGCGACGCCGAGGTTGTCGTTGAGGTCTTCGATCTCCAACATCGGCGCGGTCCCGAGGGTGATCTCGCCCCACGACGTCTCGAACACGTCGGCGCGCGCGCCGACACCGAGGAGGAGGCGCTGCTTCACGCGGAGGAACTCGTTGTACTGCGCCTGCGCGAACACCTCGCTGCCGAGGTCCGGTATCCACATCCGCGTCCACCTCAGGTGTGCGAACCCGTTGTTGATGTACGGGTCGAGGACACGCCGGCCGAAGTTGAGGCTCCCGATCGCGAGCACGAGATCCTTCAGCTCACGCGGTGGCGGCTCGGCGTTGGTGCTCGTGGCCGTCTCGGCGGGGTGCAGCGTCACGTACTGCAACCGCATGCCGCTGCTGATCGTGAGCAGGTCGACGTTGCCCTTCCGCAGGTACATCGCGAAGTCGACCGCACCGCCGAACCCTTCTTTGTCCCAGCTCCGCAGCTTCTCGGTGTTCACCTGCGCGGAGGCCACGCCGGGTACGAACAGGAGCGCGAGCGCCCACGCTCTCATCGCTCACCTCGCACGAAACGAAACACCTGCGCGGGCTTCGACGCGGTGATGCGTTTGCCGGGGGCCTTCTCGATGATTCCGTCGGTCTGCATCCGATGAAACCTTCGGCGGAAGTTCCCCGGATCGTAGGTCTGACCTTTGATGACTTCGTAGACGGAGCGCAGCTCCGGGATGGAGAAGGTCTTCGGCACCAGCTCGAACGCGATGTCCGTGTAGTCGACCTTCCCGCGGATCCGCTCCAGCGCCATGTGCAGGATCTCGCCGTGGTCGAAGGCGAGCTCGGACAGCGCGAGGCCGGCGACCGAGTGCCAGTCGGCGTCGGAGGCCTGCTCCCCCGCCGCGACGAACGGCGCGAGGTCCGGCCGCACGAGCGCGTAGTACGCGACGGAGATGACCCGCGTCCGTGGATCACGCCCCGCCTTGCCGAACGTGTAGAGCTGCTCGAGGTACACCGAGCCGGGGTCGAGGTGTGTCTCCTCCGCGAGCCGGCGCACGGCCGCCGCGTCGACGTCCTCGCCCTGCGCTTCGCCCTCCTCCACCCGCACGAACCCGCCCGGGAGCGCCCACGCGCCGCGGAAGGGGTGCTCTTCGCGCTGGATGAGGAGGACCTTCAGGTCAGCGTCGAGGATCGTGAAGATGACGATGTCGACGGCCACCGAGGGCCGAACGAAGTCCTCCGCCGAATAGGACTCGAGGAACGCCGCCTCGTCCGCGGGGACGCTCCGGCGCTTCTTCTTGGTCGGTCGTTTCTTCTTGGGGCGGGTAGCCACACCTCGGCTCTTAGCGCGGACGCACGCGACCGGCTAGAGCCGAGATGAGATGGATAGGGTCGAACCGACCCTCGTCAGGGCCTGAAGAACCCGGCCTGCGGTCCCGCCTGGATCTGACCCTGGCTCGCGCGGATGGCCGAGCGGCTCACCATCTGGAAGACACGCCGCAGCCCGCTCGCGGTGGCGTTCGTCTGCACTTCGACGGAGCCGTCGGGCACGCCCATCGTGCCCGCGATCCCGCGGAAGAAGCGCTCGTCACCGACGCCCACGAACGCGAGCACGAACTGCTCGGACGCCAACAGGTCCTGCGTGAGCTTCTTGCACTCCGTGACGCGTCGCTTCGAGCCGACGTCCGCGCCGTCGGTGATCACCACGGCGAGGCTCCGCACCGGTGTCCCGGAGTCACGGAGCTTCTGCGCGTACGCGACGTTCGCCAGGAGCGCGTCGCACCACGTGTCGTACAGGCGCGTCGTGCCCTGGCCCCGGTAGTTCTTCCGGTCGAGGCGCGTCGCGTCCTTCACCGGCACGTAGCTGTGGAGGAGGTGCGACTTGTCGTCGAACTTCCACGCCGACACCAGGATGCTGTCGTGCTCGCGGCTCCCCGCGAACGCTTCGAGCATCTCGTTGTAGCCGTCGCGCACGGCCTGTTCGAGGCCGCTCGACTGGATGCTCGACGACGCGTCGATCAGGAGCGTCACCAGCGTGACGTCCGTGGCTTCGATGTCCTCGGCGTCCATGCCGTTGGCGCCCGCGATGACCATCGGGCCGAGGTTGCCGATGAGCATGCTCGATTGCGAGCTGAGGGTCCCGGCCGACACCGCGCCGCCGAGCAGTCCATTGATCGTCGTTTGACTCGTCATCTTCGTCTCTCCTCTCAGACCGGCGTGACCGCGTCGGTCGTCTTCACCACGTGCATGCCCGCCTTCTTGAAGGCCTCGATCCCCGCGTCAGCGACGCGCGGGAAGTCGAGCTCGGGCGGCAACGGATCCAGCGGCGGCGCCGGCACCGGGCTCATCGCGTCCTCCAGGATCCAAACCTTGTCCGCGAGCGACGGGTCCGTCTTCTCGATGTGGTCGCGGATGTCGTTCAGCGTCGAGAGCACGCAGTGCGACTTGGCCTGCCCGAACACGTACACGCGATCGTAGGACATCAGCATCTTGAAGAACGCGGCGTTGAACGCACCGACCGGTTTGCCGTCGAGCTCCATCACCTCCGGCGACATCACCGAGTAGTTCTCGGTCATCGCGTGGGTGCCCTTGGTCTCGAAGTGCGTCTGGTGCTGCCGCGCGACCGCATGGAAGATCGCCGCCTCCATCAGCGCCGGCACCATCGCGTGGGAGACGCCGCCGAGCAGCGTGTGGAACGGCCAGATCGTGAGCACGTACTTGTTCGTGCGCTCCAGCCGCTCGCAGTACTCGAGCGACGCCTTCGGGTGAGCGATCGGGACCCACTTCCCCGCGCGGACCTCGTCCGCCGTGATCACCGTGAACGGCTCCGGCGGGTTGCCGTCGGCGTCCGACCACCACGCGGGGTGGAAGATCTGGAACACTCGGTGGGTGTCCATCGAGAAGTGCAGCCCCGTGATGCGGTCGAGGTTGGTGTAGAGCCACCGCAACGTTCGCTGCGTGTCCTCCACCGCGCCCGGAACGTAGAGCGATGCACCCGGCGTGCAGAACCCGATCTGCGCGTCGATACCGAAGGCCGCGATACGGAACTCGTCGCGCGCGGCGGGTTTGATGCCGTGACGATCGCGGTAGGCACGCGCTTCGGCCGCAACCTCCGCGGCGCGCTCCACGTAGACCTGGTCCACACGGCTCTCGTCGTAGTGCTTGGGCATCGGTCGATTCATGTCTCTCTCCTTCTTATCAGCGAACGAGCTCACGTCAGCGCGAGCTCGAGGATGGTTTGGTGATCGGCCGCGTAGACGGCGCCCCCCGGCGCGAGCGCCAGGCGCGTCTGCGCGGACACAAACGGTTCGGTGTCGGTGAAACAGAGCTCCTCGGTGATCACGCCCTGCCCCACCGCGAGCAGCACGAGGCCGTCCTCGGTCGCCGTCAGGACGCGCCCGCCCATCAGGACGCGCCCGTACGGCGCGGCGAGGACCCGGCTCACGTCCGGACGATCCACGAGGGTGCCGAGCACGGCGCCGTCGGCACGGACGACGTGCAGTCGAGACTCGACGTGGCCCTGGGCCTCGACGACCAGCGAGAACGCCACCGTGGTGTCGTCGAACGCCGCGGCGACCGCGCGGACCTTGCCCGCGATCGACGGGAGGTCGACGAACACCAACCCCGCCCGCCCTGGTCTGAACACGAAGAACTTCGTGACCAATCCGACGCGGTAGAAACCGAAGCCGAGCTTCGCGCCCTGGGCGATCCACGTGGTCCCGGAGACGACCGGGCCGATCCGCAACCCCGTCGCGTCGTCGACGAGGTGGTCGCCGTCGACCCGGGTGCAGCCCGCCGCCGACGTCGCGAAGGCCGAAGCCCCCTCCACCGTCGCGCACGGGACGCGCCGGACGCCGTCGGCGCCCGCGCAAACGACCTTGTCACCCACGCCGAGCCACATCGTGTCGCCGACGAGCCCGTAGCGCGCCGTCGGCCCGGGCTCCTGCGCGTCGAGCGCGCGACCGTCTTCACGGAAGAGCCAGCCGCCTCGGGACTCGAGCCAGCGCAACTTACCTTGCGCGGCGAGCGCGACGACGCGCCCCTCGGTCGTGAACACTTCGGTCACGCGGCAGCGCCCCTGGTGCCGCACCACCGGACGCGCCGACACCGTTCCGGACGACAGACAAGACGGGCACACCGCGTGCGCGTGCTCCACGCCGCAGGGGCACTTCGACCAACGCGTCGCGAACAGCTTCGACGCGAAGGGCCGTCGAACACCTCGCTCGAACAGCCCGACGAACGCGTCGCGGAGCTCGTCCGAGAGGGTCGCCGGGTCCGCCGCGGCCTTCGGGCGTTTGACCTCGCTCGAGAGCAACGAGATCCCCGCGGCCGCCCGCCGCAGGAACGTCGCGATCGTGCCGTGCACCCCGCCGTACGGGTGGACGTAGAGCAGCGCCGAGAACAGCAGGACACCGAACGCGTACCAGTCGTTGGCCGGCGTGAACCGCGGGGCGGCCGACAGGTCCACGCCGTAGAGGCTCGGGTCCAAGAAGCGCTCGTGCGCGACGGGGCACGGCCAGCGTCCGAACTGCATCGAGTCGACGTCGATCAGGCGTACGTCGTCGCCGACCACGAGGATGTTGCCGTCGTTGAGATCACCCACGACGACGCCCGCGCGGTGGAGCGCGTCGAGCACCTCGGCGAGGCGCGAGAAGATCGTCATCACGCGACCGTTGTCGATGCGCCCAGCGCGGTGCCGACGACGCGCGAGCATCGCGATCTCGAAGGCCCCCTCGACGATCGGCATCGCGTAGCCGATCGGCCGCTTTCGTCGGTCGTGGACCACGCTCTGCGGCGCGACGACCTGCGGCGGGACGTTCTTCGGGAAGTCCGTGAGTTTGTCGAAGCGAACCGAGAGGAGCTTGCGCGCCCGGTCGCGATCCGCGCGCGACGTCGCGGGATCGACGCCGTGGTAGATCTTCACCGCGAGGCTGTCGTGGCGGTAGACGGTCGCTTCGCCGCCCACGCCGAGGACCTGGTCGGAGTCGAGCTGGACGCGCCGGCCTTCGATGGTCACGTTGATCATGACGCGGCCTTTCGGAAGATCGCGGCGACGGTGGTGTCGTCCGGCAGCCGGCCGTAGCGCCCCATCACCTGCAGGCGTTTGTGGACGAGGCTCTTGTTGCGCCGGTACTTCGACAACGACGCGAAGTGGTCGAGCACGAAGAACGGCCCGTCCGCGGCGTCGAGCTTCCACCGGTGATCGACACGGTGGAGCCCGGCCTCGGCGGGCGTCGGCATCGTGCGTAGATCCGCGGCGCCGTCCGTCGCGATGAGCAAGCTGTCGAAGTCGGACGCCGGCCCGACGTAGTGCACCCGCGGCGCGACGGCGTGCGAAGCACCGACGACGTCGTACGCGATGTACGAGGGGGCGTTGTCCGGCCCCGCGTCGAGCACCGTGATGCGTCCGTCGACCATGTACACGCCGTCGCCGACGCCGACGATCGCCGCCCGCTCGCGGCCGACGACCGCGACGATGAACGTGAAGAGGAAGAGCTCGGCGACGACATCGCGGACGGGGCGTGGCCCGAAGCGCCCCGCGACGTCGTGGACCAACCCGGCGAGGCCCCGCGACAGCGAACGCACGAAGGGCTCCGGACGCTCACGCGCCGCACGCCACTTCGCCGGCGCGGCCGCCGCCAGCCACTCCGCCGCGAGGCGAGCGCCGACCTCGGAGTAGCGGCCTTCGGAGCACCCGTCCGTGACCGCCACCGCCAGAGCGTCCGCGGTGGCGCCCGTGGCGACGCCGTCCTGATTGCCCCGGCCGAGGCGGAGGTGCTCGGCGCCGGTGACGGTGCCTTGCGCCACCGAAAAGTCCCCATGAACCGATTCACGTCCGTTCGCCACCATTAGAGTCATTAATGCTCTTTTTAGTGATCGCGAACCTCATCGTCAAGGACCCGAGCTCGTTTTCCGGGGATGGTGTTACCGAACGCGCCAGATCGAGCGCGTGCCGCCGGGGCGCTCCGATGGGAAGCTGACGAGCTTCTCGAAGCCCTCTTCCTTACGTAGGCGATCCTGGGCTCGGCGCCCGAGGTTGCCGAGCTCCTCGTCGGAGAAGACGAGGTACTTCACGCCGAGCTCGGCGATCGCGGCGTCGTCGAGCGTAGCGCGCAGCCGCGAAGACAGGCGGCGGTTCTTCTGCAGCACCGAGTTCTTCACGCCCATGTAGAACAGGTCCGTGTCCTCGGCGACCACCGACAGGCCGCCCCACACCGACAGCTCCATCGCGACGTTCGACTGCGCGTAGACCACGTCCTCACTCGCGTAGTCGTGGGAACGCAGCCAGTCGATGCACTGCCGCACGAGCCCATTGCCCTGCCAAGTGCCGAGGCCGTAGAGGCGGTTCGCTCCGTCGAGCGGGAACAACACAAACGTCGCCGCGACGACGCCCGTGCCGCACACCGCGGCGACACCGAAACGGCGCCCCCACCGCTCGAGCCAACCGGTGCGCGCCGCGAGCCAACGGTCGACGACGACGACGAACAACATCGACAGCGCGAACGAAGCGGCGGACGGGAACTTCACGATGTCCCAGGAGCGGGTGTACGTGAACAGGTGCGCGACCGCGATGCCGCCGATCGCAAACGCCGTCAGCATCACCACGCCCGAGCGACGCTCCCGCATCGACACCCAGACGAAGAGCGGTAACAGGAGGAAGCCGATGCCGAGGTTGACGGCGTGGTGCCACAGGATCCCGGACACTGGCTCCTTCGCCGGGAAGCCCGGCGTCGAGAGCACACGCACGAGGTTCGGATCGATGCTCTCGTTCGGCGCGAGCATCCCGCCGATCGCGTACGCCAGGACGAACGACAGACCGACCACGATCCCCAGCCCGAAGTACGGCCGCAGGCCACGCCCCGCGCGCCAGCCCCAGACCGGTAACGAAGCCAGCGCCGCGAGCACGCCGAGCGCGTAGTAGACGAACTGCCCGACGGAGAGGCCGCCGAGCATCGCGATCGACATCGCGGCCGTCGACCACCAGCGCGCGCCGAAGAGCGGCTCCGCGTTGGAGCGCCCCGCCAACCGCGGGAACATCAAGACCGCGGTGAGGAACAACGGCACGCCGAGCGACACCGGGTGCTGGAACACGTTGAGCAGCTGCGTCGGGAACAGCTCCACCTCACACGTGGGGTGGTGATACTGCGTGAGGCAGCGTGGGTGGCGCCCGTCGACGCCCGCGAGCAGGAAGAACGCGAGCCCGGCACCGAGGTGTATCGCCGCCGCCGCGAACGGCGCGGAGCGTTCGGCGTCGGCGTCCGCCGCGACGGCCGCCGCGGCCCAGCACATGAACAGCGCCAAAAGGATGCAGACCAGATCGATCGCGAGGTCACTCGAGAGATCGAGCCCGCGCGTGAACACCCCCGCGAGGACGTCGAAGCCGTAGTGGTACCGCGCCTCTTCCGATGGGCTCGACGGGTAGTACATCGGGTACACGCCGCGCCGGAGCTGCTCGACCATCGACTTGTGGCCGTACACCGCGTGTTCGTCGTGCATCTGATAACGCAGCGACAGGTTCGTGTAGAGCGCGCCCATCCCCACCAGCACCACCGCGAACCACCACTCGGTGCGGCGCGACGCACGCGGGAGCGCTTCGACCGGGAGGCGCCGCGTCGCAAACGCCAGGACGATCGCGATGCCGGCCGAGATCGCGAGCCCGAGATCGAAGCCCCCCAGCAGACGCGCCGCAGGCGCGACGGTCGACAGGAACAGCCCGAGCGTGAACGCCACCGTGAGGGCACCCGGAGCGAACGCCTTCAGCGACCACGCCGTGATCCGCGAGCGCACGAAGCGCCGCGACGCGAACCCGAACCCGACAAACGCGATCAGCGCGCACGCGATCGCGACGACGCTCAAGATGCGGCCTCGACCGCCCTGGGCTCGTCCTTCGGCTGCGGGACGATGCCGGTACCGCGCCAGGAGTTCTCGTTGTGCCAGCCGATGGTGACGTCCTCGAGCGACAGCGCCGAGAACCACGATCTGAACTCGTTCTCTCGAATGTAATGCGCGATCACCGGGTTGAGGTGGTCGTGCACGATCGAGTGCACCTCGGGGTACGGGAACTTCGAGATGTGGCGGATGTACTCCTGGTAGAAGAGGCGCTTGCCGATCGGCGCCAGGGGCCCCTTGGACAGCGGCGTGTACACGCCCCGCCCCATCGCGACGATCATCGCGGCCGGGATCTTCGACAGCTCGTACACCCAGCGGTGCGGCATCTTCGACGTGAGCGCCTCACGCACCGGGTTCACGCCGTGCACGATCCAGCCGTTGTTCTCGCGGCCGTACACCCAGGCGATCATGCGCCCGCCCGGTCGCACCGCGGAGACGAGCTCGCCGAAGCATCGCTCGGGCTCGGGGGTGTGGTGCAGGACGCCGACCGAGAACGCGACGTCGACCGAGCGCGGCTTCACCGGCAGGTGGAACAGGTCCGCCTGGATGACGTGCACGTTCTCGTAGCGGCGCGTGTTGCGGTAGCAGGCCTCCACGGCGGACCCGAGGTCGACCGCGAGCACGTCCTTCGCGCCCCACTGCGCGACGAGCGCCGAGTGCCGGCCCTTACCGCAACCGCCCTCCAGGACCACGCGTCCCTCGAAGGTGTCGGGCCGGTTCGGGGCGATCCACCCGAGGAACTGCTCCTCGTAGTGCGGCCCGATGAAGTCGAAGTCGTTCCACTGCTCGCCGAAGCGATCCACCGTGCGCTGCGCTTCGTCGGGCACCGCCGTGGTGTCGGGGAGCAGCCTCGGGATGCCGCCGCGGATCGGATAGGACGCGCCGCACGCTCGACAGTCGAGCGCGCCCTCCATGATCTCGTCGCCGTCGACCACCGTCGACGACACGGACAACGCCCCCCGGCACTTGGGACACACCACGAGGTCGACGAGCCGCGGTCGCATGGTGCGTTCGCATACCGCCTACGACTCGCCATTTCCAGCGTGTTGTCGCCGTCGCCCGTGACAGGTAGGGTCCCGGCGCCGTGAGCGGAGTCGGCCGGATCCCACGCCTGTGGCCGTACGCGCTCGTCGCCTTCCTCTACCTCGCGACCTGGCCGTATCACCGAGGCCTCAACAATCCCAACGAGATGGTGCGGGTGTACATGACCCGCGCGCTCGCCGAGGACGGCACCTTCATCATCGACAAGGTGATCCGGAGCTGGGGCATCGTCGACGACAAGGCGATCCGCGACGGCAAGCTCTACTCCTCGAAGGCCCCGCTGCAGAGCCTCCTCGGCGTCCCCGGGTACGTCCTCGCCGAGCCGATCCTCGGCGCGCTCGGCGCGAAGGTCGACAAACGCACCATCACCTTCGTCGTGCGGATCTTCGGGAGCGCGATCTTCGGTATCGGCTTCTGCTGGATCCTCATCGCGTGGTGTCGCCGCCGCGCGGCGGAGCTCGGCGCGCCCGGATTGGGCACCGCGATCGGCGTCGCGCTGTCGCTGGGGACGATGCTCTACCCGTACGGCATCACCTTCACCGGGCACGTCATCGCGGCGTTCGCGGCGGGCGGCGTGTACCTCGCCGTCATCGCGCTCAGCCGCGCGAAGACCGCGAAGCAGCGCACGTGGATCGGCATCGTCATGGGCTTCGCCGCGGGCGCGACGCCGTTCGCGGAGTACCCGGCGGCGCTCGTCGCGCTCCCCGCGCTCGCGGCCGCGCTGTACATCGCCCGGGGCGACCGCCTGATGCTCTTCGTACGACTCGCGATCGGCGGCGCCGCCCCGTTTGCCGTCGGACTGTGGGCACACGCCGCGATGTGGGGCTCACCGTTCAAGACGGGCTACTCGTTCCTCGAGAACAAGGGCTACGTCGAAGTGCACGGCGACGGCTTCTTCGGCGTGACGTACCCGAAGTGGGACGCCTTCTCCGGCTCGTTGTTCTCCGCGGGGACCGGGCTGTTCTTCTTCTCGCCGATCCTGATCGTCGGGCTGCTCTACGTCCTCGCGCGCTGCTTCGTCCCAACGCAGAAGAATCAGGACGGACCGAAGCCCCTCCCGCGCGCGCTCGCCATCGCCGCGGTCGTCGGCTTCGTGTTCTCGATGCTCTTCATCTCGGGCCACGAAGGTTGGCGCGGCGGGTGGACGGTGGGGCCGCGGTACATCATCGCGGTCGCGCCGGTCCTCGGGCTGTGGGCGCTCGAGGCGCTCGCGGTGCCACGCCTCAGGAACCTGACCATCGCGCTCGGTGGGCTGTCGATCGTCACGACCGGCTTCGCGGCGGCGCTCTACCCGCACCTGTCGGTCGTCTACACGAACCCGCTGAAGACGTTCCTGTGGCCGTCCTACACGAAGGGCGAGATGACGTACGGCATCGGACACAGCCTCGGGTTGTTGGGGCACGGCGCGAACGCGGTGCACGTCGTCCCGCTCGTCGTCGCGATCGTTGCCGTGCTGTTCGCGGGCGCGCGTCGGCACGTGATCGCGCGCGCCCTCGTCACGGTGGTGGTGTTCGGGGTCGGACTCGCGACCGTCGCCGCAGTCGGCGAACCGGACCCTGTCGCCGCGCGCCGGGAGAACCGAAGGCTGTGGGGGTTCTGGGAGCCGTCGGGTTCCGAGCCCGGACCGCGCACGAAGAAGGCGCGCCCCGGGCTGCTCTGGAACGGGCGCGTCGCGTGGCGGCAGTTCACCGTCGAGCGCGTGAAACAAGACGGCACACGCTCGGGTTGCCCGTCGAAGCCCGGGCACTGCCAGTTCGGCGAGCACCCGTGGCAGAAGTTCGGCCCGGAGCGCCTCGACATCGACGGCGAGCGCCGCCCCGTCCTCTTCATGCACCCGATCGCGCACGAGCACATCCGCGCGACCTTCCCGGTGCACGCCCGCGCGAAGGAGATCGAATTCAGCTACGGCCTGACGGACGGCAGCGTCACCTCCGACAACGCGGAGCCCGTGAAGATCCGCCTGGAGCAGGCCGGCCGAACCCTCGCCGAGCTCGAGGCCGACAACAGCTACGGGCTGAAGACGGAGCTGGTCGCGGTCACCTCGACCGAGGCCGTGACGATCGACATCACCGTCGTCTTCGACGGCGCCCGCGTCTTCGGGTTCGACGTCCGCCAGTACTAGATCGTTCCGGCGGAGCGGTCGTCGTCCATCATCATGCGGATCTGGACGGCGGGGGGCGCAGCGTGGCGCCGCTTCGGCGTGCTGCGGCGGCGCATCCGGGCGAACGACTGCTCGGGCGCCGGGCTGCGGCGGTCCCGGCCGAACTTGTTGGCGCGAGGGTTGTCCGGCTCGTAGCCGTCCTGCGGCGCGTCGTCGGACTCACGGCGCTCGTCGTCGCCTTTGTCCTCGTCCAGCCGGAGGTAGGAAGACTCTTCGGTCTCCTCCTTCATCGCCATCGACGATTTGATCTCGGGAATCACGTCACAACTTCTCGTTGCGACGGCGGAACGAAACGACTTTTTCGGACGGTGGCGGTGGCAGCCCCTCGCGGCTTTGACCGCTTGGGACATGGTGGTTATCGGTCAGGTGTCCCAAGTGTTGCGGATCCGTGATCGGACGGATGGCGGAGCGGTTACCACCGTGAAGCATTTCGTCCACAGGGGACGCACCGAGGACCGAAACAACGATGCGATTTCTCCTGAATGTACTCTGGATCATCTTCGGCGGCGGCTTCCTGACCGCGCTGGAATACCTGCTGGCCGGCGTCGTGCTGAGCCTCACGGTCATCGGCCTCCCCTTCGGAATGCAGTCCTTCAAGCTGGCGGGCCTCGCGTTCATGCCGTTCGGCAAGGACATCGAGGAGGTCCCCCGGAGCGCCCCCGGCGCCGTGGTCGGGACGTTTGCGAACGTGCTGTGGTTCGTGCTCGCCGGTATTTGGATCTTCCTCACGCACCTCGGCCTCGCGGTCGGGCTCGCGGTGACGATCATCGGGATTCCGTTCGCGCTGCAGCACCTGAAGCTCGCGGTGCTCGCGCTGTGGCCGTTCGGCCGGAAGGCGCGCTGACGCTCAGGACTTCGGTGCGACGACGTCGAGCTTGATCAGCACGTCGTCGCGGATCAGGTCGTCGGGTTTACCGGCGTACACGATCCCGAAGTCCTTCCGGTTGATCGAGAACTCGGACTTGGCGCGCACCGCCGCGTCGTCCGCGGTGATGGTCGCCTCGAAGACGATCCCCTTCGTGACACCGTGCAGGTCGAGCTCACCCGCCACCTTGTAGCGGTCCCCCTCCACCTTCTTCATTTCGATGATCCTGAACTTCGCGGTCGGGAACTTCTCGACGTCGAAGAAGTCCGGCGACCTCAGGTGGCCGGTGAGTTTGTCCGAGTCCGACTTCACCGACGTCATGTCGATCGTGATCGCCGCACGCGATCCAACGATGCCCTCGACCAAGTGGATCGTCCCGGTGACCTTGTCGAACCCGCCCTCGTGGTTGCCGGTCACCTTCGAGCCGACGAACCCCACCGAAGACTTCGCGGGGTCGAGCGCGAGCGCCATCGCCTTCGTCGGCTTGGCCTCCTCTGCGGGCTTCTCGACGGCCGCCTTGGTCTCCCCGACCTGCGCCTTTTGGGCTTTGTCCGCCGGGTTGGGGCAGGCAGCGAGGAACGTGACACTACAGATCGCGAGCACGAGTCGGTTCATGCCGCGCTGCGTAGCACCTTAGTTCCCCTGGAGCCAGCTCAGCAGCCCGTCGAACCACCCACCGCGCGCTCCGGCCCACCACGCCGCGCCGCCCGCCGCGGCGACGACCGCCGCGTAAGCGAGCCGCCGGTACACACTCCGCGCCGGCGCCTCGAACGTCGCGCTGATGACAAGGCTCTCCGCCGACAGCCACACACTCGCCTCCTCTTCCGTCAGGTGACCACGCGCCTTGAGGAAGCCGACGAGGCGCTCCTCGTGGTTGCTCCACACGTTGGTCGAAGCGAGGAACAGCTCCAGCGCCGCGCGCAGCTCCCCCGCCGACTCGAAGCGTTTGTCCGGCTTCTTGGAGAGGCACCGATCCACGATGCGCCGCAGCCGCCACGGCACGTGCGGCGCGACGCGCGACAGCTTCGGGAAGCGCCCCGAAGCGATCAGCGCGTAGAGGTTGTCGGAGTTCGCGTGTTCGAAGAGCCGTCGCCCCGACAGCGCGTGGTACAGCAGCGCGCCGAGCGCGTAGATGTCCGAGCGCGGGTCCGCGTCGCCGCCCTTGATCACCTCCGGCGCGACGTACATCGGCGTGCCGACGACGACGCCCGTGGACGTGACCTGCTCGAGCGCCTCGTCGCGCGCGATGCCGAAGTCCATCAGCTTCACGTCTCCGCTGTGCGAGACCATGACGTTCGCGCCCTTGATGTCGCGATGCACGATGCCGCGTCGGTGCGCGCACTCGAGCGCGTCGGCGATCTTCGTGGCGACGATCGCGGCCACGTCGACGGGCAGCACGCCCTTCTTCAGCAGCTGCGCGACGTTTTCGCCGTCCACGTACTCGAGCACCATGTAGTGCGTGCCGCGGCGAACGAAGAGGTCGTGCACACCCACGATGTTCTGGTGGTGCAAGGTAGCGAGCGCCCGGCCCTCGCGGAGGAATCGCTCCTCCATCTCCTCGAGCTTGGTGTCCTCGCGCGGCGCGAGGCGTTTGATGGCGACGAGGCGATCCAACAGCTCGTGACGCGCGAGCAGGACCTCGCCCATGCCGCCCTTACCGAGCGCGCGGACGACGGCGTAGGGCCCGACCGTCTTCGGCAGTGATCCCCCCTTCGCCATCGGGCGAGGCCACCGATACCGCCGTTCGCGCGTGCTTTCAAAGGGGGCGTGGCGCGGCGATCGCCGGCGCCTTCACGCCGAATCGCTCGCGCGCCCAGGCCGCGGTCGCTTCGACGATCGAAGCGTTCGGCGTCGCGCCCCATCCGAAGCGCGCGACGAACGCACCGTCGTCGACCTCGAAGGGCATCTCCCACTGGTAGGCCATCTCGACGAGCTCACGCAGCACCGGCATGAACAACCCGACCCCGCGCAGCACGTAGCTCGGGACGCGCTTCGCCCTCGCTTCGATCCCGAGCGCCGCGCCGAGCTCGGCGACCCACACCTCGGTCGGTCGCGCCGGGTTCGTCGGGAGGTGCCAGACCCCGGTCGCGTCGCTCGTCCCGAGGTCCACGAGTCCGCGCGCGACGTCATCGACGTACGTGTACGCGTGCGGCATCGAGGGGTCGCCGGTGCACTCCGCGGTCTTGCGGGCGAGGATGCGCTCGAACATCCGCTCCGAGAACACGGCCTGATCGAGCCCCGGACCGATGAAGTCACTCGCGCGCCCGATCGCCACGTCGACGTCCGCGCCGAGCCGCAGCTCGGCGAGTGACCTCCTGAGCTCGCCCTTCACGCTACACGGGCGCATCGGCGTGTCCTCGCGCATCGGTCCGTCGACGCGCCCGTACATATAGAGGCAGTCGAGCGCGACGAGCTTCGCGCCCGCCCGCTCCGCACCGTGCAGCGCGCCGCTCGCGATCGGGAGCAGCTCGGTGCGCCACCGGTCGTAGCGCGGGTTCATACAGTCGTAGACCACCGCGGCGCCCTCGAGGGCGCGCGCCGCGAAGTCTCCGTCGCGCAGGTCACCGTGGACCCAGGTCAGCGAGGGGTGTGTGAAGTCCTCGCGGGGGCTCTGCCGCACGATGCGGACGTGGTGACCGGCCGCCAGCAGACGCTGCGCGACGCGCGGACCGATCTGACCGGCCCCGAGGACGATGTGGAGTCGTTCTTCCATGCGTCCATCGTGGGTCTTGCGTCAGCGCCCGTAAATGGACTTCCATTCAACCGGGCATGGCAAAATCGCAAGACCACGACGCGCGCTGGGACGACGTCCGCGTGTTCCTCGCCGCCTACCGGGACGGCACCCTCGGCCTCGCGGCGCGGCACCTCGGGCTCGACGTCTCGACCGTGAGCCGTCGGCTCGCGGCGTTCGAAGCGGCGCTCGACACCCGGCTGTTCGATCGCACGCGGCAGGGGCTCGAGCCGCTCGCCGCCGCGGAGCTCCTCCTCCCCGCCGCCGAGGCGATGGACGCGGCGCACGCGCGCCTCACGCGCGAGGCGGCGGCGGTCGAGGCGGAGCCGGAGGGGATCGTGCGCCTGTCGGTCGCGCCCGGGATGGCGGACACGTTCGTCACGCCGGCGCTCGCCGAGTTCCGTCGCCGCTACCCGCGGATCACCGTGGAGCTGGATGCGTCGGTGCGCCCGGTGGATCTCACCCGCCACCACGCGGACCTCGCGCTGCGATCGATCCGCCCGACCGGTGCAGACCTCCTCCTGAAGCGGCTGACGGCGAGCCGGTGGGTCGCGGCGATCGGTGCGACGCACGCGCGGCGGATCGGGGAGCTGGCGCGGTGGGAGGACATCCCGTGGATCGCGTGGGATCGGGATCTGGCGAGCCTCCCCGCGGCGCGCTGGCTCGCGACGCACGTCCCGAAGGCCGAGATCGCGCTGCGCACCAGCCACTTCGCGAGCCAGATCGTGGGCGCCGCGGAGGGGATCGGCGCGATCCTCGTGCCGGACGCGTTCCTCGACGCGGCCCCGCTGGCGCCGCTCGACATCGGCCCGAGCCTCGAAGCGTCGGCCGAGGCCTGGCCCATCGACGATCTGTGGCTCGTCGGGCACCGCGCGCTGCGGGAAGTCCCGCGGGTCGACGCGCTGTGGACGTTCCTCGCCGGTCTGGACTGGTCTACGGCCACCTCGGGCGCGAAGCCCTGAGATTTTTTGGGCTTTTGGAGCCTTTCAAAGTGATTGCGCCCGCCGCCGTTGTCGGTCTAGCCTCCGCGCGCCCGTGGAAGCCCAACACAACGCGCTTTTGCTCCTCATCCCGCTGTTTCCGCTCATCGGGGCCACGATCAACGCCTTCTTCGGAAAGCGGATCCAGGACTCGGTCGGCAAGGTCGGTGTGCACGGTATCGCCATCGCGATGCCGGCGATCTCCTGCGTGATCAGCTGGCTGCTCTTCTTCCAGCTGATGGGCATCGCGGAGCCCGAGCAACGGGCGTTCGTCCAGGTCGGTTGGGACTGGATGCACGTCGGGTTCGCGGACGCGCGCTTCGCGTTCTGGCTCGACCCGCTGTCGTCGATGATGACGCTGATCATCACGACGATCGGCACGATGATCCACGTCTACTCGATCGGGTACATGCACGAAGAGCCCGCGTACTGGCGCTTCTTCTGCTACCTCAACCTCTTCGTCACGATGATGTTGATCCTCGTCCTCGGGGACAACTTCCTCGTGATGTTCATCGGTTGGGAAGGCGTTGGGCTCGCCTCCTACCTGCTGATCGGCTTCTGGTACAAGGAGCTCAACAACGCCGCGGCCGGCATGAAGGCCTTCGTCGTCAACCGCTTCGGCGACGCCTGCTTCGTCATCGGTCTGTTCACGCTCTTCTGGGGGATGCAGGGCAGCTGGACCACCCCCGTGGGCGGCCCCGCCGGCGGGCGCCTCGAAGCCAAGGCCCCGTTCTACGCACCCCTCAAACCGGACTTTCAGTACGACAGCGGCGTGAAGGCGCTCGAGGACGCGGTCGGCCCGCGGCCCTCCACCGAGCTCGCCGAAAAGCCGCAGGCCACGTTGACGTTCAGCCGCCTGCGCAACGTCTTCGACGACGAGGTCGCGCGCGAGAAGATCCGCCTGGAGCGCGCCGGTGCGCGCGACGCCCTCGCCGCCACGCGTGCCGAAGAGGCGCTGAAGACCGCGCAGCGCGCGGAGTTCGAGAAAGAGACCCGTCGCCTCCTCGTGGAGCACGACGGTGAGACCGAGGCGACGCTCGCCGCGTTCGACCAAAAACGCGGACGCGGCCCGATCACCACGCGCACCATCTGGGGCATCCCGCTCCTGTTCTTCGTGTGCGTCGCGTTCTTCCTCGGCGCCACGGCGAAGTCCGCGCAGATCCCGTTCTACGTGTGGCTGCCGGACGCGATGGCCGGCCCGACCCCGGTCTCGGCGCTCATCCACGCGGCGACGATGGTGACCGCGGGTGTCTACATGATCGCGCGCCTGAACTACCTGTTCGTGCTGTCACCCGAGGCCTGCACGGTCGTCGGTCTGATCGGCGCGATGACCGCGCTGTTCGCGGCGTCGATGGGCCTGTTCCAGTACGACATCAAGAAGGTCCTCGCGTACTCGACGGTCTCGCAGCTGGGCTTCATGTTCATCGGCGTCGGCGTCGGCGCGTACTGGGCGGGTGTCTTCCACCTCCTCACGCACGCTTGTTTCAAGGCGTGTCTGTTCCTCGGCTCGGGCTCCGTGATCCTCGGCTGCCACCACGAGCAGGACATGCGTCGGATGGGCGGCCTCGCGAAGTACATGCCGTCGACGCGCTGGACCTACGCGCTCGCCTGCTTCGCGATCGCCGGCTTCCCGCTCGCGGCGGGCTTCTGCTCGAAGGACGAGATCCTCTGGAAGGCGTTCTCGTCGTCCGCGGTGCACGGCCTGGTGCCGTACGCGAACTACGCGATCTGGGCGATGGGCATCGTCGCCGCGACGCTCACGAGCTTCTACATGTACCGCTCGTACTACATGACGTTCTCGGGTGAGTACCGCGGCAACGACACGCCGATCCCGGATCCCTACCCGGCGGACACGCAGCGCGCGAAGGAGCTGCTCGAGCCGAAGCCGGTGAAGGGCCCCTCCGCGGAGCTCATCGCGTCGCTCGCCGAGCACGGCCACGGCGCGCACGGCGACCACGGCGATCACGGTCATGGCGACCACGGCCACGACGATCACCACCACGACCATCACGGCGGCACGCCGCACGAGTCGCCGTCGTCGATGACCGGCCCGCTGTGGGTGCTCGGCGTCGCGTCGATCATCCTCGGCGTCATCGTCGGCTTCCCGCCCGTGGTGTCGAGCCTCCTCGGCCTCGACGTCCACCCCGCCCTCGAGCACTGGCTGGAGCCGGTCCTCGCGCCGGGCATGACGATGACGGCGCTCTACGAGCAGTACACGCCGGCGGCGGCGTGGCTCTCGGACACCCACACCGTCCACCTGTTCGAGTACGCGCTCGCCGCGCTGTCGATCGTCGTCGCGACGCTCGGCTGGCTCACGGCGCGCTGGCTCTACAAGGACAACGCGAACCCGCTGCCGGAGCGCCTGATGGCGAACCCGCGCGAGGCGATCAAGGACATCCCGATCCTCGGCGCGCTCCTCCCCGCGGCGGCGGGCGACGGCCTCGGGGCGGCGCACCGGGTCATCTACAACAAGTACTTCGTGGACGAGGCCTACTTCACGGTCATGGTCCACGGCATGTCGAAGGTCTGGAACGGCCTGAAGGACTTCGACGTCTGGGTCGTCGACGGCCTCGTGAAGACGGTCGCCTTCGTCGGCAAGTACATGGGCTTCATCCAGGGCGCGATCGACAAGTACGTCGTGGACGGCGCGGTGAACCTCGTCGCCGACATCGTGATGGACGCCGGCCAGCGCCTCCGCAAGCTGCAGACCGGTCAGATCCGCACGTACCTCATCGGCGCCTTCGGCGGTGCGGTGGCGGCGTATATGTTGGTGATTGCGCTGCTCTAGGCCGGCGCAGCCAGGCCCCCTTGAACTTAAACTTGCCCTTGCCCTTCCCCTCTTAGTCCGGCGCAGCCGAGTCGCGCGCGCGTTAGCCTTCGAAGCCGCACTGCCCGCAGGCGCGCGACGTCATCGGCGCGAAGCACTGCGGACACCGGCCCGCGTCGACGGCGCCCTCCAGGGCGTCTTCGAACGACGTCAGAATCCGACGCGTCGTCTCGCCGCCCTCGTCGTCGTGCCGCGGGTTCGCGGCTTCGATCGCGGCGATGAACTTCGCGACGCGGTCCGACTCCGGCAGCCGCTTCGCGAGGTTCCTGAAGTGCGAGAGCGCGACCTCCAGGTCCCCCGCCGTCAGTGTCTCCAACGCCTGGTCGAAAGCTCGCGCCTCGTCCTCGTGTCGACGTCGGCTGCGATCACGCGTGAGCTCCGTGTCGCCGTCCCAGGATTCGTCGCTGTAGGAGCGCGCCTTCAACCCGAGGCGGCGGAGTCGGTCGAAGACGTCGCGCGCGCGCGCGTGAATGTGCGCCGAGGTCTGCGACGTCGTGGTGTCGTCGTGAACCGTCTCGATCACAACGCCCGTCTTGGGCTCATCGTCGTCGTCGATCGACGCCGCCCGATACCCCGCGTCGGTCGGCGTATCGATCTGCTGCGTGTCCTCGACGAGCGCGCCCGGCGTGATGCCGCTGTGCTTGCGCTTCTTGCGCTTGCGCTCGACGTTCTTCGACGCCGACGACGGCACGGGTCCGATCACCGCGCCGACCCGATCCCCCGCCTTCGACGGCGCACGCGGCGGCGATACGATCACCGGCGCTTCCTCGCCGTCCTTCGGCGGGAGGCCGACCATCGTGGGGTTGAGCGCCTTGTCGGGCGCCGCCGCGCGGTGGAGCTCGGAGCGACGCTGCCGCTCGACCGGCTCGAGCGGCGCCGCCGCGAGCACGTCCGTCCGCTCCGCGGACAGCGACATCCCGGCGACCTCCGCGACCCCGCCGATCGCCTTCCCGACGGGCGGCGGTACATGTTTGATCTTCGCCTTCGCCGTCGGCTTCGGCGCCTCGGGTTGGGGTTCCTTCGCCTCCGCCTCCTGCCGCTCGAAGTCGTCGTCGACCATCTTGAGCAGCTCGGCGACGTTGCCAATCTCCAGGAGATCGTCGTCTTCGACCTCCTCCGGTTCCTCGGCCTCGGCCAGCGAACCCACCTCGGTCTTCGGCTCCGCCTCGCGGCCCGCGTCGTGGAGGACACTCCGCAGCGCCGGCGCCTCGCCGTCGAACGAGCCATCCGCGTTGCCGAGCACGAGCGTCGTCCCGATCCCCACGGGCCGCGACTCTTCGTCCTCCGGTAGCGCGACGGTGGGTCCGAGCCCGACCGGGACACTGCCGTCCATCAGCGGGAACGGCGCGAGGTTGCCGGCGAGGATCTGCCCCGTCTTCACCGGGTCCTTGTGCCACTCGCGGTACGCGAGCTGGATGCCCGCCAACGTGCGCGGCCCCGGCGGCTTGTCGGCGCCCTGCCGTCTGAACCCGCCGGGCTCGATGATCTGCTGCTGCTCGAAGAACTTCACGCAGCGGGTGACGGAGCGCTCCGTGACTGGCTCGCCCTCCACGCCGCTCGCGAGCAAATCCGCGATCGCCTCGATGGAGTTGTCGCCGTCGCAGAGCACCAAGATCGCGTGCTCCCACGGCTCGAGCAGCGTGACACGCTGACTCGAAGGGTCGAGCACGGTGATGAACCGCCGACCGCGTTTGCTGTGATCGACCGTCAGTAGCGGCGCGACCGCCTTGGGCTTACCACCGCTCGTCGGCACGTCACCGCTCTTCGTCCGCGGACATCGCGATCAGGATGTCACCGGCCTTCTTCCCGACCTCGCCGGCGTCGTCGAGGCGCCGCGCGCGCTCGAGCACCTGGATCGCTTTGTCGCGCTCACCGCGCATTCGATAGAGGACGCCGAGCTGCAGGTACGCCGGCGCGTGGGTGTCGTCGATGCGCACGCACTTGAGGAGCGCCTCCTCGGCGCGATTCAAGTCGCCCTCCAGGAAGTGCTCGACGCCGGACTTCATGTACTTGTCCGCCTCGTTGACGACCTCCACGTCGAACAAGAACCGCGCGCCCACGTTCACCGCGAGCACCCGCGCGAAGCCCGCGCCGTACAGTGACGCGGCTTCCACCGCCGCCATCGCGGCGAGCGGGATGTCCGGGAGGATCGGCTTGCCCTTCCGCGTGATCCGCACCTTCCGGTAGCGGCCCTGGTCGAAGATGCGCTTCGCGCCGGTGCCGACGGCACCGACGACCTTGTTCGCACCCTCCACGAGGTCGCCGACCGTGACCGGCCCCTCGTCGACCGCCACGTCGGAGCGCTCCGCGCGTGCGAGGTCGTCGACCTCCTCGATCTGCTCGACCTCTACGAGCTCGTGCCGTTCGCGATCTTCTGCCACGTAGACGAAACCCCCGCCGGCGCGCCGGGCATTCCGAGTCTACACCGAGGTGAAAACCGACACCAAAAGTTCGCGGTCACCGGGGCTTCATGGCGGGCGGTTTGGTGCGGTACCGGTCGTCGATGGTGCGCATCAGCTCGAAGAAGGCCTCCCCGTGGCGCACGGCCTCCCCTTCGGCGCCCCGGTGGTCCAGGTAGAACGTCCCGGTGTGGCACTCGCCGACCTGGCACTCGCCGTCGGCGAAGACGATGATCATCTTCTGCCAGTCCGCCCGGCGCCGGGCCTTGCGGTCGTCCACGTCCGAGGTCATCTGAGGCCCCAGCATCAACAGGGCGCTCGCGAGCAGATCCGTCGCCTTCTGCCCCTGCCCGTGCAGGAAGTACATCACCGGGTAGCGGTTCTCGCCCCGGTAGTAGTCGGGCGGGAGCACCACCACGTACGGCACCTCGCGCCCCAGCGCGTCGCTGTCGAACGACTCCACGAGCGCGAAGTCCTCGAAGACGCCGTTCGGGCTCCCCTGCTCCCGGATGGACCCAGATGACGACGCGAAGTCCCCGTCCGGCCACCGCGCCGAAGCGAAGGCAAACGTCGTCAGGATGCGGTCCAGGATCTCCTTCGCCGTCCCGACGTGGTTGCCGCGCCCGGTCTCGGCGTCGACGCCCGGGCACACCGCCGGGTCGCCGTACCACAGGTACCCGTGCCGCCCGATGCGCGCCTCGGAGAAGTCGGCGCGAGCCGGGTCGTAGGCCCCCTCGTCCTGGGTCGCGGCGGCGAGGCCGTCCCAGTCGCGGAAGGTCGCGGTGTCGTCGGTGCGCTGCCGGAGCGCGCCCCAGAACTGGTTCGTGATCTGCGCGGAGAGGAGGAAGTCGCGGATGCCCGCGTCGGCCCACAGGTGCAGGCGCCCGAGCATCCGGTCGTCGATCGACTCCACGATCCGGCGCGGCGATCGCGAGAACGCGTATTCGACGTTCGGGCTCTGGTCGAAGGCGCCGTTGCCCTCCCCGTAGTCCCCCGTCCCGTCCACGCCGTCGAGGCCGAAGTCGTCGTACGGCTCCCCCGCGTCGAAGCGGATGTTGCGCTCGGTGCCGGCGGGGTTGTCGCGCCAGTGGTAGTCGTCGCCGTTCGGATCCGGGTTCGAGGGACCGAAGCCCGGCTCGTCCGCGCTCGCGACGCCGTCGGTGCCGACGTCTTCGAAGTACTCGTTGGGCTGCGCGATCACCGGCTCGCCGTAGTCGCGCCGACGGTTGCCGTTGTAGTCGACGGCGAGCGCGACCTCCATCGGGAAGTCCGCCGTGCCGGGCTCGTACTCGCCGTTCGTCGGGCCGTTCCCGTCGCAGTACGTGATGACGTCGAAGGTGCCCTCCGGGTTGTAGAAGCGGTCGTAGACCCCCTCCAGGACGACCGGCTCCGCGCAGATCTCCGCCCGGCGCGCGGCGCGCTCCGCCTGCCGCTCCGACGCGGAGAGCGCGAGCGGCACGTGATGCGTCGCGGGGACACCCGGCGGCCGGTACGTCGATTCGCTCGAATAGAACGCGGGGTTGCCGTAGGCGATCGCGAAGTCGTGCACGATCTCGAGCGACGACACCCGATTGAAGCTCCCGCCGCGCCCGGCCGACGGCCCGCGGTAGTGGTGGTTGTAGTCGCCCGAGAACCCGGAGCACTCCGACTCCGGGAGCGCGAGCTCGTCGAGGGCCACCGGGCCGCACCAGGTGTTCGGATCGTCCTTGGCGTCGATCGCGTCGAGGTTGTCGAGGAGCTGCTCCATCGGGCAGAAGCCCCCGTTGCTGATCTCCGCGACGGTGATCAGGAAGTACTCGAGGTCCATGTAGGGCGACCCGAGCGACACCGCGACGTCGAACAGCTCCGGGTTCTCCAGCGCGATGCGCATCGCGGACCCGCCCCCCATCGAGACCCCGCCGACGCCGCGGTAGGTCACGCAGGTGAGGTCGTCGCGCGCGACCCCGTCGACGCCGTCGTTGGGACAGCCGAGCAACCCCCGCACGGGTTGGGGCGGCCCGACCTCGGGCGCCTCGGCGCTCGAGCACGCCGCGACCAAGAGGAGGAGCACCACCCTTCGCACGGCCGGCATTGTCGCGAACCGACCGGGCCCTGGACCATCGGTCTACGGGGAGAGCCGCCCTCGGACCCTGGACACCCGGTCCGGAACGTCGGTGACGATCAGGACGTTGGTGCGCTCGTCGACGGAGACGGTGCCGCGCTCCGTCAGCATCGATCGGACCAGCGGCTCGAGGTCTTTGGCCTGCGCGTACGACAGGGGGATCATCACCGTGACGAGGCGCTCCGTCTTCACGCGCGCCGCGGCCCGAGCGGCGCGCGCGGCCTGCTGACGGGTGAGGTTTTCGAGGGTGTCGACGAGGAGTACTCCGCCCTCGCGCTCCTGCCCGAGGCCGTTTGTCTTCAGGACCACGGCGAGGGCGTCGGTCCACGGGACGTTCCGGAGCTTGACCGTGACGCGGCCCTGAACGCCGTCCGCGACGACCAGGTTGATGCGACCGACCTCGGCGATGAGCCTCAGGACGTCGTGGACGTCGGCGTCCCGGACGTCGAGATCGATCCGCGGGACGACCTTCGGCGCCGCCGCGACCGCCGTCGACGCCGACACCGTGGCGAAGAGCACACCGATGGCCGAAAACCGCACCCGGACATCCTCGGTGCGGACGAATGTCCCGCGCAACTGTAGGACATCGGATCACTTCGGCCGCTATCAGCCTACACGCGCGAAATGATTGAGATTTTTACGCAACGCTGGACCCTGGGTAGACGATAACGATTCCAACGGTGCCCCACGTCCAAGCGGGGCCAGCACAGGAGTGACGAGACGATGACCGTGGACTTCAGCTTCCGACCGACGATCAACATCAACTTCGGGACGCAGAACATCATCAACACGGGTGGCGCGGACGCCGCGGGTGCCCTGGACCTAGTCAACAGCTTCTTCAACCAGCCGACGAGCTTCAGCTCCGGTGACTGGTCCCGGCCGACGCCGTTCCCCGGCTCGATCCCCGGACCGTCGATCGGTCAGGCGGGGGCCCCGGCGGGTCAAGGGCTGCAGGTCAACGACGACGGCAGCGTCACGACCGCGGGCGGCTTCCGCGTCCACGCGACGGGCGAGCGCTCCGAGTGGAAGATCTACGGGCCGGACGGCGAGCAGCTCACGCGCGTCTGGGGCGACCCTCACGTCGAAGAGGCGGACGGCACCAAGTGGGACTTCACGAAGGACAGCGACTTCGTGCTCCCCGACGGCACGCGCATCCACGCCGACACGAACTACGACGGCACGTCCGGCACGAGCCAGTCGGTGACGACCGGCCTGCACATCATGAACGGGACGCAGCGCTACAACATCGAAGGCGTCAACACGGGCCGGCCGCAGGGCACGATGCACGAAGACGCTTACGAGTGGCGCGCCACGCACCTCGCGACGAACCCGAACATCGACGAGTTCCACCTCGGCTCGGGTGAGGAAGAGGTCCAGTGGGCCCGCGTGCGCAACGGCCAGTACGACGGCGTCATCCAGGACCACGGCGGACGCCCCGTGAAGGTCGACGCCGGCAACCACCGCATCTACGACCAGACCACGGACCGCGGTCAGCTCCACACGGACATCCACATGCGTCCGCCGGTCGGCTCGCGTGCGTGGGGCAACCTGGTGCGCGCGCAGACGAACGACTACCAGGCGCGCGTCCTCGGGCAGACCTTCGGGCCGCTCGGCGCGTGGCCGGCGCTGCAGAACTCGTTCGGCATCCACGCGAACCACATCGAGGGTCAGTTCAACGCGGACCTGATGGACCTCTACTACGGAGGCCTGCCGAGCTACTTCAACAACTACTTCGCGCCGTTCGACGCGCTCAGCGGCATGATCGACCTGCTCCGTTCGGACTCCGACTGGCGTCGCCAGCTGCAGCACGGCGGCCCGCAGCAGATCTGGACCTGATTCAGGTCTTGGTGGACGTCGACGTCTCGTCGTCGTCGTCCAACTTGTCGTCGAGGCTACTGCCGTCGTCTTCCTTCGGGCTCGGAGGGGGCGGCGGCGGTGGCGTTTCTGCCGCCGCGCAACTCGACTTGCGGCCCAACGCACAGGCCTTCGCATCCATCGCGCGCGCCGCTTCCGCGTCGTCCGCGCGAAGGAGCAGCGCCGCGGCGTGGCAGCCCGCCGAGAGCTTCTTGTCACACGCCTTCGTGTGCAGGCGAATCGCTTCCTTCTTGTCGCCGGCCTGACCGGACTTCGCGTAGAGCAGCCCGGCCTCCTGACACCCGACCGCACGCCCGAAGGAGCACGCACGCTCGAACGTCTTGGCGGCCTCGAGCGCCGCGCCCTTGTCGTCGAGCAGGTAACGCGCGAGCTGGAGGCACGACTCGCCGTCGCCCTCGTCGCAGCCGACGCTCGCGTCCCGCGGATCGAAGCCAGACGACGCCGGCGGCGGCGGCGTCTTGTCGATCTTGGCGAACGCCCGATCGAGATCCAGGTCGTCGGAGACGTCCGGCGGCGGCGCCTTCTTCGGAGGCGGCGGTGGCGGCGGCGGCTCGTCCTTCACGACCTTCGCGGGCGGCGGGGGTGCCTTCTTCTCCGGCGGCGGCGGAGGCGGGGGTGGCGGCGACTTCGGCGGCGGCGCCTCGTCCACCGGCGGCGCGATGTCGACCGGCGGCGGGTCCTCGACCGGCGGAGGCGGCGCGTCCGGGACGTCCTCCTGCGTGGGCGGCGGAGGCGGGTCGTTCTTCGCGAGGACCCCATCCCCCACGAACTTGATCGCCCCGACCGCGATCGCGCCCGCGAGGAACATGAGCAGGAAGCCGTACACCGCGAGGTACTTGTTCCTCTTCGGCGGAGGTGGCTTCGGCGGCGGCGTCGCGGTCTCGTCGGCCGGCGCGGTCAGCGAGGGACCGTGGTCGAACGCCGCGTCCCCGAAGCCCCCCTCGGCCGAGAGGCCGTCGCCCGCGAGCCCCTCGTCCGGGACGTTCAGCGAGTCGAACGACAGCGCGGGCTCGTCGGCGACGGACGGTGAATCGAGGCTCCCCGGCGTGAACGTCTCGTCGGGCGGGAGCGCGTCGAGACCACCGCCGAACGACGGCTCCCCGCGGTCGGGCGGGTTCGGGAAGTCGCCGGTGTCCGCGGACGGAATCATCTTGCGCGCCGACGGGACGGGAGGAATCGAAGCCTCCCGCGGCGGGGCGCTCCGGAGGATGGGCGTGTCCTGACGATCGGCGGCGAGCGGGTTCGACTGCAGCTCGGTCTCGGGCTCGTCCGCGAACGACGGGGGACGCGCCACGCCCAGCTGCTCGCGCTGCGGCGCCGGGCCGTCGTGGGCACGCTCGAGCTCCAACCGAATCGCCCGCAGCGACGAGGTGAGCTCGATCATCGTGTCGAAGCGCTGCGCGGGGTCCGCGTGCATCGCGCGCTGCACGGTCAACACCAGGACCGCGGGCAGCGCGCCGAGGGTGAGCGCCTCGCCCGTCGGGCTGAGGATCTCGCTGAGCATCTTGCCGATCGACCACTGGTCCGAGGCCTCGGTCGGCGACGCGCCGCGGAGCTGCTCGGGGGCGAGGTACGACGGCATCCCGGCGGCGGGCGCGGCGAGGCCGATCGACGACCACGACAGGTCGAGCACCGAGGTGATGTGGCCCTGCCCGGCCCGCATCAGCATGACGTTGGAGGGCTTGAGGTTCCCGTGGATGACGCCCTGGGTGTGGAGCCACGCCATGACGTCGGCGAGCGACTCGAACCACGACAAGAGCACCGCGAGCGAACGAGGCTCCTGCCCCTTGAGCGCGGCCGGCGGGAGCTGCACGTGGTTGAGGAGGCGCCCCTCCACGTACTGGCTGAGCATCGCGTAGGTGCCGGTCATCGGATCGACGGTCGTGCCGTACACCCGCGCGAGGCTGTCGTGGATGAGGTTCTTGTGCAGGTGCACGGTGGCCTGCAGGCGGCCGAACGCGGCCTGCCCGGAGGGCCGCGACGCAAACGTCGGCCGCAGCATCTTCAGCACGACGGGTGTCCCTCGCGCGTCTTGCGAGAGCCAGACCATGCCGAAGGGGCCCTCACCGAGTGGGCGGATCAGCTGATAGCCGCCGACATTTTGACCGGGATGGATCACGTGCGGCCTGTGTGCGCCCGTATTGAATCAGGGCTTGGCGAGCCCGTCGAGCAGACGACCCTACTCTTCTGTCAACAGATGCGCCGGTGCGTCCACTTTACGGTGAAATCCGTCGAACGCCGTGCTGGCCGGGCGATCGGGCGCGAGCTCGAACACGTGGCGATAGAGGGACTGGGCGCCGTCGACGCGCAGGGTCTCACCGGTGATGAAGGACGCGGCGTCCGACAGGAGGAACGCGACGGCCGCGGAGACCTCGCTCTCGGTGCCGAAGCGTTTCAGCGGGACCGTCTTGGGGACCTCCGCGAGCATGGCCTGCACCGGCTCGGGGTAGTTGTGGAAGCCGCTGGAGAGGATCACCCCGGGGGCGACGGCGTTCACGCGGATGCGCGCCGACGACCACTCGACGGCGAGGGTCTTCGTCAGGTTCACGACCCCGGCGCGCGCAGCGCCGGAGTGCGCCATGCCGGGCATCCCGTTCCACATGTCGGCGACGATGTTCACGATCGCGCCGCCGTGTTCCTCCATCGCCCGAAGCTTCGCCTCGCGGCACATCGTGAAGGTGCCGGTGAGGTTGGTCTCGATGACGGCCTTCCAGCCCTTGTCGGAGATCATCTCGGCGGGGGAGACGAACTGGCCGCCGCCGTTGTTGACGAGCCCGTGCACGCGTCCGTGGCGCTCGAGCACCGTGTCGAACAGCGCGCCCACATCGTCGGGCTCGCGGATGTTGCAGCGGACGGCGTCGGCCTTTCCACCGTCCTCGCGGATCTCGGCGGCGACGGCCTCGAGCTTATCGAGCGTGCGCGACGCGAGGACGACCTGCGCGCCGAGCGACGCGAGCTCGTGCGCGATGCAGCGACCGATGCCGCTGCCGCCGCCGGTGACGACGACGACGCGGTCCGCGAACAGGTCCGGGCGAAAGATCGAGCGATACGACATGACGGTTCTCAGCCTTTGACGATGAGGAGGACGAGCAGCAGCACGACGATCATCAGCAGCCCCACGGTCGCGTAGGGGAGCCAGGAGGCCGCCTCTTCGTCGGGTGGGGTCGTCGAGATGTCCTCGAGCTCGGGCCGCGGCGCAGCGCTCGGATCGATCCGCACGAACGACCCGTGCGGGTCCTCGGGGTCCAGCGGCTGCACCGGCGCGGCCGGGATGATCGGTGCGACGAGCGGCCCCGCGGCGGTGGTCTCGATCGGCGGGCGCGACGGAGCGCGGAGGGTCGCTTCGTCCTCCTCGTCGAGCGGCGGAGGCGTCACGACGCGGGGCATCGGCCCGGCGAAGCGCGGGTCGGCCTGCACGGGGACCGTGGCCTGATCGTCCACGGCGCGCCGGATCTCGTCGCGCGTCGGGAGGCGCACGCGATCGCCGGACGACGACGGCGTCGCCGGGGTGGCCGGCGTCGCGGGCGTGGCTGCCTTGTCGACGCGCACGGACATCGTCTGCACGTCGATCGCCTTGACCGCTTCGGTCGGCGCCGACGTGTCGGCCACGGGGACGGGGTCACTCTTCACCGCGGTGTCCGGGGTCGGCGGATCCGCGGGCGGCAGCCCGAACGTCGGCGCGGCGGGCGCGGCAAGGTCGCCCGACTCCGACGCCGCGCGCGGCGCCACGAACGGCGGCAGGTGCGCACCCGACGGCGCGCGGACCGCGATGGTGTCGGCGGCGCCCCTCCCCACGATCACCGGCGTGTTGCCGCTGGTGTCGTCGGCGAGCGCGACGGCGTCGGGGCGGATCGTCGCGGCTTCGTCGGCCGGCGGGAGCGACAACGGCGCGACCGGGGTGTTGCCGGAGGTCGTGTCGTCCTTCGGCTCCATGAACTCGGGGGGCAGCTGGTTCGGCTCGGTGTTGTCGGGCAGGACCCCGGAGTCCGTGCGCGAGACGTGCGGCACCTCGACGGGGCCCGCGACGTCCACGGGCAGCATCAGCGTGTCCGCGCGCTCCTCGTCCACGAGGCCGTGCACCCACGCGGCGATCACTTCGGGGGTGGGCGGAGTGTTCGTGTAGTTCGCGTTGATGATCCGATCGATGCGATCCGCGACCTCGGCCATCGACGCCGGCCGGTCCGGCGCGCGCAGCGCGAGCATCCGGTGGAGGAGCTCCGCCGCCATCGGAGGCACCTTGCCGTTGATGCCGCGGATCGGCGGCACCTCGGCGCGCACGACGAGCTCGAGCGACTCGGCGTCGGTCGCGGCGCGGAAGAGCCGCTGCATCGCCAGCATCTCCCACAGCACGACCCCCGCCGCGAAGATGTCGGTCTGCGGCGTCACACCGACGGCGAGCGCCTGCTCCGGCGCCATGTACGCGACCTTGCCCTTGATGACGCCGGTGCGCGTGCGCGTCAGGCGCTCCGCCGCGCGCGCGATGCCGAAGTCGAGCATCTTCACGCGCCCGTCACGCGCGATGAGGACGTTGTGCGGTGAGACGTCGCGGTGCACGACGTCGAGGAGCTTGCCCGCGTCGTTCGTGAGCGCGTGGGCGTGCGCGAGCCCCCGCGCCATGCTGCGCGCGATCGCGAGCGCGATCGGCACGGGAACCGGCTGATCCGACCGAGCGGAGAGCGACAGGAGGCGACGCAGATCCTTGCCGTCGAGGAGCTCCATCGCGAGGAAGACGAAGCCGTCCTCTTCGAACGCGCCGTACACGCGGACGACGTTGTCGTGGTGCAGGCGCGACGCGATCGCGACTTCGTCCGCGAACATCGCGCGGAACACCGGATCGTTTGCGAACTGCGGCGAGAGGATCTTGAGCGCGACGACGTCGCCGCCTTCGGTGGGGACGGCCGACCAGATCTCCGCCATGCCCCCCCGAGCGATCTTCTCTTCGAGGCGGTACCGACCGAGCGACGCGCCCGGCTCGAGACCCGCGGAGTGGGGATCTTCGGTCATCGTCGTCGCCCCGAGCGTCTTAACAAAAGGCCCGACGGGGGTCGATCAGTCCTTGGAGGGCTCGTAGGGCTTCTTGAGGACGACCTGCAGGTACTGGCCGTCGCGCACGAACGTCACCACGACGTGGTCGCGGCCCTTCGCGGCGTCGATCAGATCCTGCGGCGTGTTGATGTGCTCGCGCTGCGCGCGGACGATGAGGTCGCCCTTCTTCAGCCGCACCTCGTCCGCGGGTGAGTCGGGCGCGACGTTCATGACCAGCACACCCTTGCCCCAGCGTTTGTCGGGCACCTTGACGTGGGCGCGGTCGGCGTCGGTAGCCGGGACCATCTCCAGGCCGTGCGCGGGGTTGAGCTCCTCTTCCGTGAGCGTGCGCGGCCGCTCCTCCGGCGGGACCTCCTCCGGGTCGGTCGCCTCCTCCTGCCCCGGGAAGGTCTTGGGGAGGAGCGACTTGCGATTCGGGGTCTTGGTGACGACGTTGGGATCGTCGGGGTCGGTCGTCTTGGTCTCGGCCGCTTCGGGGCCGTCCGCGTCGTTTTCGGTGGCGACGAAGTACACCCCGGCCGCTGCGGCGACCACGACGACGGCGACGAGCAAACGCTTCATGCGCGGCCATTTCAGGCCGGGGGTTCGGCACCTGTCAAAGGGCGCTATGCGGAGCGGGAGGTGATCTGCACGAGCGCGTCGTCGTGTTCGGCGGGGCGCCAGTCGGGGCGCTCGTCCAGCTCGGGCCAGCCGTGCAGCAGCTCGTGCGGTTTGAAGCGCGCCTTGTACTCGGACGAAGCGCATCCGCGCACGCGGTACCCGAGGTAGAGGTACTGCTTTTCGAGCGAGCGGGCGTGCTCGATCTGAAAGAGGATGCTCGCGGTGCCGAGCGACAGCCGCTTGTAGTCGGGGTCGTGGAATGTGTAGACCGCGGAGAGCGCCGACGGCGTCTCGTCGACGATGCCCACGGCGATCAGCTTGTCCTCGTCGTAGTACGCGAACTCGCGGACACACGGGTGCGGGAACGCGAACTGGTGGTAGTACTCGGCGGCGTCGATGCGGTCGTCCGGCCAGCCGCGACGGTCGCCCTGCTGTTTGTGCCAGCGGTGGTAGAGGTCGAGGCGCAGCTCGTCGACGATCGGGCGCTGCACGACGAGCCGAAAGTGCTGGCACTTGTTGAAGACACGCCGCTGCTGCTTGCTGCGTTTGAAGGACGCGATCGGGATCCTCAGCGGCACACACTCCGAGCAACCGGCGCAGCCCGGCCGGAAGTACGCCGGCCCGAACCGACGCCAGCCGCGGGCGAGGAGGTAGTCCAGCTCGACGGCGTCGACGTCGAGCATGAGTCGGTACTCGAGTGACGATTCCTGCGACGGCAGGTACGCGCACTCGTGCGGCTCCGAGAACCAGTGGCGAAGCATTCGCGCCACGCCCCCTAGAATGCCTCAACTCAGGCGGCCTTGTCCGTTAGCCGCAAAAACAAGTTGGGTTGTGTCTCAGGCGCGTCGGATGAGGGCGCGCATGATGCGGTCTTCCCCGCGGTGGATGAATTGTGCGTCCCCTTCCTCCGTTTCATGGAGGTGGAGATCGACGCGGTCCCCGGGGCGGGCGTCCAAGAGGTACGTCATGCGCGCCGCGACGATGTCGCGGTCGGGGTGGACGAGGCGGCCGTGGTCGTCCAGCCAGGCGAGGTAGCGCACGTTGTTGACGTGACCGTTGCGGTCGATGTCGCTGGGACGGATACGGCGGGCGTCGGTGTGCGCGGGCGGCCCCTCCGGCTCGACGTACTCGGGCGTCTCGGCGTCCTCGATGGCGAAGACGGGGTCGCGGGGGAAGGCGGCCTTCATGGCCTCGTCGGGGAGCCGCGGCTTGACGCCGCCCTCCTCGCGCATCTCGAGGAAGAGCCACTCGGTCTGGCCGCGGGCGACCACGGTGTCGCCGCTGCGCACGATGTACTCGCGGTGGGAGCGGAAGCGGCGAAGCGTGGAGATCCAGGTCTCGATGACGATCGGCGCCTCGTAGTCGACGGGGGCGTCGATGATCATCTTGAGCTCGCGGACGAACCACGCGGCGCGCATCGCGAGGTAGCGCTCGGGCGGGTAGCCGGCCTGCGTCGAGGCGGAGGCGGCGGCCTCCTGGAGCCACTCGAGGACGCGGTGCGGGAGCACACGGCCGGAGGCGCCCACCTCGGAGATGCGGACGTTCGAGCTCCAGAACCGATGTGCCTCGGGCATGGGCGGGGGGTACTCGTCCGACGCGGGGTGCGTCGAGACAAAAGCGGCCGCCTCGACAGTTCGCCGGGTCGATGGTCTCCTTTTCGCGCCGTGCGGTGGTGGATCGTGATGACCCTGATGCTGCCGACGCCCGCGTGGGCGTTCGGTGTCGCCCAGGGGCCGGGGAAGTGGCGCGTGGATCGTACGGAGGTGCTGATCGCGAAGGACGGTGCGAGGACGACGGTCACCGCACGTTTTCGGGCGACGACGAACGCGCGCCCGACGCGGCTCGTGCTTCCGTTGCCGGCGACGGCGGCGCTCGATTCGGTGAAGCTCGTCGACGGCCTGGACGGGATCGACGCCGCGACGACGCCGCGCTTCGTGGTGCGCGGCGCGCCGGATCCGTGTGAGAGCGCGAGCGAGGTGAGCGTCGAGGCGTGGCGGTTCCCGCGCGAGGCCGCGCCGCTCGCCGCGAAGCACGCGCTGAAGGCGGTGGACGCGGCCGGCCTGGCGAAGCTCGGCCTGAAGCCGGTCGGCGAGGCGACGCGCTATGCGGTCTTGGAGATCACGCCGAAGAAGTCGCAGCGGGCGCGCTGGACCCGCGCGGTGCAGTGGCAGTTCCAGGGTGACGCGCCGCTGGCGATCGAGCGGCTCGAAGCGTGGACGCCGCCGGGCCGCGAGCACCGGCTGACGCTGTACACCGCAGGCACGTCCCTGCTCGCGCCGCGCGGCCCGGTCGAACCGCTCGGCAGCCCGGCCCCGATCGCAGAGGTGGCCTTCGAGACCCCGCGCGACACGGCGGAGGCCATCGTCCGCCACGCGCTCCGTCGCGCCAAGGACACCGGCTGGGTGCGGACGCACGCGGACCACATCGACGCCAACGCGAAGCTCGGCGTCGGATCGAAGGCGGTCGTGGCGCGCTTCGAGGGACTGGTGAACAAGGGGACGCCGCCCCTATCCCTCGCGTCGACGACGTTCATCCAAGCGCAGGACAGCGGCTGGCTCATCCGCCGCAAGTGGCGCGGCGGCGACAAGTGCATCACCCCCCGCTGGGTCAACGGCGTCCGAATCGAACAAACCTCCGAGCTCCGCGCCTACGCCACCCTGACCGGCCGCCCCCTGGCCAACATCCGCCAGCGGAGCCTGGAGCGCGGCTACGAGATGACGGCGAAGGGGACGCTGAGAAAGGTCAAGGTCCAGACAACCAAAGGCGCCCTCCGCGTAGAGCCGTGAAACAACGCGAACCCGCGAACCGGAGCGCCGAATCGAAACGCCCCACGCCTGGGCACCCCGCTGAAGTTCCCCAACGCGCGGGGGACCGAAGCCTCTGCGTCATGTGAAGCGGAGGGCGGCGGACGGGGACCTCGACGGAGTGGCTTCAGATTCACTCGCCGTCCAAAGGCCACCGCCGGCGAAGCTGCCCACGCTCGCCCACGGCGAGTGGCATCGGCCCTCCCGGAGTCGAGGTCCCCGGCCGACGGCCGCAAGCGAGCCGCGCCTGGGCAACCACCCCAACGACCACCACCGAACCTCCACGCCTGGGCAACCAACCAACCCCACGCCTGGGCACCCACGCTGAAGTTCCCCAACGCGCGGGGGGACCGAAGCCTCAGCGTCATGTGAAGCGGAGGGCGGCGGACGGGGACCTCGACGGAGTGGCTTCAGATTCACTCGCCGTCCAAAGGCCGCCGCCGGCGAAGCCGCCCAAGCTCGCCCACGGCGAGTGGCATCGGCCGTCCCGGAGTCGAGGTCCCCGGCCGACGACCGCAAGCGAGCCGCGCCTGGGCAACCACCTGAAGACCCGCGAGGCCCCCAACCCTGGACTATCGACCATCGCCACCGCACGACCGCGCCCCCGCCCCGGTTGGCAGGTCAAAGCATGGTCTCGAACCCTCCGATCGCCGCACGCACACGTCGGGTTCGACGGCGGGCCCGAGACCGCGCCGCGCCGATGGCCGATAGTCCAGGGGTGCGGTCCTCGCGGGTCCGCAGCACCAGCGTTGTCGGCGGCCTAGAGGCCGGGCCCCGGCGTCGACGGCCCCCCGCCGCCGAGTCCGCCGGAGCTCGTCCCGCCGCCGGCCGAGGAGCCACCGCTCCCGCCGCCCGTCGAGCCACCGCCCGTCGAGCCGCCCCCGGTCGAGCCTCCGCCCGTCGAGCCGCCGCCCCCCCCCTCAGGTGCCGGGCGTGGCTCGGGGTCGGGCGTCGGGCCCTCGGGGAGCTCGTTTTCGTAATCCCGCTGCGGCGGGCCTTCGAGGTTGCGGAGCGTCGGCTCGGTGTCCTCGAAGCACTGGTCCCAGCACACCCAGGCGGGCGTACGGAACTTACACACGTGGCATTGCTCGGGGTACGGCCCGCGCGTCGGGCGCCCCGAGACGACGAAGCCGTTTTGGTAGGGGTTGATGGGGCCGTTGAAGTTGCGCAGCCAGTCCGGCACGCGCTGCGGGCCGTCGACGAACACCAGCTCGACCCGCGAGAAGTCGATCGATCCTTGGGTCGGGTCGAAGACGACCATCTTATCGGCCGCCCGGAAGTCATAGGTCAGCTTGGCGCCGTCGGGCAGCTTCTGCAGAGACTCCGCGGTGACTTCGACGACCGTGAGCTCCGCGGACTCGGTGGACTCGGTCCCGCCGCACGCAAACAGAAACGCTGCGGCCCAGACCGGACGATACGTGGACTTCATGAGATTGTTGGCCTCCCCTTCGAGCGCGCCGTTCGGCGCCGCTCGATCTCCACCCTAGGTGGGGCCCGTGTCGCGTGCCGGAGGAAAACCGCGGTACAACGCAGAAAGACGACGGGCGGTGGCGAGAAAAACGATGGCGAGCGAGGAAAAGGAAACGACCGGAAGCCGACGCGTATCGCGCAAGAAGAAGGCGGACAGCCCATCGCAGTTGATGGAGCTGTTCCTCTTCGTGGCCGAACAGCTCGGAATCACGGCGGACCGCGACGTCGCGGAGTTGGCGGACGTCAGCCCGGAGAACGTCTCCAACTGGCGGAGCGGCGCCGTTCAAGAGTTCAAGCCGAACAAGCTCCGCACCATCAAGAGCCGCCTCGAAGCCAACCTCAAGAGCCTCAAGGAGCAGGCCGGCGTCGTCGACGACCCGGTCGCCGAGCTCTCGCCCCTGGAGATCGAGGAGGGCTCCGGCCCCGCCGACCTCCAACGTCAGTTCCGCGACCGCGTCTCCTTCGACTACCTCGGGCACCGGTTCCTCTACTTCGAACCCATGGGTGCGCTCGCGTGGGAGAACCTCATCAAACTCGGGTACGACCAGGACCGCTGGGTGCTCGGCGCGCAGGACTGCGCGAAGTCGTGGGTCGACACCAAGAAGACCTCGTCCGGCGCGACGAAGGGCCCGATCGCCGAAGCGCTCGGCCTCGGCCGCCGCGGCAGCGCTGTCGGCCTCGACGTGGTCAGCCTCGGCCCCGGCGAAGGTGAAAAGGAGGTCGCCCTCCTCGAGCTCCTCCTCGACGCCGAAAAAGAGTCCGGCCAACGCCTCGCGTGGCTGTCCTACTCACCGGTCGACGTCTCGATCCCGCTGCTCCTCGTCGCCGCGCGCAACGCACGACGCGTGCTCAGCCGCGCGGCGAAGCGCGGCGGCCTGTCGACCTACCAGGTCAAGCCGTACGTCTCCGACTTCGAGGAAGGCGCCATCTCCTTCACCAAGCGCCTCCCGACCGGCGCGATCACCGACCGGCGCGGCGTGCGCCTCGTGCTGCTGCTCGGCAACACCTTCGGCAACCTGCGCGACGAAGAGACGTTCGTCCGCCGCAAGCTCGCGAAGATCACGCGCCCCGGCGATCTCATCTGGCTCGAGGTCGGCGTCCGCATCGACCCGATCGATCGCGACCCGCTCTACCGCATGACCCTCGACGACGTAGAGCTCACCGCCGCGGAGACGAACCGTCGTCTCCTCCTCGAAGGCCCGTACCGCCGCTTCGAAGCCGCGATGGGTCGGCCCCCGTCCGAGCTCGACATCCGCATCTGGCTCCGCGAGAACGACGACGGCTGCCGCATCCCCGGCGCCGTGAACTTCTGCCACGACCTGCGCATCAAGAACGAAAACCGCAGCTGCACGATGCTCTACAGCCGCCGCTACACCCTCGAAGATCTCACGGCGTGGCTCGAAGCGATGAACCTCGAGGTCCTCCGCATCCAACGCATCGAAGACTCACGCGGCATCGCGCGCGTCGCGCACCTGTTACTCCGCGCTCGTTAACGTCTCGTCGAACAACACCGCGCCGTGGTTGTCCTCGCGCGCGTCGACGAACCGGACGCGAGGCCCGTCCGCGTCCGGGTCGAGCGTCACCCACGTCATCGCGCGGTCGCTGCTCGAATAGTAGATGAACTGATCCTCCGGGAAGACTTCCTCACGCGGGAGGTCGCCGGACTCCACGAGCGCCGGGATGGGGTTCGGTCCGTTGCCGGTGGGCCCGACCGCGACCTCCCAGTAGCGCCGCGCGGGCCCCTTGCGATCGAGGCGCGTGACGAACCCGCAGTGGAAGTCACCGGAGAGGAACAGCACGTCCTCGACTTCGTTCGCGACGAGGTGATCGACGAGCTCGTCGCGCTGCTTCCTGTACCCCTCCCACCGGTCGGTCGCCGCGAAGTTCCACAGCTCACCCATCTCGGCCATGGGTACGGAGTTGAGGACGACCTTGTACCGCGCCGGGCTGTTCACGATCCCGCGCTTCAGCCAGTCCATCTGCCGGTGGCTGATGTAGATCGGATCGTCCGTCCCCACCGTGGAGGGCCGCCGCTCGCTCCGCGAATCGACGACGAAGAACTCTGCCGTCTTCCCCCAGCGGTAACTGCGCCACAGGCGATCGTTTTCGCCGCGCTCCACTGCGAGCGCTTCGAAGAACGCACGTTTGCCGGCGTCGAGGCGCCCCGGGTCCATCGACTCCGGGTTGAAGTTGTTGTCGATCTCGTGATCGTCCCAGGTCATGTAGAAGCCCGCGGCCGCGAGCGCATCCTGGTACTCGACCTGCGACAACGTCTCCCGCCACTTCAGCCGGTACGCCGAGAGCGTCGTCGCGTTGTCGTTGTAACTCATGTCGCCGAGGTGCAGCGTGAGGTCGGGGGGCGCACGCGTGAGCAGCTCCAGCGCCGTGAAAGGTGCGTTGCGCAGCGACGTGCAGGTGAGCCCCGCGATCGTGAGGGGCCCCGACTCGTCCGGACCGAACGCGGATCGAAACGTCCCGATGCGGCTCCGCTCGTACCGACCGACGCCCGGCCGATCGACCGTGATGAATTCGCGGTACTGAACCGGCGAGCCGTTCGAGAACGTGTAGAAGTACTGACCCGACCCCAGCCCGTTCACCCGAACCTTCACGTAGCCGTGGGTCGGTGTGACGACGCGCGACTCGAGGAGGTACACGGAGCCCGGCTCGTCGGCCGCGCGCCACACCGACAACCAGACCTCGTTCACGCGATCGGTCACGTAGGTCCACAGCAGCACCGAGTCCGGCGTCATCGCCCCCGCCTGCACGCCGAGCGGGAAGGAATCGGGGGCCTCGTCCATGAGGGTGGCGGGATCGAACTCGACGAGCTGAGCCTCGTCCTCCGGTCCTCCGCCTGCGCAGCGAACGCCCGCGACGGTCAGCGCCGCGGCGCCGCCCAGCTTCAGGATCTCACGCCGGTCGTAGGGGCCGAGGGCCACGCCCCCGAGGGTATCATCACTCGGGCGCGGTCGGCGTCTTGTCGGGTGGCGGGACCTCGAGGATCTTGCCGTTCTTGATCGTGAGGATGCGGACCGACTTCGAAGCGTCGTTGCTCTTCACGAACGAAGTCTTCCCCGTCACGCCCTGATAGTCGTGGATGCGCTTGAGCGCGGCGCGGAGGTCCTCACGCGTGGCGGGCCGCTGCTCCGCGAGGATCTTGCCGAGGATCTTCGCGTTGTCGAAGAACAGGGCCTGCGGATAGAGCCGCGGCGTCCGGCGGAACGCCTTCTTGTACGCGACGACGAACTCCTGCGTCGCCTTGTCGTCCGCGTCCTCGAAGAAGCCGTCCGTGAAGATCGCGTTTTCGACGTTGCGCCCCGAGCGCTCCGTGACGTCGGAGGAGTTCCAGCCGCTCGCGCCGAGCAACGTCACCGGGTTCACGTCGCGCCCCAGCGTCTTCTCGATGATGCGCAGGCGACGCGGGTTCTGTTCGACGATGATGTCCTCGAACGCGAGCGCCGCCGTGATCATCGAGATCGACTTCGGGTAGTCGGGGATGAAGAGCCCGTCGAAGTCGACGATCGGCTTGAGGTCCTTCTTCGCGCGCTCCTCACACCGCGCCTTGCGGTAGGAGTCGGGCTGCTTCTCACACTCGCGGAGCGCCTTCTTGTAGTCCCAGCGCAGGTCCAGGACGTCGCGCGCGACGAGCCGCTTCACCTGCGTCGTGAACGTGGTGTCCTCCGTGCCGTAGGACTCGACGCCCTTGATCTCACCCTTTCGCTTCTCGACCTCGTCCCAGAACAGGTTGAGGAGCTCCTCGCCGTACGGGTGACGTGGGTAGAGGATCGCGAAGGTCTTCAGCCCCTGGATGTCCATCGCGTGCTCGACGAGCGCCTCGATCTGACGGCGGTTCGTGAGCCCGTTGCGGAACACGTGCGGCCCGACGTCCGAGAGCTGGTCCGCGATGCTGATCGTGAGCAGCGGCACGCCGAGCTCCTGCGCCTTGTACGCCGCCGCCTCCGCTTCGTACGTGAAGATCGGACCGAGGATGCCGATCACGCTGTCCTCGACGACCATCGACTTCACCATCGCGGCCGCCGTCGCGCGATCGCTCTTGGTGTCGCGGACGACGAGCTTGATGTTCGTGGCGCCGCGGTTGTCCTCGTCGAGCCCGAGCGCGAGCTGAATCGACTGCAGCGCGAGCTTGCCGTACGACGCGTGTTTGCCGGAGAGCGGGAGCAACACGCCGAGGTGGTTCGCCGTGACCTTCCGGCGCGCCTCGATGAGCCGAATCATCTCGCGCGCGCCGTTCGCGAAGCGTCCGCTCGGCCAATCGCCGAGGTACGCCGCGAACGTCTGCGACGCGTTCTCGAGCTCACGCACGTGGTACTGGATGCGGCCGAGCTTGTAGACGAGCAGCTCACCCGGGAACTGGCCCTTGCCGCGCTGCTCGAGGAGCTGACGGACGCCGGCCGCGGGGAGGCGGTTGTCGACGAGCTCCTCGATCTCCTTGCCGATCGCGTCCTTCTGCGCCGGGTCCTTCTCGAGGTCATAGACGATCAGCAGCCACTTCGCCGCGCCGGTCAGGTCGCCGGCTTCGAGCGAAGCGTCGGCCGCGCGCGAGGCGACCTCCTTTTGGGCCGCGTCGTCCCGCGCCCCTTCGAACTCCGTCTTGAAGGTCGCGAGCGGACCCTCCTCGGCGGCGGGCGGTCCGCCGTCGCACGAATTGAGGCGGTCCTTGGCGAGGGTCGCGCCCGCGTGGGTGGGGAAGTCGCGCGCGAGGCGCTCGAGGTACACCCGCGACGCCGGGCAGCCGCCCTCCGCGTAGAGGATCGACGACAGCTCGGAGAGCGCGTTGGGGACCTGGGTGCTCTCGGGGAAGAGGTCGACGACCTCCTTGAAGCGGGTCTTCGCGGTGACGAGGTCGCCGCCGTTCTGGGCGGTCTTCGCCTCGCGGTAGACCTGCTGGGCGCCCTCCTCGTAGGTCATCTCGACGCCGTTGACCATGACCCGCTTGGGGCCGCAGGCCGCGGTCGACGTGGCGACGGCGAAGAACAGAAGGACACACCCCATGAAAGACCTCGCGGGGGCAGCCGAATCAGATGTCAGCATTTGATGTCCTCGGTCGAACCGATGGGCGCCGCGGCCGGATTCCGTTCAGAAGCGACTTCAGAAGAGACTTCGGGGAACGGGGGCCGACGGCGCACGGGACTTCTTAGAGGAGGTTGCGGAGCGGAACCTTGTGGCCGCCGTAGGGCAGCAGCGCCATCTGGCGCGCGCGCTTGATCGCCTTCGCGAGGCGGCGCTGGTTCTTGGCGGTCACGCCCGACACGCGGCGCGGCACGATCTTCCCGCGCTCCGTGATGAAGCGCGAGAGCAGCTGCGGATCCCGCCAGTCGATCTTGAGGGTCTTGTCGACGAGGAACGGGTCGACCTTGCGCTTGCCGCCCCGTCGGCCGCCGCGGCCACCCCGGCCGCCATCGCGACCGTCGCGGTCGCGTCCGTCGCGGTCACCGCCGCGACGATCGTTGTCTCGATCTTTGTCGTACTTCATCGCTTCGCCTGTTTCTTGACGCTGTCCCAACCCTTGCGCGTCAGCGTGCGCAGAGCACGGGTCGAGATGTCCATCCGCACCCACTGACCCGACTCGGGATCGAAGATGCGCTTACGCCGGATGTTGGCCTTGCGGACCGTTCGCGTCTTGCGGTTCGAGTGCGAAACGAGGTTTCCGCTCATCCGCGCTTTGCCGGTAATCTGGCACTTCGCCACGATTCTTCCTCCAAGTTCGACCCTTCGAGGCCCTCAGGAGCCACGAAGAGGGGCGGAGGTAGCACGAGGAACGGGGGTCTGCAAGGAAGAATGTGCCCCCGAATCAGCCGGCCGGAAATCTAGCCTCGACGCCCCGCGTTGAGGCCGCGTGAACGACCTCGCCCCGCCCGAGCCCTCCACCCGCGCCGAGGTCCTCGGGCTCGTTCGGGCCGTCGCCTCGCTGCCCGGGCTCTTCGCTCGGGGTACGCCCTGGGGCGACGGAACACACGTGCTCGTGGTTCCCGGGTTCATGACCTCGGACCGCTCCACGCTCGCCATCCGCGCGTTCCTGCGGCGGCAGGGGTACCGGCCCCATACCTGGGACCTCGGCCGAAACCACGGAGGCGTCTACGAGCTGCTCCCCCGCGTCGTCGAGCGCCTGGACGCCATCGTGGCCCGGGCCGGAGCGCCCGTCGCGCTGGTGGGCTGGAGCCTCGGCGGCGTGCTCGCGCGCGAGGCCGCGCGTCACCGGCCCCGAGACGTGCGCCGCATCGTGACGATGGGGACCCCGGTGGTGGGCGGCCCGAAGTACACCCTCGCCGCCGAGTACTACCGAAAGAAGGGCATCGACGTGGACGCCATCGAGCGCGACGTCGCCGAGCGCAACGCCGTCCCGCACCCCGTACCGATCTCGGCGATCTATTCGAAGAACGACCACGTCGTCGCGTGGCGGGCGCAGCTCGACGACAACCCCGCGAACGACGTGCGCCATGTGGAGGTGTCGGCCACCCACGCGGGGCTGGGTTTCAGCGCGGAGGCGCTGACGCGGCTCGCGGAGGAGCTGGCGCTCGATGGGGGGTCACGCGGAGCGGCCTAGCTTCGGCCTGCATCGAAAGGCCGTACGCGGGGCGTGACGCGCCCCGCGTCACTCAGGATCCATCGCACGACGCGGCGTCACCCGCTGAACCCAGCCGACCCGGCGTCCGCGCCGTCCGCGCCGTCCGCGCCGTCCGCGCCGTCCGCGCCGTCCGCGCCGTCCGCGCCGTCCGCGCCGTCCGCGCCGTCCGCGCCGTCCGCGCCGTCCGCGCCGTTCGCGCCGTTCGCGCCGTTCGCGCCGTTCGCGCCGTTCGCGCCGTCCGCGCCGTCCGCGCCGTCCGCGCCGTCCGCGCCGTCCGCGCCGTCCGCGCCGTCCGCGCCGTTCGCGCCGTTCGCGCCGTTCGCGCCGTCCGCGCCGTTCGCGCCGTTCGCGCCGTTCGCGCCGTTCGCGCCGTTCGCGCCGTTCGCGCCGTTCGCGCCGTTCGCGCTCTCCAAGCGGCCTCATCTCCCAGTCACCCACGCCCCCTTTCGACGCGTTTGGCGTGACTGCTGGATTGAGCGCCGGCCTGTTGCGCCGGCAAGGGTTGGGTCTTCGATGAACGTGTGAGGTTCGCCGGCTGGTCAAGAGGGATGGCCCGTCGCGCAAGTTGCGTTGCGGAGGAGGTTTCCTTTTGCCTTATCGGGGTTGACGGAATTGGAGGCCCTGTCCGGCTGCTCTGGTCGATGAACGCAGTCCGTTTCGAAGTTTTCGAACTTGGACTCGTCCTCGGGCGCTGACGGCTCATCTCGTGCGCCCTCGCAGATCTCAGACCGTCATCCGCGAGGCCTGCCGAACCTGATTTCGAGGGCTCGATGATACCTTCGACGCATGAGCCCGAACGCTTGCAACCTGTCTTGCATGACTCAAAACGACCTTCTGAGCGGACTTCGTGAAGCGCTTCGAGCGGAGCTGAAGAGCGGTGTCGAGGCGCTCCGGTTCATGGCGGAGATCGAGCGGCGCAAGCTCTACGTCGAGCGCGGCTTCAGCTCGCTGTTTCGGTTCTGCGTCGAGGGGCTCGGGCTGACCGAGGACCAGGCATGTCGCCGCGTCGCCGTGGTGCGCGCGGCGCGGCGGGTGCCCGAGGTGTTCGAGCTACTCGCGAACGGGGAGCTGCACATGACCGGCGTCGCGAAGCTCTCCAAGTTCATGAATGACGACAACGCCCACAGCCTGGTCGAGCAGGCGCGGAACAAGTCCAAGGCTGAAGTCGAGATGCTCATCGCGACCGAGTTCCCCGGCGCGAAGAGCTGCGAAGACCGCGTCGAGGCGGCGACGCTCGAGACATTCGCCTTCCACTTCGACGGGAGCGCGGAGGCGAAGGCGCTCTTGGATCGAGCGAAGGAGCTCACCCCGGCCGGGACTGACATCGGGGAGATCTTCGAAGCGGCGCTCGCGCTGTACGTGGACAAACTGGAGAAGAGGAAGAACGGAAAGACGAGTCGTCCGCAATCGAAACCCGCCGAGGATGCGTCGGCGGGCGCAGCGTTCGTCCCAGCGGCAACGCGCCGCGCGGTTGTGGAGCGCGACGGCGCGCAGTGCACCTACGTGAGCCCGTATGGTCGGCGATGCAGCGAGCGGTCGAACCTCGAGTTCGATCATGTGGGCGGGCGCGCGCTGGGGGCCAGGAGCGTGGTCGGCGAGCTCCGCTTGCTGTGTCGCGCGCACAACCTTCACGCGGCGCGGGAGGTGTTGGGGCACGCCCTCATCGATCGGAGGATTCACGAGCGCCGTTCCACCCAGCCCAGGCAAGGCGCGTGTCCCGAGCGTCCGCGGCGTGAAGCGCATCCGACGCCACCGGCCCGTGCGGAGGGCACTGCCCTACGTCGAGGCGCCCCTCGCCGCCTGATGGGAGCTCGAGGCAGGCCCGTCTGCTAAGTGAACGGGATTGGGGCTAGTGGTGCAGTCGCGGAACAAGCCCAAGGCCGAGGTCGAGGTGTTGATCCGCCACCGAGTTACCTAGCGCGCAAAGGCACGCCTACGCTTTGCTCCCCGAGATCACTTTCTCGGTGTGCGTCTTTCCGTCGTAGCGCAGGATGACCGTCTTGTTGTCGAGCTTCGTGAGGATCCCCGCGGGGCGGCGCCAGAGTGCGGTGATGTTCTCCAGCGTGTCGCGCGCCCAGTCGACCTTGAGGTCGACGCCGTGGTGGGTGTGCTCGAGCAACAGCTCGCCGCGGTTTTCCCAGTTGCCATCGACGACGTCGATGATCGGGTTGCCGAAGTTCGTGAGCTGACCGAGCAGCTTCGCCTTCACTTCCTTGAACTCGCGCGACTGGATCTCCCAGTCGCCGGAGTTCTTGTTCATGCCGTAGGTGAAGAGCTTCTGCTCCCGCGCGAAGTCCTCGGTGAGGAACTCGTCGATGAACGTGACGTCGTTGTACAGCTTGCGGACGTCGAAGATCTTCTCGCGGCCGAGGCCGGTCTGTTTGTCCCAGCGGGAGCGCGTCGCGAAGTCGTCGCACTCCTCCCACTCCTTGCCGAACTGCCCCTTGTTCCAGCGCTCCTCGATGCTCTTGAACAGCTCGAGCCCGAGTTTGTACGGGTTGATGCGGCCGGGCTGCATCCCCATCGTCGAGGAGTGCGTGTCGGCGTAGTCCATCAGCTCGGAGTCGTGCAGCGCACGTGACGTCATGATCTTGGAGTGCCAGTACGACGCCCAGCCCTCGTTCATGATCTTCGTCTGCATCTGCGGCGCGAAGTAGTAGGCCTCCTCGCGCACGATATCGAGGCAGTCCTGCTCCCACAGCTCCAGCGGCGCGTGCTCGAGGATGAACGACATCAGATCGCGCTGCGGACGCTCCGGGAACCGCTTCTTGCGCGCGGCCTCCTCCTCCAGCTTCTTCCGCTCCGCCTCGATGAACTCCTTCGGGTTCATGTAGTTGCGGAGGTAACCCTTCTCCGTCGGGATGAGGCGCACGGTCCGGGTGTCGTCTTCGTCGGGCGCGGGCGGATCCGGGCGACGCCGCGCCTCGAAGAGCGCGCGCTGGTCGATCAGGTTCTCGATGGAGAGGCAGGCGTCGAGGAAGCTCTCGACCGCGTCGATGCCGTGTTTGTCCATGTACCGACGCACGCGCGCGGCGTGGTTGGCCATCTGGTCCAACATCCGGCGGTTGGTGGCCTTGAAGTAGTAGTTGTTCTTGAAGAAGTCGCAGTGGCCGAACACGTGCGCCATCACGAGCTTCTGCTCCATGATGGAGTTCGACTCGATCAGGTACGCGTAGCAGGGGTCCGTGTTGATCACGAGCTCGTAGATCTTCGACAGCCCGTACTCGTGGGTCTTCGAGAGCGACTCGTACTCCATGCCGAAGCGCCAGTGCGGGTAGCGCGTCGGGAAGCCCGTGTAGGCCGCGACCATGTTCATCTGGTCGACCGACACGAGCTCGAAGATAACCTCGAAGCAGTCGAGGCCGTACTCGTCCGCGTACCCGCGGATCTCGCGCTGCATCTCGACGAGGTGGGGAGGCAACGACATGTCCGACGGATGCTACTCGACCCCTGGAAACTCGCCAAACCAGCCTGCACTTCCCTCGCCAACCCCCGATTCCGGCTAGGGAAGGCCGTCCGGGCAAGGAAGCGCAGCTTCCGCGCAGCGCGGCGCAGCCGCGCGTAGGGCCGCAGGCAGATTCACTCTGCCGATAACGGCCAGGACGGGCTGGCCAATCGGCGGCCCTCTAGGTATGGCGTCCTCGCGATGAAGAAGCTGACCTTCGCCCTGCTCCTCACGTTCGGTCTCGTGGCCTGCAAGGAGGGCGCGAACGCCCCCTCCGAAAAGCCCGCCGAGATGAAGGCCGCCGACACGAAGGCCGAGAAGAAGGCGCCCGCGCCGAAGAAGGCCGCGTCGCAGCCGGCGAAGAAGGCCGAAGCCGTCGTGCCCGGCAACACACCCGGCACGCGCGAGCACATCGACGAAGACGGCGTCGTCCGTCGCGGCGACAAGCTCTCGCCCCGCGAGCACCTCTCGGTCGCGCTCACGATGGCCAAGCTCTCCGAGCTCGAAGGCAAGCCGGTCAAGGTCACCGGCACCGTCGGCAAGGTCTGCGAGAAGAAGGGCTGCTGGTTCGTCCTCGAAGAGGGCGAGCAGAAGATCCGCATCACCTCCAAGGGCTACAAGTTCTTCGTGCCGTCGAAGTCGATCGGCATGATGGCGACCGTCGAGGGCGAGCTGAAGGTCACGCAGCTGTCCAAGGACGACGCCGAGCACCTCGCCGCCGAGGGCGCGCCGGTCAAGGCCGACGCCAAGGAAGTCTCGATCGCCGCCGTCGGCGTCGAGCTGAAGAAGAAGGAAGGCTGAGCGCTGCGCCTCGTCCACACGGCAGACTGGCACCTCGGCCAGCTGCTCCATGGCGTCTCGCGCGCCTTCGAACACGACCGCTTCCTCGCGTGGCTCGTCGACACGCTCGAAGCCCGCGAAGCCGACGCGCTGATCGTCGCCGGTGACGTCTTCGACGTCGCCAGCCCGAGCGCCGTCGCGCTCCAGCAGTACTACGACTTCCTCGCGCAGGTGCGCCGACGACTCCCCGACCTCGACGTCGTCGTGGTCGCCGGCAACCACGACTCCCCCGCGCGCATCGACGCCCCCGCGGACGTGCTGGGGACGATCGGCATCCACGTCGTCGGGGCGCCCCACGAGACCCGAAAGGCGGTGCCGATCCACGCGAAGGGAGAGGTCGCGGGGTGGGTGCTTCCGGTGCCGTTCCTCCGGCCGCGCGACCTCCCGGCGATCGAAGAGGCCGACGAGCTCGGCGTCGACCGCGCGCACGGGCGCCTGATCGAAGGGCACAAGAAGCTGTACCGCGAGCTCGTGGAGTCGGTGCGATCGATCGCCGCGCCCGAGCACGCGATCGTCGCGACGGGCCACTGCTACATGGCGCAGGGGATCGTCTCCGAGCTGAGCGAGCGCAAGATCCAGGTCGGGCACCAACACGCCCTCCCCGTCGACGTCTTCCCGCGAGACATCGGCTACGTCGCGCTCGGGCACCTGCACCGCGCGCAGATCGTCGGCGGGCGCGAGGACGTCCGTTACTCCGGCTCGCCGATACCGCTGTCGATGATCGAACGCGGGTACGAGCACCAGGTGCTCCAGATCGACTTCGACGGACCGCGGGTGAAGTCGATCGAGCCGATCTACGTCCCGCGCGCGGTGGACTTGATGTGCCTCCCGGAAGAGCACGCTCCGCTCGCAGAAGTCATCGAGAAGCTGCGCGCCCTCCCCCGCGAAGCCCCCGACGGCGCCGACGATCGCGAACGACCGTTCCTCGAAGTGCGGGTGCTGCGGGAGGGCGCCAACCCGCGCCTGCGCCGGGACGTCGAGGACGCGATCGCGGGGGCGTGGGTGCGGCTGCTCCGCATCGACGCGAAGCGCCCGGAGAACGAAGCGGCCCCCGAGGTCCCGCGCACCGAGCGCCTCGAGACGTTGTCGCCGGAGGACGTCTTCTTCGCGGCGTACATGCGCGCGCGCGCGGAGCCGCCGAACGACGCGCTCGTGCAGATGTTCCTCGCGCTCGTCGAAGACGTGGAGCGCGGCGCGTGAGGATCCTCGCCGTCCGCGGGCGCAACCTCGCGAGCATCCCGTGGTTCGAGGTGGACCTCGAGAAGGGCCCGCTCGCGAGCACACGCATCTTCGCGATCAGCGGACCGACCGGCGCCGGCAAGAGCACGCTCCTCGACACCATCTCCCTCGCGCTCTACGACCGCGCGCCGCGGCTCGTCGGCGCACGCGACACGGGCGGCGACGAACACGAGATCCGCGGCACCGACCCGCGCGCGATCATGCGGCGGCACACCTACGAAGCGGCGGCGGAGATCGACTTCGTGGGTCAGGACGGCGTCCGCTACCGGTCCACCTGGGAGGTCTGGCGCGCGCACCGCAAGGCGAGCGGCAAGATGCAGCCGCAGAAGATGACGCTCGCGGAGCTCGACTCGGGCCGCGACGTCTCGGGCGCCACGAAGACCGAGACCCTCGCGATGATCGAGGAGCGCGTCGGGCTGTCGTTCGACGAGTTCCGACGGGCGGTGCTGCTCGCGCAGGGAGACTTCGCGGCGTTTCTGGAGGCCCGCGGCGACCAACGCGCCGAGCTGCTGGAGAAGATGACCGGCACGCACCTGTACGCGGCGCTGTCGCGCGAGGCGTTCGCGCGCGCGAAGGAGGCGGCCGCCGCGTTGGAGGCGCTCCGCGTGAAGCAGGACGCGATCGCGCTGCTCGACGAAGAGGCGCACGCAGCGTTGGTCGAAGAGCAAGCCAAGTTGACGACGTCGAAGGCGGAGGTCGAGACGAACCTCGCGGCGGCGCAGCAGGCCGTCACGTGGCACGAGCGTCGCGACGCCCTGGAGAAGGAGCGCGCCGCAGCCGAAGCGAGCCTCGAAGCGGTCGAGGCGGAGTGGAAGACCGCCGAAGCCGAACGGAGCCAGCTCGCGGCGCGGAGGCGGGCGGACACACTCGCGCCGACCTACCGTTCCTTCTCGGAGGCCGACAAACGCGAGCAGACGAACGCCACCGCCGCCGAGAAGGCGCATGCGGAGCTGGGCGCGAAGAACGACGCCAAACACGCCGCCGCGAATCAGCTCGCCGCGGCCGCGCGGGCGTCGACCGCGATCCAGGACGCGATCGAAGCGATGGCCGCGGACCTGGATCGCGCGCGCACGCTCGACGCGCAGATCGCGGAAGCCACGAAAGAGCGGGCGTCGGCGAAGGCGGCGCTCGACGCCGCGGACCAGACGTGGCGCGGCGCGGCGGACGCAGCCGAGGCCGCGCGGGTCGACGCGGAAGAGAAGACGGCAGCGATCGCGAAGATCGACGCGTACCTGGCCGAGAACGCACACCTCGAACCCGTCGCGAAGCTGTGGCCGCGCTGGGAGACGGTGCTCGACGACGCACGCGCGGTGCGGGCGTTCACGACGGAGCAGCGCGAGGCGCTCGCCGCGCTGAAGAAGGCGCGGGCCGAAGTCGAAGCGGAGCACACCACCGTCGAAGCGGCGCGGGTCGCGGCCGAGAAACAACGCGACGCCGCGCGCAAGCGGTTGGACGCCGCGACCGAGGCGTTCGACGCGTACGCGGCGATCGGCAACGCCGCGGACATCGCCGACGCCCGTTCGATCGTCGCGCGGCGGATTCAGGATCTCGTCCGGATGGAAGACATCCCGCGGGAGACGAAGAAGCTCGAGAAGGAGGCGCGCGAGGCGGCGCAGGAGGCCGCGGACGAGCTCGAACACGCCAAGCGCAAGAAGGCCGAACGCAAGGACGCGCGCCGGAAGATGAAGAAGCTCTCCGAGAAGCTCGTCGACGCGGAGGCCGACTACGAGCGCGCGGAGGCCGTGCGCGCCGTGGCGACGCGGCGGGCGGAGCTCCTCGAGCCCGGGCACGCGTGCCCCCTGTGTGGATCGACGGAGCACCCCTACGGGACGGAGGGGCCCGAGCCGAAGAAAAACGCGCGGCTCAAACGTCGGGTGAAGCGGCTGTCGACGGACCTGGAGCGGACGCGCGCGACGGCGTCGCGTTCGAAGGACGAGGACGCGCAGCACGTCGACCGTTCCAAGGCGGCGAAACACCGCGCCGACGCGACGACGAAGGAGATCGAGCTGCGCGTCGAGGAGTGGGTGTCGAAGCGCGAGGCGCTGGAGTTGATCTGGACCGAGTCGTCGGTGCTCGCGCGGCGCGGCCTTCGCAAGCTCGCGCTCGAGGTGCCGGAGTCACCGGACGAGAAACGCGCGGCGAAGCAGGCGGCGGCGGTGCGGGCGCAGCTCGAAGCGGAGCAGGCAGAGCTCGAGTCGTGGAGCGGGCAAGGCACCAAGCTGCTGGAGGCCCGCGAGTCGAAGCGGCGCACGCTGGACGAAGCGACGGTGACGTTCGCCGCGACGAGCGCGCGCGCCGACAAGGTCGCGCAGGCGCTCGCGGACCACGACGTCCGCATCGAGGGGATCGAAAAGGCGATCGCGGACCGCACCGCGCGGCTGGAGGCCCTCGCGAATCAGCTGAAGCTCGACGCGGACTCACCGTGGCGCCGAGCCCTCGCCGAAGACCCCGACACGCTCGCGACTTCGCTGACCGAGCCGATCGAGACCCTCGAAGCCCGGCGCCAGGCCAAGACCGAGGCGGAGCGCGCGCTCCAGACCGCGCAGAAAACCCAAGCGCTCGCGCAAGCCAAACACGACGCCGCGCTCGCGGAGCGGAAGAAGGCCGAGGCCCTCTTCGAGCAGCGCGACGCCCACGCCAAGGCGCTCGCAAAGACCCGCGGTGCTCTGCTGGAGGGCCGCACCGTCGAAGCGCAGCTCGCGGACAACGCGGCCGCGAAGTCCCAGGCGATCCAGGCCGAGAAGACGCTCCGGGAGGCGTTGGACGCCGCGACCGAGGCGGCCTCCGCGGCGATAGCGCACCACAAGACGGTGACCGCGTCGCTGCGCGATGCGCAGATGGAGCGGGCCACCGTCGAGCTCGAGCTGTTCGGGCTGCTCGACGAAGCGGAGATCGAGAGCATCGAGGCGCTCCAGGCGCTGCTCAGCGCGGACACCGGTGAGCTGGAGACGAAGCTCGAATCACTGAACGAACGACGCACGCGCGCCCAGACCACGGCAAAAGACAGCGCCGCGAGGCTGGCCGCGCACGTCGAAGCCGGGGCCCCCGAGCTCGACGCCGCTGCGGCGATCGAACGACGGGATGCGCTCGCCCAGCAGAAGGATGCGCTGGTGGAGGCGTCGGGACGTGCGGCGGAGCGCCTGCGCGCGAACGAAACTGCGCGCGCCGCGCTCGCGGAGCTGGCGCCGAAGATCGAAGCGCAGCAGCAGCAGGCGGATCGTTGGGCCGAGATCAACGAGGTCATCGGTTCGGCGGACGGCAAGAAGCTCAGGACGTTCGCGCAGGGGCTCACGTTGGAGGTCCTGCTGGAGCAAGCCAACTTGCACCTCGGTCAGCTCCGGCCGCGCTACCGGCTGCGCCGCGTGAAGGCGACGGACATGGAGCTCGAAGTCATCGACGGCGACATGGGCGACGAGGTCCGGGCGACGTCGACGCTGTCGGGCGGCGAGCGCTTCTTGGTGTCGCTCGCGTTGGCGCTCGGGCTGTCGTCGATGTCGTCGAGGAACGTGAGGATCGAATCGCTGTTCGTAGACGAGGGGTTCGGGACGCTGGACCGCGACACGCTGGAGGTCGCGCTGACGACCCTCGATCAGCTGCAGAGCGAGGGCCGTACGATCGGTATCATCTCGCACCTGCCGGAGATCGCGGAACGCATCGGCTACCAGATCGAGGTCGAGCCCGTGGCGCCAGGCAAGAGCGAAGTCCGCGTGCTCGAGCGCTGAGCACCGCTCAGCCCTGTGCGTCGGCGTGGGCGAGCATCCGGAGCCCGACATCGCGAACGCGGTCGGCGATCTCCGCGAGGGTTGCGCGCATACGCGGCGGCACATCAGTCGAGCGGATGTGCTTCGTCAGGTCCACGAACTGACGACCGATGTCCTGGAAGGCACGCGCCTGTTCGTCCGTCAGAGCTGGCAGACCGGCATCCATGGCGCGCTGGACCGCCCGGAGTCGGCTGGCGGCCCGAGTGAGGTCCGTCGGCGTCGAAGCGCCCGTCCAGGCGATGAGCTCCAGCGCGACGAGCACGCCGTCGAGGTGTGCGCCGAAGCTCGAGGCGCTCGGCTCGGGCGGCGGCGTCGAGGTCGCTGCATCAGGTGCGGACGGGCGTGTGTCGCGGTCGCGTGCGTCCCGGTCGACGTCGGGTTGCCGATGTGTCACCGCCTCGTCGTGGATGTGGGCGCGACGAACGAGGAACGCGTCCATCTCCCGGTCGAAGGCGGAGTCCTCCTTCTCCTCCCTCCAACGATGGTGCGTGTGGAGCATTCGCATCGCCACCATTTCAGCGGCTCGGCGACGGTGACGTCAACGGGCGGGGGGCGGCGGGCGGCTCCGGCCCCTTGTATCGGTGCGTCATCCCCGCTACAGCCGGCGGCGTGCGAGACTTCGACGTCGTCGTCTACGGAGCGACCGGCTTCACCGGCCAGCTCGTCGCCGAGTACATGGCCAAGAAGGGTGAGGTCGCGCCCGAGCGCTGGGCACTCGCGGGGCGGAACACCTCGAAGCTGGAGGCGGTGCGCGATGAGATCGCGAAGATCGACGAGCGGCTCGCTTCGATCGCCGTCGTCCAGGCGAGCGCGGACGACCCCGCGTCGCTGCGCGCGATGGCGGCGCAGACGAAGGTCGTGCTGACGACGGTCGGTCCGTTCATTCGCTACGGTGAGCCGCTGGTCGAGGCGTGTGTCGCGGAGGGCACGCACTACGTCGACATCACCGGCGAGCCGGAGTTCGTCACGAACATCGAGCGGCGGTTCGGCGAAGAGGCGAAGGCGAAGAAGCTCAAGATCGTGTCGTGCTGCGGGTTCGACAGCATCCCGCACGACCTCGGCGTGTTGTACACCGTCGAGCAGCTCGCCCCGTTCGAGTCGATCGAGATCTGTGGCTACGTCTGGGCGAGCGGCAACTTCTCCGGCGGCACTTGGAACTCCGCGGTCGACGCGTTCGAGCGGATGCGCGACCAGCCGAAGGCGCAGCACGAAGCGCCGGTCGGCGATCGCAAGGTCGGCTCGGTGAAGAAGAACGTGCACCGCGTCGACTCGATGAAGCGCTGGGCCGCGCCGATGCCGACGATCGATCCACAGATCGTGAAGAAGAGCGCGCGTCGGATCGAGCGCTACGGGAAGTCGTTCCGGTACGGGCACTACGTGACGGTGAAGTCGCTCCCCACGCTGGTCGGGCTCGGCGCCGCGGTCGGTGGCGCCGTCGCGGTCGCGCAGGTCGGGCCGGGTGCGAAGCTACTCCGAAAGCTCAAGTCCCCCGGCGAGGGGCCCACGCCCGAAGAGCGTGCGAAGGCGCGGTTCTCGGTGACGTTCGAGGCGGTCGCGGACGGCAACAAGCTCCGCACGCGCGTCTCGGGAGGGGATCCGGGCTACGACGAGACCGCGAAGATGATCGCGGAGTCGGCCGCGTGTATCGCGTTCGACGACACGCCGGACGGCTTCGGCGTCACGACCACCGCGCACGCGATGGGGCAGCCGCTGATCGACCGCCTCGTCGCCGCCGGGATGGTGTTCGAAACGCTGACTTGACTCCCAGACCGGATCCGCGGCGCGATGCCGCGCGATGCGGTTCCTGCACCCCGAACACGACGAACACCTCGAGCTGTCGCTGGACGACGTCTTCATCGTCCCGCAGATGTTCGAGGGGGTCTCGCGCCTCGACGTCGATCTGACCCCGGCCGACTTCCCCGGCGGCTCGCACCCGATCGTCGCGGCCAACATGAACGGCGTCACCGGCAAACGCATGGCCGAGACCATGGCGCGCCTCGGTGGACTGGGCGTCCTGCCGCAGGACATGGACCTGACGACGGTCGAGCGCATCGTCAAACACATCAAGCAGGCCGACACCCGCTACGACACCCCGCTGGAGGTCCGACCGACCGCCACCATCCGCGACGTGCAGGGCATCATCCGGAAGCGCTCGCACGGGATGGTGATCGTCGTCGACGCCGAGCGGCGCCCGGTCGGGCTCATCACGCAACACGACTTGCGCGAGCACGATCAGTACACCCCGGCCGAGCACATCATGTCCCGGCGCCTCGCGACGCTCCCCCTCGGGACCTCGAACCGCGAGGCGTTTCTGTTCATGACCGAGGAGCGGCTCAAGGCGACGCCGGTCGTCGACGCCGAAGGTCGCCTCGCCGGCATCCTCACGCGCGACGACGCGGTGCGGTTGGAGGTCTTGAAACCTTCGCTCAACGCCGACGGCGAGTTGATGGTGACGGCGGCGGTGGGGATCTCTTCGCAGGCGCCGAAGATCGCGGGGGCGCTGATGGAGCTCGGCGTCGATGCGCTCGTGCTCGACACCGCCCACGGTCACCAGCGGCGGATGCTGGAGGCGATCGCCGCGGTGAAGGAGGTGGTCGGCGACCGCCTCCCGATCGTCGCCGGCAACGTCTGCACGGCGGAGGGCACCGACGCACTCCTCGACGCGGGCGCGGACGTCATCAAGGTCAACGTCGGCCCCGGCGCGATGTGCACGACGCGCATGCAGACCGGCGTGGGGCGCCCGACGTTTTCTTCGGTCCGGGTCTGCGCGGCGGCGGCGCGCAAACGCGGCGCCGGAGTGTGGGCGGACGGCGGCGTGCGGCACCCGCGCGACGTCGCGCTGTACCTCGCGGCCGGCGCTTCACGCGTGATGGTCGGCACCGCGCTCGCCGGGACTTACGAGAGCCCGGGCGACATCAAGGAAGACCACGAGGGGCTGCTCTACAAGGAGAACTACGGCATGGCGAGCGCGCGCGCGGTGAAGTTCCGCACGTCCCAGCTCGACGCGTTCGAGCAAGCCAAGAAGGGCTTCTTCCGCGAGGGCATCTCTTCGTCGCGCATCTATCTACGACCCGGGTTCGAGAGCGTCGGTGCGATCGTCCTCGACGCGATCACCGGGCTGCAGTCGGCGCTGACGTACACGGGTGCGCGCACCCTCGACGATCTGCACGAGCGGGCGCTGATCGGGGTCCAGACCGCGGGGGGCTACGGCGAGGGGACGCCCCACGGGGCCGTGCGGCGCTGAAGCAGGAGGTTGGCCATTGCGGTCACCACGAGTAGGCTCGACACCGAACGCGATGCGCGTGGCCATCCCGCTGCTGATCGTCCTGAGCATGGCGAGCGCCTGCCGGTTGAACCCGGAGTGCTTCGGACAAAACGAATGCGACCCCGGGCTGCTGTGCCTCGAGGGTCGCTGCCGTGACGGTCCGCGGGACGGCGGCGTCTTCGTCAACGACTGCACCTGGTACGGCGACGTCCTGCCGATCATGGAGCAGTACTGCGACAACTGCCACGGCGTCCCGACCGCGAGCGGCGCTCCGATCTCCCTCGTCACGTACGAGCAAGTGACCGCGGTGAACGGCGCGGGTGTGCCGTACTACGACCGCATCGCGGAGCGTGTCCTCGCAGGCGCGATGCCGCCGTCCCCGCCGCAGCCCTCGGCCGCGCAGCAGGAGTGTCTGCGGACGTGGGCCCTCGCGGGCGCACCGATCGGCGTGATGCCTCCGCGCGACGGCGGACCTCGGGACGGTGGACCTCCGCGCGACGGCGGCCCCCCGCGCGACGGCGGACCGGTGAACCCGGTGCCGATGATCGGGCAGTCCGTCGCGCTGGGCTTCGGCTACAACCAGGGTGAAGGGCCGGTGTACCGGCAGCGGACGAACGAAATGCTCTACGTCGACGTCCCGGGGAACACGATGTACCGGTACACGCCCGGCAACGCGATGCCGACGGTCTTCATGGCGAACCTCGCCGGGCCCGCTGCGCTTCGACTCGATCCGCAAGGCAACTTGCTGATCACGGAGAGCAACAACCGGTACGTGTCGATCCTCATGGACGACATCGGTCCGCCGGCCGCGTACATCGAGACGTTCAACGGGATGCGCTTCAACGGCCCGAACGACATGGCGGTCGGGCAGGACGGGACGATCTACTTCACGGACCCCGCGGTGTACGTGCTGGGGCGTCCGCCGATGGGCTCCGAGACAGGCGTCGCTGCGGTGTACCGGCGCGCGCCGAACGGCACCGTCACACAGGAAGCCACCTACGCGATCGACGACACGCCGAACGGCATCGAGCTGTCGCTCGACGAGACCGCGCTGTTCGTGACGTTCACGGACCTCGGTGTTCTTCGGCGCTTCGACGTGATGGGGGATGGCTCGCTCGCCAACGAGCAGGACTACGCGACGATGAACCTCGGTATCGCGGACGGCATGACGCACGACGAAGCCGGTAACCTCTACGTCGGCTACGACATGGGGATCGCGGTCTTCGACCCGGCGGGCGAGCGATGGGGCAACTACGTGGTGGGGCAGGCGGTGAGTAACGTCGCGTTCGGCGGTCCGCTGCGGGACACGCTCTACTTCACGACGGGCACGCAGTTCCTGTCGGCGCCCGTCGGAGTGCGCGGGTCGCCGCTGCGCTGACGCCTACTGCGCGCAGACCGCGAAGGCGCGAACCGTACCGAGCGTCGCGTTCGTGAACACGCAGGTGAAGCTGTCGGTGGTGAGGTCCGGCTCGCTCGAGTTGAGCACGGGCAGGAGCGCCGACGCGTTGCAGCCGCCCGAGACGAGGCTCTCGCCCGGGTTGCAGGTCGCGACGACGGTGACATCGCCGGCCAAGGTCGCGGCCTGCGAGGCTTCGCGGCGGACGAGGTTCGACGCCACCGGCGCGCCGTTGCACGCGTAGGACGTCGAGGCACCGACGGAGAGCGAGGTGCCGCCGAACGGGCAGTTCGGATCGCCGGGCGCGAGCGCCGCGAGTGAGACGGAGGCGCCCTGCGGACCCTGGATGCCCTGCGGGCCGGTGGCACCGGTCGCGCCGGTCGGACCTGCGACGCCCTGCGGACCTGCGGGTCCCTGTGCGCCGATCGCGCCCGGCGCGCCGGCCGGACCGGGGTCACCCGCCGGTCCTTGCGGTCCCGCCGCGCCCTGGGCTCCGGTCGCGCCGGGCGGGCCCGCCGGACCTTGGATGCCTTGCTGGCCGATCGGCCCCTGCGGACCGGCGGCGCCATTGCAAACCGGGGTCACGCTGCCGTCGGCTTCGACGACCTGAACGCCACCGGTCGGGCACGACGCGTCGCCGGACGCGAGCGGGGCGACGGTCACGCCATCGCCGGAGGCCCCCTTGGGACCCGCGACGCCCTGCACGCCGGGCGGGCCGGCGGGACCGGCGGGGCCGCGAGCGCCTTCGGGCAGATCGGCGCACGACCACTTCTGCATCTCTTCGTGAAAGACGACCGTCTGGCCGTCACCACACGGATCGTTCACCGTCGGATACCGCGGGTCGTCGTCGAGCGAGGACTTGATGTCGTCGTCGTTGAGGACGTTGTCGGCGTACGCGGCACGCAGCGCGTAGGGCACGGAGCGGAAAGGCAGGCGCGGCTCGAGCTCGGCGTCGTTGCCAATGCGCATCCCGAGGTACAGACCGCTGGCGCTCACGACGAGCTCGGGCGTCACCTGGAGGAGCTCGACCTGAACGACACCGTCCTCGACGTCGACGACGCTCGACTGCTCCCACATCGGCTCGCCGCCTTCCATGGATTCGTACAGCGCGAAGTGGAGCGTCATCTCGCCGTTGGGGATGGCGCCGCCCTTTCCGCGGATCTCCGCCTCGAGCATCAAGCTCTCAGGAACATCAGCGTAGACGGGGGCCGCGAAGAGCGTCGCGGCGGCGATGAGCGACATGCGGTTCACAGTTCACCTCCCTGGTTGACGACGCGCGGCGGGCGGGTCTGCACGGTGTTTCCGTCTCCCTGTAGCTTCCCGGGCGCGATGTTCCCCGCGCGGACGCGGACCTGGTACTTGCTCGACTGCATCGTTCCGCTCGCAAACGGGACGATCGCCTGACTCTGTTCGTCCGCGACCCTGAACAACGCGTCGCGGTCGCAGCCAGCGAGGCCGAAGGCGATGAAGGCGCCCAGGCCCAACGAAAAAAGAGACCTCTTCATGCCCGAGTCCATCGACGCATCTCGACGAAACGAGAGCGGACGTCTCGACACGATCCGAAAACTCTTGAGGAGAAAGTGAGGCGTGTCTCGAACGCGATCGGTCGTGACGCGTCCTGAGACGGTGGCGACGAACCGCGTGTGTGCGGCTCAGCTCTTGAGTCCGAGGACGTCCTTCAAGAACCCCGTGTCGTGCGTTCCGTTCGCGAACGTCTCGTTGGAGACGATCGGCCCGAAGACGCCGAGGTTCGTCTTGATGCCTTCGATCTTCGACTTGGCGATCGCATCTTCGAGCTTCTGCCTCGCTTCGGCACGCGTCGGTGCGTGCACGATCATCTTCGCGAGGAGTGAGTCGTAGTACGGCGTGATCACGCTGCCGCTCACGACGCCGGAGTCGACGCGCACGCCCTCCCCTTCGAACAGGTCGGCGGTGGTGATCGTGCCGGGCGACGGGAAGAACCGTTTGTCCGGGTCCTCGGCGCAGATGCGCGCTTCGATCGCGTGGCCCGAGAACGTCGGCGAGAGCGCCTCCGGTGGGAGCGCTTCACCCGCAGCGACACGCAGCTGAAGCTCCACGAGATCGAGCCCGGTGACGAGCTCCGTGACCGGGTGCTCGACCTGCAGGCGCGCGTTGACCTCCAGAAAGAAGAACTGCCCCTGCACGTCGCCGGCGCCCGCGAAGATCATCTCGACGGTGCCCGCGTTGACGTAGTTCGCGGCCTTCGCGAGGCGCACCGCGGCGTCCAGCATCGCGGCGCGCGTCGGCTCGTCGATGCGCGGCGACGGCGACTCTTCGACGACCTTCTGGTGGCGGCGCTGCACGGTGCAGTCGCGCTCGCCGAGCGCGACGACGTTGCCGTGTCCGTCCGCGATGATCTGCACCTCGACGTGCGCGGGCGCTTCGATCAACTTCTCGACATAGACCGTGTCGTCGCCGAAGAAGGTGCTGCCCTTCTTCATCGCATCTTCGAGGGCGCGCTCCAGCTTGTCCTCCTTCTTGACGATCGACATCCCGATGCCGCCACCACCCGCGGACGCCTTGAGGAGCACCGGGTAGCCGATCTTCGCGGCGGCCGCCTTGGCCTCCTCGAGCGAGGACACCGCGGCGGAGCCGGGGACGGTCGGGACGTTTGCGCCCTCGGCGAGCGCGCGCGCTTCGAGTTTGCTGCCGACCATCGCCATCGTCTCGGGTGACGGTCCGACGAACACGATCCCCGCATCCGAGACCGCGCGAGCGAAGGCGGCGTTCTCGGAGAGGAAGCCGTAGCCCGGGTGGATGGCCTGGGCGCCGGTCTTCTTCGCGACCCCGAGGATCTTGTCCGCAGCGAGGTAGCTCTCCTTGGGCGCGGCCGGTCCGATGACGTGATGTTCGTCGGCTTCGCGCGCGAAGGGAGCGTCGGCGTCCGGCTCGCTGCACACCGCGATGGTGTGGATGCCGAGGTGCTGCGCCGTGCGGTTCACGCGGCGGGCGATCTCGCCGCGGTTGGCGATGAGGAGCTTGTCGAAGGGTCGGCTCATGTCACTTGCCCTTGAAGACCGGGTCGCGCTTCTCGAAGAACGCCGCGACGCCTTCGGCGGCGTCCTCGAGCATCGCGTTGATGGTGATGAGGCCCTGCAGGTGGGCGAACGCGCCGTCGATCGGCATGCCCTCCTGCTGGACGAGCGAGCGGCGCCCGAGGCGCAGCACCGCGGGGGAGTAGCCGGCGAGCTTCTTCGCGGCGGCTTCGACGGCTTCGTCGAACGCCTCTTCCGGAACGGCCTGGTTCACGAGGCCGATCGCCTCGGCTTTGTCGGCGAGGAAGACCTCGCCCATGAGCATCATCTCCCACGCCTGACGACGGGGGACGGTGCGGAGGATCAGCGCGCTGATCATGAACGGGAACAGCCCGCGTTTGATCTCGGGTGTGCCGAACTTCGAGCCGGCCTTCGCGATCGCGAGGTCACACGCGAGCATCAGGCCGAGGCCGCCGGCGACGCAGTGACCGTTGACCGCGCAGAGCGTCGGCTTGCTGAGGTTCAGGATTCGTTTGAAGAGCTCCGGGAAGAGGCCGCGGGCTTCGTGCGTCGCGAGGAAGCTGTCGCCGCCGGCCATCCCGCCGAGGTCCGCGCCCGCACAGAAGGCCTTGTCCCCGGCGCCGCGGAGAACGACGACGCACGCGTCTTGGTCTTCGTCGGCGCGCGTGAAGGCGTCGGTGAGCTCCTCGAGCATCTTCGCGTTGAGCGCGTTGCGCTTCTCGGGGCGGTTGAGGGTGATGCGGATGATGCGGTCCGCGCTGTCGTAGAGGATCGTCTCGTAGCTCACTTCGCAGGGTCCTTGATCATGCCGTTCAGCATGATGCGGTTGACGGTGTGTTTGACGCGCTCGGTCTCTTCCTTCGTGTTGCACTGAATCGCGCCGAGCATGAAGCCGGTGCACACGGTCTCGAGCGCGCCGAAGAAAGTGTACGCGCCGACCAGGGGATCGAGCGTCGCGTCGAGCTCGCCGGATTGTTGGCCCTGCTCGATGATCGCGTGGACCACGCCGAAGGCGTCGGTGAATGCGGTGATCTTTTCGGAGTGCACGAAGCGGTCGGAGCGCGAGATCTCCTGGATGATGACCTGGATGATGCTCGGCGCGACCTCCAGGGCGTCGATGAGGAGCGCGGAGACACTCGAGAGTTTGTCGGCGGCCGCCATGTCCGGGTTGTCGCGCAGGTCCTGCAGCACCTTCATGAAGACGCTCCAGTTCTCGTCGAACACCGAGTTGAGGACGTCGTCCTTGCTGTCGAAGTAGTGGTAGATCAGGCCGTAGGCGACGCCGGCCTGTTTGGCGATGTCCGAGACGCGGGTGCGGTGGAAGCCGCGCTCGGCGAAGACTTCGACGGCGGCTTTGAGGATCTGCTTCTTCCGGTCCGCGGCGACATCCGCCTGCGTTCGTTTCTCCGGTCGGCCCATGGCGATGCCCCTCTTTGACTCGTTGATTGACGAGTCAGTCGACACGTTCTCTAGGGGGCGGAGGCGCGCTGCGTCAACGGCGGGGTCCGTGTAATCTTACTGTCTGCTTACCGGCGTACACGGCGCCCAACGTTCGTGCGATAACACTTTCATGCTTCGTTTCGCCAGCGCCGCCGAGCTCGAACGCACCATCCTCCAGGACGGCAACGTCGCCAACGCCCTCGCGGACCACGTCGACCCCCGCATCAAGGAGCAGCTGAAGGCCGCCGAGGCCGAGCGCATGGACGTCGCCGCGTCGGACCGCCTCGAGGCGCGTGACGCGGTGCAGCGTGACCGCGCGATCGCGGAGACGACCGGCGCCGAGCCGGACCTGTCGTCCGCGGGGACGGGCTTCGACCCCGAGGCGCAGCAGACGTACGCCACGCTGCGCTCGAACGAGCCGATCCGAGGCTAGATTCGCGGATCACGAAAACCGAGCGACATCCGCAGGTTGCGCGTCCGGGCCCCGAGCCTGGGCGCGCTTTTTTCGTTTTTCCGCACAACGTCTCACCTTGTAGGACGATAACCACATCCGAACGTCAAAAATCGTGATCTGCGCCTGAACTTTTCTAGCAACGGTTCGCGCCCGGCACCGATAACGTTCATGCAAGGCGGAGATAACTATGTGGGATATCACGGGAACGCAGACGGCAAACTTCATCCTCGACGGGAACGGCACCGGTGGCTCCGTCGCTGAGCGCCTCGGCATCAGCTGGTCGGACACGAACCGCCGCATCCAGTTCCTCGAGCAGGAAGCGGACGCGCGTGAGCTGACCGCCTTCCGCCGCGACAAGATGGAGACGGTCCGCGCGGACAAGCAGGACCACGTCCGTGAGGTCACCACCGGCGTCGAGCGCAACATGAACGTCGCCAACGCGGGCAGCAACCCGGCCGCGCGTCAGAACTTCGCGTCCCTCGCCGCCCTCTCGGGCCGCATCGCCGCGTAAGTCGAAAACCCCAGCCTCGATACGAAGACCGGGCGCCTTCCCACAGAGGCGACCCGGTCTTTTTGCGTCTGGGCTCGTCGGTCTGGGCTTCACCGGCACCAGGCCGCGCCGCAGCTCCCGCCCACACACACCCGCGAAGCACAGTCACCGTCCGCCGCGCACGCGGCCCCGATGGGCTGGTCCGCGGCGAGGCAGACCTTCCGATCCCCCTCGCCGCCGCAGGCGCCCGACGCACACGCGCCGTCGAACGCACACGCGGACCCGTTCGGGAGGGGCGCCGCGCAGAAGGGCGTGCTCACGACCTGGTCGCCCGCGAGCCGACGCACACCGAACGTGTCGTCCATGAGCCGGGTCCCGTCGAGGCCGGTGCCGCCCTCGGCGACGCTGTCGCCGAAGTCGAGCTCGATGGGGCCGAGCTCCGAAGTGACCTCGAAGCTCACGCCGCCAGTCAGCGCGTAGTCGATCTGGAGCGCGCCGTCGTCGTCGAACGCGAGCGCGCCGAGGGCGACGACCTCGCCGTCGACCATCGCCGAGTAACCCCAGTCGGTCTCAGTCTGCCGGAACATGTACACGGCCATGCGGCGGGGGGCCTGGTGCTGGTCCACGATGTCGACCCAGAGCCGGTACTGGAACGTGTCCTCATCCGCGGGATCGAACGTGCCGTCCGAGGGGCGCGCGAAGCGGTCGAGGTCGAGGTGCGCGACGACGTAGCGGGTCGGGCGACGGATCTGATCGCAGCGGCCGCTCGCGCACCAGCCGTCCGCTTCACAGGGCATGTCGTCACGGAGCGGCTCCGCGCAGACCCCTTCGACGCAGGGCCCGAAGACCCGGTCACCGCCGAGGCGGGCGCTGTCGACGGGCGCGTCGAGGTCGAGGCACCGAACCTCGCCGCGCGGGGTGTTGAGCCCGCAGGTCTCGCCGCGGTCCGCGACCGCGACGCAGCGGTAGCCGTCGCCGGCCGCCACACACACGCCGCCGTCGCACTCGTTCGGGCCGGCCGCGAAGAACGGGATCGAACACACCTCGCCGGGCTGCTTCGTGCCCGAGAAGACGCCGCCGAAGTCGAGCAGATCACGCTGCGACCAACCGAGTGTGTCGAAGGTGTCGCCGCACGCGGTCGCGTCGATCGTGTCGATGAACGCGCGGGCACGATCGCCGTCGAAGACCATCGCCTCGGCCTCGAGCGCCGCCTCGGTCTTCGGGTCCATCAGCTGCACCTGACACGACTTCTTCATGCGCGCGACGCACCCCGCGTCGGCGACGCAGGCGCAGGCCTCGTTGGCGTCGCACCAGTGCGCCGCGTAGGCGTCGCAGAACCCGTCGGCCGTGAGCGGCGCGGTGGCGGTCGGTGCGGCGTCGTGTCCTGACTCACGCTCGGCGCCCGCACAGGCGACGAGGGTGACGGCGACGAGGGCGACTTTGCGCATGTAGCGAGGCATCGGCGGTCGACGGCACGACCTGAACACCTCGTCTCGCGATGGGTCTGTTCAGTTGCTGGAGATCGAGCCGAGGCGCGCCAGATCGATACCGAAATCGAACGAGAAGCCCTCGCGGTCGCGCGCGGTCGCGGCGGTCACCCAGGCGGAGAAGCAGTCACACGGTAGGTCCACCCGAACCATGGTGCGCGTGCTGCGAATCACGGACGGCGGCTCTGTAGACCCGTACGCCGCGACGCGATCCAGGAACGACAACGTCATGTCGAACGCGACGGTGATCTCGTCGATCGGCCGCACGCGGGTGCCCAACGACAACCCGCGGAACGCGCTCCACGGCACGAGGTCACGACGCTCCTCGGCGGTACGCATCCCGAGGTCGGCGAGCGCGACGTAACCCGTGCGATCGATCGTGCGGGAGGGCACCAGCTCCTCGGGCGCGATGAACGTGTACCGCGGCGGACCGTCGCCGGGGAGCTCGGCGTACGCGACGGTCAGCGCGTAGTCCTCGAGGACGTTCACGGAGCCGCGCGCGAACAGCTCGGTGAGCCCGCGGCCGTCGAGGTCGTAGGCGAGCAGACCGTCGAAGCCGAATCGCACCGGCCACCCTTCCGGAGCGATCGCGGCGGAGGGCTCGACCACGACCTCCGAGGCGCCCGCGCTCCCGCCGCCGGGGAGACCGAGGTCACCGCCGAACCAGACGTCGAGGCCGGCGAGGCGGAGGCCGTCGCGGTTCCTCAACAGCTCGGACTGGAGCCGCAACCTGGCTTGCGAGACCTCCGCGAGCAGATCGATCTCGTCGAACGTCTCGAAGACGTCGTCGCCGCGCCGCGACACCCACGGGACGGCGCGGTACTCGACGCTGGGGCGGAGCACGTGGAAGACGTCGTCGTAGAGGCGCGACAGCTCCATGAACACCCGGCCGCCCGCGAGCACCGCCTGGCGGTTCGACGCGACCGAGTCGTCCCGCGTGGAGCCCGCCCACGCCGTGACCCGAGCCGCGACGTAGGGCTCGACGACCAACCCCATGATGTCGATCGGCGCGCTCACCGCGGGGCGGAAGTCGGCGCGCGCGAACCGGGTGAGCGAACGCGACCGAGCGCCGAACGCGGCGAGTGAGAATCCGGCGTCGCCGATCAGCGGGAACGGCGTGGGCAGCGCGTAGGGGACGGCGTCGAGGCGCAGCTCGAACACCCGCTGGCGCGTCGCCCCCGCTCCGGGGACGTCCTTCGAGAACAGCGAGGTTTCGCGCTGGTCCGGGTCCGCGTACCGACGCGAACGCAGGTCCTGGAGCCACTGCGCCGTCGCCGCGATTCGGTACAGGTCGGACGCGTGGGTGACCGTGGCGCGCGAGCGCGTCCACTCGACCTGCCGCTGCAGGAACGACTCGCCGAAGTCGGAGATGAAGCGCGGGTCGGTCAGCGCGTCCACGCCGATGTGCAGCTTCACCGGATCGAACTGCGTCACGTGCCGCCCCGTCAGCCCGGTGCGGAACAGCGGCGACGGCTCCCCGTCCGCGAAGGAGCGCGTCTTGCTGAACCCGCCCTCCCCGTCGGGGTCTCCGAAGTCGAGTACGTTGGTGAGGTTCCAGGTGCCGGCGGAGTCGGTGGTCGGCGTGTACCGCAGCTCGAGACCGAGCCCGGGGCCACGCGACGACATGTACATCGCCTCGATCGTCGAGTCCCACGACGGCCCCATCGCGATGAAGAACGGCAGGCGAATCGACGGCCCCGTGACCGGGGTGTTCGACGGGCGCGGCGCGAGCAACCCGGTCCGGCGCGAGCCGAGCGGCACGTACATGATCGGCAGCCAGAACACCGGGACCTCGTAGACGTAGAACAGCGAGCTCTTCATCCACGCGCCCGACTGCAGATCCACGGACGCCTCGGACGACTCGATCCGCCAGGTGGGGTTGGCGTCCTCACCGCAGTCACACGGCGTGAAGCTCCCGCCTTCGATCTCGAAGCGGTGGGGCGTCAGCCGTTCCATGCGCTCGGCTCCGATGATCAGCTCGTCCTTCGCGCCCGACTTGGACTTGATGCGCAACTCACCTTGCTCGATCCCGCCGACCAGCTCGGGGATCTTCATCTCGACCTTCTTGCAGGTCAGGACGGACACGCCGTCGATCGCCGTGACGTTCCCCTCCGCGGTCGCGATCCCGGTGCGCTCGTCGAACACCACGACGTCGGCGAGCAGCGTCGCGTCGCCCCGCCGGACGATGACGTCGCCCTCCGCGCGGTAGCGGCGCTCCTTCGGGAAGGTCTCCAGCCGCTCGGCCTCCACGGAGAACGGACGAGTGCCGAGGCGCCCCACGGCGCCGGAGGACGTCCCGACCTGACCGGCGACGAGGGCCACCGCGAGCAGCGCGATCACGGACGCGCCCGCTCAGCAGGACTTCTCTTCGCCGTCCTCCATGTAACGCACGCCGTACAGATCACGTCGCCGATCCCGCAGGTTCGTCACGGTGCCGGTCGCACGTGCCCGACGGAGGAGCTCCGTGTCGAGGTCGTGGATCAGCACCGTCTCGAAGTTGGGCGCAGTCTCCGCCGCGATCCCGTCTCGCGCAAACGGGATGTCCGCCGGCGTGTAGATCCCGGACTGGGCGTAGTGGACGTCCGCATTCTCGACGAGCGGCAGATTCCCCACGCACCCCGCCGAGACGGCGAACACCTGGTTCTCGATGCACCGGGCCTGGGCGCAGAGCCGCACGCGCAGGTACCCGTAGCGGTCGTCGGTGTTGAACGGGACGAAGAGGATCTTGGCCCCCTTCTCGGTGGCGATCCGGCACAGCTCGGGGAACTCCACGTCGTAGCAGATGAGGATCGCGACCTTGCCGCGGTCGGTGTCGAACACCTGGACCACGTCGCCGCCCTCGACCCCCCACCACTTCGCCTCGCTCGGCGTGATGTGGATCTTGTACTGCTTGCCGATCGTGCCGTCCCGCCGGAACAGGTACGAGACGTTGTAGAGCGTCTCGTCCTCCACCGTGAACTGACTGCCGCCGATGATGTTGAGGTCGTGTTTGATCGCGAGGTCGGTGAACAGCTCCAGGTACTGCGGCGTGAAGTTCGCGAGCTCCCGCGCCGCCTGACCGGGTCGGTGCGCGTCGACGAGGGACAACAGCTGCAGCGTGAACAGCTCCGGGAACAGCAGGAAGTCCGACTTGTCCTCGGAGGCGACGTCCACGAAGAAGCGGCACTGCTGCTCGAAGTCGTCGAAAGACTTCACCGGGCGCATCTCGTACTGCACCGCCGCGACGCGCACGGGCTCCGTCGCCCGACGGCGGCGTCGCGCCTGCGGCGGTAGGTACTCGAGGTTCGGCCACACGAGCTGCGTGGCGTACCCGGCGGAGTCCTCGTCGCTGGGCATGTAGTCCGGGACGAGCTGCTCGAGGACGAAGCCGTTCGCGATCTGCGTGGTGAGCACCGGGTCGTAGAGCTCCTTGCTCATGACCTTCTCGACGTAGACCTGAGCGCTCATCTCGCCCTTCACCTTCGCGTACCCCGGGATGCGCCCGCCCACGATCATGCGCGCGAGGTTCATCTGCACGCACAGCTCCTTGCGCGCGACATAGAGCCGGCGCGCGAGCTTCATACCGCGGAACTTGGGCGACACCTGGATCTCGATGCCGTAGAGCGTGTCCCCGTCTGGGTCGTGGTTCCGGATCGCCCCGTTGTCGGCGATGGACTTCCAGTCGTCCCAGGCCGAGTACTCCGCCTCGTCGACGACCAGGCTCGCGCAGCTCGCGGCGATCTCCCCGTCCACCTCGATGCAGAACTGACCGCGGGGGAAGATCTTCAGCTGGCTCTCGAACTGCTCGCGCGACCACGGGAGCATCTTCGGGAAGCACTCCTTCTGCATCTTCACGATCGCGTCGAAGTCCTCGTGCCGGACGTTCCGGAGCTTCACGCGGGTCTCGAATTCGCTGAGGTCGAGCTCGTCCATCTGGGCGCCGAGCTTGGCTGGCGGCGCTAGAGCCCGCAAGATGTGTTTCGTGACCGACCGTCGAGTGCTCGTCGTCGGCTGGCGCGCGGGGATCGGCCGCGCGCTCGACGAGCTGGGGATCAGATACTCCGTCTGGAACAAGACCCCGCTGAAGAACCCACCGAAGGGCGTCCACGTGGAGGTCGCGCCCTTCCCGTCCACCTCGGAGGCGGTGCGCGCGCGCTCGCGCCCGCTCCTGGAGCACGGACCGTTCACCCACGTGATCGCCGGCTCCGAGGAGTCGGTCGTCACCGCGTCCTACGCACGGCGAGAGCTCGGCGCCCGGCGCTCCAAACACACCACCGTGCGGCGCTGCCACGACAAACTCTTCATGAAGGAGGCGCTCACCGAACACGGTGTCCCGATGACCCCCTTCGTGGACGGCAACACCCCGCGCGCCTCCTCGGACGTGTTCCAGGAGCTCGGCGCGCCGATGGTCGTGAAGGACCGAACGGCGAGCGGCGGCCGCGGGATGGACCTCGTCCACACGTCGGAGGAGGCCGCGCGCTCCCCGCTCAAGCGCCGCATCGCGGAGCGCTTCGTGGACGCGCCAGAGGTGAGCGTCGAGTCGTTCGTCGTGGACGGGCAGGTCCGGTTCGCGAACGTCACCGAGTACCTGCAGAAGAAACACGTGAACGCGGTGCCTGCGCAGCTCGCCCCCGAGCTGGAGGCGCGGTGCCGCGCCCTGTCCGCGAAGGTCATCGACGCCCTCAGGATTCAGTGGGGCATCACACACCTGGAGCTGTACCTGACCGACGAGGGGCCGCTGTTCGGCGAGATCGCGCTGCGCCCGCCCGGCGGCTACATCATGGAGGCGATGGGCCTCGCCTACGACTTCGACGCCTGGCGGGCGTTCGTCGCGGTCGAGCTGGACCTCCCGTTCGAGTTCCCCGCGGCGGCGGCCTACCGGGCGGCGGCCGTCGTCCTGCACCCCGGCGCCGGTCGGGTGAAGGCGGTGCGAGGCAAGAAGGCGGTCGAGGCGGATCCGAACGTCATCCGGCTGAAGGTGAAGATCCGCGCCGGCGACGTCGTCGACCCGCGCGTCGGCGTCGGCGCCGACGTCGGCTACGCGCTGGTCCGGGCGCCCGACCGCGTGGACCTCCTGGAATCGATCGGGCGCGTGCAGAAGGATCTCGTCTTCGACATGGCAACCGTGCAGGATGGCGAGCGCGCTCGATGACGCGACGATCCCTCACGGTACAAATGCCGGCCCAGCCGGACGACCGCTCCTGCGGAGCCACCTGCCTCCACGCGATCTACGATTACTGGGACGATCCCGTCGCGCTGGATCGCCTGCTCGAAGAGATCCCACAGCTCGCCGACGGCGGCACGCTCGGCGTGCACCTCGCGACGCACGCGCGTCGTCGCGGCTACCGCGCGACGATCGTGACGTACAACCTGCAGGTCTTCGATCCGAGCTGGTTCGGCCCGGGTGTCGATCTCGCCGCGAAGCTGCGCGCGCAAGCGGAGTCGAAGAACGATCCGCGCCTCCTCGCCGCGACCCAGCCGTACCTCGACTTCCTCGAGATCGGCGGTGAGGTCGCGTTCGAAGATCTCTCGGGGCGCGTCGTCGCACGACACCTCGGGCGCAGCGTCCCCGTGCTCACCGGGCTCTCCGCGACGTACCTCTACCGATCGCCCCGCGAAGACCCCCACACCGACAAACCGGACGACGTCGGCGGTCGTCCGGTCGGCCACTTCGTCGTGCTGTCCGGCATCGACGCCAAGGGCCAGGTCAGCATCGCCGACCCCTACGCCGACAACCCGGTCGGCGGCCGACACTACGTCGTGTCCGTCGAGCGGCTCATCGGCGCCATTTGTCTCGGCATCGTCACTTACGATGCCAACCTCGTGATCATCGAGCCTGCGGACTGAAAAGGAGTCCGCCCTCATGCAACACATCGTCGTCGTCGACCGTCCTCAGGACTGGCCTACAACCACGAGCGTCGAGCTCGTCGCGGCACGCGCGTATCTACGCGAGCCGCGCTTCGCGGATTCGAACACCGCGTTCAAGGTCATCAACCTCTGCGGCAAACACACGTACCAGGGCATCGGCTACTACGTGTCGCTGCTCGCCAACGCTCGCGGTCACCGCGTCACGCCGCCGGTCGGTGCACCGCAGGACATCAAGAGCCGCGGCTTCCTCGAGAGCGTCGACGACGACCTCGGGTCACTCACGCGTCGCGCCTTCGCGGGCGTGACGGACGAGAAGGCGACCGCGCTGTCGTTCTTCGGCGAAGCCGAGGACCCGGCGCACGCGCGCCTCACGAAGAAGCTGTTCCGTCTGCTCGACGTCCCGCTCTTCCGCGCGTACTTCGCGCGCGAGGACGAGGACTGGGTGCTCCGTCGCATCGAGCTCGTGAAACCCAAGGAGCTCACCGACGAGCAGCGCGCGCACGTCCTGGAGTACGCGGCGCGCCACTTCGATCGTCGCTCGCGCTCGCGCGCGCTGAAGTCGTACCGGTACGACCTCGCGATCCTGCACGACCCGAACGCGGTCGACGCGCCTTCCAACGACCGCGCGCTCGCGCGGTTCGAGCGCGCCGCTGAGAAACGCGGTCTGTACGTGGAGCGCATCGTGCGCGCCGACTACCGCCGCATCGCGGAGTTCGACGCGCTGTTCATCCGCGAGACGACCTCCGTGAACCACCACACCTATCGCTTCGCGCGGAAGGGGGAGGCGGAGGGGCTCGTGGTCATCGACGACCCGGAGTCGATCCTGCGCTGCTCGAACAAGATCTACCTGGCGGAGCTGTTGGAGCGGAACCACGTCCCGCACCTCGCCACGCGCATCATCGCGAAGGACGAGATCGACGAGGCCGCCGCGGAGCTCGCGTACCCGCTCGTGCTCAAGAAACCCGACGGCTCGTTCTCGGTGGGGAGCCTCAAGGTGATGGAGCGCGACAAGTTCGAAGCCGCGGCGGAGTCGTTGCTCGAGGACTCGGAGCTGATCCTCGCGCAGCCGTTCCGCCCCACGGAGTACGACTGGCGCATCGGCGTCCTCGACGGCGCGCCGCTGTTCGCGTGCCGGTACTTCATGGCGAAGAACCACTGGCAGATCATCAAACGCGACGGCCGCGGGGTCTCCGAAGGCGAGCACGAGACGGTGCCGATCGAGGCCGCCCCCGCCGCGGTGGTGCACGCCGCCGTCACGGCGACGAAGCTGATCGGCGACGGCCTGTACGGCGTCGACGTGAAGGAGATCGACGGCAAGCCGTACGTGATCGAGGTGAACGACAACCCGAACCTCGACGCGGGCGTCGAAGATCAGGTGTTGGACGACGCGCTCTACGAGAAGCTCGTCGACGTGTTCGTCCGTCGCATCACCGAGAAGAAGGGCCCGGTCACGGAGGCGTCATGAGCACCCCCTTCAAACTATTCGAAGCCTACGGCGTCGAGCTCGAGTACATGATCGTGGATCGCGACTCCCTCGCGGTCCGCCCGATCGCGGACCAGGTGTTGATCGAGGACGGAGAGATCACGTCGGAGATCGAGGACGGCGTGGTCGGTTGGTCGAACGAGCTCGCGCTCCACGTCATCGAGCTGAAGTGCGCGCAGCCCACGCCGACCCTCGAAGGTTGGGGCCAGCACTTCGCCGAGAGCCTCCATCGCGTGCTCGATCGCCTCGCGCCCCTCAACGCGACGCTCCTCGGCACCGGGATGCACCCGACGATGGATCCCGACACGGAGTTCTCCAAGTGGCCGCACGAGGCGAGTGAGATCTACGACGCCTTCGATCGCATCTTCGACTGCCGCGGACACGGCTGGTCGAACCTGCAGAGCATGCACCTGAACCTCCCCTTCGCGGACGACGACGAGCTGGGCCGCCTGCACGCCGCCATCCGCGTCATCCTCCCGGTGCTCCCCGCGCTGTGTGCGTCGTCGCCGATCTACGGTGGCCGCCGCCAGCCGTCGCTCGACGCACGGCTGGAGGTCTACAAGTACAACGCGAAGCGCGTCCCCGAGGTGTCCGGTCAGGTCATCCCGGAGCCGGCCTTCACCGCCGCCGAGTACGACGCGCAGGTGTTCCAGCCGCTCTACCGCGCCATCGCCCCGCACGATCCGAAAGGCATCTTGCAGCACGAGTGGCTCAACGCCCGCGGCGCCATCGTGCGCTTCGACCGCAACGCGATCGAGATTCGCGTGATGGACGTGCAGGAGCACCCGGTCGCGGACCTCGCGATCGCGGCGACGGTGAGCGCGGTGCTGAAGCGCCTCGTCGACGCCGACCAGCCGACGCTCCGCGCCTTCGACTCGACGCGGCTGCGGAAGACGTTCGACCTCTGCGTCGAGCAGGCCGACGGCGCCGTCCTCGACGACGTCGAGCTGTGTCGCGCGCTCGGCGTCGACACGAAGACGCCGCTGAAGGCTCGCGAGCTGTGGCATCAGCTCGCGACCGAGACGAACACGATGACAAAACCCATCGAGGTCATCACGAAGGAAGGCACCCTCGCCCGCCGCATCGTGGACGCGGTCGATCGCTCGTCGGTCGAAGAGACCTACCGAGCGCTCGTCGATTGTCTGAAGGAAGGGCGCTCGTTCAGCGCCGCGTGAAGTCGATCGCCAGCGTGGTGCCGATCCGCTTGATGCGGTGAGGCACCAGCTCGCGGAGGTCGACGTCGATGCGGGTGTTGCCGCCGACCGAGGTCGCCTTGATCTTGGTGACCGGGCTGTTGAAGTACGTGGTGTCGAGCGGGCGCTCGTTGTTCTTCACGTTCACCGAGGTGTCGACCAGCTCCAGCGAGAACCGCGTGCCCTCTTCGAGCTTGCGGAACTTCGCCTTGCCATCGACGCGCACGAACACGCGCGACACGTCCGCCATCTGCCTGAAGCCGATGTACGTGAGCACGCGAGGCCCAGGATCGAAGTCCATCGGGTCGGCGCCGTCCGACGACGACGACGGCTGGAAGTTGGTCGCCGGGCGCTCTTCCATCGTCGGCGTGTCCGGGTCCGCCGGCGTCGTGCGCGTGGGCTCCAGGGTGTCGGCCTGCGCGAGCTTCACGACGGGCAGCGTGCGCTTCGGCGGCGCGACGGCGGGCGGCGACCACTGACGGTCCAGGTCCGGCTTCGCGGCGAGCTGCTGCGTGCGCTGCGGCTGCGGCGGCGTCGGCTTCGCGGCGGGCGGCGCCTCGACCTTCGGCGTCGGCACCGGCTTGGTCTCGACCGGCTTCGGCTCGCTCGGCTCCGGCTCGCTCGGGACGAACTTCGCGAGGCGCACCGGCTCCTCTTTCTTCACCGGCGCGGGCTTCGGCTCTTCCATCACCGGCTCGGTGAGCGGCGCGTCGGCCGGCACCGCGGGGGCGTCCGGCGCGATGACCGCCGCGACCGGATCCACCGGCGCGGGTTTCTTGGGCGCGGGCACCGGCTCCGGCTTCTTCTCGATCTTCTTCGGCGCCACGGCGACGACCGGCGCAGGCTCGGGCGCCTTCTTCGCGACGGGCGCGGGCTTCGGCGCGGGGGCCTTCGCCACGACGGGCGCAGGCTTCGGCGCGGCCTTCGGCTTGGGCTCGGCCTTCGCGACGATCTTCGGCGCTTCGGTCGGCACGGGGACGTCCGGCTCCGTGAGCGGCCCCTCGGGCACGTACGCGGCGACCTTCTCCTCCTTCACCGGCTCCGGCTCGATGACCGGCTCGGGCGCCGGCTCCGGTATGGGCGTGGCGACGGGGACGAAGTGGACGATGACGCGCGTGCCGTCGGCCTCCACCCGGTACGCGGTCTTCTGCGCGAGCTCGATGACGACGCGGCTGATCTTCTCGGCCTCCGAGTCGAACTGCTGAGTGGTCACGCGCCGGACGAGGCCGCGATCGAACGACCGCTCCGCCTTCACCCCGTCGAGCTTGCTGCCGGCCCAGTCGACGACCACGCGGAACGGCTCCGACATGGTGAACGACGTGAAGTCCGGCGCGCGTGAGCCGTCGAGCGCGACGGTGATGTCATCCGTCTTCGTGTCGACGGCGATCGCCTTCAGGGACGACAGCTCTTCTTTCTTCTTCTCGGCGTGCGCGGACGTGGGGAGGAGGAGGCAGACGACCCCCCACGACGCGATCCAGGTCGGAAACCGGCGCATGCGGGCAGCGTATCACCGCGCTGAAAAACGCCGCAAGTTTGGGACATTGAGCATTCCGAGCACGTCACCAATCAGATACAGCGACCCGCAGACCACGACCTGGCCCCCGTCGGCGCGGGCCCGTGCGGCCGCCCCGGCGAACGCGTCGGCGACGAGGTCGGAGGTCTCGGCGACCCCCGGCCAGGCGGCGGCGAGCGCCTTCGGGTCGCGGGCGCGCGGGGACGACGGCCGGGTGAACACGATCGAAGCCGCGTGGGGGGCGAGCGCCGTGAACATCGCGTCGACGTCCTTGTCCGCGAACACGCCGAAGACCAGGTGGGACGGGCGCCCGAACCGCTCCGGCTCGGCGGCGAGGGCCGCGGCGAGGATCTGGGCGCCCTGGGCGTTGTGGGCGCCGTCGAGGAGGACGGGCGGGTCGAGGTCGAGCCACTGCATCCGGCCGGGCCAGTAGGCGCTCCGCAGGCCCGCGTGCAGCGTCGCGTCCGAGATCTGTGGGGCGTACAGGATCGCGGCCTTCGCGGCGAGGAGCGCGTTGCGGCGTTGGTGGGGTCCCGGGAGCGCGAGGGTCACGTCGGTGAGCTCGCGGGTGCCGAGGTCGAGGTCGAAGCCGGTCGGTGTCTCGACGATGTCGATGTCGTCGCCGATCCGGTGGACGGGCGCGCGGGCCTGCGCGGCCATGGCGTCCACCACGGCCATCGCGGCGGGCGGGCCGTCGGCCATGACGAGGGGACGGTCGGGCCGGATCACGGCGCCCTCCTCGCGTGCGATGTCCTCGATCGTGTCGCCGAGGAACTCGGTGTGTTCGAGGCAGAGGTCGGTGAGCACGGCGACGGAGGCGTCGACGAGGCGGGTCGCGTCGAGGCGGGCGCCGAGGCCGGCTTCGACGACGGCGACGTCGATGTTCATCCGCTCGAACGCGAGCATCGCGGCGAGCGTGGTGACCTCGAAGAACGACAGCCCTTCGAAGCCGGGGATGGCGGCCTCGACGGCGTCGACCGCGTCGGCGAGCGCTTCGGGCTCGATGTCGGCGTCGAGGTCGCCTTCGAGGACGCGGACGCGCTCGGTGAACGAGACGAGGTGCGGCGAGGTGTAGAGCCCGACCTTGTAGCCGTGCGCGGCGAGGATCGTTGCGAGGAACGCCGACGTGGACCCCTTCCCGTTCGACCCCGCGATGTGAATCGCCGGGAACGCGAGCTCGGGGTGGCCGATGGCGGCCAGACCGCGCGCGACGGGTTCGAGGCCGAGCTTCGTGCCGCCGCGAGAGAGGTGGAAGAGGCGTTCGACCATCGCGCGGTAGCGCGCGCTCGTCTTCGCCGGAGCGACGCCGGGACCGTCCATGACGCCGCCCGCGCGGCCGGTCGGGTGCCCGGGGCCGGTGGTCATGACACGAGCATCTCGATGACTTGCGAGAGTCGATCTCGCAGATCGCGGCGGCTGACGATCATGTCGATCACGCCGTGCTCGAGGAGGAACTCGGAGCGCTGGAAGCCGTCCGGCAAGGTCTGGCGGATCGTCTGCTCGATGACGCGCGGCCCGGCGAACCCGACGAGCGCGTTCGGCTCCGCGACGATCACGTCCCCGAGGAGCGCGAAGCTCGCCGCGACGCCGCCGGTGGTCGGGTCGGTGAGCACGCTGATGTACGGCATCTTCGTCTCGCGGAAGCGGCTGATCGCGGCGGACGTCTTCGCCATCTGCATCAGCGACAGGATGCCCTCCTGCATGCGCGCGCCGCCGGACGAGGAGAAGACGACGACCGGGCAGCGCTCCTCGAGGCCGATCTCGAACGCGAGCGTCACCTTCTCGCCGACGACGCTCCCCATCGAGCCGCCCATGAACTTGAACTCGAAGGATCCGGCGACGACCTTGCGGCCCTTCAGGCGGCCGGTCGCGAGGACGAACGCCTCGGCCTCACCGCTGCTCTTGCGCGCGGACTTCACGCGGTCGAGGTAGTTCTTGCTGTCCGCGAAGCCGAGCGGATCGGCGGGCGCGAGGTCCGGTGCGATCTCGGTGATCGAGTCGGAGTCGAGCAGCTGCATCAGGCGCGTGCGCGCGTTGATGCGGAAGTGTTTGCCGCAAGAGGGGCACGTCCCGAGCGCGGCGGCGACGTCCTCCGCGAGGGAGGAGGTGCCGCAGTCGTCGCACAGGCGCCACAACCCGGTCGGGACGGAGGCCTTGGTCTCCTCCTTCACCTTGGGGGCCGCCATTCGCTTGAACCACGTCACGGGGGACGGTGTTCCAACGAGCACCGGGGTTTTGGCAAGTCACTTCGACGTCGCGATGCGGACGCCGTCCCAGTCCGGCGGCGGCGGGTCGGCTTGGTACTCCATGCACCACGCGATGTAGAGGTCCGAGGCCTTGTCGCCGTCGATGCCCGAGAGCGCGCGGGCGCGGGTGAAGGACGCGATGGCGTCGTCCCACTGCTGCTCGCGGAAGGCGGCGAGGCCTTCGTGGAACGCGGTGACGAACGGGAGGCGCGCGGCGGTGTCGCGTTTCGCGCCGACGAGCTCGAAGATGCGCACCGGTTCGAACTTGCCCTTCACGCGGAGCGAGCCGAGCTCGCGGCAGAGCATGTCGGCCTCGACGAGGGCCTTGGTGTCCTCGGAGATCAGGATCTCGACGCCGTACTCCTTCGTCTGCCCTTCGAGGCGCGCGCCCAGGTTCACGCGATCGCCGAGCGCCGTGTACGCGAAGTGATCCGCGCTGCCCATGTTGCCGATCGTCATCGGCCCGCTCGAAAGACCGATGCCGATCGCGATGTGCGGGAGGCCCTCTTCGAGGAAGCGCTCGTTGAGTTGTTCGACGACCTTCAGCATCTGCAGCGACGCCTTGCACGCGAGCAGCGCGTGGTTGGACTGTTCGATCGGCGCGCCCCAGAACGCCATCACCGCGTCGCCGATGTACTTGTCGAGCGTGCCCTCGAACTCGAAGACGATGTCCGTCATTGGCGTCATGTACTCGTTGAGGAGCTTGCCGAGCTCCTCGGGCGTGAGCTGCTCGGAGATCGTGGTGAAGCCGCGGATGTCGGAGAACAGGACGGTCGCTTCGTAACGGTTGCCGCCGAGCTTGAGGTACACCTCCGGGTTGCCGAGGACGTGCTCCATCACGCGCGGCGCGAGGTAACGTCCGAAGGCCTGCTTCGTCTTGCGGCGCTCGCGTTGCTCGACGAAGAAGCTCCACATCGCGACGGCCAACATCGTGACGAAGATGAGGAGGACCGGGAGCACCGTGTACACGAGCACCCCCTCCCGGAAGAAGACGAGCTGGTCGGCGACGATCCAGAACGCGGCGAGCACGAACGCCGTGACGACCTGCCCGATCACTTGGAAGCGCGTCATCACCAGGCCGGTGATCAGGCCAATGAGGAGGAACAGCGCGATCTCGATCGCGATCGCGTGCAGCGGGCGCGCGAGGTGGCGGCCGTCGAGGATGTTCTGCGCGAGCGTCGCGTGGATGTAGACCCCGGGGACCGCGCGCTCGAGCGGCGTGACACGTTGGTCGTGCGTGCCGATCGCGGTGGCCGCGACGAAGACGACGCGATCCTTCAGCTGGGCGGCGGGGACCTTGCCGTCGACGATGTCGGAGATGGAGTAGATCGGCATCTGCTCCGCCGCGAAGCGCCCGTACCAGTCGAGCGAAGTCGTGGCGGCGAGCTCGGTGTCGATGACGAGATCACCGACGCGCACGGCCTGAGGGGAGAGGTCTTCGGGGGTGGAGACGAGCTCGATCGGCGCGTCGACGGCGACCTGCACGGCCTTCAGCGCGAGCGTCGGGAGCACCCAACCGCTCCCCTTTACGGTGCTGACGAGCGGGATGCGACGGTTGACGCCGTCCTCGTCCGGCGACGCGTTGATGGTGGCGAAGTGTGGCGTTGCCTTCGCGAGGACGTCGGTCGGCGCGAGGACGCCGAAGTACTTGCGGTAGACGCCGCGGTCGAAGAGGTCGCCGGCTTCGTAGATCTGTCCGACGCCGTCGCCGGACTCGATCAGCTCGTTGATCGTGGAGGTGCGCACGACGTGGAGGGCGCGGTCGTGATCCTCCGGGCTGCGTTCGAGGAGCTCCGCTTCGGTCTTGGAGTAGTTGACGACGCCGAGGACGACGCGCCCACTCTTGGCGATCGCCTTCGCGAAGTCGCGATCGGGGTTGGCGTCGGAGATCTGCCCTTCGAGTGTGGTGCTGAAGCGTTCGATCGCGTGGCGGACCTCGCGGTCCTTGGCGATCGGTTTGTCGAGACGATCGGCGATGCGGCGCGCGGGTGCGGAGCGTCGGAGCTTGCGCAAGTCACGTTGCGCGCGCTCGAGCGCGAGCGCGTTGTCTTCGAGGGTCTTCGACGCCCCCTTCAGGCCCGTGACCTTCGCCTCTTCGACGAGCTTTTGGATCGCGACCTGCCCGTCGTCGACCTGCGGCTGCTCGAACGTCATGTCGAACGCGACCGAGCCGACGCCGGCCTCGGTGAGGCGGTTGACGAGATCGGCGTGCACGGTGCGCGACCAGGGCGGGGGCCCGAAGCGCGCGATCGACTTCTCGTCGAGCGCGGCGATCGCGACGCGCCAGGCGTCCGGTTCTCGCTGCCCGCGCGCGGCGAACTTCACGTCGACGCCGAGGAGCTCGAGCCGCTGTAGGAAGTTCGGGGGTCGCCCGGAGAAGACGCGGAGCTCGTTGGCGATGTGGTACACGACCGCCACCAGCGCGATGAACATCGTCACGCGCAGCCCACGCTGCGCGATCCACCTCAATACGGCCATGAATGGACCGCTTCGGGGCGTAGCAGCCTTTTTTCGTTTCGGCCACTCGACAACTTACTAACTAGTAAGTAACGTCAGCAGTCGATGATGGCCACGAAGACAGACACGCGGGAGGAGATCCTCCGGACCGCGTCGCGGCTGTTGCAGCTCAACGGCTTCAACGGCTTCTCCTACGGCCACATCGCCAAGGAGCTGGGGATCAAAACCGCGGCGGTGCACTACCACTTCCCGTCCAAGGCGGACCTCGGGGTGGCGCTCGTGAACCGCTTCCGCACCCGTTACCGGCTCTGGATGGAGGACGCCGCGGGCCTCCCGGCCACCGAGCAGCTCGCCGGTTACTTCGCGATCCACCGCCGCTGGCAGGAGCGCGGCTCGCGGGTGTGCCCGGCCGGCGTGCTCCAGGCCGAGCTGTTCGCGGTCCCCGACGAGGTCCGCCAGGCGGTCTCCGAGATGGTCCAGGAGGTCTACGACTGGCTCCTGGACGTGCTCACGACGGGCCGCGAGTCCGGCGAGCTGAGCTTTGCCGGCCCCCCCGACGCGATGGCCGTGGTCATCGCCGCCACCCTGCAGGGCGCCCTGCAGTCCGCCCGAATCCTCGGGCCCCCGCTCTTCGACCAGGCCGAAGGCCAGCTCTGGCGCCTCGTCGGCGTCGAGCCCGAGAGCTTACCGATTCGTAAGTAAGGAGGAACCATGGTTCACGCGATTCCCACGCTTCCGCGCATCCCGATCGAGGAGCCCGCCCGGCCCTCCCCCCGCGCGCCGCTGGCGCTGCGGGCGGTCCGCACCGCCTTCAAGTGGTTCGGCCCGTGGGCCCCGGAGGCGCTCGCCGACTGGGCGACGCGCCTGTACTTCTCCCCGCGCCGCCACCCGGTCTCGCCGCGCGACGCGCAGTGGTTGGTCGGCTCAGACCTCGAGTGGATCGAGACCGAGCGCGGCCGCATCGCGGTGTACGCGTGGCCCTACGGCGGCCTGTTCCCGTGGGAGCAACCGCGCGAGCGCGGCAACGTGCTCCTGGTCCACGGCTGGGAGGGCCGCGGCGCGCAGCTCGGCGCGTTCGTCGATCCGCTCCGCACCGCCGGTTACCGCGTCGTCGCGTTCGACGCTCCCGCGCACGGTCGCTCCAGCGGCCAGCGCGCGACGCTGTTCGGTTTCAGCCGCGCGATCCAGCGCGTCGCCGAGCTGCACGGCCCGTTCGACGCGGTGATCGCACACTCGATGGGCGTCCCGTCGGTCGCGCTCGCGATCGCGCAGGGCTTCGAGGTCGAGCGCGCCGTCCTGATCGGCGGCCCGTCGCGCTTCGATCGCGTCACGTCACGCTTCGCGCGCGAGCTCGCCATGAACGACGCGATCGAAGCCCACTTCCGCGGCAACCTCGAAGCGAAGTTCGGAGACGACGTCTGGGAGAAGTTCGACGCGCAGGCGCTCACCGAGAACACCCCCGAGTCGCTGATCCTCCACGACGTCGACGATCGCTTCGTGCACTTCTCGGAGGCCGAGCACCTCGCCGCCTCGTGGGATCGCGCCCGCCTGATCGCCACCGCGGGCCTCGGCCACCACCGGATCCTGCGCGACCCGATGGTGCTGGAGACGAGCGTGCGCTTCCTCGCCGGCGAAGGCGGCCTGCGCCGCATCAGCGCCTGACGCGTTCAGTTGTCGGAGTCGTTGATCCCGTACTTCTTGATCAACCGGTGCAGGTACACCCGATCGATCCCCGCCATGCGCGCGGCGCGGCTCACGTTGCCGCCGGTGCGCTCTAGGAGCGCCACCGCGTACTCGCGTTCGAAGGCCTGGATCATCCGCGCGCGCGCCTCTTTGTACGGGAGGTCCGCGCCGACGATCGTCTCGGTCCCGCGGCGCGGGGGCGGCGACCGCTCCGCGGTGCGCTCGCGCTCGATTAGGCGGATGAGGAAGGTCTTCAGCTCGCGCAGGTTCTCGGGCCACGCGTGCGCCTGCATCTGGCCGAGGTCCTCCGGGCCGAGGCGCAGGTTCGGGTGGCCGAGCTCCGCGAGCATCACCGTCACCAGCGACGGCAGGTCGCTCGCGCGTTCGCGCAGCGGCGGGACGTTCACGACGACGCGGGTCAGGCGGCGCCCCAGCTCCTCGGCGACGCGGTCGTGACAGAACGAACGCTCCGCCGACGTCGTCGACACCAACAGCCGCACGCTGATGCGATCGTCCTCCAGCTCCGACAAGAGCGCCTTGCGCCCGTCCTCGGAGATTTGATCGATCTCCGCGAGCAACACCGTCCCCTGCAGCTGCCCGATGCGCGAGCTGATCCCCGCGTGGTCGATCGAGGACGCCGGCAACACCACGAAGCTGTCGCCCTTGTGAATGCTCGCCTCGTGAATCGCGCGCGCCACACGCACGCGCCCCGTCCCGCGCTCGCCCTCGATCAACGCCGGCAACCGCACCCGCCCCGCCCGCGCGATCTCCGCGCGCAGCCGACGTGTCGCGCTGCTGTTGCCGTGGAGCGCCGAGCGGCTCTCCATGCGCGACGGTCCGGACAACACGTCGGGCCCGTCGATGCGCAGTAACGTACGCCCGATCACAATCTCCGCACCGACGGTCAGGTGTCCGTGCACGATCCGAACGCCGGACTGGTAGATGCCGTTCTTCGAGTCGAGGTCTCGGACCTCCACTCCGCGCGGCCCGGGGATGAGCTCCGCGTGACGACGCGACACCGTCGGGTCGTTCAGCACGAGGTCCGCCTCGTCCGGCGACGAGCCGACGACGACCACCTCGTCGAGCGACTGCGTGATCCCGTAGTCCGGCCCGTCGACGACGCGGAGCTGCAGCGCGCTGGTCTTGGCCGCCTCTTCTTCGGCGGCCTCGATCAGATCCGTTTCGTTCGGAGCTTGGGGGACGTTGTGGACCATGCAGCTACACTGACTTATCGGGGACACCCGCGGACTTGTAGATTACTGAAACCTTACACGGTCCCCTGGGCGCCTGACGATCGGTCGGGTTAGGTCCGCGTCTGGACTGGTGTTTTACAACTGCGCAAACGCCCCACTGTGACGAAGAAACGCGACACCTGGACACACCTGACAGGATCTTCGACACCCCGCCGGCCCGAAATCGACAAAAGGTGACCCCGCAGCTGCGGCACGAAACCTGCGACGAATCCGGACATGCTCGTGCCGGTCCTCCGCGTCGTCCTCCTCCTCGTGGCCCTCTTCGCCCCGGGTGGCTTGTTCGTGGTCGCTGGCGTGCTCTGGCGCCGCCACCGCACCCAGCGCGGCGAGCTCGACTTCGACGGCACCTTCCGTCGAGTCCCCGACACGCGTCGGGGACGCCACAGCCCCATCCTCGTCCGAGGGACGTGATCTCAATCGCCTTCGAGCTTCTTGATCGCACGCTTCGGCGCGACCAGCTTGTAACCCTGCACCAAGAGCGACCGCAGCTCCCCGTAATCCGGCTTCACCAACCGATACGCCACCCACCCGCTCGGACCGACGTACTTCGGCCGGTAGAAGCGGTCGGGGTCGGCCGCGATCAACGCCTCCTGCGCCCCCTCTGGCGCCTTGATCCACATCGCAGGCACCCCGTCGTCGTACTGCCCGCCGTGAAACGTCGCAAACGTCTTCTTGCCGCCCCAGAACGTCGGCGCCCCGTGCGACAGCTTCTCGTGCGTCTCCGGGAACGACGCGATGATCTCGCGCACCTTCTCGAGCGGATCGATCTTCTTCGGCATCCGAGCCTCCCTCAGCGGTACTTGTAGATCGTGTAGAGGATCTTGTACCCCGCGCCGACCACGCCCCGCACCGTCCCCGCGACCTTCGACTTCCCGGCGATACGCGAGCGGTTGTGCACGTCGACCTCGCGCACCGGCACGCCCTGCTTCGCCGCCTTCACCTGCATCTCGACCGTCCAGCCGTAGTTCTCGTCTTCCATCCCGAGCTGCTCCAGCGCCGCCCAGGACACCGCGCGGAACGGCCCCAGATCCGTGAACGTCGTCCCATACATATGTCGCATCAGGAACGTGGCCAACGCATTCCCGAACCGCTGCGGCGCCGTGAGCGACCCGGCGTCCGCGAGCCTCCGCCGCGCCCCGATCGTCATCACACACACCCCGCTCTCGATCGGCTCGACCAAGGCCGGGAGCTCCGCCGCGACGTTCGACCCGTCGCCGTCCACGAACACCACGATGTCCGGCGGCCCGTCCGCGTGCCGGCGCAGGTAGTCGATGCCCGCGAGGCACGCCGCGCCGTAGCCGCGCTTCGGCGCCGCGACGACGTCCGCGCCCGCCTCGCGTGCGACCGCGGCCGTTCGATCCGTGCTCCCGTTGTCCGCGACGACCACCCGCTCGAGGCCCCCGACCTCCAGCAGCTCGCGCACCACGTGCCCGATCGCGCCCTCTTCGTCGAGCGCGGGGATGACGACGCTGACGCGCATCAGTAGCCGCGCGGTAGATCGTCGATGTTCACCGTGTCCAGCGCGAACCGGATCAGCTGGGATTTGTTCGCGCGTCGGTGACCGCGGCGCTTGAGCTCTTCGACGAGCGCCTCGAGGCGTTCGATGTCCTCGGTGTACAGGCTGATCGAGACGACCTTGTAGTGCGTCGGCTTCTTCTTCGCTTCGGGCTTCGCCTTCGTCTTCTTCTTCGGCGCGTCGCGCTCCTCGCGGAAGAAGCTCTGGTCGAGCAGCTCGTCCGCGCTCAGCGGATCCTCACCGAGACCGCGGGGGCGGTCAGCCATGCGAAGCGACCTCCGCCACCTTCGGCGCCTCCACCGGCGCGCGACCGCCGACGAGGTGATCCACCACCGCCGTGTAGTCGCGCGCGCCGTGGCTGTCCGGCGCGTACTCGAAGATCGTCTTCTTGTGGCTCGGCGCTTCCTTCAGCCGCGCGTTCACCCGCACCGGCGGGAGTACCAACGCACCGAAGTGCCCGTTCAGCGCCTCCACGACCTGCCGCGAGATGCGGTTGCGGCTGTCGAAGAACGTGGGGAGCACCCCCGCGATCAACACCGGGTGCAGCAGCGCGTTCTCCACGTGGTGCAGCGTGCGGAGGATCTGCTTCACGCCGACGAGCGCGAGGTAGTCACACGACACCGGCACCAGCACTTCACTCGCCGCGTACAGCGCGTTCTGGTTGAGGATGGAGAGCGACGGCGCGCAGTCGAGGATGATGTCGTCGTACGCACCCATCACCGGGCGCAACGCTCGGCGCAGACGCTCCGCGCGATCCTTCGACTCCACCAACGACAGCTCCGCCACCGCGAGCGATTGATCCGAAGCGAGCAGGTCCAGATCGCGCCGCGCCGCGACGATCGCCTCGCGCACCGGCCGGTCCTCGGCGAGCACGTGGTAGAGCGTGGTGTCCGAGCGAACGCCGAGCGAGATGCCGGAGTTCGCCTGCGCGTCGAGGTCGACCAACAACACCCGCCGCCCGCGACGCGCGAGCCCGGCCGCCACCGACACACTCGTCGTCGTCTTGCCGGTTCCGCCCTTCTGGTTGAGCACCGCGAGGACACGTGTCCGCTTCGTCGCGCGCTGCACTTCGGCGAGCGCGGCGGCGCGGCACAGCTCCGAGCAAACCAAGCGACGTTCGTCGCGCTTCGCGATCACCTGGTAGGCGAACCGGACTTCGAAGGTGTTGCCGCAGTGGCTGCACGTCTTCGGCTTCGACGCCTCGAGCTCGGGCGTGCGGCATGCGAGCGAGCAGAAGAACCGATCCTGGTCGCGCTGGTAGGAGAAGCGCGGGGTGAACTGCGTATCGCAGACGCTGCAGCGAACCCGAGCCACCGCGATGAACGTAGCACGGCGATCGATCGAGTCAACCCATCGAAAACGTTGGTGATCCAGCGCAGCGAAAAGCCGGATCAGATCGCGACGTTGCGCCCTTTTGAGGCCCGATGTGTTACCGCCAGCGCGACCATGATCGCACCTCTGTCCGGCGTGAAGATCCTCGATCTGTCACGCGTGCTCTCCGGCCCGTTCGCCACCCAGCAGCTCATCGATCTCGGCGCCGAGGTCATCAAGATCGAGCACCCCAAACAGGGCGACGACACCCGACGCTTCGGACCGCCGTTCGTGAACGGCGAGTCGACGTACTTCATGAGCATCAACCGCGGGAAACGGAGCGTCGCCGTCGACCTCAAGAGCGAAGCCGGTCAGCAGCTCGTCCTCGATCTCGCGATGTCCTGCGACGTCGTCATCGAGAACTTCCGCCCCGGCACCGCAGCGCGCCTCGGCCTCGGCGCCGAGACGCTGCGCGAGAAGAAACCGTCGATCATCACCTGCTCGATCAGCGGCTACGGCACCCGCGGCGATCCCGACTACGAAGGCCTGCCCGGCTACGACGCCGTGTTGCAGGCGGTCACCGGCCTCATGGCGCTCACCGGCGAACCGGAGGGTGGGCCTACGAAGGTCGGCGTCGCGATCTCCGACATGGTCGCGGGGCTGTACGCCGCGCAGGGCATCCTCGCCGCGCTCTTCGAACGCGCGACGACCGGCGTGGGACGGCACGTCGAGATCTCGATGCAGGACGCGATCGCCTCGCTGCTCACGTACCAGGCCGGCATCTACTTCGCGACGAACGAGAACCCGGCGCGCATGGGCAACGCACACCCGTCGATCTGCCCGTACGAAACGGTGCAGACGAAGGACGGCCGCTACGCGCTCGCGATCGGCAACGACGCGCAGTTCGAACGCCTCGCCGCGTTGATGGGGCGCGCCGAGCTCGCGCAGGACGAACGCTTCACGACCAACCGCGCCCGCGTCGAGAACCGCGAAGCGCTCATGGCGATCCTCGACCCGATCTTCTTGGAGCGGACGCGAGGCGAGTGGGACGAAGCCCTCCGCGAAAAGGCCCTCCCCGGCGGCCCCGTCCTGGAGGTGAGCCAGGCGCTCGAGCACCCGCAGCTCGCGGCGCGCGGTTCCATTCTGGAACACGAGCACCCCACCGCCGGGAACGTCCGAACCGTGGCCAGCGCGCCCCGATTCGACCACGCGAAGCCGATCGGGGTCGGCCCGCCGCCCCGGCTCGGCGAACATACCCGGAGTGTGTTGAGCGACGTCCTAGGGAAGTCCGCAGCGGAGATCGAAGAACTCACGGCCGCCGGCATCATTTTCGGCGGTTGAGCGTTCGACCCCCGTGTCCCGCTCCGCCCCACGCCTCGGTACGGTCGAGCTGATCGCGATGATCGCCGCGTTGATGTCCCTCAACGCGCTGGCGATCGACGTGATGCTCCCGGCCCTCCCGGCGATGGGGAACGCGCTGGGCGTCTCCACCGAAAACGATCGCCAGCTCGTCATCGTGGCGTTCGTACTAGGTATGGGCACCGGACAGCTCTTCTTCGGCCCGCTCTCCGACGCGTTCGGCCGCAAGTCCGTCCTCGTGATCTCACTCGCGGGTTACGCGGTCTTCGGCGCGGCGTGTGCGTTCCCGGGGAGCTTCACGCAGCTCATCGCGTTCCGCGCACTTCAGGGGCTCTTCGCCGCCGGCGCGCGCGTGACGGCGCTGTCGGTCGTCCGCGACAAGGCGGCCGGCCCGAAGATGGCGCGCATCATGTCGTTCGTGATGGCGGTGTTCATGATCGTGCCGATCATCGCGCCGAGCCTCGGCTACGTGATCCTCAAGGGCTTCTCGTGGCGCGCGATCTTCTGGGCGCTCGTGCTGTTCGGCGTGTCGCTGTGTGTGTGGCTGCTGCTCCGCCTCCCGGAGACGCTCCCCGAGGACCAGCGCCGCTCGATCCGCCCCAAGGCGATCCTGCGCGGCTACGTCGAGGTCGTGCGTCACCCGATCACCCGTTCGTACACCCTCGCGACCGGGCTCGTGTTCGGCGCGCTCTTCGCGTTCATCAGCAGCTCCGAGCAGATCTTCCGCTCCTTCGATCGCGTGGAGACCTTCCCGCTCTTCTTCGCGGGCGTCGCCAGCACGATGGCGATGGCGTCGGTGTTCAACGCCCGCTTCGTCGAACGCATCGGGACGCGGCGCCTCTCCCACGCGGCGCTCGGTACGTTCGTCGTGGTCCAGATCGTCTACGGCGGGCTCTACTTCTCCGGGTTCGAAGGGTTCTGGCCCTACTACCTCTGCACGGGCGCGAGCTTCTTCACGTTCAGCATGATGGGCGCCAACTTCAACGCGATGGCGATGGAGCCCCTCGGGCACGTGGCGGGCACGGCCTCCGCGGCGCTGGGGTTCACGTCCACGACGATCTCCGGCGTGCTCGGCGGGCTCATCGCGGCGCGCTTCGACGGCACCCCGCTCCCGATCGTGTTGGGTTTCGGCGTCCTGGGCGTCGCGGCGATGTTGATCGTCACCTTCGGGCCCGGGCGACCGGCGATGGCCACCGTTACCAGTTGACGCCGCCGCGCCGCTCTGTCAGTGGAGTGCTACGGCGATTGCTTCCTGCCGTCGGCGCGCGCCCACTGGCTCGCCGCCTACTTCAGAAGGCTCAGTTCTCCGAAGCGGCACCGATGCCGCCACGCCCGGTCGAGCGGTACGGCGACCGAGCCTTGACGTGCCCCCCGCGGGCGCACGGACCACTTGGAAAGAGGATCGATCAAATGGAAAACAACAAGCTCTACGTCGGCAACATGTCGTGGAACACCGATGAAAACGGCCTTCGCGCCGCCTTCGAGGCCTTCGGGTCGGTCCAGGAGGTCGCGATCATCACGGACCGTGACACCGGCCGCCCGCGCGGGTTCGGGTTCGTCACCATGAGCTCCGACGCCGAGGCCAGCGAGGCCGTCAGCGGCATGGACGGGCAGCAGCTCGACGGACGTGCCCTTCGTGTGAACATTGCCGAATCCCGCCGCGGCGGCGGCGGCGGTGGTCGACGCGACCGCGAGCGCTGGTAGACTCACCACCGGGCGGCCCACCATCAGTTCTCGAACGACACCGGTAGGTCGCCCGCGCTTCGCGCCGCGCTCTGCATTCCACCGGCAGCTCTTGCGCCGGGCCGACGAATATTTCGAAACGAATGCACTCAGCCGAGACGGCGGGCTTCGGCTCGCCGTCAAGGCGTTTGTCTTCCTCGGCTGGACGACGACCGCCTACCTGCTCCTCCTGTTGTGGAGCGAGCACTGGTGGACGACCGTCCCCCTCGCCATCTCCCTCGGCCTCGCGATGGCCGGCATCGGCTTCTCGGTGATGCACGACGCCAACCACGGCGCGTTCTCCACCTCGCGAACGCTGAACGGGATGATGCGCGCGACGCTCGACGTGATCGGCGGCAGCTCCTACATCTGGCGCTTCAAACACAACGTCCTGCACCACACCTACGCCAACATCGACGGCGTCGACGACGACCTCGACGCGGGCGGTGTCCTCCGCCTCGCGCCCACGCAGCCGCGCCGCTGGTTCCACCGCGCGCAGCACCTCTACGAGCTCCCCGTCCTCGGGCTCCTCGCCGCGAAGTGGCACCTGCTCGACGACTGGATGTTCCTCGTGCGCGCGCGCATCGGCGAGACGCGCTTCCCGCGCCCGCGCGGTGCGGACCTCGCGCTGCTCCTCGCGGGGAAGGTCGTCTTCTTCACGTGGGCCGTCGCGATCCCGGTGTGGATGCACGGCCCGAAGCTCACGTTCCTCGTAGGCGCGATAACCTCCGTCGTCCTCGGGATGACGCTCGGCATCGTGTTCCAGCTCGCGCACGTGTGCGGCGACGTGCTGCTCCTCGCTCCGCCCTCGGAGCGCGAGCGCTACCCCCTCGCGTGGGCGGAGCACCAGGTCGCGACGACCGTCGACTTCGCGACCGGTCACCGTGCCCTGTCCTGGTACGTCGGCGGTCTCAACTTCCAGGTCGAACATCACCTGTTCCCGAACGTCAGCCACGTGCACTACCCCGCGCTCGCGCGGATCGTGCGTGAGACGTGCGCCGAGTTCTCGGTGCCGCTGCTCGAGCACGCCACGCTGAAGGATGCGCTCGCGGCGCACTTTCGACACGTCGCGGCGCTGGGCCGCCCGCGCGCGGGGCCCCCGGAGCCGGTCCCGGTTGGCGCGAGCCCCCGATGATGATGTAACGCGGGTCGATGGATCGGCCCTTCAACGAAGCGCTCCTCGAGCACCTCGGGTCGCGTTACCGCCTCGGCGATCGCACGGACGACGGGGTGGAGCTCAGGTATCGGTTCGGCAAGGCGGAGTTTCGGCCGTCGCGGATCGTGATCGTCGAAGCGGGCGACCAGCGTGCGCTCGACCTTCGGATCGACGTGCGAGTCCCGGAGGGCCACGCCCTCGAAGAGGCCGACGCCCTCGTCGAGACGCTCGAGGAGAAGTCACTCACGCCGCGTGGGTTCGAACGCACGAGCAACGACGTGCAGGCGATGACTTCGGAGTCCGGCAAGGCCGCGGGTCACGTGCGGACGATGACCTACCGCGCCCAGGCGACGACGCCCAAGGAGACCGGCGATCGCATCCGCGCAATCGTCGAGACGCTCGACATCCCGATCGTCGTCGGCATCCACGAGCCGGGTGACGTCGTCGCGAAGAAGCCGCTGCCTCCGCCCAAGAAGAAGGGCGCGAGCATGCCGCACGACCCGATGGAGGTGTGGACGTACACCCTCGCGGGCGGCGTCATGCGATCGCTGAACGTGGTGATCGATCCGAACGTGCGAACGCTGGAGGTCGTCGAGCGGAAGCTGCTGTCGAAGAAGCAGCTCGGCGAGACGCTGAAGCTCGCGCACGTCGCGAAGTTCCTCGTCGCGGATGACGGCAACGAAGTGAAGCTCTACGCGGAGAAGCGCGAGGGCGATCGTGTGTTGCTCGCGGAGGGGCTCTCGGACGCCGAGTTCACCGCGACCGCGAAGCGGATGGCCGACAAGGTCTTCATCACGATCGAAGCAGTCTGAAAGGAGACAGCACATGGAGTATCGCAACCTGGGCCGCTCGGGCCTGAAGGTGTCGTCGTTGTGCCTCGGCACGATGACGTTCGGTGAGGCGAACGAAAACTCGTTCATGCACGAGGTGGGATGCACGAAGGAGGAGTCGTTCGAGATCATGAACCGCGCGCTCGACGCGGGGATCAACTTCTTCGACACCGCCGACGTCTACGGACAGGACGGCCTGACGGAGCGGGTGATCGGCGAGTGGTTCGAGAAGGACAAACGCCGCGACGACGTCGTGCTCGCGACGAAGTTCCGCTTCCGCATGGGTCAGGACGCCAACGGCACGGGTGCGTCGCGCTACCGGATCCGCAAGACGGTGGAGGACTCGCTCCGGCGCCTGAAGACGGATCGCATCGACCTGTACCAAATCCACATGCAGGACATCGACACGCCGGAAGACGAGACGCTGCGTGCGCTCGACGACCTCGTGCGCCAGGGCAAGGTGCTCTACATCGGCGCGAGCAACTACGCGGCGTATCGTCTGGTCGACGCGATGTGGACCAGCGAGCGCGACCGCCTCGAGCGGTTCGTCTCGCTGCAGGCGCAGTACTCACTCATCGTGCGTGAGTTGGAGCGCGAGCACGTCCCGGCGTGTGCGAAGCACGGCCTGTCGATCATCCCGTGGTCCCCGCTCGCGGGTGGGTTCCTCACCGGCAAGTACCAGAAGGACGCCAAGCCCCCGGAGGGATCGCGGCTCGACAAGTGGAAGGACCGCTACGCGCGCTTCGACAGCCCGCGCAACTGGCGCGTGATGGACGCCGTCAACGCCGTCGCGAAGGAGACCGGCGCGTCCGCGGCGCAGGTGTCGCTGGCGTGGCTGCTTCGAAAGCCGACGGTCGCGTCGGTGATCTTCGGCGCGCGCTCCGTCGCGCAGCTCGACGACAACCTGAAGGCCGCGGCATTGGAGTTGGCGGACGGGATGGTGAAGCAGCTCGACGACGCGAGCGCGCTCGAGCTCGGCTACCCGTACGACTTCATGAACAACATCCAGAAGCGCTGGTGACCCGGAAGCTCACTCGACGAGCGCCCCGTAGTAGACCGCCGGGTCGACCGGCCGCCCCATCTCCCGCACCTCGAAGTGCAGGTGCGGGCCGGTGCTGACGCCCGTGTTCCCCACCGCACCGATCCGCTCGCCCGCTTTGACACACTGACCGACTTCCACGTCCACGGCGTCGAGGTGGTAATAGCGCGTCTGCACGCGACCGTGTTGCAGGACGACGTAGCGGCCGCGCGCGTCGGTGCCGGCGGCGTCGACGCTCCGCACGACGCCGGGGAGCGGCGCGTGGACCGCGGTACCGAGCGCGTGCCGGACGTCGATGCCCTGGTGGTCGTAGGGCTCCTTTCGGATCGGGTGGGTTCTCGGCCCGAAGCCGAGCCGGACGTCGTCCAGCGCGACCGGTGCCTTCATCTGCTCGCGCAGCCGCGCGCGGGTGCGTTCGAGGAGCCGCGACAACGTGGGCGACGTCGGCTGCTTGCGCTCGGACCACAGCGCCATCACCTGCTCGGCGTAGCGGACGCTCTCGTCGGGGAGCGGTCGGTGGCGATCGACGTGGGCCTGCACCTGCTCCGGCCCCGCGTTGTACGCGGTGACCGCGAGGCGGAGCTCGCCGAACCGGTCGAGCTGCTGCGCGAGGTACCAGGCGCCGAAGTCGACGTTGAGCTCCGGGTCGTAGATCGATGCGTCCGGCGCATCGAGCCCGCGCGCCTCGGCGATCCGCCGCGCCGTCTGCGGCATGATCTGCATGAGCCCCGCGGCCCCCGCCGGGCTCTCCGCGTCCGGGTCGCCGCCCGACTCGATCAACATCATCGCCGCGACGAGATCGGCGTCGACGCCGTGCCGCTCCGCGGCCCGCAGGACGACCTCGGCGTGCTGGCTCACATCGGGCGGGAGCCACGCGGCGAGGAGCGCCCGGTTCGCGGCTTTTGCTCCGACCCCCGTGGCCAGCGCAGCGACGATGGTCACCAACACGACCAAGCCGCCGAGCGCCGACGGCCCGGGGCGCGACGCGGGCGCGGTCGGCTGAAGGATGCGTAGGATTCGTTTCTTCAAGGGACCTCCGGATGCGCCCAGGGCGAGCGCGGGGACTGCGCCGCGGAGTTGCTCGAGCTCGACCAACGCTCGGGCGTAACCGAGTCGATCCTCGAGCAAGTGGGCAGCGTCGTCGTCGCAGCAGTATTCACGTTCGACGCGCATCCGATGGGAGAGCCACCAGACCGCAGGGTGATAGAACAACAGCGCCTCCACCACCGATTGGAGGAGGTTCACGAGGTAGTCGTGCCGGCGGACGTGCATGAGCTCGTGCGCGAGCAAGGCTTCGACGCAGTCCAAGGAGACGCCGCTCGCCAGCGACAGCGGGACGAGCACGATGGGGCGCAAGGCTCCGACCACCATCGGGACGTCCGCGACTCGCGACGCTCGAACTTCGATCCGCCTCGTGATCCCCGCGAGCGAGACGAGGCGATCACAGACGTCGAGCCACACGCGCGCGACGGTCGCCTCTGCGCTCGCGACGCCGCGACGCAACCGCAGCCACGACGCCCCGAGGCGGAGCAACATCAGCGCCGCGCCACCACACCACCCGACGACGATCCACGACGACGGCGATAGCGCGGCGGGCGCGCCCAGCGCCGTGGATCCGACGGCGTGACTCGAAGCGAGCCCGTACCAGGTGACGACGAGGCACACGGGGAGCGCGAAGAACCCCGCCGTGGCCAAGGCGTACCGCAGACGTGGTCGGTGCGACCCGGCGAGCGCGTGGAGCGCGGCGTGGACGACGACGATGAACGCGCCCTGCCCGAGGAGGTACACGAGCGCCTCCGCGAGGGCGACCGACCAGCGCGAGACGAGCAGCTCAGTCATCGCCCTGCTCCGCCTTGAGCTTCTCGATCATCGTCTCCAGCTCTTCGAGCTCCTCGCGCGACGCACGCTTCGTCGAGAGCGCGCGCATCGCGAGCTGCGCCGCGGAGCCTTCGAACGCCGCGTCCACGAGCTTCTTCACGAGGTTCTTCTGCGTGCGCGCCGCAGGACGAGTCGGACGGAAGATGTAGCTGCGCTGGGACGTGTCGCGACGGAGCAGCCCCTTCTGCGTCATGACCTGCATCAGCTTGAGCGTCGTGGTGTAGGCGGTGCTCTGCTCGGCGGCGAGCGCGTCGTGCACCTGACGCACGGTGCTGGGCCCCTCGCGCCAGAGCACGGCGAGGATCGCCAGCTCGGCGTCCGTCGGCATCGGAACGTTCCCCATGGCTCGCATCAATATACGAAGACCTTCGTAGATGTCTACGAAGATCTTCGTACGATGAACCAACTAGCCCGGAGTCGCCGCAGGGGGCCCGGGGAGCCCCGGATCGGGCCTCGCTGCTTTCGTGGCGATCGACCGCCCAAAAGGCGTAGACTTCGCTCGTTCGTGGCGTCCGCGCTCCCCAACGCGATCGGCCGGTATCGCATCCTCTGTGAGCTCGGGCAGGGCGGGATGGCCGTGTTGTATCTGGGCCGGGCGGTGGGGCCCGGCGGTTTCCAGCGCCTGTTCGCGATCAAGACGATCCACGAGCAGTACTCCCGCGAGGAGGCGTTCGTTCAGATGTTCCTGGACGAGGCCCGGTTGGCCGCGCGGATTCATCACCCGAACGCCGTGCCGGTGTACGAGGTCGGCGCCGACCAGGGGCGCCATTACATCGCGATGGAGTACGTGGACGGCGAGACGCTCTCGTCCACCATCTCCAAGGTCTGGAAGGCCGAGCCTCCCTTCCCGGTGGGCACCGCGCTACACATCGTCGAAGGCGTCTGCGAAGCCCTCCACGCGACCCACGAGCTCACCGACTCCACGGGCGCTTCCCTGAACGTCGTCCATCGCGACGTCTCGCCGCAGAACATCATGGTCGGCTACGACGGTATCCCGCGCCTGATGGACTTCGGGGTGGCGAAGGCCGCCGACCAGCTCGCGCACACGCGACCCGGCGTGAACAAGGGCAAGGTCGCGTATATGGCGCCCGAGCAGCTATCCGGCGGTACCTTGGATCGACGCGTCGACGTGTTCGCCCTCGCCGTCGTGCTGTGGGAGGCGCTCGCGGGCCGCCGCCTCTTCAAGGGCGAAAACGACTTCGTGACCGCCGACCGGATTCGCGCCGGCGTCATCCCGAAGCTCGACAACTTTCGCGACGACGTCCCGCCCGAGATCGGCCCCCTCCTGCGACGCGCGCTCGCCAAGGACCCGGCCCGTCGCCCCGCCTCCGCGCGCGACTTCGGCCGCGCGATCCGCGAGGTCGCGATGGAGCACCGCCTCCTCGTGTCCACGCCGGAGGTCGCAGAGGTGATGCGTCGGGTCTTCGCGAAGCGCTACGCGAAGCGGCAGGAGCTCGTCCGGCAGGCCTCCGAGCTGGGCGTCGTGGAGTCGACCGAGCTGTTGGGCGACGACGACGGCGCGCGCGCCTTCAACCACATCCCCACCGTCACCGGTGAGTTGTCCGTCGAACGCAGCCGCACCGAAGCCGGCGCCGCGGAGGGCTCCGCGAGCGCGTTCGTCCCGGAAGCCGCCACCACGATCCGAAGGCGCACGGTCTTCCTCACCTTCGCCGGCGTCGCGCTCCTCGCGGCGCTGATGACGTTCGCCGTCCAGGCGTGGCTCACCGAGCCCGCGGAGACCCCGGTCCAGATCGTCACGCGACCGACGCCGGTCACGCCGAAGGTCGTCGAGCCGATCCGCATCGAGTTCGACGTGACGCCAGCGTCCGCGAAGCTGAGCGTGGACGACAAGCCGATCACCAAGACCCTCGTGCAAGAGCCCTCGGATCGCGAGCTCGTCGTGCACGTCTCGGCCGATGGCTTCGAGCCTCAGACCCGCGTCGTCCGACCGAACCGCACTCAGCGCGTCACCGTCGAGCTGACCCCGATCCCCGAGGTCAGACCCGATCCGCCTCCACCTCCCAAGCGACGCCGCCGCCCGGACCGAGGCAACCAACGGCTCCTGCTGGAGGGCGACGAGTTATGAGGGCGGTGCTGACGATCGCCGTCGCGCTGTTCGTGTCGACGGCCGCGACGCAGGTCCTCGCCGCGCGTCCGCCGAGCCCCAAGCGCACGGCGTCGGCGCTCATCAACGAAGGCAACAAGTTGATGCGCAAGCGCGACTACCGCGCCGCGCTCGCGCGTTACCGGGCGGCGCACGAGCTGTACCCGACGCCGAAGATTTTCTTCAACATGGCGGAGGCGAGCATCGAGCTCGGTGAGCTCGTCCAGGCGGCCGAGTACTACGAGCGGTTCATCGCCGAGTCGGGCGTGCGCAAACGCTCGAAGCTCCGCCGCGCGGCGAAGCGGCGCCTGAAGCGCCTGGGTAAGAAGCTCTCCAGGATCGACGTGAGCCAGCGCGCCGTCGGCGCAACCGTCTTCATCGATGGCACGAAGGTCGGGACGGCGCCGCTCAGCGGACACCGCGTCGTCGCGGGCACCCACGAGGTCGTCCTCGACAAGGCGGGGTTCCTGACGCGCACGATCCAGCTCGAGTGTCCGGCGGGCGAGCGGGTCGCGGTCGACGAGGCGCTCGAAGCGCGCGCGCCATCGCCACCTCCAGTGGCCGTCGCGCCGCCCCCTCCGGCGCCCCCTCCGCCTCCGCCGCCGCAGATCGTCGCGGCGCCCGTGGAACCCGAGGTCGACGAACCGCTCACCTCGAAGTGGTGGTTCTGGACGGCGGTCGTCGGCGCAGTCGCAGCGGGTGGCGTCGCAACCGCGTTGGTCGTCACGCGCTCGGACGACTTCGCGCTCGACGCGGACCTCGGCGTCAGCTCGACCGCGGACTGGGAACGCCAGTAGCTACTGCTCGTAGCAGCCGCGATCCACGTTCGGGACCGTACGCGTCACGCCGTCGAGTGAGACCCCGAGCGACAGCTCGGTCCACACCGTCGCGGGGTCCACGCCGGAGTCGCGGGCCGGGGCGATGGGCGTCAGGTGACTGTCGTTCGGACCGCTGAAGAGCATGTCGTCGTTCACGACCCCGCCGACCTCTTCGAGGCCGTCGAGGTCGTACGTGCCGGACGCCGCCGTGAAGTCACCGAATACGGTGCCAAAACCTCGGTGATGCACCGCGTAGGCGCCGAAGCTCATCGGCGGGTCGAGCGCGAGCACGCCCGTGTCGTTCTGACTGCGGCGCTGCGCCCGGAACAGCGCCGTCGTCGTCGCCGTCGAGCTGGCCTCGACGATCGTGTTGACGAACCGGGCCTGGTCGACGTTGGCGATCTCGAACCCGGACACGGGGTGGTGCAGCGGCGGCGCGCCCTGGAGCCTGCAAGTCAGGTTGACGATGGCCGCGGTCACCGCGGGGTACTCGGAGCTGCTCGGGTTCCCTCCGGCGACGCGCGCGCAGGTGCTCCAAGCGCCGCGTACCAGGACGTCCTGAACGATGACCCCCTGGCCGACGACGAAGCCCCAGAACAGGCCGCGGTTGGCGTCGTTGTCCGTTCGGATCTCGACCTGGCGAACGACGTGATGAGCCGGCAGGTCCATCCAGGCCCGGACACCCTCGACGAAGATCCCCGCCTCACCGACGCGCTGGTTTGCGTTCGCCACCACGGTGAGGTTGCTGACCTGCATCGGCGGCGCCGCGTCGGTCGTCAGCGCAATGACCGCGCGGTGGGAGGTCCACGCGCCGTTCTGCCGCAGCCAGACGTCTTCGTCGCGGCCCTCGAGGACGATCTCGTCCGCGGAGCCGCCCACGCCGACGATGTCGATCGGCCACGACACGACGACGTTGCCGGCGTAGGTCCCCGGCTCGATCTCGAGTCGCCCTCCGGGCCACAGGCTCCACGCCGCACGCTGGATCTCGTTGTCGTCCGCGGTCGTGAAGTCACACGCTGCGCAGGTACTCGGCCCGACACGAGCGACGGTGCGTCGCGGTCCGTCGTGGTCGCTGCGGTTCTGGAACGCGCCGGGCAGCACCCGGGTCCTCCCGTCGATCGGGACGCCATCGAAGCTGACCCCGACCGCAGGGACGAGCACGCTGGCGGGCGGAGGCGTCGCGTCGGCGAAGAAGCGCGGGTCCAGCGGCGAGTCGATGTCCGCTCCGAGGGTGTTGTCGACGACGCGGTTGCTTGCATCGAACTCGTCGAGCCCACGCACGATGGCCGCCGGCGTCCCCTCGTGGACGTTGCCGGCGACGGTCAGGCTCGACGTCGCGGTGCTGCCCACGATCAACGAGGTCGTTGCGCCGGACATCGTGACGAAGACGTTGTTGGCCACCGTGAGCCCCTGCGTCCCCGCCGCGGCGATCGTCGCGTCGTGACTCTGGTAGCTGACGTACGTGTTGTTGATGAGCCGGGAACGGTGCGCGAAGGACAGATCGCCGATGCCCTCCCAGTGACCGAAGATCCACGAGTTGGTGAGGTCGGTGTCCTCACTCAGACCCACCGCGAACTGAATGCTGTTGGCGCCGAACACCTCCGGGCGAATCGCGGCGAGGATCATTCGATCGATCTCGTGGCGACCGGTGCCGTCCTCGGCGACCTCTTCCGTCCAGGTGTCGATCAACTGATCGCAGGAGCCGGCAGACACGATCGAGAAGCCCTCCACGCGCACGCCGTCGCCGAGGAGGCGTACGCCACGAGCGTTCTGGCAACGCAGGTTGACGTCCTGGGGGCTGCGTCCCGCCGCCGCGCCGATCCACGTGAGGCCCGGGAGCTGGATCCCTCCGGCCGGTGACTCGAAGTAGGACGGACCGTCGAGGTCGTCGTACAGGATCAAGTGATCGTACGGCTGCGCGGCCTGGGCGGCCTCGGCGACGGCGAGCTCGCCGACGAAGGTGCACACGGAGGACATCATGTTCTGCGGCGTGAGGTGCGGACAGGTCGCGTTGTCCGGGCCGACATAGACCGGCCGGAACAGCCGAAACGCCACGCGGACCTCGGCCGGGTCGAGCGCGCCCGCCGTAATCGCGACCGTCGCGGAGTACACACCCTCGGTGAGGGGCGCGGTGTCGACCGTGAGCGTGAGGGTGTGGTGGTCGTCGCCCGCGTCCACGAAGTCCGCCGTCATCCAGGGCTCGGTCGACGCGGAGAGCTCGGACGTGGCGCCGGGGTAGTCGACGTCGACCTCGAAGGTCAGCTCGGTGCCGCGATCCACCCACGGACGATCGAAGCTCGCCGGGCTCACGAGGATGCCGGGCGGGCGGCCCCCGTCGCGAACGCCGCCGTCGCGGGGCTCCTCTCCGCCGTCGCGGACACCAGCGTCGCGCGTGCCGCCGTCCCGCTCCTCGGCGGCGCCGAGGACGACCTCCAACGTGTTGCAGGCGTCGACCGAGCCGACGACGCTGGCCGTCCCGCGCGCGAGGAGCACGCCCGAGGCCTGCGTCGTGTCGTAGGCGGCAACGGTGAGCGTGAGGGGGTAGCCGGCCGAGGTCGGCGCGGGGTCGAAGGTCACCGCGAAGCTCGTCGAGTCACCTTCGAGCATCGCGACGTCGAACACCCGGCGGTAAGTGTCGTCGTCGACCTCGAGTGTGGCTTCGAGCGAGCGCGTTCGTGTGGCGAGCGCGGCGTCGTCGATCCGGATCGTCGCGATCGCCCCGGGTGGTGCGTCGGAGCACGGCTCGCCGCCGGAGCACGCGAACAAGACGCCGCAGACCCATACCGAGACAGACCGACGCACGGCTCAGAGTGTGCCAGGCACCGAGGACGGGATCGACTCTTGCGCAGTCGGGCTCCCCTGGTGCACCGTCTCGGTCCTCGACCGAAAGGAGGCCGTACCATGTCTGCATCTCATCGCACCGTCCCGACGCGCCTCTCTTCGGAGCGCGTCTCCCTCTGACCAAGGAGACATCATGGGCAATTCGCGTCGGCGGCGGCAGATGCCGTCGCCGTTCGCTTCGGATCCACTCGCCGACGAGCGAGGTTTCGACAAACGCAAGCTCCGCCAGCTGTGCCGGCAGGTCGAACGTGCGCTGACGTGTGCGCTCGACGACGTCGGGCTCTCGCACCTGGCGCTCACCGCCGTGCTCCCGTGGCCGAACTCGAGTCGGCTGCTGGTGGCGGTGCAGCCGACCGAGGACGGTGAGATCGATCGCGATGCGATCCTCGACGAGCTGCGCGCGGCAAAGAGTGAGCTGAGGATGGTGGTCGCCGAGGCGATTCACCGGAAGCGAACGCCGGAGCTGTGTTTCGAGATCCTGTTGGATCCGAGCGAGGCATGAACCGAGCGGGGCGTCCCTGACGGGGGCGCCCCGCTCTTTTAGTTGTCGGCCAATTGGCTCACGCCGTCGAAGGCGCGCCGGCAAGGACACCCTGGTCGCGGCGTAGTAACCAGTCGCCCGTGGATCACGTCTTCCTCCGCACCGCGCAAGCCGCGAACCAGATTCCGCAAGATCTCCCCGAGGACGCTGAGCGTCGGCGGCGGGACGAACGACAACGCTGCGCCGAGCACGACTGCGACCTCGAACCCGTCGTCATCACCACCTACGGCGACCTCGCTGACCCCGCGGTGTGGCGCGCACGACCGCTCGCCCACGACGGGTGGAAGTGCCCGGTCGGTGATCACCTCGTGCTCGGCGCGATCCTGTCGCCGGAGCAGATCACCGCGTTGTCCGACGCAGGCGGCCGCGCCGCGCAGGCCGGCGACCTCGACGCCGCCGAGTACAACTTCCGGCGCATCGTCAGCGCGTGGCCCGGGTTCGCAAGTGGGCACTCGAACCTCGGCGCGGTGTACCTCGACCGCGTCGGCGCCGCGCAGCGCGCGGGTGAGGAGTTCCGACCGCTCCTCGACGTCGCGATCCGCGAGCTGAGCCGCGCGCTCGACTGCGATCCGCCGGCGGGCGCGCAGACCCGCGTGATGCTCGGGCGCATCCAGGCGCGGCTCGGGCAGATCGCGGAGGCCTACGCGACGCTGAACCCCATCTTCGACGACCCGGACGCACCGCGGGCGTTCATCGACATGGCGCACGAGCTGGTGGCCTCGCTCCCGCCGGCGCCGGGCCCTCGCTTCGAACACCAAGACGTCGTGCTCACGCTCCCCGACGGCTGGCGCGCCGTGGACCCCGGCGGTCTGTCAGCGATGTTCGAGGGCCCCGACCACGAGATGGTGAACGTCGCGCTCATGCCGAGCCCAGCGTGCAGCGAGGCGCACCTCGAGCACATGATGACGTTCCATCAGCAGGGCCTGCAGAAGAACTACCCGCAGGTGCACCCCGAGCCCGCGCGGCGTTCGGATCGACCGGCGTACCTGTGCGCGAATCGCGTCTATCACGTGGACGGTGACGGGAAGCCGTGGACCGTCACCGCGCGGTACGCGATCTGCCGGTCGGCGAACCTGCAGGCGGGCATGACGTACCCGGCGGTGCAGATCGTCTACTACGGATCGAGCTGGGGTCCGTCGGCCGCGGTGATCGAAGCGATCGAGAACGCGCAGCTCTTCGGGCGGGTGGCGGCGGTGGTCGAGGCCATGCAACCCCCGGTGGCTTCACTCGAAGAGGCGATCGAGCGCGCAGAGCTCGGCGCGAGTCGCGCGGCGATCGAATCACACTGGCCCCGCGACACGCAGTGGACCTGGGACGACGCCAAGCAGACCTTGAGCGGGCGCCCCGAACCCATCGCGCCGTTCAGTTTGACCTACGAGCTCCCCGACGATCGCCTGGCCGCGATTCGCATCCTGATCCGCGCGCCGGGGGACTGGAGCACGATGGAGCTCCTCGAGGAGCACCTCCGGTATCAGCTCCCGAGCTTCACGTTTCTTTCGGTGCGCGATCCGTGGTCCCTGGATTCGGCGCGAGGGCGCCTCGAAGGCAAAGGCAACCCACGTTTCATGATGGGCGTCCCGATCGCAGGGACGAAGGACGGTACCCAGGTCAGCGGGAAGGCGTTTGCGTTCAACGTCGAGGGTCGGCAGCACTACGGGTTCGAGCTCATCTGGCGACCGCGCTGACCCTTCGGACTCACCACTTCCAGTCGGCGATGAAGACGTTGGTCTCGCGCGGCTTGGCGTTGTGGCGGTTCGACGCGAAGACGAGCTTCTTGCCGTCGTGGCTCCACATCGGGAACCCGTCGAAGGTCGGGTTGTTCGTCACGCGCTCCTCGCCGGTGCCGTCGGCCTTGATGAGGTAGATGTCGAAGTTCCGGCCCCGCGGGTCGTCCTTGTTGCTCGCGAAGAGGATGTGCTCGTTGTCGGGGTGCATGTACGGCGCGAAGTTCGCCTTCCCGTTCTTGGTGACCTGCACGACGTTCGAGCCGTCCGCGTTCATCACGTAGATCTCCAGCTTGCTCGGCCGCACGAGGTTCTTCGCGATGAGCGCCTGGTACGCCGCGAGCGCCTCCCCCTCCGGCCGCGACGCGCGCCACACGATCTTCGAACAGTCCGGCGAGAAGAACGCGCCGCCGTCGTAGCCGGGGGTGTCGGTGAGCTGCCGAACGTTCTGCCCGTCGCGATCCATCACGTACAGATCGAGGTCGCCGTTCTTCGTGGAAGTGAAGAGGATGCGACCGTCCTTCGGACAGATCGTCGCCTCGGCGTCATAGCCGTCGGACTGGAACAACAGCTTCGCGTTCGAGCCGTCCGCGTCCGCGCGCCAGATGTCCATCTCCGTGTAGATCGGCCACACGTAACCCTGCGAGCGATCCGGCTCGGCGAGGCAGCCTTCGCCGTGCGCGTGGGTGGATGCGTAGACGATCGAGTCGTCGTCCTGGATGTACGCACACGTCGTGCGGCCGTTGCCGACCGAGACCTGCTTGGCGTCGGAGCCGTCGGTCTTCATGCGGAAGATGCGATCACACGGTACGTCGCCGCGCGTGGTCTGGAAGATCAGCTCGTCGCCGTCCTTCGAGAAGTACGCCTCGGCGTTCTGACCGCCGAAGGTGAGTTGGCGAACGTTGACGAGGTGTGGCTCGTCGTCGCGTTGCACCGGCGTCTCGGCGTGCGCGGCGCCGTGGCCGTGCGTCGCCACCTGACTCGACGCGGAGTCAGGCGCAGACGTCGGCTGCGCTGCGCACGCGGTGACGGTCGTGGCGAGGAGTAGGATGCGCTTCACGTCGCCCCCCATAACGCGCGCGTAGGACGACGTCACGAACGACGGGTCAGGCGAACGACGCACGGACGAAGGCCCCCGGCCGATTGTCGAAGTGAAAGACAACCGGCTACTTCGTACGACAGCGTGCAGCTTCTACTGAAGAACCTGGCGCTCCTCGGCGCCGCGGCCCTGATCCTCTGGTCGATGACCCACTGCGCCCCCGCGCCGGAAGCTCCGCACGTGGATCGGTGCCTGGAGGGCACCACCGCCACCCCCGACGGCTGCCGCGCGGTCCCCAACTGGAACCCGTGGACGGTCGATGCCTCCGTGCCCCCGCCTCCGCGCGACGGGGGCCCACCGCCGCCCCCGCGCGACGGCGGACCGCGCGACGCGGGGCCGCCGCGCGACGGCGGTATCCCCGAGGAACCGCTCGAAGGCCTCTCGGGGACGTGGGCGCTGGAGATCGTGAACGCGCAGATCGTGACCAACGAGTACGTGGGGACGCAGACGGTACTGTCGACGAGCATCGCGATCGTCGACGTTCGCCAGACCGACGAAGTGGTGGAGCTGGCGACGCGCCTGTGCTCGGTCGTGTCGGAACCGTACGGCGAGACGACGACGTCGTTCGACCTCGGCTACGTCCAGAGCGTCCCGGTCGTCATCACGACCGCGTACCTCGACGCGAGCTCGGAGACGTTCGAACCGTCGGAGCGGCGCTTCCTGATCGGTTGGGCGGCGGACGCGGACCCGATCGCCGAGCCCATCCCCGACACCGATGAAGACCCGCGTGTCTTCGACGTCGACGGCGACGGCGAGCCCGGCGTCACGATTCACGTGAGCGGCTCGCTCAACGGTGACCTCCACGTCGCGCAGCGCACGACGATCGAGCTGTACGGCGTCATCGAGTCCGACGAACGCATCGCCGGCACCAGCCGAACGACGATCGAGCGCGAGATCCTCGGCAGCACCAACCCGCTGCTGCGCGCGGGTGACACGACCCAACGCCCGCACCCGAACCTCGACCGAAGCCCGTTCGAGATGTTGCGCATGCCGTTCGGCGCGAGCTGCGACGAAGTCGCGATGGCGCTCGCGGACTAGTCGCCCTCACCAGCCGCGCTAGAAATCGAAGCCTCGTTCACCCGCCAGGTACTTCTTCATCCGCAGCTTCTTCTGCGTGCTGTCGCTCGTCATGTAGCGCAGCTTCCCGAAGATCGGACGCTCGGGCCCCCACGGCCGATCGTAGCGGCCGAGGACCCAGAAGATTCCGCCGTAGGAGTTCGGGTCGCGACCATCCAACGCGTACTTGTTGTTGAGGTGCACCATGATCTCCAGCGCGCGCTCCGGGGTGGGGGACCACGCGTAGATTTTTTTCCCCCAGAGCATTCGCAGGTAGTTGTGCATCCTCCCGTCGCGCACGAGCTCGCGCTGCGCAGCGTTCCAGATCGGGTCGTCGGTCTCGGCGTTCTCCAGCGCTTCGAGACCGTAGACGTCCCGCGCGTCTTCGCGGTGATCGTCCATCGTCGCGCGCGCCCAATCCGGCAGGCTCTCGAAGTCGCGGTAGCCCGCCACGCGGTGCGCGGTGTGGTGCGTCAGCTCGCGCCACGTGATCAGCTCGTCGATGAACGCCTCGGCGCCTTCGCTCAACCCCCAGAAGCCGGTGCGCGAGGCGTTGGCCTTGCCGAGCTGGTCGGGGCTCCACTTCGCGCCCTCGACGATGTCCCCGAAGATCTCGTGGATGCCGATGTGCCCGAAGTGCAGGTACGGCGATAGGCGGCTCGCGCGGTCGTCGTCCGGGTGATTACGTCCCTCGGCGTAGGCTTCCAAGTCACGCTCGAAGAACTCACGCCACCGTCTCCGCGCAGCGTCCTGGCCGCCCTCGATCGGCACCACACCAACGTCGTGATCGATCGGCAACTCATCGAGGCGATCACCAGCGAGCATCGCGTCGTCGGCGCTCGGCCACTTCGAAGTCACCTCGTCCGAGATCTCGGCGCCCCCTTCAACCTTCGCGCGGGTGGGTTGCGCCATGGGTCGGTGCATTACGAACGCACCCACGTTCTTCTGAATGTAGCGTCTGAAATCCACCGCACGACCGAAGGTCCGCTGCGCCGCGCGAAAGGGAACGAGCCCGCACGCATCGACGACCTCGAACCGCACGCCGGCCTTCTTCAGCTGCTTCGCCGCCGCCGGGAGCATGTGCGGGTGAAAGAACCCCGGCCAGTCGTCACCGATCACCGCGGCGGCGTCCTTCGCCATCGCCCGGAGCATCCCGGCGCCGGCCCCCGGTTTGGGCTCGACGTACGGGTAGTAGAGGATCGGACCGCCCGCGAACGACGCCTGATTCGCGCGCATCCCGTCGAGGACGAACTTGTGGTGGCGGTCACTCGCCCATTCGTAGCCGGCCCGCAGCCCCTCCATCACCACGATCGGGAGGCCGGTGTCCTTCGCGAGCTCGATGGCGCGATCGAGCGCGTCGTTGTGGCGCGTGCGCCGGTAGGCGGTCATCCAATACAGGATGTAACGGCCGCGGCTGGTGAGCGGTTCGTCGACGAGGACGCGGAGGCGATCGGCGGGCACGGTCACGACGTTGTTCACCCACGGACGACCGCCGGGGTCGAGCCTCGATTTGATCGTCGTTCACGACGCACCGCGCCTTGTGCGCGACGAGAATCGTGGGTAACGACGGCAGACCATGACGTTGATCGAAGCCCTCGCGGCCGAAGGCCTCACGGAGCTCGTGCTCTTGCGCCGCGGCGACGACTTCATCGCGACCGCGCGCCGCACCTTCGACGACGGACTCGATTTCGCCCGATTCAACCGCGACTTCGACACGGACACGATCGACCTCGCGACCCCTCGCGTCCTGCAGGACGGTGAGGTCCGAGCGATCGACGCGCTCGGCCCGACGCTCCAACACCTCGAAAACAGCCTGCACGCGGGCCGTCACCAGATGGTGGTGGTCAAGGTTCACGCGGGACTCGGCATCACCACAGCGCTCTTCGTCCACTCCTCCAAACTCGGCCGAAACAACGGCCTGCATGCGCTTCGCGCGGGTGGGTTCAGGCGCCACGAGCTCACCGAGGACGAGCTCGACGTACTCACCGATGGCGCCAACCTATCGCGCGCGATGTCCTACAAGAACGCAGCCGCCGACCTCCCGATGGGGGGATGCAAGATGACCGTGCACGCCGAACCCATCGCGCTCGACGACACGCAGCGCCTGGGTTTCCTCGCCTACACGATCGAGTCGGGCCGCTTCCTCACCGGACCGGACATGGGTTTCCTCCCCGACCACGCCGACGCGATGCGCGCGAAGTACACCCGCCACGTCACCGGTGGCGCCCGCGGCGTGCTGGGGCCGACCGGCACGCCCACCGCGCTCGGGACGTTCCTCGCGATGAAGGAGGCGGCGGCCATCCACCTCGGCTCGGAAGATCTCACGGGCAAGGTCGTCGCGATCCAAGGTCTCGGCGCGGTCGGCTTCCCGCTCGCAAGGCATCTTGCAGAGGCGGGCGCGCGTCTCGTCGTCGCGGACCCGAGCGAGGCCGCGCTCATCCGCGCCCACGAAGAGTTCGGAGCGCTGGACGTCGTGGCGACCGACGCGATCCTCCAGACGAAGTGCGACGTCCTCGCGCCGTGCGCCTTCGGCGGCGTGCTCACCCCCGATACGATCGAGCAGCTCGACTGCGAGATGATCTACGGCTCCGCCAACAACCAGCTCGCCGCGACATCCAAGGAGCGTGAGCTCGAGCTCGCCGAGATGGTCGCGAAGCGCGGCATCCTGTTCCAGGTCGACTGGACGCACAACACGGCGGGCGTGATGTCGGGCTTCGAAGAGTACGTGCGCGGCCACGAGGCGCGCGCTTCTCACCTCCAGCCGCGCCTGGAGCGTGTGTGCCGTGACGGGACGCGCCGCATCCTCGAACGCGCGCGCGCCGAGGGGCGTACGCCGACCGCCGTCGCGTACGACGAAGTCGAAGCGCGCATCTACGACGACTGACGGCTCCGCACCACGAGCAGCAGCCCCACCACGATCAACACGAACCCGGCGAGCTGGTGCAGCCCGAGCGCTTCGCCGAGGAAGATCCGGGCGAACGTGGCGGCGAACATCGGCTGCATCGTGATGTACGTGGAGACGAGCGTCGGTGAAGAACGCCGAATCGCCCAGGTCACCAACGCGTAGTTGAGCGTCGTGGGGACGATCAGGATGTACGCGATACCGGCGTACGACAGCGGCGCGTAGCTCGTGAGATCCGTGGCGACGAGCGTGGGGCCCGCGACGACCAACACGCCGAGCCCGCCGAAGACATACGCCCACGCGGTGAGCGTCAGCGGCGGGACACGTTCGAGGACGGGTCGCTGCAGCACGACGAACAGCGCGTAGCTCAGGCAGTTCAGCAGGACGAGGAGGTTGCCGACGGCGGTGTCGGAGTCGAGCTCGAACTGCGTCGGATCGACGAGCACGATGGCGCCGAGCGTCGCGCTCACGATGCCGAGCCCGCGCAGCCACGACAGGCGCTCGACGCGGAAGAGGATCGCGAGCGCCGCGGAGAACGCGGGGATCGCGGGCATGAGGATCGCGGCGTTCGTCGCGGTGGTGCGTTCGAGCCCGTGGATGAACAACAGCTGGTTCAGACACACACCGAACAGCCCGAGGTAACTCAGGTGCAAGAGGTCGCGCCACGCCGGTCGGTGGCGCTCGACGAACCACGCCGCGGCGAAGAGGATCGGCGCGGCGAACGACACCCGCAGCGCCGCGAGCACCATCGGATCGACCTCGTGCAGGATGTGTTTTCCGAAGACGTGGAACGCCGCGAACGACGCCTGCACGAAGACGAGTACGGCGTGAACGGAGCGACGCATCGGTCACGTTGGCGCATGCCACGGCGCGCGCCCGATGGTCGACCTCGCCCGGCCGACACGTGTAGGGTCGCGCCGAATGCGAATCGCCGTCACCGGAGGCGCCGGGCAGCTCGGGACCCTCGTCCTCGAGCGTTTGATCGAACGCGACGACGTGGAGTCGATCGTGTGCCTCGATCTGACGCCACCTTCCGTGGTCGCCGACCACCTCACGTTCGTCCAGGCCGACGTCCGCGACGAAGACTTTGGTCGTCACCTCGAAGGGATCGACGGGCTGTTCCACTTCGCGTTCATCGTCACGCAACGCGTCGAGCCCGGCGTGTTCGACGCCGTGAACGTCGAAGGCAGCAAGAACGTCTTCATCGCGGGCGCGAAGGCCGGCGTGAAGCGCTTCGTGTACGCGTCGTCGATCGCGCAGTACGGCATCGTGCCCGGACACCCCGAGCCGATCGTCGAGGACACACCCCGCCGACTGCAGAGCGACTTCCCGTACTCGGCGGCGAAGTACCGCGTGGAGATGTTCCTCGACGACTTCGTGGGCGAGCACCCCGAGCTGAAGGTCGGGCGCCTGCGCCCCGCGATCCTCCTCGGCACCCACATGCAGAACCCGGGCGCCAAGCTGTTGGGCCGGATGCTCGATCGCGGGTGGATGATCGACAGCGGCACCGGCGTCCCGATGCCGCTGGTCTGGGACGAGGACGTCGCCGACGCCGCCGTCACGATCCTCTTCGACGGGCACCACGGCCCGTTCAACCTCGGCGCCGACGAACCGCGGACGCCCTCCGAGATCGCCGACGCCTGCGGGCTGTCGCCGGTGGAGCCGCCCGCGCTCCTCATGAAGGCGATGGACGTCGTCGGCCCGGCGCTGGAGCGACTGGGGATCGGCGAGGCGGTGGACCCTTCGTGGAAGCGCGAGTCGAGCGCCCGCGTGGTGATGTCGAGCGCGAAGGCCGTCGAGACCCTCGGTTGGGATCGGCGCTGTCCCACGACGGTGAGCGTAGTGCAGCGTTACCTCGACGAAGCGCACGGAAGGACCAACCCGCGCGTCGAGGCGTTCCTCCGGCTCGCCGCCGTCGGAAGGGTCGGCGGCGCCGACCTCGGGCCCGTGCACCTGAGCCTCACGGGTCGAGGTGGCGGCGACTGGATCCTGTCGCGCACGGCGGGCCGCGTCGACGTGCAACGTGGCTTGCCGCGCCCGCCAAAGGGGGCGGTGCGTCTGACGACCGAGGCGTTCGTCGCCCGCATCGCCGACGCCGCGCGCCGCGCCGCGTTCTCACCCGACGAAGTCACGGCGCGTGGTGAAGGTGGGTTGGAGCTGCTGAACGCGCTCCTCGATCACGGGACCTCGTCGCGCTTCGGCGGGTGGCTGCGACGCCTCGCCTGAGCCTCACACGTCCTCGATCGGTGGCCTTCGATCGACGGGCAGCGCGCGGTGACGCTCCCAAGCCGCCCGCGCCTGCGCAGCGGTGCCGCCGGGGTGCGCCGCGTGCCAAGCCTTGGTGAAGCGGTTGAATTCGAGGCTCTCGGATTGCGCGGGGAGCTCCGTGCCGCGCGTCGCGTGCCAGTGCTCGACGGCGTCCGACAGAGTCGCGCCCGGCGGCGGGTCGCGGAGGAACGCGCGCATGTGCCCGTCGAACTTGAACGCTGCGCCGATTTGCTCCTCGAAGAAACGTCGTAGCGTCTGCGTCGAACGCTGCCTTGCGAGGATCGGCGAAGCGAGGGTCGGCGAAGTGATGGCCGACCGAGGGCGCGCGTTGGGCTCGGGGGCAGGCGCCGGACGTCCGCCCAGGCGCGCCGCGATGCGGGCGGTGAGCGCAGCCTTCGGGCCGCTCGCGGACACCCCCAGGCTGCGCGCAAAGGGTTGAAGCTCCGCCATCGTCCAGTACCAGCGGAGGAGCTCGGCCTCCGACAGCCGTGCGCTGAGCTCGGGTCGTGCCTCGTTCATCGCTCTGCGAAGAACCACTCGGTGCCGTCGTCGAACACGTTCAGCCGTTGGTCCGCGTGATACCGCGCCGCGAGATCGTCGTAATGCGGTGAGAACGGGTGCCCCGACTGACCGACCGGCGTGATCCACGTGCTGGCCTGCGGATTCATGAGGTCCCAGACCATGCGCGTCGACGCGCCGAACTTCGGCCGCTCCACGCGCGGAACCGATGACCACCCGACCTGCTCGCGCTCCTCGATCGCGAACCAGTCCCCGACGACGGGGACGCGACCGACGAATGCGTGCTGCGCCTTCCAGCGGTTCATCTTCGGGTAGGGCTCGTAGTCGGCCTCCGCGATCGTCGCGACGACCTGCGTGGCGAGGTCGGCGTCGGTGAAGCCGAAGACGTCGAAGCCCTGCTCCATCGCGGTCAACATCCACGCGCTGTCGAGGCGCGCACGGTAGGGGAGCGCGTCCGGAGACGTGCCACCGAGGAGCGCCTTGCGCACGCGGCCGAGGCACACCTGGAGCACGAGGCGCTCTGCTTCGATCGCCTCGGTGAACGTCTCGACGTCGGCCTTCGCGTCGCCGCCCCACTTCGTCCACCGCGCGAGCATCTGCTCGGCCTCGTCGCTGTCGGGCTTGGCGTGGGCGACGAGCCAGTCGAGGAGGATCTTGTGGTAGCGGCTGTTCGTGTCCATCTGCAGCGCCTCCATCTCCTCGCGTTTGAAGCGCTTCTTGCTCGCGAGCACCGTGCGGATGCGGTCCTTGCGGAGGTCCTCCGTCCACTTCTGCCCGTGCGGATCGACCCAGATGCGTTCGTTTGCGGTGGCGATGAAACGGGGCTCCTCGGGGCCCGCTTCCTTCACGTAGATCTGCATGCGCGGACGCGCAGACGCCGGTTCGTACCCCTGCCAATCCCCGTCGAGCGCCGAGCGCGGGAAGCGGCCCGACTTCGACCGTACGATGCCCGTCCCGCTCGCGCGGTAGCCCATGTTCCCGAGTCGATCGACGACCAGGACGTTCTGCGCCGGCACGCGCATCCCGTCGAGCGCGGCCATCATTTCGTCCCAGCTCTTCGCGCGGTTCGTGTCGAACGAGGGGACGGCCAACCCCGGCTGGAGCGGGAGCCAGCGACGCGCGTAGACGCGGTCGCCGAGGTAGTCGCGCTTCGCGATCGGGCCGCGTGAAGTGTGGCGCGAGGTGACTTCGACCGGCGCGCCGTCCTTCACCTGGATGACGTGTTTCTTCTCGATGACCGGCGCCCAGATCTTCTCACCGTCGTCGATCCGTTCGACGTACTGCTTGCCGTCGTCGGAGAGCTCCTCGAGGAGGTAGTCGTCGACGTCTTCGCCGACGTTGGTGAACGCCCACGCGAGGTACGCGTTCATGCCGAGCACCACGCCGGGCGCGCCGGGGATCGACACGCCGACCGCCCACTCGTCCTTGTCGACGCGCAGCCGGTTCAGGAACCACAGGTGCGGGACACTCGCGGCGAGGTGCGGATCGTTCGCGAGGTAGCAGTCCTTGCCGCCGCACCACGCCCAGCTGTTGCTCGCGCCCCAGCCCGCGACGTCTTCGTCGTAGAGGCCCGCGAGGCGTGCTCGTTCGGTGGTGTCGAGGCGCGCGAGCTCCCTCTCTTCGATCGGCGCGGCGGGCAGCGGCGTCGCGGGCATCGCCGGTCCGCTTCGATCGGGGGTGCCGAACAGCGGCTCGTTCCAGGGGTGGTCGACCGGGAAGAGGAAGTCGAACCACGCGTCGCCGAGACCTTCGGACCACCGTTGGCGCAGCGCCTCGCCGGGCGCGGCGGTCGCGAGCTGCTCGCTCATGAGGATGGTGATGAAGAGGGTGTCCTCGACCTTCCACGGCTCCGGGTCGACGCCGAGGAGGAGGTACTCGAGCGAGACGCGGCCGTCGTAGTCCTGAAGGAAGCGGTTCACACCGCGCGCGTAGGCTTCGAGGAGCTCGCGTTCCTTCGGTTCGAGGCGTTTCTCGGCTTCGGCGACGACGCCGGGCCAGTCTTCGAGGCGCCGACCTTCGTCGAGCGGGACGGCCTTTGCGCCGTACAGCTCCGCGACGCGGCCCGCGGAGAAGCGGCGGATCATGTCCATGTGGAAGAAGCGCTGCGACGCGGTGACGTAGCCCTGCGCTTCGACGACGGCGGGCCACGAGTCGGCGTCGATCGTGGGGATGCCGAAGTCGTCGATCCGAACCTTCGCGCCTTCGTAGGCTTCGAGCGCGTCCGGCGAGGCGCCTTGGTTGCGGACGAGCCAGTACAGACCGACGCCGACGACGAGGAGGAGGACGACGACCAGGCCGAGGCCGCGGAGGAGCCAACGCTTCACGCCGGGTGCTTTCGCTCATCCGGAGGAAGAACGCCAAGTGGGAACCGCGGTCGGGCTCGACATCCGGGGCACGAATCACGAGGATCCCCACGCGGTGGGCGGGCACTGGATTCGAGCGGCCGCGAGCTGGTCGGTGCTCGACGCCGCGAAGGCGCGGGGCTTCGAGCCGGCGGACATCCTCGCGCGTGCGCAGCGTGAGGCGCCGCCCGAGGACCTCCGAGCGATGATCCCGCTCGAGCTCCACTTCGCGATCTGGACGGCCGCGATCAAACTGATCGACGACCCGGGCTTCGTCGTCGACGTGGGCACCACCGTCACGCACGAGAACTTCGAGGTCGTCGGCCTCGCGGCGCGGGCCGCGCCAGATCTCGAACACGCGCTCCGGGTGATGCAGCGGTTCGGGCACGTCTATTCGAACGACAACGGCTTCGAGATCGACGCCGACCCGCGCGGTCTGTGGGGCTACATGCCGCCGAGCGGTGCCCTCCCCCTCGCGGCGCGGTGTGCGACGGAGGCGATCGTCGTACAGGTCGTGCACGTGGCGCGTTCGTTGGTGCAGGCCGAGTTCCGCCCGCTGGAGGTCACGTTGCGCCACCGCGCGCCGGCGTCCACGGCGCGGCTCGACGCGTTCTTCGGTGTGTCCCCGCGCTTCGAGACGCCGCGCACCGCCATCCTGTTTGCGGTCGAGGATCTCACCCGCCCGATCGCGACGGCGGACGCGTTGCTGCACCAGGTCCTCCTCCGCCAGGCCGAGGCGGAGCTACAGCAGCTCCCCCGTGACGAGACGTTCACCGCGCGCGTCGCCGACGCCGTGCAGCGACTCCTCCCCTCCGGGGACGTGTCGATCGCGACGGTCAGCCGGCAGCTCGCCTGCTCCGAGCGCACGTTGCGACGCCGACTCGGGCAGGAAGACACGAAGTTCTCGGGCGTCGTGGACGAGGTGCGTCGTTCCCTCGCCGCGCGTTACCTCGACGACGAGCGCCTCGCGGTCGAGGAGGTCGCCGTCCTCGTCGGCTTCTCCGACGCGCGCGCGTTCCGTCGCGCGTACGTCCGCTGGACGGGCGAGAGCCCCGGCGACCGACGCAGCGCAGCGCGATCGCGGTCACGCGGGTCCTGAGTCTGGCCGTTTGGGTCCGGTCCTTTGGCCGGTTCGGTCCGCGCCCCGCGACGACGCGCGCTCCACCATCGACGGCGTGAAGCACTACGAAGTCGCTTTGTTGATCCTCGCGAGCGGTGCGTGCCGCGGCATCGAGCCGATCGAGGCGCCGGGCCCCCTGGACGAGGTCGGCGCCGCGCGCGTCGCGCTCGGCCACCGGCTCTTCTTCGATCCGGCGCTCTCCGCCGACGACGCGACCCCCTGCGCCGCCTGCCACCAGCCCGACGCCGGCGGCGCCGAGCCGCGCGCCGTCTCGGAGGGGGTCGGCGGAGCGCTGGGACGCCGCAACGCACCGTCCGTGTTCAACGCGAGCCTCAAGTTCGCGCAGTTCTGGGACGGGCGCGAGGCCGAGCTCGACGCCCAGGCGCTCGGCCCGCTCTACGCGGCGGACGAGATGGGCCTCGACGCCGAACGCCTCGTCGCCCGCCTCGCGAGTTACCAGGCGGAGTTCGCGCGTGCGTTCCCGAGCGAGGCCGCACCGCTCACGCCGAAGAACGTCGCGTTGGCTTTGGCGGCCTACGAGCGCCGCCTCGCCTGGCCGGGCCGCATCGACCGTTACCTCGCCGGCGACGAAGCCGCGCTCACGGCAGCCGAGCGCGCCGGCTACGACTACTTCGCGGGCAACTGTGCCTTCTGCCACGACGGCCCCGGCATCGGCGGCCAGCGCATCGAGCGCCTCGGCGATCGTGTCCCCTGGCCCGAGTCCCGCGCGCAAGACCGCGGTCGCCGCGAAGTCACGAACGACGAGGACGACGACCTGAAGTTCGTCGTCCCGAGCCTACGGAACGTCGGCCGCACGGCGCCCTACTTCCACGACGGCAGCGTCGAGACCCTCGACGAAGCGGTGCGCCTCATGGCGAAGCACCAGCTCGACACCGAGATGACGGACCGGGAGGTCGAGGAGGTCGTCGCCTTCCTCGAAGCCCTCGAGGGCGAGGCCCCGGTAGAGCTCGTCGAGGCGCCATAGCCAAGCGAACCGCGACGGCGGAGCCGGCCGCCCCGCAAACCCGGGCGCCGTAGCCCATGGCGGACCGCGAGAGTGAAGGCCGGTGCCGGCCGCCCGCGAAGATGAGCGCCCTGGCCCGAGGCGGACCGCGAACGTGGACGACGGTGCCGCCCCGCGAACGAAGCGCCGGAGCTCGAGGCGGACCGCGAACGTGGACGACGGCGCCCGCCGCCTCGCGGAGCCGGCGTCACACCGACTTCAGGCGTCGCCCCGGAACCTCTTCGACGAGGATCGGCCCCGCGTCGCGCCACCCCTTCCGCAGGAGCCACACGCGGGGCGGCCCCCCGATGCGGACCTCCTTCGTCGTGCGCGCTCCGGCGTTCTCGAACCCGTCGAACCACCGCGCCGACGAGTAGGGATCGATCCACCGCTTGGGCAACGTATGGCCACCCTGCGCGGCGTGTTTGCGAGCGTTCAGCAGCACGTACGCAATCGCGTGCCGCGCCTCGCGCGGCGAGCGAAGTACATGCGCGTGATACCGGTCCGAGAAGACCTGCCCCCGTCGCTTCAACGCGGTGTTCAGGCGCCGCGCCAGCCGGACCTGGAGCCCCTTCATCGCCCGCATCAGCGACCGTCGGTCCCGCGGCTCCACGAGCAGGTGGAGGTGATTCTTCTGCACGGAGAAGTGCACGAGGCGGCACTCGAAGCGTTCTGCGCCGTCCCGTAGCGCCTGTTTGATCGGCTGAAAGCGTCGCTTGCTTCGCAGGTTCCCAACGGCCCGCGAGACCCGGAGCGTCACGTGAACGGGTGCGTTCTTGGGGATCGACGCGCGCCGACGATGCTCGACGTTCCGCCGACCTTTGCCCTTCTTCCGGCCAGCGTTCTTCCGAGCACCGCCGTGCCGGAAAGGGAATCTGAGAACCTCCTGCACGCTTGATTAAGGCTAACAATTCTACTCCGCGACTACAAGAGCAACCTCACCGAATTCGAACGTCCAGATCTCGAAGTAGAGACACCGCTTGGCGGATGGCCGCCGCGTCGAGTTGATGAGGTGGTCGAGCTGGCATAGCGCCCGTTCCGCTTGCGGCCGGTTGCGCTCGAGGCGCAGTCCGAAGAGCGACGACCCATTCGACGCGAGCATCACCTCGTGCAGGAGGTCTGACGCGATGCAACCTGACGGCCCTCGGTCTCGACCGCGCCGCAGTCGGCTAACCCCCAGACGTCGACACGCCGTTCCCAGAGCGATCCGCCGAACCACCCGAGAGACGCCCCTCGCCGGGTTGGCGCTCACCAACGCGGCGTCCCCGCCGCGAAGATCCAGAGCGTGCGCCCGGACGTCCCCGTCGCGTCGCACCAGCGCCATCCTCCGAACACATCCACGTCTCGAGCGTCACGTGCGACCGCCCGGACGCGCTCGTGTGCGCCACCGAGTTCAGACACCGAGACGCCAACTACGGGCGATTCTTTCGAGCGAGCTCTGCGCCGCAAAGCTCGCGCGCCAGCGACCACTCGGAGCACAAGTCCACGACCGAAAAACGGCACGACGTCCACGCGGGTCGGTGCACCACCGCCTCCGCACGCCGCTCGGCCTCACGTTTCGGCGCACGGCCCCTGCCCCGAACCTCTCCCGCTCCCAAGCCAGCGATCCGAAGCGCACCGTTCAGGCTCCCGTCGACCGCCGGAGCTCCTCTGGAGATTGAAGTGTGGTGAGCCTGGTGACCGGGCAGCTGCGGACGCTCTGCCACCAGAGAAGGAGCTACAGCCTCACACAGGCACACGCCGGAACACGTGCTCCACGTTCACGCCCTCCCGCTCCGAGACCCAAGCGCCGCGACACGATCGACGCGCCCAACCCGACCAATGCCAGCTCAGGCATCAGAACCGCCCTCACGTTTCGGGGCACGGCCTCCGCCCCGAACCTCTCCCGCTCCCCAGCCAGCGATCCGAAGCGCACCGTCCAGGCTCCCACCGCCCGCCGGCGCTGCTCTGTGTATCGAAGCGTGGCGAATCGGGCGTCCGCATTTGCTGACGCGCTGCCACCGGAGATGGAGCTACCCCCTCACGCAAGGCACGCGCCGAAACACGTCCTCCACGTTCACGCCCTCCGCCTCCCGGAGCCCAAGCGCCTCGAACCGATCGACCTGCTCCACCCCAACCGACGCCAGCTCAGGCATCAACGGCGCCCCGACGACCACGATCCGCGCGAGCTCCAGCGCCCTAACCAACACGTAGGCCCGCTGCTCCCCGCCCGAGATCACGCGCTCCTGCGCCCGAAGCTCCTCCACCAAGACGTCCCGACCCCGCCGAAGCGCCCGCGCGAAGGCCACCTCCCCGGCCCCGCGTCCGATCCCCTCTTCGCACCCAGCCTCCACCACGAGCATTCCCCCCGCGGCGACCGCCGGGCGCGGATGCAGCGCAACGTAGGTTGCGGCCCGGGAGGCCTGGTAGAAACTCTTCGCCTTCGCGCCGGGCACCGTCATCCGCAGCCACGGCTTCGGCGCGTCCCAGCGTTCGAAGCAAACCTCGCCCGCCAACGCCGCCGCCCGCGCGAACGTCTCGCGCACCGGCCCGAAGAACTCCACCGCCGGATCGCCCGGCACCACCTGCAACGCCCACACGTCCTCGAGGGCAGCCGCCCGCGACCACAGCATCGCCTGAAACGGGTTGTCCTCCACGCGCCCGATCGCCACCCTCGAGTCCGCCACCGACCACAGTCCGTGAGACTGAGCGATCGCCGCCGCGCTCGCGCACCCGATCGATACGGTCTTGATGCCGCCCGAGAACCCCGCGTACTGGTGCGGCTCGACGAGCCCCACGCAGATCACCGCGTCGGCGGACGTGACGTGCTCCGAGATCGTCGCCGAGGTCGCCGCGTCGTGCTGCACCACGGGCACCCCGCGGGACGCCGCGACGAGCGGTCGAAGCTCCCCATCCGTCATCGGCCGGTGCAGCCCCAGCGCCACCACGATCCGCGGCCGCGCTTCGACCCCGATCAAGCCATCGAGCAGAGGACCGAGCCGCGCGTAGTCGAACGGACGCGTCGCGTCGGGGACCACGACGGCGACGGATCTGTTCGCGTAGCGGTCCAGGCCTTTCACTGCTTGCGGCGTTCGAAGTGCACGATGTCGATCAGCGCGACACCGGCCACCACCAGCGCCTTGAGGTTCGGATCCGAGATGCCGTGCAGGTCGACCGAGTAGTTGTCGGCGTCCGAGAACATCTCCCGCCCCAGCCCCGACCACTTCTTCTTCACCGCGCCGAGCACCGCGCCCTCCGGGGACTGCACCTCGAACGTCCACGGCCGGAAGAACGCGCCGAAGAACCTCGCGATGACCCTCCCGGAGGCGTCCTCGATGGCGTAGATCCGGCGGACCCAGCTCCACTCGCGGACGATGCGACCGATCCGGTTGTCGTCGCCGTCCGTGATCGTCAGCTCGTGGAACATGAACTTCCACGGCCGGTCGAGGCGCAGGACCTCCTCGCCGTCGGCCGCCACCAGCGACATCGTGAACGGACGGGTCGGTCCGAGGAGCATCCGGTAGAGGAACTCCTTGGCCCCCGCGCCGGTCTCCCGGAAGTCGAAGGCGGGCTGTCCGGCCTCGTCGAGGACCTCGTACGCATTCTTCAGCTCCGCCGAGAACAACACCTCGAACCACTTGCGCTGCTGGCGGACGAAGAGCTGGTCGACCGACTGAAAGCGGGACCTGACGAGGGCGGTCGACTCGGACACGGCCGTCAGCCTCCGACAAAACGCTCCGGATTCCAAGCGTTTGGGAGTTGACGCGAGGAAATATGCGGCCTAACGAACCGCCGTTCGAATACGAGGTGAAGGAATGATACGCACCGACTCGCTCACCAAGTTCTACGGTCGTCGATGCGCGGTGAAGGACCTCACGGTTTCGATCGCCGAGCACGAAATCGTCGGGTTCCTCGGACTCAACGGCGCCGGAAAGACGACCACCCTGAGGATGCTCGCCGGCCTCCTCGCACCGTCCTCCGGACGGATCGAGATCAACGGCCGCGACGTCGCCGCCGACTCCGCCGAGCACCGCTGGCAAATCGGGTTCCTCCCCGAACGTCCGCCGCTCTACGACGACATGACCGTCCGCGGCTTCCTCGACTTCGCGGCGCGCCTGCGTGGCTACGACGACGCCGCGGTCGATCGCCGCGTCGACGAAGTCACGGAGCTGTGCGCGCTCGGCGAGTACAAGGACGAGGTCATCGCCAACCTGTCGCACGGCTACCGCCAACGTGTCGGGATCGGCCAGGCCGTCATCCACGAGCCGGCGCTCGTCATCCTCGACGAACCGATCAGCGGCCTCGACCCCGTACAGATCGTCGAGATGCGCTCGCTGATCCGCAACCTCAAGGAGCGCCACACCGTGCTCCTCTCCAGCCACAACCTCCCGGAGATCGGTCAGACCTGCGACCGCCTGCTCGTCATCCAGGGCGGGGAGCTCGTGATGACCGGCTCGGAGGCGGACCTCGCCGTCGGCGAGGGCGGGCGCTTCCGCGTCGAGGTGTCGGGCTCGAAGGCCGACGTCGACGCCGCGTTCGAGAAGATCACCAAGGGCGGCCTCCTCGACGAGGTGCGCGTGGAAGGCGAGGGCCCGTTCCACTGCGTCGTTCGAATCAAACAAGGCGAACCGGAGGAGCTGTCCCGCGCGCTCGTCGAGGCGGGCCTCGGCCTGCGCCGGATGCAACCCGCCGCGGCGGAGCTGGAGTCGTTGTTCATGAAGCTGACGAAGGGAGGTGAGGCGTGAGCGCTCGTAAACCGTCGGCCGTCTCGGGCATCACGCTGATCGTGAAGCGCGAGCTCGGCCAGTACGCGACCACCTGGATCGGGTACGTCATCATGGCCGCGCTGCTGTTGGTGTGTGGCCTGCTCTACAACGCGTTCGCGCTGGGCAGCTCGCCGAAGTACTCGGCCGACGTCCTGTCGGACTACTTCTTCTTCACGAGCGGCTGCACGATCGTGGTGGGGCTGCTGCTATCGATGCGCCTCGTCGCGGAGGAACGCGACCGCGGCACGCTCCCGCTGCTCGCGACGTCGTACCTGTCGGACGGGCAGCTCGTCGTCGCGAAGTTCCTCTCGGCGTTCTCCGCGCTGAGCGTGTGGCTCGTGTTCACGCTGTACATGCCGGCGATGATCTTCATCAACGGCAAGGTCTCCGTCGGGCACATCTTCGCCGGCTACCTCGGGCTGCTGTTGCTCGGTGCGGTGTCGGTGTCGATCGGACTGTTCGGGTCGAGCCTGGTGAAGTCGCAGTTCGCGGCGTTTGTCATCGGCGCGGTCATCACGGTGGTGTTCCTGCTGCTGTGGATGACGTCGCGGGTCGTCGACGGCGCGCTGGGTGACTTCATCAGCTACCTCGCCCTGCACGACAAACACTTCCGGCCGTTCATGGACGGCACGGTCACGACGTCGGCGGTGGTCTTCTACCTCTCGCTGACGTTCTTCTTCCTGACGCTCTCCCGCAACGCGCTCGAAGGAAGGCGGTGGCGCCCGTGAACGACAAGCGGATCCATCAGCTGTGGCCCTCGTGGGCCATCCTCGTCGGCTGTGTGCTGCTCTACGTCGGCGAGCGGGTCTTCGACACAAACGAGACGATGCGCATGGCGCTCGGTATCTCGGGCGTCGTCCTCGTGCTCGCGGCCGTCGTCGTACGCGTCAACGAGATGCTCGCGGCGAGCCCCGACAAGAAACCCGTCGCGCAGCGCATCCTCTTCGCGACCCTCGGCGTCGCCGCGGCGCTCGCGCTGTACGGGATGATCGCGTTTGTCTTCGACGGCGACGACGACGCGGCCAAACGTACGCGCGGCACGCTGTGGGGCCTGTGGCCGACGCTGCTCGTCGTGTCGGCCTCGCCGCTCATCGCGCTCGAAGTCGCGGTCGCGTCCGTCGCGTTCAACCCGCGGTACGAGCTGACGCGCGTTCGCAACGCGTTCTCGCGCGGTCTCTCGCTCGGGCTGTTCCTCGGGGCGCTCGTGTTCGCGAACTACATCGCAAACGAGAAGAACGAGAAGTACGAGCTGTCCGCCGAGAACACCACGCGGGCGTCGACGCAGACGCAGCAGGCGGTACGAGACCTCACCAAAGAGGTCCGTGTGGTCTTGTTCTACGCGCGCGCCAACGAGGTCGCGGAGACGCTGGACCGGTACTTCGAGCCGCTCGCGGCGTCGAACCCGAACCTGAAGATCGAGCGCGTCGATCACGCCCTCGCGGGAGAGCTCGCGAAGGAGACCGGCGTGACCGAGAACGGCTACGTCGCGCTGATCGGGGACGGCTCGAAGGACAAGATTCGCGTGGGGACGAAGGCCCGCAGCGCGCGCTCGGCGCTGCGGCGGTTCGACGAGAACTTCCTCAAGGCGCTCGTGAAGGTCACGACGCAGAAGCGCATCGCGTACATCGTGACCGGTCACGGCGAGCGGGCGACGAAGACCGCGGACAAGGAAGACAAACGCGCCACGATGAAGTCGCTGAAGCGGCAGCTCGAGGCGTGGCAGTTCACGGTGAAGACACTCGGCGTCGCGGACGGGCTCGGGGCCGAGATGCCGAAGGACGACGGCATCATCTTCATCTTCGGGCCGGACAAGGAGCTGCTGGAGTCCGAGGCGCAGACGCTCGTGAAGGGCACGGCGAAGGGCGCACGTATCTTCATCACGCTGGACGGCGACGCGGACAGCGCGAAGCTCGACGCGCTCCTCAACCCGCTCGGCGTGAAGTTCGACAACACACGCCTCGCGAACGAGCGCGTCTACGCGCGGCTGACGCGCACGGACGCAGACGTCGAGAACCTCGTGTCGAACAAGTACAGCTCCCACGCTTCGGTCACGACGATGACGCGCAACGCGCGCGAGCTGCCGACGCTGCTGTCGACGGTCGGTTCGTTGTCGCAGGTCGAGGAAGGGAAGCTGGAGCGCGTGAAGACGGACCTCGTCCTCAAGGCGATGGACGACACGTTCCAGGACAACAACGGCAACCGGAAGCTCGACGAGGGTGAGAAGAAGGACCGCTTCGGGATCGCCGCGGCGATCACGCGCACGTCGACCACAGGCAAGAAGGACGACGAGGCGCGGATCTTCGTGCTCGCGGACAGCGACGTGGTGGCGGACGACCTGCTGAAGGTCGCGCAGGGCAACATCTATCTCTTCCGTGACGCGGTGGCGTGGCTGCAGCGTTCGGTCGATCCGGTGGTGCCCACGGTGACGGAGAAGGACGTGAAGATCGTGCACAAGAAGGAGGACGACTCGCTGTTGTTCCTCGGCACGACGTTCCTCGTACCCGCGGCGGTGATGCTGCTCGGGTACTTCGGGACGCGACGGAGGCGTCGGTCATGAGTGAAGTGAAGGTCTACGCAGTGCTCCTCGTGGGGCTGATGATCGGCGCGTACCTCACGTGGACGGACGAGGACGACAAGGCCACCACGGACAAGGTGACGATCGTGGATGCGAAGGTCGAGCAGATCGAGCGCATCCAGTACTTCACGAAGACGCAGACGATCGCGATCGGGTTCAAGGACCTCGGCGGCGAGCGGACCCCGTGGTTCGAGATGGACTCGCGTTCGAAGCCACGCGCGTTCGTCGGCAACGAGAAGACGAAGGATCTCCTCGAGCCGTTCGCGCCCTTCGAGGCGCTGCGCACGCTCGGCAAGCAGCTGTCGGAGGACGAGCTGAAGACGACGGAGCTGGACGGCACGAAGAAGAAGCTGATCCTGACGATCGCCGGCAAGGACCGCACGTTCGACATCGGCGGTCGCACCAGCGGCGCGCGTGATCACTACGTCCGCGCGACCGGGGGCGACGAGGTCTACCTGGTCGGCTCCAAGGTGCTCGGCGACCTCGAGTACCCCGAGGGCAAGTTCATGCAGCGCAAGCTGCGCGTCGCCGACAAGAAGGAGGTCGACAAGGTCGTGGTCGCCGCCAACGGCAAGACCGCGACGGCGTTCCAGAAGAACAAACTCTCCCCGCGGGATGCGTTCTGGGCGCGCGAAGGCTCCGAGGACAAGGACGAGACGCTCGGTAACTTCCTCGACAAGCTCGACAAGCTGTCGGCCATCGAATACCCGGCGGACGCGGACGAGAAGTTCGAAGCCGCGCAGACGGTGCTCGAAGCGAGCTGGTACGGCGAGGACGGCAAGGAGCTGGGACGCGTGAAGATCGCGCGCGACGGCGAAGGCAAGAAGGCCGACTTCTACGCGCTGTCGACCGCGACGAAGAAGCCGGTGAAGGTCTCCCGGTTCACCGCGGAGCAGCTCGAGACGAGCCTCGCCGCGGTCCTCCAGTAGACCCCGTCACTCCTCCTCGTCGGGGAACGGCCCCAGATCGATCTTGATGGCGCGCGTCGCGATGTGCGTCGGCAGGTGTTTGTCGATCGCGTCCTTCTTGTCACGCCCGTAGTCCTCGAACATATGCGTCAAGGACAGCCCGGCCGCGAGCTGGCCGCCGATCTGGTCTTCGAGCGAGTGCGCGTACACCAGCGGCTCGTTCTTTTCGGTGTATCGCTTCTTCTCTTCCTCGCTGAGGTCGTCGGGCTCCGAGAAGGGCATCGCGTACTTCAGCGTGGTCACGCCCTCTTCCGCGGCGTCCGGATCCACGAGGAGGGCGACCGGGTTCGTGAAGCCCGCGAGGAGGAGGCCGTCCGGGGCGAGCACCCGCGCGACCTCGCGCCACACCGGGAGCACCACCGGCGAGAAGCAGTTCGAGACCGGGTGGAACACGAGGTCGAACGTCTCGTCGGGGAAGGCCGACAGATCCGCCATGTCGCCTTGGACCGTGTCGATCTCGAAGCCGTCGCGCTCCGCCACCATCTGGTCGCGTTCGAGCTGTTTCTCCGACGCATCGAACACGGTCACGTCGGCGCCGACCGCGGAGAAGATCGGACCCTGCTGACCACCGCCGGACGCGAGCGCGAGGATCCGCACGCCGCTCATGTCCGGCGGGAACCACTCGCGAGGGACCGGGATGTTCGGCGTGAGGACCACCGACCAGTCGCCCTCACGCGCCCGGTTGATCTCCTCCGTGGACACCGGGAGCGTCCACTCGTTGCCGTCCTCGACCTGCTGATCCCAGGCCTGCTGGTTGTACCGTCGCGCGTCGTCGTCGGACATGCCCCTCGATCGGTCATCGCGAACACCCCGTCAAGGGCCCGGGCCTCGTGCATAATCGAACCTTGGTCGACGCGCTCGAAGACGAACACCTGTCGCGCCTCGAAGCGCTGCTCGAGCTCGAGGCGCGCGCGGAGGCGGAACGCGCCAAGGCGCGCGCCGAGCGGCTCAGCCCCGCCGACGCCGAGCGCGTGGGGATCAGCCTCGTCGATCTCGTCGTCGAAGACGCCTACGGCGGCCTGGGTGGGCTCTATGTCCTCAAGCTGAAGAAACGCACCGTCGGGCGCGCCCTCCCCTGGACGCGCATCGGCGCGGGGGACCCCGTCGTGCTCACGCGCGAGGAGGACGGCGAGACCATCGCGCGCGGCGTGGTGTCGGTGCGGCGTACGAGTCACGTCGCGGTCGCGCTGTCCGAGCCGCCGGACGTCGAAGACGACGAGCGGCTGCGCATCGATCTGTCGTCCGACGAGATCACGAGCAAGCGACAACGCGAAGCCCTGCGGCGCGTACGCACCGCCAAGGGCGACCGCCTCGCCGAGCTGCGCGGCGTGTTGATCGGCGAGGCCCCTCCGCTGTTCGAAGAGCTGGGAGAGGTCTCGGCGCCGCTCAACGACGCCCAGCTCCGCGCGGTCGCGCTCGCGATGTCGGCGCGCGACGTCGCGCTGATCCACGGGCCGCCCGGCACCGGGAAGACGCGCACCGTCGTCGCGCTGATCGTCGAGGCGGTTCGCCAAGGGCAGCGTGTGCTCGCGTGCGCGCCGAGCAACCTCGCGGTCGACAACATCGTGGAGCGCCTCGCCCCGCACGGGCTCGACGTCGTGCGCACCGGTCACCCCGCGCGCATCCTCCCCGCGGTGCACGACGCCGCACTCGCGTTCCGCGTCGAAAAACACGAGGACGTCCGCCTGTCGCGCAACCTCGTGAAAGACGCGCTGAAGCTCTACCGAAAGTCCGACAAGAAGACACGCACGCGGATGGCGCGACGCGAACGACAGGAGCTACGGCAAGAGGCGAAGCAGCTCATGAAGGAGGCGCGGCGCCTGGAGCGCGGCGCCGTGGAGCGGCTGCTCGCGAACGCGGACGTGGTGTGCTCGACGACGTCGATCGACGACCACCTCGTGCACGGTCAGCGCTTCGATCTCGCGGTCATCGACGAAGCCGCCCAGTCCACCGAACCCGGATCGTGGCCGCCCTTGCTCTACGCCGACCGCGCGGTGCTCGCGGGCGACCACCAGCAGCTCGCAGCGACGGTGATCTCCAGCGAAGCCGCGCGCGAGGGCTTCGGCGTGAGCCTCTTCGAGCGGACGATCGCGCGCCACCCGGAGGCCGCGGTTCGGCTCGCGCGGCAGTACCGGATGAACGAAGCGATCATGCGCTTCTCCTCCGACGCCCTCTACGACGGCGCGCTCGTCGCCGACGCGTCCGTCGCCGGCCACCAACTGGTGGGCCTCCAAGGCGTCGCGGAGGACCTCCTCACCACGGCGCCGCTCCACATGATCGACACGGCGGGCGCGGGGTGGGCGGAGATGATCGAGCCGGACGGCGAGAGCCGCCTCAACGAAGACGAGGCGCAGCTCGCCGCGAAGAAGGTGCGCGCGTGGATCGAGCTGGGCGTAAGGGGCGAGGACATCGGCGTCATCACCCCCTACGCCGCGCAGGCGAGGCGCGTCCGCGAGCTGGTCGACGACGCCACCGTGGAGGTCGACACCGTCGACGGCTTTCAAGGGCGCGAGAAGGAGGCGATCCTGATCTCCCTCGTCCGCTCCAACGAGGATGGTGAGATCGGGTTCCTCGCCGACGTCCGCCGAATGAACGTCGCCCTCACCCGCGCGCGCCGCAAGCTCCTGGTGATCGGCGACAGCGCGACGCTCGCGGGCAACGACTTCTACGGCCGGCTCTTCGAATACATCGAAGAGAACGGCACCTACGCCACGGTCTGGGAAGAGCTCTGACGCGGGTGTCGCCGCCGGAGCAGCACCATGCTGCGCCCCGCGCGGTGCCTCAACACCAACGGCACCGCGAGGAACGGCGAGAGGCCCGCGAAGAAGAGGCACGTGTACAGCACGTGGATCTGCTGCGGCTGGTCCGGGAAGAAGAAGTGGAACAGCAGCAGCGCGATGCCGGTGTTGCGCACCACGACCTCGACGGAGAGCGCGAGGTTGTCGTCGTCGTAGCGCCCCGCGAGGCGCGCGACCTGCGGCGTGATGAGCGCGAGCAGGACGCCGAACCCGACGATCGTCAGGGGCGGCCCGAAGCCGTACGCGGCGACCTCGATGCGCCCGCTCCCGAGTGAGCTCACGACGAGCAGTGCGATGATGGCGACGCTCGCGCGGATCGACCACTGCGAGAACGCCAGCGCTCGCGTCGGCGCGAAGCGCAGCACCGCCATCCCGACCAGCAGCGGCACGAGCAGGAACGCGACGATGTCACGAACGATCCGTGCGTACGGGAACGCAAAGTCCGGCGGGAGGTGCTCCTGCGCCAACAGGCCGAGGACCACCGGGACCGTCGCCATGCAGAGGAACGTCGTCGTGGTCGTCACCGCGATCGACAGCGGCACACTCCCCTTGCCGAGGTACGTGAAGAGGTTCGACATCGCGCCGCCGGGGACCGCCGCGACGAGGATGAGCCCGACCGCCCAGCCGTCGGAGAGACCGAGCACCGCGATGTACGCCGCGGCGAGCGCCGGCACGACGAGCAGTTGGAGCCCGAGCCCGAGCGCGAGACCTTTGGGGTGTTGCAGGACGAGCGCGAAGTCGGCGACGCGAAGGGTCGCGCCCATCCCGACCATCGCCAGCAGGAGCTGCACCGGGATGAGGTACGCCTCCGCGAAGACCTGAAAGCTCTGCACGCGTTCAGTCGTCGTCGTCGTCGTCGTCGGATTCGGCGGCGGCTTCCGCGGCGGCGGAGATCATCTCCACGGCCTCCCGGAAGTTCTCCTCGACCACCGTCGCGGCGAAGTCCCGGGCTTCGAGGTCGGCTTGTTTGTCGGTCGCGAGCTTCTTGGCCTGGCTCCACAGCGTGCGGAGCTGGGAGTCGACGGACTCGTTCAACCCGAACTCGTCGCGGAGCCGCTGCTGCCAGTTGGCCCCCGCCTGGGCCCCAAACGCGTGTTTCATCAGGATCTGCGTCTTGGCCTGATCGGGCGTCGGGAGCTCGCCGATCGCCGCGAGCACGTAGTTTTCGAGGAGCAGGACTATGGGTTTCTTCGCGCTCAAGCTCGACCTCGGACCGTGAGTGAATACTATCATCGCGACCCGTGCGCCGCCCGTTTTCTGTCCTCACGCCGTCTCTCGCCATCGCGGCGACGCTCGCCGTGCTGGGCCCCCGGACCGCCGAGGCCGGCGACGGGTTCCTCGCCGTCGGGCGCTTCGACGAACACGGTAAGGCGGTCGCCGGTCACGGCCGCGTCCTCGCCCGGGCGCTCCGCGCCGAGCTGTCGCAATCCGGAGCCTTCGATCTCGTCGCCGACGACCGCGCCAAACGAGCGGCGCTCGATCGCATCAAGAAGGACCTCTCCCGAATCACGGACGACGCGCACTGGATCGAGGTCGGCAACGCCGTCGGCGCGACGCACCTCCTGCTCGGCGAAGTCCAAGAGGACCGCAACACCTGCCTCGCGTTCGCGCAGCTCATCCACCTCGAGAGCCAGAAGACCAAGGTCACGCGGCCCGAGTACTATGACTGCACGCGCTCCGACCTCGTGCAGGTCGCGGGGGACCTGTCGATGCAGCTCGTCGGTCGTCGCGCGTCGAAGCCGACCAACCGCTCCCACCTCGTCGCGCGGCAACGCCCGGTGCGGATCGCGATGCGCGACAAGACCGCCGTCGTCGACGACAAGCGCTACACCTTCTTCGAAGGGGAGATCGTCCCGGACGATCGACGCCCGACGGAAACGGCACCCCCCGCGAGCCCGCCGCCGGCCGCCCCGACGGCACCGCCCGCTCCCCCGACTGCACCACCGCCCCAGGACCACCAGTCCTACTCCCCTGCGCCCGAGGCCTGGCGACCGCCCTTCGATTTGAAGCGCTGGCCCGGCCTCGACGTGCCCGAGGACGGCTATACGATCCACCACCTCGCGCGGCTCGTCTCCGCGAAGCGCGAGATGTTCGCGAGCGCGCTCCTCGTGCTCCCGCTGGTGCTCGTGTTGATCGGCGGCATCGTCACGCGCGTCGAGGAACGCATCGGGCACGCCGTTCTGCGCTACGGCTTCTTCATCTCGGTGCTCGCCGTGTCGCTCGAGCTCGCAACCGTCGCCTTCTATCAGTGGATCCTCGGCCGCAGCATCCTGCTCGACGCGGACCCGATCCTGCTCGCCGCCCCGCCGGTGAGCGTCGCGCTGTGGTGGATCGGCGTGCGGCTGGTACGCGCGAAGGACGCCATCGGCCTGCTCCGCCAGATCCCCTGGACGATCATCTCCGCCGCATACTTCCTCGGGCTGCTCCTGGTCGCGTCGCAGACGCCGCTCCCGCTGTACGCGATCGGCGGCGCCGTCGTGGTGTTCTTCGTGATGATGCGCGTCCTGTTCGCGCTCCGACGCCGACGCGCCGACGCCACCTGAGTGGGCAGCGCTGAGCCGCCCGCACCGCCGAGGGTGCAGACCTCGACCGGACTGCACACCCTCCGCGCCCCCTTCCATCGCGACGGTGACTGGTACGCGGTGTGCTCCATGAGCGCACCGAGATGACCATCACCGTCGACAACTACCACGCCCACGACGTCCACGAGCCGCAGCACGATGACGACCCGATCGTCGTCGACACCCCCGAAGCGCCGACGCCGTGGGAGCCGGACTTCGTGCCCGTCCCGCAGGCCTTCCTCGTCGGGCGCGCCGAGCCCGGGCCGCCGGTCGGCCTCCTCGCCGAGAGCGCCGAGAACCCGCCGCCGCCCGGCGAGCTGGAAGGAACGACCCGCGTCACCGAGACGGCCGTCGAACACTTCGACGACTGGGACGCCAACGGCGATGGCCGCCTCAGCAAGGACGAGCTCGAGAGCGCGATGGCCGATCCGACCTACACGGACGAGGCGGCCGCCACCCTCGTCGCGCTCTACCGCGCGTTCGACGATCTGAAGAAGGCGAGCAACGACCAGTGGGGCCCGGAGACCGGCGTCTCCCGCAGCGACCTCGCCGCGCTCGAAGCCGCGCAGGCGGCGGAGCAGGACATCGGCTTCGCGCACTACTGGTACGACGACGCCCTCGCGACCATCGACGGGACGATCGACGACGTCTTCGCACCCGGCGGCCCCGACGGCCTGGCGCTAACGCAGGGCGGCTACGGAAACTGCTTCTTCCACGCGGGCCTCGCCGGACTCGCCGAATCACGCCCCGACGTCATCGTGGACATGATCGAGGAAAACGAAGACGGCACGTACACCGTCACGTTCCCCGGACGGCGAACCCATCACCATCGATGCGCCGACCGACGCCGAGATCGCGATGGGCGGCGGCGCGGGCGCCAACGGGCTCTGGGTGGCGATCCTCGAGAAGGCGTACCTCGAAGATCGCGGCTGGGCCTCGGAGCTCGGCACCGCGGGGACCGGCGTCAGCTACGTCACCGGCAACGCGTCGTCCTTCCACGTCGTCCCGTGGATGAGCGAAGACACCCTCGTCGAGAGCCTCGAAGAGACGCTCGCCGACGGCGGCGTCATCGTCGCGGGCGTGGGCGGCGGCCCCTTCGGCACCGACGAGATCCCCGACCAACACGCCTACACCGTGCTGGGTTACGACGCGGAGACCGGCCTCATCACGCTGCGCAACCCGTGGGGCCGCACCGAGACGACCGACGACGACGGCCAACCGCTCGACGGCGTCGACGACGGCGTCTTCACCGTCACCGTCGAGGAGTTCATGGAGCTGTTCGACACCGTCGCGTTCGAGAACGTCCCGGACGAGGAGTGATCAACGACGGCGGCGCAACAGAGCGAGGCCCAGCAACACGACGAACGAAACGAACGCACCGCCGCGCGGGCCGCGCTCCGACTGGCAGCTGCAGCCGCCGTCCGCTTCGACCGTCTGGACGACGTGCACCGCGAGCGGCGCGCGCGCCTTGGCGCCGTTGCCGTCGGTGGCCTCGGCGATGAATGCCGCGGAGCCGACCGTCGTGGGCGTTCCACTCAGTAGACCCTCGGCCGACAGCGTGATGCCCTCGGGGAGGTCGCCGGAGAGGATCGCCCAGCTGTACGGCGGGCGCCCGCCCTGCGCGCGGAGCGTAGCTTCGTAGGCAACGCCGACCGTGGCGTCGCCGAGCGTCGTCGTCGAGACACGCACGCCGCCCTCGGCCGTGACCTCCAGCGTAAAGCCGGACGTGTCGACGCGACCCTCGGCGTCCGCGACCTGCACCACGAACGGGAACCGCCCCGCCGCCGGCGGCACGCCGCACAGCTCACCGTCCTCGGAGAGCTCGAGGCCCCCCGCGTCGCCGTCGACGATCGACCAGCGGTACGGCGTCACGCCGCCGGTCGCGAACATGCGCACTTCACACAGCTCGATCCCGATCATCGCCACGGGGAGCGGCGTCTGCGTGATGGCGACGCGACGCTGCGGATCGATGATCGTGAGCAAGACGTCCGCGGTGGCGGTGTCCCCGGCGGCGTCCCGGACCTGCACCGTCAACGTCTCGTCGCCCGCGAGCTCCGGCGTCCCCGTGACCCGGCCGTCGGGGCGCACGGTGAGGCCGCCCGGCACGGAGCGCACCGACGTCCACGTGTACGGCTCGATACCGCCGACCGCGAGGAGCTGCGCGTCGTACTGCGCGCCGAGCGCCGCCGGAGGGAGCGAGCGCGACGCGACCATGACCTCGACCGTCGCCGCGCGCACCTGGAGCGTGAAGGACCGCTCCGCAACCGCCACGCCGCTCGCGACGCGCACCGTGAACGTGAACGCACCCTCGGTGGTCGCGGTCCCGGAGAGCAGCCCGCTGATCGCGTCGAGCTGCAGCCCCGGCGGCAGTGTCCCGCTCGCGATCGTCCAGTTGTGACCGACCGTTCCACCCACCGCGTACAGACCCGCCTCGTACGGGACGCCGAGCCGCGCGGCCGGGAGCGCCTCCGTGAAGATGGCGAGCGCCGCGGGGTAGATCGGGATCTGCACCGGCACCGACGCGTTGTTGTCGTAGTCGATCTCCTGGAGCGTGCGGGTGTGGTTCGGGACCAACGCCACGTAGTAGGTGCCGGCGGGCACCGTCGCGGGGATGTCGATCACGTCGATGCCGTAGTCCTGCGCCCCCTCCGCGAGAGAGCTCGTCGCCGTGCCGAGCAGGATGTCGGTGGCGTCGACCGTCGCGTCCGTCGAGGCGAAGTAGCCGTAGTCGAACGTCGGCGCGTCCGCGACGCCGATGTTCTCGAGGAGGCGCGTCACCGCGAACGACTCCCCCGCCGCCGCGGCCGTCGCCGTGGTGATGATGCGCGCGGTCAGGTCCGGGACGAGGTTCGACACGAGCACCATCCCCGGGACGAGGATCGTGTTGTCGCCTTCCTCGGTCTCGGCGACGGCGTCGTCGAAGTCCACGATCACGCCGAGCTGGACGGCGCCGGTCGCGGTCCCCGCGGGGAGCACGATGTTGTCGGTGAACGTCGCCGTGGACAGCGCCGGAACCGTCACCGGCGACGAGACGAACACCTGCGTCCCGCTCGCGAGGATGCCGTTGCGCGTGATGTAGTACGCGTAGCGGAACGCGCCCGCGTCGGCTTCGTCGGTGTTGATGACGTCGAGGGTCACCGCGTAGGGGCGGCCGACGAACGCGACGGGCCCCGCCTGCTGGATGGCGGGCCGGAGGTTCGCGCCCAGCACTTCGAGTCGTGAGAAGTTCGAGCGCGCGTTGTTCGTCTCGCTGCGCTCGTCGATCAGGTTGTCCGGATCGACCTCGACGTAGACGTAGTAACGATCCGGCGGCGCCATGATCGGCGGCGTCGTGAACGTGATCGGGATGTCGCCGATCCCGTTCGCCATCACCGTGGTGCGCCCCAGCTCGAAGTCGCTCGGCTCGATCGTCGAATCCTCGGTCGCCACGATCCGGTAGGTGAGCGGCCCCGTGTACGGCGAGCCGTCGATCGAGAGCGTCGCGTCCACGGTGATCGTCTCCCCCGGCGAGACCGTACGGGGGTCGAAGCTCGGGCTCGGGGTCGTCACGAAGATGTCCGGCCCGCTCTCCACCTCGTCGTCGTCCGCGAGCACGTTGTCATTCTCGTTGGCCTCCACGATCACCGCGCCCGGATCCACCTGCGCGATGACGTAGTGATCGACGGGCGGCACCGCCGGGAAACCGGGCGTGCGGGTATCGTCGAGCGACGGCTGACCGGTGAGGTTCACGGTGTACGTCCCGAGGAGGACGTCGCTCGCGTCGAGGGTCTGGTCCGTCGACAGCAGCAGACGATAGCTGAGCGCTCCGGAGTAGGGGGCGCCGACGGAGCCGAGGCTCGTCGTCACCGAGAAGGGCTGGCCGACCGTCGCCTCCGCGTCGGCGTCGATGTCGAGCACCGTAAAGTTCGGTCCGGCGGCGAAGGTGTCGACGCCGACGAAGCGGTTGTCGAAGTCGCGGATCTCCGGGATCACGTTCGCGGGATCCAGCGTAAACAGCGGGTACCACTGCCCCGGGGCGAGCTGGGGCAGCGTGATGGTGACGTCCACCGACTCGGACGCGACGCCGTTCAGCGTGACGGTCGTGTTGCCGAGCAGCGGATCGTTCACGTCGAAGATCGGGTCGACGGAGGCCTGCACGCGGACCGCGAGCGGCCCGGCGTACGCGACGCCCGCGTTGTCGATCGCGAGGGAGAAGGTCATCGGCGCACCGGCCGTTCCGCCGGGCGGCACGACCACGGACGACGCCGAGAAGTCGGGCCCGCTCGGGAAGGTCGCCGCGCCGATGAAGACGCCGTTGGTCTCGTCGTACTCGACGACCTGGTTCAGCGGGTCGACGATCGCGACGCCGTAGTAGTCCCCCGGCGGCAGCGCGGGGACGGTGATCGCGAGAGGGAACATCTCACTCGGCGCGCCGGTGGCGTTGACCGTGAACGTGTCGAGGAGCGGGTCCTGCGCGGGGACGTAGTTGGTGTCGGTGCTCGCGCGCAGCTCGATCCCGACGGGGCCTGCGTAGGGCACACCGAGGTTCTCGAGCTCGACGGTGAAGTTGATCGTGTCGCCGGGGTTGCCACCCGTCGCCGCGACGACGGACGCGGCGGTCAGCTCGTACGCGGTGGCGAAGCGATCCGCGGCCACCGCGACGTTGTTGTTCTCCTCGGCCTCCGCGACGCCGTCGTTCGAGTCGACCGCGAGCATCAAGTAGTAGTTCCCGGGCGCCGTGCCGCCGGGGACGGTGACCGTCGCGGTGAGCGTCGCGGAGCCCCCGGCGACGATGCTCGGGACGACGAAGCTGCCGACGTCGATGTCCTGTGCGTCGCGCACGGTGTCGTTGGAGAGGTAGAGCGTCGAGGTGACGTTGGCGACGTCCTGCGTGCCGACGTTTTCCAGCGTCACCGACCCCATCGCCGTGCCGCCCGGGAGGGCGCCGCGCGGGAACCCGCCCACCGCGCCGAACAGCTCCGGTCCGAGCGCTTGTTCGACGGAGACCATGCGGTTGTGGAGGCTCGTGTAGTCGGGGACGTTGCAGTACGGGGAGGCGGTGGCGCACGGGCGGAAGGCGTCGTTCGGCTCGCCGTCGTTGTTGGGGCCTTCGTAGCCGACGGTCGCGCTGTAGTTTTCGAGCGGTGTCGCGAGGCCGCCGTAGTGGACCTCGAAGCGACCGCTCGCCCCCTCGTAGAGCCGGACCTGCAGGGCGATGTCGGCTTGGCCGCTGAACGCGTAGTGCTCGAGGTCGCGCACCTCGACGACGAAGACGCGGTTCGGCGCGGCGCCGACGACGCCGTAGTCGGCGTAGCCGGACGTGCCGGGGAGGATCATGTCGTCCCACCACATGTAGATCGTGTTGTTGCGGCTCGACGCGGAGTTGATCGCGTAGTTCGTGTAGCTCGGTGCGTTGGTGCCGAAGTGCAGGAAGCCGTTCACGCCGATGCGCGCCTCGGTCATGGGTTGGCCGAGGTAGTTGAAGGTGAACGGGAGGGTCAGCGTCTCGACGCCCTCGTCGCGCGACGAGAAGGTGATGGGGGTGACGTTCTGGATGCCGGGTATCGTGTCGATCGGCGTGAAGACACTCGCCTGCTCCGCCGTGAGGAACACCTGCGCCGAGGCGGATCCCAGCGGCGCCGACGCGCCGAGTGTGATGAGTAGCGCCGAGAGCGCCCGTCGATTCCCCACGGAATTCACACTAGCGCAGGCACCCGACAGGCCTCCAGCGCGTTCGACCGTGATTCAGCTGGCCGGTGCGGGCTCGACCGGTCGGTCCACCTCGCGGGCCCGGACGATTCGAATGAGCTCGAAGGTCCCGGGCGCCTCCACGAGGTCGGCCCAGCGCGCCGATTCCGCCTCCAAGAGGGCGGCGTCGGCCGTCTTGAGGACGTCGTCCACGCCGCTGAGGAACTGGAGCGACTCCTCCCAGCCCGGGTTGTGGCCGAGGAGGAGCAGGGTCTGCACTTCGTCGTTGGCCTCGCGGAGCGCGTTCACGACGTCTTCGGGGCGCGCGCGATAGAGCGCCCGCTCGAAGGCCACCACGGGGGCGGCGTCGACGGCGCCGCACAACAGCTCGGCGGTGGATCGGGTGCGCTGCGAGTCGGAGGCGACGATGCAGTCCGGGACCCACCCGAGCTCCTGCAGGTGGCGGCCGACCGCCGGCGCAGCGCGACGTCCGCGTTTGTTGAGCGGGCGCGCGTGGTCGTTCGGCGCGTCCGACTTCCAGGAGCTCTTCGCGTGACGCATGAGGATGAGGCGACGTCGCATGGGCGAGTCGGAGCGTATCACCAAGTGCGTTAGGATCGCGCCCGACCGTGGGGAGCCAACCCGTCATCGCCGGCACGCCGGTGTGCCCGGCGTGTGAGCGGGCACGGGACGTCGGCGCCCAGGAGTGCCCCTTCTGCGGCGTCGTCTACGCGCGGTACCGGCCGCGCCTGCCCGAGTCGGCGCTCGAGCCCGTCGAGGAGGCCCCGACGCCGAACGTCGCGCGGATCCGTCTGTCCCTCGCCGAGAGCGAGCGTTTCTTCACCTGCGCGGCGCAGGCGCTCGAGGCTGGACTGTCGTTGTCGCAATTCGTCGATGGCCCAGCGCTCGGCGGGTTCCCGGCGCCGCTCCGCGGGCACCTGAAGTCGTCGCTCGACGCTGGGTCCACGTTCTCGGACGCGCTCGCCGAAGCGCAGATCACCTCGCGGGCGGACACCGCGCTGCTCGCGGCTGGTGAGACGCAGGGCAAGCTGGCCGGCGCGTTGACCACCCTCGCGATGCGGTACGAGGCGACGCGCAACGCGCGGCGTCGGATGTTGATGCTCCTGCTCTACCCGACGGTGTTGTTCGTCGCGTCGAACGTGATCCTCCCGCTCCCGACCGCCGTGACGGAGGGCGTCGGCGCGTACCTCGCGACGGCCGTCCCGCCGGTGCTCGCGGTCGCGTTGATCTACGTGTTCGCGGCGTTCGTGATCCCGCGGCTCTCGCCGCGCGCGCTCGCGCCGGTGCGGGATGCGCTGGGGTACGTGCCGCCGATCTCGTTCATCCTCGTCGCGCGGGCGCGCGCGACGTTCGCCGAGACCCTCGCCGCCGGCGTGTCGGCGGGCCTCTCGATGCGACTCGCCGTACAGCTCGCGGCGGACGCGGCGGGGCACAAGAGGATCACCCCCCAGGCGGACGACGTCGTGTCGGCGCTCGAAAACGGTTCGTCGCTCGCGGACGCGCTGCGTGCGACCGGCTTCTACGCCGAGACGGACCTCGCGCTGATCGGCCACGGGGAGATCGTCGGCAAGCTCGACGAGGTGCTCCCGCGCGTGCAGGCGGAACACGCTCGGAAGGCGCGCGCGCTGACGACCGCGGTGATCATCGGGGCGAGCGTCGTGGTCCTGACCGCGGTGGTCGTGACGATCGCGATCGCGATCATCGACGGGTTCTCGGCGTACTTCGGAGCGATGAACAACAGCATCGACGGCCTGTTCCAGGAGCTATGAATCGCTTCGTCCCCACGCGCGCCCTCCCCTTCGGGCACCTGATGACGATCGCGAGCGCGCTCTCGGAGCACGTGCGTCGTCGGCCGAAGCTCCCCGAAGAGCGCAGGCGGTTTCGAACCGACGATGAGACGGAGGTGCTCGGCGTGTGTTCGTGGCACGACGACACCCCGCGCGGGACGGTGATCGTGCTGCACGGCCTCACCGGCGACGGCGACGCGAGTTACATCGTGAACACCGCGCACAAACTCTACGCGCGCGGGTTCGACGTCGTTCGATTGAACGCGCGAAACTGCGGCGGCACCGAGTCGTGGACGCCGACGCTCTACCACACGGGGCTGACCACGGACCTCGCGGCGGTCGTCGACACCTTGGTCGCGGAGGGGCGCGGGCCGCTCCACGCGATCGGCTTCTCGATGGGCGGCAACGTCGTCCTGAAGTACGCGGGCGAACGCGGGGAGGCGTCGTGTCTCGAGCGCGTCGTCGCGGTGTCGCCGCCGGTCGAGATCGCGCTCGCTTCGGCCGCAATCGATCGTGGGTTCCTCAACGGCATCTACCAGCGCGCGTTCCTCGACAGCCTCGCGGACCTCGTGCGGCGAAAGGCGAAGCTCTACCCGGGTCGCTACGACGTCGCCGGGCTGAAGGGCGCCACGTCGCTCAGGATCTTCGACGACCGGTACATCGCACCGTGCTTCGGCTTCGCGGACGCGGACGACTACTACTTCCGCGCGAGCGCCGGGCGGCACCTCGAAGGCATCCGCGCCCAGACCCTCGTGCTGCACGCGAGGGACGACAGCTTCGTGCCCGCGGCCCCGCTCGAGGAGTGGCGGCGCTGGGCGCCCGACCACGTGCACATCGAGATCACGGAGCACGGCGGCCACGTCGGCTTTGTGTCGCGGCGCGCGGCGCGGGTCGGTGACCCGGACGCGTTCTGGGCGGAGAATCGGGCGGTCGACTGGGTCGACGGGCGGGCCGGTCAGGCGTTCGGGACGTAACCTTCCGGCTGCGAGACCCCCTCGCCGAAGAGGAACGCCTCACACTGCTCCATCAGGAGCTTGATCGCCTTCGGGTCCGCGGAGTTGATGCGGTACTCGTTGATGATCATCTTCGAGTGCTCGACCCACGCGTTCCACGCCTCGGCCGAGATGCTGTCGAAAATGCGCTGGCCGAGGTCGCCCGGGTACGGGCGGCGCTTGAGGCCGGGGAGCTCCTTGCCGAGGCGCACGCAATTCACCTTGCGCGTCGCGCTCGCGAAGCGGTTCGCGCCGGAGAGCGCGGGCGCGGCGGGCGCCGGAGCGTCGCCGCTGTCGCCGGCGGCCTCCTGGCGGGCCTGGTTCGCCGCGTTGTTGATCGACTTGTAACTGCGGCCTTCGGGCTCGCCGGTCGCCGTCGCGTAGCCGGAGTCCTTCCAACCGGCGTGCACGATGTTGCCCGACTCGTCCTTCTCGCTGGAGAACCCACCGCGCAGGTCGACGACGTTGGTGTAGCCCATGTTGAGGAGCTGCTGCGCGGCGCGCACGGAGCGGCCGCCCATTGCGCACGTCGTCACGATCTTCGCGTTGGTGTCGGGGAACTTGAACTCGACGATGCGGCCGAAGTCCTCGTTCGGGATCATCCCCTGCGGCGTGCGGTGCAGGAACGGGATGTTCACGGAGCCGTCGGCGTGCTCCTCGGCGAACTCGGGCATCGAGCGGACGTCGACGACGACGTACCCCTCGTCGTCCACGAGCTTCTTGGCTTCCTCGGCGTTGACGCGTTTCAGGTCCATGAGCGGGGACCGAGAAGATGAGATTGGGTCCGGGAAGTAAAGCTAATCTCGGATGCGCTTCTTGATGTCCGGGACCGAGGAGGGGTCGTCCGCGCGCATGTAGCGCTTCTCGCCGTCCAGCGCCGTGACGTTCTCGTAGACGCCCTTCTCCCGGCGGACGAGCTTCGTGAACCCCATCTCCTTGAGCTTGCTGTTGCCAGCCGGCATCGACAGGCCCGGCGCGTAGAGGATGCGCTCCACCTCGGCCTCGGGGTCCGTGTCTTGGACCGGGACTTCCGCGCGCGCACACACCTCGCCCCAGGTCTTGAGGTCCTCCTTCATGGAGTGGGCGACCTCGACCGTCTCACCGTTGGCGGCGCAGTAGTACGCGTAGACCGGCATCAGCGCCCCCATTCCCTCCGCTGGCCGTCCTCGCTGTCAAGGCCTGCGTTGACTCGGGTCCTCGCCCCGTGGTGCTCGATCCCGCATGAGGTTCACACCCGCGCTGCTCGCCGTGTTCGTCACCCTCCCCCTCACCGCCCGCGCCGACGAGGGGATGTGGCTCCTGAACGACTTCCCGACCGAGAAGACGAAGGCGCTCGGCTTCACGCCCGACCAGGCCTGGCTCGACGATGTCCGGCTCGCCTCGGTCCGCCTCGCGGGCGGGTGCTCGGCGAGCGTGGTCTCCGAGCAGGGCCTCGTCCTCACGAACCACCACTGCGCCGCGCGGTGTGTGGCGCAGCTGTCGACCAAGAAGAAGGACCTCGCCGCGAACGGCTTCTACGCGAAGCGGCCGCAGGACGAGAAGCAGTGCCCCGCAATGGAGCTCAACCAGCTCACGAACATCGAGAGCGTCACGGCGCGCATCAACGGCGCGACGAAGGGGCTCGAGGGCGCCGCGTTCAAGGAGGCGCGCGACAAGGAGATCGCCGCGATCGAGAAGGCGTGCGCGACGAGCGACGCCGTGCGCTGCGACGTCGTCACGCTCTACCACGGCGGACGCTACGACCTGTACACGTACCGCCGGATGCAGGACGTCCGCCTGGTGTTCGCGCCGGAGGAGGACATCGCGTACTTCGGCGGCGACCCGGACAACTTCAACTTCCCCCGCTACAACCTCGACATGACGCTCCTCCGCATCTACGAGGACGGCAAACCCGCGAAGACGCCAAATCACTTCCGCTGGTCGAAGGCCGGCTCCTCGGCGAACGACCTCGTGTTCGTGAGCGGCAACCCGGGGCGGACGAGCCGCGGCAACACGGTCGCCGAGCTGGAGTACCTGCGCGACGTCTATCTCCCCGACCGCATCTTCTGGCTCGCCGAGCTGCGCGGTCAGCTCACGGTGTTCGCGCGCTCCAGCAAGGAGCACCACCGCATCTCGAAGACGGATCTGCTCTACGTGGAGAACGGGTACAAGGCGCTCAAGGGGCGGCTCGGCGCGCTGCTCGACAAGGACTTCTTCGCGTCGAAGGTCGAAGCGGAGAAGAAGCTCCGCGCGAAGGTCGACGCGGACCCGAAGCTCGCCGCCTATCGCGGCGCGTGGACGGAGATCGACAAGGCGCTGCGCGTCGCGCGCAACCTGCGCACCGAGTACAACGCGAAGGAGGCGCGCGGGACCTTCGGCTCGTCGATGATGGGTCACGCGCGCACGCTCGTTCGGTGGGCGGCGGAGAAGGACAAGCCGAACGGCGAGCGGCTCCCCGAGTACACCGACTCGAAGCTCCCCGCGCTCAAGGCTCGGCTGCTCTCGAAGGCGCCGATCTACCCCGACCTCGAGGAGCTCAAGATCGCGCTGTACCTCACCAAGCTGCGCGAGGAGCTGGGCCCCGACGACCCCTTCGTGAAGAAGGTGCTCGGCAAGGACTCGCCGGAGAAGCTCGCGAAGAAGCTGGTGAAGTCGAAGCTGGTGCGCCCTGCGCTCCGGAAGAAGCTCTTCGAAGGCGGCGCCGCCGCGGTCGCGAAGTCGAAGGACCCGATGATCGTCCTCGCGCGTGTGATCGACGCCGACGGCCGCGCCGTGCGCGAGAAGTACGAGACGCAGGTCGAGTCGGTGATCGACAAGAACACCGAGCGGGTCGCAAACGCACGCTTCGCCGCGCTCGGCACGAGCACCTACCCGGACGCGACGTTCACGCTGCGTCTGTCCTACGGGCAGGTGAAGGGCTTCGACCACCACGGCGCGCCGGTGAAGCCGTACACGACGATCGCCGGGGCGTTCGGCCGCGCGACCGGCGAGGTGCCGTTCAAGCTCCCGAAGTCGTTCACCAAGAACAAGGGCAAGATCGACCTGTCGACGCCGATGAACCTCGTCACCACGAACGACATCATCGGCGGCAACTCGGGCTCACCGCTGTTCAACGCAAAGCGCGAGATCGTCGGGCTGATCTTCGACGGGAACATCTACTCGCTCGGCGGCGACTACGGGTTCGATCCCTCCGTGAACCGCGCCGTCGCGGTGGACAGCCGCTTCATGGTGGAGGCGCTGCGCAACGTGTACGGCGCAAAGCGCCTGCTCACCGAGCTCGGTCACACGCCGTAGCGCTCGACGAGGGCGTCGATGCTGGCGGCGAACTCCGTGGTGTCGGCGAAGCGTGCGTCGCGCTCCTTCTCCAGGGCGCGCATGACGAGGTCCTCGACGGCGCGCGCCGCCTCGCGGTTCGGGTGCGGCAGTCGCATCGGCGGCGGCGGTTGCGTGAGCACACGCGAGAGGATCTGAACCGTGGAGCCGCCGTCGAACGGCACGTGCCCCGTGAGCATTTGGTAGAGGATGACGCCGAGTGTGTAGAGGTCGGTGCGGAGATCGATCTCCTCCCCCGCGGCCTGCTCGGGCGACATGTACCGCGGCGTCCCGAACACCATCCCGGCCTTCGTGATCGAACGCGCGCCGTCGCGGTCGGTGATCTTGGCGATGCCGAAGTCGAGGATCTTCGGAATGGGGCTGCCCTCGCGCTCCGTGATCACGACGTTCTCGGGCTTCAGATCCCGGTGCACCAGCCCCGCCGCGTGCGCGTGTTTGAGGCCGGCGAGGATGTGCCGGATGAACGCGAGGGCCAGCCGGATGTCGAGCGGGCCGGTGCGGTGTAACAGCGACGCGAGCGACTCCCCTTCGACCACGTCCATGACGAGGAACATCCGACCGTCACTCGCGTACCCGAAGTCCGTCACGCGCACGATGTTCGGGTGGTCGAGGCGACACACCGAGCGCGCCTCGAGCTGGAACCGCTCCTTCGCGGCCGGCATCTCCGACAGCTCCCAACGCATCACCTTCAACGCGACCGGCTTACCGAGCAGCATGTGCTCGGCGCGGTACACGACCGAGACACCGCCCTCGCCGAGCACGCCGATGATCCGGTAGCGCCCCGACACGACGTCGCCGGGCGACAGCTTGTGCGCCGTCGGACCAGGCGCGGCGTCATCGGACGGCTCGGACGTCTGGTAGGGCGGGAGCGTGACGGGATCCTCGATCACCAGATCCCCGTCCGGGGACGAAGACGAAGCGTCGGGCTGCGAACGTGAACCCTCGCGAGGCGTAGGCGGCTCGAACGGAGGAAGGATCGGGTTCGACCGCGACTGCGGCGGACGCGGCTCGTAGGGCTCGGTGCCCTGCGGATCCGAACGCGACTCCGGCGGCCGCCGCGGCGGCTCGTACGGATCCGGCTGCGGCGTCGACTGCGACTTCGACCACTCCTCGGGGAACGGCGTCTCGTTGCGCTCGATCTCGAATCCGGAGTCGTCGTCGTCCGGGAGCTCGGGCGGCTCCATCGACGGCTGCGACGACGACGGCGGCGGCGCCGCGTCATCCGGCATCGGCGTGGAGTCGGACCCCGCGACGATCGCGTCGATCAGGGAGTCGAGCCCCGACGACGGCCCGGAGTCGAGCGCGTCCAACAGCGCCGACGCGTGTCCGTTCGGCGGCGGCGCGGCCGGCGGCGTCGAATCCGGCGGCTCGGACGGAGGCTCTTCGCGAGGCAGCTCGGGCGGCGGCGGCGCAGCGCGCGGAGGCGGCGGCGCCGCACGCGGAGGTGGGCTCGGACGCGGCGGCGGGGTCGTCTGCGCTCCTATCGCGCGCGGACGCGTGGACGTGAAGCTCGGCGCGGTCTGCCGCACACGCTGCGCGACGATCGCTTCGACGAGCTCCTCGACCGCCATCTCGTCCACGAAACCATCGTCCACGGGCGCACGCTCCACCGGCATCGGCGGCACCTGCTCGCCCGAGTCCTGCCCCCACGGCTCGTCGGGCGGCGCGTTGATCGGCGGAGGCTCGCGCAACATCACCGGCGGCGGTGGCGTCGCCCGCGCGCTGCTCTTGAAGAGCGAGGTCATGTGCTCGGCGATGCCGCGCGTGTAATGCGCCTCGTCGTGGTCGAGGAACGACGCGAGCGTCCGCTCGATCTCGAACAAACTCGAAGGCCGCTCCGACGGCATCTTCGCGAGCGTGCTCCCGAGCAGCGTCGCGAGCGCCGACGGGATGTCGGGGACGTCGAGGTGAAGCGGCGGCACCGTCTGCGTCGCGATCGCGCGGCGCATCGCGGCGTCCGTCGGTTTGGAGAACGTGGTGCGTCCGCGGATGGCGTCGTTGAGGACGATGCCCAACCCGTAGATGTCCGTGAGGTGATCGGCCTTGTGGCGATCGAACAGCTCCGGTGCGTGGTACGGCAGTCGCGCGCTGCTCAGCGGGAGCCGCGAACGTGAACGCCCGAGGCCGACGCCGTTCACTTTCACGCCGCCGTCGTAGGTGAGGTACACGTCCGACGGGCAGAGCTGACCGTGATACATGCCCTTCACTTCGCCGTCCGCCCACGGCGTGGCGTGCGCGACCTGCAGAAGCTTCGCGATCTGGACGCCGACCCAAACGAAGTAGGCCCAAGGCATGCGCGTGGAGTGCGCCGCGGTGCGATCGAGCACCTCCGACAGCGGCTGTCCGTCGACGAGCTCGACGGCGACGGCGACGGCGTCGTCGATGCGATTCACCTCCAGCACCCGCGCGGCGGCGGGGTGGTCGAAGTGGATCGCGGACGCGGCTTCGGCGTTGAGGATCGTGAGGTAGGCGGGATCGCGAACCCACTCGACGTCGAGCACCGTCAACGCGACGAGCTCGGCGCCGTTGTCGTCCGATCGCGGATTCGACGCGACGTAGCGCGGACCCGCACGCCCGCGCGACAGCTCGCGCAGGATCTCGTAACCGCCGATGCGTTCCACCTTCCCCCTCTTTGCGTGCGGCCCCCCGACCACGCCCGGATCACACCGCGAGGCCCGGGTGAGATGCAAGCCGATCGGTCACTCCGTGCGCACGGCAGGTGTCCACCGGGACAGGTCGCGTGCCGCGGCCTCGGGATCTGCGGCGCCGGCGTCGACCCACTGTGAGCCCCCCTCGTCCCTGGTGCGCTCGAGCTCGTCCGGCGCGAGGGGCACGACCTTGTACAGGAGGACCCGTAGATCGGGGGCGACGTCCACCTCACCGCCGGGGCGCAGGTCGAAGTGTTGGAGCCCGTGCAGGGGTTTGCGCAGGCTAATCGTGTCGTAGGACTTCCACGTCGCGCCGGGACCGCCGTGTAGGAGGCCGCCGATCTTGGTCAGGACCTCGCCGATCTGGGGGCCGACCTCCCGCGACTCGGCGATCAGCTCCACGTGGCGGTGTTCGTCGCCCAGCTCGGGGTCGAGGCGCGGCGAGCGACCGAGACCGACGGTGTAGATGACGTAAGCGCCACCCGCCTGCCCGATGCGCTTCACGACGGCGACGCTGTGCTCGGGTGCGACCGTCGAGCTGGCGGCGGTCAGCGATCTTCGCCCCGAGAAGTACTGCGACATCCCCCGCAGAAAGCCCGGTTTGTAGGCGGCGGTGGCCATCGCGGGCGGAGGGGGCGGCGGTGGAGGCGGCGGCGGCGGCACCTCGGGCATCGGCGCCATCGGCGGCGGAGGCGGCGGCGCCGTCTTGGCCTGCGTGGCGCACGCGCCGACCAGCAGCGCCAGGACGAACAGCGAAGCCCGCATCGACCCTACGGGATGAGGCAAACGACGGTTGTCGCGGCGAGCGCCGTGACGAGGGTGCCCTGAAGCACGCGGCGAGCATCTCGACGACTGAGGTCGAGTTCGTCGGAGCGCCGGATCGGCTCCTCCATGCCGCAACTCGACTCCCGCATCCCCTTGCTGACGAGCCCCGGGCAGGTCCTGAAGAGGCCCTGCCAAGCGCCGAACGCGGCCATCGCGAACGGCACGAACAACGACAGCCGCCACCAGCGCGCGACGTCGGCCTGCACGAGCGCCACCGACAGCACCAGCGCCACCACCAGCATGAGGCCGCCCCAGCGGAGCCGAGCGTTCTGCCCGGACATCTGCAGGTTGCCGTTCTGGCTCGGTGCGCAGCGATGCATCGCCACCAGGCTACGCCCCGAGACGGGGAGCGACAAGCCGGATCCGACGCATCTGGACTACTTCGTAACGGTCGCGCGTTGCGTGTTTCGGGGGTACGGTCGATGAGGTCGCCGAGGACATCGACCGGCATGGGAGCGCTCACGCGATTCATCGACCTGCGCGCCGGCGAAGCCGCGCTGCTGGTGAAGAGCGCCCTGACGCTCTTTGGGCTGATCGCCGCGCACACGATGCTCGAGACCGCGCGGGACGCCCTGTTCCTACAGCGGCTCCCCGCCGACCGCCTGCCGTTCGTCTACGTCCTCCTCGCCGGCCTGGCGCTGATCGTGTCCCGCGCGAACACCCGCTTCGTGCGTCGCTTCGGGCGCCGCAACGCGCTGATCTTCACGCTGTTCGCGGCGGCCTACGGCACGACGGTCCTATTCCTCCTCCCGCGCACGGACGCCGTCGTGTTCGGCCTGTACGCGTGGAGCGGGCTGCTGGGTTCGGTGCTCGTCGTGCAGTTCTGGATGTACGCCGGACAGACGTTCACCGTCGCGCAGGGCAAGCGCCTCTTCGGCCCCATCACCGCGGGCGGGGTCCTCGGCGCCGTCGCGGGGGCGTCGTTCTCCGTCGCCGCGCTGCAGTTCACCGACGTCCATCACCTGCTCGTCGTGGGCTCCGTCGTGTTGGTCGCGACGGCGATGCTCCTCACGACCGCGCCGCTCGACGAGGTGAAGGAAGCGCCGGGCGCTACCAAGGCGAACGAATCGCGGCGCTCGTTCTTCCGGCTCTTCTCCGAGCAACCCTACTTGCTCCGACTCTCTGGGCTCATCGCGCTGTCGACCGCGGCGCTGCTGATCACGGACTACCTGTTCAAGTCGGTCGCGCGCGCGAACCACAGCCCCGACGAGCTCGGGACGTTCTTCGCCGGCTACTACGCCGTCCTCAACGTGGCGGCGCTCCTCGTGCAGCTGTTCGTCGGGGGCAAGGTCGTGCGACGCGCGGGGGTCATCGCGGCGTTCTCCGTGCTGCCGATGTTGCTCCTCGCGGGGAGCATCGGGACGGTCATCGCCGGCGGCGCGATGCTCGCGGTGCTCCTCACCAAGGGCGCCGAGGGGAGCCTCAAACATTCGCTGCACCGCATCGCGAGTGAGCTGCTGTGGATGCCGCTCCCGGATCACGTCCGGACGGAGAGCAAGGTCATCGTCGACACGGTGTTCGTCCGCGGCGCGCAGGCGCTCACGGCGACCGGCCTGCTGGGGCTCGCGATGTTCGAGCTCGACCGCCCGCAAGTGCTCGGCGCGATCCTCACCGCGATGTGCCTGCTGTGGCTCGCGATGTCGATGCGCCTTCGCCACTGGTACCTCGGGCTGTTCCGACGCGCGCTCCACCGCGTCACGCCGGAGCAGCGCACCGCGCCGATCGAGCTCGACATCCGCTCGGTGGAGGTCGTCGTCGAAGCGCTGTCGAGCCGCGAGCCCGAGCGGTCGATCTCCGCGATCGAGCTGCTCGTCTCGAACCACCGCACGCGGCTGATCCCGGCGCTCATCCTCTATCACGAGTCACCGGAGGTGCTGGTCCGCGCCCTCCCCGCGGTCTCGACGGAGACTCGCCAGGACTGGATCCCCCTCGCGGAGCGCCTCCTCGAACACGAAGTCGAAGAGGTGCGCATCGCCGCGCTCCGCGCGCTCGCCGGAGCGGGTGTCGCCTCGGCGATCGAACGACGCCTGCTCGACCTGCGCCCCCGCGTCCGCGCGCACGCCGCCTTCTGGCTCGCGCACCTCGACGACGCACCGCCGCAGGACGAAGCCGGCGTGCAGCAGATCCTCGCGATGGCCAACGACGAACACGGCCGTGATGCGAAGGTCGGCCTCCTCGAAGCGATCGAGTCCGCGGGCGACACACGTTGGTCCGACGTGTTGATGGTGATGTGTGAGGAAGAGACGGACGCCTTCGTCGAGCCGCTCGTCCTCGCGATCTCACGCGTTCAGGATCCGCGGTTCATCCCGCGGCTGATCGACCGGCTGCGCTACCGCGCCAACCGCGGCGTGGTGCGCGAGGCGATCGTATCGATGGGCGACGAGGCGCTCGACGCGTTGGTGGAGCGCCTCCGCGACGACGGGACGGACATCCGAATCCTCCGCCACATCCCGCGGACGATCTCCCGCTTCGGCACGCAGCGCGCCGCGGACATCCTGACCGGGCTCCTCGTGGACGAGACCCCGGGGCGCATTCGTTACAAGGTGCTGCGCGGGCTGGGCCGGCTGGTGTCGGAGCAGCCGGTGCGCGTCGACCGCCTGCACATCGAGCGGCGCATCGAGATCAACCTGATCGAGGCGCTGCGCCTGACCGCGATGTCGTTGCCGTTGCATCAACCGCTCGCCGACCAAGCGCAACACGCGCGCGCCGGTCGCGAGATGCTCGTGGAGCTGCTGGAGGACAAGGCGGAGCAGGCGATGGAACGGGCGTTCCGGCTCCTACAGATCGCGCACCGCACGGAGGACATCCACAGCGTGTCCTTCGCGGTGAGCTCTACGGAGAAGCGTGTCCGCGCGCAGGCGCTCGAGTACCTCGACGCGCTGACGCTGGACGCCGCCGTCCCCGCGATCCGCGACTTGCTGCGGATCGTCGTCGACGATCTGTCGCCCGCCGAGCGAGTGCTGCGCGCGGCGGCGTTCCTGCCCGCACCGCCACGCGACGCGGAGGCGGCGCTGTCGATCCTGCTGCACGAGAACGACTCCGCGCTCGCCAACCTCGCCGGGTACCACGCGCTGCAGCTCGGCCTGAAGACGCTGCGGCAGTCGGTGATCACCGCGACGGAGGAGCGCCCGGTGCTGGCGTCGCTGCGGACACTGATCGACCTCACCGCCGACCTGTCGGGGGCGCCGACGCATGCTTGAGGTCGCCCACCGCATCGAGCTCGAGCTGCTGATGCGCACGTTCCTCGGGATGGAGCCGCCGGACCGGGTGATGCGCCAGCTCGCGAGCGTCGTGCGCGACTTCGACGCGCCGCCCGGGACGGTGCTCTACGAACGCGGCGACCCGCCGGGGGAGCTGTTCATGATCGCGGACGGCACCGTCGCGCTGATCGGAGAAGACGGGTCGCGGTGGGTCTTCGAGGGGCAGTCCCTCGTCGGTGTCCTCGACTCGACGCTGGACCGGCCCATGACTCGACGCGCCGTCGTCGAGACCCGCGCGCACGGCGCGCGGCTGATGTTGGCCGACTACCTCGACGTGTTGGACGACAACTTCGACTTCGCGAAGACCGCAATGGAGCGCGGCTGTCGAATGGTGCACGAGAACGCGCTGGCGCTCGCGCCGGACCACGTGTTCCCGCCCCCCTCCGAAGACCCGATCCTCGACGAACGCGGCGGCGACCCGCGACCGCTGGAGATGGTGGAGCGGCTGATGGTGCTCCACCGATCGTCGCTGTTCGACGCGGCGCCGCTGCAGCCCCTCGCGAGCCTCGCGGCGCTCGCGGAGGAGGAGCGGTGGGAGGCGGGTGACGTGATCGAGCGTCAAGGTGAGACGTCGATGTACCTGCGGTGTGTCGCGTCGGGATCCGTGTGCGCCGAGCGGGACGACCCGCGGGTCGTCGCCGACTTCGGTCCGAGCGACGTGGTCGCGGGCATCGCGGCGCTCGGCCTCACCGAGGCGGGTTACACGATCCGGGCGACGCGCCCGACGCGGACGTTGAAGTTGCTGAAGGAGGACCTCTTCGACGTCGCGGAGGATCACTTCGGGCTGATGGGGACGTTCTTTCGGTGCAACGGCCTGGAGAACGAGCGCATCCGCAACCTCGGCTCGGCGCTCGACCGCGTGGATTGAATCCGCCCCGGGGGGACGTGCATGCTGATGGGCATGGACCTCGACCGGATGCTCCACAAGTGCCGGCGGGACCAGTGGGCGCTGGACGCGATCGATCTGTCGAAGCCGCCGCGCCCGATGTCGAAGGACGACGAGATCGCGATCGTCCAGTACTTCACGGACATGGCGGGCATCGAGATGCTCGCGAGCGCGCTGTTCGTGGAGCAGAAGAAGCGCGCGACGGATCCGCGGCTGATCGAGATCTTCGAGAGCTTCGTGCGCGACGAGGTCCGCCACGCCCAGGCGGCGAAGACCCTCGCGCGCCACTACGATGTGCACGGGTACCAGACGTACGCGCCGAACCCGCACCTCGAGAAGTTCGCGCCGGCCTTCGTCGAGGCGATCCGTCACCTGACGCCCGCGATCGCCAACGTCTACATCACCACGGGGGAGATCCTGCTCGACGTCGCGCTCCTCCGGTCGCTCGACGACTTCGTCCAGGACCACGCGTGCAGCACGGCGATGAAGCTCATCAACCGCGACGAGTCGCGCCACATCGCGGTCGACTTCCACATGGTCGAGCACTACAGCTCGGACGCGTACATCGCGTTCGAGAAGACGCAGCCGCGGCGCTCCCTTCCGGAGGCGGTGCGCGCGTACAGCTCGCTCGCGAAGATGCTCCGCCACGCCCGCCCGTTCTTCAAGGCGGTGTTCTTCGAACCGATGGACCTCCTGGATCCGTCGAACAAACGCCTCCTCGAAGCCTTCAAACGCGTGCAGCTCCTCTCCACGAAACCCGACGTCGCGCGCCGCCCATTCGTGAAGTTCATGCTCACGATGCAGACCCTCTTCCGCCACCCCCTCCTGGGCGCGCTCTTCGGCCGCTGGCTGATCGCGATCATCGGGACCGACCCACGCGTGATCGTGAAGCTCTACACCGACGAGGAAGCGGCGCACGCGCAGCGCATGTCGTTCGACGAGATGGCGGAGGAGACGCTGGGGCTGAAGTACGCGTGACCGTCACTTCTTCCGGCGAAACGGGTTCGTGAAGCGCGACTTCTTCCGCGGTGGGGGCTCGGGCTCCTCGGGCGCCGGCTTCGTGGCGATCGCGTCGATCTGATCCTCGATCGCGTCGAGCGCCTTCTCCCACGCGGGGCGCGCGGGCGTGGCGGCGACCTCGGTGGTCTTCTTCGCCGGAGCGCGCGTCGTCATAGGGGACACCGGCACCACGCGCGGCGCGTCGTCGGGGCGTGAGAAGGCGAGGCGCGCCTCCTTCAGGCCGTCGGACATCTCCGCCGCGTCGGCGTAGCGGGAGTCGATCGTCGGGTTCAGCGCGCGCGACACGACGGAGCCGAGGATCGGCGGGAGGTCCGGGCGCAGCGTCGACAGCGTCGGCGGCCCGACCTGCAACATCTCCGTCGCGAGCGCCGTGTAGTTCTTCGACTGGAACGGCAGCCGGCCCGTGAGCCCGAGGAACAGCACGACGCCGACGGCCCACAGATCGGCGCGCCCGTCGATGTCCTCGCCGTACATCTGCTCCGGGCTCATGTAGTACGGCGTCCCGACCACCGTGCCCGCCTGCGTGAGGCGACGTTGGTCGCGACGCTCCGTCACCCGCGCGACGCCGAAGTCGAGGAGCTTCGCGTGCTGGCCGCCGTCGCGCTCGCGTACGATGTAGATGTTCGCCGGTTTGACGTCGCGGTGGATGATCCCGCGACCGTGCGCGGCCTCGAGCCCGGAGAGGACGTCGATCAACACGTCGAGGAGCCGGCGCGGCGTGATGCGGCTGTCCTCGATCAGACACGCGAGGTCTTCGCCGTCGAGGAACTCGAAGACGACGTACAGCGTCCCGTCGACGTCCGCCCCCGCGTCGAGGACGTTCGCGATGCAGCGGTGCTGGAGCGCGCCCGCCGCCTTGGCCTCGCGGAGGAATCGCTCGCGCACGGCCGGGTTCTTCGCGAAGTGCGCGTGCAGGAGCTTCAGGGCGACGCGTCGATCCGTGTACGCGTGGTGCGCCTCGTAGACCGCGCCCATGCCGCCCTCACCGAGGAGGCGGAGGAGCTCGTACTTGCTGGCGACCGTCGCGCCGACGCGGTCTTCCGCCTTGGGTTCGTCGTTCGACATGCGCGCGACGCCGATCCTACCCCAGGTCGTCGAGCATCTGCGCCGTGACCGCCGCGAGGTCCTCGGGGACGGGGGGCACCGCGTACGGACACTTCGGGTCGTGCGCGTACTCGCCGAGGTCGATGCGTTTGCCCGCCTCCAGGTGCCCCGTCTTCTTCGCGACGATGCGCACCACCGGGTGCAACGCCAGCTCGGGGTGCGGTTCGAGCACCGCGCCGAACTCCCCGGTGCTGAGCCAGACCCCGTCCCCCGCCTGACACGCCCCCGCGAACCGCGCGAAGCGCTCCAGCAAGTACGGGTTGAAGCGCGAGCCGATCCGCCCGACGAGGTAGCCGATGACCGCCTTCATCCCGTCGGCGTCGTCGAAGGGCCAAAGCGTTCGGATGCCGTCGAACGCGTCCGCGATCCGCGTCAACTCGATCGCGAGGAGGCCGGGTTCGTTCTTGGACGGCACGCGGTGGTGCCCCTCCGCGACGATCGCCGCGAGCGGATCGTCGCCGCTGGTGTCGAACAACAGGCGCGCCCCCTCCACCGTGTGGCGGTCGAGCAGCGCGCGCTCCTTGTCACTCAGCTCGTGGTCGCGCGCGAGGATGCCCTCCGCGACGCGAGTCTTTCCGATGTCGTGCATCAGCGCAGCGGTGAGCAGCCGCTCCACTTGCACTTCGGGCAACCCGAGCGCGCCGGCCTGCGCACCGACGAGCGTGGCGACGTTCACCGAGTGGACCAACGCGAAGTCGTCGCGATCGCGGAGCGCGAGGAGTGTGGCGATCGGTGCGTCGGCGTCGAGGATGACCTCCTTCAACGCACGGGCGAGCTCACCGACCGCGCCCATGTTCACTTCGCCGCGTTCGTTCGCGCGACGGAACTCGCGATCGAGGACACGCTTGCCGCGCCAGTAGACGTCGCGAAACGACTCCACCCCCGAGCCGCGCATCAACGCGAGGTGTTTGATGCGGACGTTCTCGACCCCGCGCTCGCGCAGCCAGGTGTCGGCCTTCATCGCCGCGACGTCCGCGGCGTCGGCGCCGAGGTACGCGAACAACGCGTCGAGCTCCGACTCGTGACAGCCACGCTTGATGGAGACGATCTCCACGTCGCGTTGCTGGAGCTGCGACACCAAACGCAGCACCGAGGTCGGCGGCTCGCCGATCGGCACGCCCATCACCGCGAGTCCATCGCCGAGCAACGCGACGGTGATCTCGTCCTGCGGGATCTGGAGGAACAGCTTCTCGATCGCTTCGTGCAGTCCGGACAGCGTGCGCTCCCACGCCGGCCCGTTCATGCCGTAGAGGCGACGGCTGTGGTTCGTCCCCGCGAGGCGGATCGCGAACTCGTGGGCGACGTGCGCGCGGATCATCGCGTCCTCCGCCCGTCGAGCACACGCTCGCAGATCTCGCGGATCGCACGCTTCTTGTGGGACGTCAGCTCTTCGAGCGCCTTCACCGCCCGCGGCGTCCCGTTGGTCAAGAGCGCCTGCGCGCAGCCCAGCCGCAGCTCTTCGTGTTCCTTGGACTCGATGAGGTGCGTCTCCATCAACAGCTCGACGAGCGGCTTCACCGCGAGCTGCGAGTGCGTGAGACCCAGCGCGCCGACCGCGGCCATGCGCAGCTTGTGGAGGTAGCGGCGATCGTCCGCCGACTCGAGGTGGAACAACTGGATGGCGTACTTCTCACCCTTCCACCCGGCGGCGTGCGCGAGCAGCGCGAGCGCCTCGCGCTCCTTGCAATCGACGAGGGTCTTGACCGCGACCTCCTTCGCTCGCACGGCGCCGTTCTTCATCGTGATCTTCGCGAGCTTCACGGCGGTGGCCGCGTTGGCCTTCAGCGCCGCGCGGAGGATGTGATTCACTCGGAGCGGATCCACGTTGGCGATGCGCTCGGAGCCCAGCCGATACAGCGTCCCCGGATCGAACTGCCCGAGTCGGTCGATCAGCGCCTCCTGCAGGCGCCGGTCCGTCGCCCCCTCCAGCGCAGAGAGGAGGAGCTCACCCATCATCCGGCTCTGACCCGAGTTGCGCTCCAGGAGCTGCATCGACCACTTCCGACCGCGCTCCGTGCCGAGGATCCCCCGGACGTGCTCCTCGAGCGCCTCCGCGCGCTCGCCGTCCGCGCGTTTCATCATCGCGAGGAGGAGCTTCAGGCACTGGTCGTTGGCGGCCTGTGTGTCGAGGCGATCGAGCATCGCCGTGCAGCGCAGGACGAACGCCTCGCTCAGCGCTCCGGGCTCCTCCAGCACCGCGATGAGGACACGCATCGCAAACGTCTCCTCCACGGCATCCGCGCGGGTGTGCAGGATGTCTTGCCCGTCGACCTTGGAGAGCTGATCGCGCATCCGCGCGACCGCGTACTGCGCGAGCTCCTCCTTCGACTCCGCGACGTTCATCTGCAGCATGCCGAGCGCGCGATCGTCGAACGCACGAGACTGCATCTCCTGCCAGAGCACGCCGTCGATGCGTTTGCCCTTCTTCTCCAGCGACCCGTCGATCTGATCCAGCAGCTTGCGGCGCTCGGACTCGACCGGCCTCAAGCGCCGCAACACGTTGCCGATCGCCCGGACAGCTTCGGAGTCTCCGCCGTCCTTCAGGAGCGCCGACGCCATCGTCGCGACGAGCATCCGGTCGTCGACACGGCCGGCGAGCTCGGCGACGGCCGCCTCCTGCTCCGGCGAGCCCGGCTCCTCACCGCCCGCGAGCCTCCGCAGGAGCGCGAAGCGTGCGTCGGGCGCGAGGCGGACCAAGGCCCCCGCGAGCAGGTCCGCGCTCTGGCCGATCTCCTCGACGTTGGCCCCCCGCCGCAGCGCCCCCTGGTTGCGCAAGTAGGCTTGCGCCGCGTAGTCGGCGAGGTCGTCGCCGGTGATCAGTCCGAAGGCGCCGCCGGCCCCGTCGCCGCCCACGACGGTCCCGGACTCGCCGCTGTCGAGCAGGTCGTCAAGGAACGCGCCGAGGGACTCGACGCTCCCGAGGTGTTCGAGGCTGACCGCGAGCTGGTCACCGACCGCCCCGCCCTCGCGCTCGAAACGAAGCACCTCCTCCAGCGCGACGAGCGCCACCGGATCCCCGCCGACGAGCGGCGCGAGATCCGCGGTGTCGGACGCAAACAGCGTAGCGAAGTCGACCTCGACCGCGCGCACGCCGACCGCGTTCTCCTGCTGGAGCAACGCCGCGACCCCACCCGCGTGACGTATGCGATCCTCCTTCTCCGCGAGCGCGCGCATCAACGCGCTGAGGCTCGGCTCGTCGACGTGTTCGTCGATGCGCACCGCAACGACGCTCCGCTCGAACATCCGCTCCGCGAGCGCGCGCGACGGCGGGTCGTCGAGCGAGAAGCCCTCGCGGTCCACCACGAGATGCCTCCCTCCGCAGCCGAGCGTCACGGAGTCCTCCAGCTCGAACGCGCGCATCAACGCCTGATGCGCTTCGCGCCGGGTCGACTCGAACACCGGGTGCGTCGCGTCGTAGTACCCCATCGCGCGAATCGCGCGCGCAAACGCACGCACGACGTCGAGGAGCAACGCCGCCTGCGGCGTCATGAGGTCGTCTAGGTCCACGATCCGATCGCCTCGATGATGTTGGTGAACCGTTTACTGCTCTTGCCGATCAGCTCGAAGTACGGGTGCCCGGCCAAGGCCCGCAGGACGAGCCGCAGCTCACCCGACGGTGACCGGAGCACGACGAAGCGCTCCCCCGTCGCGCCGCGCCGTTTGAGCTGGCGGGCCGACAGCTCGACCGACACCCGCTCCAGCATCCCGCGCCGATTGCGCGCGTAGGCGTCGAGCGCGGACGAGGTCACCAGGACGCCGCCGTTGTGCACGAGTCCGCCGTCGCCGACCTCCACCGTGAACCCGGTGTCGAGCATGGCCGGTGCCCCCTTCCGACGCATCGTCGCCTCGCTCGCTTCGAGCAGCGCGGGCGCGTACCAGGCGTCGTCGTCCTCGGTGCCGGTCGCGCCCCACGCGACACACGCGTTCACGATCGGGAGCGGCGGATCCAAGGCGTTGGCCTCCGCGGTCAGCATCTGGAGGCGGTCCTCGATCACGAGGCGCCCGTGCATCGTCTCTTCGTCGGAGAACGAGCGCTCGGCTTCGTCTGAGAGCTCTTGGAGCCGACGCGTGAGCTCGACCCGTTCCTCCTCGATCTCCGCGAGCCGCGAGGAGCGTCCGCCGAGCGCGTCGTGGGTGGAGCGGCCGAACGTCTCCTCGATGCGCGTAAGCACCGCTTCGTCGAGCGCCTCCGCCAACGCGACGATGCCGACCACGTCGCCCGCGTACGCGATGCCGCGCTGGTGGCACTCGACGCACCGCAGATCGCGGCCGGCCGCGCCGATGCGCATCTGTAGCTCGGTGGCGGGGCGGTGCACGTGGCGCTGGAGGATCTGCTGGATCGATCGCGGACCCGAGCTCGCGACGCGTGCGACGAGGTCGGTGGTGTCGACATAGAGCACCGCCTCGGTCGTCGACGACGGCAGGACGAAGAGCGGACCTTCGTCGACCGCGACGCGGTAGTGCGCGCCGCGCTCGTACGCCTCGCGGTCGTCGTCGACCTCCAGAAGAGGCGCGCGGATCGTCGTGCCGAGGTGCGCCGTGTGCCGGTCGAGCATCATCGCGACGGCGCCGCGGGCGGCGAGCGTCGCGCGTTCGGCGACGTCGCCGTGGACCCCGAGCGGACGCGCTTCGCCGCGCTCCACCTCGGGGACGCCATTCAGCAACTTCATCGCAGCGTCGCGCGCGCGCGGCTCCCCGATCGGTGCTTCGCTCAGCCACGCGAGGAACCGGCGACGGCGCGGTTCGTTGAACACCACCTGCGTGAGGTTCTTCTCGCTCGCGAGCGCCTCTTCGAGCGGCACCAGCTCGCGCCCCGGAGCGAGGCTCTTGAAGTACGCGAGCAGCAGCGCGTCGTGTACGAGCTCCAGCAGCGTCGCCGAGAGCAAGGCGCGGCGCGTCTGCTCGTCGACGACCAACCGGCGCGCGAGCGTCGACACGACGCGCTCCAGATCGATGATCTCCAGCGGCGGCACCAACACCCGCCGCGCGAGCCGCGTCGCCACCGGGTGCGTGCGGTAGGCGGAGAGCGGGCGACGCTCGAACGCGGTCGCGTCCGCCCCCAACGTGAGCGCGCTGGTCGTCACGCTGGTCTGCAGCGCGAGGCGCATCGGGACGTCGTCCTTCACGCGGTCCGTGTTGACGATCGCCTCCATCGCGAGTTCGAGCGCCGCGGCGGTCCACGCCCGCTGCGCCTCGGACGCACCGCGACGGTCCAACAGATCACGGAGCCGCGACGCCAACACCACGTGCACGAGGTATGCGGTCTCGAGGCCGCCCTCGCCGCGCCCGACCTCCTCGAGGCCCTTCGTCTGAACGTCCGCGACCACCGAGAGCCAAGACGCCGCCGCCTTGTCGAGCCACTGCGCGACGGCGCGGGGCGCGATGTCGGCGTCGAGCTGTGCGAGGCGAATCGCGCGACGGAGCTGGTCGTCCGGCACAGCGCGCGGGTGGAGATCCCCCCTCGGACCCGGGAGGAGGTCGTCCAGTCGGTCGGTCAGCTCCGCGTCGAACGCGTAGGGGACGACGGTGCGCGCGCCGCGATCCCCGGCCGCGAGGCGGAGACGCTCCGGCGGGAGCGCGAGGAGCCGCGCGTAGGAGAATCGCCCCTGACGGCATGCGGCGAAGCAGCGTTGGTACAGATCGAGCCGCCATCTCAGCTCGCCGGGTACGGACGTCTGCATCGAGCCCGGGCGAGAGGATAGCCGATCGCTCGCACGCGGTCACAACGACGCGGTACAGTCCGGCGCCATGGCGAACCCCTTCGGCCTGATCGACCCGTCCCGCTTCGGGCAGCTCGAACCCGTGGCCGACGGGCTCGCGATGATTCACGGCTTCGCCAACGTCGGCCTGGTCTACGGGCGGGGCGCCGCCCTCGTCGTCGACGTGAGCGCACGGATGCTCGCGTCGGCCGCCATCGAAGCCCTGCGCCGGGCCACGGACGAACCCGTAGGCGCCATCGTCTACACCCACGGACATGTGGACCACACCAGCGGCGCGGAGCTGTTCCTCGCAGACGCGGAGCAACGCGGACACGCCCGCCCCACGGTCTGGGCCCACGCCCTCGTCCAGTCACGGTTCGACCGCTACGCGAAGACCTGGGGCTGGAACAACGAGGTGAACCGACGCCAGTTCGGGATGCCGCCCGGCACCGAGCTGTTCCCGAAGTCGTTCGTGCCGCCGGACGAGACGTACGAGGAGGAGACCGCATTCGACCTCGCGGGGGAGCGCGTCGAGCTGTACCACGCTCGCGCCGAGACGGACGACGCGACCTGGGTGTGGCTCCCGGAGCGCCGCGCCGCGCTCGTCGGCGACCTGATCGTGCACTCCATGCCGAACACCGGGAACCCGAACAAACCGCAGCGCTACACGCTCGGGTGGGCCGAGGCGCTCGAACGGATCCGCGACATGAACCCGGCCCACGTCATCCCCGGGCACGGCAACCCGATCGCCGGCGACCACGCGCTGACGGTGCTCGACGACACCGCGCGTGCGCTCCGGTTCCTCCACGACGCGGTGGTCGAACGGATGAACGAGGGCAAGTGGCCGCAGCAGATCGTGGACGAAGGCATCACGCTGCCGGACGACCTCGCGAACGCACCGCACCTCGCGCCGATCTACGGGTGCGCGGCGTTCGTGGTGCGTGACGTGCTCCGCTGCTACGCGGGGTGGTGGAACGGCGATCCGGCGGAGCTGCTCCCCGCGCCGCGTGCGCAGGTCGCAGCGGATCTGCTCGCGCTGATGGATCGCGACGCGGTGGTCGCGCGGATCGAGGCGTTGAAGACGAGCGGCGAATTGCGACGCGCGCTGCACCTCGTGATGACGCTCGTCGACGCCGCGCCCGACGACGACGACGCGCGGCGCCTCGCGGTGTCGGTGCTCGAGGCGGCCGCGGAGAACGAGCCGAGCTTCATCGCGCGTAACTTCTACTCCGCGGCGGCGACGCGCTTTTCGACATGATCGCGCTGAACCTCGGTGGCCTCGACATCCGGGCCTATTCGGTCGGCGGGGTGGAGACGTGTTTCGTGCTCCCGCGCTACGACGTGTGCCTCGACATCGGCCGCTGCCCGCGCGGCGCCGAGCGTCAGGGGCACCTGCTCCTGACCCACGCGCACATCGATCACGCCGCCGGGTTGCCGTACTACGTTTCGCTGCGGGCGCTGATGTCGATGAAGCCGCCGCGCGTCGCGTGCCCGGAGGCCTCCGCGGAGACGCTGAAGACGATCCTCGACACGTGGGCGACGCTCCAGGCCGATTCGGATCGGCTGCACCTCGTCGCGGTGAAGCCGGGGGACCGCATCCCGCTGAAACACGGCGCGTACGCGGTCGCGTACCGGTCGCCGCACCGCATCGCGTGTGTCGGCTACACGATCTACTCCACGAAGAAGAAGCTGAAGGACGAGCTCACAGGGCTGCCGGGTGAAGAGATCGCGAAGCGCGCGCGCGCCGGTGAAGAGGTCAACACGGTGACCGAGTCGGCGGAGGTCTCGTTCCCCGGCGACACACGCATCGAGGTCGTCGAGACGGAGCCCAGCGTGCGGACCGCGAAGGTGTTGATCCTGGAGTCGACGTTCGTGGGTGATTCGATCGCACCGGAGAAGGCGAAGCGCACCGGGCACGTCCACCTCGATCAGATCGCGGAGCGCGCCGACCTCTTCGAAAACGAGCACATCCTCCTCACGCACTTCTCGAGGAGACACTCGGCGGCGCAGATCCACGACGAGGCGAAGAAGAAGCTCCCGCCGCACCTGTACGAGCGCGTGACGTTACTCGTTCACGAAGGGTGAGCCCGCTTCGAGCGCGGCGAGCTCCGGCTCGACCTTCTCTTCGTAGCAGCTCGGGCAGATGCCGTGAGAGAAACGCACCGTGGTGCGCTCCGTGAAATAACGTTCGACCTGCTGCCAGTAGTCGCCGTCCGAGCGCACCTTCTTGCAGTAGCTACAGATCGGGAGGAGGTTTTCGAGCTCGTGCACCTTCGCGAGCGCGGACTCGAGCTCGTCGACGCGTAGCTCGAGGTCCATCTGCAGCCGAACGATGCGCGTCGCGGCGCGGAGGCGGGCTTCGAGCTCGTGGGGGGTGAAGGGCTTCTCGATGTAGTCGTCGGCGCCGGCGCCGAGGCCTTCGACGACGTTTTCGTCGCGCTGCTTGGCGGTGAGGAGGATGATGTACGTGACGCGGTTCGGGGAGGCGCGGCGGAGCTTGCGGCAGATGTCGACGCCCGCGAGGCCCGGCATCATCCAGTCGAGGATCATGAGGTTCGGGGCGTCGTCGGCGCGCGCGGCTTCCCAGGCCTCCGTGCCGGAGGCGTACAGCTCGGGGGCGTAACCCCAGACCGTCAGCGCAGACGCGATGAGGTGGCGCTGAACGGGATCGTCTTCGGCGACGAGGACACGCAAGGCGACCCGAATTGTACGCGCCCACCGACGTTTTGGTACGGAGAATCTCTTGCTAACGTCTGAGTGAATGCCCGCCCCGGGGATCATCGACATCGAGCGTATCGAATCGCTCCGGTCCATCGGCGACGGCAATCTGTCCGGGCTCATCGAGGAGCTCACCACCCTCTTCCGCGACACCCGCGCCGAGTACATCGGAGCCGTCGAAGCAGCGATCGCGGCGAAGGACGCGGAGGCGGTGGGCATCGCGATCCACACGTTCAAGGCGTCGTCCCGATCACTCGGCGCACTCCGCGTGGTGCAACGCTGCGCCCAGATCGAGGAGGCGGCGCGCGAGGGTGATCTCGATCGCGCCGAGCGGCTCCTCGCGGACCTGGGTCCGGTCATCGGCGAGGCCACCGAAGCGCTCTTCTCGCTGGCCGCGAGCGGCGAGCTCGACGGTTGAGCCACCTCGGCCGCCACTTCCGCAGGGCGCCCGACGGCCGGCTGCGGTGCGAGGTCTGCCCGCGGTTCTGCACACTCGCGGACGGCCAGCGCGGGCTGTGTTTCGTGCGCAAACGCGAGGGCGACGACATCGTCCTCACCACCTACGGGCGGAGCAGCGGCTTCGTGATCGACCCGATCGAGAAGAAGCCGCTCAACCACTTCTACCCCGGGACGAGTGTGCTCTCGTTCGGAACCGCGGGCTGCAACCTAGCTTGCAAGTTCTGCCAGAACTGGGACATCTCGAAGTCGCGCGAGCTCGACACACTCCAGTCGGAGGCGTCGCCGGATCGGATCGCCGAGCTGTGCGTCGAGAGCGGCGCGAAGAGCGTCGCGTTCACGTACAACGATCCGGTCATCTTCCTGGAGTACGCGGTCGACACGGCCAAGGCGTGCCGGGAGCGCGGCGTGAAGACCGTCGCGGTCACGGCCGGCTACCTCACCGACGCCGCGCGACGCGACTTCTTCTCGGACATCGACGCCGCCAACGTCGACCTCAAGGCGTTCACCGACGACTTCTACCGTGACGTCACCGCGAGCGCTCTGCAGCCGGTGCTCGACACGCTGAAGTACCTGCGACACGAGACCGACGTCTGGTTCGAGGTCACGACGCTCCTCATCCCCGGCCTGAACGACGACGACGATCAGCTCGACCGGCAGATCGCGTGGATGCTCGAGCACCTCGGCCCCGAGGTGCCCCTGCACTTCTCCGCGTACCACCCCGACTACAAGATGGACCGCCCGGCCACGCCGAAGTCCACGTTGACGCGCGCGCGCGACCGCGCCCGCCGCGCGGGCCTTCACTACGTCTACACCGGCAACGTGCACGACGCGGAGGGCGACACCACGCGCTGCCCGGCGTGCGGCGAAGCGGTCATCGAGCGCGACTGGTACGACATCGAGCGGTACGCGCTCGACCGTGAGGGCCGGTGTGCATGCGGCGCCGCGATCACGGGGCGCTTCGGTGAAGACGCGGGGTCGTGGGGACGAAGGCGCCTGCGCGTGGTTCCTTAGAAGTCCTCGCGGGGACTCGCGAGCAACCGGAGCACACCGCGCACGATCCACGCGGTCCCCATCCCGCCGTATACCCACTGGCCGGCGGTCGAGTCCGCGGTGAGAAAGAAGTATAGCGCGACACAACCGGTCGCGACGGCCGACGAGACGCGGCCGATGCTCACGCTCGTGAAGTTCTCCACGCGTGTCATCCGCACCCACCACACCCAGAGCACGCCGACGAGGACCATCGGGAACGCGACGGCGGTGAGGAGCTCCTCGAGGTAGCGCAGCGGCTTGGGCGTCTGAGCTCGCCAGGCGTGCCGTAGCAGGCCCGACACCGTGTCGCTCGTCCCGTCGTCGAATTGGGTCGTGCGGAGGATTGCCCTCGCGTCCTCCGCGCTCCCGGTGTACGCGACCGGGTCCTGCTTGCGGGCTTCGAGGCGGTCGTCGATCTCGGTGCGACCGTCGAAGATCTCGGGCGCGACGGACTGCATCGCACCGCAGTGCGGGCACCGGCCCGCCTGACGACTCATCTTTGCGCCGCAGGCCTCGCAGTTGCGCGTCGCCATCGGGATCAGTCCAAGACCCGATCCACGATCGCGCGGGCCTCCTCTTGCACCTGCTTCAGGTGATCGGGTCCGCGGAACGACTCCGCGTAGATCTTGTAGACCGCCTCCGTGCCGGACGGGCGCGCCGCGAACCAGCCGTTCTCCGTGACGACCTTCAGGCCGCCGATCGGGGCGTCACCTTCGGGGGCGTTCGTCATCTTCGCGACGATCGGCTCGCCAGCGAGCTCGGTGGCGGTGACGTCGGTCGGCGACAGCGCGCCGAGGCGCTTCTTCTGTTCGGCGGTGGCGGGGGCGTCGAGGCGCTCGTAGATCGGTTCGCCGAGCTGCGCGGTGAGCTGCGCGTAGTGCTCGGACGGATCCTTGCCGGTAGTCGCGGTGATCTCCGCGGCGAGGAGGTCGAGGATGATGCCGTCCTTGTCCGTGGTCCACACGCCACCGTCCTTGCGGAGGAACGACGCGCCGGCGCTCTCCTCCCCCGCGAAGCCGTAGACGCCGTCCTTCAGACCGTCGACGAACCATTTGAACCCGACGGGGACCTCGGCGAGCCGCCGACCGAGTGTCTTCGCGACGCGATCGATCAGGCTGCTGCTGACGAGCGTCTTGCCGATTGCGACGTCCGCTCCCCAGCCGCGTGTCCCGAAGACGTGTTGGATGGCGACGGCGAGGTAGTGGTTCGGGTTCATCAACCCGCGTTTGGTCACGATGCCGTGGCGGTCGTAGTCGGTGTCGTTGCCGAACGCGATGTCGAAGCGATCCTTCAGCCCGATCAGGCTCGCCATCGCGTACGGCGACGAGCAGTCCATGCGGATGCGCCCGTCCTTGTCGAGGGTCATGAACCGGAACGTCGGATCCACGTTCGGGTTCACGACCTCCAGGTTCAATCCGTAGCGCTCCGCGAGCGGCGCCCACACGCCGATGCCGGAGCCGCCCATCGGGTCGACGCCGATCGACAGATCCTTCATCCCCGCGAAGTCGATCACCCGGTCGAGCGCTTCCACGTACGGCGTGACGTAGTCGTGTGCGACCGCCGCCGCGCGGGCCTTCGCGTAGGGAACCCGGCGGATCTCGGACGGCGACGCCATCAGCGCGTTCGCGCGTGTCTCGATCTTCTTCGTCACGGCGCCGTCGGCCGGCCCACCGTGCGGTGGGTTGTATTTGAAGCCGCCGTCCTCGGGTGGGTTGTGGGACGGGGTCACGACGATGCCGTCGGCCACGCCGTCGTGGTTCAGGATCGCGAAGGAGACGAGCGGCGTCGGGGTGTAGCCGTCGGTGGGATCTACGAGCACGGTGACGTCGTTCGCGGCGAGCACCTCGAGCGCGGTGCGGCGCGCGGGCTCGGAGAGCGCGTGCGTGTCGGCGCCGAGGTAGAGCGGGCCTTCGATCCCCTCCGCCGCGCGGTACTCGACGATTGCCTGCGTGATGGCGGCGATGTGGAGGTCGTTGAAGCTCGACTTCAGCGACGACCCGCGATGCCCGGAGGTCCCGAAAGCGACGCGGCACGCGGGGTCGGTCGGGTCGGGGGCCTCGCTGTAGTAGCGGGCGATCAGGCGGGGCACGTCGACGAGGGCGTCGGCGGGCGCGGGCTTTCCGGCGAGCGGGTGGGAGGCCATGGCGCCGGGAGGGTAGCAGCCCTCGGCGCCCGGTCACATGAGGTCGAACACGACGTCGGCGACGAGCCCGAGGCCGGACAGATCGAGCTCGACGCCGTCGCCGAAGTCGAGCGGGGCGTAGCGGAGGGTCCCGAGGAGGCGCGCGTCCGGGAGCTCGTGGTTGTGAAACTGCAGCCCGAAGCGCCCTTCGACGCCGAGCGCGGTCTCGCCCCGGCCGCGGAAGCGCGCGTGGAAGATGGACGGGCCGCCGGCGAACACGAGATCGACCCAGCCGCTCACCGGCAGGTAGAAGTGGCCGCGCACCGAACCGGTGATCGCGTGCGCGAACGCGAGCGTCGCGTTGACCGACCCGTTCGTCTCGAGCTCGACGTTGAAGAAACGCGGCGTGAACAGGTAGGTGACGGCGGGGACCAGCGCAAACTGCGAGAAGCGCAGCTCACCGGTGAGCCCGACGCCGAACAGAAACACGAGCTCCGAGAGCGCCCCCTGCTGCGGCTGCTGCGCGCTCACGGCGGACATTCGATCCGCGAGGAAAGGTGAACGGAAGACACCGTACTCGGTGTGCATCCCCGCGAGCAGGAACCCGAGCGGCGGAGGCGGCGGGCGCGGCGCGGATGGGCGCGCGGACTCCACGGTCGGCGAAGACGGCCGAACGGTGGCGGTGAATACCGTCGAGGTCAGGGTGCGCCGAAGGGGCGCCGCGGAGGTCGCGGTGGCGACGGAGGTCGACGCGGGCGGCGTCGCCTTCACGGAGCCCGCCGCGGTGACGGGGGACGTCGTCACCGCCGACGCGGGCGGCCCAGCGGTCACCGTCGCGGTGGCGACGAGCGCGAGCGCCGCGAAGCTCACGCGCTGGGCTCCCGGGAGCACATCCGGCGGCATGATAGCGCCGCCCGCGGCCCGGAACGGAACGGCGCGCCCTGCGCCCGGCGACGGAACGGCGCCGGCCCCGGAACGGCGCGCGTCCCCGCCCCTGGGACGCGGAACGTTCTGCGTTCCGCGTTGGGGCCGGATCGACCCCACGCGCGCACGGCCCGGTTCCTGCTCTTGGGGCCCGACGATGCGAACACGCTTGATGTCCACGACCCTCCTCCTCGGCGTCGCCGCCTGCGGCGTCGAGTCCAAAGCTCCCCAACAGCAGCGCGCTCCGGTCACGACGGCGGCGCAGATCCTCCTCGTCGCCGGCTCCCCGCGAGGCGCGCCGCCCGATCGCGACGTGGTCCAACATCTCCAGGCGCGCGGGCACACCGTGGACATCGTCGCGGACGACGCGCTGCGCGCGGCGGACGTGGCGGGGCGGGACCTCGTGCTCGTCGCGTCGTCCGTGGTTCCGAGCGACGTCGGGACGAAGCTGCGCGACGTCACCGTCCCGGTCGTGCTCTGGGAGCAGTTCCTCTACGACGAGATGCAGATGGCGTCCGCACCCCGCGTCACCCCGGGCAACACCCGCAACGTCGTCATCGAGGCGCCAGGCCACCCGGCCGCCGGGGGGCTCACCGGGAGCGTCGCGATCACCGACGGGTCGACGCGGCTGACCTACGCGACACCCGCGGGCAGCGCGCAGACGATCGCGTCGGTCCAAGGCCGCGCGCACACGTTTGTGTACGTCGCAGGCGAGACGATGCGGAACGGGTTCGTCGCCCCCGCGATCCGCGCGGGGATCGGGTTCGACTACCCGACGCCCGCCGCGCTCAACACCAACGGCTGGTCGCTCTTCGACGGCGTCGTCGACTTCGCGCTCGGCGGCTCGACCGGCGGCGGAGGCGGAGGCGGAGGCGGAGACGGCGGAGGAGGCGGCGCGATGCCGCCCCCCGGCGCGATCCTCGACGGGGACGAGCCGCTCCCGAACTTCCCCGCGTCGCCGTTGCCGACGACGTATTTCCAGATCCCGTGGAACGACTACCCGCCGGTGTGGAAGAACACCGGCAACCCGGCGAGCCGCATCGGTTGGATCAACCGCTGCACGCCGTCCGCCCGCGCGCAGATCGATCCGATCGTGTCCCCGATGAGCCCGACGTCCGGGCACCTGCACGACTTCTTCTCGAACCCCGCCGTCCGGCACGACCGGGTGTTCACGCACCAGCTCGTCGGCGGCGTCTCGCGGAGCACGCTGACCTGCGACGACAACGACGACTTCGCGGCGTACTGGGTCGCCGCCGTGCACGACAACGGGCAGAGCTGGGTGCCCGAGGCGCTGCACGTCTATTACAAGGGCAAGGTCCGCGCGAACCACATCCAGCCGATCCCCCTCGGGCTCCGGATGGTCGTCGGCGACGCGGGCGCTACCTCGAACCAGTCCGCGCAGGTCGGCTGGTGGGAGCGCATGCGCAACTCGAACGAAGGCAACACCGGCGCCCTCCCGCCCAACACGAGGAACCTGAACCAGATGATCACCGTCGGCGGGAACGAGCAGCTCGTGCTGCGCCTCAACTACCCCGACTGTTGGGATGGCCAGTACCTCTACAAGCCTGACGGCAGCCACATGGCCTACAGCCGCGGCGCGTACGGCTCCGCGACCTGCCCCGCGTCGCACCCGGTGGCGATTCCGCAGGTCGTCTACTTCGTGCGCTACCCGCCGGGTGTCGACGGCGGGAGTGACTTCACGCTGAGCTCGGGGAATTGGTACACGTTCCACGGCGACTTCTGGAACGCCTGGGATCCGCGCGTCATGCAGCAGCTCGTCGACCGGTGCGTACGGTCGAAGGCGAACTGTCGCCTCTCCCGGAGCGTCGGCGACATCGGCGCGCGGCAGCGACGCATCACCATCGGGAACTGAGGTGGCGTGACGCCGCGCAACGTCGATTGCACTTGTTGCAACTCGAACGGCGGGGGCGAGGTACCGCGCGAGGATCCGAGCCCCCGCCGAGGTGGCCCGAGGTGTGCATTTGCTCCGAACACGAAGGAGCACATGCGATGAAAGTCAGCGGAGAGAACACGTTTCTTTATCAACTCACGGGCCAGCAGAAGTTCGACGAGGCCAGCGTGCAGCGCGAAGGCGGCTTTGGGTTCTTCGGCCTGTTCGGCTCGAAGTCGATCACGATCGACGCGGGCGCTGGCGACGACGAGATCTCGGTCTCGAAGCTCGGTCACGACCAGTACGAGGTCGACATCAACGGCCAGAAGTTCATCCTGAGCGCCGAGGAGATGAAGAACCTCACGATCAAGGGCGGCGAAGGCAACGACAAGATCCACATCGACGAGAGCGTGGACATCGCCCTCAACATCGACGGCGGCGCGGGCGACGACGTCATCGTCAACCACTCGAACTTCTCGAAGATCGACGGCGGCGAAGGCAACGACGTGATCGTCAGCCTCGCGCACTTCGTGGAGATCATGGGCGGCGAAGGCAACGACGTCATCTACGCAAACGGCGTCGGGAACGAGATCTACGGCGACAAGAAGGCCGAGACGTTCTGGGAGATGCTCTTCGGGACCACCGACGAAGCTGATCTCATCGACACCGACGGCTACTTCAACACCGTCCACCAGTAAGCGGCGACCTCAGTCGTCGATCTCGACCCCGTGTTTGCGGAGGGTGCGCGCGAACGTCTTCTTGTGGATGCCCGCGTGCGCCGCCGCAGCGTCGAGATCTTGGGCGACCCGGTCGAGGACCGCGCGTAGGTAGCGCGGCTCGAGGACGTCCAGCCACTGCTGCCGGGCGTCCTTGATCGAAAGCTCCGCGTGCAGCGGGACGTCCTCGGGCGTCGGCGCCGCGACGGGCGGGCGACGCGCACCCACGAGGAGCGCCTGCTCGATCGCGGCGGCGTCGATGACGCCACGGTCCGCGAGCGCCGCCGCGCGCCTCAGGAGGTTGCGCAGCTCGCGCACGTTGCCCGGGTAGTCGAGCGCCGCGAGCTTGGCCTCGGCGTCGGACGAGACGCGGTTACGCGGGAGCAGCGCCTTCGCGAGCAGCGGGATGTCTTCCTTGCGCGCGTGGAGCGGCGGGATGTGCAGGACGATCTCGGCGAGGCGATAGAAGAGGTCCTCGCGGAACGTGCCCTCGGCGACCTGGGCCTCGAGATCGCGGTGCGTCGCAGCGACGACCCGAACATCGACGTCGAGGGTTCGCTCGGCACCGAGCGGGCGCACCTCGCGACGCTCGAGGACGCGGAGCAACCTGGGTTGCAGATCCAGCGGGAGCTCTCCGACCTCGTCGAGGAAGAGCGTCCCACCCGACGCGAGCTCGAACGCGCCGGCGCGACGCTGCTCGGCCCCGGTGAACGCGCCGCGTTCGTGCCCGAAGAGATCCGACTCGATCAGCTGACGATTCACCGACGCGCAGTCCACGACCACGAACGGCTGCTCCCGACGAGGGCTCGCGCCGTGGATCGCGCGGGCGACCATCTCCTTGCCGACGCCGGTCTCGCCGAGCACCACACACACCAGCTCCGTGCGCGCGACGCGTTCGAGGAGACCGAACATCGTGCGCATCACCTCCGTGCGTCCGACGAGCTCCCCGAAGTCTTCGCGGTCGCGCTCGACCGGGAGCCACTCGACCTTCGCCGTGAGCTCGATCGTCGTGTTGCCGAAGTGGATCCGCTTCCCCGGAGAGAGGAACGCCTCGACCACCTCTTCGTCGCCGACCCACGTACCGTTCGTGGAGCCCAGATCCCGGACCACGAAGCGCTCCCCCTTTCGAACGATCTGGGCGTGGTGCGACGAGACCGTGTCGTCGCCGAGCACGAGATCGTTGTTGGGCGCGGTGCCGATCGACACCCTCGGCGTCGTGCACTTGACGGTGCGGCCGGCGTCGGGCCCGGCCACGACGCGAACGATGCTCTCGTGCACCGCCACGTGCGTGCGGTCGTCCCGCAGGATGACCTGGGTGCCGAGCGTCTCCACGGGCCGAAGCTATCCGTCTGGCGAGGTCGGCTCAACCGAGGGCGGCGCTGCGTTATGCTCGGCGCGTGCGACGCGCTTCGACCGCCGGGCTGCTGCTCCTCGTGAGCGGCTGTGCGCGCGACGCTGCGCTCGTGCTGGAGTGGGATCCGGTCGAGCTCGCGGACGACGCGATCCGCATCGAGCTCGTGGTGCACGACGACGTGGACTGCAGCCACGAGATCTCCTCGGCGGCGTTCACGCTCGACGACCGCCCCGACCTCGTCCTCCCCGCGGGCGACGCCTGCTTCGTGGCGCGCGCACGCAACGACCGCTGCCAGACCTACGCGGCGGGTGAACGCCGCGCCGCGTTCCCGACCAGCGATCGCATCACGATCGTCATGACCGCGACGGAAGATCCCGGGTGTCCCGCCGACGCCGTCTGCCGCGAGGACGCCTGCGTTCGCGGCGAAGCGATCGGCGCGATTACCCAGGCCGTCGCGGGCCGCCACCACACCTGCCTCGCGTACGCGACCGGCGACGTGCAGTGCTTCGGATTGAACGCGGACGGCGAAGTCGGGCAGTCCACCGAGACCGTCGCCGTGCCCGCGACGGTCCCGGAGCTCTTCGGGACCACCGGCCTCGCGCTCGGCGGGCGGACGTTCACCGAGGGGGCGTCGGAGTCCGAGGTCACCGCGAACAACGCCGACGAGTCTGGCTTCACGTGTGCGATCGACGGCGGCACGCCCGTGTGTTTCGGCGCGAACGACTTCGGCGAGCTCGGCCGAGGCGGCGCGACGGGTGACAGCCTCGCGCACCCGCGCCCCGAGCCGGTGGTGGACCTCGACGACGCGACCGAGCTCGCGCTCGGCGGCGCATTTGTGTGCGCGCTCCGCGACGGCGGCGCTGTGGCGTGCTGGGGCCGCAACGCGCTGGACGTGCTCGGCGTGAAGGCCGACGGCAGACCTTCGACGGCGCCGGTCGTGATCGAAGGCCTCCCTCCCCTCACGCAGGTCGCGGCGGGACACGCGCACGCCTGCGGTGTCGCGATGTCAGGTGAGCTGTACTGCTGGGGCGGCAACTACTTCGGCGCGCTGGGCGTCCGGACGCCGAAGACCTTCGCGACCCCTCGGCGCGTCGCGCTGGATCTCGAACCCGGCGACACGGTCGCCGCAGTCGCGGCGGGCGGCTACACGACGTGCGTGCGAACGACCCGCGGCGACGTGTGGTGTTGGGGGTGGTCCGACAAGGGGCAGGCCGGCGTCGAGACGGGGCGCAACGCGATCAACGCGACGCCGACGCGCCTCGACATCTCGGGCGTCGCGCAGCTCGTGCTCGGGACGCGATTCGGTTGTGCACGCGGCGGCGAGGCCGTCATGTGCTGGGGCGAGCACCGCTTCGGGCAGCTCGGCACCGGGACGAGCACCGACGCCGACGCGCACCCGATCCCCGCGGCGGTGGAGGTCGCCGCGGCCGACCTCAGCTGCGGCACGCACCACTGCTGCGCGCTCCTCGTAGACGGCGACGTCGCGTGCTGGGGACGCGGGAGCTACGCCCGCCTCGGCGACCGGGAGGCGGCGGCGGACGCGCCGAGTCGAACGAGCCCGGTGCGCGTCATTCGAGATTGACGACGACGCGCGTCGAGGCGTCGGCGCGCACGCGCACACGTACGCGCTTCGCCGGTCGCCCCGGCGGACGGACCTCGAGCGTGTGGCGACCGGCGGGGAGCTTTTCGACCATCGGCGACCACGCGAGTAGCGTGTCGTCGAGGTAGACCGGCGCGCTCGACACGCCGGTCGTGACCAGGTGCAGCTCACCCGTCCCGCGGGGCGCGCGGCGGCGACGGGGTTTGTTCGCAGGGGCACGCGGTGGGGGCGCGGCGCGAGCTTCGACGGGCGGCGGGGTCGAGGTCTGCTCGGGCTCCGGCGGCGCGGGCGCGTCGTTCGACTTGGCGCTGTCTTTCGTCGCGTCCGCGACGTTCGCCTCGGCGCGGATATCGACCGGCGCGTCGTCGCGCCCCGCGAGGACCCACGCCGATGCAAACGCGGCGAGGCTCGCCGCGGCGATCCACACCGCGATCCGGCGCGACGGCGGCGGCGCGGCGAGGCGGGTCGTCGCCACCTCCTCTTCTTGTGGCGCGTCGGCGTCGAAGTGTTCGACGAGCCACCGCGATACCTGCGCTGTCTCGGCGACGTCCTGAACGGCGCGCGTGAAGGCCTTCGCGAAGGCACGAGTGTCCGCGAAGCGCGCGGCGGGATCACGTTCGAGCGCGCGGAGGATCACGGCGTCGAGCGCAGGGGGGAGGCTCGGTTCGACGCTGCTCGGGCGCGCGATCTCGGCGAGCTCGACGGCGCGGATCGTCTCGGCGTACGCGTCGCGGGCGAAGAGGCTTCGTCGTGTGCACGCCTCCCACGCGACGACGCCGAGCGACCACACGTCGGCGCGGCGATCGACCGGTTGGCCGCGCAGGTGCTCCGGCGACGCGTACGCGAAGTTGCCCTTCACGACGCCCACCGAGGTCTGGTGGACACGACCACGTGCTTTTGCGATGCCGAAGTCCACGACCTTCGCGACGCCGTCGTAGGTGACGACCACGTTCGTCGGTGAGACGTCGCGGTGCACGATGCCCAGCTCGTGCGCCGCGAACAGCCCTTCGGCGACGCCACCGATCACGTGCGTGGCAACGCCGAGGTAACGTTCGAACGCAGGCCCCGACAGCCCTTCGGCGCTACGCACCAGCGCGCCGAGCGATTCACCTTCGAGGTGCTCCATCGCGAGGTAGTACAGGCCGCGTTCCTCGCCGAAGTCGAAGACCTGGCACACGTTCGGGTGGTGCACGCGTGCGGCGATCTTGGCTTCGTCGAGGAACATCTCGACGAAGCGACGTTCGCCCGACAGGTGCGGATGGATGACCTTGATCGCGACCTTCCGCTCGAACCCTGCGGCGCCCTGCAACGTCCCGACGTAGACCGTGGCCATCCCGCCGCTGCCGATGACTTCGCCGAGCTGGTAGCGCCCGAGCGTACGCGGGGCCTCGACGGTCGCACCGTCCGAGGTTGGAGCCGGCGCTCCGCGCGCGATGCGTCGCGTGGCCACCGCTCACCCTCCGTCCGGTGCGTTCGGCATGTTCGGCAGGACGGACACACGCGTGTCGGCGCGGGACGACAGGAGGAGCGCAGTCACGACCGTCGCGGCGACGACCACCGCGCCGCCCCCCGCGATCCACGGCCAGACTGCCGCGTCCTCTTCGGGTGGCGCCGTGACCGCGACGACCTCGGGCCGCGAGCGCACGTGACGATCCGGCGTCGCAGCGTCGGCGTGGAAGGCGACGACCGCGCCGCCGGGGCCCACGATCGATCCGTAGAACTCGACGTGCTCGGCCTGCTCCATCGGCAACACGATCGGCGCGCCCTCGCTGGTCGTCCACGCACCGCCCTCGGTGCGCGCGGCGAAGCGCACGCTTCGAACGAGCGTCGGCGCGCCGGTGGTCGTGGCCTCCACCACGAACAGGTCGTCGCGCTCCCGAGCGACGAGTGTGATGTCGGGCGGGACCGGCGCGCTCGACTTCGCACGCAGGAACGCCGCGCGCGCATCGGGTCGGAGCCCGTCGGGCTGGAGGTCGGGTTCGAGCGCGGCGAGATCGAGGGCGTCGCGCGACAGATCCTCGGGGCGCTTCAGCGCCGCGTAGAGCTGCAGCCGCATCGTCAGCGCACGCACGAGCGACGGGCGATCCAGCGGGCCCGCGTCCGTGAGCGCCTCCAGCGTCGCGAGCGCCTCGGGGAGCCGAGCCTGGCTCAGCTGCAGCTCGGCGAGCTCCAGCGTCGGCGCGCCGGTCGCGAGGGCACAGCTCAGCCCGAGGAACGCCGCGATCGAGGCCGACAACGTTCAGATGTTATCGGACGGCCTCTGCGTCGAACAATCGCAGCGCGCTTACGCGCATCGCGCGGCCGGTCGGGGTATCGGCGGCGGCGAGCCCGGAGGGGGGGCCTTCGAACTGGATCGCCCCACCCGCGCGGCCGGCGCCGGGTCCCAGCTCGACGACGCGGTCGGCGCACGCGATGAGCGGGAGGGCGTGCTCGACGACCACGACGGCGTGCCCCGCCTCGGCGAGCGCGTCGAAGAGCTTCACGAGGCGCGGCAGGTCGGCGAAGTGCAGGCCTCGCGCCGGTTCGTCGAAAGCAAAGACGGTCGGCTCGGCGCGACGACGGTCGGCGAGGGTTCGGGCCATCGCGAGGCGCTGAGACTCGCCGCCCGACAGCGCGTCGGTGCGACGGGCCGCCGAGAGGTGAGCCAGGCCGAGGCGACGCGCGGTCGCGAGGGGGGCGTCGAGCTTCGGCCAGTGTTCGGAGGCGAGCGCGGCGAGCGGGCGCGCGAGGACATCGGCGATCGAGTCGCCGGCGAGCTTCGTATCGAGCACCGCGCGGTCGTAGCGTGTGCCTTCGCAGGCGGGGCACGGCCGCACCGCGTCGGGGAGGAAGTCCATCGCGACGCGCTCCTCGCCGGTGCCGCGGCACACGTCGCAGCGGCCCTTGGAGCCGAACAAGAACCGCGACTTCGTAGCACCCGCCGCGCGCGCGAAGGCGGCGGCGATCGGCGCGACGAGATCGAGGTAGGTCGCGACGGTGCTCATCGGACCGTGCCCGACGGGGCGCGGCTCGACCGTCACCATCGGCGCGGCGCGCTCGAGCGCGGCACACCCGACCGCGCGCTTCGCCGCGAGGCTGGAGGCGAGCACGTCGAAGACGAGCGTGGACTTGCCGCTCCCCGACACGCCGCAGACCGCGAGCACTTCGCCGAACGCGACCGAGAGATCGACGCCCTTCAGGTGGTGTCGATCGGCGCCGCGGATCGCGGGGCCCGGCGTGCGCGGGTGATCGCCGCGGGTCGGCATCGCGAGGGTGCCGGCGAGCAGTCGTCCCGTCGGCGTGTCCAGCTTCGCGACTTCGTTCGGCGCGCCGTCCGCCACGACGCGACCTCCGGCGTCGCCCGCGCCGGGGCCGAGCTCCAGGATGCGGTCCGCGGATCGCATCATCGTGTCGTCGTGTTCGACGACCACCACCGTGTTGCCGACGGCGGCGAGGTCCCGGACGACGTCGGCGAGGCGTTCGCGATCCACGACGTGCAGCCCGAGGCACGGTTCGTCGAGCACGTAACATACGTCCTGCACGCCCCCCACGAGGTGCGTCGCGATCTCCAGGCGGCGGTGCTCGCCGTGGGAGAGCGAGCGGGTCGTTCGGTCGAGCGTGAGGTGACCGAGGCCGAGCTGCACGAGGCGCGCGAGCACCGGCCGCACCTCGTCGCGGACGGTGTCGGCGACCGCCTCGAGCGCCGGGTCGCCCGGGTGCAAGACATCGAGCGCATCGCCGAGCGTCGAAAGCTCCACCTTCGACAGCTCCGGGAGTCGGCTCGACCCGACGGTGACCGCGCGCGACGACGCCGACAACCGCTCCCCCGCGCAGACGTCACACGCGCGCTCGACCATCACCGCCTCGAAGGCCGGCCCGAGCTTTCGGTCGCGTTTCTTCTCGTACTCTTGTTCGACGAGCGCCGCGACGCCCTCCCACTTCGCATCGAACGTGTGGAGCTTCTCGCCGCGCGCCTTCGCGTGCGCCCACTCGACGGTGAGCGTTGCGTCGCCGCCCGCGTCGATGCCGCGACGCGCTTCGACGTCGAGCGTTTGCCACGGTTGGTGCGGATCGATGCCCCGCGACGCGAGGAACGCGAGGAGGATCGCGTGCGGGCGTCCGTCGAGCTCGAAGACGAGGCGCCCCGCGCGGGTCTGCGCGAGGGCGCCCTCGGCGATCGAGCGTGAAGGGTCATCGACGAGCGCATCGACGTCGCAGCGCTGGCGCCGCCCGCGCCCGTCACACGCGGGGCACGCGCCGAGCGCGTCGTTGAAGGAGAAGTGACTCGCCGACCGCTGTGACGCCCGCGCGAAGAGGAGGCGCAGCGCGGCGTCGATCCCGCTGAACGTCCCGACGGTGGAACGCGGATCCGGGTTCGGCGTGGTGGACCTCACCGCGACGGTCGGGCGGAGCGCACGCGCCTCGTCGAAGTCGGCGTTCGAAGTGATCGCGAGCCGTCGACGGAGGTACGGCGAGAACGACTCGGCGAAGCGGCGCCGGCCCTCCTCCGCGAGGGTGTCGAACGCGAGTGAGCTCTTGCCGCTCCCGGAGACGCCGGTGACCACGGTGACGGCGCGGTGCGGGAACGTAACGTCGACGCCGCGAAGGTTCCGGGTACGAACACCCCGAAGGTCGGTGCGATCCGCGGCCGGTGTGCTCGGTACGGAGCCCCCCGCCCCGGACCGCGTCGCCGCGTCTGGCCTCAGCTCCGCGCCGATCGTCGATGTTTCCGTCGCGACCAACGACTCCGGGGTCCCGCTCGCGACGACGCGCCCGCCTTCGGGGCCCCGGCCCGGTCCCAGCTCGATGACATGGTCGGCGGCGGCGATGAACGCGAGGTCGTGGTCGGCGGCGACGACGGTCGCGCCGCGTTCGATCATCGCGTTGAGCGCGGTGACGAAGCGGTCGACGTCGCCCGCCCCGAGGCCGGTGGTGGGCTCGTCGAGCGCGACGAGGGTGCCCACGCCCGAGACCTTCGCCATCTGTTTGGCGAGCTGGAGGCGTTGGGCTTCGCCGCCGGAGAGCGTGGGTGCGGGTTGGCCGAGGGTGAGGTAGCCGAGGCCGATGGTCGACATGGCGCGGAGCCCGCGCTCTATCTTGGGCACTGACGCGAAGGTCTCGAGGGCTTCGTCGATCGTCGATGCGAGCACGTCGCGGATCGTGAGGCCGGCGTAGCGAACCTCGAGCACGGCGTCGGAGAAGCGGCGGCCCTCGCAGGCGGGGCAGATCACGGCGACCGCGGGGAGACTCATCAGCCCGACCATCTGGACGCCAGCGCCTTCGCAGCGCGGGCAGCGGCCCTCGGGTTTGTTGAACGAGAAGTGGCCCTTCGAGAACCCGCGCTCCTTGGCTTCGTCGGTCGCGGCGAACAGGTCGCGAATCACGTCGAAGACACCGGAGTAGGTCGCGGGGTTCGAGCGTGGGCTGCGGCCGATCTCCCCCTGTTCGACGGTGACGATCTTGTCGATGGAAGACGGGATCGTGCGGTCGCGAAGTCCGGGAACCAGGGTCCCCATCAGCAGGCTCGTCTTGCCGGCGCCGGAGAGGCCCGCGATCACGTTGAGGGCACCGACCTGCACGTCGACGTCGATGCTGGCGAGGTTGTTCACGTCCGCGCCGCGAATGTGGATGTGCTCCGTCGCGGGGCGCCGTTCTCTCGAATGGAATGTGATTCGGCGACGGTCTTCGTCGCGCGGTGTTCCGACGTACTCCAGACGTCCGCCGGCGTGGCCTGCGCCGGGACCGATCCGCACGACGTGGTCCGCGGCGCCGCGGATCTCGGGGTCGTGCTCGACGACGAACACGGAGTTGCCGCGGTCGCGGAGTGCGCGGAGCAGACCGACGAGCGCGCGGCGCTCGAGGACGTGGGCGCCCGCGCTCGGTTCGTCGAAGACGTAGGCGACGCCGGTCAGCTCGGTCCCGAGCTGGTTCGCGAGGCGCAAGCGGCGCGCCTCACCGGAGGAGAGCGTCCCGGCGGGCCGCGACAGGGCGAGGTGCGCGAGGCCCATCGTGTCGAGCCGCGCGGCCCGCTCGCGGATGCGGTCGAGGATCGGCGCAGCGTCTCCCCCACCTCCCAGCAGGTTCGAGACGTCACCGACCGTCGACTTGAAGGCCGCGTCGATCCCGAGTCCATTGAAACGCACCGCCCTCGCCTCCTGCGACAACCGCGTCCCGCCACAGGCGGAGCAGTCGACGGACGAGACGAAGCGGAGGATGTTTGCGTTGCGTTTCTTGGCGAGGGTCTCGCCGATCACCGGAACGAGGCCGCGGTAGTGCCCCATCTCGCGCGGCTTGGCCTTGATGCCGGTCCACTTCATACGCGACTCGAGCGAGTGTTTGCCGAACGGCACCTCGACCTTGTCGCTGCCGAAGAAGATGACGTCGCGCTGCGCGTCGGTCAGCGCCCGCCAGGGGGTGTCGATGTCGAAGCCGTGCGCGCGGCACACGGTGTCGAGCGCCTCGGGCGTGACCTGGGAGTACACGATGTACCCGTTGGGGAGCGTCGGCACCAAGGCGCCTTCGCGGAGGCTCTTCGTCGCGTCGGCGACGATGCGCGCGGGGTCGACGAATTCCTCGCGGCCGAGCCCGCGGCACGCCGGGCACGCGCCCTCGGCGTTGAAGCTGAACAGCGATCGCGAGATCGGCGGGCCGTCCCCCTCCCGCGTGCCGAAGCGCGCCCAGAGCAGGCGCAGCTCGTCGCCGATCTCGCTGAGCGTGCCGACCGTCGAACGCGGGTTGTCGGTGACGGCGCGCTGATCGATCGCGATGGTGGGTCGAACGCCCTCGATCGAATCGACCGGCGGACGCACGGCGCGTCCGAGCAAACGTCGGGTGTGGAGCGAGAGCGTCGCGAGATAGCGGCGCTCCCCTTCGCGGAAGATGGTGTCGAAGGCGAGGGACGACTTGCCCGACCCCGACACCCCCGTGAACACGACGAGCCGGTCGTGCGGGAGGTCGAGGTCGACGCCGACGAGGTTGTTGGCGCGCGCGCCGCGGATCGAGAGCACGCTCAGGCCAGCGCGCTCATCGTGTGGAAGCCGCTGTCGATGTAGATGACCTCGCCGGTGATCGAACGCGACAGCGGCGAGCACAGGAACACCGTCGCGTCCGCGACGTCCTCGCCGGTGATCGGGCGACGCAGCGGCGAGTGCTCGGCGGTCTTTTCGATCATCTCGTTCACGTCGCCGATCGAGCGCGCGGCGCGCGAGGCGTACGGGCCGGGCGACAGGAGGTTCACGCGGATGCCGTCGCCGCCGACGAAATGAGCGATGGTCCGTGCGTCGCACTCGAGCGCGGCCTTCGCGGTGGCCATGCCGCCGCCGTAGCCGGGGGTGGTGCGCTGCGACGCGAGGTAGGTGAGGCCGACGACGCTAGCGTCGCGGTCCTTCATCATCGGCTGCGCGGCGCGGGTCATCGCGATGAGTGAGTAGCTGCTGATGCTCATCGCGGTGAGGTACGCAGAGCGGCTCGTCAGGAGGTGGGAGTTCTGGATCTCCGGCGAGAAGGCGACGGAGTGGATCAGGAAGTCGATGCCCGCGCCGTTGGTGAGCTCGCTGTACTTGGCGAGCGCGCCGGCGATGGAGACGTCCTCGTCGCGGTAACCTTTGACGTTCTGTTTGTCCTCGGGGATGTCGGCGGCGGTGTCGTACTCGACGTCGCACCCGAAGATGGCGGCGGGTTTCATCTCACCCTCGACGCCGTACGGGAGCTGTCGCGACTCGGCGTATTTGTCGCGCTCGACGAAGCGCTGGACGATGCCGACCACACGCGGGTGGCAGGCGAGGTAGACCTCGGCGCCGGCGGCCTGCAGCGACTTCGCGATGTGCCAGGCGAAGCCTCCGTCGTCGGCGACGCCGGTGAGGAATGCGCGTTTACCAGTCAGGTCGATCGACAGCATGTGCGGTGCGTCCTAACCGACGAACGCGCACGTCGTCATCGTGAAAGTCAGGGGACGAACTGAGAGACGTGGAAGAGGAGCAGCGCGCCGAGTCCGAACGCGGACAGACCGACGAGCAGCGCGGTCTCGATGCGGGGGAGCGGGGTCGTCTGGGGGCTCATGTCACGGGTACGCACCCGAGGCCCGCTTGGATCCGAAGTCGAGTCCGACCCGCCGGTATAGATCCGCGAGGAGCCAGAGCGGACCGATCAGGAGGAACTGCAAATCCTCGAAAAACGACGGCTTCTTGCCCTCGATGCGGTGCCCGATGAACTGGCCGACCCACGCGAGGACGAACAGCGCCGCCGACGCACCCCATAGGGGGATGCTCCAGGTGGCCGCCTCCGCGACCAGCGCGAGCATCCCGCCGAACACCACGACCATCCCGAGCGCGAGGCGCGGCGCGAGCACGAGGTAGTAGAGCACCGCGCCCGCGGCGCCGACGGTGCCGAAGTGGATCCAACGCGTCGCGCCGGGGATCGGGAGGCCACAGCCCATGCCCAACATGCTCAGGACGATGAGCGGGATGCAGATCCAGTGGAGCAGCTTGTTCGTCGGGTTTCGGTGGCTCTCGCCGTAGCGATCGAGCCAGGTGTCGAGCGACTTCACGCGGGCCAGCATGGCCCGATCGGACGCATCCCGTCGATTGACCGTTTGGCCCAGACCCCCTAATCGAGCGTTCGATGCGGTACCTCGTCCTCGCGGTGCTCCTGGCGGGTTGCGCCGCCACACGCGCGTCCCACGAGCAGCTGTTGGCGCGCGCGAGCTTCGACCTGGAGTGCGACGCCTCGGCGCTCGAGGTCGTGCAGATCGACGACAAGACGCGCGGCGTCAAAGGCTGCGGCCAGCGGGCGACCTACGTGAGCACCTGCGAGACGGGCGCCAACCGGTACGGGACGTACCAGCACGACTGCACCTGGGTCATGAACGCGACGAACGGGCAGCCGACGGTGGCCAAGTAGTCATGGTCTCGATCGTCAGCACCGTCCGCGACATCCAGCGGCTCCGCGAGATCCTCACCGTGCTCGTGCGACACGGGTTCGGCGAGGTCGTGCAGCGCACGGGCCTCGGGCGGATCGCGGGGCGTCAGACGGAGGCAGACTCCACGGAGGACATCGCGGAGGTCGAGGCGCTGGTGTCGGCGGAGGCGCCGCCGCTGAAGCGGATTGGGTTCGGGGAGCGACTGAAGCTGGTGCTGCAGGATCTGGGGCCGAGCTTCGTGAAGCTGGGGCAGATCATGTCGACGCGGCCGGACGTGATCCCGGAGGACGTGGTGCGGGAGCTGAAGCAGCTCCAGGATCGCGTGACGCCGCTGGAGTTCGAGGACCTCGAGGCGCAGATCCTCGCGGAGCTGGACCGGCCGATCGACGAGGTGTTCGAGGAGCTGGATCGGGCGCCGCTCGCGAGCGCGTCGATCGCGCAGGTGCACCGCGCCAAGCTGCGGACCGAGGACGGTCCGATCGACGTGGTGCTGAAGATTCAGCGGCCGGGGATCAAGAACACGATCGAGCGTGACCTGGACCTCCTGTACCTCCTCGCGAAGGCTTTGGAGCGCAGCATCCCGGAGGCGCGGATCTATTCGCCGGTGGGGATGGTGGCGGAGTTCGATCGCGCGATCACGGCGGAGCTCGACTTCACGCGCGAGGCGGACAACGCGGAGCGCTTCGCGAAGTCGTTCGCCCACGACGAGACGGCGCGCTTCCCGAAGATTTACCGCGACGCGAGCGGGAAGCGGCTGCTGACGATGGAGTTCCTGCGCGGGATGCACGTCACCGACGCGCTCGCGGCCGGGTACTCGGGCGAGAGGCTCGCGAAGAACACGCTGCAGATCGTCTTCAAGCAGATCTTCGAGGACGGCTTCTTCCACGGCGACCCGCACCCCGGGAACCTGATGATCCTGGGCGCGCCGGAGGAGCCGGTGCTCGGGATGATCGACCTCGGGCTAGTCGGTCGCCTGTCGCCGCAGATGCGCGACAAGACGGTGAACCTGCTCTTGGCGGCGGTGCAGCAGGACTCGCAGGGCGTCGCGGACGCGCTGTACGCGATCGGCACGCCGACGAAGCGCATCGATCGCGAGAAGTACGAGGCGGAGGTGACGTTCCTCGCGGAGCGTTACCTCGGCAAGCCGCTGAAGGAGATCGAGGTGTCGCTGCTGATCCGCGACATCGTGCAGGGCGCGATCAAGTACGGGCTGGAGATCCCGCCGGAGTTCTTGATGCTCGGTCGGACGCTGATGACGATCGAGGGCGTCGGCAAGGAGATGTACCCGGAGCTCGACGTCTTCTCGGAGATCCGGCCGTTCTTCGTCGACCTCGTGAAGCAGCGCTACAGCCCGGAGCGCCTGACGACGGATCTGTTCAAGACGGTGTCGCGCTTCGGCGAGACCGCGGGGCACCTGCCGACGAAGGTCGACGAGATCTTCGACGACCTGTTGCGCGGCTCGCTGGTGATCAACGCGCGCGATCCCGAGATGCCGAAGATCACCGACCTGCTCGGGCGCCGCATCTTCTCCGGCCTGACCGTCGCGGCGCTGATCGGCGGCGGGAGCCTCCTCGTCGCGAGCGGTGCGGGCGCGGTGGCGGGTTACATCATGCTCGGCACCGCGGGTGTCTGGCTGGTGGGCCACGGCCTGCGCGCGGCGCTGGCGTCGCGGAAGCTGTAGCGCTCAGGACGGGACGCGGTACAGGTCTGGATCGTACATCCGGATCCTCCGGACGACCTCGCCCTCGTCGTCGGTGAGCGCGAGGAGCTCACCGAAGAGCTCGCCGACGCCGAGTTTTTCGAGGAGCGGCCAGACCGGGCGTTTGTTCGTCCAGTGGTCGCGGCCGAAGAGGATCATCGGCGAGACCCAGCCGGTGGTCGCGTAGTGGTTCTGGGTGACGTCCTGGAAGATCTCCTGCGTCGTGCCCGCGCTGCCCGGCGCGTAGATGACGCCGTGGGAGGCGATGGAGAGCAGGCCGTCCTCGCGGACGCTGTTCGCGAAGTACTTCGCAATCTGGGTTGCAAAGACCGCGGGGGGCTCGTGGCCGTAGAGCCAGGTCGGGACGCCGACGCTCAGCGCTTCGGCCTCGCGGCCCGCGGGGATCGCGAAGCGCTCGCGCACCGCCCACGCGCGGTGGAGCCAGTCGGCGTCCGCGTACTCCTTCCCCGGCTTCGCCTCCGCCGGTCGCGGCGCGAGCATCTCGAGCGCCGCATCCAGATCGGCGTCGTCGCGCGGCGCGAAGTACGCGCCGAGGTGCGTCGCCTCCATCGCGCCGGGGCCGCCCCCGCTGACGAGGAGGAAGCCGTGCCGCGTGAGGGTGCGCGCGATGCGCGCGACGCCGGCGTACATCGGGTCGCGGCGCTCCATCCCGTGGCCGCCCATGATCGCGACAACGGAGCGGCCCTCGATCAGCTCCTCGAGCGCGTCGGTGATCGAGTGATCGTGCAGGCGCCGCGCGAGGGATACGACGATCGACGACGTACGCTCGCGCCCGTGCGCTTCGTACTCCGCGAAGACGCGGTGATCGAAGGTCCGCTGGTAGCCCTTCGAATCTTCGGGCTCGAAGCCTTCGAACAGCTCGTCCGGCGTGTACAGGCGCGCGCGGTGTGTCGGGAACGTGAAGTCGTCGATCGCGCTGAACCAGAGCGCGCCGCGTTTGACGATCGCCCCCGCCAGCTCGCGCGACGCGCGACACGCGATGAACACCGAGCCCTCCAGGCTCGCGGCGCCAAGCGCCTCCGCGTACGGATCGAGGTGGAGCGACTGCACGGCGACGCACGGCTCGGTGCCCGCTTCGAGCCACGCCTCGAGCTGCTTCGGGTCGTCGATCTCTCGCATGGACGCTCGCAACCTACCGGATGCTTCGACCCTTCGCAGTAGTCACCGAGCTATCATCGAGCCCGATGAGCACCGTCGAGCGAATCCGGAGCGCATTCGATCCGCTCGCGGATCGTTTTGGTCTCACGCATCGATCCCAGGACGTCGGCCCGCGGGAGGTCGTCGTCCGCTACCACAACGACGTCGTGCGGCTGCGCATCGTCGCGGAGGCCGGCGCGGCGCCTTCGGTGATGGTCGGCGCGAAGGACGGTCTCGTCTTCGGCCTCGGCGAGCTCGGCGCAGTGGCCGAAGACGACGACTTCGTCGCCCTCGCTGCGCGCACGGCCGAGTACGCCGATGCGATCCTCGCCGGTGACTTCTCTTCCTTCGACCGCCTTCGCCGCGAGCGCGCCGCGCGCGTTCGGGAGGACAACCAAGCGCGGTGGGGCACGGCCACCGGCGAGACCCCGCGGTTCGACGAGCGCCCCACGCTCGAGGCGCTGTTCAGCGACGCCCACAACGACGGCCTCCGCACCGCCCGCGCCTACCAGGGGCACTGGGACTACGCGTACGCTCTCGAAGAGCTCGCGACCTTCCTCGGCGAATCCGTCGCGGACGTTCAGCGGCGCCTCGACGACTGGGATCGGGTTTAGCTCACGGGTTTGTCGCCTCGAGATCGCGCCCGGACGAACGGAGGATCTCGAACGAATTTCGGACATCCGGACAACCGGGACGGGCGCATCCGCGCTGACACGCTTGGCACGATTCCTGGAATTCGGTCACGCCATGGTCGCACGTCATCGACGCACTCCAGCCCTCGCGCTCGCCTTGCTCGCCGCTTGCGGTGGCGCGCCTCCGGATCGCGAATGGGCAGGCTCGAACGAGAGCGGAAACGGCAGCCCCGACGAGAACGTCCTGGGCCAGATCGACGGCGTCGATGCTCCCGATTCATCTGCGGGTGTTCAGTGCACTGGGGCGACCTGTGAGGTCGAGGTCATCGCACAGGTCGGTGCTCTGAAGTCCGCGGTGCTGGCACAAGGCTGGATCTACTACACGGAGGGCTACGGCATCTCGCGCGTCGCCCTCGACGGCGGTTCGTCGACGCTCGTGCACTCGTTCGCTCACTCCGACCTAGTCGGAGGTGACCGGGGGCTGTTCTCGATCGCTGGCCTATCCGGGCACACGTACGTCGTTCAGATCGAAGCGAACTCGGGAACCTGGGAAGCGACCGAGGCGACCGCCGAAACAGCTTTGGCGCGCACGGATGATGCCCTCTTCTCCTCCGGACCGGACGGACATATCTACCGGCTCCCCTTCGACGGAACGGCGGGCTTCCCGATCAACTGTTGTGGTGCTGACCAGATTGTCGCGTCGCGCTCGTGGGTTTGCTTCCGCGATACGACAACGGTTTGCGGATCTGCATTCGGTAATTCGGGCACATTCCGCGTGGACGATGCGAGGTGGCTCGTCGATCTCGACGACTCCCACCTCTACTACGTCGACGAAGCTGGGAATCTCCGCCGCATCTCGATGAGCGAGCGCGCCGTCCAGACGGTGCTGGAGGGCGGGCCAGGGCGCAACGAATCCTACGCGCAAGCTGATGGTTCGCGATTGTATTGGAACCACTTCGAGGGTGGTGTCCGACGGATCATCAGCCTTACGAAGGCCACCGGAGTCATCGAGCACTTCGCTACGCTCGAAAGCGGCAAGATCGTCGGCGGCAACGACGATTTCCTGCTCGTCGATGAACCGTTGCGTCGCATCAGGAAGTAGCGCGGCGGCGGGCACGACTCACGGGCACACGTCCCACTCGCCGGCCGCGGAGGGCACCGTCGGCGGGCCGCCCGCGGCCAGGGACTCGAGGAAGCAGCGGTACTGGTGTTTCGGGCCCTCGGTCTGGAAGACGACCTCGTGGCCATCCTCGATCCCGTCCTCCGCGTGCTGCGCGACCACGACGGTGCGGTCGCGGTTGTCCGAGGCCGGTAGCGGGATCGCCGACCGTCCGACGAGGCCGAGCAGCGGCACGAGCTCGTCGTCGAGCACCGGGCCCGCGACGTCGGCGCCGAGGGACAGCGACAGCGCGTTGGCGATCGGCGGCAGGATGTACGTGTCCTCGATGCCCTGGAACATCAGCACGTCGGCGACGATGTCCTCGGCGTAGACCGGCGGGTCCGCGACCTCGCCCGCCCACTGCACGAGCGACAGCACGGGGTCCGCGCGGTGCAGCGAGCGGCCGTCGTACTCGAGCAGCAGCTCGGCGAGCGGCTTCGTGGGGAGCGGGCGTTGTTTGTAGATGATGTTCTCGATCCACGACCCACCCGCGCCGCTCAGGATCGCGGCTTCGAAGCCCGGCTCGACCGCGAGGGAGAGGGGCGCGGTCGTCGCGCCCATCGAGTGGCCGAAGAGCGCGACGTGGTCGTCGTCGAAGCGCGCGTTCGTCGCCGTACCTCCGCAGGTCGAGGTGATCGTCAGCGACGCCATCATGCGACGCACCAACACGATCTCCAGCGACGACTGTCGAAGGTTGTCGCGCAGCGCGACCATGTTCTCGAAGTTGAAGATCAACAGCTGCTCGTCCGAGCCGCGCGGGTTGCGGAACGGGCCGCCGTGAGGTCCGTCCACGCTGATCGCCGCGTAGCCGGCGCGGGCGAAGTTTCGCGCGGGGCCGCTCCCGGGCTCGATCGCCGCGCCGCCCTCCTCCGCGCGCACACCGCGATCGATCAACGGGCGATCGCCGCCGCCGCCGGTGCGCACGAACACGACCCCCGGGTAGCCGCCTTCGGGCATCGGCGCGCGCGGGAGCGTCACGAAGACCCGCGCGTCCACGCGGCGCTGCAGCGCGAGGGCGCCGCCTTCGTACGCCCAGCCGCCGTCGGAGCGATAGGGCGGCTCACCGGTCTGAAACACCGGCATCGAGGTTCGGCCCTCGAACACACAGAAGTCGTCGTAGGTCTCGACGGGTCGCAGGTCTTCGACGGTCGGTAGCCCGAGCGCGGCGGCGTCTTCGACCGCCGACGCGAACTGCGCCGCCGGATCCCCGGTTCGGTACACCGCGAGCGCGGCGATCCGATCCTCACCGAGCGCCCCCTGCACCGCGTCCACCGCGCGCCGGTAGTCGGCCATCGCGTCGTCGTCGAGGCCGGCGGGCTGCGTGTCTTCGAGCAGCGCGACGGTGTCCGCGGCGACGCCCGAGAACGCGTCGCGCGTGACCACCGCGACGTAGAGCGTCGAAGCGCGTAGCGGCACGCCCTGGAGCGGCACGATCGAGAGGAGGTTCGGCGCGCCGTGCGGTCCGCCGTCCTCACGAAACTCGACGTACACTGGGACGCGCGCGGCGAGGTCGTCGACCGGCGCGAGGAACACCGACGCGCTCGGCTCCACGGACTCGAAGAGCGGCGGGAGCGCGGCGGGTGCGGCGGTCGTGGTGAAGAACACCCCCGACGTGCGCCCGAAGCCGCCGCTGTCGTTCGCGGCGACGCTGCGGATGACCTGCACGAGGTCGACGCGGAGGGGGTTGGGGAAGCCGGACAGGTCGATGTGCGTCCCGCGATCGCGGTGCGCGCTCGGGAACGGCGCGGCGTAGAAACCGTCGCCGTCGAAGTCGACCTCGACGCGCGGCCCCTCGATCTCGGAGGGGCCGCCGCACGCGACGAGCGCGAGCGCAAACGGGAGCGAGCGCTTCACTTCTGAATGTTGGGCGGGAAGGCGCAAGCTGTGACGCGGCTGCCGTCGGCGAGGGGCCCGGAGACCACGAACGTGTCGCTCGACGTGAAGTCCTCGACGAGGCCCAGCTGACCGTCGGTGCGCACGATGAGGAGCCGGTCGTCCTGGGCCCAGCACCACTTGCCGTAGCTGTCGAATCCCAGGTCCCCGATCGAGGAGAGGACCGTGGAGGTGGTCGGGGTCTGCGCGCGGAGGTCGGTGAGGTAGAGGCGCGGCGGGTCGTCGGAGGTCGCGTGGATCATCCAGTCCTCGGAGGGCGACAGCTCGTACGGGGTGTCGAAGGAGAAGCGGCTGCCGGGCCCGAGGTCGACCGGGGCACCGAAGGGCGTCGTGCTGATGTCGACCAGCTTCACGCGGCGCTCGTTGCCGTCGTAGCGCGTGTAGAGGATGCGGTCCTCGCCGTGGATGAGCCGCTCGTGATCGACGGTGTCGCTCGCGGTCACCGGCGTGTTGATGCGTACGCCGTTCGCGCCGTTGATGTCGGTCAGGTACAGGTCGTAGCGCCCGTCGACGTCGTAGTCGGCGGCGAAGAGGATGTGCGTCCCGGCGGCGTTCCACTGGAAGCGATCGACGCCGTTGTGGCCCGCCGGGAAGTCCGTGGTGAGGCGCGTCGGCGTGAGCGGGAGCGTGGCGGAGGCGTCGAACACGTACAGCTCGTCCGTGCCGTCCGTGTCGATGTCGCCCATGAACGCGACCATCGTGCCGGTCGGCGCGAACTTGATCGTGTCGATGCCGATGATGTCCGCGGTCGACGGGTAGTTGGCGTAGACCGGCTCCGGCGCGGACGGCGTGTTGCCGGTGAACGTCACGCGGTACGGCTGGAAGACACGCAGCGCGCCGTCGTCCGCCGAGAAGACGATGTACTGCCCGTCCGCGGAGAACGACGCCGACGTGCCGGTGAAGCCGAGGTTCGCGCCGGAGTGCAGGCGCGTCCGCGGCGGCGGGTCCATGGTGAGGTCGCTGAACCAGAGGTCGCGATCGTTCGCCGACACGATGATGTCCTGGTAGGCGATGCCGTCGTCACCCCGCCAGAACGGGAACGACGACGTCCCCATCGAGAGGCGAATCGGCTGCGCCCCCACGGCGACGGGCACCACGAACCGTCGGGTGCCGGCTTCGCCCTCCACCGCCTGCCCGAAGGTCATCATCGTCCCGCTCGGGCTGAGCGCGTAGCTGCGCGCCTGTCGGTCCATGCCCGGGTTCGAAAGCTTCGTGGTGATCGGGTTCCCCGGCTGCGGCGCCAAGAAGATCTCGTAGAGATCGAACGTCTCCTGCTGCGCGACGTAGATGATCTCGCCGTCACGCGTCCATTCGAAGCTGTCGACCCCGGCGAAGACGGGCTCACCCTTCCCGCCCGTGGTCGGCCCGCCCGCGAGCTGCGGCGTCACGCGATACCGCGTCGTCGACGACTCCGTGAGGAACAGGTCCGCGAGCAGCGGCGCGTCGGCGCCGGCGGTGTACGCCACCACGATGTCCACGACCCGCGGCCCGCCGTCTCGGTCCGGACCGCCATCGCGCTCGGCCCCACCGTCGCGCGGTCCACCGTCGCGAGTGACGTCACCGCCGTCGCGCGGTCCGCCGTCGCGCGGCGTCTCTTCTTCACCCGCGTCGCGCTCGGTGCCCGCGTCGCGGACGCCGGCGTCGGAGCGCATGTCGTCGGGCTCTTCGGGGTTGGCGCAGGCGGCGAGCGCGAGCGCGCCGATGAAGGTCCAAGAGGGGATCGAGCGGTGCACGACTGACTTCGTCGCGCTGAACCGGCACCGACGTCAAGTCTCAGGCGTCGAAGCGGAGGTCGCGGTTCTTGCGGACGAAGCCCAGGTAGAACGCGACGCGGTGGTCGCTCACGTAGTCGACGGCGTCGATGCCGTGGCCGCTCACCCAGTTCTTCACCAGCCCGTTGAAGCGGTCGGCGCGACGTTTGGCGAGGTCGATGATGCCACCCGGCTTTTCGATCTTGCCGTCGCTGTTGATGTAGACCTCGGTGCCGCATCCCTCGTGCGTGCAGTTGGGGGGCACGCGCGCGACGACGTCGTTGTTGTTGATGTAGCGGAAGAAGTTGCAGCTGACGCTCTTCAGCAGTCGGCCGAGCGACCCCGCGAACGTCTCGTCACCGATCTTGGGCTGGCCGCAGGTGTAGACCTGCCGGACCGGGAGCCCTTCCTGCGCGGCCCAGCCCGCGAAGTGGGCGGCGAGCGCGCCTCCGAGGCTGTGACCGGCGGCGAGGATCGACGGCGGCTCCTTGCCCGCGGCCTTCGCCTGCTCGGCGTACTTTTCGACCACCGGCTGGAGCTTGGGGAGGAGCGCGTCGAACTGCTCGTAGAAGCCGCTGTGCGCGCGGCCGCCGTGGCGGAGGCAATCGACCAGCCCCATGCGGCTGTCGACGTTGACGTCGGCGCGCGACTCGGTGCCGCGGAAGGAGACGAGCAGCGAGTTGGTCTGTTCGTCGTAGGCGACGAAGCCCTGCGCGTCGGTGTGTTTGTCTTCGACGAACGTCGAGTCCTCGAAGCCCCACGCCTTGATGTACGTGCGGATCGTGGCGTCGTCTTCGTAGGCGAGCTTCGCGGCCTGCGTGAGGAACACGCCGGTCTCGGCGTCGTAGCCCTTCGCGGCCGGGTCGAACGTCGGGCGTTTGAAGGAGTACTGGCTCGCGGGGTCGCCGACGGCGATCGGTGCGACGAGGACGCGGGCCTGGTCGGTGGGGAGCAGGAGCGTCGCGCGGCCTTCGACCGTTTCGACGCGAACGTCCGGCTTGTCGACGCCGCGCTGGGTGAGGCGTTCGATGCAGCGTTCGCGGATCCCTTCCGGCGAGGTGTCGGCGAGCTCGTAGGAGACGCCGCGCATCCCGAGCGCGGACGCGGCGGGGATGGCGCAGATGTTCTTCGGCTGGCCGTCGCGCATCTCGCGGCGGGCGAAGGACCAGCCCTTGGGGACGTCGAGGCGCGAGGCGCGCTCGCCGAGGACCTTGCCGTCCATGAGGAGCGCGGCGTCCTCGGGCGGGACGTGCAGGTGCGTCGTCGACAAGCGGGCCCACCAGTTGCCGAACTCGGCGGTGCGCACGTCGGGGCGTTCGACGCCGACGCGTGCGAGGTGGTCGTGCAGGTCGTTCTTCATCGACCAGTCGACCATGCGCTCGATGGCGTTGTCCTGGCCGGGGATGAGCGGGCGCCAGGCGTCGCCTTCCATGACGAAGCGCGGGGCGACCTGGCCGCGGCCGTTGTCGAGGTCTTGAATGAACTGCCAGTCGGCCTTCGGGTACAGGCGGCGCGCGAGGCTCTCGTACTTGGGCGAGAGGCCGACGTCGTCCCAGCGGACCGACTGCATGAGGTTGTCGACCTTCGACGCGAGCTGCGTTGCGGCGCCGACGAGCTTCGTGGGATCGGAGCGCCCCGCGGCGAGCGTCGCGGGCGGGACCTCGGAGAGCCACGTGTAGAGGTTCGGGTGCTCCTCTTGGAGCCACGCCATCTCGGCGCCCTCGTTGCGGTGCTCGGCGAACTCCTGCATGAGCGAGACGAGCTGCTCGTGCCGAACCGTGTCGGCGAGCTTGCCGGTGAAGATGCGGGCTGCGTTGCCTCGGATACCGCTCATCGCTGTGACTCCTTCGCGAACCGTTCGAGCGCGGCCATCAGCTGCGCGCTCGCTTCGGGGGAGGCCTTCTTCGTGGCGAGGAAGTGACCGAACGCGGCGAGCGTCTGGACGGCTTCCTTCTGGGCGCTGGCCGGGAGCGCCTGGAGCCGAGCCACCACGAACGCGGGCGCGCGCGAGAAACGCAGCGTCCCTTCGGCGTCCGGCGTCAGCGCGCTGACGACCGACTCGACCAGCGTTTGGGTGGCCTGCTGACTCACATGTAGGACAATATCAGACCGTGTAAGCTAGACCAAGGGTCTCTCCGGCTTTTTTGGGGGCGGTCGCGGGATCTTTGTCTCGCGTGTGGCGGGCGTCCCGCAGGTCGGGGTTCCCGGTGACAGGGGGTGGGCGTTGGTACGGGAGGTGCTCACGGGGTGGGGATGCGATCAGGACGATCCTCGGCCCAGGACTTCGGGCCCAAGACGCTAAGAATTCTGCTGCTTTGCGGGCTGCCCTGCGTGGCGGCTCCGGCGGAGGCCATCGTGATCCGGCACGACGTGGCGGACACGCAGTACGTGGTGCCGGACGCCGCGTACCCGGAGGTGGTGGATCTCATCAGCCGGGGGGACTGCGCGGGGACGTTGGTGCACCCGTCGTTTTTGCTGACGGTCGCGCACTGCGCGGCGGACCTTTCGGTCGGGGCGACGCTGACGGTGGCGGGCGCCGGGCACACGGTCGCGGAGATCTTCCTGCACCCGAGCTGGCGGGATCAGGACGCGTACGACATCGCGCTCGTGCGGTTTGCGACGCCGGTGACGGGGGTGGCGCCGGTGCCGGTCTACCGGGGCGCCGACGAGCGCGGTCAGACGATCACGATCGTGGGGCGCGGGGACACGGCGACGGGGCTCGTGGGCGAAGGCAACGCGCGAAACGACGGGCAGCTGCGGCGCGCGACGAACGTGGTGACGGCGGTGAACGCGCACTTCCTCGAGGTGGCGTTCGAGCGCGGGACGGAGTCGGGCGTGACGGCGCTGGAGGGTGTCGGTGCGGCGGGCGACAGCGGTGGGCCGTCGTTCCTCGAGGTCGGGGGCGTGCGCTACTTGGCGGGCCTCAACGCGTACGGCGAGGAGGCGGACGCCAACGAGGTCGCCGCGTACGGGTCGCGCGACTACCAGACGCGGGTGTCGCGGTACCTGGATTGGTTGGACGGGATCCTCCCGGCGGCGCCGGCGCCGACGCAGAAGTTGACGGTGGTGTTGTCGCCGGCGTCGGCGTTGGAGTCGGCGGGGACGCTCACCGGCGGGGGGCGGGTGCAGCTCGATGCGCCGGCCGCTACGAACGTGACGGTGACGTTGGCGGCGGATCCGATCGGGCACCTGACGTTGTCGCCGGTGACGATCGCGGCGGGGGCGTCGAGCGCTTCGTTCGACGTGACGCCGATCGACGATCCCCCGGGCGCGGCGGATACGGATCGCACGGTGCGGATCACGGCGACGGCGGCGGGTTACGACGCGGGGTCCGCGAGCTTCACGGTGCGCGACGACGAGGTCTCGACGGGGGCGCTCACGGTGCGTTGGTCGCAGTCGACGGTGGTGGCCAGCGAGGGCGCGTTGCTCGTCGACGTCCGCGCGCGGCTGTCGGCGCCGACGACGCGAACGATACCGTTCACGATTCAGGGCACGGCGACGTGGAACGAGGACTTCCGCATCGCGGGCGAGCGCGCGGAGCTGGTGTTCGCGGACTCGACGGAGGCCGTCGTGTCGATCGTGTTGATCGACGACGATGTAATCGAAGACGACGAGACGATCCTGCTGTCGTTGTCGGGCGAGGTCGAAGGGAGCCCGGTGTTCGTGCTGACGGTGGAGGACGACGACACGATGCTCGCGCCGCGCGAGCCACCGGTCGCGGAGCTGCCGGAGGGCGGCTGTACGTGTGTTGCGACGCCGGTGACGGGGGCGTCGTGGATCGTGGTGCTGGGGGTGCTCGCGGCGCTGCGCCGTCGAAGGTGACGGGGGTTCAGGGGGTGTAGATCAGCTTCGCCAGGCGATCCGAGAACGCCATCAACGCCCACACGGTGCCGTTGCCGCTGAGCTCGAGCTCGGTGATGGGGCCCTCGCCGATCTCCAGGGTCCCGGGGAGGATGCGCGCTTCGGCGACGTCGACGAACGCGATGAAGCTGCGGTTGTGGCCGCTCTCGTCCGTGCCGTCGAAGCCGGCGATCGCGAGGGAGGGGAGCGGCGGGAAGTTCGTGAGCGCGTACGGCTCGCCGGCCTCCTCGTAGATCGGGAAGCGCCGACAGGTGCCGTCGCCTTCGGGGTCGAGCACGAAGATCGACTGCGTATCGCCGCGCATGCTGGCGATCAGCCGACCGGTGTCGGGGTGGTAGATGAGGTCGCGCGGGGAGCCCTTGCCGCACTGGGTGCGGAGCTCGAACGCGACGACGTCGTTCCCGCGCGCGAGGACGATCGTGGGCTGCTCCGACTCGACCGAAGCGACGGTGCCGCCGGGCATCATCGTGACCGCGCGGGGGCGCGCGCCGAACGGTCCGACTTCGCCGACGCGTTCGAGCGTCTCGAGGTCGAACGCGATGCCGTAGCCGACCTCGTCCTCGATCGCCGTCAGGAGCAAGACGACTTGCTGGTCGACCTGGTTCACGACGACGTCCATCGGGAAGTGCCGCGGGCCGAGCGCGACCGTCGTGGTGGCGACGACTTCGCCGGTCTCCTCGAGCAGCGCGACCCCGACGTCGCCGTCGTTGTACATGCCCACGATGCGGTCGGCGCCGGGGACACGTCGGATGTTCCGCAGGCAGTCGAGCGTCGGCTCGCCGTAGACCTGGAGGAGCGAGTCGTGGTCGAAGAGCAGCAGCTCGGTCGAGACGTTCTTGCAGCCCGTCACGGACGCGGGCCTCACGAAGCGCGTGACGGCGACCTGGCCGTCGAGGATCGCCATTCCGCCGAGGTGGCGATTGCCGACGCCGGTGCCGCCGTTCAGCGGCTCACCGTCGCCGACGGGGCGGCTCATGACTTCGAAGGGCGGCGGCGTCCCGCGCGCGAACACGTCGATCGGGCAGATCTTGCCTTCGAAGAAGCCGCCTTGGCACTCGAGCGACGTGACGGCCTCGTAGCGGGTCGGGCGATGTACACACGCGCCGAACAACGTGGACGATTCGTACTCGACGGAGCCGTCGCCGCGCACGACGCCGCGGAGGCGTCCGCCGACGCAGTGCCGCGTCTCGATGTCGAGTGTGCAGCCGGACTGACGGGCGATCGTGTCGCAGGAGAAGGGGCTGCACCCGTCGCTGACGTGGCCGATCTCGTCGGCGCCGAGGAGTGTGGGGCAGTCGGGGAGCCAGGGCGCGGTGAGGTCCGGGGCTTCGTCGAGCGGTGAGACCGGATCACCCGGCCGAAACCCGCCGACCCAGTCCGCGGTGGGCAGGCGGGGGGCGTTCGGGCCGGCGGGGCGCACGGGGAGCGTGGCGAGATCGGCGTCTTCGGGGCGGCCGTGGAGGCGGTCGATCGTCGTGCGGTCGAACGCGTAGACGAGGTAGCGATCGGGGTCGTCGGTGGCGGAGAGGGTGGTGTCGAGGCGCCCGAGGTCGTCGACGGGGACGAGGCCGGTCGAGCCGACGAGCGCTTCGTTCGCGAACCCGAGCACGGCCGCGTAGGTGTTCGGGGGTAGCGTGCCGACGGAGGTGACCTCACCGCCCCGGCAGCCGACCACGGCGAGGGCGAGGGGAAGAAGCCAGGCTGCGCTCGTGTTGGGTTGATGGGCCATGAGCGATTCGGTCGACAAACGGTGGAGGCGTCGCCTGCGGAGCGCAGGGTCGCTGCTCGCCCTCGTCATCACCATCACGTCAGCGCGATCTTCCCTGGCGGACCACTATACCGTGCCGACCGGTTCGATGGAGCCAACGATCCAAGTCGGCGACCGCATCCTGGTCAACAAGTTGGCGTTCGGTTTCCGTATCCCCTTCTCGATGACCTATCTTGCGACGTTCTCGGATCCGGAGCGGGGCGAGGTCGTGGTGCTGCGTTCGCCGGTCGACGAGCGGACGTTGGTGAAGCGCGTGGTCGGGGTGCCCGGCGATCAGCTCGAGGTTCGTGACGGGCGGGTGTTCGTGGACGGTCGTCTGCTGATCGAGCGTCACGAAGTGGTGTACGGCCCGGGTCGGGATTTGGCGCCGACGACCATCCCGGAAGGGAAGCTCCTGGTGCTGGGGGACAACCGTCCGAACAGCCTCGACGGGCGTTTCTTCGGCCTGGTGGATCGCGATGACGTCTACGGGCGTGCCGAGCGGATCTACTTTTCGGATGGGTTCACCTGGGACCGGCTATCGCCCATGACCCAGCGTGGATCGACGCGGTAGGCGAGCATCGCGACGACGGTGAGCGCGCCGAGCAGCAGGCTCGACAGCCACAGGTGCGCGACCTGGAGCACCGGCGGGACTGCGAAGTACGCGAGGCCGAGGCCGGCGGCGGCTTGTCCGCCGACGAGCACGGCGCTGGCGGTGGAGAAACCGCGCAGCCACACGTCGCGCTCGGCGTGACGGAACACCATCCAGACCAGGCCGAGCACGGCGAGGGTGGTGAGGGCCGCGACCTGGCGGTGGACGATGTCGATGGTGCCGAGCTGGGTGATCCACTCGGCGCGGGCGAGCTCGGTCTTGGCGAGCTCTTGGATGTCGCCGCGGACGAACGCACCGATGCCGACCTGGACGAGCGTCAGCGCGAACACGCCGAGCGCGGCGCGCCCGAGGGTGCGGCGCTCCTTCGACAGCGGGACGTCGACGCGTCCGCCGGGGAAGAACGCGGTGACGGTCGCGTAGAGGAGCAGGCTCACGATCACGAGCGCGAGTACGAGGTGCGCGGTGAGGACGAGCGAGTGGAGGCCGGAGCGGACGACTTGACCGCCGAGCCAGCCTTCGACGCCGACGAGCACGAACGACGCGACGGTCGGCCAGAAGACACGCGGTGACTTGCGGTGGTGACGCCAGGCGAGGACGAGCGTCGCGAAGATCAGGAAGCCGACGGTGACGCCGACGAGGCGGTTGACGTACTCGGTCCAGGCCTTCGCGAAGTTGAAGAGCGCCGGGTCGATGTGTGAAGGGACCTGGGAGACGTCGGTGGGTGGGATCCACCGGTCGAAGCAGCGCGGCCAGTCGGGGCAGCCGAGCCCGGCGCCGGCCGCGCGCACGAGGCCGCCGACGGCGATCAGCAGGTAGGTCGCGACGGTGGTCGACAGCGCGAGCTTCTGGAATCGGTCGAGCCGCACCGAGGACGTGATTGGCGATCCTCGGGCCCGGTGGCAAGCGATTTCAGCCTGCGGTGGGATCGTGGAGGGGCTTCTTCTCGGAGATGATCTGCGCGAGGAGCGCTTTCGAGTCCTCGTCGAGGTTCACGAACTGGATGCCCATGCCGCCGTCGTCACCGGGGATCACGCGGGCGACGCGCCCGAGGGCTTCGACGAGGCGGCGGCCGCCCTGGAGCATGAACTGCAGATAGATGTGCGTGCCGACCTCGCGGGTGTCGTCGGTGCGGATGAACATTCCGCCCATCGAGAGGTCTTCGGCGTACTCGGCGGAGAAGTCTTCGAACGAGTCGAAGCGGTACTGCACGAGCACGTTCAGCGGGACTCGCGGAAACTGCCGGCGCTCGCTCCCCATGTTCCCCAAGGCTGGCACGAAGCGGAGTCGGCGTCACGGTTGCGGTCCCCTAAGGGTCGAAGGCGCTGTCGAGTGCATCTTCGAGACTCAGGTCCTCGGCGACGGTGACGGGTTTGGCGGGTCGGCGGGCGTCGGGGCGTGACTCGCGACGGATCGCCGAGACGATCTCGGCGAGGACGTGTCGGCTCCGAGCGGGGTCGCGGCCCACCTCGAGGTCTTCGAGGGCGCGCAGGAACGCGGCGGCGTGCGGGTAGCGGTAGCGGACGTCCGGGAAGAGCGCGCGGCGGAGGACGCGGACGAGGCCGTCGGGGACACCGGTGCGGACGGTCTCGATGCCGGGGACGGCGCCGTGCTCGACGGCGGAGAGGATCTCTTCGAGCTCCATCGATTCGAAGACGCGCTCGCCGGCGAGGAGCTCCCAGAGGACGACGGCGGTGGAGTAGATGTCGGCGCGCAGGTCGAACTGATCGCCGCGGGCTTGTTCGGGGGCGCGGTAGCGGATCTTGCCGCCGGGGGCGACGCCTTCCATCGCGACCATGCCTTCGCTCTTGGCCATGCCGAAGTCGAGGAGCTTCACCTCGCCGCCGACGTTCACCATGACGTTGGCGGGCGCGATGTCGCAGTGGAGGAGGCCGAGGGGGTGGCCTTCGTCGTCGGTGAGGCGGTGGACGTAGTCGAGCGCGACGAGGATCTCCTTGGCGATGTGGACGCACTCGTCGATGCCGAGGCGGCGTTCGTGTTGTTCGAGCACACGTTCGAGGCGGAAGACGTCGACGCCTTCGACGTACTCGAGCACGACGCCCCAGTCTTCGCCGAAGCGCTCGAGGTTGAGGATCTGGACGATGTTGCCGTGGGTGAGTCGGGCGGCGAGGCGGGCTTCGTCGATGAGCGACTGCACGAGCTCGGCGCTCTGCGCGTACTCGGGGAGGATGCGTTTGATCGCGACGATCTTCTCGAAGCCACCGGCGCCGGCCATGCGTGCGCGATAGATCTCACCGACGCCGCCGGCCGCGATGCGTTCGAGGAGTTGGTAGGGGCCGAAGGTCTCCACCGCGGCCGACGCTACCCACGGGCCGGGGCTTTGGCCATCGGGCGGAGCGTCGTCCGATAATCGGACCTGGTTTTCGAAAGTCGGACGATTCGTTCGACATTCGGACGAATCGCGGCGCGCGGCGGCACGGTTCGCTTGGCCCGTTCCTTGTTAGTGCGTCGCCCCATGCACAAGGCCCTACGGGGGCTCGCCCTCGCGTTCGTCCTGCAGACCGGGACGGCGCTCGCGGCGGAGCCCGTCGACAAGCTCGATCTGAACACGGCGACCATCGCGCAGCTCGTGAAGCTGCCGGGGGTCGGCCCGAAGCGCGCGGACGCGATCGTGAAGCTACGCGAGCGCGTCCCGTTTCGACGCGTGCGTGATCTGCTACGCGTCCGCGGGATCGGGAGGAAGTCGCTCGCGCGGTTGAGGCCGCTGGTGCGGGTCGCTCCGCCGAAGGTGATCAAACCGCGCCGTGCAGCGCGACGCCGAGGACGAACACCGCAGCGAAGAAGATCAGACTGACGGCGACGGGGAGCGTCCACGTGCGGTCGTCCGGCATCGACATCACCGAGGTCGGGAGGAGCGGACGCGGCGTCGGATCCGGGCGCGCGGAGACGACGTGCCACGGCGCCGACCTCCGCGTCGGCGCGGCGCTTTGGGGACGTGAAGGCGCTCGGGTCTCGACCGACGCCCTCGGCGAAGACGGCCGCCGCGTGACGGCGGCGTCGTCGGGTTCGAGCCGGATCTGCAGCGGCATCGTGGGGAGCACCGCGCCGGTCGGCGCGATGGTCTCGGGTTCGTCGCAGACGTTCGGCGGCGGCGGATAGACGATCGCCTCCGTCACGGCCGCGAGGAGATCCGCGTCGGCGACGGTCGCCGAGCCAAGCGAGCGCCGCGCGGGGATCGGCGGCGCGTCGAGGCCTGCGTCGGTGACGGCGTCGAGGCTGCGGAAGTCGGGGCAGTCGTCCGGCAGCGGAGGCGTCACGAGCGTGCCGAGGTCCGGGGGCGCGACGTCGTCCGTCTTGGTGACGTCGATGACGAGCTCCAGCTCCGTCGGCGCTGCGAGCGCGAGCGGGTAGATGCCGCCGTGCTCGCCGGTTCGGGTCTCGTCGATCGCGGGGTCGATGTCGAGGTCAGCGCAGAGGACAGCGGGGTCGGGGGGTGGGGGGGAGGGGGGGCCCTGGTCGGTGACGTCGATGTCCGGGTGCAGCGCGATCGGCTTCGTGCGCTCCTCGATGTACGCCGGCACCTTCGGCAGGCTGTCCGCCACGACCTTCGCGCCTTCGGAGCGCGGCGCCCACCCCGACGGGAGCACCCGCACGAGCAGCGCGCGCACCGCATCGAGCGTCGGGCGATCCTGCGGCGCCCGCGCGAGGCACGCCTGGACCATCTCGAGGATCGCCTCGCGCTCGGGCGTGCCGGCCGGCAGCGCGAGGTCCGGGACGTGCCCGCGCAGCTTGGCGCGCACGGTCTCGTGGATCTTGTTCGCCGGAAACACGCGTCGCCCCGCGAGCAGCTCGTAGAGCACCTCGCCGATCGCGTAGACGTCGGTCGCAAACGACGGCTCCGGGCGACGCATGATCTGCTCCGGCGCCATGTACGCCGGCGTCCCGAGCATCATCCCCGTCGCGGTCCGGCCCGACGCCTGCGCGAGCTTCGCGATGCCGAAGTCGACGAGCTTGAGGGTCGGCGTGTCCTCACACACGTCGGGGTGCTTCGTGAGGAGGAGGTTGCCCGGCTTCAGGTCACGGTGGATGACGCCGGCCCGGTGCGCCGCCGCCGTCGCCTCGACGAGCTGAATCGCGATCGCGATCGCGTGCTCGAAACGGAACGCCCGCCCGCGCAGCTGCATCAGGCTGGGCCCTTCGACGAGCTCCATCACCAGCGCGACGCGACGCGGCTCGTCCGAGGACACGAAGTCGAAGATGTCGACGATGTTCGGGTGCCGGATGTCGTTGACGATCCGCGCCTCCGTCAGGAGACGCGCCACGACCGTCGAGTTCGACACTAGCTCGGGCGACAGCACCTTCACGGCGGCCGGCCGCCCCAGCAGCGCGTGGCGCGCGAGGAAGACGTGCGCCGTCGAGCCCATCGCGAGCAGCTGCTCCAGCGCGTAACCGCCGATGACTTCCCCGGGCTTGGCGATCCAACTTCGATCGGTGCGGACCATGACCGCGAGTATTCGCAAGTCGTCCTCCGGGATCACTTGCGAACGCTTGCACGCGCTCTAGAGCGCGATCACAGGGTCTTGAGGTACTCGATCACGGCCGCCCGTTGTGCCGAGGTCAGCACGTCACCAAAGGTGTGACCCTGGTTGCCGTGGCCCGGGAGCGTCGTGTCGTAGATCGGCGGGCGCTCGGCGGGGTTCGTGATCTCGCGGTGGCCTCGGTCGCTCGCCGTCCACTGCCAACCGAGTCGATCGTAGTCGTAGTCCGCGTCGTCGAAGGTGCGCGTCCAGTACGTCGGGCGCGACGTGCTGTCGAGGAGCGTCTCCAGGTCCGGCACCGAGCCGTTGTGCAGATACGGCGCCGTGATCCACACGCCGTCGAGCGGCGGCGCGACGTAACCCTCCGCCGGGATCAGCGAAGCGATCTGTCCGTAGAAGGACGCCTCGAACCAGTCGACGAAGCGCTCCGCGAGCTGCGCCGTTCCGGCGGCGAGCATCGGATCCGTCCCGATCTCATCGAGCCCGACGACCAAGTTCGGGTACGTCTCCTCCTCGCCGTACGTTCCGTGGCAACGCGAGCAGTACGTGTCGAAGTACGTCTGGCCCTCCGCCGCGAGCTGCGCGTCGACCGTGCGGGGAAAGGCCGGCGGCTCGAGGCTCGCAATGTACGCGCGCACGTCCGGGAAGTACGCGTCGATCGCGTTCGCCTCCTCGACGCTGTCCACGCACAGCACCGACGCCGTCATCATGATCCGCGCGTGATCCTCGCGCCCCGCCGCGCTGTAGAACATCGCGTTCTTCTTCTTCATCCGCCACCACGGCGGCACGTCGACCGGGAGCGGCGTTCGCTCCGGGACCTCGAGCGCCGGCTCGTCCAACCACGCGAGGGTGTCGGCGTCGCGGTGCGCGAAGAGGATCGCCGCGAGGTTGTCGGCGGGGTTCGTTCCGATCACCTGCGTCTGGATGAACGGCGCGGTCGTCACGATGCGGTCGCGCCACTTCTCGTACTCGGCGCGCTCGGCTGGGTCGTTCGACACCAAGATGCCCGCGGCCTGGGCGAACATCGACGGATCCGCGGTGAAGTTGCGCAGCGAATCACCGAGCCCCATCACGACCTCGCCGTCGAACACCCCCGCGTGACACGTCAGACAGTTCGACGACACCACCGTCACGCTGCTCGTCGTCACGAACGCGTTGAAGTCGTACGGCAGATCCGCGTTGAGCGCGTCGCGCCCCGGGAGCTTGCGCGAAGCCGGCGTCCCGCCGAACACCTGGTCGAAGGCCGCCTTCGGCACGCCGCATCCGACGTACCCGCGATTCACCAACGCCTCGTAGCCGACCTGCGGATCACCGGGCCGCTGCGTGTACTCGGGGATCGGACCGATCAACGAACCTCCGTCCCGCGGCGCGGGTCCGGCGTCGCGCGTGCCTGCGTCGGCGACACCGGCGTCGCGGGTCACGCCGTCGTCGTCGGACGAGGAAGCGTCACAAGCGATCAGCGCCAACGAACACCACACCACCGCGCGACGCATCACGCACCTCCCATCGCGCGGCGCTCCGCGATCCGCAGGAACATCTGCACGCCCGTCGCGATCAGATCGTCGTCGAAGTCGAAGTCGGGGTGGTGGCACACGGGCGTCTTCTCCTCGCCCCGCTTGGCGCCCAGGAAGAAGTACGCGCCGCGCGTGGCCTCGCAGAAGTAGGCGAAGTCTTCGCCCCCCGCCATCGGCAGGTCGTCGCTCTTCACGTGCTCCGAACCCACGACCTCGGCGGCCACTTCCCTTACGACTTCGGCGCACGTCGAATCGTTCATCAGGACCGGGTAGCCCGTGATGATGTTCGTCTCGATCGAGACGCCGTGGGTCGCGGCCACGCCGTTCACCACCGCGTGGAGCCGCTCGAGCACGCGCTCCGTGACGTTCGGATCGAAGGTGCGGATCGTGCCCTTCAAGTGCGCGACGTCCGGGATGATGTTGTCCGCCTTGCCGGCGTGCATCGCGCCGACGGAGACGACCGCCTGGTCGTCGTACGCGATCGATCGCGACACGATGGTCTGCAGCGCGACGATCAGGTGCGCGCTCGCGACGATCGGATCGACGCACAGCTGCGGCTGGCTCCCGTGTCCGCCGACGCCGCGCACCGTGAGCTCGAACGTGTGGACCTGCGCCATCAGCGCGCCGGCCTTCACGCGGACCTCCCCCTTCGGATAACCGGGCCAGTTGTGCAGCCCGTAGACCTCCGCGACGCGCTCCACCGCGCCCTCCTCGACCATCACGCGCGCACCGCCGCCGCGCACGCCCTCCTCCGCGGGTTGGAAGATCAAGCGGACGGGTCGAGTCAGCGCGTCGGCGTGTTTCGCGAGTACCGCCGCAACGCCCATGAGGATTGTCGTATGCCCGTCGTGGCCGCACTTGTGTGCACGCCCGTCGTGCACCGAGCGGTAAGGCAGGTCGGTGTGTTCCTGCATGGGCAGACAGTCGAGATCCGCACGGAACGCGATCGCTTCCCCCGGACGATCCGCACCGAGATCCGCGACGAGGCCCGTCTCGGCCGAAACCCGCGGCGCGTAGCCGTGCTGCTCGAGCCAAGCGCGCACCTTCGCCTGCGTGCGGTGCTCCTCGAAGCCGAGCTCCGGGTGTCGGTGGATGTCGTGGCGGATCGCCACGAGCTCGGGGAGGAGCGCTTCGATCTGAGACGACCAGTCGGGCTTCGGCATCGCCCGTAGGTAGTACGTTTGGGCGCCGATGGGGAACCGCCTGTGGTAGAACCAGACGAGGGGGATTCGTTGGGGGGCACGACCGATGTCGACCCGTCGGACGACGCGTCCGACGATCTGACCGTAACGCAGGTGACCGAGCTCCCGTCGGCCGCGCCGCCGCAGGACCCGAGCCTCGTCACGCCGACGGGGGACTTCGCGCTCCCACCGTCGCCGCAGCCGAGCCGCGACGACATCTCGCTGCTCGTCCTCTCCGGACCGTGCGCCGGCCTCTACAAGAAGGTCCCCGACGCCGGCGGCGTCATCGGCCGCGACCCGGACGTCGAGATCCCGCTGGTCGACCCCGGCATCTCGCGCGAGCACGCGCTCCTCGAGCGCAACGCGGACGGCGGCTTCTCGCTCGTGGACCTCGACAGCCGCTACGGCGTCTACGTCGAAGGCGAACAGGTGAAGTCACGCGTGCTCGCCGACGGCGACCGTGTCCAGCTCTCGGGCGAGACCGTCCTGCGCGTGCGTTATCAGGACGAACGCGAGAGCGAGCTGCTCGCGCGGATGCAAGAGACGTTGACGCGCGACGCGCTCACCTCGGTGCACAACCGACGCTACTTCCTCGAGCGTCTCGAGCAGGAGTACGCGTACGCGCGGCGACACCGGGCGCTGCTGTCGTTGATGCTGGTGGACGTCGACTACTTCAAACGCATCAACGACGAGTACGGGCACCTGCACGGCGACCAAGTCCTCGCGCACATCGGTCACACGCTCCGCAAAGCGGTCCGCACCGAGGACCTCGTCGGTCGTTACGGCGGCGACGAATTCGTCATCGCGACGCGCCTCGACGAGAAGGCGGCGGTCGCGTTCGCGCAGCGCCTCTCGCGCATCATCCGCGACCGCCCCGCGATGGTCGGGGGTGACACGCTGCACCTGTCGGTCTCGATCGGCGTATGCACGCTGACGCATCCGCAGCCGAAGGACCCGCCGGCGCCGACGATGATGGAGCTGGTGAGCCGCGCGGACTCCGCGCTGTACGACGCCAAGCGCCAGGGCCGCGATCGCGTCGCGGTGTGGGCTCGACAAAACACGAACGGCGCGTAATACGCCCCTCCGTGGATCTCACCCGGCGAACGATCGTCGAGCTCTTGCGCCTCCAGAAGGAAGGCGAAGCCTCCTCCGAAGCGATCGTCCGCGCGCACCTGGATCGAATCGAGGCCGTCAACCCGAGCGTCAACGCGCTCGTGCACGTGTTCGCGGACAAGGCGCTCGCCGCCGCGAAGATCGCCGACGACATGCGCGCGAAGGGCAAGTCGCTCGGCCCGCTCCACGGCGTGCCGGTGACGATCAAGGAGTCGATCATGACCCGCGGCGTCGACGTGACGCTCGGCGTGAAGTCGCGGCGCGGCGATCCGGCGGAAGACGACGCGACGGTGGTGAAGCTCCTCGCGCGCGCGGGCGCGATCGTGCTCGGCAAGGGGAACGTGTCGCAGCTGCTCTTGTTCCAGGAGGCCGACAACCCGATCTGGGGCCGCACCAACAACCCGTGGAAGGCGGACCGCGTGCCGGGCGGGAGCAGCGGCGGTGACGCGGCGGCGATCGCGGCGGGGCTGACGCCGTTCGCGGTGGGCACGGACATCGGCGGATCGATCCGGGTGCCGGCGGCGTTCAACGGCATCTTCGGGATCAAGCCGACGGTGGATCGCTGGTCGATGTCGGGGTGCGTGGGATCGATGGCGGGTCAGGAGGTGGTGCGCGCGCAGTGCGGTCCGATGGCCCGCAGCACGGCGGACCTGTCGCTCGTGATGCGCGCGATCGACAGCTACCTGCACACGCCCTACGACGCGCGCGTCCCGCCGATCTCCACCGCGGATCCGCGGCGCGTCGACCTGACGAACCTGCGTGTCGGCGTATACGAGGACGACGGCTTCTTCACGCCCGCTTCATCGGTGCAGCGCGCCGTGCGGCAAGCGGCGGTCGCGCTCAAGGCGCGCGGCGTCGAGGTCGTGCCCTTCACGCCGCCCGCGCCGGTCGAGGTCGTCTACACGTACTTCGCGGCGCTCGCGAGCGACGGCGGACGCACCGTCGACAAGTTCCTGCGCGGCGACGCCGTCGTGCCGCAGCTGAAGAAGCTACGCACCATGGCGAAGCTCCCCGGCTTCCTACGCGACACCGTGGCGGCCTTCCTCGCCTCGTCCGGCGAGCTGCGCCTCGAGCGCCTCTTACGCGTCGGCCGCGAAAAGCGCGTGTCGGAGGTCTGGGAGATCGTCGCGGAGCGCAACCGCTTGCGCGAGGAGGTGCTGCTCGGCTGGAGCGCCGCCGGCATCGACGCCGTGCTGTGCCCGGTGCACCCCACCCCGCCCATGCTCCACGGCCAAACCGAAGAGTTCAGCCTCGGGGGCGCCTACGCGATGCGCTACAACTTCCTCGACTTCCCGGCCGGCGTCGTGCCCGTGACCCGGGTCCGCAAGGACGAGGGCCCCCGCACCGACATCAACGACCGCCTCGACCGCGTCGCCGCCCGCGCCGAGACCGACGCGACGGGCCTCCCGCTCGCGGTGCAGGTCGTCACGCGCCCGTTCCAGGAGACGCTGTTGATGGCGGTGATGGGATCGCTGGAGGCGGCGCTGCGGGGGAACGAGGACTACCCGCTCACGCCGGTGTAAGCCAGGCGCCCGGTCCGGGTCCCGGTACCGGTCCGGGTCCCGAATCCGAGTCGCCACCCGAATCCGATTCCGATCAGGGAATCAGAGCGATCGAAACCGGGCCCGGGGAAGGCGAATTGAGATGTGGAGAAGGCTCCCGACCCGTTTTCGTTGGCCCAACCGCCCCCGGATGTTATCCCCCGCCCCGCTTTGGCAGCGACCGCGCGCCCCTGGGCCCCGCTCCTCGAGTCCCTCGTCCGCTGCCCGTCGTGCGGCGCGAGCCTCCGCATCGACCCCGCGCCCGCGTGCGGGACATGCGGCTGGACCGGGCACGTCGTCGACGGCATCCCCGACTTCGTCGAGGCCGGGACGCTCGGCGCCTCGCACCACGCGGAGGTCGAGGCCCAGACCGCCGCGGTCGACGCCTACTACGAAAACGAGCTGCGCCTGACCTGCCACTGGGACCGCCTCTCCTCCGACGACATCGCGGAGCGCCTCGACTGGCCCACCGGCGTCGCGCTCGACCTCGGCTGCGGCACCGGCACCGCCGGCGCCGGGCTCGTGCGGCACGGGATGCGCGTCGTCGGCGCCGACCTCTCCCCGCCCTGCCTCGCCGTCGCAGCCCGTCGCCTCGACGCCGTGGTCCGCGTCGACGCCGCGAAGCTCCCGTTCGCCGACGCCTCGTTCGACGCCCTCGTTGCGCGCGGCGCGCTCCACCACATGAAGGATCCCCACGCGGTGATGCAGGAGGTCCGACGCGTCCTCAAACCCGGCGCCCCCGCGCTGTTCCTCGACCCGCGCGAGTACGCGTGGCTCGAGCCGATCAAGGACCGCCTCCGCGCGTCGGACGACTCCTTCACGCACGACCACCACGCCTACGACCCCGCCGCCTACGAGGCGTTGATCGGCAGCGCGCTCCGCGTCGACAAGGCCTGGAGCGAGCACCCCCTCGCGATCCTCGCGGCGCACGGCCTCGACCTGATTCCCATGCCCGGCTTCATCCGCCGGCGCCCCCTCACGCGCGCGCTCCTGGGCATCGATCGCGCGCTGAACCAGACGCCGCTCGGGGCGCTCGGCCACTTGCTGGTCGTCCGGGCCACCCGCGTGTAATCGTCCGAAACGGATGGAGCTCGAGGAGGCACTCGCGAAGAGCGGCTTGCCCGTCGGGGCGATCGTCCTCGTCTTCGGTTTACTCGTCGGCTCGTTCCTCAACGTCGTCATCGCGCGGCTGCCGTACGGCGAGAGCGTCGTCCACCCGCGGTCGCGCTGCCCGAAGTGCGAGACGCTGATCGCCGCGTGGTGGAACATCCCCGTGATCAGCTGGATCGTCCTCCGCGGTAAATGCGCGACGTGCAAGGCGCCGATCGACGCGCGCTACCCCGCGGTCGAGCTGTTGACCGGCGTGCTCTTCCTCGCGTGTTACCAACGCTACGGGCTCTCGCTCGCGCTCCTCACGAGCCTTCTCCTCACCGGGAACCTCGTCGCGATCACGTTCATCGACATCGACCTCTTCGAGATCCCGGACGAGATCGTCCTCCCCGGCATCTTCTTCGGCATGATCCTGAGGCCCCTCGCCTTCGACGTCCCGTACTACAGCGGCCTCCTCGGCGCCGTCGTCGGCGGCGCCTCGCTCCTGTCGATCCGCTTCTTCTACTACCTGATCCGTGGTCGCGAAGGCCTGGGCCTCGGCGACCCCAAGCTCTTCGCGATGATCGGCGCATTCTCGGGCGTCACCGCGCTGATCCCCGTCCTGCTGATCGCGTCGATCTCCGGCTCGGTCGTCGGCATCGTCGTCCACCTGTTCGACCGAGGCCCCGAGAACGAAGAGGAGGCGAAGCGCGAAGAAGAAGCGCTCCCGCCCGAAGAGATCCCCCCCGACGGCTTCTTCGCGCGCTTCGGCTGGTCCCTCCGCATGACCTTCTTCCCGCCTCCCCTCCCCTTCGAAGGCTTCGAGGACGAAGACAGTGAGGAACCCGGCTGGGACCCGCCCCGAGGCGCCATCCCCTTCGGGCCGTTCCTCGCCCTCGGCGCCTTCGCCAACCTTTTGTTCGGACCGACGTTCCAGCGCATCCTGTTCGGCGTAGGTCTGATCTGACGTTGAAGCGCAAAGTCAGCATCCGCCAGCCGCTCGTGCTGTACGCGATGGTCTTCGTGTTCCTTGCGGCCCTGACCGCGACCACGATCGCGAGCCTCGCCCTCGTCCGCGGCGCGCGCCGCGCCTACCAACGCGCAGCGACGGAGCAGCTCCGCACGAGTGTCTCGCAGAGCAGCGTCATGGCCGTGCAGCACCTCGTGGCCACGCGCGACCTCGGCTCCGAGATGGAGCTCGGCCTCGTCACCACCTCGACCCCCGCGCTCGGCATCGACATCAGCGACGCGCGCGCCGCGACGACCGGCGGCCGACCGATCGAAGGTTACGCGATCGTCCGCATCTCGACGCCCGGCGAAGAGGCCTACGCCATCGCGCGCCTCGACAGCTCGATCGCGACCTCGATCGCGTTCGTCGAAGTGAGCCGGATGATCCCGCTCATCCTCATGACCGCGCTCGCGATCGCCGCCATCCTCGCGTTCATGGTGAGCCGCCTGCTGCTCCCGTCGCTCGACGCGCTCGGGCAGGTCGCCGCCGCGACGAACGAAGAAGAGACCGAAGACCTCACGCGGAGTGAGACGCCGAACGAGATCATGGAGGTCGCGCAGAAGTTCCGCTCGACCGTGCGCAAGCTGAACGAGGAGCGCAAACGCATCGAGGAGCAGAAGGACGATCTCGCCCGCATGCAGGAGAGCCTCGTCCGCGCGTCGAAGCTCGCGAGCGTCGGGCGCCTCGCGGCCGGCGTCGCGCACGAGATCGGCAACCCGCTCGCCGCCGTGCGCGGCTACCTCTCGCTGCTCAAGGGCGGCCTCGAGCCGGAGATAGAGCAGGACGTCCTCGAACGCAGCGTCCGCGAGCTCGACCGCATCAACGGCACGATCCGCAAGCTCCTCACCTACGCACGCCAGGGTGAGCAGAGCGACGAGCCCGTCGCGCCGTTCGCGACCGACACGGTGATCGACGACGCCCTCGCGCTCGTCGCCGGCCACCCCGCGCTCCGCAACGTGTTGTTCGATCGCCCGGACACCGACGAACGACTCGACGCCAAAGGCCACGCGGGCCGCCTGCACCAGGTGCTCGTGAATCTGCTCCTCAACGCCGGGCAGGCGCTCGGCGAAGATCCGGACGCCTACGTCCGCGTCACGCGCGAGCGCACCGACGACTACGTGCAGATCGCCGTCGTCGACAACGGGCCCGGTGTCGACGCGGAGCTCGGCGACGCGATCTTCGATCCGTTCACGACGACGAAGGACCCCGGCGAAGGTACAGGCCTCGGCCTCGCCGTGTCGCGCGCCCTGATGGAAGCGATGGACGGCGACCTCGTGCTCGACGCCGAGCACACCGGCGGCGCGCGTTTCGTGGTTCGGGTGCCGCGGTTGCGCGACGTCGAATGACTGCTACAGTGCGCGGACCTTGTCCGCGACACGCGTCCTCGTGGTCGACGACGAAGAGAGTCTGAGGCACATGCTGAGCCTCGTCCTCTCGAAGGACGGCTACCATGTCTTCACCGCCGGCTCGGCGAACGAAGCGCTGGACATCCTCAAGTCGTCTCAGCCCTTCGACATCTGCTTGTCGGACGTGCGGATGCCCGGGATGGACGGCCTCACGTTCATCGAGACCGGCGTGACGCTCGGCGATCGCGCGCCGACCTTCCTCGCGATGAGCGCGTACGGCGACGAGAAGCTCGCGGTGGAGGCGCTGCGGCGTGGTGCGTTCGACTACGTCAGCAAGCCGTTCGAGCCCGACGAGATCAGCCTGAAGCTGCGGCTGGTCGTCGAGAAGCGGCGCCAGGCGAGCGGCGCGGCGGAGCGCGCGACGGACGACCCGCTCAAGAAGGGACGGGAGGGCGGCAAGCAGCCGAAGGGTCTCGACGAGATCGTCTCGGTCGCGCCCGCGATGAAGAAGATCTTCCGCGTCGTGACGAAGGTCGCGAGCTTCCCGACCACCGTCCTGATCACCGGTGAGACGGGCACCGGCAAGGAGCGCATCGCGGGGGCGATCCACCGCGAGGGCAACCGGGCGAACCGCCCGTTCGTGGCCATCAACTGCGGCGCGATCCCGGCCAACCTGCTCGAGAGCGAGCTGTTCGGGTACGTGAAGGGCGCGTTCACGGACGCGCAGCAGGATCGGGAGGGCCTCTTCGAGACCGCGACGGGCGGCACGCTGTTCTTGGACGAGATCGCGGAGCTGCCGCTGCAGCTGCAGGTGAAGCTGCTGCGCGCGCTGGTCGAAAAGGAGATCCGCCGCGTCGGTGCCACGGAGACGATCCCGGTGGACGTGCGCGTGGTCGCCGCCACCGCGCGCCCGCTCAAGGACCTCGTGAAGGACGGCGGGTTTCGGGAGGACCTGTTCTACCGGCTGAACGTGGTCTCCATACATCTACCCCCGCTGCGCGAGCGCGCGGAGGACATCCCGCACCTGGTTCAGCACTTCGTGAAGACGGTGGCGGGGCGCCTGGGGCTCGCCAACCCGGAGATCACGGACGAGGCGATGAACATCCTCACGGGCTACGGCTGGCCGGGGAACGTGCGCGAGCTCGAAAACGCGATCGAGCGGGCGTTGGTCCTCTCTGACGGAGACGGGCGGATCACGGCGCTGGACCTGGACGACCGCTTCGAGCCGTCGGAGGGCCCAGCGGCCCCCACCGCGAGCATCGCCATCCCGGAGGACGAGCTGTCGTTGAAGGTGGTCCTCCCGCGGGTGGAGCGGACACTGATCGAGCGGGCGCTCCAGGAGACCGGCGGGAACCGCACCAAGGCCGCGACCCTCCTCGGGATCAGCCACCGCGCGCTCCTGTACAAGCTGAAAGAGCACGGGATCTCCTGAACTTTTCGCACGCTGGCGGGAATTTTCACCGAAGTGATCCACAGAACCACATCACAGACCTATCAATGACCTATAATGATGCATCATTTCGAGCGGCCGAAACCTTGACGTCCGATTCGGGGCGGTCGATCATCGCCTTCCGTCCCGGACTCTCGGTCCGCGGGGCGGGGTGCATCGCGTATGAAACGGCGTAAACGGATCCCGAACAACGTCCGCGCCCTTCGCGAGGAGATCCTCCTGTCGAAGGCAGAGCTCGCCCGCAAGGCGGGGGTGTCGCCGTTGACCGTGGACCGGATCGAGAACGGCGCGGACTGTCGCGTCGACACAAAACGGAAGATCATCCTCGCCCTCGGCAAGAAGCTCGAAGAGAAGGCCGAGGTGTTCCCGGTGCTCGCCACCAACGACCAAGACACGGACCGCGTCACGAAGGACGAGGTCGTCGCCGCCATCAAGGCGAAGAACAAGGAAGGTTAGACGATGGCCAAGGGCAAGCTCGCAGTGGGATTGGACATCGGGTCGGGCTCGGTGAAGCTGTGTCACCTCAAGCCGGCCAAGCGCGGCAACTACCAGCTCCAGTCCTTCGGGATGGTGCAGCTGCCGCCGGAGGCGATCGTCGATGGCGCGCTGATGAACTCGACCGCCGTGGTCGACGCCGTGCAGGAGCTGTTCGCTTCGCAGAAGATTCGCCACAAGGAGGTCGCCACGTCGGTCTCCGGGCACTCGGTCATCATCAAGAAGATCAACCTCCCGCAGATGACCCCCGAGGAGCTCGAGGAGTCGATTCAGTGGGAGGCCGAGCAGTACATCCCGTTCGACATCAACGACGTGAACATCGACGTCCAGATCCTCAACACCGAGTCCACGCAGGCCGGTCAGATGGACGTCCTGCTCGTCGCGGCGAAGAAGGACATGGTCAACGACTACACCGAGGTCATCGCGAGCGCGGGGCTCACGCCGGTGGTCGTCGACATCGACGCGTTCGCCGTCCAGAACCAGTTCGAGATCAACTACGAGGTGCCGCGCTCCGAGACGGTCGTCCTCGTGAACATCGGCGCCGCCGTCACGAACATCAACGTGCTCGCGAACGGCGTCTCGACCTTCACGCGTGACATCTCGATCGGCGGCGGGCAGTTCACCGACGCCGTCCAGAAGGCGCTCAACGTCAGCTACGACGAGGCCGAGGCCCTCAAGCTCGGCGGCGGCGGGCCGGACAGCGACGCCGTCGTCCCGCAGGAGGTCGAGCGCGTCCTGCAGACCGAGTCCGAGTCCATCGCGAACGAGATTCAGCGATCGCTCGACTTCTACGCGGCCACCTCGGCGGACGCGCACATCGCGCGCATCTTCCTGTCGGGCGGCTCATCGCGTATCCCGGCGCTCGTGAAGACGATCGAGAACCGCACCGGGGTCCCGGTCGAGGTGCTGAACCCGTTCCGGAACATCGACATCAGCTCGGGTCGCTTCGACCCCGAGTACCTGCAGAGCGTCGCGCCGATGGCGGCCGTCGCGATGGGGCTGGCGCTCCGCTTCCCGGCGGACAAGTGAGAGGACAGATAGGGGTCGAACGATGATTCGCATCAACCTACTTCCCATCCGGCAGACGCAGAAGCGTCAGACGGTGCAGCAGCAGCTGTTGGTCGGCGCCTTGGTCGTCATGGCCACGATCATCGGCTGCATCGTCTGGATCGCCGTCGTCTCCAGCGCGGTCTCCGACCGCGAGGAGCAGATCAAGACGAAGCAGAGCGAGCTCGCTCAGCTCGACAAGATCATCGGCGAGGTCAACGAGTTCACTTCGAAGAAGAAGGAGCTCGAGGAGAAGCTCGAGATCATCGAGAAGCTCCGCAAGGGCAAGACGGGCCCGGTGAAGGCGCTCGACGATCTCGCGACGGAGATCCCGAATCGCGTCTGGATCACCGAGATGGCGGAAGCCGGCGGCTCGGTGAAGCTCAAGGGCAACGCGATCGACCACGAGGACGTGTCGGCGTTCATGAAGGCGCTGCAGAAGTCCAAGTACTTCTCGAACGTCGTGCTCGTGTTCTCGAAGTCCTCCACGGACAAGAAGTCGAACGCGACGCTGTACGAATTCGAGATCGCCTGCTCGGTGAACTACTCGGCCTGAGGAGAGAGGGACGTCATGGACGAAGTCATTGCCAGGATCTCCAAAGTCCCGATCGCGCAGCGCATCGCCATCTTGGCGGCTGCGCTGACGCTGATCGTCGCGTTGGTGTTCTTCATCGTCATCACCCCGAAGCACGAGAAGATCGACCAGCTGGACGGCCGCATCAAACAGATCGATGCGCAGCTCGTGAGGAAGCGCGCGATCGCGCGAAACCTGTCGCGCTACCGCGTCGAGGTCGAGCGGTTGAAGCAGCGCCTCAACGAGGCGCTCACGCTGCTGCCGAACGACGCCGAGATTCCGGAGCTGCTCCAGAAGATCGCCGCGCTCGTCGAGCAGTCGGACTGCGAGATGTCCGAGTTCCAGCCGCAGGGTGAGCAGGTCCAGGGCTTCTACGCCCGGATCCCGGTGAAGATGAACATCACCGGCAACTACCACTCGATCGCGGTCTTCTTCGACAAGGTCTCGAAGCTTGCGCGTATCGTGAACATCCAGGACATCAAGCTCCAGAAGCCCAAGCTGGAGAACAAGAAGGTCGTCCTGGGCGCCAACTTCACCGCGACGACGTTCAAGTTCGTGGAGAAGAAGGCCGGCGCCGAGCAATCGACCGGGTTCAAGGGAGGCAAGTGAGCACCATGAAACGGACTGGACACTTCATGGTCGTGTTCGCGGCGGCCGGGCTGATGCTCGCAGGCTGCGAAGACGACGCGCCGCCTGCCAAGGCGCCGCCCTCCAACGCCAAGAAGGGGCTCGGCGTCCTCACCAAGGGGAGCGCCGCGGACCCTGCTAAGCCCGCGGCGGACACGCCGCCGCCACCGCCGCCGCCCGCCGCGGCCGCCGGGGAGGGAGGCGAGGAAGACGTCTCCGAGATCGCGTACGCGTACTCGCCCATCGGCAAGCGCGACCCCTTCCGTTCGTTGTTCGACCAGCTACAGCGCGAAGAGCAGACGCAGCAGCTGACCGAGCTTCAGAAGTTCGAGCTGGATCAGCTCAAGTTGGTCGCGATCGTGTCACGTATCGCGACGCCGTACGCGATGGTCGAGGACCCGGACTCCAAGGGCCATACGCTGACGCGCGGCACGTTGATCGGGAAGAACTGGGGGCGTGTCGCCCAGATCAACCCCGACTGTGTCGTCATCCGTGAAGAGTACCGCGACTACACGGGTCGCAAAGTCACCAACAAGAGCTCCATGTGTCTGCCCAAACCGGACGAGCTAAAAATTGACTGAGACGAAGACTATGCGACGTTTCCTGAGGAGAGGGACTGCCCAGATGCTGACGAACCCGTCACGAAGCGCGACTTCGCTGCTCATCGCCGGACTGCTGATCGGCGCACCGGCCGCCGCGAGCGCCAACGCCTCCGGCTCGGTGGTGATCGACCGGATCGAGACCCGCGACGCCGCGAAGGGGCGTGAGGTCGTCATCCACACGTCGAAGAAACCGACGTTCTCGGTCTTCCGCCTGTCGGAGCCGTTCCGCGTCCTGGTGGACGTGAACGACGCCCGCATGAAGGCCGGCGACGACCTGACCAAGGTCGACGATGGCGTCGTGCGCTACGTCTCGACGAACCAGTTCGCCGACGAAGCGTCGGCGGTGCTGCGCGTCGAGATCGCGCTCGAGGAGCGGATGCCGTACGCGGTCCGCGCCGAGGGCAACACGATCGTCGTCGCGATCGACGCGCCCGACGCGAAGGCCACGCCGGAGCCGGCGGTGACCGCGCCGACCGGTGCGGAGCCGATCGAGCTCGGCAAGGTCGTGCGTCGGATCAAGCGCGGGCAGGCGGTGCTCTCGGCGAAGCTGAGCGGCACGCTGTCGCCCTCCGCGGTGCACATCGAGCAGCTCGAGTCGCCGCCGCGCATCGTGATCGACCTCGCCGGCGCGACGATCGAGCCGAAGTGGCAGCGCGTCCGGGTGCGCCGTCACGGCGTCAAGATCGCGCGCGTCGCGCAGAAGGAAGGCGCCGTTCGCTTCGTGCTCGACGTGAAGCAGGACGCCCGCCTCCCCGTCGTCGACGTCGACGTAGTGAAGGGCCGCCTGCAGATCGGCATCCAGGCCGCGCCGAAGATCGCGCCGGCGCCGGTCGCGAAGGCCGCGCCCGCGCCCGCTCCGACGAAGGTCGCGGAGCCCGAGGTCGAGGCCCGGGTCGAGCGCACCGCCGAGGAGCCGATCGTCCTGACGAACGCCGCCCCGAAGGCCGCGCCCGTCGCCGCGGCGCCCGCGCCGAAGAAGGCCGCGAAGCGTGCGCAGCACGTGTCGAACGTGAAGGACGTCCAGTTCGAGAAGAAGGACGGCTTCGTTCGCCTCACGATGATCCTCGACAACGACCAGGCCGCGCTCGCCAAGGACACGTCCGAGGGCAGCGTCCCGGTCGTTCGCCTCGTCGGCGCCTCGCTGCCCGGCAACCTCGAGCGCACGCTCGACGTGTCGCAGGTCGCGGAGGACGTCGTCGCGTCGATCTCTACGTACAACGAAAACGGCGACACGATCGTCGCCGCGAACATCGTCCCGGGCACCGAGCACCGTCAGTGGCGCAAGGGCAACCGCGTGATGTGGGACTTCCGCAACCGCGTCGCGACCGCGAAAGCCGAGACGAAGGTCCTCCCGTACGGCGAGCAGGCGACGTCGGGCTACGCCGCGGCGAGCACCGCCGTGAACCTCGGCGCGAAGCTCGCGCCGGAGAAGCGCCGCTACACGGGTCGCCGCATCTCGCTCGACCTCAAGGACGCGGACATCCAGAACGTGCTCCGCCTCCTCGCGGACGTGTCGAAGCTGAACATCGTCGCGGCCGAGGACGTGAAGGGCAAGGTCACCATCAAGCTCCGCAACGTGCCGTGGGACCAGGCGCTCGACATCATCTTGCGCTCCAAGCAGCTCGACAAGACGCGCAACGGGAACATCATCCGCGTCGCGCCGTCCGAGGTGCTGCGTCGTGAGGAGGAGCTCCGCATCGAGCGTGCGAAGGCGCGCGTCGAGCTCGAGCCCCTCTCCGTGCGCCTCATCCCGGTGAGCTACGCGGTCGCGGACGAGATCCAACCGCAGGTGTCGGCGCTGCTGACGAACCGCGGCAAGGTGAACATCGACAAGCGCACGAACGTGCTGATCGTCGAGGACATCGCGGAGGTCCTGCTGAAGGTGGAGCGGCTCGTCCGCAACCTCGACACGCAGACGCCGCAGGTCCTCATCGAGTCGCGCATCGTGCAGGCGCGTTCGAACTTCAGCCGGTCGCTGGGCATCCAGTGGGGTGGCTCGGTCAACCTGCAGCCGAACCGCGGCACGCAGACCGGCCTCGCCTTCCCGAACTCGGTGCGCATCTCGGGTGCGGCGGACGACCTGCAGAACCAGGTCGAAACCGGCGTCAACAGCCCGGCGAACTACGCGATCAACCTCCCCACCGCGATCGGTAACGGCATCGGTGGTGGTCTCGGCTTCGTGTTCGGCTCCGCCGGTGGCACCGCGCTCGTGACGCTGCGTCTGTCGGCGGCCGAGACGCAGGGCAAGGTGAAGATCATCTCGTCGCCGAAGATCGTCACGCTCGACAACAAGGAAGCGAAGATCCTCACGGGTGAGAAGGTTCCGATTACGGTCGTCACCGCGAACGGTCCGACGACTCGATTCATCGACGCGAACCTCGAGCTGAAGGTCACGCCGCACGTCACGCAGGACGGCTCCGTCCTCCTGAACGTCTCGGCCACGCGTAACCAGATCGGTGACCGCGTCGACAACCTCGGCGTCCCGGGCATCATCACCAACGAGGCGCAGACCGAGATGATCGTGCGCGACGGCGACACCGCCGTCCTCGGCGGCATCTACCAGCGCCAGGCGCAGGAGAACAAAAGCTACGTCCCGTGGATCGGTCAGATCCCGGTGCTGGGCTGGTTCTTCAAGACCACGACGCGCACCGACGCGCGCGACGAGCTGCTGATCTTCATCTCGCCGCGCATCGTCAACCGCTCGTCGGCGCTGCTCGACGCGGGTTGATGGACGGGCAGACGTGATCGTCGTCGGCGGGCCACCCGGCGTGGGTAAGACCACGGTGGCTCGCCACGCGGCGCTTCGTTGGGGAAGCGTCGCCATCGACCTGGACACCCAACTCGAGGAACGACTGGGACGAACCGTGGCGACCCTGATTCGAGAGAGCGGCGAAGACGCCTTCCGCGACGCCGAGCGTGATGCGCTCGGTTCCGTGGACCCGTCTCGGGCCGCGGTCCTCGCCCTCGGCGGCGGGACCCTCGTGCGACCGGAGTCGGCGCGCGCCGCGCGCAGGCTCGGGCCCGTGGTCGGGCTCGTCGCGTCGCCCGAAGTCCTCGACCGCCGCGTGTCTGCGGACGCCACGGACCGCCCGCTGCAGCGCCCCTCGTCCGAGCTCCTCGACAAACGCCGCGAAGCGTACGCGTCGGTCGACTTCGACGTCGCCGCAGAGGACGACGCCGACGTCGTCGCCGCGAACGTCGAAGCTCGGACGAAGGACACGGTCACGCTCGAGTGCCCGGTCGGCGACGTGCAGACGCGCGTCATCGTCGGACGGAACCTGATCGACGCCGTGCGCGGCGCCGTCGCGGTGCAACGCCCCACCCGCCCGGTCGTCGTGGTCCTCGATGCAAAGGTCCCCGCCGCGCGGCGCTCCGCGATCGTCGCGGGGATCGAGGCGCTCTACCCGGTCGTGACGATCGAGGTCGAAGGCGGCGAAGCCGTGAAGACCTGGTCGGTGCTCGAAGACGTCACGGAGCGCGCCCTCGCGGCGGGCGCCGGTCGTCAGAGTGTCGTCGTCGGCGTCGGGGGTGGCGCGACCACCGATCTCGCGGGCTTGGTCGCGAGCATGCTCGGTCGCGGCGCAGCGCTCGTGTTGGTGCCGACCACCGTGCTCTCGCAGGTCGACGCCGCCGTCGGCGGCAAGTGCGCGATCAACAGCCGCTCGGGTCGCAACCTGATCGGCGCCTTCCACGCCGCGCAAGACGTGGTCGTCGACCTCGACGCCCTCCCCTCCCTCGACCCCGCCGAGATGCGGAACGGGCTGGCGGAGATGTTGAAGATGGGGATCCTCGCGGACGCTTCGCTCTTCGACCGCATCGTCGAGGCGGGCGCGCCGGACGTCGCGTCCATCGCGCGGTCGATCGAGCTCAAGGCGCAGATCGTCGCGTCCGATCCGTACGAGCGCGGCGCGCGCAAGACGCTGAACCTCGGCCACACCCTCGCACACGCGCTCGAGACCGCGTCCGACCACACCCTGCGCCACGGTGAGGCCGTGGCCATCGGCCTGTGCGCCGCAGCGCGTTATAGCGCGGCGCTCGGCCTCGCCCACCCCGACGTCGTGGCCCGGATCGAGGCCGGAATCGCGCGCGTCGGGCTCCCGACCCACAGCCCGGAAGGGCTGGACGACCGGGCCGCAGCCGCGCTCGGCCACGACAAGAAGAGCGGCAGCACCCAAATCGATTTCGTCGCGATCCGTACGCTGGAGGAGGTGCAACTCGTTGCGCTATCCTTGGAGGAGGTACGACGCGAGTTGATCCGACACGGAGGACGTTCATGAGATACCTAACCGCACTGACGATCGCCGGCGGGCTCGCGATGGCGGCGTGCAATAACGCCGAATACGCGTACGTACCGCTCTACGTTCCGACCCCCGACTTCGACGAAGAGGCTGGGTCCTGCATGTTCAACGCGATGGGCGATCCCGCGATCGATATCACGATGGACGTTCAGTACGCCCGGATCCTCGACATGGTGACCATCGTCGAGAACCGCCTCGACCCGATCGAGGTCACGCTCGGCGGACAGAACCAGGGCGAGAACATCAAGATCCCGCGCAGCATCCAGCCGCTGCGGTTCGACTTCCAGTGGGAGTGCGAGAGCACGGGCTTCCAGGGAGGCGTCGGGCCGATCGTCTTGCCGGCGTTCTCGATCGACAAGCCGTTCTGTCTCGACAAGCGCGAGAACGTCACCGGCGACATCGGTGGCGTCGATGTCGTGCCCGCCTCCGGCGAGCCGGTGGGCCCGGGCGACCGCGGCTTCGTGAGCTTCACGCCGGTCCCGGCGCAGCTCGGCCAGGCGTTCTTCGACTTCTTCGAGGTCGCGCGCCTGTCGCAGAAGTGCTGCGACGAGGTCGGCGGCGACTGCGCGGACGTCGGCACCGGCAGCGGCGCGGATTGCACCGCGCTGCAGGATGCGTTCGACGCCCTCGCCGGCCCGCAGCGCCTGTCGGCGAAGCAGCCGGCCGACGTGCAGCGGTTCCGCGGCTTCTCGACGTACGTGCAGTCCGGCGCGCGCTACCCGGTGCGCATCTCGGGCTTCATCGAGGGTCTGCTCCCGACGGGCGACCTCATCGTGTCGAGCCGGTTCAACCGCGAGGTCGACCTGTGCTCGGGTGGCATCCCCGTGCAGACGGGCATGGGCACCGCGGCGACGAGCTGCGCGGACGGTGGCCCGGCCACGATCTGCCTGTCGCGGGCGTTCCAGCCGCCGAGCTTCTAGGATGATCGACGAGATTCGCGGGCCCCTGGAGAAGATCCACCAGGGCGTCGATGGCGCCCTGGCGATCACACTCATGGGGATGGACGGCCTCCCGGTCGACACCCTGCATCCGACGGCGTCGGACCACGAGGATTTGGACGTCTCCTCGTTGGTGGTCGAGTACTCGACGCTGTTGAATCAGGTGAAGAGCAGCGCGCAGATGTTCGCTGCGGGGGGCCTCGAGGAGCTCGCGATCTCGTCCGAGCACCTGACGATGATCATTCGTCCGGTGACCGACGAGTACTTCCTCGCGCTGGCGCTCACGCCGGGCGCGAACTTCGGCAAAGGACGTTACCTCCTCCGCGTCCTCGCGCCGACGCTCGCTGGCGCCCTCTCCTGACCCGTACGTGAGGTAGCGTGATGGGTCGCGTCGCCGTCCTCCACGGACCCAACCTCAACCTCCTCGGAACCCGCGAACCCGACATCTACGGGACGCAGACGCTCGACGACCTCAACGCCCAGATCGCCGCGCTCGCAGACGAGCTCGGCCTCACGGTGACGTTCGCGCAGAGCAACCACGAGGGTGTGTTGGTGGACCTGATCCAGGCCGCGGCCGACAGCGCAGACGCCGTGATCCTCAACGCGGGCGGCTACACCCATACGTCCGTGGCGATCCGCGACGCCATCGCAGCGGTCGCGCATCGAATCCGCGTGATCGAGGTGCACCTGTCGAACACCGCCGCGCGCGAGCCTTTCCGGGAGAAAAGCCTGATCGCGGGCGTCGTGACGGGGCGCGTCGAAGGGTTCGGCGCGATGTCATATCTTCTTGCGCTTCGGGCGGCTTCGACGCTAATCGGCCCTCGTGGCGACGCTCGAGACCAGTGATTTCAAGAAAGGCGTGAAGATCATCCACAACGGCGTGCCGTTCGTGATCGTGGATTTTCAGCACGTCAAGCCCGGCAAGGGGAACCAGTTCACCCGCACCAAGATCAAGAACATCCAGACGGGTGCGGTGCTGGACGTGACCTACAAGTCCGGCGAGCGGGTGGAGGACCCGGAGGTCGAGGATCGCTCGATGTCGTTCCTCTACAACGACGGGGACACCTACCACTTCATGGATCAGAAGACGTACGACCAGGTGGAGATCACCGGCGAGTTCCTCGGAGACGCGGTGAACTACCTGCTCCCCGAGATGAGCTGCGACGTCGTGTTCTGGAAGGCGCGCCCGCTGACCGTGCAGATCCCCCAGCACGTGGAGCTGAAGGTCGCGCACTGCGAGCCCGGCGTCCGCGGCGACACGGCGACCAACGTGACCAAGCCCGCCACCATGGAGACGGGTCTTTCGGTCAACGTCCCCCTCTTCATCAACGTCGGTGACACGCTGAAGATCGACACCTCGAGCGGTTCCTACCTCGAGCGTACCGGTCGCGCGTAAATCGAGAGGCACCCTACTCATGGCAGGTTCGAAGAAGCCCAGCCGGCGGGCGGCGTCGTCGTCCCCGGCGAAGAAACCCACCCCCGTGAACCCGAACATCGCGCGGCTCGAGAAGCTCGTGCGGATCCTGGAGCGTTCGTCGCTGACCGAGCTCGAGTACGAGGACAAGGACATCGTCGTCCGCCTCGCGCGCGGCGGCGTCGTCGCGTCGGCTCCGGCGCCGGTGATCACGGCCGCGCCCGTCGCGGCGCCGGCCCCCGAGGTCACGGCGCCTTCGACGGCGGAGGCGCCCGCGAACGACTCCGGGATGCACGTCATCAAGTCGCCGTTCGTCGGGACGTTCTACCGGTCACCCTCCCCCGAGGACCCGGCGTTCTGCGAGGTGGGGTCCGAGGTCACGAAGGGCCAGACGCTCTGCATCGTCGAGGCGATGAAGCTGATGAACGAGATCGAATGCGACGTCGCGGGGACGGTGCAGGAGATCCTCATCGACAACGGCAAGGCGGTTCAGTTCGGTGAGCCGCTGTTCAAGATCCAGAAGAAGTGACGGCTCCAGTCGAACCCAAGCTGTTCGAGAAGATCCTCGTGGCCAACCGCGGGGAGATCGCTCTGCGTGTCATCCGCGCGGCGCGTGAGCTCGACATTCGTACCGTCGCCGTCCACTCCGAGGCGGACGCCGAATCGCTGCACGTGAAGTTCGCGGACGAGTCGGTGTGCATCGGCCCGCCGAGCCCGACCGCGAGTTACCTCCACGTCCCCGCGATCATCTCGGCGGCGGAGGTCACCGCGGCCGACGCGATCCACCCGGGTTACGGGTTCCTGTCGGAGAACGCCGCGTTCGCCGACACGTGCGACGCGTGCGGGTTCACGTTCATCGGCCCGCCGGCTTCGGCGATCCGAACCATGGGCGACAAGATCGAGGCGCGCCGCACGATGGCGAGCGTCGGTCTGTACTCCCTTCCGGGTTCGGAGGGGCCGCTCGAGACGGAGGCCGCCGCGCTCGCGCTCGCGAACGACATCGGCTTCCCGCTGATCATCAAGGCCGCCGCGGGCGGCGGTGGTCGCGGGATGAAGATCGTCCGCAAGAAGCAGGACCTCGCCAAGCAGCTGTCCATGGCGCGGCGCGAAGCGGAGGCGGCATTCGGCAACGGCGCGGTCTACATCGAGCGTTACATCGAGAAGCCGCGCCACATCGAGTTCCAGGTCGTCGCCGACCAGCATGGCAACGTCGTGCACCTCGGCGAGCGTGAGTGCTCGGTGCAGCGGCGCTACCAGAAGCTGATCGAGGAGGCGCCCTCCCCTGCGATGACCGACGAAAAGCGCGCCGAGATCGGCACGAAGATCGTCAAGGCGCTGAAGAAGCTCGGGTACAGCAACGTCGGGACGATCGAGTTCCTCATGGACGAGGGCGGCGAGCTCTACTTCATGGAGATGAACACGCGCATCCAGGTCGAGCACCCCGTGACCGAGATGATGGTGCGGATGGACCTGGTGCGGCTGCAGATCCTCCTGTCGGCCGGCTTCCCGCTGCGCTTCAAGCAGAAGGACATCAAGTTCGCGGGGCACGCGATCGAGTGCCGCATCAACGCGGAGGACTCGCGGACGTTCGCGCCGTCGCCCGGGACGATCAACACGTACCACGTGCCCGGCGGCGCCGGCGTGCGCGTCGACTCACACATCGCGAGCGGCAGCGTGGTGACGCCCTACTACGACTCGCTCCTCGCCAAGCTGATCGTGCACGACTACGACCGGACCCACGCGATCCGGCGAATGAAGACCGCCCTGAAGGAGTTCGTCATCGAAGGGATCGAGACGAACGTGGACTTCCACAAGGAGCTCCTCGAGCACGAGGGCTTCAAGAAGGGCGAGTACGACACGACGATCGTGGGCAAGATGCTCGCGAACCGATGATCACCGTCGCGCACGTCATCACCCGGCTCGAGCTGGGGGGCGCGCAAGAGAACACCCTCTACACCTGTGAGCACCTCGACCGGCGTCGCTTCCGGGTGGCGCTCTTGTACGGCCCGGGCGGCATCCTCGACGAGGACGCGCGCTCGATGCCGGACACACGGATCGTCGAGATCGATGGCCTCGAGCGGGCCGTGAACCCACGCGCCGACGCGGACGCGATGATGGCGTTGTCGGATCACCTGCGGGCGCTGCACCTCGAACACCAGCGGCTCGGTCACCCCGCGCGCCAGTTCATCGTGCACACGCACAGCTCCAAGGCGGGTGTGCTCGGGCGCATGGCGGCGAAGGCGGCCGGGGCGCCGAAGATCGTGCACTCGATCCACGGGTTCGGATTCCACGAGGGGCAGTCGCGGCTGAAGTTCAACGTGTTCGTGGGGGCGGAGCGGCTCGCAGCGAAGATCACCGACGCGTTCATCGGCGTGTCGCGGGCGAACCTCGCGGAGGCGCGCGCGCGCGGGATCATCAAGGACCGGCACGACGTGTCATTGGTGCGCTCCGGGATGAAGCTCGACGCGTTCACGCGGGCGGAGGCGGAGCGCCGACCGACGCGCGCGGCGCTCGGACTCGAGCCCGAGGACGAAGTGTTGCTGTGCATCGGCAACTTCAAACCGCAGAAGGACCCGCTCACGCTGGTCGCGGCGATGGGTGTGCTGAAGGCGAAGCGCCCGCGCGCGGTGCTGCTCTTCGCGGGGGACGGCGGGCTACGGGCGGACGTGGAGCAGGCGATCCGTCTGCACGGGGTCGAGGACCGCGTGCGGCTCCTCGGGTGGCGGCGCGACATCCCGCAGCTGCTGGCCGCGAGCGACGTGGTGGTGTTGTCTTCGATCTTCGAGGGGCTCCCGCGCTCCGCGGTGCAGGCCGTGGCGGCGCGCCGACCGTTCGTCGGGACCCGCGTGGACGGGACGCCGGAGATCATCCGCGACGGCAAGAACGGCTACCTCGTCGAGCCGCGCGATCCGGACGCGCTCGCGCAGGCGATGGCGAAGGCGCTGATGGTGCGGCCGATCGACCCCGAGGACGTCGAGCGCCTCCGCGCTTGGGACGCCGACGAGATGGTCCGTCAGCAAGAGGTCATCTACGAGCGCCTCGTGCGCTGACGCGCCCCTTCTCTTGCGGGGTACACGCGCCTCGGGCAGCCTGGCGTGGGGTTCATGCACCGGGTCTACGTCATGGGGTTCGCCGAGGAGGCGCGCTGGTTCGAGGTGGCGGACGAAGCCGTCGTGGGCCGGTCCGCCGACTGCGACGTCCACCTGAGTGACCAGCGCCTGAGCCGGCGGCACGCCAAGTTGATCGTCGACGGCGAAAGGCTCTGCATCGAAGACCTCGGCGGCGCGAACGGGACGTTCATCAACGGCCAACGGCTCGTCGAACGGGCCACGCTCCAAGACGGCGACATCGTCGAGCTCGGCAAGAGCAAACTCCGGGTCGGCGCCGAGGGTCGGTCGGCCGCCGCCGTCGAGGGCCCGGCGCCGGACTTCATCAAACCGGTGATGCACGCCCTGCCCCCCGACCTCGGCGACCCGGTGGCGCGCGGCTACTTCGAGTCGCTCGGCGTCGGCGACCCGACGATCCTCGAGACGCAAGCCAACTTGCAGGCCACGCTCGCGAAGACGCGCAACTTCGTCATCCTCCACGAGGTCAGCAAACGCATCCAGCGCGAGCTCGACGCCCGTCGGATGCTGGAGTCGGTCATGGACGTCATCCTGGAGGTGACGAAGGCCGAGCGCGGGTTCGTCGTGCTCTTCGACGACGAGGGCGGCGAGCGTGTGGAGGTGGAGCGGCACCGCGTCCAGCGCTCCGGCACCACGCAGCAGGGGCCGCGCCTCAGCCAAACCGTGCTGCGTCACGTGATCGACGAGCGCTCGGTGGTGATCTGCGGAGACTCCACGGCCGACGAACGCTTCGCGCAGTCGGAGTCCTTGTTCCTGAGTGACACCCGCTCGTTGATGGCCGCGCCGATCCTCGTCCCGAACCGAGTGCTCGGGCTCATCGAGCTCGAGAGCTCCCACCTCGCGACGCGCTTCACGGAGAACGACGCGGACCTCCTCTCCGTCACGGCGTCGACGGTCGGTGTCGCGCTCCACAACCTTCGCCTCGCCGACGCGCGCGAGGCCACCATCCGCGCGCTCGAACGCGCGCAGGAGGAGCTGCTCGCGACGCAGAGCCGCCTCGTTCGCTCCGAGCAGATGGCGGCGATCGGACGGCTCGCGACGGGCATCGCGCACGAGGTGAAGAACCACCTGAGCCCCTTCATGCTCGCGGAGATGATCGCGAAGAAGTACCCGGAGGACGGTCAGATTCAGATGGCCTCCGAGATGATGCTCGAAGCGCAGCAGCACATCCTCGACCTCGTGCAGGAGATCCGAACCTTTGTCTCCGGCTCTCCGAAGGAGGTCGTGCGCGAGCCCGCCGATCTCGCGCAGGTCGTGGAGGGTGTCGTGCGCTTCATGAAGTGCGACGCCGTCGTGAAGCGGACGGAGGTCGTGGTGCAGATCGAGTCGCGCCCGGTGATCATGCTCGACCCCAAGGGCCTGCGGCAGGTGCTGATCAACCTCATCAAGAACGCCGCCGACGCCCTCGAGGGCTCCGGCGGCAAGATCGAGGTCGGCGTCGCCGAACGCGGCGACCGGGCGCTCCTCGTGGTCCGCGACAACGGGCGCGGGATGCCGCCCGACGTCCAGGCGAAGGTGTTCGAGCCATTCTTCACCACCAAGGGCGAGCGTGGGCTGGGCCTCGGTCTCGACATCTCGAAGAAGATCGTCGAGGCGCACGGAGGCACGATGACGCTCACCTCCGAGGTCGGTGCGGGGACGACGTTCCGCATCGAGCTGCCGCTCGACGACGAAGAGCACACCGACGCGCCCACGGCTACATCGTAGGAACCCCGAGGGTCTGCGACACTAGGGGCATGAAGGTCGGCCCGCTCGGAAGTCTCCTCGCCGCAATCACCCTCGCCGCCGGACCGGCTACGGCGCAGGTCTGCGGGGACGGCGCGATCGACCCGAGCGAAGGCTGCGACGACGGGAACACGACGCCGCAGGACGGCTGCGACGCGTCGTGTGTCGTCGAGCCCGGCTACACCTGCGTGCCGAGCCTGCACGCGTCCGGTGTGAACCCGGCGGGCGTCAACCTCCCCTCGGGGAGCACGGACCCGCACTGGGTCTGGTCGCTCTCCGCGAACCGCACCAACCCCACCCCCGGATACGTCGACCGGTATCCGGCGTGGGGGAGCCTCCCGCCCGGGAACTGGGTCACGAACGACGCGACGTTCGGGCAAAGCATCACCTCGCAGGCGGAGACGTTCTGGTTCCAGGACGTCTACATGCCGGCGGCCTTCGCGGGAACGCTCACGTTCGACGTGGCGGTCGCGGCCGACAACGCCGCCGAGGTGTTCGTCAACGGAACCAGCTACGGGTCGATGGTCGGCTTCGGCGCAGCGACCTCGATCCCCGTGCCGAGCAGTGCGTTCGTCGCGGGCGCCAACGTCGTGATGATTCGTTTGGTCGAGTACATCCCCGGGACGCCGCGCGGGATCCTCATGTACCCGGGCGGCGGCGGCATCTTGAGCCAGTGCGCGCTGGGCTGCGCGACGGCGCCGGACTGCGACGACGGCAACCCGTGCACCGTAGACAGCTGCCTGGCCGGCGCTTGCCTCACGGAGGTCGAGCCGCTCGGCACGACGTGTACCTCGACCGGCATCTGCAGCCACGCCGACCCGATCCCGTTCTGTGTGGGGTGCGTCGACCTCTACACGGTGACCTCGACGATCCCCGACCTCGGCTGCGACCTCCCAGCGCCGTTCTGCGACGAGTCGGGCGCGAGCCCGCTCTGCGTCGCGTGCATCGACACCTCGACGACGGGCACCTCGACGGTCCCGGACGTCGGCTGCGACGGAACGCTGCCGTTCTGCAACGAAGCCTCCGGTTCGCCGCTGTGTGTGGAGTGTGAAGACGACATGCACTGCCCGGGCGGGGCCGTCTGCCTCGGCGGGACGTGCGGCATGGCCCCCCTCCCCGACGCGGGGGTCGTCGACGCCGGCTTCGTCGACGCGGGCTCCCGCGACGCCGCCCTCCCCCACGACGGCGGCCCGCCGCGCGACGCGGGACCGCCGCGCGATGCGGGACCGCCGCGCGACGCAGGCCCGCCGCGCGACGCGGGACCGCCGCGCGACGCAGGCCCACCGCGCGACGCAGGCCCACCGCGCGACGCCGGCGACACGACGGATGAGATGACCGACGAAGCGGGATGCAGCTGCTCGAGCGCGCGGAGCGACGCGTCGTCACCCGCGTGGTGGCTCATCGCCCTCGGCGCGTTCGTGTCGCGCGCGCGGCGACGCGGCGCGCGGCGCAGGTAGGCGATTAGAAGACGCGGATCGGATCGGACTGGAAGTCGTAGATGCCGTTGCCGAACTGCGCGATGTCGGTCAGGCCCCATCCCCACACGGTCCCGTCCGACTTCAGCGCCAGCGCAAACGCAGTCCCCGCGACGATCCGCGTGACGTCGCTGAGCCCGGGGACCTGCGTCGGCGACAGCTGATTGGCCCCCGCGCTCGTCCCGAGCCCGAGCTGCCCCTGGGCGTTGTTCCCCCAAGTCCACACCGTTCCGTCGCTCGCGAGCGCGATGCTGAAGTCACGCCCCGCGTCGATGGCCATGACGTTCGAGAGGCCGGGCACCGCAGCGGGCGTCTCGACCTGCGAGGTCATGCCGCGACCGAGCTGCCCTTGTCCGTTGGTACCCCAGGCCCACACGGTCCCGTCGTCCTTCAGCACCAACGTGTGTGTGCCGCCGACCGCAACCGCGGTTGCAGCGTCGACGGACGCCAACACACTCGGCGTCAGGACGTTCGGCGTCACCATGGCGTCGCCGAGCTGACCTGACTGATTCCCGCCCCAGGTGTAGACGGTGCCGTCGTCGGTCACGGCCGCGCTGTGTCCGCCGCCGGCGGCCGCGTCGAACGAGGCGACATTGCTCAACACCATCACCGCGGTGGGCACCGCCTGGTCCATCGTCGAGCCGATGCCGAGCTCCCCGCTCGTGTTGAAGCCCCACCCGAACGCGGCGCCGGACGCATCGATCCCGAGCGAGTGTCCTCCGCCCGACCGAACCACCGAGAGCGCCGGTCCCTGCATCGCGGCGGCCCCGTACTGGCGCGGCGTCGCCACGGTCCCGATGCCGAGCCGCCCGTTACCGGCGAAACCAAACGCCTCGAAGCGCCCGTCATCGAACTTCACGAACGAGGTCGCGGACCCGGCCTCGACGTCCTGCGCACCGACGAGGTCGGGCACCACGGTGTACGCTTCGAGTGCGCCGGTGGTCTCCGGGAACCCGAGCTGCCCGTCGCTGTTGTTGCCCGCCGCGTAGACTTCACCCGCCGCGGTCACGAGGAGGCTGTGCTGCTCACCGGCGGCGAGCGCCACCACACTTCGGCTGGGCCCGCCGTCGCGCACCGTGGTGTCATCCCCCTCCGAGCCCGTCCCGGTACACCCCACGGCGAGGGCCAAGCTCACACTGATGACGCTGAGTCGGACACATGAGAACACATTGTGTTGCATCGAGAGCAACACAGCAGCGTTTCGGCTCAGGCGCAACCCTGTGCGCCCCGTCTCAGATGTCGAGGTAACGGAGCCCGTCGAACCAGGCCTGCACCGTCTCCCGGATCCGCGGCGCCACGCCGTGCAGGCACGGGTGCACAGCCGCGAACATGCGGAACACCGACTGGCCGTCCATGAGGCCCGCGAAGTCGCGGTCGCCGGGGTCCGGCTCGAGGCGGTCGTCGCGATCGTAGAACACCACATCGTCGAGCGCGGGCAGCGCCGCGGTCACGACGCCGAGCACGATCAACACCGGCGGCTCCTCGTGGGGCTCGAGGTAGTGCGACGCCCGGTACGCCTGCACGTACGGCGCGACGTACGCGTCGTCCATCAAGACGTTCCAAAGCTCGCGCTCGCACCGACGCATCGCTTCGAAGGTCCCGCCGTACACGAGGTCGAAGTCGACCGCCGTCGAAGCACGCGTGAGCCGCGGTGCGTCCGCCGCGTCGAGGCCGTGGGTGTCGAAGAGCTCCGCGAGCCCATCCTCGCGGGACAGCCCCACCTCGGCGATTCGCCGCTGCGCGACCTTCCCCGCGTCCTCCTGCGGGAGCCCGCTCTCGGCGCCGAGGCGCTCTACCAACGGGACGACGGCGCGCCACGCGCGGCGCTCACGCTCCAAGCTCGCGGCATCGAGGCTCACCTCCCACGCTACAGTCCACGGGCGCGCCTGCAAGATGTCTTGCAAGGTCCTCGAGACCTTCGACGGGAGGAGTGGCTCGCGGTCCGGCTTCATGAGCCCCGCGACCTCACCGACGAAGCGGAACAGGTCCGAGTCGGTCAACCAGCGAAGCTCACCGCCGATGCGCTCCGACGCGACGCGGCCGTCCTCCAACGCCCCGCCATGATCGAGGACGTCGTGGATCGTGCGCGTCACGAGCTCGTCGAGCACACGCTTCTCCGTCGACTCGTAGAAGCGCATGTAGAACAGCACCCGGAGGGACAGGAGCGCCTCCGCGACGCGCCGGTGCCGCGCGGCGAACGCGAGCCGATTCTCGGACCCCACGGCGACGACCGCCGCGCTCGCGACGAGCTGCGCCACCGGGCGTGCGTCCGGCATCTGCAGGACGTCCTCCAGCGTGTTGATGTCACCGTCGCGCGCGGCGAGGTGCAGCGCGTCGCGCCACAGGTAGTCGAGGCGGTCCGCGTCGAGGGACGAGTCGATCACGTCCTGGAAGAAGCGCCACTCCGGCGGCATCGTCTCGTGCTCCGCCAGCCGCACCAAGAGGTGAAGCTTCTCCAGCACCGACGAGCGCAACCCACGACCGTCGCCGGGTCCGATGCGCTCCAGGACGTGCTCGATCAAGCGCCGGATGGGGTGGGTCTTCTTCGTGCGCGCGAGGCGGACCTGGCGATCGAGCTCCGTCTTGTCGAGGCGGCGCAGCGCGCTCTGCGAGTCCTCGGGCGTGGCGACCTGCGTCAGCATCCACGACATCGGATCCAGCGAATGCCCGAGCGGCCCGTGGTAGCGGTCGTGCAGGAACGCGTACAGCAGCGTCGCGATGATCCACTCCCGGACCGTCCCGCGCTGGAGGTGAACGACGCCCGGGCTGTTCGTCGCCATCGACGACAACAAACACGCGGCGACGTCGAGCGTCCCGAGGGTGTGCGCGAGGCGCGTGTGGCCTGCGCCCAACGCACGCGTCAGGTTCGTCGTCGACAGCTGCCGAACGTAGTTGAGCCGGTACGACTCCGGCCAACGCGCCGTCCCGCGGATCGCCTCCGCGGTGGACGCAATGAAATCCGGAGCCTCGTCGAGCGCCTCGATGACCCACCCCGGCGACGGATAGTTCACGCCGGGCGTCAGCGCCTGCTGATCCAACAGCGCGCGCTCCTCGCTGCTCAGCGGCTCGCGCCAGTGCCAGTTCAGCTTGGTGAGGATCCCCGAGATCGCCTCCGTGCTCGGGACCGCGCCGCGCGACAGGTAGGCCTCGGTGACGTCGCGGCCCGCGACGTGGTGCACCACCACCAGCGGATCCGTCGGCGGCGCCAAGCCGGGGGGCACCACCAGCTCGGGCGGAGGTTTGTCGACCGGCGGATCGAGCCGCGGCCGCAGGTTCTCGGTGCGCTTGGGGCGCGGCGCGAGCATGTCCGTGAACGCACGTGTGAACGACCCGGCGGTCTCACACGCGTACATCGTCCAGTCGTGATCGCGCGTCAGCCCGACGACATCCGACAGCCCGCGGATCGAGACGAACGGATAGCTGTGCCCGCGTCGCCGCGCCGCCGCGTGCACCCCGGCGGACTCCATCTCCACCGCGTAGATGTCGCGCGCGTGGGTCAGCCACCGCTGAAGGATCCGCGGATCCTTGATGAGGTCGTCACTCGAAGCGATCGGCCCCGCGGTGAACACCGGGTTCCGCGTCCGCGCCGATTCGGATCCGAAGTGGCGCTGGATGGAGCTCTTGATCTTCGCCTTCCACTCCTCGTCGCCGTTGAGGAGCTCGTCGATGCGCCCGACGTCCACACCCGGCCGGGACCGCCCGATCCGCTCGGGCGCGTTCCAGTCTCCGAGCGCCGCGCGGTTCGCGGGGAGGTTCGCGATGAACGGTGCGAAGTCCTCGTGAATGGAGTCGCTGGTGATCGCGTACTGGTGGTCGTCACCCGGGGCGAGCGCACCGACGTTGAGGTCGTAGATCCGCGTCGAGACCACGACGTCGCCGAGTGTGTACTCCGGCGCGGGGATGGCGCCGGCGATGCCCACGAGGAGGATCCACCGGGGCTCGAGATCCTCGATGACGTACGCGGTGATGCTCTGCGCCTCGTTCGTCGCCTGCTTGAGGCAACGGACGATCGCGACCCGGTACGTTCGGTGCGGCACCCCCGGCACGGGGACGTCCGCCACGTTGTACTCCCACAGCCCGGACCGGCTCTTGGTGGGGGGGTACCGACGGAGGACGGCGTCGAACTCCTCCTCCTTGATCGTGATGATCGCGAAGTCGACGCCGGACTGAACGCTCGCGCTCAAACGGGCGCCAGCATGTCACGGGCGATCGCGACGAGTCGCGAAAAAGGCGCCGGCAACGCGAGCTTCGCCGCGACCGGAGCGCCTCGCGTCGTCACCGACGCGTGCGGATTCTCCGTCCTCGCGATCATCCCGCGGCGCTCGAGCGTGCTCAGGTCGACGTCGAGATCGGCGGCGACCGATGCCGTCGTGCGCCCCTCGACCGTCCCGTAGAGTATCGTCCCGGTCTCGTCCTGGAAGCGCCCGAAGATGGACGCCAACAGCGGTTCGCTCACCTGCCCAGACAGGTCGCGAACCGACCACAAGAGGCCGAGGAGAACCTGGTCGGTACGGGACGCATAAACGCTCATCAAGCCGGTCCTTTTCCTCCTCATCAAGCCAAACCCCACGTAGGCTTGTCAAATCGTGCGCAGCAAGCTGATCCGCGTGCACTCCGCCATCAACCCGTTCGAGGCCCAAATCGTGAAGTCCGCCCTGGAGCAGGCCGGCATCCGAACCACGCTGAAAAACGAGCTGTTGGCCCCGCTCGCGGGCGCCCTGCCCGCCCCCGAGGTCATGGCCGAGGTCTGGATCGCGGAGGAGGACGCGGACGCGGCGGCCGAGATCCTCGCGCCGATCCTGGAGCGACAAACCGGCGAGCTGTCGCTCCCGGGGACCGGCGGCGGCGAGCTGAGCCTGAACCCGGACGACGCTCCGGACCGCGTGTGTGCGAGCTGCAAGGAGACCAGCCCGGCGCACTTCGCCGAGTGCTGGCAGTGTCAGACGCCGTTCGAAGACCCGTAGATACTACGGCTCGACGATGTCGCTGTGTTTCTCTTCGAGCTTCTTCTGGATGTCCGCAGGGTAGCTCTTGATCTGGTTTCGGATCGTCTCCGCCGTGTTGATGCCCGTCTCCCCGAGCACCTTCCCGACGCCGTGTTTCTTCCGCAGCGCGTTGTAGCGATCCGACGCCGGTAGATCCGCCCACAGCGGATCCGCCCGGAGGCGCTCCGGCATCCGACCGAGCCGCACCGGGATCTTCTCCGCGAGCGCGATGGCGTCGTCCGGCTTCTTCACCTCCAACAACACCGTCGCCTTCTCCGCGACCAGGTCCCAGTCCTCGGGTGCGATCTTCAACGCGCGATCCAGCGCCTCCATCGAGCTCTCCAGATCGCCGCTCGCGCGATGTGCGATCGATAGGTTCATCAGGAGCGCCGGCTGATTCGGATACTCCTCGTCGAGCTCCTTGAACCGCTTGATGGCTGCGTCGAGATTCCCGTCGCGCGCCGTCATGATCGTCTGGCGCATCTTCTCGTTGAGCTGCCGGATCTCCGCTTCGTGTTTCTTCTTCTCGATCTCCACCTGGGCCTTCTGCCCAGACGCGAGCCCCAGGCTCGCCGCGTAGCCGATGACGCCGAGGACACCCCCGAGCCAGATCCAACCTACGATGCTGTTCGTTGCCATGCTCAGCCCTTTCGCTTCTCGTACTTGCCTAGTTTGTATCGAAATTGCCGAAAGGACACCCCGAGCAGCTCGGCCGCCTTCGTCTTCACGCCACCGGCCTTCTCCAACGCCGTCGAAATCAGCCGATATTCGAAGTCTTCCAGCATCCGTTCCAGATCGATGCCCTCGTCGGGAAACGGCGCATCCGTCGCTACGTTGAACACACGCGTGGGGACCGATTCGGCGGACGCGATCTCGGAGGGCAGTTGGCGCAGCGTGAGCACCGGCCCCGTCGACAGCGCGACGGCCCGCTCGATGACGTTCTCGAGCTGCCGAATGTTCCCCGGATAGTGAAACGACAGCAGGCGCTCCAACGCCTGCGCGTCGATCGACTTCACGTCACGCTCGTACTCACGCGCGTACTTCTCGCGGAACGTCTCGGCGAGCAGCGGGATGTCTTCGCGACGCTGCCGCAGCGGCGGCAGATCGATCTGCACGACGTTCAAACGGAAGAAGAGATCCTCGCGGAAGCGGCCCGACGCCACCTCCTCCTCCAGGTCGCGGTTCGTCGCGCCGATGATGCGGACGTCGACGTCCGTCTCCTCCACCGCGCCGAGCGCCTTGACCTTCCGCTCCTGCAGCGCACGCAGCAACTTCGGTTGCAGCGTCAGCGGGAGCTCACCGACCTCATCGAGGAACAACGTCCCGTTGCGCGCCGCCGCGAAGAGCCCTTCGCGATCCTCGTCGGCCCCGGTGAACGCACCCTTCTTGTGACCGAACAGCTCCGACTCGATCAGGTTCTCCGGGATCGCGCCGCAGTTCACCGCGATGAACGGCCCGGTGCGCTGCGCGCTCCCGTAGTGCAGCGCCTTCGCGATGCGCTCCTTGCCCGTCCCGCTCTCGCCGGTCACGAGCACCGTCGCCTTGAGCGACGCGACGCGATCCACGATGTCGAGCACCTCGCGCATCAGCGGGCTCTTCCCGACGATCCCACCGACACTGTATTTTTCGACGAGCTCGCGTCGCAGCTGCTCGTTCTCCGCCTGGAGCCGACGTTTGTTCGTCGCCTGCGCCACGAGCACACGCATGTCCGCCGCGAAGTGCGGGCCCTTCTCCAGATAGAACGAAGCTCCCTCGGAGATCGCACGCTGCGCTCGCTCGCGCGTACCGAAGGCGGTCATCACGATCACCTCGGGCGGCGGTGTCATCCGGCGGGACGCGACGATGACGTCGATGCCGTCACCGTCCGGCTCGAGACGAAGGTCGGTGATGACGAGATCGAAGACCTCGCTCCCCATGTGCCGCACGGCCTCGTCGACGGAGGCCGCCAACGTCACCGCGTGGCCCTCTTTCGAGACGAGGACCTCGAGGACGTCACGAATCCCGCGCTCGTCGTCGACGATCAGCACGCGCCCCATCAGACCCCCCTCATCGAGGCCATCATCCCACCAATATCGGAGGTATCGACCGCGACTTGTTCACTCGGTGGTTTGAAACGAATCGTCACGCGCGTCCCTTCCCCCTCCGCGCTCGTGACGTCGAGCGCCGCGCCATGGGCCTCCACGATCGAGTGGGAGATCGCCAACCCGAGCCCGGAGCCGCCGGCCTTGGTCGTGTAGAACGGATCGAAGACCCTGCGCAGCTGCTCGGAGCTCATCCCGGGTCCGTCGTCCTCCACGGTCATGACCGGCTCCTCGCCGTTGAGCGCGACCCGGACCCAGAGCGTCCCGCCCGCTGGACGAAGCGCGTCGGCGGCGTTGCGAACGAGGTTCCACAACACCTGACGCAACAGATCCTCGTCGACGATCGCGACCACGCCCGCATCGATCTCCGTTTCGATCGTCACGTGCGCCGCCTCCTGCCGGAACACTTCCAGCACACTCTCGACGATGGCGCCAAGTTCGTGTCGCTCGAGCTGCAACGAACGCGGACGCGCGAGCGCGAGGAAGTCGGTGATGAGCCGGTTGAGCCGATCCGCCTCCTCGACGACGTTCGACATCAACCGCTGCAACGGCGGCGGCGGCTCGAGCGTCGACGACAGCACGTCGATCGACGCACACATCGACGCGAGCGGGTTCCGCACCTCGTGCGCGAGCCCCGCCGCGAACTTACCGACGGTCGCGAGGCGCTCGGCGCGCTCCACCGCCTCCTTCAGCATCACGATGTCGGTCACGTCCTGGAACACCACGATCGTCCCGGACACCTTACCGTGCACGATGTCGAGCGGCGCGAACGAGAAGCCGAGCCGAAGCCGCACGCCCTCCGCCCGTTCGTAGCTGGTCTCGTGCCGTTCGCGGCCGGCGATCGGATCCTCCGACCATCGGACCCAGGCCTTTCGCATGCCGGGAACCACGACCTCCAGCGGTTGCCCGACGAGGTCGCGCAGCGAGATCCGCAGGATGTTCACCGCGGCGTCGTTCGCGTAGCGAATGGTGCCGCCCGCGTCGACGGTGACGAGCCCCGCCGGAAGCGACCGGAGGATCGCCGCGTGCATCTGCTGGAGCTGCTCGTAGTCGACCTCCTTCTCCGCCAACGCGCGGCCGGTGTCGCGGAGCTTCTGCGCCAGGGTGCTCGACAGCTCGGCGACGGCGGCCATCCCGACCGCGTGCACCGCGAGGGAAATGAGCGCGCTCGTGGGGCGCACGACGGGGAGCACGGAGAGCAGCTGGAGCATCTGCGCCGCGATCACCGCGCCGTACATGCCGATCGTCACGACCACCGCGAGCCGCCCGCCGCGTCGGTACAGCGTGACGGCGCCGCCGAGGATGCAGAAGACGTAGGCGAAGCCGAAGACCGACTCGACGCCCCCCGTCATCAGCACGAGCACCGACACGATCAGCGCGTCGAGCCCGATCTGCGCGTACGCGAGGAGGAGCGCCGCCTTCCCGTAGCGAAGCGCCAACGCGTAGACGATCGAGAGGCCGTACGTCGTGCCGATCAGCGCGTACTGCCACGACTGGATTTGCGATGCCTCCCAGGGCGGGTTGAGCTGCACCAGCGCGAAGATGACGATCAGCGAGACGCTGACGACGACGACGCGGATCCACGCGACGAGGAGGAGGTTCCGTTTGAACTCCTCCTCGACGTCGTGCCCGTCCATGGGCTCGACGGAGACCACCGGCACCCCCCGAAGGGAGCCGGTTCGATCTGCGCGTTCTGTGAGTCGAGTGGGTCCGACCACCCGTAGGTCCTCGACTTCCGGCTACTGGATGTTGTCGGCCATCTCGAAGATGGGGAGATACATCGCGATGATCAGACCACCGAGAAGGATACCGAGGACGACCATCATGAGGGGCTCGATGAGGCTGGTGAGCGCGGCGACCGCGGCGTCGACTTCTTCTTCGTAGAAGTCGGCGATCTTCTGGAGCATGGAGTCCATCGCACCGGTGGACTCACCGACCGCGATCATCTGCACCACCATCGGCGGGAACACGCCGGTCTCGGCGAGCGGGTCGGCCATCGTGCGACCTTCGGAGATGCGCTCACGCGTGTACATGATCGCGTTCTCGATCACCTTGTTACCGGCGGAGCGCGCGGTGATCTGAAGGGCGTCGAGGATCGGCACACCCGAGGAGATCATCGTACCGAGCGTACGCGTGAACTTCGCGACCGCGACCTTGCGGAACAGCGGCCCGATGACCGGCGCCTTCAGCGTGATGGAGTGATAGATGAGCTGGCCCTTCGGCGTGCGGCCGATGAGCTTGTAGATCACGATCAGCGCGACGATTCCGATGATCGTCGGGATGATCTGCGCGCGCAGACCGTTCGAGAGGTCGATGACGAACTGCGTGGGCGCCGGCAGCGAACCGCCGAAGTCACGGAACATCTTCTCGAAGACCGGGATGACCCAGATGAGGAGGACCGCCGTCACCGCGCCGGCGACCAGGAGGACGACCGACGGGTAGACCATCGCGCCCTTCACCTGCCGCGCTAGCTTCAGGTTCTTCTCCATGTACGTCGCGAGACGGTTGAGGATCGTGTCGAGGATACCGCCGACCTCACCGGCGGCGACGAGGTTCACGTACAGATCGTCGAAGACCTTGTTGTGTTTGCCGAGCGCGTCCGCGAGCGTCGAGCCGGACTCGACGTCGTTCTTCACGGTGCTGATCACCTTCGCGAAGTGCACGTTGGCTTGCTGGGATCCGAGGATCTCCAAGCACTGAACGAGCGGGAGACCGGCGTCGATCATCGTCGCGAACTGGCGCGTGAAGACCACGACCTCCTTCGGCGAGATGCCCGTACCGATCTTGATGTGGATCTCGGTCGGCTTCTTCTTGACCTTGGACGCCTGGATTTGCTGCGCCTTGAGGCGCTCGATCACCATGTCCGCGTTCGCGGCTTCCATGGTCCCGGCGCGCGCCTCACCTTGACGCGTTTTTCCTTCCCAAATGAAAACTGGCATCGTCTTCCCTCGTAGCCGACGCGGCGTGCCGCTCGACCGGATGACAGTCTATCGGGCCCCGGCGAGACCCGCAAAACCATTGCCGAGAAAGCGCATGTAGGGGGGGCTCCCCCACCTACCTCAGCGCTGCTGCCGTTGCGGCTGCGGGTTGTTCGGCTGCGCCCCGGAGAGGATCTGCCGAAGCTCATCCTGGTCCGCGCTCCGCAGCAGGCCCTCGTCGATACTGATGAGACGGCGCGAGATCAGCGACGCCAGCGCCTGGTTCATCGTCTGCATCCCGAACCGCGACTGGCCGATCTGCATCTGACCGTAGATCTGGTGCACCTTGTCCTCACGGATGAGGTTTCGGATCGCCATGTTCGGCACCATCACCTCCACCGCCAGAACACGCCCCGCCCCCGACGCCTTGGGGATGAGGGTCTGGGAGAGCACCCCCTCGAGCACCATCGACAGCTGCGCGCGGACCTGCGGCTGCTGGTACGGCGGGAACACGTCGAGCACGCGGTTGATCGTCTGCACGCACGAGTTGGTGTGGAGCGTCGCGAACACGAGGTGACCGGTCTCGGCGATGACGAGCGCCGCTTCGATCGTCTCGAGGTCGCGCATCTCGCCGACCAGGATGACGTCCGGGTCCTGACGCAGGACGTACTTGAGCGCCTTCTTGAACGAGTCCGTGTCGGCGCCGACCTCGCGCTGGTTCACGATGCAGTTCTTGTGCGGGTGCAGGTACTCGATCGGGTCCTCGACGGTGAGGATGTGCTCGTGGCGCTCGTTGTTGATCTTGTCGACCATCGACGCGAGCGTCGTCGACTTGCCCGAGCCCGTGGGCCCGGTGACCAGGATCAGCCCGCGCGGCTTGCCGGCGAGGTCACCGACCACGTCCGGGAGCCCCAGCTCCGAGAACGACATGATCTTGAACGGGATGGTTCGGAACGCACCCGAGACCGCGCCGCGCTGCATGTAGACGTTCGCGCGGAAGCGCGACAGGTTCTTCACACCGAATGACAGGTCGAGCTCGTTCTCTTCCTCGAACTGGTGCTTCTGCGCGTCCGTGAGGATCGAGTAACAGAGCTGCTTCGTCTCGACCGGCGTCAGCGGCGGCGTCTTCAGCGGCACCAACCGTCCGTCGATGCGCAGCTGCGGCGGCGCGCCGGTCGTGATGTGGAGGTCCGAGGACCCCTTTTCGATCATCGCCTTGAGGAGCTGGTGCAGGTTCGCCACGACTGCTCGGGACTATAGTGGCAGCCGGGCGGCGTCGCCAGATCGGCGCCCGGTCAGGGGACGACCGGCCCGAGCCGCGCGGTCCGGACGGGCCCGACGATCCAGATGTCCGTCCCCAGGTCCACCGCGCGCGGCGGGCCCGCGACGTCGTGACCGACCGTGTCGTATGGCGCGACGGGGATCGGAATCCACGCGTCGGTCGCCGGGTCGTACGCTCCGGCGGCGCCGTCCACGAGGACCACGACGTAGCCGTCCGCGACGACGTGCACCGGGTCGACGCCGACGGGCGCGTCGACCGCGCTGATCGGCGCCCAGGCGTTCGTCACCGGGTCGTAGCGGGCTCCTGCAGCGCCGTCCCAGATCACGAGGTACGTACCCGTCCACGCCCCCGTGGGCGCCGTGACGCTCTGGGCGGTCGCCATCGTGGTCCACGTGTCCGTGACCGGATCGTAACGTCCGCCGCTCGCACCGGCGGAGCCGCCCCAGACGATCACCTCGGAGCCGGTCCAGACCTGGATGTGGTCGCTCCGCGCGGCGGGCGCGCCGACGGTGCTGACGGGGCTCCACTGGTCGAGGACGGGATCGTAACGCGCGCCGTCGGCGAGCGCTGCGGTGCCCGACCGCCCGCCCCACACGATCATGTGGAGGCCCGTCCACACCGCGCCGTGGCGGTCGCGCGCCGCGGGCCGGCCCGCCGTCGCGGCGGCGGTGAACGTCAGGAAGGTCGGGTCCACGACGAACGCGTCGTCCTGCACGATCCCGCTGGAGGGGATGCGGCCGCCGAACAAGACCAGACGATCGCCGGTCCACACCGCGGAGTGGTTCGCGCCGAGCTGCTGCGCGCCGGGGATGTTCACGTTGGCGAACTGCCGCGTGACGTCGTCGTAGACGAGGTAGGTCGCGTTGATGCCGACGCCGTCGTCGCCCCACCACAGCCACCCGTCCGAACCCGCCGCGGTGACGGAGACGTCGTACGCCACCGACGGGAGCGAGTACGCGTTCTTGAAACGCCAGCCGGCCGGTCCGGCGGGGAGCGGTCCGCCACACGCCGTCACCGCGGGGCTCGTCGCGAGCGGGTTGTCGCGGCCGAAGACCCCGACGTCGAAGAAACGAACGTCGTAGGCGACGAGTGATGCGTCATCGCTGAAGGCGGCCGCCGACGCGACGTAGGTGCTGTGCAGCGGCGTGGTCGTCTGGGCGACGCGGTCCTCGAGCGTCGAGAGCGTGAAGTCGTCGACGACGAGGTAGCGACCCGTCGGATCGATCGCACGCACGAGCTGCTGCTGCGGGAGGCGCTCGATCGCCCCCGTGGTCACGTCCTTCACGAAGTAGTTGGCGGCGCCGTCGTTGTCGTTGGGGACGAGGTTGCTCGCCTCGGAGCGGAAGAAGACCTCGTTGCCGTCGGCCGTCACGAACAGCGCACCGACCGCGTGTCCGTTCGCTTCGTTGCCGGACGCGTCGACGCTGACGCGCACGAGCGCGCCCGTCATCACGTCGTAGCGGAACACGTCCTCGACGACGTTGGTGTCACCCGCGACGAGGTTGTTCGCGACGGAGCGGAACACGACGTACCGCCCGTTGCCGCTGATCTTCGCGGCGCGCGACGCGCCGTTACCGGGCGCGCCGTTCGCGGCTTCGCTGACGCGGGTGATCGTGAAGCCGTCCTCCACGTAGATGTCGGCGATCCCCGTCCCCGTCGGCACGACGTTGCTCGCGGTCGTCTCGAAGACCACGCGAACCCCCGCGTCGTCGACGTCGAACGCGGTGATGGTCGCGTTGAAGCCGCCGACGCGCATCGTGGAGCTGCGCGTCGCCCAGTCGAAAGACGCGACGCCGTTGCCCTGCGGGTGGAAGTACAGGTCGCCGGCGGTCGTGAACGCGCCGGCCGGCCCGCCGTTCGGCAGCGCGTACTGTTCGCCGCTCGCGAGGTCGCGCACGGAGACGAACGGCGGCATGTTGTGGAACGGCTCGAGGTCGTGCCACACGCCGAGCTCGTCGGCGCCCTGCCAGGTCGCGACACGTTGGCCGTTGCCGCTGAGCGCGATGAAGGTCGCCGGTCCGAACGGATGGGTCTGTCCGTCCGGGCCGCGGTCGATGCGCGCCGGGGATGTGACGCCGAGGCACGCCGCGACGCCCCCTCCGTTCGGCCCGGCGTCGGGCGTGCCGGCGTCGACGACGCCGGAGTCGGGCGCACCGCCGTCGCGCACCGCGCCGCCGTCGCGCATCGACCCCGCGTCCCGCGGACCGCCATCGCGCGGACCACCGTCGCGCATCGTGCCCGCGTCGCGCGGACCACCGTCGCGCATCGCGCCCGCGTCGCGCGGACCACCGTCGCGCGTCACGCCGGCGTCGCGACGTCCCCCGTCCCGGACGATCCCCGTATCGCGCGCGCCCCCGTCGCGCGGCGCGCCAGCGTCCCGCGGCCCTCCGTCGCGGACGACGCCGGGCCCGGAATCGCCGCCACCGTCTTCGCCTCCGCTGCACGCGGAGGTGAAGGCGATCAGCGCGGCGGCGAAGACGTAGCGGTGCACGCCTTCGATAGTGCCAAAAGAGGCGCGGGCGTTCAGTGCGCGCCCGAGGTCAGTCGGAGGCCGAGGTGCGCGTGACCTCTTCGATGGTCGTGACGCCGTCCTTGAGTTTGTTCACGGCGGCCATGCGGAGGGTCTGCATGCCGAGGCGGATCGCCTCCGCCTTGATCTCCGCAGCCGAGGCGCCGTTGATCACGAACTCCTTCAGCTCTTCGGTGAAGTCCATGACCTCGTACACCGCGACGCGGCCCTTGTAGCCGGTCTCGGAGCACGTCGCGCAGCCCTGGCCCTTGAAGACCTGGAACGTGCCGATGTCCTGCGGCTTGACCTGGATGTCGAGCAGCGCGCTCTCGGGCACGTCGATCGGGCCCTTGCAGTCCGCGCAGATTCGACGCGCGAGACGCTGGGCCATGATGAGGTTCACCGAGGCGGTCACGAGGAACGGCTCGATACCCATGTTGAGCAGACGCGAGACCGTCGACGGGGCGTCGTTCGTGTGCAGCGTCGACAACACCAAGTGCCCCGTCAACGCGGCCTTCACGGAGATCTCCGCCGTCTCGAAGTCACGAATCTCGCCGACCATGATGATGTCCGGGTCCTGGCGCAGGAAGGCGCGCAGGGCCGCGGCGAAGTTCAGGCCGATCTCGTCGTGCATCTGCACCTGGTTGATGCCGTGCAGGTTGTACTCGACCGGGTCCTCGGCGGTGCTGATGTTCACCGTCGACTTGTTGAGCTCGGAGAGCGCGGAGTACAGCGACGTCGTCTTGCCCGACCCCGTCGGACCCGTCACCAGGACCATGCCGTAGGGCTTCTTGATCGCCGACTTGAAGAGCGCGAGCGGCTTCGGCTCGAAGCCGAGCTTCGTCATGTCGAGCTGCAAGGACCCCTTGTCGAGGAGCCGCAGCACGATCTTCTCGCCGAACAGCGTCGGCAGACACGAGACGCGGTAGTCCATCTCGCGGCCCTTGCCGAGCTTGAGCTTGATGCGACCGTCCTGCGGGAGTCGTCGCTCGGCGATGTCGAGCTGCGACATGATCTTCACGCGCGACGTGATCGCGTTCTTGAGCTTCAGCGGCGGCTTCATCATCTCGTAGAGCACGCCGTCGATACGGTAGCGGACGCGGAAGTCCTTCTCGTAGGGCTCGATGTGAATGTCCGAGGCGCCCTTCTTGATCGCGTCGATCAGGATCAGGTTCACCAGCTTGACGACCGGTGCGTCCTCCGCGGAGCGCTCGAGGTCGACGACGTTCACCGAGTCGTCTTCACCGCCGACTTCGATCTCGTCCTCGTCGAACTCGGCCATCACCTCGTCGTAGTTGAGCTCGGTCGCGCCCTGCCGACCGCCGTAGTACTTCTCGATCGATTCGCGAATCGCGCCGTCCGACGCGACGACGACCTCGATGTTGTAGCCGGTGAGGAACTTCAGGTCGTCGATGGCGAAGATGTTCGACGGGTCCGCCATCGCCACGATCAGCGACGCGCCCGCGCGGTTCACCGGGATGACCTGGTGTTTCTCGGCGACCTCCTGCGGCACGAGCTTGATCACCTCCGGATCGATCTCGAACTCCGACAGGTTGATCGAAGGGACGCCGTACTGCTTGGAGAGGAACTGCGTCAGCTCGCTCTCTTCGATGTACCCGAGCTTCGTGAGGTTGAAGCCCAGACGGCCGCCGCCCTTGCGTTGCTCCTCCTGCGCTTTTTGAAGCTGCTGGAGCGTGATCAGGTTTTCGCGAACGAGCAGCTCGCCCAGACGACCCGGCATAGGAGAGGCGAGGCTAATCTCGCCCAGGGTGGGAGTCAAAATGGGGTGGGAGTGCGAGCGAAGCCCGCATCGCCTCGCGGATGCGCGAAAGCTCCCCGCCGGTCCACAGGCTGAGGGAGAGGGCGCCCTGCTCCGCGAGCATCGCGCGCCCGTCGAAGGCCGTCAGACCCGCGGAACGGGCCAGGAGCGCGAGGGGGCTCTCGCGGTCGACGCCTCCGTACGCAAGATCGCACACGATCGGGCGCTGACCGTCGTCCACCCAGGCTTCGAGGACCCGTTTGGCCAGGTCCCCGTCGCCGGGGATCGCCGAAATCACCAGGGTGACCCCGTCGATCGGCTCCATCGGGTGGGCCGTCCCCCCCGCGAGGTCGGCCACGGCCTCGGCCCCCCGCCGCGCCGTCACGTGGACGGCACCGGTGTTCAGCTGGGCGACCGCCCACGCCGCGGCCTTCGCCGCCCCCCCCGAACCGAGGATCTGCACCCGGTCGAAGACCCCCGGCGGGAGCTGCGAGAGGACCCGGAGCAGCCCGGGGCCGTCCGTGTTGTCCCCCTGGATCCGCCCGTCGGACGCAAACGTGAGCGTGTTGACCGCCCCGATCTGCCGCGCCGTGTTGGAGACGTTGTCGGCGAGCGCAAACGCGGGCGCCTTGTAAGGGATCGTCACGTTGGCGCCGAGCGCGCCGATGCACCGCAGCGCATCCACCGCGAGCCCGAAGTGCGTCGAGTCGCGGACGGAGATCGGGACGTAGGCGACGTCGAGCGAGAGCGCCTCGGCCGCCGCGCGGTGGATCCGCGGCGACAAGGACTGGGAGACGTCCCGCCCGATCACTGCGAGGAGGCGTCGCACGGCTCAGGCTCCGAGCGCGGCGCGCGCGGCGTCGACGTCGCGGGCGAGCTGCGCCTTCAGGGCGTCGATGCCGTCGAAGCGGCGCTCGTCCCGAAGGCGCGCCACGAAGTCGACCTCGATCAGTCGCCCATACAGATCCCCGGACCAATCGAGGAGGAAGGTCTCGACGGTGGGGCGGGTCCCGTCGAAGGTCGGGCGCACGCCGACGTTCGTCACGGCGTCGTGAAGCGCCCCCTCGTAGCGGACGCGCGTCGCGTACACGCCGTTCGCCGGGAGCAGCTCCGAGTCGGGGCTCAGGTTCGCGGTCGGGAAGCCGATCGTGCGTCCCCGTTTGTCCCCTTCGACGACCGTCCCCGCCAGTGCGAAGTCACGGCCGAGCAACGTGTGCGCCGCGGCGACGTTGCCCTCCAGGAGGTACTCCCGGATCGCCGTGCTCGACGCGACGACGGTGCCGCTCTCGACGGGCTCCACGACCTCGACCTCGAACCCGTGCTTCGCGCCGCTCGCCTTCAGGTGGTTCGTGTCGCCGCCCCGTTTGTGGCCGTAGAAGAAGTTGAACCCGACGACGACGTGTCTCGGGTGGAGCGCACGTACGAGGTAGTTCGCGACGAACGCGTCGGCGGTGACCTGCGCGAACGCGGCGTCGAACGGCTCGACGAGCACGTGGTCCAACCCCGCCGCGCGCATCAAGGCGGCGCGACGCTCGATCGACACCAAGAGCTTCGGCGCCATCGTCGGCGCGATGATCTTCGCGGGGTGCGGGTAGAACGTGTAGCCGACGGACGGGACACCGAGCTGCTTCGCGGCGTCCACGGCGCGGCGGATCAACGCCTGGTGCCCCAGGTGCACGCCGTCGAACGCGCCGAGTGTGACGACGGAGCCGTCCAGCGGCGGGTCGACGGAAGCGGCACCGTGCAGGACGTCGACCATCGGCCGCGGTTGTAGCCGATGGCGCAGTCCGAGGGAAATGTCGTTCGCGCGCCAGACCGTTGTCTTTACGTGCGCTGGTGGATCGGAGGCCTCGTCGTGCTCGCGTTGCCCTACGGCGTGTTGCAGCTCCTCGAGCGTGGCGTCGTCTGGTTCAACGCGCCGTCGCGCGCGACCTACCCGATCCGCGGTCTCGACGTGTCTCATCACCAGGGCCGGATCGATTGGTCGCGGGTCGCGGGCGTCGACTTCGTCTACGTCAAGGCGACCGAAGGGGGCGATCACCGCGACACGCGCTTCGCGGAGAACTTCGACGGCGCGCGCCGCGCCGGGCTCCCGCGAGGGGCGTACCACTTCTTCACGTTCTGCCGCTCCGGGCGCGTTCAGGCGGACAACTTCGCCGCCGTGGTCCCGACCGACGCGGAGCTCCCGATGGCCGTCGATCTCGAATTCGGCGGCAACTGTACGCGCCGCCCCTCGTGGGTCGAGCTGCGCAACGAGCTCACGACGTTCGTCGACACGATCGAAGCCCGCTACGGCGAGCCGCCGGTGCTCTACGTGACCGAGGAGCTCCTCGCGCTCTACCCCGTCGACACCCTCGGGCTCCCGATCTGGATCCGGTCCGTCTACACCGAGCCCAAGCGAACGTGGTCGCTGTGGCAGTACCACTGCCGCGCGCGTGTCGACGGGATCGAGGGTCCGGTGGATCTGAACGTCGCGACCGAGACCTGGTGGACCGCGCAGCTCAGGCCGCGCGCTCGAACAGCGTCGTGAGCGTCATCGTCTGGTTGTGGAGCTGGCAAGGACCAGCGCGATGCGGAGACAGCTCACCGTAGGAGTAGAAGCCGACGAGCGTCGTCCCGGCCGGCAGCTCGTCGAGCGCCGACTCGACCTCCTCCTCGACACGCTCTCCGAGCACCAGGCGGCGCCCCACACAGCTCACCGCGATCGATAGCGAGTCCCCCTGAACGTCGATGATGCGCTCGGAGGTCTGCTGTCCCGCGACCATCGCACCGTCGATCAGACCTTCGAGGCTCGCCCGCATCAGACGGACACGAACGCCCTCCGGGATGTCCCCGGCGAAGGTCATCGACTGCTGCGCTTCGTCGATGGCGAGCACGGTCCGCACGACGGGCTCGTCGCCCTCCGCCTTCATCGCGAGCGGAAACAGCAGCGCGTTCGCAGGCAGCCCCGCCGCGAGCTCGCCGAGGTACTCCTTGTAGACCTCCAGCGCCGGGCGCCCGTCGAGCTCGTACAACACGTTGCCCTCGGAGCGGGTCACGCGCCACCGCATCCCGAAGCCATCCCAACCGCTCCCGTAGCCGTGGCCGAGCTCGAGCGCATCGGAGTAGAAGCCGACGCCCGCGACGCTCTTGTTCCGCCGCTCGCCGTCGACGACGATCCAGGTCTCCTCGAACCGATCACCGTCGCCGGCGAGGCCTCCGGTGATCACGACGTCGGTGGGCGCGGACGCGCACATGCCTTCGGTCAGCTTCGAACCGTTCACGTCGCGCCCATCGGACAGCACGTAGACGCCGCGGAGGTCTTCCCCGACGAGCTCGTCGACGAGGCGGCGCCCCGCGTCGAAGGACTCCGATGCGTCGGCGAGCGCGACGCTGACGAGCCGCAACGTCGTGCGCTCGAAACACGCCACCGCGACGACGATGCCACGTTCCTGAAGCGTACCGGCCCCGATGGCTCCGGCGGTCGAGCAGCCCAGGATCTTCGACCTGCCAAAGGCCTTCTGCAGCGCACGCCAGGCCGGTTCACTCCCGTCGAGGCCGTCGGTCGCGAAGGCGAGGACCAGAGTGTTGGGACCGTCGAGCGCCGCGACTTCGTCGGCGACCGTCGTAGCGTCGGCTTGGATCGTGAACGATTTGGTCTTCATGCGGACTCCTTCAGCGTGAGCGGGAGCTCATCGCTCGTGTGGCGGCGAATGGTCTCGAGCAGCTCTTGGGAACGGACGGGTTTGGCGATGTAGTCGTCCATCGTCGCCTCGCGGCACCGCTCGCGGTCGCCCTCCATCACGTTGGCGGTGAGGGCGATGATCGGTGTGTCGTGGTTGTGCTCCGTCTCCCGAATCCGGAGCGACGCGGCGTAGCCGTCGAGCACCGGCATCTGGCAGTCCATGAGGATCACGTCGAAGGGGCGCTCACGTGCACGCTCCACCGCGACGACCCCGTTCTCGGCCACGACGACCGCGTGCCCCGCGCGATCGAGGATGCGCGTCGTCACGAGCTGGTTCACCTTGTTGTCCTCGACGAGGAGGACGTCGAGGGGCGCTTCGTGGCCGGGCGCGAGCTCGTCGACCGGTATGGAACGCTTGACCGGCGCAGTGCCGAGCGTCGTCGTGGCGGCGCGGTGCAAGCTGGCTTGCTTGACGGGCTTGTGGAGTACCCCCGCAAACAGCCGATCGTTCCTCGGTGCGGTCGAGGGTCTCCGCGTCGAGAGCACGACCGAGGCGTCCGCGTGGCCCTCGATCCTCTGGAGGGCGTGGACGAACTGCCGAGCCGCGTCGTCTTCGGCTTCGTGTTCGAGGATCACGAGCCCGAACGGCGCACTGCACTGCTCGGCATAGGTCAGCGCCTCCGCGGCGCTCGCCACGGCGACGGGTTCGATGCCCCACGCGGACAGCAGCTCGACGCAGCCCGCACGGACGATGGCCGAGCGGTCGACGACGAGCGCGCGCTGCCCTTCGAAGGCAATGTCGAGCGTCGAGGGTGGGCGTTCTCGGTGACCGCGCTCGAGGCGCAGGCGAACCACGAAGGTCGAACCGACGCCCTCCTCGCTCTGTACGGTGATCGAGCCCCCCATCTGCTCGACGAGACCCGCACAGATGGCGAGGCCCAAGCCGGTCCCACCGAAGCGACGGGTCGTCGATGCGTCGGCCTGAGTGAAGGGCTGAAAGAGGCGGTCGATCTGGTCCTCGGACATTCCGATGCCCGTGTCCTCGACGGAGAACGTGAGGTCGACGTCCTCCCCTTCGGCCTCCGTGGACGCGACGGTGAGTGTGACGTGCCCTCGCTCGGTGAACTTCACCGCATTGCTGAGGAGGTTCAGCAGGATCTGGCGAACGCGGACGAGATCCCCCCGAACCCAGCTGGAGACCGTCCGCGGGGTCACGACGACGAGGTCCAACCCCTTCTTGCGCGCCGTAGCGCCCAGGATGTCCACGAGGTCGTCGGTCAGGCGGACGAGATCGAAGTCGATCTGTTCGAGGTGGACGTGCCCCGCCTCGAGCTTCGAGAGATCGAGGATGTCGTTGAGCACGGTCAACAGCGCGTCGGCGCAGCTTCCGATCCCTTGGACGTACTCGGCTTGTTCTTCATCGAGCTCCGTCACCCGGAGCAGCGAAGCCAGTCCGATCACGCCGTTCAGCGGAGTCCGAATCTCGTGGCTCATGTTCGCGAGGAACTCCGACTTCGCGCGAGCGCCGGCGAGCGCTTCGTCGCGAGCGAGCTCGAGGTCGTCCGCCAGCGTCGTCAGCTCCCGCTCCGCCAGTGACTGGGCGCGCTCGCGCAGATAACGTTCCTGGTCATTCTGGGTGTACGCGTCGCTGATGCGCGCGAGGAGCGTCGCCCAAGCCGCCGCGTCCGGAGGGTCGTCGCCGAGCCCGAGTTTTCGCAGCTGCCTTTGGAGAAGCCGATGCACGCCTTCACTCGAACTCGGCGCGCTGTGGGTCGAGCTGAAGCGCGCGTCCGGTGGATCGCCCCGGGTTGAGGCAGTGCAAGGCGTCGAACGGCTTCGCAAGCCCCGGTCGTCGTGTTACGTGGCCGGCGTGCAGGACCCGTGGGGGACGAAGGAAGTGCCGGTCGACCAGATGGGTCGGTGGCGCATCGGTCCGCTGACGCTGCACGTCGCGCGCAAGGGCCACGAGTGGCGGCTCGCGCACGAATACGCCGACGATCCGCTGACGTCCGGTGTCGAGGTCGAGGTGCCCATGCCGCCCCACGACCTGCTGGGGACGGAGACCGTGCGTCGCTTCGGCGTCTCGAACCCGTCGTGTCGCCTCACGCTGACGCCGCAGCTCGCGGACCGCGCGGTGGTCACGCGCCCGGAGCACCCGTTCGTCGTCCCGCCGGGGGAGGCGTCCGTCGTCTACGTGACGGCGCCGCTCTGGGTGCACGTGTCTTACGGTCAGGACGAGGCGCTGCTCACCGAGATTCCGACGTTTCGTCTCTCGGACACCTGGTTCGGCCCGCCGAACAAACACGGTGAGCTCGCGTACGCGACGCGGACCTTCTGCCGAACGAGCGTCGACGAGCTCCAGATCCGCCCGCACCGCGCGCACACCCGCGTGATCATCGAGAACCGCTCGCCGCAGCCGCTCGACTTCGTCGAGGTGTCGCTGCCGATGCCCCGGCTCGATCTCTACCGTGCGCGCACCGGTGCCTTCTGGACGCAGGACGTCGGTCTGCTGCGCGAGTCCGGCGACGACTTCGCGGCGCTGCGCCTCGACGCGACGCGCCCCGGTGCCGCTCCGGAAGCCAAGCTCGTGACACGCGCGCGCCAGGCGTCGGAGTCCAACCTCGTGGTGCGTGCGTTCACTTCGCTGTTCGCGGGGATGGGAGGGTGACGTGAACGAGCTCGTCGAGACCATCGCGGACTTCATGGGCATCGACGGCCTGCGTGCCGTCCTGCGCGCCGGGGTCGTGTTCATCGTGGGCCTCGCGCTCGCGATCTTCGTCCCGCGACGCATCCGCCACCTGAAGATGCAGCCCCAGCAGAGCCTGATCGTGCGCTCGGCGCTGCGTTACGGGCTCGTGATCATCACGGTGATCTGGACGCTGTCGTTGCTGGGCATCGATCTGTCCGTGCTGTTCGGCGCGGCTGGCATCCTCACCGTCGCGCTCGGCTTCGCGTCCCAGGCGTCGGCGTCCAACCTGATCAGCGGGCTCTTCTTGATGTTCGAGTCGCACTTCGTCGTCGGCGACATCATCACGGTCGGCGACATCACCGGCGAGGTCACCTCGATCGACCCGCTCTCCGTGAAGGTGCGGACGTTCCAGAACCTCGCGGTGCGCATCCCCAACGAGACGATGCTCAAGGCGAACGTCACCAACCTCAGCGGCTACCCGGTGCGGCGCTACGACATGCGACTGATGGTCGGGCACGGCGAGGACCTCGCGAAGGTCACGCGCGTGCTGCACGAGGCGGCGACGAAGATCGAGATCTGCCTGCAGGAGCCGAAGCCGCTGATCATCTTCCAGGGTTGGGAGGAGCTGGGCCTCTCGATTCAGTTCTCGGTGTGGGCGACGCGCGTGAACTATCTGGAGATGCTGAACCGCATGCACGTCGGCGTTCGGGACGCGTTCGCCGCGAACGACATCGAGGTGCCCGTGCTCCGGCGGGACGTGAACGTGACGGGCGGCGCGGCCCGGGTCGAGCCGCGCGCACCTTGACGGCCGGCTACCAGCCCTCGCCGCCCTCGTCTTCGACCTTCTCGGTCTCGATGTTCGCGCCGTCGGGCATGTCGACGACCGAGCGAGACATCTGGACCCCGACCTGCTCGAGGAGCTCCTTCTCCTGCTCCTGCTGAGCGAGCTGCTCGGTCTTCTTCTGCAGGGCGGCGCCAAACGACGTCTTCGGCGGTGCCTTCACGGGCGAGCGCTGAACGCGCATCGGCGTGGCGCCGCCGGTCTCTTTCGTCTTCATGCGGACCATCGTGCGGGACCGGCCCCCGAAAGCACAAGGGCCGCACCCGGCCGACGCTTCACGCGATCAGACATTCGAAGCATGATGCAGGCGTGCTCGGCGCTGCGCTGACGGCCGTGACGCTGACGGCGATCGCGTTCAATCCGAACTGGCCTCCGGACCGGACCGACCTGCCGGCGGAGGCGTTCGCGCGCCCCGACGCGATGCCCGACGACCCCGAGTTCGCGCCCGGGGTCGACGGCTGCGGCGGTCAGCACGGCCTCTACGGCTTCGTCCCGGACTGCGCGTCCAACGTCGCCGAGCCGCGCGTCGGCAGCGCCGTGGATCGCGCGTGGGTCTGGACGACCGGGCACCCCTCCGTGGTCATCGCGCCGCTCGGCGACGGCGTGGACTGGAGCGACGCGGACCTCGTCGGTCGGTGGGCGCTCGACCCGGGTGAGGTGCCCGCGCCCGAGACGAGCTCGGTCGCGGTCGGCCACGACGTGAACGGCGACGGGGCCTTCGACGTCCGCGACTACACCAACGCGACGGGGACCGTGGCCCCCACGCTGGACCGCGTGATCGACGCGACGCTCCTTGCGCGCGCAGACCGCGGCGACGTCAACGGAAACGGGTTGCTCGATCCGCAAGACATCTTGCGCATCTTCTCGAACGGCGTCGACGACGATGGGGACGGCTACGTCGACGACATCGCCGGCTGGGATCACGTGGACGACGACAACGACCCCGGCGTCGTCGGTGGCGCGTCGCGCGCCGCGCGAACGATCGCCGGCCAGGCGAACAACGGCATCGGCGGCGCGGGGGTGTGCCCGGACTGTCGACTCCTCCCCCTGCGCGTGGCACGCCGCGGACGCGCCTTCGCGAACCCGCTCGCGCTCGCGCTGCGCTACGCGAGTGACCAGGGCGTCACGGTCGTCGCGTCGTTCGTGGAGGCGCTCGAAGCCACCGCGCTCCTGGCGGCGGCCACGAACGACGCCATCGACGAGGGTGTCTTGATCGTCGCCGCGGCGGGCGTCGGTCCGCGCCGCCCCGTCGCATGGGATCCGGACCGCGTGCTGTTCGTCGGCGGCGTGGGTTACGACGCCGACGACGCGCGGGACGCCACGACCTCCCTCGCACCGGATCCCTGCGCGGGGTTCGGTGCTCACCTCGCGCTCGCCGGCCCGGGGCGTTGTGACGAAGGCGGCGCCGCGGTGGTCGCGGGGGTCGCGGCGCTGGTCGCCTCGGCGGCGCGCGGGATTCCGGAGCGGGGCGTCGCTCCGATCGCGGTCGGGCCCGACGCGTTGCGCACGCTCCTCACGTCGAGCGCGGAGGACGTGCGGCCGGAGGAGACGGAGGCCCCCGCGCTGAGCCCCGCGACCGCGACGCGACGCGGGTGGGACGAACGCACCGGCGCCGGCCGCGTGGATGCGCTCGCGGCCATCGAAGCGCTCGTCCGGCGCGAGCTGCCCAGCGCGGCGCGCATCACGACGCCGCCGTGGTACGCGGTGATCGATCCGACGACCACGAACCGGCTCCGCGTCGCCGGGCCCGTCGAAGTCACCGACGGCGAGCGTGTCACGTGGACCCTTGCGGCGGCTGCGGGCGCCGAGCCCGAGCTCGACACGTTCCAAACCATCGCGAGCGGGACGATCGAGACCTCTTCCGAGGTCGAGGGTGAGCTCGACGTGATCGGCCTCTTCGCGGACACGGCTGCGGCGGCGCGGACGCTCGGCGCCTACCAGGTGACGGTGCAGCTGAGCACCCGACGCACGATGGACGGTGAAGCGATCGTCGGCGAGACGCGGCGGGCGTTCTCCGTGCACCGAGACCTCGCGCTCCTCCCCGGCTACCCTGTGGACGTCGGCGCGGGCGTGGTCAGCGGACCGCGCGTCGTGGAGCTCGACGGCGCGCCGCACGTCGTGGTCGCGACGGTCGACGGGGAGCTGCTCGCGTACGATCGCTTCGGCGAACGCTCCGAGCTGCTGAACGTGCAGACGCCGACGTCGACGCGAACCGGGGCGCGCGAGGTGATCTTCGCGACGTTCTCCGCGGCGATGGACGACGGGCCGTGGTTCGTCGTCCGCGGGCTGCAAGGTACGTTGACGGTCGTGGATCCGTCGGGGACCTCACGGACGATCGTCGAGGCGTCCGGGTTCGGCGCCACGTCGTCCCCCGCGCTGTTCGATCTCGACGGCGACGGCGCGTTCGAGATCATCACGTCACGCGGCTTCGACGTGTTCGTACGACGACGGGACGGGGCGGTCGTGGACGGTTGGCCGCAGCGTGTGGACGGCGCATCCGGGACCCCGTCGATCGGTGACGTCGATGGGGACGGCGCCGCGGAGATCGTCGTGGCGACGGCGACGCAGATCTACGTGTTCGAAGCGGACGGAACGCTCACCGACGACGCGCCGCTCCGCCTGCCGGTCCCGGACGTCGCTCCGCCGGCTCGTTTCTTCGCACCGTCCGCCGCGTTGGGAGATCTCGACGGCGACGGGCGCCTCGACATCGTCGCGCCCGTGCTCGGCGGCGCCGCGGTCCAGGTCGACACCGGCGCGCGCACCGTGACCACGGCGCGTTCGACCTCGCGCGGCGTGGACGTCGCGGCCGAGGGCCCCCCGCTCGTCGGAGCGACGAACGCCGTGGCGCTGGGCCGCATCGCCGGCGACAGCCCGAGCACGGTGCTGATGCTCGCGTCGGTGCCGACCCTCGGGGGCCTCGGGGCGGCGGAGGTCGCGGAGCGCGCGGTGGGTTCGTTCGACGATGACGGCGACCTCGAGACCGGCTTCCCGCGCGCGATCGAAGGCGGCTCGGAGCTCGATGTGCTGCTCGCGGACATCGACGGCGACGGCCGACCAGAGCTCCTCTTCTCGGAAGCCGACCGCCTCCGCGCGGTCGCCTACGACGGCTCGCGCCCGCCCGGGTTCGCCAAGCTCACCGGCGACGAGGTCGTGGCGACGCCCGTCGTCGAGGACCTCGACGGCGATGGGTTGTTGGAGCTCGTCGCGGTCACCCGCACCGGTCGCCTGTTCGTGTGGCGAACGCGGGGCGTGCGGGAGGGCGTCGCGTGGAATGGGCACCACCACGATCTCGGCGCGACCGGGAACCTGTCGGTGGAAGCGCTGGTCACGGCGCCGGGGGCGGATACCTCCGGCTGCGGCTGTCACGCGGCGTCCGGCCGACGCGGCGAGGGGCTGCTCGCGCTCGTGTTCCTGACGCTGTTCCTGCGGCGACGCCGCTGAAACGAAAGAAGCGGGCGCGACCCCGAAGGCCAGCCCGCTCCTTGGCGACCGGCCAAGGGGCCGGTCGATTTCGCGTGAACCTTACAGCGCGACGATCTTCCCCTGGAGGAAGAACGCGATGACGAGCGCGAAGAGCACGAGGGACTCCGTCATCGCGAGGGCGATGATCATCGGGGTCTGCACCTTCGGCGCGGCCTGCGGGTTACGCGCGATGCCCTCGAGGGCGGCCGCCGCGGTACGCGCCTGACCGAGCGCGCCACCGAACGTGCCGAGGCCCATGCAGAGCGCGGCCGCGAGGGCGACGTAGCCCACGTAGTCCTTCGCGCCGCCGCCGCCGCCGCTCTGGGCGAAGGCCGGCGCCGCGACGAGCAGCGTGGCGAGGAGGGTGGTGATGGAGGCAATGAACTTCTTCATGGTGTTTTCCTTTGTTCGATCGTCGTCCCTTCGGCTTCGCGTCTTCGCTGCCTCTACCTTCTCTCTACCGACCAACCCGTTGCGATTCGTCGAAGTGAAGACCGACGTTCCTTTCAAGAGATTGTTTAGTGCGCCGCGGCCCCTTCGCCGTGGCCGTGACCGTGCGCGTGCTCGTGGTGCTCGACGTTGGCCTCGACCTCGCCGATGTACACACACGAAAGCAGGATGAAGATGAACACCTGCACCAGCGCCACGAACGTCCCGAGCGCCACGAAGGGGATCGGGAGGAGCAGCGGGAAGATGCCGACGAACACGCCGAGCACGAGGTGGTCACCCGCGATGTTGCAGAGCAGACGAACCGAGAGGCTCACCGGACGGATGCAGTGCGAGATGATCTCGACCGGGAGGAACAGCGGCGCGAGGAACCAGCCCCACGGCTCGCCGACCGGGTTCGCCATGTGGGCGATGTGGCCCATGCCGAGGCGCCGGAACGCGTCGAAGTTGTAGTAGATGAACACGATCGTCCCGCACGCGAACGTCGTGTTGAAGTTCTCCGTCGGCGGCAGGAACCCCGGAATCAGGCCCAGGAGGTTCGAGAACAGGATGAAGAACGCGAGCGGGCCGATGATCCAGAAGTGCCGAATCGCCGCCTGACGGCTCATCGTGAACTGCATGATCGAGAGCAGGCCCTCCATCATCAGCTCCACCAGGTTGCGCGAGGTCAGCGACGCATCCGGGAGGATGTCCCCGCCCGCCCGATTCAGGCCGGCGCGAGCCGACAGGGCGAAGAGGAGCATCACGAGGATGACGAGGAGGAGCGCAGCGATGTGCTGGGTGTGGACCGGATCCGCGAACAGCCACCCGGGACCGAAGCTCTCGATGGAGTGCTCCAGCTCGTGGAACCCGGGGACGAAGTTCAGCCAACTGGTGTGCTCGGGCATCGCGCCCGCCACCTAACCTAGTTCGTCCTCGTTGTCTCCCATTTCCTGCGCGATGCGGGCCTCGGCTTCGCGGATGGCTTCGAGGCCCTCTTTCGACGTCGATCCGCGGTTCAAACCGAGCACGAGAAGCATCAGGCCGATCCCCAACCCGATGAGGAGACCGAGCTCGTGGACGCCCCAGACCGCGAGACACGCCCACAATAAACCCGCGACGATCGTGAGCTTTCCCACGAGCACCAGCGTGAAGACCCCCTTCGTGGTCCCGGAGACCGTCGGATCGAGGAGGCGCCCGACGAGGTACGTCAGCGCGACGCCGTCGAACACGATCAACATCCCGCCCGTGATGAAGCCGAGCGCGGGGTCCTGCCCCCAGATGATCCACAGCAACAGCGTCAGCGCCCCGAGCACCGCCGAAGCGAGCCGCAGCACGTGGACCAACAATACGTTCGCGAGCACTCAGTCCTCCTTCGACGCCTCGGCCGCGGCGCGCCAGATGCACCGCCCCGCGACGAGCGTCCCGAACCCGAAGCCGGCGAGCGTCAGCCAGGGCGACGTGCCGAAGCGCCCGTCCGCCCAGTAGCCGGCGACGAGGCCACCGACGATCGCGACGCCGATCTCGATCCCGAGCGCGCTCGCCCGTCCGCCGCTGCCGAGTCCGGCCACGACTCGATTCGGTGCGAAGGGGCCGGACGAGTCAACCGATCAGAGCGTGCGCAGCGTGCCGTCGAGACCGACGGCGTAGAAGGTGCGGTCCGGGGCGATGTAGAGGTAGCGGATGTCGAGCGTCGTGAGCTCGTCGAGCGTCGCGCTGTCGATGCCCTCCTCCAGCCACGGGTCGAAGATGAAGTTCGATCCGAAGTTGTGGTGCTCGGGACGATAGGTCTGGGACCACCAGCCGCGGAGCACGATCGGGTTCGTCGTGAGACCGGTGATCGTCGTGGCGTCCCACGCGATGAGCGGAGCGGTGTAGCCCGCGATCGCGCCGGTCGGGTTCGGCGGCCAGTACAGGCGCGTGTTCACGGTGACGCCGTTGGGGCCGTCGATGTCCTCCTCGTGGAGGATGTGCGCGGGCGTGAGGTCGTCCGGGCCGGTGCACGGCTGCAGGTTGATGACGTCCTGGGTCGTCGTCGTCGAGCCCATCCAGTCCACGAGGGGCTTCGGCGTCGCGTAGTCGATCCACACGTACTTCGAGAAGTCGTCGTAGGTGAACAGCGGCGAGCGCCAGTCCTCGACCTCCCGCACCGTGTGTGTCTCGATCGAGAACGTGCGGGCCCCGGACATCTCGTCGTCCGCGTAGGACTCGACGAGGGTCGTGCCGTCGATCGTGTGGGTCGCGCCCGGGAACGTGCGCAGGTCACCATCGGACTGGACGCGGCTCCGATCGCGGAGGTGCTCGACCGCGACGCGACCGAAGATCCCGGCGTCGAGGCTCGCTTCGTCGAGCCAGCTCGCGGTGGTCTCGATCGTCCAGCGCGACTTCCCGCGGTGCATCGAGAAGACGTCGCCGTACTCCCCCTGGAAGGTGCACAGCTCGACGGACGACCCGAGCAGGAACGCGGGGGTCGTCGTGTTGGGTCGGGTCTGAGGGATGCGGCGGACCTGCTTGAGGATGAGGTCACCCGGCTCGATCTTCTTGTACTCGAAGTCGAGGAGGAACGAATCGAGGGTCGGGTGGCGGCTCGCGTACGCGTCGGTGACCCGTCGCGTGAGATCGAGGAGCGCGAAGTACTCGTTCGGGTCCTCCAGCACGGTCGTGCCGAGCGTGACGAGGCTCGACGGCTCGCGGAGCACGAGGCTCGGGTCACCCTGGTTCGGGAGGTACGCGTTCATCACCTCGGGCGGCGCGCCGGTCTCGGGGTTCGTCACGGAGACCGCGCCCGGCTGGCTCACGATCTGCGCGGTGATCCACGTGGGGGAGTCGTGGTCCATGACGACGACGCCGTTGGCCAGCTCGATCGCGTCGGGGAACGAGTGGTGCACGAGCACGCCCATCGCGACCTGGGACTCGTCGACGCCGTGACGCAGACGCTCCATGAACGCGTTGTCGTTGTAGAAGCTGGCGTACACCTTCTTGATGGCGCGGTAGACACCGCGCTCCTTGGCGCGCTCGGGGTCGCACTGGCTCGGACCTTCCTCGTCGGCGTCGGTGTCGTCGGCGAGGCAGCCGCTGTAGCTGTCGTAGAGGCCGGCGCCCGAGAAGACGTCGCTGTCCTCGACGTTCGTCGACGAGCGGAAGCGGATCTTCTTCGCCGGGTCGAAGGGCGCGAGCGCCGCGGCGATCGCGGTGCGCTGCTCGGCGGTGAAGCTCGCGTCCTCGATCAGCGTGCGGATCTCGTCGAGCTTCACATCGAGCTCGGCGACGTTCGGCGGGAACGTGACGCCGGCGAGGCGATCGTCGATCTCCTGCGCGAGGGTCTTGTTGGTCGGGAGCGTCTGCGCGAGGAAGGCGTCCCAGAGGTCGAAGGACAGCGCGACCGCCTGCGGGGAGTCATCGGGAACGACGTCGCGCAGGAGGCCGAAGTTGGCCGCCTTGCCGCCGAAGTACACGATGTCCGAATCGTCGAGGTCGTCGACGGAGCCGCTGATCGCGCCGAGGGACTGCTTGGCGGGGATGGTCAGCGGGGGCGGCGCCTTGAGCGCGCGCAGGGCGGCGAGCATCGCAGGGTCGAGCGCGTCGATGTCGGTGACCTCCACGTCGCACGTGCCGGTGAAGGCGTCGTACGCGGCGACCGCGACGGTCTTGCCGACGAGCGCGGCGGGGACTTCGTCGATCTGCGCGAAGGGCACGCCGTAGGAGCGCGCGAGGATCGCGACGTGAGAGTTCGGCGTGGACGGCGACTCGGAGAGGACGCCGGCGACGAACGGGATCTCGGCGGGGACCGCGTTGGTGAGGAGGATGTCTTCCGCGGTGAGCGCGCCGGTTCGGTAGGCTTCGTCGATCTGGTCGGCCTCGACGCGCACGAGCTTCCCGACGGCCCACCCGGGCGCGTAACACGGGAGCGACGTGCCCCACCGGCTCACGCTCGACACCTCGACCCCGCGGTCCGAGAGCCAGCCGCGCCACTGATCCGCGGACGCCTGCTGCTCGAAAGTCGGCATGTAGAAGGGTTGGGTGTTTTCGGAGGCGTCGATGCTGGCGACCACGAGGTCGAAGACGATGCGCACCATCTCGGGGTGATAGGCGTCCTGGCGGACGAGCTGCACACCGAGCTCCTCGACGTCTGGACTGGGCGGGAACAACACCGCGCCGAAGATGACCTCCTGGCCTTCCTCGTGGAGCGACTGCGCGTCGAGCTCGGCGCGCGTGAGGCCGACGAACGGGTCGAGGTGCGCCGACGCGAAATCGTAGTGGTAGGCGTACACGCGCCCGTCCTGGAAGTAGACCTTGGACGGGTCGCGCATCAGCACCGCGAACTTCACCCAACGAATTTCGTCGCCGACGTCGCGCGCGGGGTTTCGAAATTCGTCGTCGGGCGCCGAGATGCGGTTCTTCCACGCGTCGGACGGGGTGATCGTGATGGGGCCCGTCTCGACCGGCCACTCGAACTCGCTCGGATCGGGGCCTCCGTCGCGCTCGGAGCCGCCGTCGTGCACCACCCCCGCATCCGAAGGCGCGGGGCCGGGTTCGTTGGATTTCTCGGTGCAGGCGAACGCAAAGAAAACGGCGGCGAGGGGAGCGAAAACGCGAATGAAATTCGTCATGATTCTTCAGAAAGCTGAGGAGGAATCGACGATCCGCGACGCTGAAGACGCGATCTCGGCGCTCCCGCTCAGCTCCGCGTGCTTGCGAAGCAAAGCACGCGCCAGCAAGGGTCGAACCGCGGTGAATGAAACCAAGCGCCGTCGGCCACTGCTCAGGGCGGTGGTCTCCCCGAAGCAAACCTCGTGGGCGCTCCTCGGTTGTGTGCTGGCGTGCTCGTCCGGAGAGTCGCTGGAGCTCGAGGACACACCACCGCCTCCCCCGGCGGCGACGTGTGTGACCATCGCTTCCGACGTCGCCTCGATCCCCGTGGCCGCGTCGGTCCCGGCCCGAGGCGTCCTGACCCCGAAGGCTCCCGACGGCGCTGACCTTCGGGGGACCGGGCTCCGCCTCCTGCCGCGCGACCCGTCGGTGATGATGCCGGTCGACTGGAGCACGTGGTCGGACGGACGCGTCGAGTGGACCGCCGAGGTCATCCCCGGCGACTACGACGTCACGCTGACGGAGGGCTCCCAGGGCGGCCACTTCCACCAGAGCCCGTTCACGACGCTGACGATCGACGGACTAGAGGTCGCGCCGCAGGACGTTCCGGTCGCGCGGTGGACGCTCACGCCGAAGTCACCGCGGGACCCGAATCAGTACCTCTTCGTCGTGAAGGACGCGGAGCCCCCGGAGCTCTACAGCGACACCTGGTACGTGGCCCCGGGGACGTACCGCGCCGTGCACGTTTCGACCGCGCCGTTCTGCCAGGACCGGCTCGGGTGCGGCGTCGGTTACGTCTCGGACGCGACGCGGATCGAAGGCGACGTCGTGACCGAGGTCGATCTGGCCCCCGTCACCACGACGCTGCAACTCACGGACGGCACGAACCCTGTCGTAGCCGACAACCCCGTGGTCGTCCTCCTCACTTCGAAGCTGCTCGGCGAGACCGTGGGCTTCACGATTCGGACGGGGATGGATCACGTCGAGGCGCTGGTCGTGCCCGGCGACTACGACGTCGCGATCAACCTCGTCGGTGTGGCTCATCGGGTCGCACGGGACGTCCACATCGTCGGAGGGACCGTCGAGGTGATCGCGCCGCCGGGGCCTCGGGGCGGGCGGAGCCTCTCGGGCGTCGCGCGCTACGACGGCGGCGACTTCCCCGGTGACCTCGAGGGTGCCTCGATCGAGCTCGTCGACCCCACCGGCTCCGTCGACCCGGTGTCCATGACCATCCGCCGGTTCCCCCAGACCGGGAACGCTCACTTTCGTCGGGACGACATCGCGCCCGCGGTCTACGACGCCTACTTCGTGCCGGCCGAGTGCCCGGACCTCGATCAACCGCTCCCCTGCGCGCCCTCCCGCGTCCTCGAAGGCGTCGATCTCACGGTGCTCGATCGAGAAGTCGAGATCGATCTTGGCCCCGAGGTCGTCACGGTCGATCTGATGCTCGACTCGGAGCCGCTGCGCTTCGGCATGACGCCGATCCGGCTTCGCCTGACTTCGATGGACCATGAAGGCTTCACGACGACGTTCGAGGTCGGTCGCGCGACGGTCCAGGTCGGGCTGCTCCCGGGCGCCTACCGCGTTCAACTCGTCGGGACCGGCGTCGACCTGTTCGGCGTCTTCGAAACACACGTCGACATCGACGCTCCGACTTCGGTGCTCCTGGACGCTCGTTCGATTCGGACCACGCTGCACGCCGAGCTCGACGGACGACCGTACACCCCCGTCGACGCGGTCGACGTCGCGCTCGAGCCAAACGCCAGCAGCACCTTCTCGAATCCGCTCGAGCTCGAATGGAGCGCCGCGGAACCGATCACCGCGCGGCTCCTCGTCGGCGACTACACCCTGACCTGGGATGCGGCGCGGTGGTGCGCCGACGACCTCCCCGACGACGAGCCGCGAGCGTGCGCCGGCCACCGAATCCCGGTCTGCGTCGAAGCGCCCGAATGACGCTCAGGACGCCAACATCACGAGCGCGGTGATCGCCGCCGCCGCGGTCTCCGTACGGAGCGTGTGCTCGCCGAGGGTCACCGAAGTGAACCCCGCCTCTCGCGCCGCCTCGACCTCGGCCGGCGAAAGGCCCCCCTCCGGTCCGACGAGGACCTCGAGATCCGACGAGGTGCTCGGCGCGTACGCCGTCGCGCCGTCGATCGCGAACACCCACGACGCGCTCGCCCGCGGCTCGGCGAGCAGATCCGCGAACGCCGTGACCGGTCGCAGCTCCGGACGCCACGCCCGCCCCGACACCCGCACCGCGTCGTCGACGATCTGACGCCAGCGATCCTGACGCCCCATCGAACGCGCCACCGCGCGCTCGCTGATGACCGGGATGATCCGCGAGACCCCCAGCTCGGTCGTCTGCCGGACGATCTGATCCATCTTCTCGCCCTTCGCGACGCACTGGATCAGCGTCAGCGTTCGCGAAGGGCGCGGCACGAACCGCGGCGCCGACACGTTCAACACCACGCTGCGTTTGTCAGCGTGCTCGATCCGCGCGCGCGCCACGCGCCCCGCGCCGTCCGTGAGCTCGAGCTCCACGGAAGCGTCGAGACGTAAGACGTCCCGAAGGTAGTGCGCCGCATCCGAGGGCAGCCGCAGCGGCCCCTCCGCGAGGACCTCGTCCGACAGCACGAGGCGTCGCACGTCAGCTCCGCATCAGATCGATCCGCACCCACTCGGCGCGCGGCTCGATACGCTCCAGCGTCAGCCCCGCCGCGACGTAGGCCGCGGCGACGTCCTCGGCCTGCGTCCCGAGGATCCCGGAGAGCGCGAGGCGCCCGCCCGGCGCGACCCGCGCGGCGAGCGACGGCGCCATGTCGATCAGCGGCTGCGCGAGGATGTTCGCGACGACGAAGTCGTAGGTGCCGTCGAGCTCTTCGATCGGCGTCGTCGAGAAGTCGACGCGCTCCGCCAGCGCGTTCTTCTCGGCGTTCTCGTCGGAGACCAGGATCGCCTCCGGGTCGTTGTCGACGCCGACCGCGCTCGGCGCGCCGACCAGCAGCGCCGCGAGCGCGAGGATGCCGGTGCCACACCCCACGTCGAGCACCGGCGTCGACGGCCGAAGCTCGACGATGCGATCGAGGATCGATCCCGTCGACACGTGCTGGCCGGTCCCGAACGCGCTCGACGGATCGATCCGCAGCACGAACTGCGCATCGTCCGGCGGTTCGATCCAGGACGGCACCACCCACAGCCCGCCGAACTGCATCGGCGCGAAGTGCTGCTTCCAGTGCGTCGACCAATCGATGTCGTCGAGCGCGCGCCGCGCGATGCCCGCGCCGGTCACGCCGACGGCTTCGAGCACCTCCTCCACCCGGGCGGTCACGTCCTCCGCGAGCTCGAACGACGCCACGACCACGAGCGGCCGCGCCGAGTCCTGAACCTCGAGTCCCGCGGCGCCGGCCTCGAAGAGCGCACCGCACAGGATGTCGAAGTCGTCGTCCTCCGTGCCGAGCTCGGGGGGCAACGTGATGTCCACGGCGACGTACTGGGGTTCGCTCATTTGAAGCTGATGGTCGGCCGCGACGGCGGCTCGAAGTCGAAGTCACTCACCATGGTCCCCGCGGGCACCATGAGGTCGTCGGAGCGCGCGATGGTCGCGGTGAGCGAGCCGGCGATGTGTTCGTCGGACCCGGTGTCCTCGGCGTCCAGCGCGAGGTCGAAGTCGGTGATGCGCAGCGTCCCGGACGTCGCGTGGAGCGTCGGGAAGTTCGCGCAGGTCTGGAACAGGCTGAGCGTCGCGTTTGCGCGCCCTTCGCCGAACGCGAGCGGCAGCGTGAGCCCGGCGGGGTCGGCGAGCAGGACCCGCTCGCGCTCCTCGTCGACGACCAGGTCACCCGACTCGATGAGGTCGTCCATCCCGATGCGGACCGCGACGCTGTCCGTCTCCTCGATCCGCACGCGATACTCCTGGACCTGCACGATGACGACGCCCGAGTACCGCTCGGTCGCCAGCCACGCCGCGTCGTAACCGTAGTCCTCGATCTGTTTGTCGGTGCCGGGCGGGCAGTCCTCCACGAAGAACTCCGCGGACACCGAGCCGCCGCCGTTCAGCCCCGAGCACCCCGCGAGGAGCACCACCGACCCGATCACGCCGACCCGCATCGCGGCCGAGCCTACCATGATCGATACTCGGTCCATGACCGAACCCAACGTCGAGGAATTCCACAAGTTCGCCGCCCGCGCCGAAGAGGGCCCGGTCGTCATGCTCAACCTGCTCGCGTTCGTCCCCGACGGCGGTCGCGAACGCTACGGCGAGTACATGCGTCGGGTCCGCCCCATGCTCGCCGAGGTCGGTGGGACGGCGAGGTTCCTCGGCAACGGCACCGAGCTCCTCCTCGGGACCGAACACGACCGCTGGGACGAAGTCCTCCTCGTCGAGTACCCAACCCGCGGCGCGCTGATCGCGATGTCACGCTCCGAGGCCTACCAGGAGATCCTGCCGATCCGAAACGGCGCCCTCACCCGCTCCGTCCTGCTCGCGTGTGATCCCGTCGCGCTCCAGGACGAATAGGCTCACCGCGCGCCCGCGCGGTCCAACCAATCATCGATACGCGCGTTCACGACGCCGTGCGCCTCGAAGCTCGCCTTCGCACGCCGAGCGAGCGCTACCGCGCGCGAAGGATCCCGGTCGAGGTCCCCGAGCGCCATGGCCAGATAGAACTGCGCCCGCGCGAGATCGAGGTTCGTCGAGCCCGGACGGTCGCCGACCTGCACCGCGCGCTCCAGCGCGGCGGCCGCTCGTTGCGGCTGACGCAACGCGATCCACAACGTCCCCTCCCCCACCAAGAGCGGCAGGAGACGCCGCTCCATCGACCCGCGCTCTACGCTGGCCTGCGCCGACTGGAGCCGCTCGATCGCAGGACGGAGCTTCCTCTCACGACGGAGCACGATCGACTCCGCCCACAGCAGCTCCGTCCGCGATCGACCCGCGACGGGCGCACCGGCGCGAACACGTTCGAGGGTCGCCGACGCGCGCGAGCGCTCGTCGCGATCGTGGAGCTGCAGGAACGCGACGAGCACGAGCGCAGCCTGGCGCTCGCCTGGCGACGCCTCGGTGAAACGCTCCGCGAGATCCAGAGCGGCCTTCGCCCAGCGCAAGGCGTCTTGCTTCTCGTTCGCTTCGAAACACGCACGCGCGAGGTCGAGCGTCGGAGCGATCAGCGCCGACGATCGCGCTCCGTGCCTCCGCTCGACCTCACTTCGACGCACCTCGTAGATCGAGATCGCGCGCGCGTAGTCACCCGCGGCGAGCGCCTCGGCCCCCGCGTCGTGTCGCGCCTCGGGCGGTTCCTCGGGTCTTCGCGGCGCGCCCGCGTCGCGAACCGAAGGCCGGTCGACACCGGCGTCCTCGACCGACGCATCGCGCGCCCTGGGCCTCGGCGCGACGACCGGCGGCGAATCCGCCGAGGCGACCGCGGGCGAATCGACGCGCGTCGTCGTCGCGAACGCGAGCGCGGCGACCGAAGTCGCGGCGACGACCCCGGCGACCCACGGGGCACGTGACCTCTCGCGCAGCGCGTCGAGCAGAGCGTCCAGATCCGCGAAGCGATCGTCGGGCTCGACGGACATCGCACGCCGCAGCGCACGACGTACCGCACGCGGCCCACGCGCCGGGCCCGCCCGTCGCTTGCCGAGCGCGATCGCACGCATCCGAGCGGCCGGCGTCGTTCCCTTGAACGGGTGCTCACCGTCCAGCGCTTCGGACAACGCGACGGCGAACGCGAACTGATCACTCTTCGCGGTCGCCGCTTTGCCTCGAACGACCTCCGGAGCGAGGTAACTCGGCGTTCCGAGCAGGTGGCCCGTCGCCGTGAGGGTGAGGTCGTCGGACCGTGCGCGGTCGAACGAAGCCACGTCCGAGTCGTCGCTCGAACGCGCGAGGCCAAAGTCCCCGACGAGCACGTTTCCGTCTTCGTCGCGAAAGACGTTCTCGGGCTTGAAGTCTCGGTGGACGAGCCCGACCGCGTGTGCTGCGGCGAGCCCGCGACCGGCCGCGACGTACGCCGACAACACCGCGGAGGTCGGCGGTCGTTCGCGCTCCACCCAGTCGCGGAGCGTCGGCCCCTCGGCGTACCGCATCGCGATGTACGTCCGCCCGTCGAACGTGCCGACGTCGTAGATCGGCACGACGTTGACGTGGGTGAGGCTCGCCATCGCGCGCGCCTCCCGGAGCATTCGATCCTCGGCGCCCGCATCGCCCGCCCGCGCAAGGACCTTGACCGCGACGGAACGTGCGAGCGCCTCGTCGAACGCCAGGTAGACGATTCCGAAGGCGCCTTCCCCGAGCCGCGACCGGATCACGTAGCGACCGATCTGCATCGGCTCGACCGCACCTCCGAACAGGCGCGACCTCGCCAGCGTCTTCACGCGGTGCCGTTCGCGCCGCTCGAACGTGTCCTCGTCCCGAGTCACTGCGCAGCGGACGACACGGGCCTCGCCCGCTGTAGGAGGTGGCCGAGGTCCAGGAGCTCGTCGTCGTTCTGCGGCGTGAGGTGAGCACGCAGCGCCTCCAGGCCGCGGCGGAGGCGACTCCGCACCGTCCCCTCCGGGATCTGCAGGATCTCGGCGAGCTGCGGTCCCGTCTGATCCTCCCAGTAGTGGAGCTCGAGCACGATCTGGAGATCCAGCGGGATGGACGCCAACGCCTGGTGCAACCTCGCATGCGCTTCGGTGCGGCGTACGTGACTGCTCGGCGACGGGTTGAGATCGGCGAGCGACGAGACGCCGAAGTCGAGCCGACCGTCGCGGCGCCGTGTGCGCCAGTACTGGTACAACTCGTGCCGCGCGATCGCGAAGAGGAAAGTCCGGACGCTCGCGTCGCCACGAAACCGATCCCGCCCCTCGACCAACGCGAGGAAACAACGTTGCACGTGGTCCGCAGCCTCACCGCCGACCTTGCCGGAGAAGAAGCGGTAGACCGCATCGAAGTGCCGTTCGAACAGCTGATTGCCCGCCGAACGATCGCCCCCCCGCCAGGCCTCCAACAGCTCCCGATCCTCCACGCGTAGCGGACGATACCGGGGCCCGCCCAGCTCCGACGAAAAAAAACGCCCCGCCCGTGATCGATCCGAGGCCGAGCTCCACCACCCGAACATGAGACGAATCGAGCCCCTTCGACCCTGGCTACGCCTGGCCCTCGCCTCCGCGCTCTGCGCGTGCAGCGAAGGCAGCGATCCGGCGAGCACCTCCGACCCGATCTTCGGAGGCGGCGACGCCACCGGAAGCTGCCAACCCGTGTTCCCCGATCCCTCGACGGCGCCACACCTCGAATCACCGTGGAATCCGCTCGCGGACGGCCTTCAGAACGGCCTCGAGACCGCGGTCGATCTCGGCGGGACGTGGGCCACACCGGCCCCGCAGATCCCGACGCCCGTGGCGACCCAGCTCAGCATCGACCCCAACTGCCGCCTCGACCCGAGCGGAACCTCGACGGGTGCGTGCACCCCGAACGGCGCGATCCCGGGTCGCCGCATCGCAGTGACCCTCAACGGAATCGACTACCGCTGCTTCTTCCCGGACGCACCGCAGATCCCGGAGAAGGTCGTCGTGCTCAACACCCGCGCCACGATCGGCAACGGCTCGATGCACGAGAACAACGACAAATACTCGTTCCCGGTGAGCGACACCTTTCATGGCTCGTGCGGCTACTTCCCGCCCCACGCCGGCCACCCCGTCCACCTCTCCGTGCGCGGCATCGTCGCGTTGGGCATCTACCTGAAGACGAACTATCCCGACGACGTCGACAAGTTCGTCCTCGCCGGCCAGTCCTACGGCAGCTTCCTCGCACCGTCGGCCGCGCTCCTCGGCCAGGGGCACCCGATGTTCCCCGTCGCCGGCGTCGTCGGCACCGGCGGCTACGGCGTGCAAGAGAACCCCGTGTTCTTCGACGGCATGGAGTTCGTGCTCGGCGTCAACCAAGCGAACCTCGGGGTCTACGGGCCCTTCGGCGAAGACGCTGAAGTCATCCGGACGTTCCAGGAGAGCCTCGGCATCGACAGCCTCGCGAACATCGACATCGCGAACTACGTCAGCAACGTGGTGGCACCGTGCTGGTTCGGGTTCGGCCAACAGGATCCCACCACGTGGACCGACTACCAGACCCAACGCCTCGCCCAACTCTTCCCGTCGGGCACGCTGGTCCACGTCTTTCACACCGAGCTGGGCAGCCACAAAGGTGACGGGATCATCCGGAAGGTCTTCGGCGTGCACGATCCGTACGCCGGTCAGGACACGACCCTCGACCTCCTCGAATTCCTCGACCACTTCATCAACTTCGAGGTCCTCGGTCAGCCCCTCCCCGTGGCCCCGCCCGTCGACCTCACGGCGACGCAGCACCCACCCTCCCCGGTCGACTTCGTCGCCAACCTCAGCCCGGACCTCTCCGCGGGACCGACCGGCCTGCAACCTGACTTGCTCACGCTCGAACGACGCATCGGCCTCGGAGCGTACATCGGCGCGCACGACAGCCTCCTCACCCACGTCGACGCGCAGGGACGGACGCGGGTCACCTTCGGCGGGCTCTCCGGCGTCGTGCAGCAGGTGATCGTAGAGGCCGGCGGCGTTCAGCCCGTGTGGCGCCGGCCCGTGGGTTACGGCGTGAGCGGCCTGGTGGACGTCGGCAACGAACGCATCGTCGCCATCACCAAGGACGGCCGCGCCGCGCTCTTGCGCCGTGGCACCGGCGCCGTCGTCCGCAGCACCGCCGCGCAGCACCTCGGACACGAGCCGCGCGGCGCGCAGCTCGGCGTCGCATATACTCAAGAGAGCGGTCAGCCCGTCCCGCACGAGCTCGTGTTCGTGCTCGAAGAGGGCGGCGACCTGATCGGCTTCGATCCCGCCGATCTCTCGGTGCGGTTCCGCTCCGACAGGCTTGGCTTCTTCGAGGACTTCGACTTCACGCCGGGTGCACCGCTCGCCTCGGCGTGGTTCGGCATGCAACGCGGACACCTCGTGCGTGCGGTCCTTCAGCTCCCCGACTGCATCCACGTGGCTGCGATGACCGAGTACACCGGGCGCGTCCCCACCAAGGTGCTCGCGATCGGCGAAAACGTCCTCGCGATCGACGATCATGACCAGCGGCTGTACCTGTCGACGGGCGTCGAGGTCCCGCTGACCCAAGCGCCCAACACCCTCGGGACCGCGCTGATCGGCACGGACGCTCCGAGTGTCTCCCTGGAGCACCTCGCGCTCGTCCCCGGGACGACGTTCGCGCTGTGGTCGCAGGTCGGCGGGCGCGTCGGCCTCACGGACCTCGCGGCGGCCAGTCCGGGGCAACCGATCCCGCCGCTCGCGACGGGGAACGTGCACGGCAAGATCATGGCGCTCGACGCCCTCTCGAACCGTGCCTTCGCGACGACCGCCAACGGCGCGCTCCTCGATCTCCTCGTCGGCGGCTCCGGGATCGTCCCGGCGCCCCTTCACCCACCGCTGTCCACGACGGCGGTCGCACAGTCGTCCACGACGGGACACCTCCTCACGCTGACCCGAACGCCGCACGACGGCGAGACGGCGCTCCTCGACGTGGACCTCGGCCCCAACGGCGGCGCGCAGATCCTGAGCACCGGTTACACCGGGGCGGTCCCGCTGCGCACGCGGCTCGTGTGGTCGAACGGCATGCTGCACACGACCTTCGAGGGGGCGCTCGCGACGATCGGTGGGCAGCCGCGGGTGTTCGCGCCGAGGAGCTTCGACTTCGGCGCCGTGGTGCCGACCGAAGGACACCTCACGTCCTGGGGCGTGTTCCCTCCGCAGCTCGGCACCGGCAACGTCCCGATCGTGGCGGCGGACCTGCTCGGGCCGGAGATCCAGTATGAGAAGTACACCAACAACATGGCCGGGATCTTCAACGAGAACGGCAGCGGCCTGATGCGGCTCGACGCCGACGGCCACTACACGGGCTTCTTCGCCACGGCTGGCGGCCACGTGTTTCGCCAGCGCTTCGACGGCGCGACCGCGCAGGCCCTCGCCCCCGCGGTTCGGTCGGAGTCATTCGGCTGGAAGGGCGCCGACCTGAAAGCCGGCGTGCACCGGATGGCCGACGGTACGCTCGTCGACGCGCTGTTCGTCGGGCTGTGGCTCCTCTCGGGACGTGACGAAGGCGGCGTCGTGGTCGTCGATCCGCAGACGCTCCAGCTCCTCGCCGAGATCCCCTCCGGCGACGTGAGCTACGGAGTCCTCCAGGCGGACGTGTCGAGCCACCCCGGCTTGGAGCTCGTGGTCGGCTCGGCGAAGCACCTCACCGTCTACGACGCGCAGTACCAGGTGCTCTTCCGAACGCCGGAAGAGTCCACGGCGTACAGTGCGTTCGGACGCCTGTGGTTCGACGGTACCCACCTCGACGTGGGCACCCTCGACGGCTACGAGCGCTACGTGGTCTCGACCGACTGAAGGATCAGCTCTCGAGGTCGCGTGACGCGACGATCACCCGCACCGAACGATCCATTCGGAGCAGCTCTTGCGCTGTGTCGCGGATGGTCTTCGCCGTCACCGCCTCGATGTTCGCCGCGTGTCGGCTGTGGTGGTCGTAGCCGAGGCCGTACGCCTCGTTCAACGCCATCGAACCGGAACGCGCGCTCGCGCGCTGCAGCGCGATCTCGTGCGAGCCGATCAGGTAGCGCTTCGCGCGCGACAGCTCGTCCTCGCTGATGTCCTCCCCGAGGATCTTGTTCAGCTCACCGAGGATGCCCGCCTGCGCCGTCTCGAGCTTGTCCGGGCTCGTTCCGATGTAGAACGCGAAGTACCCCGGATCGAGCCCCTCCAAACTGAACGCCCCGACCGAGTACGCGAGCGACTGTTTGTCGCGGAGCTGCAAGAAGAGGCGCCCCGCCTGACCGCCGAGCACACTCGACAGCACGTCGAGCGCGTACCGACGCTCGTCGGACATCGACACACCGAGGAAGCCGAGCACGAGCTGCGCCTGCTCCTTCTCCTTGAGCTCGAAGAGCCGTCGCGGACCGTCGATGAACGTCGGCTGCGGCGGCGCGACGAACGCCTTCGCGTCCGCGTGCGGCTGCGCCACGCCGATGCGGCGCTCCAACAGGCTGACGGTGCGGTTGACGTCGACGGCGCCGACGATCGTCAGCGTCAGCCCGTCCGGACGAAGCTGCTGCCGGTACGCATCGACCACCTGGTCGCGCGTCAACGCCGCGACGGTCTCCTCGGTCCCCAGCGCCGGGAAGCGGTAGGGGTGCCCGTCGTAGAGCGACGCCGCGAACTTCTCGAACGCGATCGCGCTCATGCTGTCGCGCCTCGCGGCGATGTCCTCGAGCTGCGTGCGGCGCTCCTTCTCGAGCTCTGCGGCGTCGAACAACGGCTCCAGCAGGCAAGAGCTGAACAGCTCGAAGCCACGCTCCCAACTGTCCGCGAGGAAGTCACCGCGCAGCCCGAGTGAGTTGCGCCCGGAGACCCCGGTCACGCCCCCCGCCATCGCGTCGCACTCTTCGATGATCTGCTCGGCGCTGTAGCGCTCCGTGCCACGCACGACGAGCTCACCGACGAGGTGGCTCACGCCGTTCGTCGCCGCGGTCTCCGCGAGGAGGCCGCCCTTCGCCGCCACGCGCACGCTCACGAGCGGCACGGTCTGGTCCTCGAGGATCACCGCGGTCGCGCCGTTCGCGAGCGTGACCTTCGCGGCGCCGAGCGCACCCGGCTCGATCGCGTGCGGGCGGTACGCCGCCTCCAGTCGCGTGACGACCTCCTCCGCGATGCGCCGCACCGTGGCCTCGGACATCTGCCCCGCGTTGGCGTTCGGCATCAGCGCCGCCACGGAGAACGTCTTGCCGTCCAGGTACTTCTTCGCGACGCGCTTCACATCCTCCGCGGTCACCGCGCGGATCGCGTCGTAATACTTGGCCTCGAAGTCGGTGCTCCCCGCGACCAGCTCGAAGTACCCGAGCTTGCGCGCCATCCCCTGCACGGTCTCCTTCTGGTAGATCGACTCTGAGAGGATGATCGTCTTCGCCTTCTCCAGCTCCGCGGGATCCGGCGCGGCGTAACCCATCCGCAGCGTCTCTTCGAGCAGCGAGCCGAACGCGTCTTCCACGCGCTCGCCCTGGATCTGCGCGCCGACCACGAACAGCCCCGGATCCTGCGGCGTGTACGAGTACGCGTAGCAGTCGTTCACGAGCTCCAGCTCGCGCTTCACCTGCCGGTACAGACGCGAGCTCTCACCGGTGCCGAGGATGATCGACAGGACGTCGATCGCAGCGGTGTCCTCGTCCGCGAGCTTCGGCCCGTGCCAGGCCACGGAGAGGTGCGTCTCATTGATGTCCTGGGTCGCCGTCGCGATGCGCAAGTCTTCTTGCGCCGGCTCCACCGCGCGGTTGCGCTCGTGACGCTCACCCTTGTTGAGCTCGCTCTCGAAGAGCTCGTTGGCCTTCGCCACGACGTCGTCCGCGTTCACATCGCCGACGACGACCAACACCATGTTCTGCGGCTGGTAGTGTCGGCGGTAGAACGCGAGGATCTGCTCGCGGGAGAACTTACTGACGGTGTCGACGTACCCGATCACCGGGCGTCGGTAAGTATGGGCCTTGAACGAAGCGTCGAAGAGCATCTCGCTCGCGACACGCGACGGCGTGTCCTTCCCGCGGCGCAGCTCCTCGAGCACGACCTCGAGCTCCTTGGACAGCTCCTCCTCGTCGAACGCCGAGTGCTGGACGGCGTCGGAGAGGATGTCGAGCGCGACGTCGAGCTCTCGGCTCGGCATCGTCACGTGATAGACGGTCTGGTCGAAGCTGGTCCAAGCGTTGATGTCGCCGCCCGCCGCTTCGACGTCCATCGCGATCTCACCGACCGCGCGCCGAGCCGTCCCCTTGAAGAGCATGTGTTCGTGGACGTGTGCGAGGCCGGCGTCCTCGGGGGTCTCATCGGCGGAGCCGACCCGAACCCAAACCTGCGCCGCGACCACCTTGGCCGCATGGTTCTCCTCCACGATGACGCGGAGCCCGTTGTCGAGCGTCTTTTGGAGCATGAACCCCCAGAACGCCCGCGTTTTGTGGCCGCCGTCAAGCCAATCGAGGTGTCACGGACGCCGATCCGTCGCCACCTACGTAACGAATGCACGCATCGCGTCTGCTCGCGCTCCCCGTCCTCGCGACGCTCGTCACGTCCCCCGCCCTCGCCGCTCCACTGGTCGCCTCCGCCCCCGAGGACGGCCTGCGCATCGTCGTCCACCGTCAGGGCGGCGGCGCGAGCGGAACGATCCGCTACCAGGGCATCGACTACCCCTTCTCGGGGCGCATCCAGGAGCAGGGGGGTGCGTTCCGGCTCGACGGTGCGCTCATCGACGAGGGCGAGCGCATGCCTTTCTCCGCGTCGTGGCGCGACGGCCGGATGACGCTCGTCGCGGACGGTGAGCGCGCCGAGCTCCGCATCGAAGACGCCGGCGACTTCGCCGCGAAGGCGCGGCGCGCACCGCCGCCCGAGCGGCGCAAGAAGAAGAAGCGCACCAAGGCAGCGGCGCTCCCCAAGTCGCTGCGCCTGAAGCAGGTCGAGTTCCGCGACGTGAACATGGGCAACATGGTCGCCTACACGCAGCTCGTCCCGAAGGGCTGGAAGGCCGAGGGTCAGGTGCAGTGGTCCGGCGGGCCGGCGCCGCACCCGCAACGCAAGATCGAGATCAAGGCGCCCAACGGCGTGGAGGTCCAATACATCCCGGCGATGAAGTTCGAGTACATCGAGCTCAGCCCGCAGTTCGTCGCGCAGGCGCGGCAGTTCGGTCAGCAGCTCCCGCGCCTGCCGCAACCCAACTTGCCGCCGCCGCAGGACATCGGCGCCTGGCTCGCCGACGTCTTGATGAAGGCGAGCCACGAGGTCACGAACGCGCGCGTCGTGCACTCGCGGCGCGACCACGACCGCGAGCAAGTCCTCTTGCAGATGCTCGGCCCCAACTCCGGCTGCACGAGCCATCAGATCCAGATCGCCTACGACAAAAACGGCGAGCCCTTCCTCACCGACGTCACGCTGATGCTCCAGGTGCTCCCGCTCTCCGCGTTCTCGGCGGGGCGCGCGGTGAACTGGGCGATCTACATCGACCACGCGGCCGCGTACCCCGAGGCGTTGTACGAGACGTTCCGGCCCGTCGCCCTCACGGTGATCGGCTCCCAGCGCTCGACGCCGCAGTGGTTCGCGGCGAAGACCCGGACGCTGTCGCAGCTCTCACAACAGCGACACGCCAACGCGATGAAGCTGATCGAGCAGAACGGCCGGGCGCGCGCGCGCGCCACGGACCAACAGATGGCGTCGTGGCGGAAGCAGCAGTCCGCGAACGATCGGATGCACAAGAAGTTCGTGAATTCGATTCACGACACCTCCGACTACGCGCTGCCCGGCGGCGGGAGCGTGAACCTCCCGAGCGCCTACAACCACGTGTACCGAACCCGCGGCGGCGACTACCTCTTGAGCGAGACGCACCTGAACAGCGCAGGCCTCACCAAGCTGTCACCGCAGCGCTGACACAACGCTTGCGCCGAACCCCGCGCCGCGCCAGCGTAGCCGGCGTGAAGCTGTACACCGCCGAGCGCTCCGGCCACGCCCACACCGTCCGCAACTTCCTCTCCATCCTCGGCCTCGCATGCGAGCACGTCGAGCTGTCGACCGCCGACCGCGAGACACGCAAAGAGCCCTTCCTCGCGATCAACCCGTTCGGTCAGATCCCCGCGCTCGACGACGACGGCTTCGTCGTCCGCGACTCCCACGCGATCCTCGTCTACCTCGCAAAGAAGTACGACGACGCGAACCGCTGGCTCCCCGAGGATCCCGAGGGCGCCGCGCGCGTCGCGGAGTGGCTCGCGACCTCCACGATCGACCTCGTCATCGGCGCCGCGTGGGCGCGTGCGATCACCCACTTCGGTCGCCCGTGGGATCTGGACGCCGCCCAGAAGAGAGCGGAGCGCCTGCTCGCGCTGATGGAGTCGCACCTCGAAGGCCGCACCTGGCTCGCCGCCGACCACGCGACGATCGCCGACATCTCCATGTACAGCTACACCGCGCGCGCCCCCGAGGGCGGCGTCGCGCTGGAGCCCTACGAAAACGTTCGCGCGTGGCTGGAGCGCGTGGAGGCGATCGAAGGCTTCACGCCGATGATCCACCTGTAGCGTTCGTCTCCCGGTCCAGCATCTCGACCGTGCGTCGGTACAGCTCCCTCGCCTGGTCGAGATCCTCGCCGATGAACGTGCCGCCGAGCTTGCCGTACTCGCTCAGGCACCCGAGCAGATGGAACACCGCGCCGGTCTCGTCGGCGCCGACGTGAAGCTGCTCGTTGACGAGCATGTCGATCAGGTCGAACGGCATCAGGCCTCGGTACTGCGGGCGCTCGAGGGTGTCGGTCGCGAAGTAACACCGCTCGCGGCCCTGCGCCGTGAGGAAGCGGCCCGTCTCGCGGTCGTAGCTCCCGTCCGTGAGGAACTTGAGCGTGTTGAACGGGTGCGTCGTCCCACCCTGCCGCAGGTTGATCTCGATCGCGTAGATCCGATCCTCCCCGCCGTCGCGCACGACGACGAAGTCCACACCGAAGCGACCGATCACCCCCTTGCGCGCGAGCACCTCGCCGACCGCGACCGCGCGCTTCTGGATCGCGAGCCGGTAGTCGACGTGCGCCGGGAACGTCGCCCCCTGGTAGACCTGACCGTGTTTCCCGCCGAGCACCTGGTCGTGCGTCGACACCGGCTGGACCTCGGACAGCGGACTGATTCGGACCTGCGCGCTCGGCGAGACCTTCCTCTCACCGTCGACCCACAGCTCGACGATCCCGCCCATCGACTCGAACTGCTCCGCGTACGCCGGCCACGTGAGCCCGTTTGCCTCGTAGCGCATCTGCTCCAACGCACCGCGAACGGCGTCTGCGTCGGGCGCGAGACCTTCGAGGTCGAGCAGCGCGTTGCCCTCGCCCGAGAAGCCCTCCTCGAGCTTTACGACCGCGCGCCGCGCTTCGGGGTGCTCGTGTTTCAGGTCGATCACCGCCCGCACGAGGTCGTCGACCGAGCGGAGATCCTCGCGCCCCGGCGCGACCTCGACGTGCGCCGCCGCGAACGCGTGGCGAGAGCCGGACTTGCTGCCGAGATCGATCAACGACGGATCACACGCCACCATCGGGATCTGCAGCCCCACCGCGAGCGAACGCTCCAGCGGGCTCGCGTTGAACGGCGCGATGTGCGCCATCTCGGGATCGTCGACCGCCTCGCGGATCCGCTGCATCAGCCGCGGGCGCTCCAGGATCTTCTGCGTGAGCGGCACCGGGCGCGCGTCGTCGCAGTTCAGCAACACCAGGCGACGCCGCGCGTGCTCGGCCGGAACGCCGCGCATCTGGTGGAGGTAGTAGTCGACGATCAGCGGGTTGAGCGCCTTGGAGGTGACGTAGACGACCTTCATCCGCGGCCGGCGCAGCAACATCAGGTTGAAGAGCGAACGCTCCTCGTAGTGTTCGACGCCGGGGATCTTCTCGAGCTCCCGCGGGTTCATGCTCTGCGACGGGACGACGACGGCCGTGTAGGGCTGCGTGGGATCGGCGCGGAACCTCTTGAACCGAGGTGCGAGCAGCTTCTGGAGTCGGTCGAACTCCGCTGACTCGCGCGAGCTCGGGAGGTCATGCGTCATGAGGCACTTTCGAGTGTACGAATATATTGGGCGCGTTCGAAGACCTCCGGGTGTTCGTTCCGCGCCTGGCAGAGCGCACCGCGCACCTCGTCCAGCCGATTGACGTCCTCGCCGGCCATCCACGCCTCCAGACCGCGCTGCAACGTCTTCACGTAGTCCACACCGCGCTCCAGCAACACGCCGCACAGCATCACCACGTCGGCTCCGACGAGGATCGACTTGATCACGTCGTCCGAGCTGTGCACGCCGGTCGTGATCGCGAGGCTGGCGTCGATGCGATCCCGGAGGATCCCCGTCCACCGCAGCGGCAACCGCAGCTCGTGCGACCGCGAAAGCTCCAGCGCCGGACGCATCCGGCGGCGTGTGATGTCGATGTCCGGCTGGTAGAATCGATTGAATAGAACGACCCCGGAGGCCCCCGCCGAGACCAGGCGCTTCGCGAAGTTGCCGACGTTGGAGAAGTACGGGCTCAGCTTCACCGCGACCGGGATGTCGATGCCGTCGGTGACGGACGCGATCGTGTCGATGTAGCGCTTCTCGACCTCGGCTCCGTCGAGATCGACGTCCGTGGTGACGAAGTACAGGTTCACCTCGACCGCCGACGCCCCCGCGTCCTCGAGCAGGCGCGCGTAGTTCGCCCACTCGGAGTGCGGCGCGCCGTTGATGCTCGCGACGATCGGAACGTTCACCGCCTCGCGCGCCGCCGTCACGTGGTTCAGGTAGTCGAGCGGGCTCTTCGACAGGCGTTTGCTCTCCGACTTCTCTACGAGCGCCTCCGCGTAGCTCTTGTCCGAGAGCAGACGCGTGAGCGCGTCACGCTCCAGCGTGAGCTGCTCCTCGAAGAGCGAGTACAGAACCACCGCGCCCACGCCCGCGTCCGCGAGCGCACGCACGCCATCGATGGTCGACGACAACGGGCTCGCCGAAGCAACGAGCGGAGAAGACAGGTCCAGGCCGAGGTAGCGCGTCGTGAGGTTCATACCCCGATCCCGCAGCAACGCCCGTGCCCGAACCCGACAGCACACACCGCCACCGTCGCGTAGCGGATCGACCACGCGGCGTTACCACTCGGTGTCGCTCAGCCGAGCGCAGCGAGGGCGCCGAACAACGCCCGCATCGAGGGCCAGCGCGCGTCCGGATCGGGCTCGAGGCACCGGCGCAGCACGTTGGCGAGCTCCGCGGACACCGGGGTCGTCGTCGGGAGCTCCGGAGGCGGCTCGGAGAACCGCGTGACGAGGTCCGCGACGGTCCCCTCGAACGCGGGCACGCCCACCAACATCTCGTAGAGCACGGTGCCGATGGCGTAGATGTCGGAGCGTGGATCGACCGCGCCGTCGGCTTGCTCGGGCGCCATGTAGCGGAGCGTCCCGACGGGCCCCGTGCCCTCGCTGACGTCGCCCTCGAGGCTGGTCGCAATGCCGAAGTCGGCGAGCCGAACGCCACCCTGCCCGTCGATCAGGATGTTCCCCGGTTTGACGTCGCGGTGAATGATCCCGGCGTCGTGAATCGCCGCGAGCGCAGACGCGACCTCGCGCGCGATCGGCACGGCGCGGGCCGGACCGAGCGGCCTTCCATTCAAAAGATCCGAGAGCGCGTGCCCGCGGCACAGCTCCATCGCCATGAAGATGACGCCCTGATCCACGCCGAAGTCGTAGACGGCGAGGCACCCGCGGTGGTGAACACGAGCCGCGAAGCGCGCCTCCTGGATGAAGGCCTCCGAGCGCGCCGCGTCCATCGCCAGCTCCGGCGCGAGCACCTTCACCGCGACCTCGCGATCGAGCACGACGTCACGACCGAGATACACCGAGGCCTGCGCACCCGAGCCGATCTCCGACCGTATCGCGAAGCGCTCGCGCAGCGTCGTCCCGACGAGCGTGCGCGTCGCGGTCATCGGCAGCAGAGTCTGCGCGAGTGTTTGGGTCTCGATCGGCACGACCTCGTCGTCGTGGTCGCCGAGCGCCTCCAGCATGGTCGTCGCCTCGCGATGTTCCGGGAGGATCTCGACGATCGTGTGGAGCGTGCCGCGCGCCTCCGCGACCTGCCCGGACTCGATCAACAGGCGCGCGTAGAGCTGCAGCGCGGGGAGGTCTGAGCGATCGAATCGGTGTCCGTCGAGCAGGCGCTTGAGCACACGGATCGCGCAGAGCCGATCGTCGTCCTCCACCAGAGCACGCGCCATCATCACGCGCGCGCGCCGGTAGATCTTCTGCTCCGGCTCGATCTTCGCGAGCACCTGGATCGCGGAGCCGTACGCTGCGCGATCCCCCGACCGTGCGCGGGCCAGGAAGACCTCCGCGGCGTCGAGCGCTTCGTACTCCTCGATCAGCTGGGCCGCCTGCTCCTCGCGGCCCGCGCGCTGAAGCACCTCGGCCGCGGCCCGCTTCTGATCGCCGATCTCCAAGATTCGGACGGCGCGATCGACCTCACCCTCGCGCTCGAAGCACTGCGCGGCCGCGCGACAGACACGCTCCGCCTCGACGCCGTCCAGCCCGTACTTCTTCCGGTTCTTGAGCGTCGCGACGTAACACTGCGCCGCGTGCAGGTTGTCGCCCGCGCGCTCGAACTGCATCGCCGCCTTCAGCTGCTCGTCGCAGCGGAGGTACTCGCGCGCAGCGTGAACGTTCGCGCCGACGCGTGCGTAGAGATCCGCGGCGGCGCGGTGATCCCCGGCGCGACGGTGGGCCTCGGCGCACTTGCCGAAGGCGCCCGCCCTGAACCAGATCTGCGCCGCGCGCGGCCAGTCCTTCTGATCCTCCGCGATCACCGCCGCCTCGGCGTACATGCGCGCCGCGAGCAGGGTGTCCAAAGCGCGATCGATCTCCCCGACGCTCCGGAGGATCCCGGCCGCGTAGAGCACGTAGTTCTTGTGTTCGGCGTAGGCGCCCTTCTTCTTGGCGCGCTCCGCCGCAGCCAATACGTGCGCGAGCTCTTTGCTCTGCGCTTCGCGGTCGATCTGCACCACCGTCCGGACGTCTCCGGGTTCTTCGATCGGCGGACGCCACCCGGGCCTGAAGCCGAGCGCCGGTGTGTGGCACGAAATGGAACAGGTGTGCGGGGCTGCACCGCGTGCTACCGGTCTCGGCCCATGCAGCGTTTCGACTACCTGGTCCTCGGCGGCGGCAGCGGCGGGCTCGCCTCGTCTCGGCGCGCCGCCAAACACGGCGCCAAGGTCGCCGTCGTCGAGTCGGGCCGCCTCGGCGGGACCTGTGTCAACGTAGGTTGCGTCCCCAAGAAGGTCATGTGGAATGCCGCGTCTATCGCCGAGGCGCTCCACTTCGCGCCGGACTACGGGTTCGACGTCGACACGAAGTCGTTCGACTGGGGCAAGGTGAAGGCGGGGCGCGACGCCTACGTCGCCCGCCTCAACGGCATCTACGAGCGGAACCTCTCCGTCGACGACATCCACCTCGTCCGCGGGCACGCCCAGTTCGTCGACGCCCACACCGTCGAGGTCGACGGCGAACGCTTCCAGGCCGACCACATCCTGGTCGCGACCGGCGGGCGCCCGTCGATCCCGAACGTCCCCGGTGCACGCGAGCACGGCATCACCTCCGACGGCTTCTTCGAGCTGGAGTCGATGCCCGAGCACGTCGCCATCGCCGGCGCGGGTTACATCGCGGTGGAGCTCGCGGGGGTGTTCAACACGCTCGGTGCCAACGTGACGCTGATGGTGCGCAAGGACCAGCCGCTCCGCACGTTCGACGACTGCCTGCGAACGACGCTCACGGAGTCGATGCTCCAGCACGGCATCAACATCGAGACACACACGGACCTGACGGCGGTCGAACGCATGGACGACGGGCGCCTCGCGCTCACCACCCACGACGGCCGCAAACTCGAAGGTTACGACCAGCTCGTGTGGGCGACCGGCCGCGATCCCAACACCGATCGCATCGGCGTCGAACACACCGGGCTCGACCTCGACGCACGCGGACACATCCAGGTCGACGCGTTCCAGAACACCAACGTCGAAGGCATCTACGCGCTCGGTGACGTCGCCGGAAAGTGGCTCCTGACCCCGGTCGCGATCGCCGCCGGGCGGAAGCTCGCGGACCGAATCTTCGGCAACGTCCCGAACGCACGCCTCGACTACCTCGACATCCCCACCGTCGTGTTCAGCCACCCGCCGATCGGTACCGTCGGCCTCACCGAGGACGAAGCCCACGAAGAGTTTGGCTCGTCCGTGAAGTGTTACACGACGCGCTTCACGAACATGTTCTACGCGCTGTCCGAGGAGAAGGTCCCGACCGTTATGAAACTCGTGACCGTCGGCGCCAACGAGAAGGTCGTCGGCATCCACGTGATCGGGCTCGGCGCCGACGAGATGATCCAAGGCTTCGCCGTCGCGCTCCGCATGGGCGCGACGAAGGCGGACCTCGACCGCACCGTCGCCATCCACCCGACCGCCGCCGAAGAGCTCGTCACGATGCGGTGAGCATCTCGACGAGCTTGGCCACCGTGGCGCCGTTGCGCGCGGTGGTCTTCACGCCGAGCGCACGTTCGACGAGCCCCGCGAGCTTCGAGCGTCCGATGCCGTCCGGCGCGTGCAAATAGAAGACGTCCCCGTCGATGACGTAGCGCTCGTTCGGCTTCTTCGCCGCGTCGAGCTTCGCGACGTCCGCGGCCTTCGGCGCCGCCTCGCAGAAGTACAGGTGCAGCGACTTGGGCGCGTCCATCGCCTCGGGGAACGGGTTCGCCTCGACCGTCGCCAGGAAACGCTCACCCGACACGACCATCACCTGCGGCGCGAACCCGTGCTCACCTTCGATCGCCGACGTGATGCGCTCCCCGATCTTCGAGGCCCCGCGCTTCGGCGCGCTGAACACGACGTTCCCGGATTGGATGTACGTCTCGACGTCCTCGAGCCCAAGCGCCTCCAGCAGCGACCTGAGCGACGCCATCGGGAGTTTGTTCTTCCCGCCGACGTTGATGCCCCGCAGCAGCGCGACGTGTCTGGGCATCAGCGTCGACCGTGCCGCTTCATCATCCGGTACAGCGTGCTGCGCGCGACGCCGAGCCGGCGGGCGGCGTCACTCATGTTCCCACCGCTGGCCGCGAGCGCGCGATCGAGCGCCTCGGCCTCGCTGTCCTTCAGGGAGGCCGACGTCGGCGCAGACCGTGGCCGGAGCGTGAGCGTCGGGAAGTGGCGGAGGCGGATCCGTTCGGCGTCGAGCGCGTAGGCGTGGGCGAGCGCGGAGCGCAGCTCGCGCACGTTGCCGGGCCATTCGTGGCTCCTGAGGTAGGTGAGCGCATCTTCGTCGACCGGGACGATGCGTCCGTCGCTCAGCTCGGCGAGCAAGGCGCGCGCGAGCATGACGAGGTCCGTGCGCTCGCGCAGCGGCGGCAGCTCCACGTTCGCGCCGCGGATGCGGAAGAAGAGGTCCTGACGGAACGCCCCCGAAGCCACGAGCGCGACGAGGTCCTCGCACGTCGCCGTGATCAACCGGAAGTCGGCCCGGCGCGGCTCGATCTCTCCGACGCGGTGGAACCAGCCGTCCTCGAGCACGCGCAGCAACACCGCTTGCAGGCGCGGCGGCATCTCCGCCACCTCGTCGAGGAACAGCGTCCCGCCGGTCGCCGCCTCCAACTTGCCGACGGCGCCGTCGGGTCGCGCGCCGGTGAACGCGCCGGGGCCGTACCCGAACAGCTCGCTCTCGAGCAGCGACTCGGAGAGCGCGCCGCAGTTGAGCGCGACGTACGGTCCGTCGCGTCGGCCGCTCGCGTCGTGTACCGCGCGTGCGAGGAGGTCCTTGCCGGTGCCGGTCTCGGCCTGGAGGAGCACCGGGAGCTCGGTCTTCGCAAAGCGGGCGGCGCGCTGCTTGGCGTCTTCGAAGCGGCGGTCGTCGCCGACGAGGCGCGCGAAGGGGTCGGGCGCCGCGCGCGGCTTCACGATGCCCGAAGCGCCGACGAAGACGAGCGAGGCGAGCACGGTACCGTCCGCGGCGTAGACCGGCTCGAGCGTCAGGCGTGCGTCGGGGAGCTCGACCGTCGAGCGTGCGCCGCGAACCGCGCGCCAGACGTCGGTCAGCGTCGCGCGGACGTCGGGCAACGTGGAGAGCCAGCGGCGCCCCATCGGGTTGGCCATCCGAACGCGTGCGCCGTGTTCGATGACAAATGCCGCTTGGAGCACGTGTTGAAGCGCGCGCGAGATGGTCTCGACGCTGCCGCTCTCGTCGAAGGCCCGCGCGCGGAGGCGCTCGCCGACGGCGCGGGCGAGCGTCGAGACGGCGACTTGGACGAATTCGGCGGGCGCGCTCGAGAACGAGGTCGCATCGACGACACCGACCACGCGTCCGTCGGGCGTGAGGATCGGGCTCGCGTAACAGGAGAGGCGGTGATTGCGGCGCTCCCAGTGGGCGAACCCTTCGACGACGACCGGGGCGCCCTCCGCCACTGCGGTGCCGATGGCGTTGGTGCCGCGGACGGCCTCGTTCCAAGCGGCGCCTTGGATCAGGCAGCTCTGCTGCGCGGTGGGTTCGAAGTCGCCGCCGCTGAAACCATCGACGACGACGCCGTCCGCGTCGGCGAGCAGCAGGGTGAAGTGGCGATCTGCGAACTCGGCGGCGCTGTCCGCGAGGAGCGGGTAAGCGACATCCAGGACCGGCGCCATGCGCTCGCGGCACTCGGCGATGCGCTGCGCACCGAGGATCACGGGCTCGGTGTTCTCGGCGGGTCGGACGCCGAGCGCACGCACGCGAGCCCAGCGCTCCAACACCGGATCCTGAGATCGGTGGGTGCGCTGCTCGACGAACTGCTGCCAGAGCGTCGAGTCGGCCTGACTGAGGTGCAGCCCCGAAGTCACGGGGCATTCACCTTACAGAGTCGACCCGACGTTGAAAATAAGCCCGGCCCCCATTTCGGGGGCCGGGTCGGGTGCGCAGCCGAGCCCGCGGGGGGACAAAGGCAGGGCTTGGTCGACTGCGCGAGATGATCGTCTGCAGCCACTGCGCCAAGCTGAGGTGCTGGCCGTGTCTCACGAGGTGTCGCGATCGATCGGAGCGGTTCGCGACGAAGTGGAGCGAAACGCAACACACGATGAAGTGGGCGACGCAGCGCAGCACTTGCACGCGCGCGACAGCGACTTGCCGTTGCCTGCAAGCCGAACGGGACAGTTGGCACGCTACTTTGGGTCTTCCGATCCAGCGGGGGGTACGCGTGGTGTTCGAAGTCCAGGGGCGAAGGTTCACGATCACGTTCGAGGACGGAGGCGTGCGCTGCACTCCGCACGACCCGGCGGACGCCGTGCTCTGCGACGTCGTGACGCTCGGCTGGCAGCTCGGACCGGAGCGTTTGATGGACGCCGTCCGAGCGGGCCGCGGCCTGGGGTTCATCGACGTCGCGGGCTTCACGTACTTCCACGAAGCCGCCGCCGAGTTCCCCGAAGGCGCGAGCCCCAGCTCGGTGATGGTCGACTTCTACGAGCGCTCGCAGGTGTTGGATCGGACGGAATTCGAAGCCTTCGTGGGCGCCTTCGCGGTGCGGGCGACGCGGACCTAGAGGCCCGTTCACGCAGCTCCGCTGCGCGGACCTGCTGGGCACACCCGTCGGGCAGACCGCTCCGCGGTCGGCCTCCGTCTAGTTGCCCACGCCCACGACCTCGGTCACCACCCCGCTCACGCGCATCCCGACCGAGTAGCCGTCCGCGAACTCGCGGTGGTCGGCGCAGCTCGAGGCGTCGTCGGGGTCGACGCGCGGCACGGTCACGGCGCAGGCGGTGTCGAAGCAGGGGTCGCCCGGGGCGACGGCGTCGCAGCACAAGTCGATCGCCTGGTCGCCGTCCTGGTCCACGGCGCACTCCGCGCCGTCGCCGTCGAGGTCGACGTCCGGCATGCCGCTGATCGTCAGCGCGACGAGGTCGAGCAGCGACGAGTTCGAGAAGGACGCCGAGCACAACACACTCACCTGGCCGCAGTACGGATTCTCGATCCCGTGCAGCGCGCGCGCGGGGAGCGCGCCGCCGAGGACGCCGTTCGAGAACGAGCGCTCGTTGGGCGCGATGAGGAAGGAGAAGCGCATCCGCGCGAACTCCACCGTGGGGCGGATCGTCGCGGCGACGGAGAGTTGAATCGCGAGGTCGAACGACTCGTCCGTGACCAGCTGATGGTTGCGGATCCGCGCGCGCGCCATGGTGCGCGGTCGGTTGTCGGCGGTGAGCGAGTCGCGGTCGATCAGCACCGTGCCCTGCCCGTCGAAGTTGTTCGACACGAGCGCGTCGGCGTCGATGCCCGAGTAGATCTTCAGCGTCACGGCGTCGTCGCGGCCCGCGTACTTGTCGACGAGCCCCGCGATCTCCACGACGAGCAGGTTCGCCGACGACCGCACGCCCGCCCTCAAGGAAGGGTTGGCGTGGTTGCCGAGCGGCGACAGGACGTTGTCGATGCAGTCGGGGTCACAGCGGTTGTCGAGATCGAAGCCGACGTCTGGTGCGGCGATCTCCAGGGCGTCCACGACGAAGATCAGGCCCGTCCCCGGAGCCGCGTCGAAGCCGTCGTCGTCGAGGCCGACGGGCTTGTCGCCGATCTCGACGTCGGTGCCCTGGCAGCGCCCGTCGAGGCAGAGGCGGCCGAGGCTCGCGCACCCGTCGTCCGTCAGCTCGCACCCGAGCGCCATCGCGCAGTCGGCGTCGACGTAGCAGTCGGTCCGACAGAAGTGCCCCGACTCGTCGCAGTAGGACTGATCGCCACAGTCGAAGTCGGTCTCGCAGCGTGATTCACACGCGAGCAGGGCGATCGGGAGCAACGAGACGAGGGCGAGGCGAACCAGCACGACCATGGGTCGCCGGCGGCCCCGCCCACCTTCATTCTTTTTCTTCGTCCGAGGGCGGGACGTGGGTGACGCGCGGGAGCTCCACCAAGATCTTCGTGCCCTCTTGCTCGGAGGACGTCGCCCAGGCCGTACCGCCGTGGGCGATGGCGACCGCGCGCACGATGTACAGGCCGAGGCCCAGGCTCTTCGCAGCCTTCTTGCTCGAAGCGCGCTTGCGCGACTCCAGCGGCTCGAAGAGCGTCGGCAGCACCTCCTCGGGGACCGGCTCGCCGGTGTTGTGCACCGACAGCGTGACACGATCTCCGTCACCGTCCGCGGCGATCGTGACCGTGCTCCCCGGCGGCGAGTACGCGAAGGCGTTGTGCAGCAGGTTCGTCATCACCTGCGAAAGTCGGTCGGCGTCCCAGCGCCCCGCGAGGTCGCCCGACGTCTCGACGACCAGCTCGTGCTCGTCGAAGAGGCTCTTCGTCTCCTTCGCGATGTGCCGCACCAGCGTGCCCAAGTCGAGCGCCGTCGGCGTCACCGGGAGGCGACCGCCGAGGCTGCTGCGCGCGAAGTCGAGGAGGTCCTGCACGAGACGCCCCGCGCGATCGACGGACGAGCGAATGCGATCCGTCGTCTTCAGCTGCTGCGGGTTGAGCTCCCCGAACTCGGGGAGGAGCTGCGCCGCCGTCGTGACGACCTGCAGCGGGCTGCGCAGGTCGTGGCTCACGATGCCGATCAGCTGCTGCTGGAAGAAGATCTGTTCCTTCGCCCGCTCCGCTTCGCGACGACGCATCGTCACGTCCGCGACCACACCGATGCCGGCGCCGTCCGGGTTGTCGTGACGCCCGGCGTAGAGGCGCGCCGAGAGCCAACGGTTCTGCACGGTGCGGAGCTCGATCGAGGTGTCGCCCATCGTCTCGAGCACGTCCGTGAGCTGGCGGCGAACGTCGTCCCGGTCGCTCGGGAGCACCCGCTGCGTGAGGGCGTCGAGATTTTCGATCGTCTCGGCTCCGAACAACTGCAGCGCGAGGTCGTCACACTCGACCGCCCCGTCTTTGCGCCAGACGAACGTACCGAGCCCCGCGAGCTCGACCGCGAGCGCGAGCTTCTTCTCGCTCTGCGCGAGCGCCTGCTCCGCGTGCACCAACCCCTGAACCGTGTGGAGCAACGCGTCGTTCTGCTCGCGCATGTCCTCGAGCAGATCACTCGTCTGAAACGCCGGCTCCGTCGCAGACGACGGCAAGGAGGCGTGCGCGGGCGTGGCTAGCGGGGCCTTGTCGACGTACTTCTTCAGCTCGACGCGCGTCCCCGACGGCGCGGTCTGCACGGACATCTCGTCGACGAGCGCACGTGTTCCGGCGAGTCCGCGACCGAGCCCGCGCTCCGACGTCGCGTCCCCGGCGAGCGCTGCGTCGAGATCGTCGATCCCCGGACCGTCGTCTTCGATGCACGCGACGACCGCGGGGCGCCCTTCCGCCGCGTGTTGCAGCTCGAGTCGTCCGTTCGATGCGTACAGGAGCGCGTTGCGCGCGATCTCCGAGACCGCCGTTGCGAAGCGTGTCTGGTCGAGGAGCTTGAGCCCCGCGTTCCGCGCGTACCGGCGTGCGAGGCGGCGGGCGGCGACCACGTTGGCCGCGGAGTCGATGATGATCGTCCGGTGATCTTCCTTGCTCATCAGCTCATCCCTCTTCGAATCACCGCGATGGAAGCGTCGTCCGTGCGACGTTCGTGGTCACGGTAGTAGAGCGCAGCGATCGTCGACGCGCGACGCGCGATCAAGCCGGGGAACGAACGCGGCTCGCGGATCTGGCGCACGCCGTCGGAGTGGAGCACGCAGACGTCGTCCGCTCCGAACGCGATGGTGTCGGTCTTCAGTCTTCGCAACGCGGAGCCGGCCGTACCGTGCGTCGCGGCGATTCGGGTGTCGCGCTCCGCACCGAGGACGAAGACGTCGATGTTACCGAGCGTGCAGATTCGAACGTCTTCGCCGGAGAACGTCGCCACGCCGACCACCGCGCCCCGGGCGCCGCGGAGGGCCTCGTGGAGCGCGCGCACGGTCGACTCCGGCTCGGGATCCTCGACGGCGTCGAACGCCGCGATCGCCTGGTCCGCGATCTCCGCCGCGCGGCGCCCGTGACCGAGGCCGTCCACGACACACACCGTGAAACGCTCGGGCGTGATGGTGCGGTACGCGATGGCGTCCCCCGAATGGGCCTCGCCGGGGTACGCACGGACCAAGCCACCGACGTCGTAGACCGCGTTCGTACGGGGCGTTCGTGCGGAAGCCGCGAGCACCGTGTCGACGACGGTCCCGCGCTCCGGTGCGGACGCGATGTCCGACTCCGTCGACAGACGCAGCACCGTGCCGAGGCCGTGGCCAGGGGTGTCCGCGGTCGAGTAGCCGTCGCGCGCGCAGCGCTCGACGTTGTCCATGCCGGGGCCCTGGTCGAAGACCGTGAACCGAACGGTGTCGCCCTCGCGGACGACCAGCGCCTCTCCGCCTCCTCCGTGCACGACGGCGTTGGTGCACGCTTCGGTGACGACGAGATCCATCTCCCCGATCCGCGCGGCCGTGAAGCCGAGCTGGAGCCCGAGCGCGCGCGTCGCTGCACGCACCGCAGCGGCCGCGCTCTGATCGCGGACCGGAATCGTTCGACGGAGCCCGACGCGGGTCATGCTCGACCGTACACCGTGGCCGCGACGTAGAGTCCAGTCGGGGAGCGGGGACGGACCGCGAACTCGTCGGCCAGTCGCCGCGAGCCGCCCAGGCCCAGACCGAGCCCGCCGGCCGTCGAAAAGCCCTTCTCGAACGCCCTGTCCAGGTCCGCGATGCCCGGACCCTCGTCTTCGAACGTGAGCTCCAGGCCTCGGCGCGCTCCGTCCTGGACCACGCGCCAACGGCACACGCCACCGCCCGCGTGCACGAGGACGTTCCGCGCGAGCTCACTCGCGATGGTGAGCGCGCGTGTCTTCTCGAACGTGGACAGACCGATCGAATGCGCGGCCGCCCCGACCGCGCTCCGCACGCGCGAGAGGTCCGCGCTCGACTCGATCCGAACGCGCGATGGGCTGGCTATGTCGCGCAGAGGGATCGGAGCTTCTCCATACCGCGATCCACGTTGAGCGCCGTGTGGATCCCGTCCAGCGTCACGCCGAGCTCCACGAGGGTCATCGCGACCTCCGGCTTCACCCCGACCAGCACGGTCTGCGCGCCGAGGATCCGCGACATCTTCGCGAGGTCCCCGAGGAGACGCCCGGCGAAGGAGTCGACGACGTCGAGCCCGGCGATGTCGATCAGCACGCCCTGGCAGCTCGTCTTCTCGATCTGGTGGAGCAAGTCGTCTTGCAAGCGCAGCGCGAGCTCGTCGTGCATATCGATCTGCACGCTCACGAGGAGGATGTCGCCCACGCGGAGGATCGGGATGCGGTCCATCGCTACCCCTCCTTGACGACCCGATAGCCCATCCGCTCGATCGCGAACGCGAGCGCGGACCGCAAGCTGGATTGCGTCTCGATATCGCCGAGGTCAACGCCGAGCGTGACCATCGTCTGCGCGATCTGCGGACGTACGCCGGAGATCACACATCGCGTGCCCATCAAGCGCGCCGCCGACACCGTCTTCACGAGGTGCTGCGCGGTCACGGAGTCGACGGCCGGCACGCCAGTGATGTCGAGGATCGCGACCTCGGACTCACGCTTCACGATCTCTTCGAGCAAGGTCTCCATCACCTGCTGCGTGCGGGATGAGTCGAGGACGCCGATGATCGGGAGGACGAGGATTCGATCCCACACCTCGACGACCGGCGTGGACAGCTCGAGCACTTCCTCCCGCTGGCGAGAGATGATCTCGTCGCGCTCCTCCAGGCTCACCGCTGCGACGTGCAGCCCGAGCTGGTCGAAGATCGACGTGGTGAGTCGTAGCTCCTCGGCGAGCGCCGCGCGGGACCCCAGCTCGGTCACCATGAGCGAGAACAACGCCTGCTTGAACGAAAGGACGAACATCGCGGTGTCGACGGGCGACACGCCGAGCCGAGACCACGCCCGCGCGATGTCGGCGGTGACGGCTCTCAAGTCGTCCCATTCGTCGCCGTCGTACTCGGCGATCCCTTTGGCCATCGCGCGGTGCGCGCCGTCGATGAAGACGACGGAGCGCTCGCGGCGCTCCCGCGGCCCGACGAGGTCGGTGCGTACGGCGTCATCCTTCACCTGGAACGACAGCCACTTTTCGAGGAGCACGTCCTCGCGGTCTCGTATGAGTTTTCCGATCGTCGTGGGCACGGCCGGCTGCGAGCCTAGGACGGCGTGCGCCGAATCGACCAGGACCTAGGCCGCAAAAGAGCGGACTCGTCGCGATGGGCCTCGTTTCAGAACTTGAACGTTGCACCGACGCGGCCTTCGATCGGGATGGCCGTCGAAGGGGTCACGTACGGGCTGAAGTTGAGCTCGCCGTGGAGGAGGATCACGTCGGCGACCTCGATCTCCAGGCCACCGCCGACCGTGACGCCCAGGACGAGGTCGGCGTCGCCGCCCGGGAAGAGGATGGGCGCAGAGAGTTTTCCGTAGAGCCAGTCGAAGGGGAACACCTTCGCCTGCGGGCGGAACCCGAGGAACGTGCTCTGCGCGCGCGGGTAGACGTCCGGCTCGTCGATACCGAACACCAGCGGAATCTCCAACCGGAGCATCCCGATGTCCCAGCCCGGCCCGACGTCGAACGTGACCGGACCCCGGTCCGATGCGATGTCGTCGCTCGCGGCGAGCATGAACGAGGTGCCCGCCGAGGCCTGCACCGTGATGTCCGCGCGCGCCTCGTTGGCGACGCCGAGCGCGGCGAGGGCGCCGAGCGCGATGAGAGGGATGCGGATTCGGGTTCGGTGCGTCATGAAAGTCTGTCTCCTCACTCTTCCTCAGTTGGTAGACGCGGGCCACTTTATGAGGCTGCGCCGTGCGATCGCGAACATGCGCCGGCGATCACGCTTGACCGGACCGAGCGCGAGGTCTAGGCAGCTAGCAACTTCCATACTCTTCGTGCGGCAGCAGGGAAGCCGGTGAAATTCCGGCGCGGTCCCGCCACTGTCAGCGATTCGGCCACGTTCGGGGCGTAAGCGCCCAGCCACTCGGTCACACCGGGGAAGGCGAACGCGGCAACAGGTCGCGAGCCAGGATATCTGCTCCGTGCGTTTTTCCATCCGGTGGTCCCGCGAGGTTTCGGGCGAGGGTGAAACGGCGAGACGCCGCTTCTTCTCTTCGAACCTCACGAGCTCATCGGCGCCGGCGGATCAACCGGCGAAGGAGCGAACGTGAATCGTCTTCGAATCAGCCTCCCCCTCGTGATCGCGCTGGCCGCCGCCTGCGGTGGCACCGAGAACCCCCTACCGCCCAATCCGTCCGGATCCCTGGAGGTCGCCGGAGCCTACGGCTCCGCCTTCGGCGAGGAGACCATCTCCGCGACGATGTGGGGCGCGACGACGATCGTGGAGTTCGACAACGACGCGAACTTCGCGATCACGCAGAACGCGGCGGACGACATGTTCAACCCGTCGGCGTTCAACCGCATCGTGTGGACGGAGCCCGACGCCAAGGGCGGGTTCTACTACTGCTTCGAGGTCTTCGGGCAGGCGACCGCCGAAGAGGCGAAGGCCGCGACCGAGATGGCGGACGCGGCCGACCCGGCGACGGGCGGGTGCGGCGGCTTCCCGTGGACGCAGCTGTATCACGCGATCGAGATCGAGGGGCGCTACCACAGCAACTTCGGCGGCGTGGAGATCGTCTCGCACGAGCAGTTCTCGTTCATGACGGTGGTGGAGTTCGACAACGACGCGAACTTCGCCATCACGCAGAGCCCGGCCGACGACATGTTCAACCCGAACAAGTTCAGCAAGATCGTCTGGACGGAGCCGGCCAACGGCGGGTTCTTCTACTGTCAGGTCACGTTCGGCGAGGACACCGCCGAGGCCGCCAAGAACACGACCGAGATGGCGGACGACAGCAACCCGACCGTCGACGGGTGCAGCGGGTTCCCGTGGACGGAGCTCGGCCCGACGTTGGAGATCGAGGGCGAGTACGACAGCAACTTCGGCGGGACCGAGACGATCACCTCCGACCTTTGGACCTCGTACGACGCGAGCGTCGTGCGCGAGTACGACAACGACGCGAACATCGCCTACCTGCAGCTCCCCGAGGACGCGATGTTCAACCCCGACACCTTCGCGAAGGTGGTGTGGACGGAGCCGGACGGCGGCGCGTTCTACTACTGCTGGGTCGACTTCGGGTACGCGACGCTCGACGAAGCCAAGACGAGCACGCAGACCTGGGACGCGAGTGATCCGGACAACTCTGGCTGCGGGGGCTTTTCGTGGACCAAGCTCACCGCGCGCTGATCCTGTTGCTGCTCTGCAGCTGCGCGGGTGAAGACCCGACGCAGCTGCTCCTCGACGGCGGCCCGCGCGACGCGGGCTCGGTGCGGGACGCGGGCGTCGACACGTCGGCGCTGCCGTTTGCACGCTCCGTGACGGCGTTCGACGACGGCGACGGCGCGGGCTTCGGCCAGGACGCGATGCCCGGCGTGGTGCTCGGACCTCCGCGCGGCGGCGGGCTCGAGGCCGGCTCGACCGACGTGGTGAGCCTCGGCGTGGGCGGAACGATCGTCGTCGGGTTCGGCGACGACACGATCGTGGACGGGCCAGGGCCCGACTTCGTGGTGTTCGAGAACGCCTTCTGGGTCCAGGGCGACCCGAGCGACGTGTTCTTCGAGCTGGGCGAGGTCTCCGTGAGCGACGACGGCGAGACCTGGCACACGTACCCGTGTGACGCCGAGGCGACGGCGCCCCCCTGGACGGGGTGCGCCGGTTGGTCCCCCACGCGCCCGTTCGACCCGTTCGACCTCCCCCTCACCGCCGACCGAACGGGGGGCGACGCGTTCGACCTGGCCGATCTCGGGCTCGACGAGGCCCGGTTCGTGCGGATCCGCGACCTGTCCACCGAGGGGGTCCCACCGACGGCAGGGTTCGACCTCGACGCGATCGGGTTGTTGCACGTCGACGGCCTGTAGAACCTGCCACTTCTGCAAGTCGGTGCAAGCGTTCGGGGCCGGCGGGGCGCCTGCGGAGGTCTTCTCGTCTGGCCCGGATGGTGCTTAGAACGAGGGGATGCCGCGCGTCGACCGACGGCGTTTCGAGGCGAGCTTCGCCCACCGACAGGTCCGTGTGGACCGTCTTCCGCGGAACCTCGTCCGCAGCCTCGAGGCGCATGGCGTCAGCCGCGCCGATCTGGAGCGCATCGCCGGTGACGACCACGTCATCCAGGGCGCCGAGTTCAACCAGCTCTACGAAGCGTTGGCGACCCGGACGCAAGGCGGCCAGCGCGTCGACACCCGGGTCAGCGAGGAACTGTTCGCCCAGCTGACCGCGCGCGCCGAGCGCAGCCCGTCGAGCACGCCGGAGCCGACGCCCACCGCGACGGCGCGGAGCACGGGGATCGGAGGGCGTCGTTCGGCGCGGCCGGGCTCGGCCGCGGACGAAACCCCGCCCGGTGCGAACGGTGTCGGGGCGAACGGTGCGGCGGCGAACGGTGTCGGTACGAACGGAACGCCGGCGGTCGCGCAGCCCGCCGACCCGGGTGCGCCCGCGGCCGCGCAGCCCGAGACCGCGGCGCCCGAGGGTCCGCCGCCCCTCGCCGAGGGTTACAACCGGCGCGAGCGGCGCATCGGCCGCGAGGACGTCGTCACCCACGCGGTGCTCGACCCCGAGACGCAGCGGACGGCGGCGGCGCTCGCGGCGCTCCCGCCCGCGACCGAGGGGCGCCACACGCCGGTGCGTGCGTTCCTCGACGCGATCGAAGCGCGCGACGAGCGAGCGCGCCTCCTCGCGGAGGGTGACCGTCGCGGCGCCGGCGCCGTGACGCGCCCCGAGGGTGTGCCGGCCGACATCTGGAACGTCACGGCGGCGCTCGATCGACGCGGGATCAGCTCGACCGACGTCCAGTTCTACCTCGCGCACGGCACACTCCCGGATCTGCTGAACGAGGACGGCTCCGTCGCGATGCGCGGCGCGGACCGCCTCGCGGAGCTGGAGAACGCGGCGATCCGGCGCGGCAGCTGGACGGCGGTGAACACGTTCACGTTCCTGGTGCGGATGCGCCGGTCGTCGATGGCGGCGGAGCGCGAAGCGGCCGGGCGCGTGCTCGCGACGATCCCGGAGTCGGATCCGAGGCACGCGCAGATCACCGCGGGGATCGAGCAGAGCCGACAGCTCGACACGCAGCTCGGGCGCAGCCTCCAGTCGATGTACCGCGCCGCCACCGGCGCCCGCGAGTCGACCGGGCGCGGGCTGATCGGTCGCGCCGACGATCTCAGCCGACAGGCGCGCGAAGCGCGAAGCGGCGGCGACGAGGCGCGCGCAGTGGAGCTCGAGCAACGCGCCCAGGGCCTTCGCGATCGCGGCGCGCAGATCACGCACGCGGAGGCGGAGTACCGCTCGTCGATGCGTTCGTACCGCGCCGACGCCGGACGTCTCTATCGCCTCTCCGCCGCCGCGCAGATCTCGACCGGCGAAGAGCAGGTCCGCGCGCTCGCGACGCAGACCGGCCCGCTCCCCGAAGCGCCGCCGGCCGTGCTCGGCAACGACGACGGCACGAACACCGGCAACGGCGTGCCCGGCGCCGAGCGCCTCCTCACCACCGCGCGCGCCGTCGACCCGACGGCGGGCACCGACGACACGCAGCTCGCGCTGGAAGGACGCCGCGCCGCGGCCGTCGGTGGCTTCCACCGCGCACACCTGGACCGCGGTGGTTACTTCGATCGCGTCGACCCCGAGACCGGCGAGGTCTCGACGCGTTCGTCGGGGCTCGCGCGGCACCGCGACCTCTACCTCGGCGCGCGCGTCGATCAGGCGAACGCGGCGACCGGGCGCCTCGCGCTCGCGCGCGCGGAAGAACCAAGCACCGACCGCGACCTGCGCATCTCCTCTCTGGAGGCGGAGCGTCGCGGCGTCGCGGAGGAGCTGTCGCGTGATCTCGGGCAGTCCCTCGCGAGTGATCGCGCGGCGACCGACGCCCGTGCGCGCGTCCGTGATCTCGACGCGGCGGTCACGAGCGCCGACGAACAGCGCGACGGCGCACGCACCGCGGCGCGCGACGCGGACAGCGGCGTCGACAACGCCGAGAGCAACGCCTACGCGCTCCTCGGCGACACACTCAAGACCGACGGCGAGGCGCGCCGCGACCGCGAAGGTGTGTCGGACGCCCGCACCGTTCGCAGCATCGAGCGCGGGCGCCGCGACCTCGCGGTGGTCAACGCGCGCGAGACGCGCGAGACCCGCGACCGCGCGGTCGACGCCGAACGTGTCGCGACCACGCAGGCCCAGCGCGACCGCGAAGACGCCGCGCGTGTGCTGCGCGCCGCGCAGCGCCTCGAGACCGGCGAGATCTCCGCGACGGTCCCGACGACGACCGAAGAAGGCTACCGCTTCGCGCGTGGGATGGCGGACCGAAGCGCGCGCGCCGAGACGAGCGCCCTGGACCGCGCGGCGCTGTCGATCCCCGAGAGCGCGCCCGCCGATCACCGCGACCGCCTCACGGTCGCGAGCCGCCGCGTGGACCTGTCGCGCTATTGGACGCGCAGCGCGGAGGGCGAAGCCGTCGCGCTCGGCGACGCCGGCCGGAGCGGTGCGACGGGACGCCTCGATCGTGCATCGCGGTTGATCAGTCAGTCCGACGCCACACGCCTCACCCTCGACGGCGGCTCGGACGCCCGGCTCGGCCTCGCGTCGGGGTTGGTCACCGCGCGCGCCGAGCTCGCGACGGCCGAGGGCGACTACCGACCCGACGTCGCGCGGCAGCAGCTCCTCGTCGCCGAGACGACCGTAGACGGCGACCTCGCCCTCGACCGCGATCGCGCCGGACGGGCCTACGGCGAGATCGGCGTCGCGGCGACCGCGGCGCTCGCGCGCAGCGAGTCTCGGTTCGACGCGATCCTCGACAGCGGCAACCACGTCCCCGGCGCAGCGGACGCGCTCTACCTCCAGGCGCATCGCATGTTCGACCCGGTGCCGTTCGTCGTCATGCCCCGCGGCATCCCGGACACGCCGGCGACACGCTCGGCGCGTGAGACCCTCGGGCGCTTCGACGCCGCGCTCGACCAGGTCGACGGGATGTTCACGGCGAGCCAGGCGCAGATCCGCAACGGCGCCGACTACGCGCTCGCGCGGACCCGCGGCCTCGGCCACAGCGAGATCGGCGCGGCGCAGGCGCAGGTCTCGACGGTGATCAGCGGCGGCGCGTGGGTCCTCTCCCTCGGCTTCTTCGACATGAAGGAGGAGATGGCCGACGCGGGCGAGCACATGATTCGCCACCGCATGAGCTGGGTGCGCCAGGAGCGCGACAGGCTGGTTCGCGGCGCGGACCACATGCGGGCGTCGTACGCCGCGGCGCGCACGGACGGGCGCGCGTTCGAGTGGCTGCACTCGGTGCGTATCATCTCCGACCGCAGCCGCGCGGACACGATGCCGCAGACCTACGGGCGCGCGTTCGTCACGATCGCCGAGCACATCCCGGACGACATGCGCTCGCGGATGGACTGGCAGACGTTCAACCGCATCGCGATCCGCGAAGGACACGTGCCGGTCGCCGCCGCGCTCTCCGGCAGCGTCCTCGGCTTCGAGCAGGCGATGGAGAACCTCTCCGACGATCGCATCATGGCCGTCACCCCGGGCATGGCCGACGCGATCCAGTCGCAGGCCGACAGCCTCGAAGAGACCACCGACGGGATGATGTGGATCATCGGCATCAACACCGCGCTCGAGGTCGGCCTCGGGATCGTGTTGACCGGTGGCATCGGCTCGGTCGGCGCCGCGGCCGAGGGCGCGAACGCGCTCAACACCACGCGCACCGCGGCCTCCGCGATGAGCGCCGCGCGCAACGCACAGCTCGCGCTCCGCGCGATGGCGGCGCTACGCACGATGGGCACCGTCACCGTCGTCGGCGGCGGGATGATGGCGGCGAACTACGGCGTCGGGAAGCTCGTCGGCCGCAACACCGGCGCCGCGCGCGGGTTCGAGGTGCTCACCAACTTCATCCCGATCGGCGCCGGGCAGCGCGCGGCGGGCATCGTCGGTCACGCGGACGACGTCGCCGCGGCGGGGACCCGCCTGCAGCAGCTCCGTCGCGCGATGAGCTGGTCCCACGTGCGCAGCGCTTCGGCGTGGAGCCGCGCGCTGACGCCGGTCGCGCTCGGTAGCGCGCAGGCGTTCGGGACGACGGTCGCGACGCCGTGGATCGCGCAGCGGGTCGGCCTGGAGCGGAGTGACCTCGGGCAGGCGGCGATCGGCCTCGGCCTCAACGTCATCTTCGCGGGTGGCATGGCGGCGGCCGTGCGTCCGCGCACCACCGCGACGGGTCTCGCGGATCACCTCTCGGCCGCGATGGGCGAGCACGCGCCGTCGCGCCGCGCGCGCGGGCAGATGCGCACGGAGATCGAGACCTTCCTGCGCAACACGGAAGGTCGCGTGCCCACCGACGCCGAGGTCTCCGCGCTGAAGACACGTCTGCAAGAGCACATGGGCCTCGACGCCGCGACGCCCGACGCACCGGAGCGCGTCGCGATCGTCGACGGCGCGGTGGAGGCGCTCCGCATCGAGCGCGCCACGCAGCTGCACGCGGGTGCGTTCGACGATGGCACGACCCCGGCGCAGGCGCGTGACGCCGTCATCGCCGCGGGTGACGCGCTCTACCAGGCGCGCGGCGGCGACGCGGGCGGCACGTCGCGACTCCAGGCGTACCGCGACGCCGCGATGACGATGAGCGAGCGCCTCGGCGGACAGGCCCGCGCGGCGTTCGAAGCCGGCGACACCGCGCGCGGCACCGCGCTGATGGAGCTGCGCCAGGTCGTCGGTGAGCGCGCGCTCGCGGCCGAGCTCGTGGAGGGTACGGCACGCGGCAACCCGAACGACGCGACGCTCTCCAATCCGACGAACCGCGCCAACGCCGAACGCATCCTCGCCGAGGAGCTCACCGCGGCGCGCACCGCGCTCGACGGCACCGAAGGCCCGGGCCTCGGCCAACGCGACGGCAGCTCGTTCTACGACGGGCTCGTCCGCCGCCTCCGCGAAGAGGGTGGCCTCTCCTCCGAAGCCGCGGAGACGGTGGTGCGCGGCGCACGCGACGAGCTCGTGCACCAGGCTGTCCTGCGGCACCTCGCCGCGGCGCAGGTGGAGGCGGGGCCGCGACCGCTGCGCAACAACGAGATCTCGCGCATCGCGACCGAGCTCGCGCAGCGCGCCGGCCTCCCGGACGCGCCGGCGTACGCGCGGTCGATCGTCGAGCAGCGGCCCGCGCTCGAGCGCTCCGGCTTCGTACGTCCGTCTTCGCGTCCGACGCTCGACGCCGCGATGATCGAGCAGCGCGCGCGCGCCGCGGCCGACGCGGACCCGTCGATCGCGCGGTTCATCGAACAGCACGGCCCGATCGCGGAGCGCCTCGTCGGTGAGCTCGGCGCCGAGCGGTTCATGCAGGCGTTCGGCGACGGCGACATGGTGTCGTTCGAAGCGCGACGCCTGATCGAGCTGCCGCCGGAGCGCATCAACGAGCTGATCGACGTCGCCCAGGACGACCCGGCGCGTGTGCAGGGCATCATGCAGGCGCTCGGCGTCGGTGAGTCGCGCTCGGTCGTGCTGCGTGCGTTGAACGAAGTCGGCGTGGAGCCGGCGGCGCGCCTCGCGGAGATCGGCGCTCAGTCCCCGCGCGGCCTCGGCTACCTCGCCGCGCGCGAGGGTGGCGCGACCCGCGTCCTGCAACGCCTCGCGACCGAGCCGAACGCCCTCGCCGCGCAGGCCCGGCGGATGGAGGCGCGCATCTTCATGCGCGCGAACGACGGCACCTACCTGGTGCGCGGCGATCCGCCCGCGCCGATCCCGGCGCCGACGCGCCGACAGCTCGAAGGCCTCGCGCGACGTGCCGGCGTCGACCCGGCGGTGCTCCGCGATCCGACCGCGCACCCCGCCGAGATGGCGCGCGTGATGGATCAGATGCGCAGCGAGATGCCGGCCGACATGCGCGCCGCGCTCGACCGCGAGCTGGCCGGGCGACGTTTCATCGACGAGGTCCACTACCAGGAGGCGTTCGACGCGGGCGTCAACAACCCGGAGCACCGCTACGGGCGCGTCGACTTCGAAGCGTGGCAGCGCGCCGAGTCGATCATGATGGGCGCCGCCGACCGCGGCGAGCCGCTCACCGCCGACACGTTGATCGCCGCGCACCGCGCCGCGAGCGAAGGCATCCTCCCCGAGCCGCGCCGCGGCCTGATCCGCTCCGCCCCCGCCGAGACCGCGTTCCAGGGTGGCGACGGCCCGATGGGCCAGCGCGTCGTCACGCAGGCGGAGTTCGAGACGATGCGCGCGAACCCGCACCTCAACGTGCACGACCTCGGCGCCTCCGACGGCGGCCGTCTCGTCATCGTCGAGTACACCTCCCCCGCCGAGGTTCGCGCCAAGCTCGACGTCGCGCTCCGACGCATCGACGAACGCCTCGCCGCCGGCGAGGACCCCGTCACGGTCGCCGCCGACGCGCAGCGCGAGTTCGTCAGCATCCACCCGTTCCTCGACGGCAACGGCCGCATGAGCCGACTCGTGATGGACTACGTGCTCCGTCGCGAAGGCCTCTCGCCATCCGTCGTGCGCGACCCGAACCTCGACACGCAGGTGTCGTCGGCCGCGTGGCGCGCCGAGGTCCGGCGCGGGATGCAGCGCCCATTCGAGGCGACGATGAACGCGTGGAACCGTGCGCAGCGCGGTCGTCCGCCACCCATCCGCGCGAACGCGGATCCGGTCGGGCCGTCGCCGGTCGGCGACTCGGCCCACGCACGCCGCGACACCCTCGGATGGACCGGTCAGCCCACAGCGACGCCGCCCGCGGGCGCCGAGCACCTCGGTGTCATCCACCGCGGCATGCAGGCGATGTCGCCGCGGTCGCGTCGGCTGATCGAGTCGTACCTGCAGCGCGCGGAGAGCGGTCCGCCCGAGCTCGTCGCACGGCGCGACGCACTCGCGACTCGGCAGCAACAGATCTGGCAGGAGCACGGTCGTCTCCTCGGCACGCCGGCCGATCAACTGCCCGCGCCGGATCGTGCGCGGCAAGAGGCGTTGCAAACGGAGCTCGCGACGATCAGCTCGGAGCGAACCACCGTCGACCGTGCGATCGGTGACGCGCAGCTCGCGGCGCGCCGGATGGCGATCGCGGAGATGCAGCGGGTTCGCGACGGGATGCGTCGACACGTCTCCGACGCCGAGTCGCGTCGCATCGCGGACGGGATGCCGATTCACCCGTCGGCGGCCGCAGCCGCCGAACCGGCCCGCCTCCGTGCCTGGGTCGCGGACGCGCTGCAACTCATCCCGCACGAGATCGGCGCGGAGTCGATCTCACTGGTGAGTGATCGCCCACGCGCCGACGCGCGCCGCAGCGGCACGCTCAACATCGGCGAAGACATCACGCGAGGCATCACGTTCCACGAGATCGGGCACTACATCGAGTTCACCAACCCCGAAGTCGCCGCCGCCGCGCGCGCGTGGGTGATGGAGCGAAGCCGGATGGCCAACGGCGGCACGGCGCAGCGGGGAGAGATGCGGGACCTCGCGGGCTCCGACTTCTACGACCGCGGTGAGATGGCGTTCGAGGATCACTTCGACAACCCATACATCGGGCGTGACTACGGCGAAGGTGGATCGACGGAGGTCGTGAGCGTCGGGATGGAGTACTTGACGTCGCCGGAGCGAATGCTCCAGCTCTACCAACGCGATCCGGAGCACTTCTTCTTCATGATGGGAGTCTTGGAACCATGATTCGCTACCGAGTCTCACTCTCCGAGCAGCGCGTCGTCACCGTCTCGCTCGACAGCGACGATCCCGACAAACACGCGACGATCGAGCTGGAGGGCCACCCCTCCGACGTCGCGCAGGTGCGGCATATGCTCGACTTCTCCAACGGGATCGACGGGCGGCTGATCGAAGAGCGAACCACGCCGGTGGATCTCGACGTGGCGATGCACGGCAAGTGGCTACGCGACTACGCCGAGCGCCTGGAGGGTGAGGAGATCCTCGCGAGGTACGTGCGGAGGCCGGCGCTGTGAGCGTGAAGTCATCGACGCTCGTCATCGCGACGAAGTCCCCCGGCCGCTGCGAGCGGTGCCGACACGCCAACCAGGGCACGGTCGACATCGCGGAGGGGAAGGCGTTCTGCTGGTTCGCGAAGGCGCCGAAGAAGGCGTCCCAGCGGTGCGACGTGACGTTGCCGCTACGTACTTCGGCCGCGTCGAGCTCCGTCGATCCGTACTACCTCTTCGAAGCCTACGACGGTGAAAACGGCACCTTCGACAAGAGCGAAGACCTGCGCATCCTCGCCGAAGACGCGGACACATCGCTTCGCCAATCACTCGACGCCGACCGGCCGTTCATCCCGGGGGACTGAGGATGCCTCGGGTTCGGCGGAATCGCCGCTCGACGCACACCGCTTCCGAGCTCGCTGAAGTTGCGCTTCCTGCAGGTCGCAGGTGCCGACCGGCCCCTTGAACCCCGATCCGACGCCCGTTCGGTCGGCCCGCGGTTTGCTTTGACCTGGGAGGGTGAAGGTCCGTCGAGAGCGTGAGGCCACGACGCCCGCCCCAGAGGCCCGTCCCGTGCGTCGGACGGCGCCCGAGCCGGCCCCGCCCGCGCCGCGCTCCGAGGCGGTCCGCGCGGCGGACGAACCCCCGATCGCCGCGGCGCTGCGGCCCGACCCCTCGATTCGCACTTCGACGTCCCGCGTCGCGGACGACACCCACCGGCGGACGCTGGACCTCGCCGCTCAGCTCCGCGACGAAGGCCGCACCGACGAGGCCCTCGGCCTGCTCCGCGGGCTCCGCTTCCTCACCCCCTCGCGGGGGGTGCCGGACGACGCGACGTTCCTCGCGGGACGCACCGACGCGTCCTCCGCCGGCGACGGGCTCGACCGCCTCGACGCGATGATCGCCTCGATGCGCGACGAGCCGATCGACACGACGATCCAACCCGCGCTGCGGTTGAGCTGGTTCAACGACCAATTCTTCTACCCGAACGGCGACGACGATGGTTTCACACAAGCCGCCGAGCTCGGGCTCACGCTCCGCCGCGGCGTCGACCAGCTCGATCTCGACGTCCGCCACAGCATGCTCACCGAGCGCGGCGGCCCTCGGCGCGTGGACGAGCTCGACGTGCACGCCACGCTGTCCCGGACGATCGAGCGCGGTCAGGTCGAGTGGACGTTCGGGCCGAAGGTCGGCGTCAGCCTCGTCGGGGACTACGGCGGCGCCGAGCTGCAAGACTGGTTTCACGGCGCGATCGGGATGGGGCGTCGCCTCGATGGCTGGCTGCAGAGTGAGTACGAAGGCACCAACCAGGCCGCGGTGATCGTCGGCGCGCACGTGCAGGCGCGGCGGGATCTCGGCGTCGGCTTCTCCGCGCACGCCGGGCTCGACGGCCAGCTCGCGCTCGGACCCACCGGCGTCAGCCGCATCGCGCCGCGCGTCGGCCTGAACTGGGAGCTCCCCCGCGGCCCCGTGCGCCCGGTCGTCGGCGCCGAGCTGGAGATCGCGAAGTTCCACACGCCGGACGCCAGGCTGCAGATGGCCGGCGGCTACGACACGTCCGGGTTCCAGGCGATGCCCAACTTCCGCCTCGGCATCGCGGGTGATCACTTCGAGCTCGGCTGGCGCGGCACCGTCAACCAGGGCGGGTCGGGCGCCAACATGGGCGAGATCTATCTGACCATCGGCCGGCGCTGACTTGCACCGCGCGCCGTCGGGCGCGATCGTCACGAACGATGACGTCGAACGCGATGGTCCAGGTGCGCGCGGCACGAAAGGCCCAGCTCGTTCAGAAGCTCGCGATGCGGGAGAAGGCGCTGTTCGACGCCGAGCTCGACGCACGCGAGGCAAAAGCCCACGCCGAGCGCGAGCACGCGGACGTCGCCGACCTCGAAGACGTCGGCGCGAGTGAGCTCCTCCTCAGCCTCACCGGTCAGCTCGGCGCGCGCTACGACAAGGAGCACGCCGAGGCCGAAGCGGCGCTGCGTTCGTGGCGCCTGAAGGAAGACGTGTGCGCGCGGTTGCGCGAAGAGGTGCAGCGAACGCGCGACGCCATCGCGAAGCTCGGTACGCCGGAGCAGCGGCTCGCCCCGCGAGACACCGGCTCGGAGGATCGCGCGCGACGCCTGATGCTCACAACCGCCGCGCTCGACGAGCTATACGAAGCCTCGGACGCGCTGACCCAGATGCGCGCAGCGCTCGCGCGCGCGGAGCGATGGGCGAAGCTCACCAGCGATCGCGAAGAAGGTCCGGCGCGCGCGCACGCGGAGACGATCGCGGCGGCGTCCTACGAACGCTTCGGGCAGTTCGAGACGGAGCTGTCGCAGGCGATCGCCGCGCTCGCGAACGTCGGCGACCACGCTCCGACGCTGCACGTCCCGCAGCCCGAGAGCCTCCGTCACGACCTCGCGAACGCGTGGCGGCGACACAAGAGCCTGGCGGGCCTCGAGCCCCGGTGGGACGAGATCGATCGTGCGCTCGACGCGGCGGTCGAGGAGCTCGAGCGGTGGTTGCGGAAGGAGCTCGACCGCTCGGAGGGCCCCGACTGGAACGTCGGCGCCCTCTTCCGCTGAAGCTACACCGCTTCAGATCGTCTCGATGCCGTTGATGAACGCGACGGACGAGGCGCCCCAGATGTAGTAGCCGACCTCCGTGACGAGCATCCCCTGCGCCTCTTCGTCGAGGACGTCGACGGACTCGCAGATCGTTCCGTCGCTCCGGCGCTGGATGACACGCCCGTCGGCGTCGAACACAAACCACGCGTCGCGCCAGTAGTCGGCGCCGACGACCGGAGCGCGGGTCCCCGTGGCTCCGACGGACGTCCAGGTCGCGGGGCCAGTCTGCATCAACACCTCGCCGACGCTCGTCCCGATGACGCGCGTGATGGTCCCGTCGAAGCGGGTGTACCGCGTGCTGTGAATGATGCCGTCGGTGGGGAGCGTGCGCGTCGTCGGCGTGCCGTCGACGATCGTCGTCCAACGATCGCCGCGATAGACCTCGACCTGATCCGGAACCGTGAACGCGATGAACGGCCGCGCGTCGGAGGGACCGAGCTCGGCCTGAAGGCTCCACGACGTCCCCTGGTAACGTTGCACCTCGCCACCGGCCGTGACCGCCAACGCGAGCCAACCGGTGTTCGTCAGCGGGAACAAGAACTCACGCGCGACGTCCGACCAGGGCCCCGGATACCAAGTCGTCCCGTTCGCGCCGAGCAGATCGAACCCGCGCTCGTGGCCGAGGTACGTCCCGAGGTTCGTGACGAGCGCGTGAAGGAGGTCGCCGCGCTCGCGCCCGTCCAGCATGACATCGAACCGCAAGCCGACCTGCGTCGGCGCGTCGCGGTCGAACACGAGCACCTCGCCGTTCGAGAGGAACAGCTCGAGGGCACACGGCGCGTCGCAGTTGTGCGCGTGCTCGACGGTCGCTCCGCCGAAGTCCACCGCCTCCGCGCTGTAGACGAGGACTCCGCAGGCGTCGGGCGCCCGCGCGCGAAACGCGGTGAGCGCACCCGACGGCTCGGCGGACGGGGACCAGGCCGCGCCGTCCCATCGCCACGCACCGTCCGGATCCGGAATCGAACGTCCGTCCGGCGCGATGTCGGTCAGCGGCCCGACCTCCGCGAACGCTCGGGTGATGTCCCCCGCGTAGGTCAGCACGCGGACGGCGGTGTCTTCACCGTCGAGCTCGACCTCGATCGGGAGCCCGACCCGCCCCGTCGCCACCTCGAAGCTCCCGTCGGGGCCTTCGACGGCGTAGATGACGCTCTCCATCCCCTCGAGGCTCCCCGCGGGGAGCGTCACCAAGACGTCCGGCGCACACCCGGTGAGCAGCGCGGCGAGGAGGACGTGCCGCATCACGCGGATGATAACAACGGGGCGGCTCAGAGCGCGAACGTCGTGTAACGCGAGGCGAGGTTTTCGATCTTCTCCCCGGTGGCGTACCGGTCGAAGAGCTCCGGCGCGTCCGTGTCGAACACGGTGATCGACGCCCGCGGTGACACGGTGTCGGGCTGACAGACGGCCAGCTCCGGCGGGAGCTCCAAGAAGCGGAAGCCGCCCGAGCGGGGCTGCGTAGTCCGCACCTCCCAGCGCGTCTGGGCGTCCCACGCGTACCGTAGGATCGCGCCGTCGATGCCGGCGTCGGGCCCGACGACCTCCCACTCCAGGAGCGGTCGGTGGCGCGCGGTGAGGCGGACGTCTTGAATGATCGGGAAGTCACCGCCGGCGTCGATCGTCGGGGGCAAGGTCTCGAACGACGACGCGGAGACGTTGTGCGCGACGACGACCTGGTCCTCGATCTCGTACTCGACCGTTGCGCGCACCGGGAGCGTCGTGTCCATGAACGACACGTCGGCCATGGCGGCGGGCACGCTGGGGTCGAACGCGAAGTCACCTCGGGTCGAGAACCCATTCCCCAACCCACGGAGGACGAACGTGCCGCTCTTGGCCTCGGGCGGCTGATTTTCGACGCGGAACTGACGGCGGCGGTTACCGGTCACGAACCCATCGAGCTCCCCCTCGACGCGGCTCGAACGAAGTCTCAAGGTGTCGAGCGCCCAACCGGCGACGTGACCGTCTCGGTCGTAACCGACAACGACCGCCTTGGTGTCCCCGCCCGGTCTCACGCACGCACGCTGTGCGACGAAGTTGATCGCGTTGCGGTGCACGTACTCACCACCGCAGCCGATACCCACCCAGTTCTCGTAGACGACGGGTGAGTACGGCGGGAGGCCGATGACGAAGTCCGCGATATAGATGTCTTCCTGCACCGGCGCGACCGCGTAAACGATCGACTCCGAGGACGAGGCGGTGTCGAGGGTCGAGAGTTGGTGGCAGCTCCCGTCGAGCTCGATCTCGGCGAGCGTCGCGAACACCGCGGTGGGGTCGCGGACCTCGACGGTCTCCCCCCGCGCCATGCGATGTTTCAAGAGCAGCGAGCCCGCCGCGTCGTGGATGAGCAGCCACGCGTTCGGACGACGGGAGTCCTCGAGGGTGACGTCGAAGCCCGAGCCCTTGGGGCGGCCTCCACCGCCGTTGCCGTTGCCGTTGCCGTTCCCGCTGCCGTTGCCGCTTCCGTTCCCGGCGCCGCCGAGCTCGTCGCCGAGGCCACCGCCGAGGGGCTCGACCCCCGCGGAGCAGGCAACGAGGAGGGCCAGGGGCAGGACGGACCACCGCATGAGATCACTGTGGACGAATTCGAGGCGTCTCGAGGCCAAAAGATCTCCGCGTTCGGCCGAAAAACGGTGATCGCGATCGCGGTCAGGACGGGCGGTGGGTCATGACACACACGTCTGCGCACCTCTGTGCGTCTGCGTTGCAGCCGTTCATGGCGCTGTCGAAGTCCGCGTCGCAGAACGCGCAGGAGAGCGGGTCGTTGCAGATCATGTAGCACTGGTCGAAGCGCCGGACCTCGACCACCGCGCACTCCGACCGGGTCACGAAACAGTCGCCCACGCAGGTTTCGACGTTGGCCTGCTCGACGTCGCAGCACGAGCGGTGGCAGCTCGCGGCCTTCCCGAGCGCCGCCTTCTGGCAGACCCCCTCGTCCTCGAAGCACTGGATCGCCATCTCGATGTCCTGCATCGCCGTGCAGGCCTGGGGATCGATCGCGCAGGCGGCGCTGTCCGACTCCAGGGCGGAAGCGCAGGCCATGCACTCGGACGAGAAGACGTCGCAGTCCGGCGGGTTGGTCGTGCCGTCGCCGAGGTCGTCGCCGGACGATCCGCAGGCGGCGACGAGGGCGAGGAGGAGGAAACGGGCACGCACGTCGGGACGGATCCTACCCGACGCGACGACCTGTGATCACCCGACACCTCGACTGACCGTCATTCCAGGGCGAGACATTCGTCGAACGGCGTTCACCCGAGGGTTCGCGGGGTCGGGCTCCCCTACGATTCCACCACGTGCGTGGGTCACGACTGCTCCCGCTCCTCGCGATGACGGCCTGTGTCCCGGCGGGCGCCGACAAACGCCTCGTCGAGCTGGAGGACACGCCGGCCCCCACGGACGCCGGCGTGGTCGTGAAACGTGACGCCGGCCCGCCCGTGCGCCCGCCGCCACCGCCTCCGCGAGACGGCGGCATCGCCCGCGACGGAGGGCCGCGCGACGGCGGCGATCTCTGCCTCGAACAACCGACGAAGCCGCCGCCCACGCAGAACGTCTTCTACGGCACCGCGACGCCGACCCACGTGGCGCTGACGGCCGGCCAGCAGATGGCGATCGGCACGTTCGGCGGATGCAGCGGTGTGTTGATCACGCCGACGTGGGTGCTCACCGCCGAGCACTGCGGGCTCCGCAGCTCGACGCGCTACTGCATCGGCACCGACCCCGACGATCCGAACGTCTGCATCGCGGCGTCGCGCGTCGTCGACAACCCGTCCGCCGACATGACCCTCGTCGAGCTGTCGCGCGACGCACGCGATCTCCTCCCCGCCGTCGAGCCCGTCCCGCTCTTCACCGGCACGCTCGACAACAGCTGGCTCGGCACCACCGCGGAGGCGTCGGGGTACGGCCAGCAGGAGACCGGCCGCAGCGGCCAACGGGAGTTCACCGCGCAGCCGATCGTCTCCGTTCAGGGCAACTACGTGACGATCGACGGCCAGGGTCAGCGCGGCGTCTGCTTCGGCGACTCGGGCGGCCCGTTGATGGTCATCGCCCCGGACGGAACGACGCGGGTCATCGGCGACCTCAGCCACGGCGACAGCAGCTGCGTCGGACAAGACAACTACACCCGCGTCGACCGCCACCTCGCGTGGATCGAAGGTTACGTCGGCCCGACCGCGCCGCCCGGCCCGCTGCCCTGCGACAACGTCGACACCGTCGGTTCTTGCGACGCCGCCTACTCGGTCGCTACGTTCTGCGAGAACGACGAGCTCCAGGTCGACACCTGCGGCGCCGACGCGGTCTGCGCGTGGAGTGGCATCGGCTGGCGCTGCCTCGACGTCGCGACGGACCCGTGCGGCGGCGTGCTCCCGATCGGCTCCTGCGACGGACACCGCCTGAGCTGGTGTGACCAAGGCGAGCTTCGGACCCGCGACTGCCAGCTCTGCGAAGAGGCGTGCATCCCGTACGAGGACACGACGCTCGGCGCGGACTGCCTGCCTTCCAACTGCGGCGACGTGACGTTCCTCGGCCGCTGCGACGGTGACGCCGCCGAGTGGTGCAATCGCCAAGGGCAGCTCGAGCGCCGCGACTGCGGTTCACGCGGGTGCGGCTGGATCGACGACGAAACCGGTTTCTACTGCCGCTGACATTTGGGCATGATGCGCCGCGTGAAACGCGTGCGGCTCGGCGACGTGGAGATCTCGAACGTCGTCTTCGGAACGATGGCCCACGGACCGGCGCGCGTGGTGGACGACGCCGACGCCCGCGTGCGCGTCATGCACGCCGCGTTCGACGCGGGCATCGACGCCGTCGACACCGCCCCCCTCTACGAGCTCGGACGCGCCGAAGAGATCGTGGGGCGTGCCGTCCGGGGGCACGACGTCCGCGTGCTCACGAAGGTCGGCCTGCGCTGGGACGCGTCGCACGGTGACCTGCTCTTCGCGTTCCCGGACCGCTCCGGGCGCACCGTCGAGGTGCGAAAGAACTCCCGGCCGGAGTCGATCCGCGAGGAGGTCGAAGCGAGCCTCCGCCGCATCGGCGTCGACGTGCTCGACGTCGTCCAGATCCATCACCACGACCCACACGTCCCGGTGGCCGAGAGCATCGGCGCCCTCCTCGAGCTCCGCGCGGAGGGGAAGCTACGGTCGATCGGGGTCTGCAACTTCGGCGTCGACGCGCTGAAGGCGGCGAAAGCCGCGCTGGGTGACGTCCCCCTCGCGAGCGTCCAGGACCGCTACAACCTCCTGGAGCGCGGCATCGAACAGACCGTCCGGCCGTGGGCGCGCAACCACGGCGCACGCATCCTCGCCTACTCACCCCTCGCGGAGGGCGCGCTCGTCGGCGTGCGACGCCTCGCCGGCGACGATCCGCGCCAGGACTCGGCGCTCTTCTCGCGCAAGAACTACCGCCGCGTCGGCGAGAAGCTCGACACGATGGTGCGCCCCGTCGCGCACCGCCACGGCGTCACCGTCGCGCAGATCGCGATCGCCTGGGTCCTCGCGGAAGCGGACGCCGCGATCGTCGGGGCGAGCACCGAGCGCCAGGCGAAGGAGAACGCCGAGGCGATGTGGATCGGACTGTCGGAGCCGCAGCGAAACCGCGTCGGCGCCACCTTCTCGGGGTTCGTCGTCCAGCCCGCACAGCCGGCGAGCCGCGCGGAGCGCGTCGCCCGCAAGGTGCAGCGGCGGCTGAGCGCTCTGTTGGACTAACGGCGGCGGCGGAGCAGCACGAGCGCCGCGAAGCCGAACAGCCACCAGCTCGCGCCGCCGGTAGGCGTGACACACGCGCAGCCCGAATCGCGATCGCCGCCGCGCGCGCCGCTGCCCTGCGGGATGAAGATCGCCACGCGCACGACGACATCGGACTGGAACGAGGTCCCCTCGGCGTCCGTCACCATGAACGTCGCGGTCTCCTGACCGAGCTCCGTCGGGCGTCCGATGATGCGGCCTTCCGCGGCGTCGAACGAGAGCCCCGGGGGCAAGGTGCCGCCGAGCATCGACCAGCTGTAGGGCGGGACGCCACCCATCGCGACGAGCTGCGCCATGGCCTCCGCGTTGGAGTAGACGACGATCTCGGACGACGCGATGTAGAGCACCATCTCTTCGGTGACGTCGACGGTGAACGAGCCCGTCGCCGACGCGCCCGCGCTGTCGCCGACGGCGATGTCGAACGTGAAGGTGCCGGCGGTGGTCGGGACGCCGAACAGCGCGCCCGTCGCGCCGTCCACCGAGAGGCCCGCGGGGAGCGCGCCGTTCGTGACCTGCACGGAGTACGGCGGGATGCCGCCGCTCACGAGGTCACCCGCGTAGTTCTTGTTCGTGACGCCCGCGGGGAGCGAGGTCGCGACGCTCAGCGGGCCGGACTCGGCGACGTTGAGGTTCACCGTCGCCATGCCGCTGACGTTTTCGCTGTCGACGACGAACACGAGCATCGAGTAGTTCCCGACCGCGTCGGGCGTACCGCTCATGCGCCCCGCGTCCGTGCCCGCGCCCGTGGTGATCAGCCACGACGGCGCGCCGCTGACGACCTGGTAGCCGTAGGGTGGTGTGCCGCCGCTCGCGGAGAGCTGCGCCATGAAGGGCACGCCGACGCGCGCCTCGGGGAGGGAGGTCGGCGACACGGAGATCGCGCCGCCACCGCCGCCCTCCAAGACGGTGATCGAGAAGCTCCCGGTGCCGGACGTGAGCCCCGCCTGCTCCGCGGTCGCGGAGAAGCTGAAGGTGCCGGCGGTCGTCGGGCTCCCGAAGATCTCGCCCGCCGACGACAGCGACAAACCGGACGGGAGCGAGCCCGCGGACACGTACCAGTTCGGTGAGGTGGCGCCGGACTGGCGGAGCGTCGCGGAGTACGTCGAGCCGACCTGTGCGTTGGGGAGCGTCTCACTCGTCACGCTGATCGCGCCGCCGCCTCCGCCGCCGCCGATCGTGACCATCGTGCTGAAGACGTAGACGTTGTTGTTCTCGTCGGTCTCGATGAGGTCGTCCCAGGGGTCGGCGATCAGACCCGCGATCCAGAGGCCGTCGTAGCCGGACGGGACGGTGAACGTCATCGTGCGCGTCGTCGATCCGAAGCCGCCGAGCGAAGAGACGAAGTCTTCGTACAGCAGGTACGCTTCGGTCGCCGCGGTGTTCTGGATGACGAACCCGACGCTGAACTGACCGGCGGCCGTGCCGCTCACGTTCTCGAGGTCGTAGCTGATCGACACCGTGTCGCCGACGCTCAACGACGCGGGCGGCTCGGTGGAGAACGGTACGGAGAAGTCCTGCGCGTACGCGCTCGATTGAGCCCCCGCGAGCGCGAGGAGCGAGAGTACGAACAGACGCGGACCGGTCGTCGGGCTAGGCACGGACGCTGGGGTACGTGTTGGGTCCGGGTCAGCCCATCGGACAGTCGGCGGACGTCCGATCGGCGGAAATGCCGGCGCCAATGGTTCCGGACGGTTGCGGGCTCGTGCGCGCCGCCACAGTCAGGGAGCGTCACACGCGAGCCACTCGGCGAGCTGCTCGCGGGCCTCCTCGGACGGGTCGTCCGGGCCCGGCGGCATGGTCGTATTCACGGACGCCGCGCGCACGTAGATCCGATCCTTGTACGCGCGCGCGAGCTCGGCTGTGCCGAAGTCGTACGCGAGCGGGGCGCCGCGACGGTCCGATCCGATCGCGCCGTGGCACGTTTGGCAGTGCGCGTTCAAGAACGCCGCGCCGAAGTTGTCGTACGTGAGCTCCGTCTGCTCGCACGACTGCTCGTCGATCGTCTTCGCGCCGCACGCAGCGGTGAGGAGCAACAGCAAGAACAACTTAGAGCGCATAACGAAGCCCCAACGCGCTCGAGAACGCTGCGTAGACCGTTGGACCCCGCGGGTCGGGGAAGAACATCCCGTTCCCCTCCACCGACGCGTACACGCCGATGCCGTCGTTCTCCGCGATGTCGAAGGTGAGCCCGAGCCCCAGCTCACCGCCGCCGCGGTGACGAATGCCGTCGCCGATCCCGAACAGCGCGCCGGCCGGGCTCTCCTGCACGACGTGGAGTGTCTCCTCGTGCTGATGCGCGAGCGACAGCCGCGTGAACGCGCGCACGCCCGGCGTGAGCTCCATCGAGAACCGCGCACCGACGGAGACGTACGTGAGCATCCGCTGGTCCACGAGCCCGTACCCGAGCCGCGAGAGGAAGAAGAAGCCGAGCCAGGGCATCGGATCCAATCCGAGCTCGAACGTGGAGTGCGCCCCGGCGTCGCCGCGCCACGTGGTCTTGGACATCGCGGCGCCGGCGGCGACCGTGAGTCGAGTGGGTTCGTCCTCGGCGCGCGCGGACGGGACAAAGAGGCCCATCAGCACGGCCACGCCGAGCGTCGTCTTCGTGATCGACATGGTTCGTGCCTTCGTGCCCGCCGGCCGAGGCGATCCATCGAAGTTATTTTCGTCGACGCGCTTTTCTTCGCCCGGTGAGCGGCGCGGTGCGCGCGCAGCGGGTCGGGTCGGCGGCGGAGAGCGTCACGACGACCTCGCGCGGCTTCGGGTACACCTTCGTCTTCTCGACGCGCCGCTCCCACGCGCGCGTCCGCGTGAGGAAGCGCGAGAGATCGTCGGTGCAGGCGTCGAAGATCCGGTCGCGCGCCGCCCGCGCCGATCCCGCGCGGCCGAGGCGCGCGATGGCGAGGTCCGCGGGGAGGCGACGCCGCACGTCCTTGCCGCCGATCGCGCGCAGGCCGGTGTCGTCCTTCTGACGCTCCGCGGACCGCACCGCGCGGAAGATCCGCTCGGCGTCGGCGACGCGCTGCCGACGCGCGCTCCAGTCCGCGACGAAGCCCTGGCTACGGACCTCGTTCAGCTGCACCTGTCGCTTCGCGCCGCGCGCGCGCTGGACCCGCACGAGGAGCGCGTAGGGATCGACATCGACGGGCCGTCGCGCGAGCAGCGTGTCGACGAACGCCTGCGCTTCGTCGGCCGCGCCGTCCAGCATCATCGCCTCGACGATCAGCGCCACACCCACGTCCGACTTCGGATCTTTCTCCGCCGCGGCGCGCGCGGCGTCGACCGCCTTGCGCGCGTCCTTGTCCTCGATCGCGATCCGCGCACGCGCACGTAGCACCGCGGGCGCCTCGGACTCCGTCTTCGCGAGGCGACGACGCACCTCCTCGAAGTCGCGCTTCCTCACCAGGATCGTGAGCAACGTGGACAGCGCTTCTTCGTCCCCGGGGTCATCCGCCACGACGCGCTTCGCGAGCGTGAGCGCTTGTGTGTCGTCGATGTCCTTCCAGACCGCGAGCTCGGACGCGTCCCCGTCCGCGACGCGGAGCGTGAGGTTCGTGCGCCCCGCCGCGAGCAAACACCCGTGAATCGCAGCGGGTGACTCCCCCGCGTGCTCGAGCGCGCGCACCAATCCGTTCGCCGGGTCCGGCGCAAACGCGGGGTCGAGCGCGTCCTTTGCGGTGGCGAGCGCACGCTTGAGCTTCGCGTGCGCTTCCTCCCGTTGCCCCGCGGCGTCGAACGCGAGCGCCGCGAGGAACAACACGTCCGCCGGAGCGTCCTTCGCACGCGACGCCTCCGCGAGGGTCTGCCGCGCGCGCCCCAGACCGCCGGGGCCGTTCTTCTGCGCCATCGCGTAGTACGCCGCGAACGCGGGCTCGCCCGAGAGGTGCTTGGCGGCGCGCAGGCGGTTCTTGGTGAGCAGCCGCGCGACGCCGCGCAGCGGTTCGTACTTCGCGTCGTCTCCGAGTCGCGCGAGCGCGCGGTCGACGACCTTCCCCTCCAGCGCTGCGCACGCGACGTCGGTCGCCGGCGTGGACAGCGCGAGCAGGAGGACGGCGATCAATCCGACACCGTCAGGTACCGCCCCTGGGTCGCCTCCAACGCGGTGCCCGCCGCCGACATCAAGACGTTCGGCACGGTCCACGTCTGTCCGGTCGGCGCGACGACGGTGATCTGATAACGCCCCTCCGGCGGCCGAACCGGCGTGAGCGGATCCGAAGGACGCGCACCGAGCGCCGGGAACACCATGGAGATCGAGGTCGCGACGACCTGCGCCTGCACCTGCGTCGGATCCGCCGCCGGGAAGCCGGCCGGGACGAACTGCCCCGGGTTGATGAAGCCAGGGATCCGCACCGCGTCAGGCGCGAGGGTGAGGTTCGAAGGATCGTCGGGGTCGAGCTGCTGCGCGATCACGATCGGGTAGGTGTCCGGGTTGCCGTCGCCGTTGACGTCGTCGGCGGTGCCGTCACGGTTGCGGTCCACCCACTGCACGACGAACACACCCATCTGCGACAGCACGTCGGTGGTCACGGAGAGCGCGTCGAGCGTGACCGCGACGGAGCCCGTCGACAGATCGAGGCGCGCGTCGGCGGGCACGAGCCCGAACACCGGACGATCCACGGGGACGGTGAGCGGCTGGACGATGGTCACGTCGATGCCCGTGACCGGCGGTCCGAGCGCCATCACCGACACGTCGAGGAGCTGCGCGGTCATCGTGTCGATGTGCCCACCGCCGACGTCACCCGCGTCCGGCTGGTTCAGCGGGTCGTACCAGGGGACGAAGTCGTCGTCCGCGTCGAGGAACGCTCGCACCTGGTAGGTACCGGTCGCGAGCCCACCCAACGCGTAGGACGCGGTGTTGCCTGCGGCGAAGTCCTCCTTGCCGACGATCGCGATCGCGCGCGGTCGGCCGGTGCCGAGCGGCGGCGGCGGGTCGTTCGTCGCGAACGTAAACACGATGACGCTGAAGTCGTCGGCCGGCGGCGCGACGGCGAGCGTGACCGTGCCGGCGATCGCTCCGCCCGGGACGCCCGTGTCCTCGACCGTGATGTAGCGGGACTGGGTCGGGTCCGCGAGCGGCCCCCCCGCGCGACCGAGCGCGATGTCGAGATCGTTGGGCACCGACCAGGTCTGCCCGGTCGACGACAACACGTTGACGCGGTAGCGGCCCGGCGGCGGCGGCGACACCTGTTCGAGCACACCCGAAGCGTTGGCGACGAGCGCGACCGGCGGCAGCACCACGTCGAGCGTCGTCGTCGGCACGACCGACGCGCTCCCCGCGAGCGCGCTGAGGAACGGGATCGCGTTCACGATGCCGGGGATGATCGTCAACCGCGGATCGTTGGGTGCGGTGCGCGGGTCGGCGCCGTCCACCATGCGCGTCAACAACACACGCGGGAGGAGGTCCGGTGTGTTGTCCGCGTCCGCGTCGGCCTCGGTGAGGGTCACCGGGAAGATCGCGTCCTCGACGCCGACCGCCGGGACGTCGTGGGACTCGAGCCGAATCGTCGCGGGGAACGCCGTGCGTGCGAGCGAGATCTGGTCGTCGAAGGAGAACGCCGGGCGATCGAACGGGAGCACCTGCCCGACCTGCACGACCGCCCCCGGCACGACGCCGGTCGCCACCGTGATCGGCGCGGTGCCCTGCCCGAGGACGTCACCGGCGTCGGGCTGCGCGAGTAACGAGACGAGCGGCGAGAAGTTGTCGTTGGCGTCGAGGATCGCGACGAGCAGGTACGTCGCCGGCGGCAACCCCGAGATCGCGAAGTCAGCCTCGCGGACCTGCGCACCGGCGCCGCTGAACGCGTCGCGCGGGATCGTCGCGAGCCCCACCGGGGTGCCCGTGCCGACCGGCGGCGGGGGGGTCGCGGCGTCGAACGCCACCACGTACACCTCACCCTCAGCTTCGCTGCTGACCTGAACCCGACCGCGAATGCCGCCGCCGGGCGCGGGCGGGCCTTCGATCATCGACACGGTCTGCATTTGCGTGGCGTCGACCGGATCGTTGGGCTGCACGACGGCGAGGTCGTTCGGGACCTGCCACGTCTGCCCCGTCCCCGAGATGACGATCGTCTCGTACTCACCCGGCGGGGGCGCGGGGAGGAACGTGAGGCCGTCGGCCGTCTGCTCGACGGCGAGCGGCGGGAGCAACACGGCGAGCGTCGCGGTGGGCACCGCCGGGACGACGGACAGCGCGTCCTGGTAGGGCAGCGGATCGATGATGCCGGGGATCAGGATCGTGCCGGTCTCGCCGGGCCCGTTGATCCGCCGCAAGAGAACTTGCGGATAGAGATCCGGGAGGTGGTCACCGTTGCTGTCGTCAGGCGTCCCGTCACCGTCGACGTCGACGTACTGCACCAGGAAGCTCGTGCACTCCGGCTTCATCGTCACGTCCGTCGCCTGGATCGCGCGCGACGAGAGGACGAGGGTCTGCGGCGTCGCGTACGGCACCGTGAACGACGTCGTCGACGAGTGTGCGAAGCCGGGCCGCTCCACGGGGATGGGCAGGCCGACGCGGACGGTGATCTGCGGCGTCGCGGCGTCGTCGCGCACCTCGAGGATGCGGAACTCACCGGCGTCGTCGACGAAGCCTCCGCCGACGTCGCCGGCGGTGGGCTGCGCGAGCAGGGGGATCGTCGGACGGAAGTCACCGTCCGCGTCCAGGAACGCCCGCACCTGATAACGCCCGCCCGGCACCGTGGGGATCGTGAACGGCGCCGCGAACAACCCTTCGCCCTGCTCTTCGACGGAGAAGAAGGCCGACTCCGGAACGACGATGAATGACAGCGGGCTGCTCGTCCCCTCCGGCGGCGGGAGCATGTCCTCCGCGAAGAGCGTGACGATGACGTTTCCGCGCGCGGGCGCGGGCACGCAGGGGTCGTTCGACTCGGGCTGCGACGCGACGAGCACCGTCCCGGTGATCACGCCGGCGTGCGGTTCGTACTCTTCGATGGTCGGTTCGCCGCACGACGCGACGATGACCGTGAGGAAGGCGATGGAAGAGCGCTTCATGGCTAGAACCTCGCCGTCACCGACCCGAGGACGCGCGCCTCGAGACGGTTGGCAAACGGGTGCTCGCGGTGGCGGAGGTCACCGAAGTCGAGGAGGTTGCTCCCCGAGACGGCGATCTCCAGGTTGTCGTCGAACAGGCGGTAGCCGACGCGGCCGATCACGAGGACGGAGGCGTCGACCGGGAGCGGGTCGGCGTTGAAGCCGGTGGGGTCGTTGGGATCGTAGTTCGGCTCGATCCAGTTCTGCGAGGAGACGAAGTGCCCCGACAAGCCGACGTCGAGGCCGATGTCCGTGCGAAGCAGGCCCCACAACGAGAACTTGTGCACGGGGGAGTCGGTGAAGCGGTCGCCGGTCTCTTCCTCGAAGATGTACTGCAGCGCGTAGTTCGCGCCGATGTCGACGCCGTCGATCGGGTAGAGGCGCGTCGACACCTCGCCGCCGAGCGCGAGGAACGCGCGCGGGTCGTTCACGTAGAAGGAGCGACCGACGACGAACGCGTTGATGTCCGGGCGAAAGGCTTCCTCCGGTCCGGTGGGGGACAGCGGCGTGCGTGTGATGAGATCCGTGACGCGGTTGAAGTACGCGACGGCTTCGACCTCGCCGAACTCCGACTGGTAGCGGTACCCGGCGTCGACGGTGACGATGCGCTCGGGGTCGAGCTCGCGGAAGCCGCCGACGAGTGTGATCGCGGCGCCGGGCGTCGGTGTGGCGGCGGAGAGGTCGAGGTACGTCTCGGCCATCGTCGGCTGGCGGAACGCGGTACCGGCGGAGAGGCGTATCGCCTGGTTCGGGGTTGGCTTGTAGATGACCGCGACGCGCGGGGAGCCGAGCGGGCCGATCAGGGGGTGGAGGTCGAGGCGCGCGGAGACGATCGTCGACAGCTCGGGAGTGATGACCCAGGAGTCCTGGAAGAACACGGCGAAGTGGTTCTCGGTCTGCTCGTCGTTCAGGTAGTCCCAGTCGATGAACTTGAAGCGGTACTCGCCGCCGAGGACGATCGCGTGTTTGCCGAACAGCTCGACCTCCGGCCGGAAGACCGGCTCGATGCTCACGAGGTCGAAGCGCACGCGCGAGCCGAGGTCGTCCGTGCCGGTGCGGTAGAACTGCGGCGCGGACTGCACGCGGAGGCGGTTCCAGAAGCTGCGGATACTCAGTAGATCGCTGTCGTAGCCACCGCGGACGTTGTACTCCTCGCCGTCGATCGCTTGGTTCCTCAGCGACGCGACGCCGTAGAACTCGAACGACCCGGTGCGCGCGGCGCCGCCGGCGTAGAGCCGTTTGTCGCCGCCGAGGCTGTACTCGCCCTCGAGGTCGACGCGCGCCATGTCGAGCGACTTGTTCGGGTTGGTGACGTTGGTCGTGTAGTCGACGCGGTTGGGGTCGAACTCGAGGTCGTACTTGTCCGCGCGTTGGTAGGTGCCGCTGGCGCGCAGGGCGACGGGGCCTTGTTGGCCGCCGTACTGGTACGAGGACGTGAACTGGTTGCCGTTGCCGGCCGCGACCTCGAGCGTGGAGCCCTTCACCTCCGAGGGGCGCTTGGTGATGATGTTGACGATGCCGGTGTACGCGTACGCGCCGTAGATCGCGGAGCCGGGGCCGCGGACGACCTCGATGCGCTCGATGTCGGCGAGGGAGATCGAAAGGCCGGTCCAGAGCGTGCCGCCGAGGAAGTCTTGGTAGGCGGTGCGTCCGTCGATGAGGACGAGGACCTTGTTGGCGACGCGGCGATTGAACCCGCGGACGGCGACGTTGTAGTCCGCGTACGACATCGCCATGACGTCCATACCGGGCACGCGCCGCAGGAGGTCCGGGATCGTGCGGGCGCCGGACAGGCGGATGTCTTCGTCGGTGAGGATCGTGACGGCGTTCGGTGCGTCGAGGGGGGACTGCGCGCGCCGGGACGCGGTGACGACGACGTCCTCGTAGACCTCGCCGGTCTTGGCTTCGAGGGTGACGTCGGCCTCGCCGAGCGCGACGCTCGCAGTGGTCGACAGCGGCGCCTCGCCGGCGACGGGGGTGGTTGTCAGCGGCGGCGGCGCGACCGGATCCCGGGGCGCAGCGGGCTCGGGGCGATCGAAGGCCCCCTCGGCGCGCATCCGCGCGATGATCGCCTCGGCGATGCGGTCGAGCTGCTCCCCCTCGATGCGCGCGGGCTCGGGGGCGGTGTCGGTCGGCGGTGGAGGCTCCGGATCTCGCGTGCGCCTGCGCCTCCGCTTCGGCGGCGGGGGCGGCGGCGGCGGCTCGACCCTCGCGACGGCGGCGCGCCGCGCTGCGGCGAGGCGTGCGCGCAGCTTGGTGAGCCGCGAGTTGACGCGCCTCGAGTCGCGCGGGTTGGATTCGAGGTAACGCTCGTAGGTGTCGATCGCACGACGCGTCTGGCCGGCGTCTTCGTAGGCGCGACCGATGTTGAAGAGGATGTTCGGGTGCGGGCGTTGCTCGTAGGCGCGATTCAGCAGCGCGATGCCTTCGAGGTAGCGCTTGCGTTTGATCGCGCGCATCCCGTCGTCGACGAGGCGCCGCAGCGTCTGGCGTAGCCGCAGCTCCTGCAGCGTCGACTCGACGCGCGCGGCGTCGCGCGGGCTGGTCGCCTGGTACTTCTCGAAGTACTCGATCGCCTTCCCCACGGATCCCATCGACGCGTACGCGCGCCCGATGTTGAAGAGCACGTTCGGGTGCGGACGCACGGCGTAGGCCTTCTCGAGCTGCTCGATCCCCTCGCGGTAGCGACCGGCGTCGATGAACGCCATCCCGCGCGTGAAGTAGCGGCGCGCCTCCGCCTTGGAGTCCGCCTGCGCGTCGTCGACCGAAGCGATGAGCCCCACGAGGCACACGATCGGAACGATCCGGTTTCGGTGGCCGGCCATGCGGCCCGCACTCTACAGCCCTTGCCGTTTATCGGCGACTTCTCGGGACCCGAAGGCCGGCAGGCGAGCTTGCTCGCCGATAACCGGCAAGACCGGCAGGCGAGCTTGCTCGCCAACGCAAGGAGCGAAGCGACGCGCAGGGCGCCGAAGGCGACCGAAGACCGGCAGGCGAGCTTGCTCGCCAACGCAAGGAGCGAAGCGACGCGCAGGGCGCCGAAGGCGACCGAAGGCCGGCAGGCGAGCTTGCTCGCCGATAACCGGCAAGACCGGCAGGCGAGCTTGCTCGCCGATAACCGGCAAGACCGGCAGACGAGCTTGCTCGCCAACGCAAGGAGCGAAGCGACGCGCAGGGCGCCGAAGGCGACCGAAGGCCGGCAGGCGAGCTTGCTCGCCGATAACCGGCTAGTACGGATTCTCTTTGTAGTCCTCGTCGCCGTTGCCGCCGGGGGGTGGGGGCGTCGCGGTCTCGGCGATGCGCACCGCGATCTCGACGTCCTTCTTGTCCAAGCGGACGCGCTCCACGGCCTCGCCGCGGCCGGGGATTTTGAACAGGAACTCGTGCGGCTCGGCGTCCGCGGCGTCGCGTGAGAACGACAGCACCAGCGGCGTCTTGCCGAGGCTGATGCCGTGTTCGAAGACCTCGGCGCCCGACGGCTCGGACGTGAATCGCACGCGCGCCATCGGGCCGCGCTGCGGGATCGGATCGACCGGGTCGTCCACCACGGACGGCGGCGGCGTGGTCCCCTTCGAACCGTCGCGCATCAGGACGTAGCCGAGCACGCCGAGCACCATCAGGAGCGCCGTCCCGGCGAGGATCGGCGCGACCATCGCCATCTTCGTGCTGCGCCCCGACTTCCCCATCAGCACGTGGCTGCCGGTGTCCTCGGTGGTCGCCGCGATGCTGTGCTCCGAGAACGCGGCCTCGCCGTGCGCGGGGAGGTGCGGGCGCGTCTGCGGGCGCGGCATTCCGGACGTGCTGTCGTACGCCGTCGGCGTCCCGGTCGCGTGCGAAGCGCGTAGGTCGGAGAGGCGGATGTCGATGCCCGTCTCCATCGACGCGCTGATCCCCGTGATCAGACGTCGGCAATCCTTCATGCGCGCGAGGAACGCGCTCATCGACTCGTACCGCTCCTCGCGGCGCTTCACGAGCGCGCCCATCACGAGGTGCTCGAGCTCCATCGGAGCCTCGATCCCGAGCGAGCGAAACGGCGGCACCGCTTCGTTCACGTGTTTGTAGATGACCTCGACCGACGTCCCGCCGAAGAACGGAGGTTTGCCGGTGAGCATCTGGTACATCAACACGCCGAGCGAATAGATGTCCGTGCGCGGGTCGAGCGGTCGCCCCTGGATCTGCTCCGGCGACATGTACTTCGGCGAGCCGAGGAACATGCCCGCCTTCGTGAGCTCCCCTTCGCTCGGGTCCGGCGTGAGCGGCTCGCCCAACCCCGAGACGGCGCGGCCGTCGGCGTGGAACAGCTTCACGAGGCCGAAGTCGAGGACCTTCACGAAGTCGGCGTCGTCGCCTTCCTCGAGGAGGAGGATGTTCCCGGGTTTGAGGTCGCGGTGGATGATGCCCTTGGTGTGCGCTTCGCGGAGCGCGCGACAGATCTGCATCGCGACGTGCAGCGCGCGCTCGGGCTCGAACGGCCCCTCCGACGCGATGACCCGCGAGAGCGGCCGCCCGTTCAGGTACTCCATCGCGATGAACAGCTCGCCGGATTCGGCTTCGCCGTAGTCGAAGACGGTGATCGTGTTGGGGTGCGTGAGGCGCGCGGCGGACGCGGCCTCCAGGAAGAAGCGTCGGACGAACTGCGGATCCTTCCGCTGAAACTCCGGGTTCAGGATCTTCACCGCGACCGGTCTATTGAGTGGAAACTGCGTCGCGAGGTAGACGCGCCCCATGCCGCCCTTCCCCACGAGCCGGTCGAGGCGATAACGACCGACGAGCGTCTCCCCGATCCGGGGATCCGCGAGGGACGCCGGGGGTGGGGGTGGCACGGGGGTGTCGCGGCGAACCTCGGGTACGGGGACGATGGCCTCTTCGTCCGGCACGGACGTCATGGAGATTTCGACCGAAGGATCAGGATCAGGGGGATACTCCGACGTCACCTTCTCGTGGGCGTTGGGCGGGCTCGACGCGATCGACGGGTCCGGCGCCTCGGGCGCCTGCAGCGCGCCCGGTGCCTCCGCGCTGCTCGCATAGACCTGCTGGCTGGGGGAGGTCACTTCCTCCTCCACCGGCTGTTCATCGAGCGCGCTCGGCGGGCGAGGGTTGTTGTCCTTCCTTCCCATGACCGCGGGGGGCTGATGTCCGACACTGGCACGGGTACGCCAGGTCCGCAATTGATCGGACCGCGAGATCCCCGAAAGCCTGGGGCCCCGCCGCCACCTGTCCGGTTGACTCCCCCACCCGCGACGGCCTACCTCAGCGACCCATGGCGCGCGTAGTAACTCAGAATCTCCCTACTACAGTCGAGACCCGCGACGCCGTGGTTGCCAACCTCGCCCTCGATCGGCTTTAGGCCGGCCCGGATTCCACCATGACGCCGCTCGCGCTGACCCTGCTCCTCGCCGCTCAGACCCAAACGTCCTCGACCGCGCCCTTTTCGAAGGCGCAGCTCGAGTACCTCGACCGCCTCACCGACCAAGTCGCGGCCCGATTGCGCACCTCGGGGGACAAGTCGAACGCCCTCGAACTGAAGGCGGAGGCCTACATCAAGTGGCTCTACCGGAACAACGCGTCGCAGGGGTGTGTGACGTACGGCAACCCGCACCCCTTGGGCGACAACTACTCCGGCGACAACGGCGCGTGCCCGGAGTTCTCGCTGTCGATCATCGGTCGTCCGATCCCGCAGCTCGAAGGCGGCTTTCGACTCCAGACGCGCTACGGCCAGCAGTTCGCCGACTACTTCGAAAACGGTGACCGGCGCCCCGGCGAAGACGCGTCGTCCGAGTCGCTCGGTCAGAACCACTCGGCGCACCTGCAGCTGCGTGGGATCTATGTCCGAGTCGCGCGACCGCTGCCGCTGATCGACTGGGTGCTCGCGGGCTCGAGCGACCTCAACCAGTTCGACGCGTGGACCGTCGGCAAGGTGCGGTTCATCGAGCGCTTCAACGCGAAGGGCATCTTCCTGCAGACGTCGATCGGCGACTACGCGAAGGTGCTGCTGTCGCGCATCGCGCTCTCCAAGCTGTATGGCACCGCGAACTACAACTCGATCGAAGACCCGCTGCTGACGAACCCCTTCTGGGCGCGTGACGCGATCTACGCGACGTCGATCCGCACCAAGACCTTCGCCGACACGGTGCGCTTCACGCTCAACGCGGGCGTCATCCTCGACGAGGAAGCCGACGTCCGCGACCCCGACGCCGCGGGCTCCGTCAACACGATCGACTCACGCGACGCAGTGACCGCGGTCGCCGCGCGTTTCTTCGGCGTGAACACTTCGCTCACCACGGAGATCGTCGGCTTCGACGCGTTCCGCGCGACGGCGGTCGTCGCGTTCTCGCACAACAACCCGAACACCGACTACGTCAGCAACCTCGCGCTCGGCGGGCTCGGCTTCTCGAACGTCGTCTACGACACGACGAACGACGTCGCCGGCACGCTCCGCGTCGAGCTCCCGGACCTGTTCACCGAGGGCGCGAAGCTGTCGTTCGAGTACTTCAACATCGGCGCGGACTACAACGCGGTGGTCGGCGCGCGCCGCGAGGACGACGTGCTCCTCACCGACGGCTTCCTCGACGGCGGCCAGCTCCCGACGCTCAACCTCGCGAACGAGCTCGTCGACTTCAACGACAAGTTCTACGAGTCGATCATCGGCTGGCACGGCGGCACTGCGCTGCTCGAGCTCGACACTTCGCTGATCGAGCTGGGCGCCGAGGGCACCTTCATCACGTACAACACGAACCTGCAGGACCGGGACATGGACATCTACCCGGGCTTCGGCGGCTTCACCGGCTACACGGACACGCAGCTGTTCTCGTACGCCAACACCAACGACCGCGGCCGCGACCCGCGCGCGGTCTACCGGCGCGACCAGGACCGCCTCTCCCTCATCACCATGGTGCGCGCGAAGCTGAAGCCCGACTGGTGGGACGGCGCCGAGGTGAACGCCAAGGTGAAGTACATCCTCGACCGCGACGGCCGCGACAACGACACCGACGCGGACGACTACTTCGGCAACCTCTTCATGGCGCAGGTCTCCGTCGGCGCGCAGCTCCTCGACCGCCTCTCCGCCACCGTCGGCGTCGCGGGCGACTATTGGATCGAAGACGGCCGCAGCGGCACCTACGCCGGCGGCGTCCCGAGCTTCCTCGACTACTCGACGCTCCGCCTCCGCCCCTGGATCGGAATGCGCTACACGATGGGCCCGCTCTCCGCGGGCTACCACTTCGAGGTCGTCACGAAGTCGATCGACACCACCGACGACACCCAGGACGGGGAGATCGGCCCGGTGATCCGAAGCGTCGGCTGGATGGCCGCACAGTTCTGATTACGGCTTAGCTTAGCCGTCCATCGGCAGCTCGTACTGGTCCCACATATCGCCCGACTTTGCCTTCTCCAGCATCTGAGCCATCACGACTCGTTCACCGTCGGAACGACAGTTGATGAGTCCGTAATGAATCCTCGCCGCTCCCCTGTGCGAACGCGCGAGTTCCGTAGAGAAGACCAGGGGACGACGGCCCCTCGAATATCGACCGCAGCAGCCGAGCGCATCCGCCCGTGGGTGAGCATAGTTCTCGTTATCGCCGGACGAGAAGACCGTCGCATACGGCTGCGTCGCTTCGAGGAAACTGGTCGTGAACTCGGATGCGCCGTGGTGACAGGCCTTGGCGACGTCGACCTGGAACGAGTGCGCCTCCCAGTGAGCGAGCAGATGCTCCTGCGCAGGTGTATTGAGATCACCGCCAAGTAGGAAACTCCGATCTCCATACCAGAGACGCAAAACCACGCTGTTGCCGTTGCTCGTGTGCGACTCGTCCTTAAACCACGGAAACGCGCCATTGCTGCGCGGCGCAGCCACGGGCCCAAGAACCTCGATGGGAAGTTCACTCCTCATACCGAAGCCCGGAACGCAACCGTCCGACGCCGCCAAGCGTCTCATCCCCTGGAGCCGGCCAGCGGAGTTCGCCCCAATAACGGCCTTGAGGAATGTCTCGAAGGTCCTCATGAGACCGCCCGCGGACAGCAGCGCCTTGGCGTCGTCGACCGTGCTAAAACTGGGTTCGATCCGAGTTCGTCCTCGGCCATTGAGGGATACCGTTCGGCCGATCTTGCTGTCGTACCGTCCAGAGCGCCCCTTGGAGAAGCGAGCGATACCGTTGTGCAAGACATGACCTATCTCGAAGTGCTCGCTCCCGATGATGTAGTTGAGCCCTCCGAAATGGTCTGCGTCGAAATGGCTGACGATCACCGCATCTAGCCGCACGCGCTCGCCTCTCTCAATGAGCCACCTGTACTTATACTTCGTCAAGTAGTTGTACATGTTGCGGCGGTACTGTCCGCCATCCACGAGAACCCTCCGGCCGGGGGTCTCGATAAGACATCCGTCCCCCTGACCGACATCAATGAAGAAGATCTTCAAGTACCGATTCTCCGTTGTGACCTCCTTGCGAGGCACCCAGCCCGTCTCACCAAAGGCGCTCACCAGCAGCCACATCCCCTCGTCACGAACCACATTCATCCAGGCGCCCATCAGCACCGTCGTGAAGGAGGACCTCCCTCCCGGCTTCTTTCTCAAAGGCAACTCGGGGACGGCAGCGTAGACGACCGACAACTTAGAGCCCGAACTTCCCGAGCGAAACGAGCTCTTTAATGTCGACACCGACAAGCAGGAACGCCTTGATCCTGTCTTCGTCCCGCGTTGCCGCAACGCTGAATGAAATCTTCCTAAAAAGCAGCACACCGCCCCCCAGACCGAGAAGGACTGACGCCTTCTCGGAGTCATCATCCACGACACGCGCAAGTAGCGACACATGCGCAAACAGCGAAAAGAGGTATCCCAGATCCGGAAATGACCGAGGGTTAAACGAGACAACGAAGGGAAATGTCACCGCCGTATACTTAGCGTCACCGGTCTTAAGATCGGCCGCCCACGAAATCGGAATCGTCGACTCGTACTCTTCGTCGAAAGGGCTCACATCCTTAGCCGCTGAAACAAGCTCTGTCACGACGGGAAACGTAGTCACAAAACCAAGATTCTTCGGCGTGAACGGCTGAGAACGCGCCACGAGCACCTGCTCCTTCCCAACCTTTCCGTAGGCTCTCAGCTCGATCTGCTTGTCGAGGTACTTCTTCGGGACAACGTCCAGTAAGAACTCAAAACGCTCGGTAGGCTTGGTCTTAAGTTTGACCTCCTTATTGTCAGCCAGCGTGGCCAGCCTATACTCAAAATGCTTACCGACAAGGTCGTAGTAGATATCTGCCGCGGTGCTGTCGCCAAACGACCACAGCGGCTCCGGCACTCGGATCGCGAGCTTCGAGGTCTGATCTACGACCTCCCGAACACGCCGATGTTCGGTCCTCGTCACCTCCATGAACTCAACAACATTGTTCCATGACGGGAGAATCCGCAGGGTATGTTCGAACGGAATAACGACGAAGTGGTCCCCCCGAAACGGGGTGAGTTTGCTTGTATCTTTAGGGCCAGCAACCTTCAGCTTCTGGGTCATGTCCCATAGCGCTCGTTTGTGAACTCGGTAGAGCCCCTCTGGCGTCTTTGCAGCATCCGCTAGGTCTTTGGGGAACGGGCCATTCGCATGAGTGGCGGGTAACAAGAGCTCCCGGGAGTTGTCGAGTGCCGCATGGATCTTGGTCCACTTGGACCGCGGCATGGTCGAGTCCGGGCAGAAGGAAGCCAAGACGAAGCCGCCGTGCGGCGTTTCGAGAGGCCAGGCCTGCGCGACACGCGACATCGGCAGCCCTGCCAGGGCGGCCGGGTACACCACGGGGGCCTTCTTGTTCGCCTCCATCCGGAGGAGGAGTTCGTACGCACAGAGCTGCTCCGAGCTGTAGCGAAGATGGACACTCACATCGACCTGCGCTGCACGAGATCCGAGCCTCGGAAAGTCGTGCTGTTCGAGGATGGGGATGGGTTTTCCCGTCACCGGCTGCTGGTCGGTCAAGAACACCGCCCCTTTGCTCCCGTCGACCGACTTGATCGTGACGGCATCCAGCGTGTTCGCCAACCGCTTCGCAGCAGCGTCTTGGTTCATCCGAAGCTCGATACGCAGCAGCTTTCCGTGCCCGAAGAAATGCAGCGGGACGACCGGCGCGTTTAGGTCGATCTGGACGTCGACCTGCTTCGGCTTACCGAGCTTGGCGTCGGTGAGCGAATACACTGCGTAGAGCTCGTAGGGCCGTGCTATTGCATCCACAGGGGCCGCAATAAGTACGGCGTATACGGCCGCAACGAATATTCGTGTCGTCGTTGAGTACTTGTGCACGCTGGTAGATACGGCGCGGGCGCTCCTGTTCTCTCCGAGCGCTACGCGTTCGCCTGCGCCAACCCCTGGAGCGTCTCGAGCAGGGCGTCCTCACCGGACGCCGGGATCTTCATCTCACCGCCATCCCGCGTGCGCACGACGATGTTGGAGTGGAGGGCGCCGTCCCAGCCGTCGACGCTCGCGAGCTGGCCGAGGGGGAGCGCGACGCGGTCGTCCATCTCGTGCGCGTAGCAGTGGGTCGCCGTGAAGACGACGGCGTCCTTGCCGGAGCCGAACATCGTGAGGTCGAAGGCGGCGATGATGTCGGCGCCCTGGACGTCGGGCGGCAGCACCACCGAGCGGATGTTCTTCTCCTTCTTCGCGGGGAGCTCGCCGAGGTGGATCTTCTTGCCGACGTGCGGGCCGATGTGACGCTGGAGAACCTCGACGTAGTCGCGCGTCCCGCTCATCGGTTGCGCGGCCGGCGTGGGGGCCGACGCCGCGTCGTCGTGCGGTACGTCGGCGACCTCGGGCTCGGGCGCCGCGACCTCTCCGAGCAGCACCGCCCGAAAGAGCCCCTCGTACGTCGCGGGGTGCACGAGCGCCTGCCTCGGCTGCGCGCCGGATCCCAGCGCCGCCGCCGCAGCTTCCGCCAGCGCGGCGAAGTGCGCGAACCCGACCTTGTACGTCGTGAACCCGCCGTAGCGCCCCGTCTGGAGCACGAGCACCGAGCGCCCGTCGCCGAGGCTCGCGATCTGAATCGCCCACTCCAGCTCGATCTTGCCCATCCCGAGCGCCCACTCGAACTTCGACTTCTTCGCGACCTTCTTCAGCGCCCCGTTGCCGTCGAGGGCCTTGGCCACCGACTTGTCGACCGGTGACGCCCAGCCCTTCGAGAAGATGTTCTGCTGAAACGCGACGGCGGCCGGGAGCGCGCCGTCGAGGATCACGTAGTGCTCCCCGGGCATCGCGGCGACACCCGCGTACGGCTGAAAGAACAGGTGCGTGCGACCGTTCGTCTCGAACGTGAACGTCTGGACGTGGTCGACGTTCATGCGTCCCCCGACGATCGACTTCAGCGCGCCGGACAGCACCCCCGCCCCGCCGCCGACGCCCGCCTCGTCGAACGCGACCTGGCGCGCGCCCGCTTCGGCGGCCTCCTTCTCGAGCGACTCCCGCTGCCTGTCGTGTGCCTTGCCTGCGTTCTTCTCGAGGATTCCCACGATGTCTTGCTACGCCCTCCCCCGCCCGAGCTTCCCCCGGGACCTTCAGACTCTCGAAAGATCTCCTCGCTACGGTCGCTCCATGACCAAGCACTACTCGCTCGACCGCCGCGCGCTGCTGCAGCACGCCGCCCTCGGCCTCGCCGCCGCCCCCCTCCTGAAGGCGTGCGCAGGCGAGGACGGCACGATGATCGCCGACCGCGACGCCGGCTCCTCCGGAACACGTGACGGCGGCGCGAACAGCGCCCGGGACGGCGGTAGCGAGACCGCCGACGCTGGCGCGACCGACGCCGGCACCACGCGCGACGGCGGCGTCTCGACCGGCGGCTGGGCGACCGGCGGAACCGCCGCGATGACCGCGAAGGCGTCGTACCCGAACCCGTTCTCGGCCGCCGCGTCGGGCTGCGCGCTCGTCGGCACGACGACCGAGGGGCCCTGCACGACCGACACCGACCTCGACCGCGAAGACGTCTCCGAAGGCTGGACCGGCCTCCCCGTCCGCCTCGCGCTGCGCGTCGTCGACACGGCGTGCGCACCGTTGGCCGGCGCCACGGTGAAGATCTGGCACACCAACATCGAAGGCATCTACTCCGGCCAGACGCCCAACCCGGGGATGTGCAACGACAACAACCAGAGCTACATCGCGCAGGATTTCTTCCGCGGCGTGCAGACCACCGACGCCGACGGCATCGTCTACTTCGACACCTGCTTCCCGGGTTGGTACCGCGGACGCGCCGTCCACATTCACTTCCAGGTGAAGTCCGGCAACACGTCGTATCGGATCTCGCAGCTGTTCTTCCCCGAGGCGATCACCACGGAGATCTTCGACGACCACCCCGAGTACGAATCGTACGGGCAGCCGGACACGACGTTCTCGAACGACAACATCTACTCGATGCTCCCGAGCGCCTCGCGTGACGCGCTGGTGCTCGACGTCGAGCAGATGAGCGACGGCGCGATGCTCGCCTCCAAGACCGTCACGGTGACGAGCTGAGTACGGTAGTCTCGTCAAAGGTCGCACGCGAGGCGACGAACGCCATGGCACGTCACGTCCTGATCCTCGAAGACGACCGCGAGCTCGGAGCACAGCTCGTGCGTCACCTCGAGAAGGCCGGGCTCACCGCGTCGTGGATGGAGGACGGCGCGACGGTCGACGCCGACACGCTCCGCGGCGTCGATCTCGTCGTCCTCGACATCATGCTCCCGTCCGTGAACGGTCTCGACCTGCTGGAGTACATGCGTACGTTCTCGGACGTGCCGGTGCTCGTGCTCAGCGCGCGCAACGAAACCGCCGACAAGGTCCGCGGTCTGAAGCTCGGCGCGGACGACTACATGACGAAGCCGTTCTGGCCCGACGAGTTCCTCGAACGCGTCCGCGCTCGGCTGCGTCGACCGACGCTCGAACGCAGCGACCGCCTCGAAGTCGGCCCGCTCGCGATCGACCGCGCCGCGCGGCGTGCGTTCCTGAACGACCGCCCGCTCACGCTCACCCGCGTCGAGCTCGAGCTCCTCCTCACGCTCGCGGAGCGGCCCGGCGCCGCCGTCACGCGACGCGCGCTCGCGGACCGCGCGCTGGACCCGGACGGCGACGGCGACGAACGCACCCTCGACGTCCACGTCTCGCGCATCCGCAAGAAGCTCGGCGATCGCGCGCTGATCGAGACGGTGTGGGGCATCGGCTACCGCCTCGCCGCGGAGACCGACGCGTGAAGCTACGCGCCCAGCTCACGATCACGACCATCGCCGTGAGCCTGCCCATGATCGCGGGTCTCGTCGTCTGGGACGACGGCTCACGCCAACGCGCCGCCGAAGACGAGCTCGCCGCGTTCGGGCAGGGCCTCGCGTCGTCGGCGCGCTGGCGCGCACGCTGCGAGGCGTCGCCCGAGACGTGGCGGGGGCGACCGGAAGGCCCGCCCGGTCACCCGGGACGACCGCCCGACGAACACTCAGATCAGCCTCCGCACGAACGCGGAGATCAGCCTCCGCACGAACGCGGAGATCGGCCTCCGCACAAACGCGGAGATCGGCCTCCGCACGAACGCGGAGATCGGCCTCCGCACGAACGCGGCGCAGGCCGACCGCCCGACGGACTCACCGGCCGACCGCCCGACGAAAGCGGTGCCGGCCCACCGCCGGGCGGACACGGCACCGATCATCCTCCGCATGGACGCGGCGGACCGCCCGGCCCGCCTCCGCGCGGTCAGCACCGGCGCCCCGCGGCGTTCTTCGCCTACGACGCGAAGCTCGCGTCGCCGCACCCCGAGGCCCCGGCGCTGCCGGCTTCACTCGCCGTCATCGCCGACGGCTACGTCTCGCTCCCCGCCGACCGGGGCCTCGTTCGCGTCCTCTTCCGCGTCCCGGGCGGCGAGCGCTGCGCGTTTGTGCTCGCGGAGGGCACCACCGAGCCTTGGCTCGGCGGCGTGCTGCCTCCGACGCAGGCCTGGTTGCTCCCCTTCGCCGCGCTCCTCATCGCCGTCGTCCTGACCAGCGCGCCGCTCGTCGGTCGCATCCGTCGCCTGACGACCGGCGTGGAGGCTTCGGTCGCCTCGGGCTACGTCACCGGCGTCCCGACCGAGGGCAACGACGAGCTGGCGAACCTCGCGCGCGCCTTCGACGGCGCCGCGCGCGAGGTTCGCCACCAACTCGAACGCGCCGAGCACCGCGAGCAAGCGCTCCGCGACTTCGTCGCGAACACCACCCACGACGTCATGATCCCGCTGACCGTCCTTCAGGGGCACCTCGCCGAGCTGGACCAACAGACGAGCGTCGGCGACGCGATGGCCGAAGCCCACTACCTCGGTGCGCTGATTCAGAACCTCTCGCTCGCCGCCAAGCTCGACGCCGTCGAACCCGAGCCGCTCGCCGAGCCGGTCGACCTCGCCGCCCTCGTCGAACGCGTCTACAACCGGCACCGCCCGGTCGCACGCAGCCGCTCGGTGCGCATCGACCGCGCCGTCCCTCCGGAACCCACCGCGGTGCTCGGCGACGTCACGATGCTGGAGCAAGCGGTGAGCAACGTCGTGCACAACGCCGTCCGCTACAACACGGCGGGCGGCCACGTCGCGATCGTGCTCGAACGCGACCACGATCGCTTCACCCTCTCCGTCGTCGACGATGGCCCCGGCATCCCGCCCCACGAACGCGAGCGCCTCCTGGAACGCGGCTACCGCACCACCGACGCGCGCACCCGTTCGCCGGAGGGCCACGGCATCGGCCTCGACATCACCCAGCGCGTGATCGCCAAACACGAGCTCGAGCTCGAGCTCGACGCGGCGGAAGAAGAACGCGGTTTGCGCGTCACCGTCGCGGGCCCCCTCGCGACCTGAGCGCCCGGCCTTTTACAACCCTTTTACCCAACGCCCCCGCGCCCGGTGGCAGGCTCGAAGTCATGAAACGAGCCGCCGTCTTCCTCGCCCCGCTCCTCGTCGCGCAGGGCTGCATCACCCTCACCCAGAAACCCACCGACCCCGAGCTCGTGACCCTCGAAGCCAAACTCGGACAGCCCATCCTCCCCGCCGCACAAACGAACGAGGTCCAGGCCGTCCTGAAGATCCGCGCCACCGCCCCCGAGGACGGCGTTCGTGTACCGCTGCACATCGCCGTCGTCATCGACGCCTCCGGCTCCATGCAGGGCGAAGCCATAGCGCGGGCGCGCGAGGCCGCCATCGATCTACTGAAACGACTCGACCCGAAGGACCGCTTCACGGTCGTCGCCTTCAACACCAAGGCCGAGCTCCTCGCCAAGGGGGAGCCGATCGAGGACATCGACATCGACGCCCTCGAAGCCCGCCTCGCCAACCTGAAGGCCGTCGGCACCACGAACCTCACCGAAGGCCTCGCGACGGCGGTGAGCCTGTTCGAGAAACCGCAGGACCCGCGCGAGGTCCGTCGCCTCGTCCTCCTCAGCGACGGACGCCCCAACACCCCCGAGCGACTCCGCAACCCCATCGCGCGCCTCACCGCGCTGCAGGTTCCGGTCACCGCGCTCGGCCTCGGACTCGACTACGACGAGCTCCTCCTCGCGCGCATCGCGCAGGCGAGCGGCGGCCGGTTCACGTTCGTCGAGGAGCCGAAGATGATCGCCGAGGTCTTCGAGCGCGAGGTCATGCGCCTCGACCGCGTCGTCGGCAAGATGGCCCAGCTCGTCATCACGCCCGGGCCGGGCGTCGAGATCCTCCGCGTCGAAGGTGAGACCCCCGCGAACCGCGGCGGTACGTACGTGAAGTCGTTGGGCGACCTCTCCGCGCAAGAGACGCGCGAGGTCGTCGTCTCGATGAAGATCGACGCACGCAACAAGGACGTCACGCTGGAGATGATCGACGCAGTGCTGACCTTCGACGACGCGATCGCCCACGCCGGCAACCTCGAGCGCCGCGCCTACCTCGCCGCCACGACCACGATGGACTCGGCCAAGGCCGCCGCCAGCCGCGACATCAACGTGCTCGGGGCCGCCGCCCGCGCGCGGGCCGGGAGCGCCGCGCTCGACGCGATCTCGATGGCGCGTCACGGACAGCGCGAACAAGCCGAAGCGCTCCTGCGCGCCGCGATCGTCCGGGCGAAGGGCGACGCCGAGCACTTCGAGGACCCGCGCCTCGCCGAGGCGATCCAGAACTTGGAGCGGCTGCTCGAGGACCTGCCGGCCGCCGCGGCCCAGGCGCACCTGGAGGAGAAGGCGGTCTCGGCGAAGAACCGACGCGCGCACAGCAGCGCGTGGTCGTACACCCACTGAAAACGAAAAGGGGCGCTCCTCGATGAGAAGAGCGCCCCGCCTCGCTTGGTTCGGTGGTTGTCGTGCGAACGTGGGTCAGCTGTTGCCGACGTCGCTCGGCTTCACGGTCTTCTGGCCTGCGGCCTTCCAACCCTTCACGCCGACCGGGAGCACGGAGACGTTGCTGTAACCCGCCTCCATCGCGCGGCCCGCGGCGACCTTCGACGCGCTACACATCTCGTTGCTGCAGTAGAAGACCAGGTTCTTGCGCTTGTCCTTCGGCAGCTCCTTGCCGGCGTCGAAGCCGTCGTAGGAGGTCAGCATGATCGCGCCCGGAATGACGCCGAGCTTGGTGCGCGTCTCCTTGCTGTTCGCGTCGACGAAGGCCGGCTTCATCTCCTTCGCCTTGTCGACGGAGACGGTGGTCACTTCTTTCTTGCCTCCGCAGGCGAGCGCCGCGGCGGGGGCGGCGACGAGGCCGACGAGTGTCACGAACATGAGTTGCTTCAGCATGGAGTGTGGTTCCCTTTCGTTACCGGGCGCCTCTCTTGGGCGCGGCGCAGTGGCTACAATCTAAGCGGGGATCTTCTTCCCCGTCACGCCCCCCTACGTACGTAGAACCCGGACGTTTCGGATCGCCCGCTTGTCTTTCGGGGGCCCGGAGGCTACCGAAACGCCCGTGAAGGGCCCGATCCGGTCCGTGGTGGTGCTTCTGGCCCTCACCGCGATCTTTCGGCTCTGGGCCTCCCAGCACGCCCGATTCACGGGCGACGAGAGCGACTACTGGGTCAAATCGCGACGCGTTGCGCAGCTTCGGTACCAGCCGGTCTTTGGTCCGGAGATCACCGGATCCGAGGCGAACCTCCCCGGCCCGGCCTACTACTACCTGATGGCGGTGCCCCAGGCGCTGGGCGCCTCGCCGTTCTTCGGGTCGATCTTCGTGGTCCTGGGCCACGTCGCCGCCGCGTTCCTCCTGTTCCTGCTGGCTCGGGAGGCGGCCGGGCGATCGGCGGGGCTGATCGCCCTGGTGCTGGTGATGTTCGCGCCGTGGGACGTCCTGTACGCCGACCGGATCTGGGGCTCGTGCGTGGTCCCGATCTGGGGTGCGCTGTCCCTGTTCGCCGCGGTGCGGGCCCGAAGGTCGGGGCCGTGGCTCGCCGTGCTGCTGTTCCTCTGCCTGGTGCTGCCCCAGCTCCACCTGTCGGTGCCGATCCTGTGGCTCGCCTGCGCGACGATCCTCTTCCTCCGGCCCCCCGAGCGCATCCCGTGGAAGTGGGTCGGCATCGGCGTCGGCCTCGCGTTCCTCGCCTACCTCGGCCCGCTGATCTCCGAGCTCACGACGGGCTTCGCGAACACCAAGACGATCCTCACCAAGGGCACCGGCGGCGAGTCCTGGGAGATCGCCCGGAAGGTCCCGTTCCAGGTGTTCGGCTACGCGGTCGGCTACGCGTCGAGTGAGATCGGCTACCACTTCGCGCGCGGGTACTGGGGCGGCAACTTCGACGACTTCTCCGCGTACCTGACCGCCACCGGCTGGAGCCGCGCGTTTGCGCGCGACGGCGCGATACTCGGCGCGCTCGGCGTCCTGTCCTTGGTGATCGCGTTCGTCGCCTGGGGCTCGACGCTCGTCCACACCGCGCGCCGCACCGTCGCCGCCGTCCGCGCGCGGGATCGCAGCGCGTTGGATCTGTCGGACGTCCTCACGCTCGCGGTCGTCGCCGGCCTATTCGGCGGCGCCATGCTGATGATGCTCGCGAAGAAGCGCTACTTCCCGCACTACGCGAACATCCTCGTCCCCATCGCGCTGTGGCCCGCGGTCGCCGCGCTCGCGCGTTGGTACGAGCGGAAAAAGATCGTCGTCTCGGTGCTCGTCGCAGCGACGGTGACGTCGATGTTCTTCGCCTGCGTCCGTTACTACCGGCAGGTCGATACACTCAATGGACTCGGTAACACCATCAACATGGTCGGTTGGGTCCTCGAGGACGACGCCCCCAAGCGCATCGACTTCACCTACTTCCACAACGCGTACGCGTGGGCCGTCGTCGCCAGCGACTACTACGGCAAGAGCCTCACCACGCACCCGCGCGCGCCGGTCCGGTACATCGTGCACAACCAGGAGCGCTTCGAGGGCGAGCCCCCCGAAGGCGCGCGGGTGTTCGGCGGCGTCCTCGTCGAGCGCCGTCCGCCGCGCGGCGGAACGACCGCGGTCGGCTCCGCGGTGCGGAGGGACTTCGCGAAGTTCGAGGTCGAAGCGATCCGGGACGGTACCCACCGCAAGTGCGAACGCCGCGGCGACAGGTGTTTCTACGGCGACCACCCTTGGCAGCACTTCGGCCCGGACTTCGTCACCGTCGGCGGGCGCCCCGAGCCGGTGCTCTTCATGCACCCGATCAAGGACGCCACCGTCGCCGCGACCTACCCCGTCCCGGATGGCAAGACCCGCGGCGTCCTGAAGGTCGCGCTCTCCGACGACGCCACCCGAAGCGACAACCGCGCCCCCGTGGACGTGACCCTCTCGCAGGGGGGCGAGGTCCTCGGGGCCACAAAGGCCGAGAACCGACCCGGCTTCGTCCGACTCCCGTTCACGCTGACGGCGACGGGCGCCCAGAGCCTCACGGTCGGCATCACGACCGTGCACGACGGCGCACGAATCTTCGTCTTCGACCTCGCGTTCGAGTGACGTCGCGCAATCTGGAACCCACCCCGACGCCTCCGTGGTACGAATAGGGGCCGTGTACGCACGCCGTGCTCTCCCGTTCCTCAGCGCCCTCCTCTTCGCCTGCCCGTCGAGCGACGACGGCGGCGACGACGTGATGACGGAGCGCGACGGCGGCCCCGCGCCGGTCGTGTGCACCCCACCCGCGGGCGGCGGGATTCAGGTGGACTGCGACCCGACGACCGGCAACGGCTGCGACGTCGCGTCGAACCAGTCCTGCCTGTGGCTCGTGGACATGGACGAAGGTGAGTGCGGTTGCCTCTCCGCCGCGCCGGCCGCCGTGGGTGCCGCGTGCACCGGTGTGAACGGCTGCGTCGGCGGCGCCACGTGCCTCGCGCTCTCCGGCGATCCGGCGATGTGTCACCAGGTCTGCCACGTCCCGAACAACACTGGCTGCGAGGCGGTGAAGGCGCTGAACCCGACCGTCGCGTATACGTGCGCGCCGCTGCGGACCGCGATGGGCAGCGCGACCGAGGACTTCGGCGTGTGCTTCGCGGTCGGAACCGCCTGCGACCTGCTCGCGCCCAACTGCGGCGCCGGCTCGCGGTGTGGACTCGTGGGCCGCGCGTCCGCGTGCCTCCCCGACGACGGAAGCGCCGGCATCGGCGACCCGTGCTCCGAGGCCGCGACCTGCGCGGCCGGCGGGGTGTGCGTCCCGCTCGTCGATGCAAACGGCATGTCGATCCCGCCGACCTGCTACGAGCCGTGCGACGTCGCCAGCCCGCAGTGTTTCTCGGGTGGGCAGTGCACGGAGGTCGGGCTCCCCGCGGGGCTGTGCCTTGGTTGACCGGCGCGTCCTCGCCGTCGCGTTGCTCGCGGGGTGCAGCTCGGAGCCCACCGTCGATCTCTCCGGCCGCGACGGCGGCGCCGTGGACTCGGGCGTGGTCGTCGTCGACGCCGGGGTCCGTGACGCGGGGGCCGTCGACGCCGGATCGTCGCGCGACGCCGGTCGACGCGACGCCGGCGGCCCTCGGGACGGTGGTGAACCGACGCTCTGCACGAGCGACGCCGAATGCGCGCCGACCGGGTGGTGCCGCGCGACGATGGACGGCGACCGCGAATGCGCGCGGTGGGCCGGCGAAGGCGAGCGCTGCGGCGGTGACACGACGCCGTGGGCGCAGGAGCGCTGCGACCCTGCGCTGGTCTGCTTCGACTCCGAGATCAGCAGCGCACCGGGCAGCTGCGTCATCGAAGCGACGCTCCGCGCGCTCCTCAACAACCACCGCCGCTACGACGGACACGCGGTCGGCATCGCCCAGATGGATGTCTTCATCGGGCCCGTGCAGTGCACCACCGGGCAGTGTCCGCCCGAGAACCGGTGCTGCAACACGTGCCGGGGCGAGCTGCAGGCCGAGGAGCTGTCCGGCACCGGCGTCGATGTCCGCATGACCCTCCGCGATCCCAACGGCGATCCCTACTTGTGTGAAGGCGACGTCTGCACCTGGCAGCAGCACTGCGACCTCGAGCCGGGCACCTACCGCGCGTGGGGCTGGTTCTCCGCGCCGCCGCCGTCCCTGTCCGTCCAGCGCATCGAGCCGCGCCCCTGACGACCGCCGGCATACGCTGCCTCGGCCATCACCCTGGATTCGCCCGCGCCGAGCCTCCAATGTCTCGAGACGATGCGTGTCTGGTGGGCTGCGACCATCCTCGTCCTCGGCGGATGCGTCGATGCGCCCGACGTCGACCAGTCGCAGGCCGGCAACTCGGTCTGCCGCAACGCGTACACCGCGACGCTGCGATCCGACGGACCGTTCTGCGGGCTCGACAGCTTCGGGCGCTCGATGCGGTGCGCCCCCGGCGACCGCTGCAACGCGATCCAGCTCGGCGGCGGTGACTGCTGCGGCGACGTCGCGTGCGGCGAGACGTACACCGGGTTCCAGCTCGGCGGCGGCGCGCCGTGCGGCCTGCTCCCTGCGGGCACGCAAACGAACCAGATCGTCGACATCCCGACCTTCTGCCTCCCCGGCGACCGCTGCACGGGCTCGCGCGCCGGCAACCTCACGGGCAAGGAGTGCACCGTCGTGCAGACGCACAACCTCGCGCCGGGCGTCCCGGTGCCGCCGATCTACAGCGCGTACCTCGGCGCGGGCGGCGACGGCTGCGGCTTCTACTTCGCGTACCCGACGCCCAACTCGATCGTGGAGATCGCGACGAACTGCGAGCCCGGCGACACGTGCATCTCGGGCAACCTGTACGGCCTCTGCGAGCCCGGCCCGTCCGCGCAGGTCTGCCCCGGGATGGGTGGCCCGCCACCTCCGCCTCCGCCGATGCCGCCGGTCGCGCAGTGCCGGGACGTGTCGCTCGTTTCGAACGTCACGTGCGCGGGCTGCGTGTCGGTCGACGACGGCTCCTTCGACCCGGACAGCTCGACGTTCACGATCACGGAGAGCCCGATGTGTGACTTCGCGCTCGGCGCCACCGTCGTCACGTTGACGATCACCGATGGCGACGGCCTGAGCGACACCTGCACCGGCGTCGTCACGATCGTCGAGGACGAGCCGCCGGTCATCACCCCCGAGGACGCCGAGGCGGAGTGCGCTGCGCCGGAGGGCACGGCCATCACGCTGAACGCATCGGTCACCGACAACTGTGATCCGTCGCCGAGCCTCGGCAACGACGCCCCCGCGCTGTTCCCGCTCGGCACCACGAACGTCACGTGGACCGCGATCGACGCGAGCGGCAACACGTCGAGCGCCGGCTCCACGGTGACGGTCGTCGACACGACGCCGCCCACCGTCACGGTCGGCGGCGCGGATCCGCTCTGGCCGCCGAACCACAAGTACGTGCGCTTGGCCCTCGCGGACTGCGACGTGACCATCGTCGATACGTGCGAGGGTGCGCTGACGCTGGAAGAGGCCAACGCGACGATCACCTGCGTGTCGTCCGACGAGCCGGAAGAGGTCACCGGCAACGGCGACGGCCACACCTACGACGACATCGTGATCGTCGATGCGCGTACCTTCGAAGTGCGGCGCGAGCGCCAGGGCGCGAGCGACGGGCGCATCTACACCGTCGCGTTCGAAGTCGAAGACGGCAACGGCAACGTCACCGCGGCCACCTGCCAGATCGGTGTGCCGCACGACCGATCGCCGGGCACGGTCGCGATCGACAGCGGCGCGGCGTACACGGTCTGCCGCTGATCAGAGGAGGTGGCGTTCGATCGCCTCCGCGAGGCGCACGGCGTTGTCGTCCTTCAACATGCCGAGGTGCGTCCCCGGGGAGCGACACACGTCGAACCGTCCCCGCACGCGCGCGCGCCAGCCGAGGTCGTCTTCGAGGTGAGGCGCGTAGTCCCGCTGCGCGGCGCGGATCACCAACACGTCGCCGTCGTAGGTCGGATCCGTCGCCTCGTACCGCAGCGTGCGTTCGTCGAACGCCTCCGTCCGGGCGGCGTCGAGCCGTTCGACCGCATCGACCGGGCGCTTGGGGGCCAAAACGCCGCGCAACCGCTTCTTGAGCCGCCGCGCGAGCCCGGCGGGGGAGGCGCGTCCCAACACCGCGTCGAGCAGCACGGCGCGCTCCACCGATCGGCCGCTCGCGCGTAGCAGCCGCGCGACTTCGAACGCGAGGACGCCGCCGAAGGAGACGCCGCACACGACGACCGGCCCCGCTGGCGCGGCTTCGACGATCGCGCGGGTGTAGTCGGCCGCGAGCTGTTCGACGCTGGGGAGCTCCTCGGCGTCGGCGCGCGTGAGGAACGCGACCTCCGCGGCGGAGAGGACGCCGAAGACCGGTCGTTTGGCGCGAAAGGCCCGAGCGAGATCTTGGTAGAGGTGCAGGCCGCAGATGCAGAAGACCGGCGCTCCGGCGCCGCCGCGCTCGAGCGGCAACACGGACGTCGCGACGACCGCTCCGTCCGAGGTCTTCAGCTTCTTCGCCAGCGCCTCGACGGTGGGGTGCTCGAAGAAGCTCGATATCGACACCGAGGCCCCGAAACGTTCCCGGGCGGTCATCAACATCGAGACGGCGTGCAGGGAGTGCCCGCCGAGATCGAAGAAGCCGTCCGTGACGCCGATTTCGGCGAGGCCCAGGATGTCGCGCCACAACGTCGCGAGCCGAACCTCGAGATCGTTGCGGGGCCGAACGAGGCGCGTCGCCGCCGCGCGCTCGTCGGGGCGCGGAGGTGTCAGCGCTCGTCGGTCGACCTTGCCGTTCGGCGTGAGTGGGATGTGGTCGATCGGCACGAAGTGCGACGGGATCATGTACGCCGGAAGTGCCTGAGCGAGGGTCGCGCGCAGGTCGGCGACGAACGCTTCGGGCGCACCCTCGCGCGCGACGACGTACGCGAAGATGCGCGCGTCCCCCGCCTCGTCCGCGTGCACGACGGCGGCGCAGTCTTGGACATCGACGTGCGCACGCAGGGCGACCTCGATCTCCCCCAGCTCGATCCTGAACCCACGGACCTTGACCTGATCGTCACGTCGGCCGAGGCACTCGTACGTTCCGTCGACACGTCGCCGCGCGAGGTCCCCGGTTCGGTAGGCGCGGCGCCCCGGGTCGAAGGGGTGCTCGACGAACTTGTCGCGCGACTCCTCCTCGCGGCCGAGGTACCCGCGCGCGAGGTTCGCGCCGCCGATCCACAGCTCGCCGACCAGTCCGTCCGGGACGAGGGTCCCGGCTTCGGTCGCCACGTACAGCTCGGTGTTGGCGATCGGCCGCCCGATGCTGACGCGTTCGCCGTCGCGGCCGTCGACTTCGTGGGCCGTGACCCAGATCGTGGCTTCCGTCGGGCCGTAGAGGTTGAAGACCCGACCGCAGCGGTCCACGAGCGCCCGCGCGAGATCCGGCGGCATCGGCTCGCCGCCACAGAGCACCTTCAGGTCCTCGTGTCCGGTCCAGCCGGCCTCCAGCATCGCCCGCCACGTCGCGGGTGTCGCTTGCATCACCGTGATGCCGTTCTCCTGGATCGACGTCGCGAGCGCGAGCGGATCGTGGGCGCCGGTATAACTCGAGATGACGAGCCGCCCGCCGACACACAGCGGGAGGAAGAGCTCGAGGATGGAGATGTCGAACGTCGTCGTGGTGACTGCGAGCAAGCTGTCTTGCTCGGTCATGCCCGGATGCTGCGCCATGGCCTCCAGGAGGTTCGACAGCGCACCGTGCTCGACCGCGACCCCCTTGGGGGTGCCGGTGGAGCCCGACGTGTAGATGACGTACGCAATCTGCGTCGAAGCCGGAGTGCGCGCCGGCCGCGTCCGTGTCGCAGCGGCGATCGCCTCGCGCTCCCGGTCGATGCAGACGATGCTCGTCTCGGCCGGCGCGTCGAGGCTCTTCACGAACCGCGACTCCGTCACGACGACCGCGGGCGCAGCGTGCTCGAGGATGCGCGCCACACGTTCGCGCGGGTGGAGCGGATCGATCGGGACGAAGCCGGCCTGGGCGAACACCGTCGCGAGCATCGCAACCGGGAGGTCCACGGACCGATCCAGGCAGATGCCGACGAGCGATCCCGGATCCACACCCTGTCCTTCGAGGTAACTCGCGAGCTCCTCCGCGCGCCGAACGAGCGTCGCGTAGTCCACGCTGTCGCCGTCCGCCTCGACCGCCACGCGGTGCGGGTGCAGGACGGCGCGGGCCCGGACCGAACGGGCGACACCTCGGCTCGGCAGCGGAACCGAAGGCGAGAGACGGGGCGCCATCGCGACACGCTCCTCGGGCGTCAGCAGGTCGACGTCCTGGATGCGCTGCTCGGGGTTGGTGAGGAACGCGCGGAGCGCGGCGAGGAAGTGACCGGGTGCGCCGTCGATCCTCGGCCCGGGGAACGCGTCGGCCGCGAAGTCGAGCTCGAGGTCGAGCCCACCGCCCCCTCGCCGCACGACTTGAATGGCGAGGCTCGCAAAGTGACGCCCTCCGGAGGCCGTCGACGATCGGTGATCGAGCAACGCGGGCGCGATGCTGGCGGCGGGGCGCGCGCCGCCCCACGACGTCAGCCGCAGATCGAGGACCTGCAGCACGGCGTCATAGGCGAGGTTGCCGTAGCGGTTGTCGATGGAGTGGCGCGCCCGCGGCGTCGTCTCCGTGAGGTCGCGCTGCACCTTCTTCAGCAGGGACGCGAAGGTCTCGTCCGGCTCGACCGTGGCTTCGATCGGGCAGATCTCGGTCATGGGCCCAACGCCATCCTTCGACCGTACGTCGATGGGGACGCCGAGCCCGATGCGCTCCTGATTCGCGAGGCGCGAGAGGAACGCGATCGTCACCGTCGCGAGGATCGGGATCGACGACGACGTGCGCGCGAGGAGCGTCGGGTGCTCGAGGGTCGGTGACCGCGACGCGAGCTCGAGGACCTCTTCGGCGCCGAGCGTCACCGTACGCCGGCGTACGGTGAGGCGGTCCCGCCGCGGCGTCGTCCCGTAGAAGGTGAGCGGCTCGCGCGTGGGCTCGAGGCGCCTCGCCCAGAACGTGGCGTCCAGGTCGGCGTCGCGCGATCCGCGGTAGAGCCGTTCGTCCTCGAGGAACGTCGCGAAAGCGTCGTCGAGCGTCGGCTCCTTGGCGGCGTACGCACGTGCGACACGGTTGGCGAAGGGCCGCAGCGATCGCGCGTCCGCGACGATCCGATGCACGCGGAACGCCCACAGCGAAGTGTCGTCGTCGAGGAACAACGTGCTCGCGTACGCGTGCGACTCCAGCGGGAGTGGCGTCGCCGCCTGCATCGTCACCCACGCGTCCCAGCGACGACGCGGAAGATCGTCGATGATCTCACACGGCTGGATCTCGTGGCGCACGCTCGGGACGGGGGTCGCGGACGACGAATCGATCACCAGCCGGAGCGCGGGTGTCGCACGCACCGCGCGCTCGAACGCCCGGACGAACTGCAGCGGCTCCAGCCGAGTCGGCAGCTCGACCCGCAGCACGTTCTCGAGCGTGGAGGTCGACGGGTGGATCGTTTGCTGGAGCCACAGGAGGAGCTGGCGCTTGGAGAGCCCGTCGGGCACGTAGTCGCGGCGTAGCGCGAGCAGCGGATCCGTCGCTTCGAGGTCGATCGACGGGGGGAGGTCCTCGGTCCGGTTGAAGATCGGTTCGAGATCCCGGGGACGCGTCGTGCGGCCGCGCGCCGCACCGCGCGAGCTGGAATCGGAGCGCCCCACGTGCCGGAAGCATCCAAGGTGCCCGTCGTACCCGGCAACTGGCCAAAAGGCGGGATTTCGCGGCCGAACCGGAACCGCGATCACGCGCTCGCCTGTCCGAGGGACGTGGTGCACTCTGCGCGCGTGCGACGTGCCTGTCTCATCTTGGTCTGGCTCCTCGCCGGATGCCCGGCCGAGCCCGGAGCGACGCGTGACGCGGGGCCCCCGACCCGCGACGCCGGCCCCGCGCCGGTCGCGGCGTCGCGACCGGACTGGACCGACGCGCCCCCCTCCCGCGAGGCGAAGATCCTCCGCGCCACCGGGAAGGTGAGCGGTATTCGCAACCCCGCCCTCGCGCGGGCGTCGGCGGACAACCGCGCACGCGCGGCCATCGCGCGCGAGTACGATCGCTTCGTGGCGTTGGTGGCCGCCGAAGTGAAGGGGACGAACCCGATCGATCCGAAGGCGTTCGTCGCAAACGTCACGACGGGCGTGCAGATCGTGGATCACTACCGCGACGCCGACAGCCACACGGTCTACGCGCGGGCCGAGCTCGACCTCGGTCCGTTCTTCGAAGCCATGAAGACGGAGCCGTCGCTCACACCGGAGCAACGCGAAGCGTTCGTCGCGGCGGCCGAGCGCGCGTGGGCTCGGGTCGACTGAGGTGGCTCAGCAGCGCTGCAAGAGCTCGGCGTCCTGAGGCGTGAGGCACGAATCGGGATCCGGCGGGCTCCCGGGGCACGCGCCGAAGTAACACCGCGCGTAGCGAAGCAACGCCGCCTGACACGCGGGGCTCTGGCTACGGATGTCCGCCGTGCAGTCGAACACGCAGTCGGACGGGACGGCGCTGCACATGGACGCGAGTGCACAGAGCTCGCGACACACACCGCCCGGCGTGATCACCTCGGGCTCGATCTCCACACGCTGACGCGGCGGCTCGGGGGCGCCGCCGCGCGACTCGGCCTCGTCGAGGTTCGGAAACTCGGGACCGCCCGGACGCGCTTGCTCCGGCCCGCGCTCGGGCGCACGCAGCGAACCCGCGTCGCCGCAGGCGGCGAGCCCGAACACCAAGACCAGCAGCGCGCGCCTCATCACGTCAGAAGTAATACCGCGCGGCGACGGTGCTTCGGAAGAAGTCCCACGGATCGTTGACCGAGAGCGTCTGAATCCCCGAGCTGCTGAAGCGCACCGCTGTCTCCCCCACGGCGCGGCGGACACGTTCGTGGGTGAAGCGCGCGCCGACCGACGCCTCGAGCGCCAGCTCCGGCACGCCGATGAAGCCGAACTGAATCTCGGCGCCGAGCCGCGCGCCGACCTCGAGACGCACGCCCGTCTGCGTCCGCTCGACGGCATCGGTCGGGAACCCACCCATCGTGATCTCGTCCTTGATCCGCCCGAAGCCGAAGTTCGCCTCGGGGATGGCCAAGAACGTGTAGTGGTCACTCGCGTACAACGCGATCGGCAGGCCGGCGTGCGCGAGGATGCCGAAGGTGTTCACACCGTCGATCGACACCGTCGCCATGCCCGTCGACTCCTCGCCGCCGGTGGTGAAGAACGCGAGGCCCACCCCGACGTCGACGCCCATCCCTTCGTCCAACCAAATGCGCGCGCCGAGCGTCGGTGCGACGACGGTCGCGCCATCGATGCCCGTCACGATGTTGCTGACCCCGAACCACCCAACGCCGATCCGATCGATCACCTTCGCGTGATCCGTGAGCTCCGGCTCCGCGGCTGCATTCTTCGTCTGAGCGCGGGGCCCCGGAGGCGGATCCGGCGGCCGCGGCGCCGGCGCGGCTCGAGGCGCGGGCGGCGGTTTGGGCGGCGGTGCGACCCGAGGCGCGGGCGGCGGTTCGGGCCGCCGCGGCATGTCACCCGGTTCGGCGGCGCTGGAGGTCGTGACCATCGCCAGGACGGCGACGAGCGAGGCGCTCATGGGTTGGAGCGCTTAACCCGATTCAGAGTTCTTCGACAGTATGCGCGCCTCGGCGCGTCAGGAACGCGGAGGACCGTCGGGGCCGATCGGCTTCACGAGGACCTCGCGCTCCCCCTTCGGGCCCATCGCCGGACCCACGACACCCTGCAGCTCCATCATCTCGACCATGCGCGCGGCTCGGTTGTAACCCACGCGCAACTTACGCTGCAGCGCGGAGATCGACGCCTTCTGCGTGTCGGTCACGATCTTCACCGCGGCGTCGTAGTGCTCGTCGGCGTCCTCCATGTCGACGCCTTCGCCGTCCTCGTCGTCCTTCTTCGCGAGGATCGTCGGGTCATACTTCGGCTTCGCCTGGCCCTTCCAGAAGTCGACGACGCGCTCGACCTCGTCCTCACTCACGAACCCACCGTGGATGCGCATCGGCGACGGTGAGTTCACGCCGAGCATCAGGCTGTCACCCATCCCCAGGAGGTTCTCGGCGCCCGGGTTGTTGAGGATCGTCGCCGAGTCGTGGCGCGAAGCCACGCGGAACGCGAGGCGCGACGGGAAGTTGTTCTTGATGACGCCGGTGATGACATCGGTCGACGGACGCTGTGTCGCGAGCAACACGTGGATGCCCGCCGCACGTGCCTTCTGCGCGAGGCGCTGCACCGACGACTCCACATCACGCGGCGCGACGCACATGAGATCCGCGAACTCATCGATGAGTACGACGATATAGGGGAGCTTCTCGGGGAGGTCCTGGCCGGGCCACGGGTCGTGGATCTTGCCCTTCTCACGGGTGGGCACCATCGAGACCTCGGGCACCTCCTCGGTCTCGCCGAGGCGCGCCGCCTCCGCCGCCTTCGCGCGGGCGGTGTGCAGCTTCTCGAGGCGTTTGTTGAACGTGTCGATGTCGCGCACCTTCAGCTCGGACAGCAGCTGGTAACGACGCTCCATCTCGTCGACGGCCCACTGCAGCGCACGCGACGCCTTGCGCGGGTCGGTGACGACGGGGAGGAGCAGGTGCGGAATGTCCTGGTACAGCGACAGCTCCAGCATCTTGGGATCGACCATGATGAACTTCACCTGGTCGGGCGTCGCCTTGTAGAGGATCGACAGGATCATCGTGTTGATGCTGACCGACTTACCGGAGCCGGTCGTACCCGCGATCAGCAGGTGAGGCATCTTCGCGAGGTCACGCACCTGCGCGTCGCCCTCGGCGTCCTTGCCGAGCGCCAGCGTGAGCAACGACTTCGACTTCTTGAAGCGGTCGTGCGCGACGATCTCCTTGAGGTAGACGTTCTCGCGTTTGTCGTTCGGCAGCTCGATGCCGACCACACCGCGACCGGGGATCGGCGCGACGATGCGCACGCGCACAGCCTCCATCGACATCGCGATGTCGTCGGAGAGGTTCGCGATCTTCGACACCTTCACGCCGGGCGCCGGCTGGTACTCGTAGGTCGTGACGACCGGGCCGGGGCGAATCGCCGCGACCTTGCCCTTCACGCCGTAGGTCTCGAGCTTCTGCTCCAGGCGCGTCGCGCGCGCGCGCAGCTCCGTCTGGTCGATCTCGTCGGGCGCGTCCCCCTCGTAGTCGAGCAGGTTGATCGGCGGGAGCTGGAAGACCGGCTTCTCCGGCTCCAGCGGCAAGCTGACTTGCGCGGCGTCCTCGTCGAACTTCGCCTCGGACTTGATGCGCTCGTGGATCTGCGGGCCCTCGCTCGGGACCGTGTCGCCCTCGAGGTCCACCTGGGCTTCGATCGCGCCGGTGGTGATCTCGTTGGTGTCGTCGTCCTCCTCGGGCGGCTCGGACATGACGACGTCGTCCGGCTCGAACGGATCCTCTTCGTCGTCCGCCTCGACCTGCGAGGTCATGTCGTAGCGCTCGATCACCTCGACCGCGTCCTCGATGTCGCTGTCGTCCTCCGACGAATCGGCGATCTCGGAGTCGATGATCACCTCCGGCTCGGCGGCCGGACCCGGGATGTCCAGCTCCACGATCTCCGGCTCGATGACCTCGGGCTCGGACGAGTACCAAGCCTCGTCTTCATCGCCGTCGACGGCGTCGCGCTCCACGCGCTCGTTGACCTCTTCGCGTGCGATGCGCGCCAGCGCGCGCTCTTCGGCCTTCGCGGTCGCCTTGAGGACGGCGATGCGCTTCTTCTCCTCGAGCGACGCGACGAGCTCACGCTCGCGTGCATCGCGATCGATCTTCTCCAGCGCACGCGCCGAGCGCGCCGCCTCCACCAGCTCCGCTTCACGCTTGCGCGCGGCGATGCTCGCCTCGCGCCACGCACCGAGGCGACCGAAGGTGTGCATCGCGACGAAGCGCGCCGCACCACCCGCGTCGCGCAGCGCGCGCGACAGCGAGAGGTCCGAGATGCCGATGACGCCGAGCAGCGTCGCGCCGATCGCGACAAGCGCCGCGCCGACCGGGCCGACGACCGAGGCCATCAGCTCGCCGAGCACCACGCCCACGACGCCACCGGCCGGGTGGCTGAGGACGTCGGAGTCCCCCGCGACGAGGTGCGCGAGCACGGTCGCGCCGAGCGTGATGCCGAGCGCGGAGGTCACCGAGAGCGCCGAGGGCACGCGCACGCGCCCGAAGAGCGTGGCGCCCGCGATGCCGACCAGGCCCAGCCCGACCACGTAGCCGACGACGCCGATGCCCCCGAGCAGCACCCGCGCGAGCCGGTCGCCGACCGGCCCCACGAGGTTGTCACCGGCGCCCGGATCGAACGAGAACAGCGCAAAACAGAGCGCTACGGCGACGATCACCATCGCCACACCCGCCGCCTCGAAGCCGCGGTGCGGCACGGGCGTGGGCAACACACTCACCGAGGAGGTGTCGGTGGTTGCGGGGAGCTGCTTTTGTTTTCTCTTCGCCATGGCCAGGGACGCTCCCGCAAAGTGTAGGCATCTCGGGATTACGTCAAAAAACTAGCCACGCCCGGCCGCGTATTCGCTTGGGCCGGGGGCAAGCGCGCGCACGTTAGTACGGGTTGTCGAGGTAACCCTCGGCGTCCGACTTCTTCTTCGACTTCGCCGGCTTCTTCTTGCTGAGCGGTGGCGGCTTCACCAGCGGCGGGTCGATCGCGATGGGCTCGATCACGCGTCGCTCGACCGGCGCCTCCGGCGGGGCGTCGCCCTCGGGCAGCGCGTCCTCGGGGGGCAACACGGTCTTGGTAGCCTGGACGGGGATCTGCACGGAGTCGTCGCCGCGCATTCCGAGCCAGACGCCGGTGCCGAGGCCGCCGAGGATGAACAGGCCGATCGCCGCGACCCAGATCCACGTCGGCACGCGCGGCGGCTCCATCGCGTCGAGCTTCACCGTGCTCCCGGGGATGGCGCCGACGACGCTCGGGTCCTCGAGCGGGACCCCGTCGGGGATCGGGGTGACGCTCGGGTGGGTGTTGAAGTTGCCGAGCTCGTACGGGGCGAGCGACGTCTCGGTGCCGTACGAGTCGTCGGTCTCGGCGCGCCAGATCGTCTTGAGCTGCGCGAGGAGCTCGCGCGCGGTGGCGGGTCGGGCGTCGCGGCTGCGATCGATGCAGCGGTGGACGAGCGCCTCGAGCTCGGCGGAGCAGTCGGCGTCGGGGTCGGCGTCGCGGAGGAACTTCGGCTCCTCCATCACCTGCGCGCGGATCAGATCCACGATCGAGTCGGCTTCGAACGGCGGGCGCCCGGTGAGGAGCTGGTAGAGGATCACGCCGACCGAGTAGAGGTCCGCGCGGCCGTCGACCTGCTCGCCGATCGCCTGCTCGGGCGCCATGTACCCGGGCGTCCCCAACAGCACGCCGGCGTTGGTGAGGTTCTCGTCAACGTGCACACCCGCGAGGTCGCCTTCGTCCTCCGAGAAGATCTTCACGATGCCGAAGTCGAGGACCTTCACGAAGTCGAGGTCGTCATCGTCCGGCTGGACCATGATGTTCGCGGGTTTCAGGTCGCGGTGCACGACGCCCTGCTCGTGCGCCTTGCGCAGCGCGCGCACGAGCTGGATCGCGATGTTCAGCGCGCGGCGCCGCGAGAACCGCCCGACCTCGCGCGCGACCTCGAAGAGCGAACGCCCCTCGACGTACTCCATCACCGTGAACAGGTTGCCGTCCTCGGTCTCGCCGAAGTCGTAGATGCTCACGATGTTCGGATGCGCGAGCCGCGCGGCGATCGACGCCTCGCGGTGGAAACGTTTGCGGATGCGATCGGCAGACTCGTGATCGTCCTGGACGTTGAGCACCTTGATCGCGACGCGACGCCCGATCGGCATCTGCACCGCTTCGTAGATGCTGCCCGCCGCGCCCTCCGCGATCTTCGTGCGGATGCGGAACCGCCCGGCGATCTCCTGCCCCTGCAGACGCAGCTCACTCGGTCCTCTGAACCTCGGCGCACCTGCGCCCTCCGACGTGACGTCGTTGGGATCGTGCAGGATGGCGTCGTGTGAGCTCACGGCGTGCACGCCTCTACTACGGTAACGGCTGCCCCAACCTGCCCGATCCGCGGCCGTCGCGCACGGGGGAGGTCCTGAGACATCGACATCATGACACACACGTGCGTAGGTTCACGATGAACCCGATCGGGCTCTCGTACGTCCAATCGGTGTAGGGGAGATTTGACCCAATCATGATGACGGTATTCGGATGTGCGACGATCTTGGCTCTGGCGGCGGCACCAGGCCCCCAGCCCGAGGAGGCGCGTGTAACCCAAGCGCGCCCAAAGCCCCAGCTGTACGCCCAAGCAGGCGCGGCGAAGAAGGGCACGCCGAAGAAGGTGCCGACGACGAAGTCGAAGGCGATCCCCGCGGCGAAGGCCAATGGCGCGGTCGCGCTCGTGGCGAAGGTCGAGGGCTTCTACAAGAACCTTCAGGACTACTCCGCCGAGTTCATCCAGACCTACACGCGCGTCGCGCTCTCCAAGACGTCGGAGTCGCGCGGGCAGATCGCGATCAAGAAGCCGGGCCTGATGAAGTGGACGTACGAGAAGCCGGCCAAGAAGCTGTGGGTGGTCGACGGCGAGAAGCTCTGGGTCGAGGACCCGGAGGAGATGCAGGTCTTCGTCGACGACAACTACAAGACCACCGAGCTCACCAACTCGATCCAGTTCCTGTGGGGTGAGGGGAAGCTGACCGACAGCTTCAACGCGACGGTCGGCGACGCCAAGACGTACGAGGCGCCGAAGGGCCACGAGGTCCTCGTCCTCAAGCCGAAGCGCGGCGCGAGCTACGCGAAGCTGGTGCTGTTCGTCGACAGCAAGACCGGCGCGGTGCAGTCGTCGACGATCTTCGAGACGTCGGGCAACAAGAACCACTTCAAGTTCAAGGCCCCGAAGATCAACGCCGGCATGAAGGCATCCGACTTCGCCTACACGCCCCCGAAGAACTTCGAAGTCATCCACCAGTAGCGGTATGATGGCGGGGTGCGCCGCGTCCTCGCCCTCTCCCTCGCGCTGGCTGGCTGCAGCTTCTCGCCGGCCGTGCCGACGGGCGACGGCGGCCCCGACCTGAGCGACTGCGGCGACGGCGCCGTGCAGTCGACCGAGACCTGCGACGACGGCAACACCCGAGGCGGCGACGGCTGCGACAACTCGTGCCGCGTCGAGTCCTACTTCCTCTGCGTCGGCGAGCCTTCGGTGTGCACCAACCCGCCCCCGAACGCGATGGACGACGACGCCTACGTGGACGTGGGCGGCACGATCAACGTCAACGTCCTCGGGAACGACACCGACCACGGCGGAGAGCCGTTCACGCTCGTGAGCGTCGACCGGCCCACCTTCGGGACGCTCACCCACGACACGATGTGGGTGACGATGACCGGGACTTCTTCGGGCGTCGAGTTCGTGACGTACCGGGTCCAGGACCTCGCGGGCGGACGCGGCGCCGCACGGATTCGCTTCCGCGTCGGCGTCCCCAACCGCGCCCCCGTTGCGCAGCCGCTCCAGATCATGACGGGCATCGACGTCCCGATCGGGGTCCGCCTCGACGCGACGGATGAGGATCAGGACACACTCACGTACGCCGTGATCGACATGCCGGCGAACGGCACGCTCACCGAGCTCGTCGGCGACGAGCTGACGTATCGCCCCAACGCCGGGTTCTTCGGACGCGACACGTTCACCTACCGCGCGAACGACGGAGAGCTCGACAGCGAGATCGCGACGGTCACGGTCGACGTGATCCGCGCCTGGTGGGACACCGACTGGCTGCGCCGACGACGAATCACGATCGACACCACCGGGTTCTCGAACGTGCGCGACGTCCCGGTGCGTGTCCCGCTCGCGGCGAGTGTGCTGATGGGCGAAGGCGCGCGCGCAGACGGGCGCGATCTACGCTTCGTGTCACTCGACGGGTCGACGGTCTTCCCGCACGAGCTCGTCGGCTGGCCCAACAACCACGCCGCCGCTTGGATCACGGTGCCGACGTTCACGGCGCCCGAGGTCGAGCTGTGGGTCTACTACGACCACGACGACGCCGGGCCTCCCGCGTCGAACCCGTGGTCGGGCGACTATCACGCGGTGTTCCACTTCGACGACGACCTCGTCGACACGATCTCCGGCGACGCCCAGCAGGTGTCGAACGTGTACCGCCTGTTCTCGTCGCTCACCGGACGCGGGCTCATGGTGGACGAAGAGGAGAACGTGAGCCTCGACGTCACGACCCTGCGGATGGAGACCGGCGCGCTCTGTTTGTGGTTCCTCGCGGCGCAGTCGTCCGGGGACATCGTCGAGCTGTCGCGCTCGGGCCAGGGCCAAGGCTCGGGCGGCGAGCTGCTGCTCGAGCTCGACTCTTCGGACCGGCTGCGCTGCACGATGGACAGCGGCAACAGCAACGCGCTCTTCACCACCGGTCAGTCGATCGACCAAGGCTGGCACTTCGCGTGCCTCCGCTGGGACGTCGTGGCCGACACTTTGGACCTCTCGAAGAACGGCGTCGTGATCGGCGGCGGTGCGGCCTCGTCCCCGTTCGACGTGGACCGGCTGCGGTTCGATCACGAGGAAGACGGGTTCGCGGGACCCGTGGACGAGGTTTGGATCCTCACCGATCCCCCCTCCGACGATTGGATTCGCGCGCAGGCGGTGCTCGGCCTCGGCAGCGTGATCACCACCGGCCCGCTCGAGGACGTGCCCTAGGTCGGCGCCTCAGGAGTAGGCGCGGATGACGTCGGCGATCGCGGTCGGCGACATCGGCGAGGTCGATCCGTTGGTGTTCTCGAGCTCGAGGAGCTCCGCGAGGATCGGCTGCGAGCGGCGACGCGGCAGCACCTCGATCGCGGCCTGCGAGCGGCGCACCTCGACCTGACCGATCGTCAACGGCGACGCCGCGGAGACGACCACCGAGTCCGGCTTCGACTGGCGCGGGCGCGACGAGCTCGCGTTGCGCAGCGACGGGGAGTCGGACCAGGTCTGGATCAGGTTGCGCGCCGCGGCGGTCACGCGCTCGGGTGCGAGCGGCGGACAGGTCACGACGCGGAGGTAGTTCTCCAGCGCTTCGCGGCGGCGGTCCGACAGCGGGTACGCGTCGTCACACGCGAGGCCGAGGATCCGCACGAGGGCGTTGCGCTCGTCGTTCGAAAGCGGCGATCCGAGAAACGACCCGCTCGCGAACACACTGGACCCCGCCGTCATGGCGACGCACCCTGCCACGCCGCTCGCGACGGCGTCCATCCGGAGATTGACTCCGCGGCCGGTTCGCCCAACTGTCCGATGGATGGGCGCTACCTTCGACGTCGACAACCCCGCGACCGGACAGACGCTCCGGGCCCTCCCGTGCCACTCCGCGGAGGAGGTCGCCGAAGCGATGGCGCGCGCGCGACGCGCCCAGCGGGGGTGGTCGGCGCAGTCCGTGGAGGCGCGGGGGAAGCGGCTGGAGCGCGTCGCCGAGGTGATCGGCCGCCGCACCGACGAGATCGCGCGGATCGTGTCGGAGGAGAACGGCAAGGTGCGAGGCGAGGCGCTCCTGCACGACGTCGGCCCCACGCTGCTCGTGATGAGCTACTTCATCGAGCACGCGCCGCGGATCCTCGCGCGCGAGACGATCCGGCTCGCGATCGCGAAGCACCGGAAGAGCCACCTCGCGTACGTGCCGAAGGGGGTCGTCGGCGTGATCACTCCGTGGAACTTCCCGTTCTTCATGCCGGGGTCCGACGTCGCGATGGCGCTGCTCGCGGGGAACGGCGTGGTGCTGAAGCCGAGCGAGGTCACGCCGCTGTCATCGCTGATCCTCAAGGAGTGTTACGACGAAGGCGGGATCGACCCCGACCTCTTCCAGGTCGTCACCGGCCTCGGTGAGACCGGCGCCGCGCTGATCGACGCCGGCCCCGACCACGTCGTGTTCACCGGCTCCGTCCCGACCGGTCGCCGCGTCGGCGTCGCGTGCGCCGAACGGATGATCCCGTACACGCTGGAGCTCGGCGGCAAGGCCCCCGCGGTCGTCCTCGACGACGCGGACCTCGACCGCACCGCCGGCGCCATCCTCTGGGGCGGCTTCGCAAACGCGGGGCAGGTCTGCGCCTCCGTCGAACGTGTCTACGCGACCGCTCCGGTCTACGACGACCTCGTGCGCCGCGTGACGGAGGGCGCGCAGGCGCTGAAGGTCGGCGCGCCCGACAACGGTGGCGTCGTCGACATCGGCGCGATGACCTGGCCGAAGCAGCGCGACATCGTCGAGTCCCTCGTCGCCGACGCACGCGAGAAGGGCGCCCGCGTCACGACGGGCGGCGAGCGCGTGGACGGCGGGCTCTTCTACAGGCCGACGGTCATCGCGGACTGCAACCACGACATGCGCGTGATGAAGGAGGAGGTCTTCGGGCCCGTCGTCCCGTTCATGCGCGTGCAGAGCGAAGCGGAGGCGATCCGCCTCGCAAACGAATCCCACCTCGGCCTGGGCGCGTACGTGTTCACCAAGGATCGCGACCGCGGCGCGCGCGTCGCGGAGCAGCTCGAGGTCGGCTCGGTGATGGTCAACGACGTGCTCACCCACGCGGGCTCGCCGGAGATGCCGTGGGGCGGCATTCGTCAGTCGGGGCTCGGCGTGGTGCGCAGCGAGCGCGGGCTCCGCGAGCTGTGCCACGCGCGCCACGTGAACGTGGATCGCGTGCGGCCTCTGGAGCGCGACCCGTTCTGGTTCCCGTACAGCGACAAACAGACGAAGGTGACGAGGAAGTTCGTGCGCTCGCTCTACGACGGCGCGGCGAGCAAGCTGATCCGCAAGTTCCTCACATGAGGCGGGTGACGACGACGAAGCGTCGCCCGTGTGCGTCGACGAACTCCTCGCGCGTGACGGAGCTCGACGGTCCGTCGCCGACGTCGATCACCGGACCGTAGGGCGAAGGCGCGAAGGGCCCCTGCCGGCGCAAGCTCTCTTGCACGCGCGCGATGCGCTGCTCGTTCGCGACGAGCACGAACAGCACGAAGCCGATCAACATCAGCGACCACGCCTGGATGAACAGGCCGAGGCCGATGAAGATCACCGCGAACACCCGCGACACCCAGGCCGCGATGTTCGTCGCCTTCAGCGCGCCGAAGCGGAGCGACAGGCCCGCGCGGAAGATGCGACCGCCGTCCATCGGGAGCGCCGGCAGCAGGTTGAACAGCCCCATCATCACGTTGACGACGGCGCCGTAGGCGATCAAGTCGAGCGCCGTGGGCGTGGGTGAGAGGGAGGCCCCGGTGAGGACCGTGAGCGCGACGAAGAACAGACCGAGCACAAATGAGACAGCGGGGCCCGCCGCCGCGATCACCATCTCCTGCTTCGGGGTATCGGCGGGCCGCTTCATGAGCGCCATGCCGCCGAGGACGTTCAGGTTGATCGCGGCGATCGGGATCCCGTAGCGCTGCGCGGTGAGCGCGTGGCCGAGCTCGTGGAGGAGGAGGGAGCCAAACAGCAGGAATCCTGCGGGGATACCGAACCAACCGAACTGCACGACCAGCAGCACGGCGATGACGAGGAGCGAGAAGTGCAGCCGAATCGGGATACCCTTAATCGACGCAACCTTGAGCGATCCGAACATCTGTCGTCTCCTATAACTCCGAATCGAGCCGCGTCATGCCTGCGCCCGACGCCCGACGATCACGGTATACCGCCCAACTTCGTATGCGTACGCACGCCCATCTTCTCCCGTTCGGCCTCGGCCTGGCGATACTGACCGCCTGCGGCGGGACGTTCCCCGTCGACGCGAGGTCTGGGGACGACGACGCGCAGCGCACGCCGTACGAAACCGGCGACGCCCCGCTCACGCGCCTGCGCGAAGACTTCGACAACCGCCGCCGCATCGAATCGATCGCGCGCGCCGAGCTCGACGTGAACCGCGGCGCGCTCACGCTCGCGGCGACGCGCTTCCCCACGCTCGACGGGACCGGCGACCAGTACGTCTCCGGAACGATGCAGCGGAACGGCCTCGTCGAAGGCGACGACATCGTGCTCGCGCGCTCCTCCGCCGTCGTCGCGCCGGACTCCCTAGAGCTGCGCGCGGCGAGCACCGTCACCGTCAGCGGCGACGTACGCATCGGCCCCGGCGGCATGACGATCGTCGCGTCGAAGCGCATCGTCATCACCGAGACCGCTTCGCTCGACAGCAAAGGCCCCGTCACGCTCATGATCGCGGACCCCGACGGCTCCGTACAGATCGACGGGCGCCTCGTCACGCGCAGTACCGCGGAGAGCACGCAGGCTCCGAACATCACCATCCTCGGGCGCGGCAGCGTCATCGTCACCGGCGAGCTGCGGACCGAAGCCGACGCGGATCAACACGGCGGCGACGTGCGCATCGAGGTCTACAACGACGTGCGCATCGTCGGGCCCGAGGCCCACGTCGCGGCGTACGCCCACGAGGGCGGCTCCCCTGGCGTCGTCACGGTGCGCAGCGAAGCCGACGTCCGCGTGACGGAAGGCGCCACGCTGGGCCGGCTCGGCGACGCCGACATCGAGACCGCCAAGGACACCGACGGCGCGATCGACGTGCAGGCCGCTTCGATCATCGTCGACGACGCCAGCCGCATCGTCTCCGACACCAGCCACTTCGGCAGCGGCATCGAGCTCGCCGCGCGCGACCTCATCCGCGCCGGCGAGGGCGCGCAGATCCGAGCCGGCGAGACGGAGATCGGCGCGCCGCTCCGGATGCGTGCGGCGACCATCGACCTCGGCGTCAGCGCGGTCGTCGCGGCGGGTCCCGGTCGCTCCGGCGGAGGCAACCTGGAGATCCGCGCGAGCAGCGCGCTGACGATCGCCCCCAACGCTCAGATCCTCGCGGGCGAAGGCCGCTGCGCCGCGGGCGGCGACGTCCTGATCGTCGTCTCCGGCGAGCTCACCGCGTCGACCCCCGCCACGATCGCAGGCGGTGACGGCGGTACGGCGAGTGACACCCTCGAGTGCCCCGGCGACTTCGAGGGCGGCGGCGTCACGGTCATCGCACACGAGGCGTCCGGCCTCGAAGAGGTCGTCGTCCCCGGTCGCGGCCAGCCGGCCGGCTCCGTAGAGCTGTCGATGGATCGCACCGTCATGGTCGAGCGCGTGGTGCTCGCGGTGCAGACCAGCGGCGAGGTCCAGTCCGTCCCGCTGCGACGCGACCCCCTCGCGATCGGTCGCGTCCCGCGTCTCGTCGAGCTGTCCGCGGAGGCGCCGACCGGCACTCGCATCGTCATCGAGCTCGCCGGCGCCGACACGCACGATGGTCCGTTCGACACCTGGTTCCCGGTCGGCTCCGACGATCCCGAAGAGCTCGCGCCGCTCTCGGGCGCCGCGTGGTTCAAGTACCGCGTCAAACTCTCGGGCCGTGCGTACGACGCGCCGGTGATCGACTTCTTCGACATCGACCTCGCGCCCGCCTTCTGAGTCACGGACCGTTTCGCTTCGCGACGGACGTACATCGTCGCTCGTCTCGATGAGGCGCACGCACCGTATCGAGTGAGCACACCCGTCACTTTGTGCTCATGACCTCCCGCGCGCGCGTCGATGGCCGGCTCGGGACATGACCACCCTCGCGACTCGGCTCGGCCGAACGATCATCTTCAGCGCGTTCGTGGCGGGTGCCGTCGCGTGCTCCGAACAGACCCCCGAGGTCGAGACCGCCGCGTACCGAATCCAGGTCGCGCCGAAGAACGCCGTGCTCCTCCCGAACGCGGAGCTGCAGCTCAAGGCGCAGGTCTTCGACCCCGCGAACAACCTCGTCTTCAACCACAAGAGCCGGCCCGTCGTCGTGCGGTGGAAGTCGAGCAACCCGGACATCGCGTCGATCGACGAGCGCGGCATCGTCACCGTGCACCAGGAGAAGCCGGTCGACATCACCGCGGAGCTGGAAGAGAGCGCGTTCCTCACCGAGGCCGACGCGCCGACCGAGACCGGGCAGGCGCAGGTCAACGCTGTCGCGGCGCCCTCCGAAGTGAACGACCTCCAGGCGATCTTCGTCGCGCCGGAGCGCATCGCGATCGACCTCGGCGAGACACGCACACTCTCCGTCACCGCGGTCGACGGCCAGGGCGCGCCGACCACGCTCGACTGCGGCGGCGACCCGACGCTCGGCACCGCCGAGCCGATCGACGCCGCCTACGACGGGAGCCTCGGCGCCGAGGCGATCGAAGCGACCGGCGTGCGCAAGGGCTTCAGCCTCCTCACGCTGGACTGCGCCGGCTACCAGGCGAGCCCCGTCGTCGTCGAAGTGAAGCCGTCCGTCACCATCCCGGACCCCTCCCCCTCGACGCAGGACTCCGACTTCGGCCTCGAGCCGTCCGTCGCGCTCGTCGACGAGGTCATCCACCTCGCGACTTACGACGCGCAGCACCATAAACTCGTCTACACGCGCTTCGACGGCATCTGGACGAGCCAGTTCATCGACGGCGAAGGCGACTACGGCCGCCACGCGAAGATCCTCCTCGACCCGATCACGAGCCGGCCGCTCATCTGCGCGCTCGAAGGCCTCGGCATCTCGTGCTGGTCGCAGGACGACGAGGGCTTCTGGACCCGCGAGTCGATCGACACCAACGTCGTCGACCCCGGGCAGGCGTACGACTACCCGCTCAGCGGCGCGATGGACGACGCCGGCCGCGCGTTCATCGTCTACCACCGCGCGACCAACGACACCCTCGTGCTCGCGCAGCGTGATCCGTCGCTCGGGTTGTGGGTCACCGAGGTCATCGCGTCCGGCGCGGACTTCGGTTCGGTGGCGGTCGCGTCCGACGGCGAGCCCCGCGTCGCGTTCCGCCAGAACGGCGCGGCGCGCTTCGGTCACCGCGCGTGCATCGGCGCGGGCTGGTCGTTCGAGGACATCGACCTCGAGAACCTGCTGCCGGGCGCAAACGGCGCGTCGCCGGGGACGTTCGTGAAGCTCGCGGTCGGCGCCGACGACCGACCGCAGATCGTCTACTTCAAGGGCGGCAACCTCATCCACGGCATCAAGACGAACGGCCAGTGGCGCACGAACGTCATCGAGGCGGTGGAGCTCACCGGCCCGTACTTCGGCTTCGCGCTCGACCGGCGGATGCGCCCGCGCGTGAGTTACTTCGACGCGACGGAAGGCCGCATGCGCTACGCGCACCGGCGCGACGGGCGCTGGTACATCGACAACCCGACCGCGAGCGCGGGCGTCGGGACGCACACGTCCATCGCCGTCGACGACTACGACCGCGCGCAGATCCCGTACTACGACTACCCGCGCCGCGAGGCCGGCTACTACGTCGAGCCGCACTACCTCGACTACGAGAGCGCACCGACCATCACGCAGGACCCGCGCCGCGCGAACACCAACGAATGCCTGGGCCTGCACGACTGATGCGACGCCGAGGTCTGCTGTTCGCGGCCGCGGCCGCGCTCTCGTTGTTGTTCGCCGCCCTCGTGGGCGGGGACGAAGCGTCGGAGTCGACGGCGACGTCGCCCTCCACGACGACGGCCGCCACGTCCGAAGGCACCTCGACGCAGCGCGCTTCGACCGAGGTGAAGCGCGAGTCCGACGCGACGCCGGGCTTCCAAGCTCCGGTCGGCGCGGCGGACGACCGCCCTCGCCACGCGCAGGCACCCGTGCCTGGGACCCTCGCGCAGCCCTCTCGCCACGAGGCGGACGCAGACCAGCGGGGCGAAGTCGACGCGTACGTCCGCGAGAAGGGCCGCACCGACACCGACGGTCTGAAGGAAGAGCACCTCCCCGGCGGCGGCGTGCAAGTCGTCTTGCACGACCGCTTCCGCAACGTCCCCGTCGCCACGATCACCGAGGACGGTGAAGTCAGGATCGAGCACTGATGCGCGCCCGAATCTGGCTACCGCTCCTCGTCGCGATCGTGGCGCCCCGCCCCGCCGAAGCCGTCGACATCATCGTCAACGGCAGCGCGTCCACGTTCGTCATCCACTTCAACGGCGGCTACACGCAGGAGCGCGCCGACGCGGTCGCCGCGGGCGCGCAGTTCTGGGCCGACCGCCTCGGGAGCAGCGTCGACATCGAGGTCGACATGGCGTTCGCGCCGCTGTCCTGCTCTCCGAGCTCCGGCGTCCTCGGCAGCGCGGGCGCGACCACGGTCGTGCGCGACTTCGCGGGCGCACCCCAGGCCAACACCTGGTACCCGCCGGCGCTCGCCAACAGCCTCGCGGGGAGTGACCTCGACTCGGGCCGCTCCGACATCTCCGCGACGTTCAACTCCAGCATCGACGACCCGGCGCAGGAGAGCTCCTGCCTCACCGGCCTCGACTGGTACTACGGCCAAGGCTCCGCGCCCTCGGGGACGATCGGCTTCTACGGCGTCGTCCTGCACGAGCTCGCCCACGGGCTCGGCTTCCAGACCTTCGCAGACCTCGGCGGCTCGGGCGCGCTGTTCTACGGGCGCGACGATCACTTCATCCGTCACCTCGAGGACAACTCGTCGGGGCGCAGCCTCGCGAGCGGCTCGATGAACGACTCCGAGCGCTACGCCGCCGCGCGCGACGACGGCGACCTGATCTGGAGCGGCCCGATGGTCACCGCCGCCGCGACCTACCTCACCGCCGGACGCTCCGGCTCCGAGGTGCAGATGTACGCGCCGTCGAGTTACCGCGGCGGGTCCTCGATCTCCCACTTCGACACGCGGGTGTCGCCGAACGCGGTGATGGAGCCGTTCGAAACCGGGAGCACCAACACCACGCTCTCCGAGGCCCTCTTCTACGAGGTCGGCTGGGGCGCGCCCGCGGGGATCGAGATCACCGCACAACAGCCGCTGTCCGTCGCGGAGGACAACACGATCACGCTCGCCGTCTCCGACTTCACCGTGAACGACCCCAGCGGCTCGCCGCCCGGGCAGCGCACGCTCTTGGTCGCCGGCGGATCGAGCTATACCGTCAACGGAACGACGATCACCCCCGCGGTGAACTACAGCGGGCCCCTCTCCGTCGGCGTGACGGTGTCGAACGGCACCGACACCAGCCCGACGTTCGTCGCGACGGTCGACGTCACCCCCGTCAACGACGCGCCGCAGATCGTCGGTCAGGCGCCGGTGGTGATGAACGAGGACGCGTCGCGGACGATCGTCGTCGCGGACCTCAGCATCAACGACCCCGACGACACGACGTTCACGCTCGCCGTTCAGCCCGGCGCGAACTACACGCGAACCGGCGCGACGATCACCCCCGACGCGAACTTCGCCGGGGTCCTCTCCGTCCCGGTCTCGGTGAGCGACGGCGAAGCGAGCAGCCCCGTCTTCGACCTCGTTGTCGAGGTGCGGCCCGCGAACGATCCGCCGGTCGTAACGGCCCACGCGGCCCAGTCGATCCCCGAGGACACCACGCTTCGGTTGAGCCTCTCGGACTTCACGTTCTCGGACGCCGACGATCCGCCGGTCGGCGCGTTCTCCCTCCGCATCGCGCCCAGCGTGAGCTACACGGTCGACGACGGCGAAGTCGTACGGCCCGACGCGGACTTCTTCGGCACGCTCTCGGTCACGATCGCGATCAGCGACGGCACCGACGAGAGCGCGCCGTACACCTTCCCGGTCGAGGTCACGCCGGTGAACGACCAGCCGCGTATCATCGGCCAGACGGGGCTGGCGGTCCCGGAGGACGGATCGATCGTCCTCGAGGTCGCCGACGTGGAGATCTTCGATCCGGACGGCGACGGCGGGAGCTTCTCGCTGTCGGTCGCGCCCGGCGTGCACTACGCAGTGAACGGTCGGGTCGTCACGCCGGATGAGGACTTCGACGGGACCCTCTCGGTGCCGGTCACGGTGACGGACGGGATCGAGACCAGCCCGGCGTACGCGCTCTCGATCAACGTCAGCGCCGAACCGGACGCCCCGGAGATCGTCGGCCAGCGCGCCATCACGATGCAGTCGAACGCGACCTACCGGCTCGGCACGACCGACCTCACGATCGAGGACGTGGACAGCAGCAACCCGCCCTACGGCGTGGAGATCGACGCGGGCGCGGACTACAACGTGTCCGGCGCGGACGTGACGCCGGCGCCGAACTTCGTCGGCGACCTCGACGTCCCGGTGCGCCTGACGGACACCGGCCTCACGAGCAACACGTTCGTCGTGCGCATCGCGGTCGTCGCGCGACCGCTCGACGCGCTGACGATGAACGCGGCCGGCCTCCTCACGGCGGCGGACGCGATCGCCGTGCCTTCGCAGCTCGGCGCGCTCACCGGCACGGTCACCGTGACGTTGCACGACGCTCCCGCGTTCTTCCGCCCGGGTCGGCACGACCTGACGTGGCGCGGCGAGAACGAAGACGGGGAAGAGGTCTTCGTCGCGCAGCGACTCGACCTGATGCCGGTGGTGTCGCTGTCGATGAGCCAGGTCGTAGCCGAGGGTGACCGGACGTCGTTCTCGATCCTGTTGAACGGCCCGTCGCCGGTCGACGAGCTGACGATCCCGTACGTCGTGGGCGGCGACGCCGACGGCGCGGACCACGACCTCGCGAGCGGCTCGGTGGTGTTCGGACCGGGTGAGGTGGAGAAGGTCGTGCCGTTCCAGGTCTACGAGGACACGATCGACGAGGGCACGGAGACGGTCGTCGTCACGATCGAGGGCGCCCGCCACGAGGCGCGCATCGTGGAGGCCAACCTCGCGCCGCGCGTTGACATCGAAACGCTGCAAGCTGGGTTGCGGACGCGAATCTTCCACCGCACCTCGGGCGCGGTCGCACTCGCCTCCTCCGTCGACGACTCGAACCCGAAGGACCGCACCACGGTCAGCTACACGTACCCGTCGGGCGACCGGATCGATCCGGCCACGATGCTCCCGGGTGTCTACGGGCTCGGCGTCACCGTGCTCGACAACGGCACGCCGGCAAAGAGCACGCAGATCGACTGGTGGTTCCGGATCATCGACGCGCTCCCCGTGCTCTCGCCGAACGAGGACTCCGACGGCGACGGCATCGACGACGCGACCGAGGGATTCGAGGACGTCGACCTCGACGGCGTCCCCGCCTACCTCGACGCGTGGTCACTCGGGCACGCGCTCGCGATCGGGCCCGAGCCGCACCACGTGGTCGACGCGTCGCCCGGCACACACCTGAGCCTCGGCAAGGCCGCGCTCGACCGCGGCCGCGGGCGACTCACCGCGCGGGAGCTCCCCGCCGACGACGCGGCGATCGCGGACGCGAGCTACGTCGACGTCATCGCGGAGCTGAACAACGCGGGCCAGTCGGTGCGCCTCGTCGTCCCTCTCGTCGCGCCGCTCGCGGCCGAACAGGTCGTGCGTGTGCTCGGCGCGAACAACCACTGGACCACGTTGCCGATGCTCGCGCTCACCTCGGCGCCGCTCGTGAACGGCGCGTGCCCCGAGTGGTCGAACACCGCGTACCGCGCCGGCCTCAACCCCGGTGACCACTGCGTCTGCGTCGCCGTGCGCGACGGCGCGCAGGGCGACCGCGACGGGCGGAGCAACCAACGCATCGAGCTCATCGCGGGCCTCGGCCGGGCCTCGGTCGCCGCGCCCGCGGAGGGCGGAGAGACCGTGGTCGGCGACAACGATCCCGAGGCGTCCCCCGATGACGAGCCCGAGGGCCCCATCGCGGGGCTGCTCCCCGGCGCCGAAGGCGACGACGGCGACACCGTCGGCGGCGGCGCGGGCTGCGTCTGCGTGCGGAGCGAAATGCCGAACGTGTGGTGGCTGCAGATCCTGTTCGGGCTGCTGCTCTTGATGCGCTGGGCGGTGCGAAGGCAGCTCGCCCTTCAGCGCGCGCGCGGGTGCAAGTAGCCGTACATCCGCTTCAGTCCCTCGACGATCCTCGGCCCCGGGCGCATCAAGCCGCCCATCGTCACGCGGTGGACGCGTCCGTTCTTCACGGCGGGCACCGCGGTCCAGTTCGTCCACGGCGGATCCTCGGTCGCAACCTCGGTGGCGTCGATGATCACGTCCGGCGCGGACTCCAGTACATGCTCGACCGAGTAGGTCGGGTACTCGGAGCCGGACTTCGCGATGTTGTCCCCGCCGGCCACCTCGATGATGTGATCCACGAAGCTCCCGGGACCGCCGACGACCATCGGGTTGTACGCGTAGATCACCAGCGTCTTCGTGCGCGGCTTGCCCTTCGACTTTGCGCTCAGCGACTTCACCGTGGCCGTCAGCTCGGCGTTCAGCGCCCTCGCCTTCTTCTCGGCGGCCCCGCCGAACACCGCGCCCACCGCGCGGTTCGCGTGGAAGATGTCGGCGAACGTGTTGCCCGGGACGACGTACACCGGAACGCCGAGCTTCGCGACGCGCTCGAGGTGCGCGCGGTTGCCCGCGTTGGCGTTCGCCACCACGAGGTCCGGACGCAGCGCGACGATCGCCTCGACGTTCGGGTCGAGGAACCCGCCGACCTTCGGCAGCGCCTTCACTTCGGCGGGGAAGTCGTCGTACCGCGACACTCCGACCACCCGATCCCCGACCCCGATCGCGAAAAGCAGCTCCGTCAACGCGGGCGCCACCGTGACGATACGCTCCAGCTTCTTCGGACGCGCCGCGGACAACCACTGCGGCGGCACACTCGGCGCCTCGTCGGCGCCGACGGCGCCGACGGCCAACAGAACGAACGCGATCATGGGCCCAGCAACTTCCGCAGCTCGACCGGCGTCACCCGCGCCGCGAGCCCGCTCAGCGCGTACAGGTCCGGTCCGACGAAGTCGACGCCCCGCCGCCCCTCACGCGGCGCGACGACCTGAAGACCATCGAACACCGGAGCGCCCGCGCCGACGATCAGCGGCGCGAAGAACGGCGCCGGATCCGCCACGCGTTTCGTGGCGTCGATGAAGTGCAGCGCGTCGCGGTTGAAGGTCGGCGCGGCCAGCAGCCCGCCGCCGAGATCCACCAGGCGAAAGATGCTGTTCACCTCCTGCGGGTCCCCGAGCTCGAACGTCTGCGCGGTCCCGTCGCCCACGTCGATCGCCTGCACCGAAGCACGCGCGAGGGAAGCGACCCACAGCGTGTCGCCGAGGAACAGCGCCGACGTCGGCCCGAACGACCCGAGCGGGTACCGCTCCACGAACGTCGCGCTCACCGGATCGAACACGTCCACCGCCCCCTCCGAGGTCAGACGGACGGTGCCGTTCGTTTGTTCGATCGTCCCGCTCGACACCGCGACGATCATCCCGTCGTCGCGCACGCGGAGCTCCTGCGTGTTCATCGTCGGCATCAGGTGCGACGCCACCGGCTTCGTGAGATCGTCGACGTCCCACACTACCAACACCGCGGGCACGTAGACCGCGGTGCGCGTCGGCGAGCTCCCGGTGACGAACCCGGAGAAGCCGACGTAGACCCGCCCGTCGTGCACCACCACCGGCTGCGGCGCGCGCGGGATCATCGTCGCGATCGTCGTCTCCTCGACCCCGTCGCCACTCAGGTCATACGGCCGCGCCAACGTGAACGGCTCCGGCAGGGACACCGACTCGGGCATCGCCTCCGCCAGCACGTCCGGCACGCCGAGGTCCACGACGTAGAGCCGGTGCTGCTTCTGCGCCGTCACCGCGAAGCGCACGCCCGAATCGTCCCACGGCGCGATGAACCACGGCGCCGCGACTTCGTCACCGACGCGGGGCAACCGCACCCCGGGGAGATCGTCGCGCAAGCCGTCTTGCAGGTCGAAGGTGCTCACCGCCTGGTCACCCGAGCGGACCACGATCCCCCGCGCGCCGTTGGGGCCGTCCGCGACGAGCAGATCGTTGGGCTGGTCTCCCGTCCCCCCGACCGCCGGGTGCACCGCGGCGACGCGCGCCTCGGACGGCGTGCGCACGTCGAACGTGACCGTCGCGTCGCCGATCCCGACCGCGACCGTCGGACCCGTGACGTCGAGCGCGACGCGCCCGTCGGCGTCGCCCACCACGTCGGTCCCGTCGATCGTGATCGTCCGCCCCGGCTCGACGGCGCCGTCGAAGCTCCCGAACCGGGAGCCGCCCGCGGGATCGTTCGTCGCGAACATGCGCTCCAACCGAACGCCCGCCAGATCCGGGATCCGATCTTCGACGCCGGGCGCGGATTCGCCGGAGCAGCCGACGAGCAACAACACGACCCACGCGCGACGCATCCGGCGGGAAGCTAACGCGAAGTCGCGGAACCCGTCGACGGAGATTCGAGGACCCATCGCGCCGTGAGGAATGCGGTGCGGCCGGGGAGCGGGTAGCGGTTCAGCGTCTGCAAGGTACGCGTGTCCAGGAGGTTCTCCACGGTCACCGCGATCGACACGTCGTCGAACGGCAACACCGTCAGCCCCGCGTCCCAACGGAAGTACGCACGCACCACGTTGTCGTCGGCCGGGCGCAGCCGCGTGAACGTCCGCGAGAACCCGCGCACCGCGGAGAACAGCGTCGTGCGCCACCGCGACACCGACGCCTGCCCCGCGTAGGAGAGCACCGGCTGCGTCGGCAACCGCGCCCCCGTCGCCGCGAGCCGCGACCACAACAGCGAGGACGACGCGACCCCCGCGACCTCGAACCCACCGAACGTTCGCGTCGCCGCGATCTCCAGCTCACCGCCCAGCGCGTCAGCGTCCCCGACGTTCTCGGGCCGCACCACGAACGCGTTCCGATTCAGGTAGAGGATCGTGTCGCGGATCCGCCGCGCGAACACCGCCGCGACGATCCGCACGGGCCGCAGCAAGTGCGCCGACAGCTCCGCCTCCCACGCCGTCTCGGGCAACAGATCCGGGTTCCCGACGAAGCCGACCTCCGGCGGGTGATACAGCTCGTCGAGCGCGGGCGTCCGCAGCGCGCGCCCCACGCCGACCCGCAGCTCGAGCGCGGTCGTCGCCGTCCACGCGGCGCCGACCCGTGGCAGCAGGTGGAAACCGCGCGGCCCCACGTGCACCGCGCGCACCCCGCCGTGCACGACGACGTCGCCCCACTCGATCTCGTCCGTCACCGCGAGCGCGGCGCGGCCGCGCGACACTTCACCGAACTCCGTCGACGACGCACGTTCCTGCGTTCCCGTCACCTCGACACGCGCGAGCTGGCCGCCGCCCCACAGGAAGTCCATCGCCCCCTCCGCGGTCAGCGCGGTCATCGTGGTGTCACTCGTGATCTCGTTCGGCGGATCGCGGTAGTCGAGATCGAGCACGAAGCCGGACACTCGAACCTCCGCGCTGCCGGTCGCCATCGGCATCCGGTACACCGCCGACACGCGACCCGTTCGCCGAGAGTCCCGCGCTTCGCCCGAGAGACCGGGTGCGTTCACGAGCCCCGGGGTCCCCGCGTCGATCAACGCGCCGCCCGCCCGGAGCGACAGGCGCCCGCCCGCCACGTCGCGATCCGCCGCGACCGAGAGCGTCGCGCGCGAGCGTTCGTTGTTGTCGCGCTCGAAGGTCGCGTCGGGCAAGCCCACTTGCCGGTCCACGAACGTGAAGCGGCCGTTGCTCCGCTCGTAGCTGGCCGCGATCGCGACCGGCAGCACGTTGGTCGTCCCGGACAACCGCAGCGTCCCGAGGGACCCGAACGTCGCGGTCGCCGCCGTGCGCCGCGCGCCGCCGAACGTGTCGACGACGAGCGCGCCGGTGAGCGCACCGTCGCCGTACGTCATGCCGACGCCCCCGCGCACGACCTCCAGGTGATCGATCGCCTCCGGGTGGACGAGCGTCGGATCGAACCCCGTCGCAAACGGGTTCCGCAGCACGACGCCGTCGACCACGATCGTCGACTGGGCCGGCGACCCACCGCGCACCGTCAACAACCGCGGCGCCACCGGGCCGCCGAGATCCAACACCCGCACGCCGGGCACCTGGTCCACGAGATCCGCGACGTCCTCGCCCCGGCGCCGCGCGTCCTCGAGGCGCTGCTTCGCCACCACCGTCGTCGTGGCCGACGGATCGTCGGTGCGCGGCAACAAGCGGGTGTCGCGCACCTCCACCGGATCGAGCACCTGATCCGGCGCCCACACCGTCGACGTCACCGTCGTCGACGTCGCCACCGCGAGCGCGACCGTGGCCCAGGCACTCAAGACGCGTGTCCTTACGCGCGCCGCGCCGAGCCACGCAAGCGCGCCCGTGGCAGTTCGCCACGGTCGCGCACGCGATCTCGCGCGGGTGCCCCCCTGGCACGCGTCATGAATCCTCTATCCGGCATGATGAACGACCTGACCAAGATCCTCGTGCCCGTCGCGAACGACGAAACGTCGCCGCACGTGCTCGAGCAAGCCTACGAGCTGGCGAGTCGCTACGACGCCGACGTGGAGCTGCTCCACACGTGGCTCGTGCCGGTCACGCCGCACGCCTACCCACGCGCGATGCCCGCACCGCTGGCCGGCAACCACTTCGAGACCGCCGCGAAGCGACACGTCGCCGCGCTCCTCGACGAGCGCCCGCCGCCCCAAGGTGTCTCCGTCACGCCGGTCGTCGAACGCGGCTCGCCCGCGGACGCGATCCTCAATCACGCAGAGCGCGCCGATCTGATCGTCATGGCCACGCACGGACGCACCGGCCTCGAGCGTGTGTTGATGGGCAGCACCACGGAGGAGGTCGTGCGCCGCGCGCCGTGCCCGGTGCTGACGTTCCGCGCCGAAGCCCTCCCGAGCTGATCGAACCCCACGAACGCGAGAGGGCGCGCTCGATCGAAGGATCGAGCGCGCCCTTTTTCCGTCAGCATCGAACGCGTGGTTCAGCCACGGACCTCGATCGAGTCGACGACCCGATCCAAGCCGAGTGCATCGAGGTGGACCTTCAACCGCTCGACCGAAACGCGCTCTTTCGAACGCCCCGTCAGCACCGCGATCGGTCCGAAGACACTCACGCGAATGCCCTCGTGGTCGACGAGGTGCGCGTCGACGATCGCCTTCGCGCGCTCGGCGCGACCGCGATCCTCTTCGCTCTGCGCGCTCGACACCGTCATCAGGTTCTCGATGTCGCGAACACCACGCACGCCGACGATCGAGTCCATGATCCGCTGGCGCTCCGGTTCGTCACGCACGGTACCCGCCACGATGAGCCTCCCGTCCCGGGCGCTCACCCCCAACGTGTCGAGCGCGACGCCGGGCGTGTGCGCGAGGCGCGCGCGGGCGCGACGCGCGAGCGCCGCGTCGGTGGTGACGTCGACGTCGAGGAGGATCCCGTCGAGCTCCCACCGCTCGAGCCCCGGGACCAAGCTGAGGTGCCGTTCGACCTCACGGCGCTCCGCGTACGACGCGAGGACGCCGGTGAGCGTCGCGACGAAATCCGTGACCGAGACGTGCGGCGTGAGCTCGTCGACGATCGCGTCGAGCCGGGCTTCGAGCGAACGCGCGAGCGCATCGTCGGCCGCCGACGGATAGCCGGCGCGCCGCATCGTCGAAGCGTAGGCGCGGATCGTCGCCGCGAGGAGCGGCCCCTCCGTCGGCCACGCGAAGACGGCGCAGGCGCCCGCGCTGAAGAGGGCCCGCGCGTCCTGCGTCGCGTAGCCGTCCCCGACCAACACGACGACCGGGACGCGATGCGTGCGCCCGTAGGTCGCGAGCCGGAGCGTCTCGTCGCGCAAGGACCCTCGCACGCCGAAGCCCGCGACGACGATCGCCGTGAGCCCCGGGTGCAGCATCGGCATCGCGCCGCTCGCGGTGTGCGCGGTGGCCAGGCTCGGCGCCCCGTCCACTTCGAGCGCCGCCCGGACCCGGTCGGTCGCCGGCGGAGATCCGACGAGGACGAAGTCTGTGCGGCGAGCGTTGCGGCGGGCAGGATCGGTCATCGGTTGGCTTCGCTTCATGGCCGTTGGGTTTTGCAACGGGCGTTCCGACCGAAGTGACGCCCGACCGGGCCGCACCGACGAGGCGAAACGCCACGCCCGCACAGCAGACTTGACCTCGCGTAGCCCATCGTCGGACTCCCCAATGGCTGTGTCCGAAGGCCATGTCCTGATCGTCGATGACGACCCCACCCTCCTGGAGATGCTCGAAGACGGGCTCGTCGTGAAGGGCTTCGAGGTGAAGACCGCGACGTCCGGTCAGAAGGGGCTGGAGATCGCGACGTCCGAGAACGTCGACGTCATCGTCTCCGACCTCAACATGGACGGCATGTCCGGCCTCGAGCTGTCCGAGGCCGTCGCCGCGGTCAAAGAGATCCCGGTCATCGTGCTGACCGGCGAGGCGAGCACCAAGGCCGCGATCGAAGCGCTGCGCCTCGGCGTCTACGACTTCCTCCTCAAGCCGGTGAAGCTCGACATCCTCGTCGGCGCGCTCCGACGCGCGGTGGAGCGTCGACAGCTCCGCCTCGAGGTCGAACACCTGAGGAACGCGGTCGCGCAGACCGGCCAGTTCGAGGAGATCGTCGGCGAGAGCCACCCGATGAAGGAGCTCGTGTCGCTCGTCGCGCGCGTCGCACCGGCGGACGTGTCGGTGCTCGTCACCGGCGAGTCCGGCACCGGCAAGGAGCTCGTCGCGCGCGCGCTCCACAAACGCAGCAACCGAGCGGAGGGTCCGTTCGTCGCGATCAACTGCGCCGCGATGCCGGCGACGCTGCTGGAGAGCGAGCTGTTCGGTCACGTGCAGGGCGCGTTCACCGACGCCAAGGCGGCGAAGGACGGTCTGTTCCTCCAGGCGGACGGCGGCACGCTGTTCCTCGACGAGATCGGCGACATGCCGATGGAGATGCAAGCCAAGTTGCTCCGCGCGCTGCAAGAGCAGAAGGTCCGCCCCGTCGGCGGGAGCGAAGAGCGCGCGTTCGACGTGCGCATCGTCGCCGCCACGAACAAGGACCTCGACGAAGCCGTCGAAGACGGACGCTTCCGCGAGGACCTCTTCTACCGCGTCAACGTGGTGCGCGTGCCGACGCCGCCGCTGCGCGCGCGCGGCCGCGACATCCTGCTCCTCGCGCAGCACTTCGTGGACCGCGCCGCCGAGCGCGCGAAGCGGCCGATCCGCGGCATCTCCCCCAACGCCGCCGAGAAGCTCGTGACGTACGACTGGCCGGGCAACGTCCGCGAGCTGGAGAACTGCATCGAGCGCGGCGTCGCGCTCGCGCAGGGGGAGCAGATCACGATCGACGATCTCCCCGAGCGCGTGCAGAAGTTCGAGACGGTCGCCGTCGAGCCGGACGAGCTCGGTGGGCAGCTCCTCACCGTGCAGGAGCTGGAGCGCCGCCACATCATCCGCGTCCTGGAGGCGGTCGAGGGCAACAAGACCCGAGCCGCCGAGGTGTTGGGCTTCGACCGTCGAACCCTGTACCGCAAGCTCGAGCGCTACGGGATCGAGGCGTAGCCCGTCGCCCGCGCAGATCTCTAGACGGCCGGCCGAATCGCTGAAACTATCAGCGCTCGTGGCGGATGAGAGGCACCAGACCGCCTACATCATCATTCACGGGCCGGGGCACGACGGTACGCGCTTCGTCCTGCGCGAGGGCATTACGTCCTTTGGTCGCCTCCCCTCCAACGACATGGTGCTCCTCGGCGACCTCGTCAGTCGCCACCACACCCGGATCGCGTTCTTCGAGGGGCGCGCCACGATCCAGGATCTCGGCTCGCACAACGGCTCTTGGGTCAACGGCGAGCGCGTCACGACCCGCGTCCTGAAGGACGGCGACATCTGCCGGATCGGGAACTTCCGCGTCTCCTTCCACGCGGGGCCCCTGCCCGACGGGACCTCGCGCCCGTCCTTCGAGGAGACCACCAACGCCGAGACGAGCGGGCGCAAGAGCACCACCGACCGCACGCCGCACGTCCCGCCCGGCTCCAGCGAGTCGGTGATGCTGCAACAGTTCCAGCAAGCGCGGACCGGCATCGGCACACACGCCAAGGCGATGCAGGTGCTCCTGCGCGCGAGCGACGCCCTCGCGGCGGCCACCGACCTCGAGAGTTACACGCAAGAGATGTTGCGCCTCGCGCTCGACCAGACCGAAGCGCAAACCGCGGCGTTCGTGAAGCGCGACCCTTCCGGCAAGCTCGCCGTCGCGGCGACGCGCACCGCGCAGCGCGGACCGGGCCACGGCGACGTCCTGATGCGCGTCGTGCACTGGACGATCACCAAGAACTTCGGCCTGACCTCCGACGACGTCTCGACCGACATCCGCTTCGAAGGTGAGCGCGCGCGTGGCCCGCTCGCGGCGCTGTCGGTGCCCGTCGGCGACGAGGAGCACGGCGTGATCGGCGCGATGTACCTGTCGCGCGCGGCGCCCGCATTCCACGACGGCGACCTCGACGTCACGTCCGCGGTCGCCCACCTCATGGCGACGGCGATGACACGCGCACGGTTCTTGGACAAACAGACCAGCGCCAACGCCGACGTCCTGGAGCGGGTCCTCTCCCCCGACGTCGCCAACGTGGTGCGCGGTCAGCTCGACGCCCCCGAGGCGAGCGGGCTCGAAGGCAAACGCGCCACCGTCGTGGTCGCGGACATCCCCGATCTGTCCGCCCAGTCCGAGCGCACCACGCCGACGGAGATCTCGCGGTTCCTCTCCGCGCTCCTGGATCGTGCGCACGAGATCGCGCGCCGTCAGAAGGGGACGCTGGTCCCGGACGCCCAAGGCCAGCTCCTGTTCGTGTTCGGCGCGCCGCGCGCCTACGGGGACGACCCTGCGCGCGCGATCCTCGCCGCGCTGGAGCTCCGTCAGGCCGTCGACCAGCTCGCCGCGAGCAGCCCCGCCCTCGCCCAACGCCCGCTGCGCGTGGGGGTCGAGGCCGGCTGGCTCCTCGCGGGCCCGATCGGCGGGCCCCGGCGCCTCACCTACGCGGTGCTCGGCGACGTCGTCGACGCCGCCCGCGAAAACGCCCAACGCGCCGCCCCGGGGGTGATCCTGGTCGGCGAAGCCGCCGCCAAGCTGGTCGCCAGCCACTTCGACATGCGCAAGTACGCCGTCGAGGCGGTCCGCGGGCGACCGACGCCCCCCCTGTACGAGGTGGTCGGCGCCAAGCGGCGGTAGGATGTGATCGACCAACGCCGGAAATGACGGACGCGCGATCCGTGGTTTCATTGGAGCAGACGTGGCCGACGACGCAGCCCAGACGCCGACCTCAGAGGCGAAGGAGCCCCCCGAGCTCCCGACGTTCGAGAACTACGACGTCTTCGAGCACATCGCCACGGGCGGCATGGGCTCGATCTACACGGCGATGCGCCACGGCACGACGAAGCTCTGCGTCATCAAGACCCTGAACGCGAACTACGCCGAGAACGAGATCGTCTTCGCGCGCTTCCTCCGCGAGGCGCAGGTCGCGGCGCTCTTCGATCACCCGAACATCTCGCGTCTCTCCGACGCCAAGCTCGAGGACGACCAGCTGTTCATCGCGATGGACTTCATCGCGGGGCAGGACCTCGAAGCGCTGATGCACAAGCTCATGCGGGAGAAGAAGATGCTCCCGCCGGCGCTGTCGCTCACCGTCGCGGAGCAGGTCCTGCGCGGCCTGCACTACGCGCACGAGTTCAAGACCGGCGACGAGCACCTGCAGGTCGTCCACCGCGACCTCTCCCCGCGCAACGTCATGCTGACGTTCGACGGCGGGATCCAGATCATCGACTTCGGCCTCGCGCGCGCCGACGTCGGCCGCTTCCGCACCGCCGCGAAGATGGTGATGGGCACGCTGCGCTACATGTCGCCGGAGCAGGCGCTCGGTGAGCGCGTCGATCGGCGCAGCGACATCTACACGCTCGGCACGGTGCTCTACGAAAACCTCAGCGGCCGCCCGTTCATCCGCAGCGAGAAACACGCCGACGTCCTCCCGGAGATCCTGCAACGACAGCCCCGCCCCTTCGAGGACCTGAACGTCGACGTGCCGCCGGGCATGACCGAGGTCGTCCTCAAGGCGATGCACAAGGACGCGCGGCAGCGGTTCCAGACCGCGGAAGAGTTCCGCCAAGCGCTCGTCGCGGCGGCGGGCCCGCTCGCCTCCACGCCGCCGAACCACATCGGCGACTTCCTCAAGCAGCAGTTCCCGGCGGAGCACCAGGCGGCGATGCGGAGGATCTTCGAGGTCGAGAGCTCCGGCGCCGACTCGACGCTCCCGCGCGACGCGCCGGAGCTGATCCACACCAAAGTCGGTGCTGCGCCGCTCCCCGGCGAGGACGTGCCGATGCCGTCCGTCGATCTGCCGCCCGAGGACTCGGGGCAGTTCGAGCGGACGCAGTCCGTCGACCGGGCGGTGCTGGAGCTGGAGACGTCGAGCGACGCGATCCTGTCGCGCCCCTTCCACCCGGGGCCGCCGAAGAAGAAGCCGTCGCGCGCGGTCGTCGCTGCGGCGGCGCTGTCGGTGGTCGCCGTCGTCGCCGTGATCTTCGTGGTGCGCGCCGGTCCGACGGAGGCGACCGAGGAGCCGACGAAGCCCGCGGCGCCCCCGCCGCCGTCGAAGGTGGTCGCCCGGAGCGCGCCGCAGCCCGAGCTCGTCGCGCCGCCACCGCCGCCGCCCGCGAAGAAGACCCGGGGCGCGACCAAGCGGCGCGACGTGGAGTCGACGCCGCCTCCGCCGGCGGCGCCCCCTCCGCCGGTGGCGCCGCCGCCGAAGCCGAAGCGCGTCGTGCTGCGGGACATCGAAAAGGAGATCAAGCTCGCGGGATCCCTCGAGCTGTCGATGGCGGAGCGGCAAGCGCACGTCGAAAAGGCCCTGCTGAGGATCGAGGCGCGCGCGAAGAAGGCGCTCGACAACGACTCCGACCACTATCTGAACGTGTCGCTCTGCGCGAAGGACGGCGTCACCATGCAGGTCGGCGCCGACGGCGCGCGGGAGTGCCTGCGACTCCTCACCCAGGCGCTGAAGGAGGCGCCCGCACCGTGAGCCTGAAGGATCGCCTGTTCAACATCGCGCGTGCCGAGCTCACGGACGCGGCCCGCCGCTTCCGGGAGGGCACGCGCGGCTTCCTGGATCCGGACGACCTCGACGTCGAGGACATCCCGATTCGCGAGGGCTACACCCCGCCCCCCTCCGCGACGCCGAAGGAGACCGCCTTGATCCGCCGCTACTATGCGAACCTGGAGCTCCCGATCGGCGCCTCCGCCGCCGAGGTCAAGGCTGCCTACCGCCGCCTGATGCGCCGCTACCACCCGGACCGGCACGCGACGGATCCCGCGCGCACGCAGGTCGCCAACGAGCTCGCCCAGGAGCTGCGCAAGGCCTACGAGGGGCTCCTCGAGTACCTCGGCGCCAAGGACTAGTCACCTGCGTCAGTGATTGCTTGCGTATGTCGCGAGCCGAGTTTCGTGCCTGGTGCCCGCGTGAGGAGGGCGCATACCGGGCGTACGCAACCGACGAGAGCCGAAGGCGGCGCGGGCAGCAGGCGCGAAAGGCGGCC